>JAENZP010000027.1 GCA_016841205.1 Desulfoscipio geothermicus
TAATATAAAAAAGACAACTAATACGCCAAACGCTAATAAGTTAATTATGATTAATCTGTTATTCACGTTTAGACACTCCATCCGCTTGCGAAGTCCTATTGCAGCCTAACCATGTTGTGATACTTCCTCTTGCACCCACACCGCTGTTGGGCTTAGTTCCCACGCCCCAGCCTGGCTCACTAACAGCGTTCGTAATATCTGCTTACCTATGGCCCGAGCAGCAGGTGGAGGTACGGCATTCCCAATTCTCTCCCGCCACCGGGCATCCGATTTCCCAGACAGAACTATCGCACTGCCGTCATCCATGAACACCGGGAACCCCTGTAAGGCTAAAAGTTCCCATTTAGTAAGCGGCCTGTGCCACGTTCCGTCCTCCGCGATTATTACCCAAACACCCTGCTCGGCGTCCGCTGGGATCCGTGGGTCGGCAACCGATGCCGCCCCGCTATGCACATCGCCTGTGCCAGTTACCGTTTTCGCCGGGGCATACCAGGCTTGCACACCCATCGTGCCGTCCCTGCATTTACAGCCAAAACGCAGGTCAGCGATTGATATGGCCCCGTTATTGGGTCGCATAGCTCCCGTAACCGTTCCGGCGGGTTCCTCCCACTTACTCACCCTATAGATTGTGTGATGCGTGCTATTAGGGAAACCTGTCCGAGTGTCCGCAATTGCTGGAGCACCACTGCCAAATCGAGTGCCCGTCACGCATGGTCCTTGTTCATTAAATCGTACTACCCGGTATACGCCAGGGTGCCTTGTATCACGTTTTGACAGCCTCGGGTCGGCCACACATACCGCGCCGTTGCTTGGCGCACACCCGCCGGTTACTGTTTCGGCAGTTTGATTCCAGTCATTTATCCGGTAAGAATGTTTAAAGTGATCCATGCGTGGGTCGGCAATGGCTGAAGCCTGACTACCACCAACACGGGCATTCCCAATTACGGTTGGCCCCGGCTTTTCCCACGGGCTTACACCAAGCGTTGATTTCCTCGGAATATGCTGCAAACAATATTGTTCCAGAGCTATCTTCTCTAGGTCCCTCCAGTCCCCGCCGGCCGGGATCAGTGCCAGCCTAACCCATGTTTTCCATTGGAGCCGCGGCATCCGGTGCATCAGTCCGCCGACCGGATCATCCGGCATTGGCAGCAGGCCGATAATCTCACCGATGGACTGCACTTTTAATTTCGGTGGCTTATATACAAAGCTGCTCACTTTGTGCGTTAACCGTGCAATAAGTAAGTATCGTTTCCTATGCTGCCCCAGACCGCCCAGTTCCCCGCAGTCGTGCGCACCTTCGTGAAACAGGTACCCGTGGGCGGCCAGCAGGGCCTTTATTTGCCGCAGCAACCCAGCGCCTCGGCTGGTTATCCGCGGCACGTTCTCTAGCAGGATTATGCCTGGCAAATCGTCCCTGAACGCTTCCAAGGCTAGCTTAAGCCCGCGCACGGTGAGCCGGTTCAATGCCTGGTACTTCTGACTTTTGGCGCTCTTTGTGGGCAGTAAGCCGCTAAAGCCCTTACATGGTGGACTGGTAAATATCACGTCCGGTGCTATCCCCCCGGTCGTCGCCCGTATGTCTACCGGTGTTACCTCCCGCCATCCTTCTGGAGGTTCGCACCCGTGAAAAGCTCGGTAATCCTCATACGAAAACAAGTCCATTTGCACAGCCGGTGCACCGGTCAGCATTTCAAAGTCGGCACAGGCTACCGGGTCCACGTCGATACCGGCCAATGTGATGAAGTCTCCATGCACGCCTTTGTATTCGGATTCGGCTGCTTGCATTCCTAAAGCCGCGCCTCCAATACCGCAAAATAAGTGAAGAACGCTAAAAGTTGACTGCTTATTTATCTATCACACCTCCCCGAAGTCCAGCGTTAATTGCTGATATCAATATTCACTTTATTTTTTCCTCCCTTTCATAGGCGCTCGCTTCATTCCTCTGAAAATGTCTGCATGGGTCTACTTTCACCACTCCAAGCATTGGCGTATTTACGGTTTCATACTCCAGCCCCTCACCGCTGCACCATGGGCAATCCGAATACGGGCATTCGGCTGGGTTTGTCTTGCATGACAAACATACGCACTTAGGATTGCATTCGGGCATCCCTATGCCTTCTGGTTCCCATTCCCACAGTCCCAGCTTACCTCGGGCCGGTACCGGCTCCGGTAGTGGATTTACATCCTCCAATATCCAGGCATAACGGCCCGGTGTGTAATCGCCAAAAACTAGCTCGTTGCCGCTTACCTCAATAAGGCTGTTACCGGCTTCCAGGAACGCAGTCATTACAATTTCCCCGTCCCGTTTTTCCGGTCGTGTGACATGGATTTTAAAACAGTTCACTAGGCGGCAAGTGGCAACAACTAATCCCAAAGGTAATTCCAATGGTGATATATAAATGTTGTACTTTCCTGGTTTAGTCAATGCTAATTTGAATGGCGTTTTCCAAAATAAATCCTGATTTTGTTTTGGGTAGCTTTTTGACGCATGTATCGCCAGCTGCCCACGGAACTTCGTAGCCCAGGACCTGGTTTCAATTCGCTTCGCCCCAATAGCCACCAGCGTAGCCCAGGGCTGCTGTAATGATATAGCTTTCATATGGCCATCCTTTCTGACCAATATAGCGTTATTATCCTTATCGTTCCTTTAGCCTTACTACAAACAGCAACAACGCCAAAATGACAGCCACCCAGGTGAAGGTGAAAATGCTGCTTGTGCCTAAGTTTTCTTTTACTCACCTGATAAGCCCATTCAACAGCCTGCCTTAATCCCTGGCGGGGTATGCAGCGCTGATAACATCTAGCATCAGCATGTAATGTGTATTTTACTTTCATAAAACACCGCCTATAAAAGATGTTTAACGCACTCTAGGTTTACGTTTGCCGCGCCTGATCCGTGACCATAGGCTCCTTAATTTATTGAGGACATCAAACTTGTGCACATTGTATCTTTTCAATTAGCGTCCTCCTTTGCCGGTTATAATTTTCTACAACAGGTGATAGCAGTATATAATTGCGCATGATTTCGCTTAGCCCAGCAGATATTGTACGGGTATCTATGCTGCCTCCCATATCCAGATAATCAGCCACATCTTCCGGGTGAATGATATCCCGGTAGGGTATATAGCCGCATCGGTTCCAGTTTGTAATTGCCACCAATACACCACAGGCGCGGGGAAAAATGAAAACCTGATAGCTTGTCCCATGACCGTATATTTCATATTCAATTTCGCTGATATTGCTAATGCGGACGGGCCACGTTTCATTTTTATACCGCGCGTTGGCTATTAATGGGTTATTAACCACTTAATGCACCACCTAAAAGGTTGATGGGCAGGGGCCAGCTCGGCCCAGAGAGAGGAAGTATATAAAAACATGCAAGCGTTATAAAATTAAATTTTTCCTTAGTACCGGTACCACTTGCCCGTCTGGTATCTGAACAGTGTACTGTTCATTTCCGGTTGCGGTTTTCACGGGACCAGACACTATCACTAGGGCCACCCCAGGCAGATCCCGGTGCTCCACTATATTACCAAAAGCAAGCTGCCTAAATACCAGGTACTTGTTTGCTATCGTTGGGTGACTATACATATGTTCACCTTCTATTTTCCAGCCGGACCGCCGCCAAGCCAGTGTAGGTCTTAGCCCGTCCCGGCTACCTCGAAGGTATGGGTCTCCAGTCGCGGACAGGCCAGCAAGTCTTTATTTTTCGTTTTTATAGTTACGCAATTGATATGTGTTCAACTCAGTGATAAACTACAAGTGATTTATTTTTAGGCCCTTTTGGGGCTATTTTTTTTACCGTCTGTAACTGTATAATCTGCAAACTTCTCTATAATCTTCAGTAGTCTTTCAAGTTGCGGATTTCTAAAAGCATGTTGACAATACCGAATAATTTTACTCCCATAATTATGACGATTAAGTTCAAGATGTTTTTCTATTGCACTTCTAGTTAAAAAAGCCCCGTGATAAAATTCTTGATCCTTATACCCTGTTATTGTTAAATCAATTTTGTGCTTTTCGCAAAATTCCTCAAGGTCATATTTATCTGATATTAGTCCTACTTCATTTTCTGCGCATTCAAAGGTATCCAGTAATATCTCTTTGGTCTCTTCAATTGTCTCTGCAGCTATAGGGCCGTATAATTCACCCAATAGAAAAGTGATATCGTCTGCATAGTCAGGATCGTAGCCATATACTCTTTTCGTTTCTTCAACTTGCCAAAACACGGGTTTTGCTGTTGCTAAAGTATCCTGTGTTTTTAGCTCATTGGCCATTTCGGATAAAAAATTTATATCCTTTTCGCTTAAAAAATCTATATTAGGCAATATACTCACTCCTTGTATGATATGACCAACGGATAAATTTCCAGTTGGTCATATTTTATTTATTAAAGTAATTGACCTTTGGGATATACCCTGGGACAATCACGGTAGAACCGGTGGCGGGGCAGTTCATTCACTCCTGCGCTTTAAGTGCTTGTAAAGACTGCTCCCCGGTCCTGGTGGCAACCGCTTACGCGCGGGTTGCACGCCCCAAGAGGTTCTCCCTTCAGCAAGGAGCATTACACCAATCTCTTTGGGTGAGTGCTCATTGGCAAGAATAGTTTTATCCCATCCCTTACACACTGCTCATTCTCCATCCGGTCCCAGGCAAAATGTATCTGCCCTTTGCGAAGACGCTTTCTTAATTTCAATGCCTTTTTCCATGCCTCCAGGGACGTAATTTTGAGTTTAGATATTTGTACGGCAGCTAAGTCGGTAATCTTTCTAATATCTAAACCCTGCGAAATCAATCTATCTCCCCCATTTTTGTATCTCATTAAAGTGATCCGTCCAGTCGGTACTAGCTAAGATATTTGAATCCAGTAAGACAACTAAATTGCCCAAGGGATTAACTATATCAACGATGCTAGATACTGTATGAACCGCCTTCCCTTCAGTCCGGGGTACTACACAGTATTCGCAACCAGACGGGCAACCTTCGGTTAGACGGCCAAGGCCGTAACTAATATCGTATAGCTCATAGTCAGGCCGACAATTGTTTATCTCTGGCGGCAATGAAACATCATGGTCCCAGCCAGGACCTCCAGTCACAGAATTGGGGTATAATTCCATGATGTATTTGGCCATACGGTAATGTTTTGAGAATACGCAGCTAATATAATTCAGTTCACCACAGGTCCCCAGTCGGGTTATATCTCCTAAAGACTTGTGATAGTATGAAATCTTCATTAGTGCAAGATTGGGCAATTTTCCACCCAGGTCAAATAGGCCGATTTTCAACTTTATACCACCTTACTGTCGCTCAATCTAGACTACTAACCAATTAACTAACCAGCTTTTCCTTACTCCTTCGGATCAACTTTGCCAGCATCAGAAAAGCCTCTACAGTGTTGTCTTCTGCTTTTTTCACCTCCTTCGGATCGTTCAACTCAATATACTGGCGCTCAATTATTATGTCGTTCTTTTTCGCCAAAAACAATCAACTCCATCCGGATATACGCCGGAAATATTGACGTAATGGTAGGTATTTCCTACTCGATGGCATAACATGGTAGCTGTCCAGGCGATCACACCGCCACCGAGGGGAAGGAAATAAAATAACCAAAAGATTTCAATAAAGATGAAAGCAAAATATATTGTTTGATAAAAATTCATCCCCTGCCGCTGCTTGGATCGGGGGTTTAATTATAGAAAGAATAAAACATTTTATGCTTTGGATGATTTAGGTTTATTAGGTTAGATCATACGGGTGCTTCTTACCATACTTTTTGTAATAGCGCTTGTATTTTCTGTAATTAGAGCTATCTACATAATCCCAAAGTAGTTGTACTATTTTGGGTGCTACCCAAATAGAAACACCTAAAGAGATTAACACCCAGCAAGAACCCCAAAACGCTCCCAAAATTGAAAAAACGTCTGTAATACTGACAACTGGATTGAAATAAGAAACGAATTCAGACATTGCGTTCACCTCCTTTGCCCAAACTAAAGGGGATTTCTGTTCCCCATAACATATATTGTCAACATACCATACACACGTTCCATTCTTGCCCCCCGCTAACTGCGAAGGTTTTATTTACTTATGAAATTTATTGGTATGTAATTAGTTAACCCCTTGGTGGACTTACCTGACCTAGCTGGCCTGCTCTTCAAGTAGGTCTGAGACCTTAACACCTAGGGCAGCGGCAAGTTTCGGTAAATCCGACACACTTGGCTCTCCTATTGCATTCTCCCAGCAACTAATTGTGGTCTGAGGAATACCAGATTCCCTATATATTTGTTGCTGAGATTTACCCGTAAGCTTTCGCAAAAAGCGAAGTCTTTGTGCAAAATTGGCTTTTGTTAACGACATATCGTTCACCTCTTGAGTATATTTTAGTATTTTATTGTTATACCGTCAACGGTGTATCGTTAAATTGTTTTGAGTTTTTTTGATATACTTGTTAATAAAGAAAAATAGTTGAGTGGGGGTGCCTAATTGACGACAGCTGAATGGGTAGCTAAGAGAATTATCAGCCTATGTAAAGAACGTAATATCTCCATCAACAAATTAGCAACGTTGTCTGGTATAACACAATCCACTTTAAATAGCATTATTCATGGAGAGAGCAGAAATCCAAGATTAGGAACCATAAGGAAAATTTCTAAAGCTCTTGGTATTACTACTGCTGATTTTTTTAGAGACATGGAAAAAACCAAGATAGAAGATGATTAAATTAAACCAAAATCAAGCTAAATGATCCTATACCGAAAGTCCGCTAAGGTGCAGAAGCTACCACCGGATAAACTCAAGGTGCTGAAACCCGTTCTTGATACCTGGATTGAAGATGATTAAAGGAAAATCAATATGGATAACGATAAATTTCAAGAGTTAGTTTTACAGCAATTCCAAACCATTACAGGCGAACTAAAAACCCTTAACTAACGGGTTTGTACTATAGAAGAAGGCCGAAAGTCACTCGCTGAAGGCCAGGCCCGTATGGAAACCCGCATGGACAGACTTGAAAAGTCTCAAGATATATAATTAATGTCCATAAAAACCGATGTAAAAGAAGTTAAGTCCTCATTAACTAAGCTTGAAAACACTATAACGCCCAAAATAGAAGCCCTTTTTGATGGCTACAACTTACGCGGCGACCAAATTGAGAATCTACAAAAACATCTTGACGAACGGCTTGATAACATCGAGATAGATATCTGTTACCTTATGTCCAAGATTGCCCACTTAAAAAAGATGGCTAAGTAACTACATTTCCTGTCCCCCGCATATAGCGGGGATTTTGTTTACCCATACCATTTATTGGTATATAATTAATCATCTTTTAAATTTCCAGTAGCTTGCTTCTAGCAACTGCCTGGTCATATCACAGCTATCAACTATCCAGTTCCGGTTAGATTTAAGATTGTTATACTATTTACGTTGCTCATAGCAACATTTTTAAATATTTTCTCAACCGGAATATTAAATAGCCTACTAATTCTTAAAGCTATCTCTAAATTCGGATTTCTTGAACCATTTTCAATTTGATTATAGAAAGTTCTAGAAATACCTAAAGTTGTCGCTACTTGTAATTGTGTCATCTTCAATACATCTTTTCTGGTATCAATAAGTAACTGTCTTTTCATAATCTCACCACCTTGTCGCCTGTTGCGTCATTTTGAGGATATTATATTGTTGCATTAGGCGACTTGTCAAGAATTATTTTGCATGTAGCGCCAATTAACAAAAATTAGTTGCAACCAGCAACATATTACGGTTAAACTATTGGCAAGGGGGAGCGATCTAATGGATAAGGAGAAATTCGCTAAGCGTTTTAAGGAATTACGCGAAGAAATGAATATAACGCAAAAAGAATTAGCTGATAAGCTTGATGTTAAACGAAGTACCGTAGGATCTTGGGAAGCAGCTCATAGATGGCCTGAATTAGAAAAAGCACAAATAGCTGCTGAGTTGTTTGGAGTTTCTTTGGACTATCTCTTAGGCCGCTCTGATACGCGTAAACCCCATGAATTTGATAAACTTGACCCTGAAACCATAAAATTATTAAAACGTGCTAATAAGCTTACCCCGGCCGCCATGGAACAATTTAAAGCATCAGTAAAATTAGTTTTTGAGTGGGATGCAAAGGAAAGGGAGTTGGAGAAACTTAGGAAAAGAGAAGAGGAATAAACCCAAGGGAGATTGACACATGTCAATATCACGTTGAAATATCATCATTAGCATGAAAATCAATGTATATAATCTCTGTGGCAGGTTAAATGACATTAAATAGTAATTATTTCCTCAACATATTAACTATAATAAATTTACGTAAGCCACTATTTAAAGATAGTGGCTTTTTAAATTTCCAAAAATATACATTGCAAAGAGGTAATAAAATGTCAACAAACGGAACTTTTAAAGCTCGCTGGCTTATAGAGAACCTCAACCCACACTATCCCCTTGACCTGGAATGGCTTGTACAACAACCGGAACTTGGATTTCATAAAACCGTAAAAATTAGGCCTAATCCCCTATTACCCCCGGAAATTACAGCGTTTGTGCTCCCGCATAGTGACTTGTCAGCTGACTATATCTGCTACAATCCGAACTATCTTACGGAACGTATACGATTTGGCGTAGCTCATGAAATTGCTCATTTGTACCTGGGTCATGAAGGATATGCCATCGGAGAAGACGAAGACCCGGATATTAAAGAAGACGCCGACAACTTCGGAAGTGAGTTGCTTATGCCTTATTTCCGAGTAAGAGCTAAGTACGCAAAGTTGCACAAATTAAATCCGTTACATATTGTTTATAACCTAAAAAAATACTTTTGGGTATCGGCAGAGGCAATGAGCCGTTGTCTATTGTTAACTAACTGCATTACTGGGGCCTATTTCCTTTATGATAATTATAAGTTTTATTATGTCTATTTGTCAGATGGCCTTGAGAATAATTACGAAGTTAGAAAAATGCTTATGGAAGAATATGAAACTTTACGAAACAAGGAATATAGAGAAATACCATATTTACGCCACGGTCAGATGACCAAGTTTTATTTACATAAGTTTTCAAATGGAAAAGTTTTTGGCGCCTTAGATATTGATAGACGCCATAATAGTATTGAATATATTAAAATAAGTAATTGAGGGAGGGGTAATGAGTATCGGAAAGGCAATTTCCGGGAAAATATAGCAACTGTCTAGTAATGTCAATCAAAAAGTTGACCACTGTGACAACCAAAAAATTGACCACCCCAAGGATAGCCGGCAGCAGCTTTAAGGCTTTTTTGTCTTCCCCGTGTAAACGGTAAAATAAAAGGGATGAATTTCGGCCAATAAAAACGGATGATATTTCCCACAACCTGTAAAGTCAACGGATGGTATACTTGTCTGGTTGACAGAAAGGGAGTGGAGATTATTGACGGGGTGGAAAATGTACAGCGAAATTCATCAACTAAAGAGCATGGGATTTAACAAATCACAAGTAGCTAGGCAAACAAGTTTAAACGTAAAAACGGTCGATAAGTATTGGGATGTCGGCCCAGACGGTTTTGCCGAGAACATTCAAAACAGCAGCAGGAGAAAGAAATTGGATCCCTATCAGAATGTGATCCTCAGTTGGCTGCAACAATATCCCGACATGAGTGCCTCGCAGGTTATGGACTGGTTAGAAGAGCACTATCCGGATGACCAGTTTCGGGAGCGTACAGTCAGGCGATTTGTCACCTGGCTACGTAAAGAACACTTCATTTTCAAGACGGTATCCGAACGACAATACCAGGCAGTACCCGACCCGCCAATGGGCAAACAAATGCAAATCGATTTCGGGGAAACAACAGTACGAAAGTCCACCGGTGGATTTATTAAACTATACGGGATGGGTACCGTTCTCTCACGCTCCCGGTATAAATATGCCGAATGGTCGGACAAGCCGCTAAATACCGCCACTTTCATTCAGATGCTCGGTCACTGCTTCGACTATATCGGTGGCGTTCCCGAAGAGCTGGTTTTTGACCAGGATAAACTGGTTGCCGTCAGCGAGAATTATGGAGATATCATTTATACGTATGAGTTCGAAAAATTTAAGCAAACACACGGGTTTAAAGTTAGGCTCTGCAAGAAAAATGACCCCCAAAGCAAAGGCCGGGTAGAGGCCGTCATAAAGTACCTTAAAAGAAATTTTGCCGCCAACCGACTGTTTATCGACCTAAAAATCTGGAACCAGTGTTGCGAAGACTGGCTTGAACGAACCGCAAACAGCAGGTTGCACGGAACAACAAAAAAAGTACCGGCACAAGTATTCCTCCTCGAAAAGCAATACTTACGGCCAGTACCCTTTGTTATAACAATTCCCGGAGATATTGTAACAAGATTGGTGCGCAAAGACAACACCATCTTGTACAAAAGCAACCGGTATACAGTGCCTACCGGTACGCATAAGCCTGGCCTGGAACTTGAAGTTAAAGAGGAGGCAGAGATTTTAAAACTGTTTGATCTGGAGACCGGCAAACTTGTTGCCCAGCACCGGGTCAGCCGGGAGAAGGGCACACTAATCCAAAATACCCACCACCTTCGGGACAACACGAAAAAGATCGACGAGTTATACGAAAAAGTATTTAACTTATTAGGTGCCACAGCACAGGCGTCCGAGTTTCTAACCAGCATTCGCCACGAGAAACGCCGGTATGTACGAGAGCAATTCGGTCTGATGGAGAAATTGACACAGAAATACCCTATGTGCGTTGTAGAAAAGGCAATTGCCTATTGTTTGGCCCAGAAGCTTTACAGTGCGGTCGACTGCCGTGATGCAGCAGCCTATTTCCTGAGCCAAGAGCAAGCGCCAGCCGCCGAAACATCTCGCCTAATCAGGCCGGGTCACTGTCTGGAAGTGCTTACGGTGAAAGCCGAACAGCGAAGTATCACTGCCTACACCAGGCTCCTCGGGGGTGAAAAAATATGAGCAGCCAGGTACAGGAGGTTAAGGCGCTTCTTGGCGAGCTTCACCTAACCAGCATCCGGGAACACCTGGATGACTTTCTGGAACCGGCAATTAAGGATAACCTATCATGTTTGGAGTTTCTGTACCGGGTATTGAAACAGGAGGCAGCTGCCAGGAACGCTAAGTCACGCGACAGAAGGATGAAGCAAGCCGCTTTTCCCTACCATAAAACCATTGATGAATTTGATTTCGGTTTTCAAACATCCGTTACCCGCCGGCAGATTCAGCAGTTAATGGATATGCATTGGCTGGAAAAAGCCTTTAATGTGTTTTTCCTGGGGCCGCCGGGGGTTGGTAAAACCTGTCTTGCCACCGGCTTAGGGATTCAGGCTGTAGGGCTTGGCTATCATGTCTGCTTTATCACGATGGACGAACTGATAAAGACATTGAAAACCGAGGCCATATCTATCAAAAGCAAGCGTCGCATCAAACAAATTATGTCAGCCAACCTTTTAATCATTGACGAGGTAGGCTTCCTGCCCATCTCCCGGCAGGAGGCGAATCTGTTCTTTCAGCTGATATCAAATCTATACCAGAACACTTCGATAATTTTAACTTCCAATAAGGGATTTGACGAGTGGCCAGAGTTCCTGGGATCTGAATGTCAACGAAAAAGTTTACCTCTTGATATTGAATTTGTTTACCACTAAT
>JAENZP010000013.1 GCA_016841205.1 Desulfoscipio geothermicus
AAACGACTGTCCGGATAATTCCGGTTTAGGTGTCCGGATGTGGCCGAAATATACAACTGCGACCTGCACCAGTACGAAATAGCCCATTGGTATTTATAGCAAAAATACTAACGCCGCCTAAATGGCGGCGTTGTTATTCAACTAAATATACTATAATAGCTTATTTATGTTATAATTATAATAATTTCATTATTGAGCCTGCTTCAAGTCAACTACATTATCCTTTACCGGTGACAGACTTTCCTTTATCTTCCCCTCAATTTCCGCATAAATCTCGGGATTTCCTCTCAAAAACTGGCGCACATTATCCCGGCCCTGGCCCAGCCTTGTTTCGCCAAACGAATACCAAGCCCCGGATTTATTTAAAACTTTATACTGCTCGCCAAGGTCAATAAGGCAAGCTTCCTTCGGAAATCCTTCTCCGTAGTACAGGTCAACCTCAAACTGCTTAAACGGTGGAGCAACTTTATTTTTTGTAACCTTAATTCTTGTTTTGCTGCCTATCTTTTCAGAGCCATCTTTAATATCCTCTATCTTTCTAACCTCCAGCCTGACGGAGCTGTAAAACTTTAACGCCCGGCCGCCCGTTGTAGTTTCGGGATTGCCATACGATGTCCCAATTTTTTCTCTTAACTGGTTGATGAATATAACCAAAGTCCTTGTCTTGTTTACGGTTGCCGTCAACTTTCGCAACGCCTGGGACATTAGCCGGGCCTGCAGACCAACGTGAGTGCCGCCCATTTCACCTTCTATCTCCGCCTTAGGCACCAGTGCAGCCACACTGTCAATGACCACTACATCTATTGATCCACTGCTTATGAGCATATCGGCAATTTCCAGGGCCTGCTCCCCGGAATCCGGCTGCGAAACAAATAGGTCGGCTAAATTTACCCCCAGCTTACCGGCATATACCGGGTCGAGGGCGTGTTCTGCGTCAATAAACGCAGCAATACCTCCGTTTTTCTGGGTTTCTGCTATGACATGCAGGGCCACGGTTGTTTTGCCGGACGATTCCGGGCCGTATATTTCCATTACCCGGCCTCGCGGCAAACCCCCGATGCCGACCGCAATATCCAAGGGCAATATCCCGCTTGGAATAACCTCCACTTCAACTCTCGCTCCTTCATCTCCAAGTTTCATAATAGAGCCTTTTCCGCATTTCTTTTCTATTTCAGCTAATGCCCTCTCTAAAGCGGCTTCTCTGCTGTTTTCCTGTGGTAAAGCTTTAGCCATAATAATTTCCCTCCAAACAATTGTTTGTTTATAGTATAATAAAACATATGTTTGGATTCAAGCTTTTTTTAAAAGGGATGATAAAACATATACCCGGTTTAAAACAAGGTAATCTCATCTTAGAATAAGAAGCTATACAAAAAAAGGCACTTTGATTATGCCAAGAAACTTTAATCGCAAGTTTTATTTATTACGGAAAAAGCTGCAAAAGTTATGTTGGAGCAGCAGAAAGAATTACCTCAAAAAGAAAGAATGCCAATAACTATTGAGGAAGTAAACCTTCATGAAAAATAAAAATAATCCAGGTATTATTAGTACATGTAAGGGAAAATATTACAGCTGATATTTACACCCACGTTTCGATGAAACTCAAAAAAAATGCAGTCTCAAAATTGGACAAACAACATGACTGAGAAAGCATTTGCACCAAATTTGCACCAAAAAGCAAATGAAAACGACTCCGGTTTCCCGGAGCCGTTGATTTTACTGGTGGGTGCAGTAGGAATTGAACCTACGACCCCTTCCGCGTCAAGGAAGTGCTCTCCCCCTGAGCTATGCACCCGCTGCATCAATTATTATGCCGCAAAGCGAGCTAAATGTCAAGGAGAAAAAACTATTCTCTCAACCTCACTGACGATTCAGCAAGCATGCGGCGTATGGGGAGGTTATAGGGGCATTTTTCTTCGCATGCACCGCACTCCACACAGGCATCCGGTCTCGTCGGCAGACCCCGGTAACGTTCCCTGGCCCAGTCTTTTAAATTATATCTTGTATAGTACCCGTCCAGCAAAAATACCATTGGTATATCAATGCCCTGCGGGCAGGGCTGGCAATATTCACATCGCCTGCAAAAAGCAGCACCCAATGTGCCGGCTTCCTCCTCCAGTGCTCTTTTTTCACCGGCAGATATGGGAAGCACCTCCTGGCCGGCCATAATGTTTTCATCCACCTGGGCCAATGAATCCATCCCGGGGATTATAGTAGATACGTTGTGTTCCAGGATAAAGCGCAGCGCCAGATTGGTGTTTTTGAGAGCACCCCCGGCCAACGGCTTCATGATAATAATACCGGTGCCCATTTGCCCCGCCTGGTCAAACAACTCCTGAGTCCCGCTCGTTTCCACCGCATTAAAAGGAAATTGAACAGTTTCCAGCTCGCCTGTCTTCAGAGCTTCAAGCAAATAACTCTTTATATGCCCGGTAATACCGATATGTTTAACAACTCCCTCCTTTTTGGCTTCCTTTAAAGCAGCCAAAGCACCGTCCGGTCGAAATACCTGTTCCAAGGTCTCCTGGCTTTTAACGTTATGTAACTGGTAAAGGTCAATATAATCTACGCCCAGCGTAGCCAAGCTTTTCTTAATATCCAAGGCCATATCCTCTTTAGTCCGGGCCATTGATTTGGTAGCAATGATTACTTTTGACCGGTTGTTTTGTAACGCCTCGCCAAATTTAGCTTCACTGTCGGTATAGCTCCGAGCAGTGTCAAAAAAATTAATACCCTTGTCCAAAGCATGCTGCACAATAACCGCAGCCTCATTGGTGGAAACCCGTTGAATAGGAATTCCCCCAAAGCCAATCACCGATACATTAAGCCCCGTACAGCCCAGTTGCCTGTACTGCATTTAATTCCCTCCCCAACTATATATTTCACTTGGAAAACCGGTATATCATGCGGCCGAATAAAGATACCGGAGGCTCTTCACGGGCCGCCACCAGGGGTACTTTTTTCAGCCGGTAGCCGTCTATTGTAAATACTGCATGACCAAGCACCTGTCCCTCGCGCACCGGCGCAGCGGGTTCACTATACATTGATATATTCAACTTAATTTTGAGCTGCTGGTCCCTGGCCATCTCAACTCGTACCGGTTCCGCTACAGTTAAGGGCACGGTTTCATGAACACCGCCTTTAACCCGTATTTCGGCCATTTCCCTACCGACCGGGTAAATAGTCACCGGATGCACTTCTGAAAAACCATATTCAAGCAATTTAGCAGCTTCCCGGTATCGATCGCCAGCATGTAAAACCACCGCGATTAATCGTTTGTCCCCCCTGGTGGCTGAAGCTATTAGACATTTACCGGCCCGAGCCGTAGTACCGGTTTTGACACCGTCTATACCCTCCACGTCATTTCCATGCAACAGCTGGTTGGTGTTACCAACTTCCCTTTTCTTTTCAGGTTCGACCCACCTAACTACAGTTTTCCTGGTAGAAACCAGTTCATTAATATATGGTTTCTGTAGCGCGTAGCAGGTAATTAACCCCAAATCATAAGCAGTAGTATAGTGCTGCGGATCGTAATACCCATTGGTATTGGCAAACCTGGTGTTCTTTGCACCCAGTAATATCGCCTTTCTATTCATCTGGTAAACAAAGCTATCATGGCTGCCCCCGATATGTTCGGCTATGGCCACCGTAGAGTCATTTGCCGAAGTAACCAGCGCTGCCTTTAATAAATTTTCCAAAGTTATGCGGTCACCCTTTTGTAAACCTATAGTGGAACCCACATATACCGAAGCGGCCCGCTCGGTAACGGTAACCACATCATCCAGCTTACCGTTTTCTACGGCCAGGATAGCGGTCATTAGCTTAGTCAAACTAGCCGGGGAACGGCTCTTATCGGCATCTTTGGCGTAATAGATCTGGCCGGTTTCAGCATCCATTAAAATGGCAGCACGGGCATTAATGTCGAGCTGATCAAACTTGGCCGACACGGCATGCACCGCAGTACAGTTGCAAAAAAATACGAAATAAACCAGTACCAAACAGATTTTCAACACTTTTTTTGTTAACAATTATAACACCGCCTATGGTATTATTTTCATTTAAAAACGTAAAAAAATTTAACATAACGGTCTTTACCTGGAAATACCATATTATAAATTCTTAATTCAATGGTTTATCCCCATCTGAATCTTAGAATTTATTGTCCAGGAGCTTAGCGCCGTTCTCGTGCCCGGAGGGTATATATCCCGTTTAAAAAAGTGGGAGTATTAGCGGCGGTTAGCTATCGGATAAATAACTTAAATTTTACAAGAGAGGTGAAAGATATGCGTATTTACCTGCTAAACTTGCAAAAGATCAAACGTAACATCCTGCTAGGCACATTGTTAATTGTCACAGCCAGTCTGTTTATGGTCATGCTGCAACATAATACTATGGCCGTTGATGGAGAACCCCAACCTTACGAAATCTACAAGGTGCAAACTGATAAAAAGGTTGTGGCTCTAACCTTTGATATCAGCTGGGGCACCAAGGTACCGGGGCCGGTGCTGGATGTCTTAAAGGAAAAGAATGTTAAATCAACCTTTTTCCTTAGTGGTCCCTGGGTAAAACAACATCCGGAGTTTCCCAAAAGGATTGCCGCCGAAGGGCACGAAATCGCAAGTCACGGCAATCAGCATGTTAACTACAGCGAACATGACCCCCAATGGATTAAAAATGAAGTCATGACCGCCCAAAAAGATATTAAAGAAGTAACCGGTGTCGAACCCAACCTTATCCGCACCCCAAACGGCGACTGGAACGACATGGTCCGCCAAACCATTGCTGATTTAGGTTATAAATCCATCAAGTGGAGTGACGATTCACTGGATTGGCAAAAAGATAAATCCGTGGAGCAAATCATCAGCCGGGTATTGGAAAAGGCTCACCCCGGTGCCATTATATTAATGCACGCCAGTGACACCTGTGACCGTACCCCGGCTGCGCTGCCAGCTGTAATTGATGGGTTGCGCGAAAAAGGTTACAGTCTGGTAACCGTAAGTGAATTGCTGAAACTCGGGCCTGGCGTGGTAGACTAAAAGTTATTATGAGACGAACGGCAATAAAAAATGCGAAAGAGAACAGTTTATGTTCCCCTTCGCATCTTATTTATAGTAAGCATAGACAATCTTTAATGGCCCCGCCTTCTTACCAGCCACCACAACAAACCACCAATAATCACAGCCACAATTAAAAAATCAAAACGGTGAAACCAGGGTTTCAACGCCATCCAATTTTCACCCATTTTAACGCCCAGATAGGTAAGAAAAAAACACCAGGGCAACGAGCCGATAAAAGAGTAAAATACAAACTTGAAAAAATTCATCCCCGAAATGCCGGCCGGTAGGGAGATAAAAGTTCGTACCACCGGCATTAAACGGGTAAAAAATACAGTGGCCTCGCCGTAACGCAAGAACCATCCCTCAGCTTGGTTAAAGTGTTTCTGTGAAAAGCCTATGTAGGGCCCGTATTTAAGCAAAAAAGGCCTTCCGCCCCGGTAACCAATGTAGTAAGAAACAATCGACCCCCCAAGCCCGCCCAATGTTCCCGCCATAGCAGCCCAAAAAAAATCCAACCGCCCGGTGGAAACCAAATAACCGCCAAAGGGCAAAATAACTTCACTGGGTAAAGGGACATTAGCGCTCTCAATAGCCATTCCCAGAGCAATACCCCAGTAACCCAGCGAAGCAATAAAAGTGGTCACCTGATGTGCTAAGAACTCCAGTACTACATTTATGGACTCCAGATTTATGGCACCCCCAAACATCTACTTTATATCCAGACTCATAAGAACAATCCAACTAACTACTGCTTCCCTTCTTATTTATTTGCAAGGTGCGGCACATATTCCTATAATTGTTAGAAATTGTAGCGGCTGATATATTATATTTAAGTGCCAGGGTATTTTGATTAATTAATTTGTTGCCAGTACTCCTAGTCACGGCATAGATCACTGCCGCCGCCCAAGTTTCCGGTTTTTTGAAAGTTGGGGAGACCATCTTACTGTAATCCCACCACATTTTTTCCGCTACATTAACTTGCTGGGACGGGTACCCCATTTCCGTCAAACCATCTCTAATCAATTTAGTAACCTCACCATAATCATGCCCAACTTCTGCAGTAGGCTTTATGACCTCCATACCTTTTTCTAATGGAAGATTCAGCTTTTGGTAAACCTTGGATAAATCGTAAGAAGGTTCCCCTTTTTTAGCTCTCTTCTTTTCCATTTTAAGCAATTCCAACAGCAATGTTTGCAGTCTACTCCGCCCGGTCTTAGTACGAGAAGCCTCTAAAGGTGTTTGCCCCTGCAAAATATCCATTGGCTCATTAATCCAGCGGTCGTAAAAATAATCTAAAAAAACATTAGTTGCCTGCTGGGCTAATTGAGGTATAGCATTCCCGGAATTATTTACCTCTTTACCTAATTCCTTATCATATTTTTCCTCAAGTTCCCACACAATTGACGCTGTTTCCATAACCAATGCATTAATAATATGGGACCTGCGCCTCAAATAAGAGTCCCACTTGCTGCGTCTGCCATTTTTGCTCCAGAACAACTCGGCATCCAGATTAACCCGGCTAATAATGAAATCTTTGCTATATGCCGGTAAAATCAATCCACCGGTAGAAAACTCATATTCATCACCCACTGGTAAAATTCTAATGAATAAAAGCTGTCCCGGTGCCAGTTCTTGTATAATGTCCGGGTCAGCAACCACCACTTCACCGCCTTTTAGTAAATCCCTGAAAGTTACGGCCCCGTTGTCACTTACCCGGATCACCTGATATATTGAGCTTCTGGTCTTTCCCCACTTATCAAGCAATTCTATTTCTTCACTGGTAAAATTACCAGCCATAGTAACATACTCCAATAATGTCCGACCGCGAATCCGGTAATCAAATATGAACCATTCAAAAAAGCGTTCCATTAAAAATTCGTCTTCATAATCCGCCAAATCAGGATCTATAACACTAAAGTATCGCTCCCTGGCTATACCGACTTCATCCGTAAGCATTTCATGATCAGCAAATTCAGCCAGCTTTGAACGGAGATGCTGCCCTGTACGCCACCAGCGGTATTTGCTTATATCAATCACATTTTCTTTTTTTGCATTGCCCGAGCCAGTTTTTTTCCCGTTACCGCTCAAACACTGTTTATCCGGCATCCAAAGCACCTCCCTGAAAAGACCTTTTAAACCAAAACCCATAATTATCTTAACCTGGTCAAAGTAATTTTATTTTTTTCTTTACTTATATCAATATTCAACTGCCTTAAAATATTCTCAGATAAATAACTAACTCCATCTTTTACAAAAACACCCGACCGGTCACCAAGACCACCCACTGAAGGTTTGATACTCCAGACTTCCTCATGATCTGAAAATACTTTAATCAAACCGTCCTGCCAAAATACCTGGTAAAGCATAGCTTCCAGCACCTGGCGCAAGGGCATTGCGTACGCACTATTGTTTTTTTCAATATCTAAGGCATTCTCCAATGCCCGACCATTTAATACCGCCCGGCCCGTACTAAGATCCAATGTTAAATCCGGTACATCCTCGGGATGCAATATTTGCCAGGCCACTTCCCTTTGCAATTCCTGAACAAGCACATAATGATCCGGAATTAAACCAACCTTATCAATATCATGTCCCATCGGGGTCAGATATTTAGATACCGTCAATTTAAGAGCACCACTGGAGCTAAGAGGTATAATATTTTGCACAACACCCTTACCATAAGTTACATTGCCTACCAAAGCAGCTATCTTATAATCCTGCAACGCACCGGCCAGCAGTTCCGAAGCACTGGCAGTTAATTCATTGACTATAACCACCATTGGTGGAGCATCAGCAGTGGTCTTATCCAGCGTGAGTATCTCCCTCTTGCCCTGCCCATCCACCATTCTGACTGCCAGTGTATCTTCCGTAACAAAATTACCCAGTATATCCACCGCTGCATCCAAATAACCGCCGCCGTTATTACGCAAATCAATAATTAAGCTTTCCATGCCGGCAGATTCTAGGCTGCGCATAGCATCGTCAAACTCCTGGCTGGTACTGGAACCAAAAGAAGCTATATGAATATAACCCGTTTTTCCCGCCAGCATTTCATGGTTTACAGAAGGCACATGAATATCAGCCCGCTTAAGGCCAACCTTCAAAACATTATCCTCGCGCTGAATCGTTAAGATCACCTTAGAGCCGATGGTACCTCGTATTTTATTAACCACATCGTCCAATGACCAGCCGGCAATATTTTGTCCGTCTACAGCCACGATGATGTCACAGGCCTTTATACCACTCCGCTCAGCAGGAGTGCCGGGTATTACATTAGATACATAGGGATACTGTTCACCGGCCATTACTTCAATACCAACCCCTACCAAATCACCATTTAACGAATCAATAAATACTTTTAATTCCTCATCGCTAAAATAATCGGCATAAGGATCCTCCAGGCTGTCCAACAAACCTTGAATTGCCCCCTGCGTTAAAACAGCAGCATCAGGATTGCTCAGGTGGTATTCATGCATCAAATCCATTATTTCGACTACCAAAGCGGCGCCATATTCCAAATCATCAGTATTATCAGCAGCCCGGGCCGGCGCAAACCAGCTAAACGTGACCAAAATCGCACATGCCAAAATCGAAAAGAACCGTTTGGTCATTTTTTGAACTACCTCCATATGGACAGCCTTGGCCAAATTCGCCGCCGGCACCAATCATCTATAATTTACAATACTTCTCCCGCTTAACTAAAATTCCTGCCACGAAAAAAATTGTTTACACAAATACTAAACGCATAACTAGCTTATCTGGCAGGTATTTTGTGCCGTACCGGTGAAAATACTGATTAGAAGGAGTTCATAGACTAAAGGTAGGTGCCGTATGTCCCCGAATAAATTTCTTGTCATAGATGGCAACAGTCTGGCCCACCGGGCTTTTCATGCCATTCCCCAGCTATCCACCAGCGATGGTACAGTAACAAACGCAGTATATGGTTTTATCAATATGCTATTTAAAGTGCTGCAAAAATTAGAGCCAGCTTACATTGCCGTTGCCTTTGATAAAGGCAAAATTACCTTTAGACATGCAAACTATGCAGATTATAAGGCTACTCGCAAGGCCACCCCACCTGAACTGCGGCCCCAGTTTCCTCTGCTCAAAGAGGTGCTGCGCCACATGCGCATCTGCATACTGGAACTCGATAACTATGAGGCGGATGATATTATCGGCACCCTCACCAGGATAGCCGAGGCCAGTGATATTGAGTCGGTTGTACTTACCAGCGACCGGGACGCCCTGCAGTTGGTTTCCCCCCGTGTGCGCGTAATGCTCACTAAAAAGGGCATTACGGAAATGGAGGAATACGATGAAGGGCGGGTCTGGGACCGCTTCGGAGTCAGCCCGGCGCAAATCATCGATATCAAAGGGCTGATGGGGGATACTTCCGACAATATCCCAGGTGTGCCGGGAATAGGTGAAAAAACAGCGCTTAAGCTAATCCAGGAACACGGTACTCTTGAGGACGTAATTACCGACGTTGAAAAACTGTCCAACCGCTGGCGGAACAAGTTAGTAGAACACCAAGAGCAGGCTCTGTTATCTAAAAGCTTAGCAACCATCGACCGCCAGGTGCCATTAAATGTAGAAGTTGAACAATTTAAATGGCTGGGACCGGATTACCCGGCACTCTTAGACATCTTCAGCAAACTGGAATTTAAAACCCTTGTCCATAACATTATGGATAAAGCAAACGGAGTTGTTAATAACGGCGGGATGCCAGGTCAGATCTCCGGTGAGCAGGATAAACTGGGCACCTGTTGTGTGGAATACCAAAGGGTGGCATCAGCAAGTGAAATGCAGCTTATAAGGAACGCTGCCAGTGCCTCCGGTATGGCCTTGCTGGAGCTTTCGGGTAATCGGGAAGCCGGCATTAGCCATGCGGCCCTCGCCACCAGAGGTGGTGGCACTATCTACCTGTTACCGCAGGAACAAGCAGGGGCGTTGGATACGATAGGAGCTATCTGTGTCGACCCGCAAATAAAAATAATTTGCGCCGACGGTAAAGATGTCCTATGGCTGCTGTACCGCCACAATCGCACCCTGCAGGGTCTCGGGTTTGATATTCAGCTGGCCGATTACCTGCTTAATCCCAGTGCTTCCCAAAATACAATAACAGACCTGGCCCTACAATATTTGCAGCTGGTTTTGCCCACCGCTGGCGAAGCTGCTACAGCGGCCCGCGTGGATGTGCTATGGCGCTTGAAGCAGCTGCTGCATCAAAAATTGGTAGACACCGATATGGACCGGCTGTATTACGAAGTGGAACTGCCGCTGGTGACAGTGCTGGCGGACATGGAAATGGAAGGGGTAGCCGTGGACCCCCAAATATTATGCAGCATGGCAGAAGAAACAGGACAGCAAATAAACAGCCTGGTACAGGAAATTTACCAGCTGGCAGGTGAAGAGTTTAATATTAATTCACCCAAACAACTGGGTGATATATTATTTAATAAAATGGGGCTACCGGTGATTAAGAAAACCAAAACCGGTTTTTCCACCGATGCCTCGGTGCTGGAGGAACTGGCCCCTGCCCACGTTATCGTGGATAAAATTTTAGCCTACCGCCAGCTGGCCAAACTTAAATCAACATATATCGACGGTCTGTTCGGGCTGATTAACCCCACCAGTGGTAAAATTCATACCACGTTCCACCAAAATGTGACTGCAACCGGCCGGTTATCCAGCTCTAATCCTAATCTACAGAACATCCCCATCCGGTTGGAAGAAGGACGCAGAATAAGACGGGTATTTGTCCCCCACCAACCAGGTAACCTGATCCTTGCAGCGGATTACTCCCAAATTGAGCTGCGCATACTTGCGCACATGTCCGGGGATCCCAACCTGGTCAGTGCCTTTAAACACGGTCAGGATATCCATACCCGCACCGCATCCGAAGTGTTCAATGTGCCCATAGAACAGGTGACGCCGGAGCTGCGCAGCCGGGCCAAGGCGGTTAACTTCGGTATTGTGTACGGGATCAGCGATTTTGGCCTAGCCCGGGATATCAAAGTCAGCCGGGCCGAGGCCGGCAAATATATTCGCAGTTACTTTGAACGGTACTCCGGTGTTAAAGAATTCATCGACCGGAAAATTGCCGAGGCCCGGGAAAAAGGTTACACCACCACCCTGCTTAACCGCCGCCGCTACCTGCCGGACATTTTAAGCAACAACCGGATAACCAGGGCCTTCGGCGAGCGCACGGCCATTAATACACCCATTCAGGGCAGTGCTGCTGACATAATTAAGCTGGCAATGGTAAGAATAAATAATGAATTAAAAAGCAAACACATGGCTACAAAAATGATCCTACAAGTGCACGATGAACTTATTTTTGACGCACACCCGGAGGAGTTACCCGTAGTAAAGAACATGGTTAAAGAATACATGGAAAACGCCCTGCAGCTGGACGTGCCGCTGGTAGTGGATTTAAAGTTGGGCCCCAATTGGTATGACGTCAGAAAGGTGCCGTAAATATGCCAGAACTACCCGAAGTTGAAACAATAAAAAGAACCCTGGGCAAAAAAATAACCGGACTTTTCATAACCGACGTGGTTATAACAATGCCGAAAATCATCCGGGAACCCAGTCCGGAGGAATTTAGCAAGCAAATTACGGGCAGTAAGATTACCCGGCTAGGAAGGCGCGGCAAATACCTGCTGTTATATTTAACCGGTGATAATGTATTGGTTATCCACCTACGCATGACCGGGCGCCTGGTCTATACTGCACCAGCTGAACCGCCGGCCAAGCATACCCACGTGATCTTTTCGCTAAGCGACGGCTACGAGCTACGCTTTATTGATATGCGGCAGTTCGGGCGCTTGCAGCTCGCCTCCCAGCTGGCCTTAAACCAGGTCAAAGGTTTAAAAGACCTGGGGCCGGAGCCTTTGGAGAGGAATTTCACCAGAACTTTTTTGCGCCGGGAGCTAAAACGCAAACGGGTGCGCATTAAATCACTGCTGCTGGATCAGACCTTTATAGCCGGCCTGGGTAATATTTATACAGACGAGGCCTTGCACCGGGCCCACCTGAACCCCAAACGCACGGCCAATTCACTGTCTCCCCGGGAGGTGGCCAAACTATATCACGCCATCATTGAGGTGCTGCAGGAAGGTATCGAAAACCGTGGCACATCATTCAGGGACTATGTAGACGGCGACGGTCGAAAGGGCGACTACCAGGAGCTGCTGCGGGTATACAACCGCGAAGGCAGCCCGTGTCTCCACTGCGGTACAGCCATCACCCGCATCAAAGTAAACGGGCGCAGCTCGTACTTCTGCCCCGCCTGCCAACGGGAATAGCTGGGTTTTCCGCTCCAATGCACACTTCAACTCCCTTTGCCATAGTATTGAGCAGAACAAAATCTATGACGACAAGGGGAGAAAATCCAATGGAACTTATCGCTCTGGTGGCGTTTGCGCTAGCGCTAAACATGGATTCCTTTGCGGTGGGTGTGGCATATGGGGTGCGCAAGATAACACTGCCCCTTACAGTACTGGCTATTATTAGCATAATGTTCATGACAGCTATAACCATCTCTATGGTGATAGGTAGGGCAGCAGCAGCCCATTATTTTTCTGCAGCCTTTGCCCACAGGCTGGGCGGGTTTATTTTACTGTTTCTCGGAACATGGCTTCTGATACAAGCCCTGCAAGAAAACCGCAGCAAGACCAAAGCCAAGTATATCAGGGGGATCGAAAATGCAATACCAATCCATATACGCACGTTGGGGCTGGTAATACAAATTCACAGAAAACCATACCGGGGAAGCGTGGACAAGTCCGGTATAATCTCAGTGCGAGAGGTAGTACTGCTGAGCCTAGCCCTGGCTTCGGATTCTTTCGCCGCTGGCTTTGCCGTATCCATGCTAGGTTTTAATATATTGTACACTGCACTGATAGTGGGCATGGTACATTTTGTACTCACCCACCTGGGCCTGCTGGCCGGTAAGGGCTTCGGCACCAAACTCAGCCTAGAATTCACTACACTGCCCGGATTCATACTCATCGCCCTGGGGTTGTTCAAAATGAATTAACATAGCATCACTTAACCTGTCCGGCTTGCGCCGGACAAAAATTTTATTTAATATTAAAGCACGATAGCAGGACCAGATTAAAACCCGGAAGAATTCTTAATAATTGCATTTCGGGGGGAATAAGATATGTTAATAGTAGGATTAACCGGCAACATCGGCAGCGGCAAAAGCAGCATAGCCCGTCTTTTTAAGGAAATGGGTGCCAAAGTGCTTGATACCGACAAGGTGGCCAGGGACGTAGTGGCCCCGGGAACACCAGGACTACAGCAAATCGTCCAACATTTTGGAGCCGGCATTTTAAATGCAGATGGTTCATTGGACCGGCCCAAAATGGCACAGATAGTTTTTAATGACCCTGAAGCTTTAAAATTCCTTAACTCAATAGTGCACCCCGCCATCAGAGCCGAGTTGTTAAAGGCTATAGCTGATTATAAAAACAACCCTGACGCCCCACTAATGATTATCGAAGCCCCACTGCTCATTGAAACACAGTTATATAAATTGATGGACCAAGTCTGGCTGGTAACCGTAAATAGCAAAACACAAATCCAGCGGGTAATCGAAAGGGATGCGGCCACCGCAGAGCAGGTATCCAGCCGTCTGGCGGCCCAAATGCCCCAGGAGGACAAGATTCCCTACGCCCACAGGATTATCGACAACAGCGGTACCCCTGAGAGTACCTTACAACAAGTGCGGCAAATATGGAGTGATGCAATTGACCGTCCGCAGGCGCAGGCTAAATAAATTTAGATTCACACTATTATTATTGGTTCTATTAGTTGTTTTTAACTTTACCAGCATAATGAAACTGTTTTATCCCATGCCTTACAGCGACAAGATATTTAAATATGCCACCGGATCTGATGTTAACCCGTATTTTTTGACTGCCATCATGAAAACTGAAAGCAATTTTGACCCCGACGCTGTTTCCCCTAAAGGAGCCAGGGGGCTGATGCAGATCATGCCCGACACCGGTGAATGGATTGCCATGCAAATCAATCTTTACCCCTTTCACCCGGACCTGCTTTTTGACCCCGAAACAAACATCCGGATGGGTGCCTGGTATATTGCCAGTTTGGAGGATGAATTTGCCGGCAGCCAAATAATAGCGCTAGCCGCCTATAACGGCGGGCGGGGCAATGTGACCAAGTGGCTGCGAGAGAATAAAATTTCCGGAAATCTCTCAGACATAGCCGCGGTCCCCTTCCCGGAAACCAGAAACTTTATAAGCAAGGTATTGTTGAATTATAAGGTATATACCTGGCTCTACGACAGACAGTGATGATGGATGGTTAAATATACACCCTTGACAAAGCGTGACCATAATCTTATAATTTTAAATGCATGACGCAATAAGTCGGAGTGGCGGAATAGGCAGACGCGTACGTTTGAGGGGCGTATGGGCGACCGTACGGGTTCAAGTCCCGTCTCCGACACCAAACATCTTAATTTTAAAAGGCTGTAGGAATTATCCTACGGCCTTTTTGTTTTGTCTGACGTGTGCATTAAACACGCACATTATGTGCGATTAACGGCAAAAAAGCGTTCCACACACGCATGGGAGGAATTGGATGGCTAGGCGCAGGACAACAGTTCAAAATGAGTTAATCGAGAAATACGGAAATATGACTTGGGAAGAAGCCACCGAGCACTTCTTAGACAGCTTAAAATTAAAGGGTCTCTCTTACCATACCAGGCGTTGGCATAAAGAGAATCTTCTAGCCGTTTTGAAGGCACTAAAACAATTAGAATTTGTAATAGAGCCTGGTCTTGTAACAGAAGCCATGCTTCGGGAAGTGATTTTGAGTATGATTAATGCCGGCCTCTCCCCCACTACTATTAATCACCGGGTAAGAAGCCTTAAGCAATTCTATCAGTACTTAACAGCGGAGACCATTGTTAGTAGTAACCCGGCTGAAAGGTTGGAACGGAAAAAAGCACATAGTACAATCGTTGAAACCTTTTCCGAAGAACAGTTAAGAGCAATTTTAGCTGGTCCGGATAAAAGTCAGTTTGTTGGCCTGAGAGATTACACAATAATGCTATTGCTTCTTGATACCGGGGTTAGATTATCGGAGTTGGTTGGAATTAAGCTTGTGGACCTCAAATTACCCGATAACGAGGTAATAATTACAGAGGGTAAGGGAGGTAAGCCCCGGCGTGTATTCTTGTCTCCTAAGACCAAGGAAACGCTTAAGAAGTACCTTCGTGTAAGGGGGGACATATCTGGTAATCTGTATTTGTTTGTAAGTGTGGAGGATCTGCCGATGAAAAGACGCAATGTCCAGGAACGCTTAACTATCTATGGCAAAAAGGCTAAGATTGAAGGGGTTCGCGTAAGTCCTCATACGTTTAGGCATACGTTCGCCAAGTTATATATAGTGCGTGGCGGTGATCCGTTTAGTTTGCAAGCACTTCTAGGTCATTCTACCTTGGATATGGTAAGGCATTATGTAAATCTTTGGGGTAGTGATTTACAGAAGATGCATAGACAGTTTAGCCCAGTAGATCATTTATTGAGAAAGTAAAAATGGTAAGGAGTGCTATTTTGAAAGAATCAAAAGCAGAATCTGTTTTGTTGTTGTATGAAAGCTTTGAAGAACAGATAATAGAATTTTTAAAATATGTACCAGCACAAGATGAAAATTTTAATACATGGTCACCAAGACTAGCAACAATTCTTGTAGACGCATGTGGACTCATGGAATCATTGATGAAGTACCCTTTACCACAAAAAGTACGGGTAAATAACAAAATTAAAGATAAACAGGACTTAAAAATTAATGATATTGCAGAAATATATAATTCACTTAGTAACAAAAAAGTAATTTTATTAAAATCACCCCCTGAGTATAGTCAACCTTTTTCTGAATGGCTAAATAAGGATTGTGGACAATATAAAAGTCCATGGTGGTGGAGAATACATAATGAAATAAAACATGAAAAAATAGATTTTTTAAATAAAGCAACCCTAAAAGTAACGATAGAAGCGTTATCAGGCTTGATAACGACCATTGCACATTTCCCTGACATGACAAAGGCCTTGATAAGATATAGGTGGTTTAATACTCGTGGTTGGAACCCTGAAGCAATACTAGAAAAATCAAATAGTAACGGGTTTTCTCAAAATGATTACTTTACGGTTGAAACAAAACTTTTTGTTGCATTGATAGGAGCAATTCCACCAGAAAATATACAGGACCTTACTCCTTCATTATATGGAAGCAGTAGGCTAGTATCATTCTTCGGAAGGATATAGTTCAGAAAATAGTCGGGCCGAATATCAAAGAAGGAAAATTTTAAACAAGATTTTTAATAGTTTTTATTGTCGGGTGGTAGTATCACCCGACGAAGCTGCCACGGATGGCAGTGCAACTAATAGAAGGGGGTGAAAAATATTAAAACAATAGACTTCATTAATATTTCAAAACAAGTAGAGCAAAAGTTATTGGAAGTTTACTCTGAGAGACTTGCTAGTGTGCTTTTAGGTACTTGGTTAAGGTTATTTATCTATGGACCTAAAGAATTAAGAAAATCAATGAATAAAAGAACTTTTTATAGGCATTTAGAGCTATTTATAAAAGCGGGTATACCATTAACATATGATTATAAAGATTATACAAATAATCAAGGAAGGAGTTACTTAAATGACAGTAAAAGAGCTTAAAGATTATTTCAAGATGCTTGAATCTTTTAGCCAGGTAACTGGCGTTAAAAAAGAAAATCGCAAAACACTTGTTAAAATCGAAAATCTTAAATTGTTACTGCTAGACACATATGTAGGTGCTATAAATTCAGAATTTCAGGGACAAGAGCATATAACAGAACTAGAAAGCTGGGTAAATAACAATGAAAATATAAAAAGAATATGGGATAGGGATGATGATTCAAAATATCGAGTACCTGGGAGACCTCAAAAAGAGGATAAAATTGATATGTCCGGCGCTTATGTGGACATCTTTGCACGGTACCCACATATAGCAGCCCGGACATTGGCAGGACAGCAAGACCAATATGCTAATGACCTACCCTCAACAGGATTATAGCACCTTTTGTATTTGAAGGGGAACCCGGCTTTGTTTTGGGAATTTTTAACCTGCTATACTAACAGCAGGTTAAAGTGTACATTTGTACAAACAGACAAACAAGTGGGGGCGTTTTCTGAAGGTAATCTATCAGTTGATTTCTTGACGTTTAGGTTATATATACATTGCTATTAGCCGATTTAAGGTAGATGCAACGGGGGCGCGGGGGAGGGTCCTCGGGGTCCCCTCCCCGCCCCCCGCTGCATCTACTAAAAGGATGATAGCTTGTATGTTATGTCGAACAGCCAGGCCGTAAAAGTCGAAACGGCTGCTTGCTAAAAAGTCCACCGGGGACCGAGGGATTTAGGGGGTTCGATCTTTAAAGCGATCTCGTAAGCATCAAAGAAACTCGCACGCTGTCAAGGGCTTGAAATTTCGCTTTTTGAAATTTTTTTCGCTTGCGAAAACCCTTGACAGTGTTCTCTGAATTTCCACGCTGTTGTTCCAGGGGGGAACATTGTTCCCCCCTTGGCCAGCGCCGAGCGCTGAAAAAGGGGTCCAGGGGACATTGTCCCCTGGTGGGGGTCCGGGGGTGAAGCCCCTGGGGCTGCTAACTCCTAAGATAGTTTTGCTATTGACTTACAGATGCCAAGGCACATCATTCGGTTTTTGAATGATGGGCGTTGAGCAGCTGTTAGGCAACTGGGTTAGTTGATCGCTTGTAGTGGTACTTGATGGATACTAATATTTTTTATGGTAGGAGGATTTTGCCATTCGAGGTAGAAATTTTTTACTTAATCAGGCGCACACGTCACAGCGTAAAACGGTACGTGTGCACCTTGAACAAGTTAAGTTCCGGGCACGCATGTAAACGTGATTAGCGTTAAAGATTATAGCTAGCAAAGCGAATTAAGATAAAATTTAATTTCCTACAGCCTGTTGGTGTTGAACCTTAAATAGCATCATGGGAAAAGCATAAACACGTTTGAGGGGCGTATGGGCGACCGTACGGGTTCAAGTCCCGTCTCCGACACCAATACTATGCACTACTTGGTCAGGGTAAAATGAAACCCTGACTAAGTTATTTTTAGGGTCCAATTCCAAATGTCTAACAAATGTGCGTATTAATTTTTTACGTTCAGGTATAGTTGCATTGTTAAAAGTGGCCATAAAATTATTAAAGAAATTTTTAATTTCCTCTTCGCTAACAGATAGTTGGCTTGGAGGATTACTTTTTAAGTGTTTAATTTTTAAATTTACACTATTAATTTGTTCTTTAATAGAATTAGCTTCATCTGCTATCAGTGCAGGGTCAAAACCAGATTTAACTGCTTCTAAAAGCCTTTGCAACTGAACCTGGAAATTATTTTTTTGCTTAGTTAATTCATTAATTGCGACATAATATCTGCTGTATACTTTGTCGATTAATGAGTGTACCTTTGTTCTGTCTACCGCGCTTACTTCTCCCATTTGTTTACAGTCTCCTCCGTTGTAAGTTCCGGGCCTTTCGCACAGGGAACTATCCTTTCCCTGCAACATACTCACAGCTTCTAACAAGAGTTTTAGCTCAATTGAGCGAATCGCCTTCCCCTCATTTGCCTCTTTTTGGGACGACTGTGAGCCGCCCTTATCGGACGGTCCCGACGTTTTTGTTGTTCGCCGGTTAAAGTACTATTCGATTCTCCAACTCCTCGCACCGCTTCGAAATCCACTTCGGGGTTACCTTATAGAATTCCTTACTGGTCCGTGCTTGTCTTCATGGAATGGCCGTGCACGTTGATGACCACCATTCCGGATATATTTATCCACCGGCCCTATTCGGTGCATTTTTCCAGACGATACGAGGTCTCCTTGAGTCACGTGGTTGCCTTCCGTACCATGCTGCCAAGTCCGCAATTCAAGCGTGCTTTTGGCTTTTTTGTGTCATATACGTGTAATACGGAGAAAACCTAGTAAGCCTTTAAATAACAAAGCTATCAGTAAAAAATTTGAGTTTAATTACCATTAATATTCTGACTTCAAATGGAAAGAATAAATATTAATTCGTAATGTTGGAGGAAAAGTTATATGACAAAAATAAAGGACAGAATTACGCTGGGTATTATATCTAGTTTAATTGCCGCAGTACCAGCAACAACACTTGATTTAATAGCAAATAAGCTAAGACTATCTGATTATTATTATAATCATGCCTCAAGTCTATTTATTGAGAGGTCTAAATCAAATACTCTATCAGGCAAAATAGTATCAGCTTTGGTTAATAATATCTCAAATTGTATTGTGGGAGTTTCAACAAGTTATGTATTATCAGCCACCGGGCGTGATAAACCTATATTAAAAGGGATCGGAGTTTATGCAATTTCATGGCTAACAATTAATGGGTTAATATATAAAGAGGTATTAGACACAAAGGCCAAAAGAGCTCATTCGCCAATATTTAGTTTTTTGATTCATACTGTTGCAGGCTCAGTATGTGGTTACTGCGTATCAAAGCTTGGGGATGATAGTGTCTTCCCTGATATAAAGATAAATTCGGATAGAACAAAAATCCCTTTGTTTGGGAGTAACTTACATTATAATACAAACCCAGTAACTAATATAACTCCATCGAAATCGCCGATTATTTCTAATATATTGAAAAAGTCCACTCATTTGAACTGAGTGGACTTTTTCAGTGCCCTTGTATTTTATTTTATTGGACAGTTTTGTTCAAGATATATGTGCCCATACGTCTTTACGCATAGTGCGGGGTGGTTCAATCGCATACAACTTTTCAGCGAAAGGAGCCATCAAACAACATGCAGATAAAAAAAAGAAACAACCAATTGGATACCACCGAAAACCAAGTACTAAAGCTATCAACAGAAGTTTGCCCAAGTTTTGAAGAGGCTGAAAAAATTTTTATGCAGCAGAAAAAAGCAAAAACCGCCTCAAGCGTACCCTTGCCTGGCACCGTGAAAATATTACTGCCTTTAAAAGAGCACTCAAAGTTTTAAATGGTGGAGACCCGTTTAGTCTTAAAAAAATCCTCGGTCACAGAAGTCGGGAAATAGTTCATCGGCCCCCGGACCCGTTTTTCGGCTGTAGAATAAATTATTATAAGAGTCTGTTCGAAAAGTTTAAAATTTTGTTAGCCATAAATAGGAAATGCACTTTCACTTGTCGAATTAATGTAAAATTAATCTAAACTAATCTCAACTCAACGATAATATGTTCTTTTAAAAACCAAAGAAATGCCCGGGGCCTCAATCACGTAATCTGCCCTAACTTAAATAACAGATTAATATCAGGTACTAGGCACTTTTTTTTTGAGCGACTATACTAAAATCCATTTTTTTATCTTAAGTATATTTTTTTCTTACGTTATCCGGCCAGACTTTTTTGTAAAACTTTATACATTTTTTCAGAATAGTTTTCTTCGTTCTTTAGGATTAAACTTTAGGATTAAATAGATTATAGTCAGGATTTTTATAGCCAGTGCAATTATTGCTTTTTAACCGCCACGACGCTGCTTGACCTTCCAGCACCAGTTAAGATAGTTATTTCTCATCTCGGGTTAAACACCAGGCTATCTGGCATATTATTCTTTTGACATAGGGGTTGCCCTTGGTTAATCGAGTGGGCTTTTCCCCCACACTTTCTTATTTTACCGTAATAAGATGATTAATTGGGTATGGTAATTATGTCTGTTTTTTATGTGGTAATTAGTCTTTTCGAACAAGCTCTTAAACGCAGTGGTAATTTTGAAATATGATGGTCAAAGGGCTAGATGTAATGAAAAGTTTTAAGCACATTTTTTTTGTTAACAAGGTGGAAGAAACTACTCAAAGCCTCAAAGCAGGACTTTTAAGCGGACTGGTTCTTGGGTGGATTGTTTGCGGTCCTGGCTATATACCTGTTGTTGGGTCCGGTGCCGAGGACATAAAGTTATTTGTGCCGGTTTTATTAGGGTTGTTTCTATCCATGGCAATGCTGTCTCTTAATCGAATCAAACAGTGTTTCATAATTGTGCCATGGTATTATATCAGCATATTAGTATTCTTGATACTTTTTATAAGGCTGTATCCTCTGGATAGTCTCTATTTGCACCTGAGCTCTTTTTTACTGGGAATAGGCGTGTTTTACGTGCTGTATCATATATCAGTCTTGTTTATTATAAGCAAAGAGCCCGTGCTTCTGGTAGGAACCACCATCTTTTTTCTAACGGCAGTGTTCTTTGGTGTTGATATATATCTACACTCATTTCCTGAACAGGGCAACATGGTCTCATTTATACTAAGCTTTTCTGTTATAGGATTGTTTACATCAATGAAGGGACAGAGGGAAGAAGGACCAGATTATCTGGAGTTTTTACCAGCTAGTTATAGTTTAAATACTGTTAATAATGATAAGAAGCATCTTTTTCTTTTGCTTTACTGCTTTTTTAATGTTTTCCTGATTAATGTCTCAAGCACATATTACATTAAAAACTTGTTTTTATTCGAAGAAAGTTATAGAGGATATACGGCTGCTTTTGGGTTGTATTATGCTGCTGTTGTACTGTTTACACTTATTATCAAAAAATTTAACCCATCATACGGGTTGGGATATTGTATTAGTATTTTTGGCTGTGCTGTTGCTTTGACAATGGCTCCTTTTGACAATACGGTGTTATGCTATTTATATGTCTTTTTATTTTCTGTTTCTGCAGCGGGGGTCGATATTTTTACCTTGCTGATAATTGTTTCTTTAGCAAGACAAAGAAACAGCAGCATTCTATTAATCTTTGGCTTAACCATTTACTGGATGATTATTGGGTTATCCACGGGCTTTGCTTTTAATAGAATGCCTATCTACGATACTCAGTTGATATCCTTGGTTACTTTATTATTGATACTGGCATCATTTCCACTGTTGGCAAGCAAGCACATGAGGTTGCCTTTGCGCAGCGCACAAGCAACTATGACAGATAAAAGCGCATACGAAGAGCAAGCATTTGTCGAGGATGCTATTAGCATCCGGCTGGAGCTTACTGCTGCTGAAAAGAGAGTATACAATTTAATCCGACAAGGGTTTGCTAATGTTAATATTGCGCTTGCTTTGCATATTTCACAGAATACAGTAAAATTTCACGTAAAGAACATTTTGAAGAAAGCCGGTGTCAGAAACCGCTATGAACTTTTGGCTTTAAGACATACGGTTAATAAAGATGATTGATTAACTAATATTAGTATGGTAAAAGCCGCACTTAAATCAGTGCGGCCTTTTACCATACGTTTGCCCGGCATGGACAGTATTAAATTGCAGCCTTTGAAAAACAACCACAACCTTGTAGTAATCCTCAAATTCAACAATTACCCTTCAATGATATTTTTTGTGACATTTCCAATAACCTTCTAATGAGGACGACAACCTCCGCTCTTGTTGTTTCATCCCCGGGTGCAAGTGTCTTACTATCTTTTCCCGATATCAGACCTACCTTTACACATGCAGCCAGACTATCTTTCGCCCATGGAGCAGCTTGCGCCGAATCGTTAAAACCTGCAAGCAGCTTTTCCGCTTCACCGGTTTCCAATTCCATCTTTAATCCCGTAATGCTTGTTGCCCTTACCAATATAGCCATGGCCTGTTCACGAGTGACTTTATCCGCCGGCCCGAATTTGTCGCAGCCGTAACCTGATACGAGGCCATTTTCATAAGCGGTTTGGACAAATTCATAATACCAATCGGTATCTTTAACATCAATGAATGTATTTTCCCCTGTTCCGCGCTTTAATCCCAATGCCCTGACCAAAATGGCCGCAAACTCTGCTCTGGTGATCGCCCGGTCGGGCATAAATTTATCTTTTGATACGCCGCTTATAATATCTTGCAAGTTCAATAAAGCAATATCCCTCCTGGCCCAATGCCTGGCAACATCCTCAAAGCCTATTTTTACGGCGGTAAGTAAATATTTGGTAGAGTCAGTGATTTCCAGTTCAAAAGTTTCATTATGCGGCTTTACTGGCAGCGGCCTCCACGGGCTGTTGGATACAAAGAAAAACACTTCTTCATCAGCACTGATATTGCTTGCCGAATAGTTCAAACATATTGTTGCCGCTTTGAGTAACTTCCTGCCGGTAGTAAACTCTACCGTTTCCGTAATACGTCTTGCCCCCGCGGGAAGTAACACATCCTGTAAACATCTTCCCAACGAAAGCTCAATTTTTTCACCCTGTGGAAACGAGTCGGCCGGGATAGTCAACTTACCGTACTTGGTAACCAATCTAACTTCAGTAAGCTTTTGAAGAATTAATGCCAACTGTTCCTTGCTGAATTCTAATATGATTGTGTCATCAATATCTTCAAGGTTGATTTCCAAACTTGTGTGTCCGGTATCTATTTGCGCCTGCAGCAGATCATCTGGGATAAGCATGCGGGTGTACTCCGCAGTTTGTTCGATGATCTTCATCTCTTTACCGGTCAAAATTCCAGTAGCTGTTGTTATTACAGGCGTTGTGCTTATTTTACCGCCACTACCACCGCCACCAGTTGAAGGTGCTGCTTCCGTGGTTACTGCTGCTTTATCGCTGCTGCGGGATTCATTCATTGCTGCGTCCACTGCTGTTATATAGTATTGATAAGCTGTGCTATATAACAATTCTTCGTCATAATATACAAGTTCATTTGTAAAACCGACATATATAAAACTTTCATCAGGTAATGTGCATCTATACACCTTATATCCGGTTACTCCCGTGTCATCGGCAGAAGCTGTCCAGTTTAATATGATCTTGTTTCGGTCTGATAGCTCAGCGTTAAGATTTTCCGGTGTAGTCGGTATTTGCGTATCCGCCTCTGAATATTCTCCCGTTACAGTTATGGTACCCTTATTTACCGTATCTTCGTGAATATAATAATAATCATATGCACCCGGGTAAGTAAACTTATATCTGTATCTGCTGAAAGGTTCAAGCATACCTGAGTCAAAAGCCCGCTTATCTTTTTCCGGGTCCATAACACTTTCGATACGAATAACCGGATGTATTGTAAACTGTGTTATGTCGTCGGGTGTAGCATTTTCAGGTACTTGAGCCACCCATTCCACAACCTGGCCCGGATCTATTGTCATTGTGGTCAAGTCTTCACCTTCCTCGCTTTCCAGCCCTCCGGTTGAAGCATTTATAATCACTACAGGGTCTTTCTCAGGCAAACCTGTATATGGAACGTTCCTGTGTACAATCTCGTCAATGACAATCAGTTCATTACTTCTCCAGTCCTGGTATGGCTCCGGATTTTCAACTTGCAGGTAGTACCTTCCGGGAGGCGTAAAGAAGGCAAAATACCCGTCAGATCCCACTACCTGTGGGTTTATCTGGTTTTCGTACAAATGGGCAGGCCACTGCCTCCACGTGTCATAATCATATACCATGCAGGTCACACTGGCCCCTTCAACTATATTGCCCCAACCCAGTGCGGAATCGTAGACATAACCGTCCGGGTCAATCAAGACTCCGCCGGAAGAATCCAGGTCATAAACAGCCGCTATCAGCTCAGATTCATTACATACAACCCTTATATTAACCTGGTGAGCAGCGCCGGTCTTAAAGATATAATACTTTCCTTCTTTTCTTACAAACTCGGCTTTTATCCCATCCACCACAACTTTTACTTCATAAGGGTCATCACAGCAAACATAAAGGTATAAGTAATTCTCTGCGGAGCTTGCATCAGGGATCACCCAGTTACTGTTGCTTAGTTTCCCATTGTCCTTGTCTCTGAATTTATACCTGTACGTTTTGCCGTTCCTGTTGTACTCCCAATACGTCATTTGGGAACACCAGTGGGCTGTTGTCTCGGTTAATCTCACGGTTTTTGAATAACTGCTGTAGCGGTCCCCCATTTTTACTCTTGCCGAAATCTCAACCGGGCCGGTGGATTTGTACGGGATGGTCAGTTCAAACTTCCCGTCGTCGTCAACCTTGCCCGTAAACGTTTCCTCATAGCTTTCCGTTTCCGCATAGTTAAAATACTTCGCTTTGATCTTTAGATCCTTGCCGGGCATTCCCGTACCCTTAAGCGGAATAGATTCTCCCAGGCACATCTGCCCACTTTCGGGGAAAACAATATCAGGCGCATATAACGGCACTGCATAGCTGCGTGTGATCTCTTCCTCTATATACTCGTCCATATTGGACAGCTTATACCTGACCTTGACCTTGCATTTGTAGAAGCCTTCTACATAGTCGTCATATCCCGAATAAACTTCAGGCTTAAATTGCGAGGACAAAGCGGATACCTTTGTAATGATCCTGCCGTTCCTGTTTGTATTAAGAGTTGGAAACTTGCTGTATTTAAACCTTTGTGGTGAATAGAATACCGTTTCAGGCTTGCAATATGGAAACGCGCTCCAGCCATCCCATTCACTATAGTCTGCATGGAAGCCCTGGTTCTCTTCAATGATATAATAATCCACCACCTGCGGCGGGCTAAGACTGGTATTAGTATATTCATAGTCCGTAAGATATTCGTGGTTGTAATACACGTTTCCATTCTTATCGTGCTGCATGGCAGCGGTAATTCTCTTGTGCTGCAGATTCATGCTGGCAAGGTCTGTTTTTGCGTAATCTTCGTCGTCGTCATAATGCAGGTCTGTATCGGATTCAACTTGCAGCTTGGAATGTACAATCACAGATTCATTTGTTTCCGGAGGTACCTCTACCTCTACTTGGAAGGATGAAATATCATCCTTGTTGAAGCTATCCAGGTTAAAAGACCATTTCCTGTCACTTATGATACTATCCGGTTGTGTGTTGGACGACTTTAATTTACCCCCCTGGGTTACCTCCACTTCCAGTTTAGTACTGCGAGACTTGCCCTCACCATTGTTTTCCACCTTAATATTACCCTGTATGATCACCGATTCAACTCCGGGTTTTCTGGCATTCTTGGGGAACTCCGATGTTACCTTCAGGTTTGGGGGTTTTACTTCTGTCACAGCCGAGACGCTTTTGGTAAGATCTGAATGGTTAGGTACACTTACGTTGGCCGTATTGGTTATCCTGTTACTTTTATTATTCATAATTGAAATAACCTTTACACAGATATTTATAACGGCCTGCTGACCAGGACTCATTGGGTTGGCGTCACTCCAGCTGATAACATCACCTTTCTTTGCTATTGTTCCTCTTGAGGCCGTGGCATTAATATATTCTGTGCCTTCCGGGACATTATCCGTAAGAATGGGACTGATTGCCTGCTGCCCACTATTCTCAACAATTATGGTATAGGTCAGAACACTGTCCAGTTCCGCTTCCGTCTGATCAACCGATTTAAATACCGATATATCGGCGTTTTCTCCGTTATTCGAATAGAAACAGCAGCTTGCCCGCGCCTCATTATCCAAAAGATTGTCTTCCTGGGTCGACGTACTTACTCGCGCTACGTTTTCGACACATATCCTTGATCCCTTATAAACACCTTCTTTTAGCCGTGTAGTTACAATGTATGTCTCCTGTGTTTCCGGCAGCACCGTCCCTACATTCCAAGTAACCGTATGCTTTTCACTGTCATAATTGAAGCCTTCCGGAACTGCCTGCACAAATTCCACGACAGAAGGCAGCTCATCGGTGACAACTACTTCCCCTACACTGCCCGGCCCGTCATTGCCCCAAGTCAGCGAGTGAATGCATTCCAGCTCGCCATCTTTTTCATTCTGCTTATTTATCCACAGATTGCACTCAGGCGCTACAATATTAACCTCAACATTTTCGGCAGTATCATTCGTATTATCCGGGTCTAAGCCGCCGGAAATTTCAACTCCGGCATCGTTAGACAAGGTTCCGGTATAACTTTCAAATGTATCGACCGTAACTGTAACCTGGCGCTGACCTGAAGCAGGGATATTATTGATATCGAAGATAACCTTATTGCCGTCGATTCTGAAACTGTCTCCTCCACCACAAGAAGCATCCATACTCTCAATTGCCTCCAGAGGTGTGATAGTGTCTGTAACGGTGGCATAGGCAGGACCGTCAGGCCCGTTATTAGTAACGGTTATTGTGAAAGATGCTTCCTGCCCTGCGGTAACATCCCCACTACCTGTTCTTTCATTTTCAATAGAAATATCGGAGGTAATACCTTTACTGAGGTCTTCATCCAAAATTGATACAAAAATATCATTGGGACCTCTTAGCGTTACTTCTTCTGTTACTGGAAAATCATTTGAATCTGTCCTTCCCGCAGCATAGATCCTGCCGGACAAACTGGGAGCCATAGCATTGATATAATCACTATCAGTTCCTCCCAGATAGGTAGCTCCGAGCTTTTCCATGTCCGGAACAGCCAGTTTCACAATAAATCCGTCCACTCCACCGTTGTATGTTTTATCGAAAGCATTATCCGTTACGGAAAAGTTGCTATTATCCGTCCAACCGGATAGGTAAAGAGCGCTGTTTGCCTTCAAGATTGTCCTGGTATGAGAATGGCCTGCAATGTACTTTTGATCTGCAGAAGATAAATCCGGGTCCATTCTAACGGCATATGACACCGGAACAATGTCATTTCCTTGTTGGGTTGTTGTTTCCATCGCAATAAACAGGTTATTTGAGCTGCTGTCATATACCATGCTGTACACACTGTCTTCTCCACCGGAATAGTGCCCGATATCAAATAAGGTGGAGGCTTGGACCTGTGAAAGGTCGTGATCAAACTTTGTTATAAAGGCAACCCCGCTGTAATCAACACTGGTTTGATAGGCGCCTGGCGTAACCGGGAAGGTGGTGTGACTCCAAGTAGTACCTCCCACATATATGCTTCCCCCGCTGCCAAAGGCAATTGAACGTGCATTTTCAGCAGATTTTGCGCCAAGATAAGTTAATGAGTTTATCTTTGACAAATCGGATCCTACTGATGCTATAAAGGCATCACTCTTGCTGTCGGAAGGATCGTATGTTTTATCATAAGCATTATCGGAAACCGGAAGATCAGGTGAAAAGGTCGACCCTGCAATAAAAATGTTGTCATTATCATCAATAGCCAAGGCTGCCGGATATTCAGTACCGGTCCCTCCCAAATAGCCCGCTGCAATCAGTATAGAAAGATCGGAAGACAGCTTTACCACTACAACGTCCTTTGAACCTCCGAATTCACTGCTTAAAGCTCCGGAGGTCACAGGGAAGTCGAAAGATGTAGTGTTCCCTGTGATAATAACACTGCCGCTACTATCCAATGCAAGGCAAGAGCCGTTATCCTCATCTCCGTTTCCTCCTATGTAACTAGATGCCACGATTTCAGAAAGGTCCGGCGTGAACTTTGTTACAATAAAATCATAATTTCCACCTGCGTGCGAATTATAAACAGCACCGTTAACAGTAGGATAATTATGAGACTTTGTTTTTCCGCCGACATAGACATAGCCATCCTGGTCAATAGCCACTGAACTGTTCCTCTCTTCATCCGTACCGCCCACCAAAGTTGAATAAAAGAGAGGATCTATGATAAGGTCATATTCCTTATTCCAATCTTTATTGTCTATAAAAAAACCATAAACATTATTTTTGAATAGCTTGTATTCGATACCAACAGGATGTATCCCGTTTTGTATCCTCTGATATGCAATCGGTTTTGTAAAGAAGATTCCTCCTTCTGCTGTATTTATACCCAACTCTCCGTTTTCATTCACATAAACACGATCACAGCCGCTCAGTTTTATTTTTATATCGTCAGGGTTGCCCCCAGGGTGCACGGTAAATATCTTTTCAATGCCACAATCTCCTCCGGCTACAATGTCTAGATCAATATAATTATAGATATCAGCCATATTCACCCCATTATAGCTTTTTATACCTGAATAAGTTCCGTTTCCTTTAAAATAGCTGATGTATGTGCTTAATTTATTTATCCCTACCGGAATAACAGGATTAATAGACTCCAAAGGGGTTTCTTTTAAAACAAATCCTTCGTTATTCGTTCCTTCAACAGAATAGATCAATTCACACTCTCTTGTTACAAAAACGTCACCCTTGCCGGTACAGACGTAATACTTTACCTCATTAGATATTTGCCCTTTATTTTCAATAAAAAATATGCTGTTTCGGTCCATTGACAAATGCTCCAACGCATAATCTTCCTTTGCATTAATACTGGCAAATGTTTCTCCAGTAAAAAGCAAAGGTACAACTAAGAATAAAATCAACAATAAAGCCCTAACTTTTAGCACTATAGGGAACCCAACCCTCATTATTTCCGCACTCACTTTCTATAAAATTTTTTCATGTAAACTAATATAAAAGCTGTATTTCCCAGCAATTTTTTCTATTAGAGCTGTTTTATGCATGTTTCAAGGTCCACATTTCTGCTCCACCTCAAATTTTGTTAAAATTTTGCTTATATATTTACCAGTAAATTAACCAGTTGTTGTGATATACGGGTGCAAACAACCTTAACAATTGAAAAACTGAGCCTCAAAATCGAGGTAATGGTATTAATTACCATACCTTCTGTTTTTCTATGCTGCGAGAATAGAGTCACCATACTGATTACCAGGAGAAACGTTGATAGGGCAATCAAAGGAAAGCTTAGAAGCTTCAATCCGGAAACATTTTTGCAAAAGTTTATCGCTCGTTGTGTTATCGATGTTTCTATAAAAATGGGCATCCTAGGCAATGTTAATGATTTCTCTGTTGCTTTTGACAGCACTACTTTTTATTCCAGCGCCAGCCCTACGGGATTAAGGTTTGTGATTGCCGAAAATAGGATAATCAATGGATTTTGTCTTTGCTTTTATGCTGTAGACAATTTCACCTTCATCTATTATGTAAATATTTCCTTGTATTAAAAAAAGGGACAGCAAGGGATAGTATTAACAATAAGAATAGCGCCTTCACATTTATTCAATCTCTTTTCCAATTTTCATTTTACTCACTCCCTTACCTCTTATTTGATAGTTAAGAACAGCAAATGCTGATCTGGGTTTGATTATTTTACTACAATGAGAACGCACATAAAACAACCCTTAGGGGTAGTTTTATAAAAACTACCTCTAAGGGTTGTTTCAAAGCTAACGCAAACCGAAATGTTAAATAAAAAAATTAGATCAAAATTGCAATGGCTTGTCGAAATCGGTTTGGAAATTTGAAACTCGGTCAGGCTTCTATGGATTTATCCGGCGGTGAATCTCAACGTATCAAATTAGCCAAATACTTGCAAGGGCGCTAAAGAACGAGTTCCAATACAGCGGCGTTGTAAAAAGCAGCTAATGGAATATTTAAAACACCGGGGCACAGACCTGGATCATGAATACCTGTTTGTAACTATTGACAACAACCCCATAAGAAACCGCCCTATACAAGAACGATTAGAATTAATAACTGCCAAGGCCGGCTTAAACGGGGTAAAAATTTCCCCGCATATTTAGCATCATACCTTTGAAAGGTTATATATTTTAAATGGTGGAGACCCGTTTAGTTTTAAAAAACGGTGTAGGGCCAAAGTAGCAAAGCAATGCTTGTTAACAGCGGCTTGTATGAATTTGAAGAAAGATAGCTAACTACCTAGGTAAAAACGGGTTCCCGCCTTTATCTGCTCTTTTGCGTTATGTTGTAGAGAGGTTAATATCTAAAAAATTAGTTTAGTTCCGTTGCATTAGTAAAGCCAGGGCAAAAACCCTGGCTTTGTCATTGGCCTCAGCAGCCGTTGCTGCCCTATGGAATTACACCACTATGAAAGAAATCCTGAAGGCTACACCACTGGCGGTAAAGAAAGCCAAGCACCCTAAAGCTGGTGAAAAGAATACAGCCATGTAGCGCTATAAACCAGCCATAAAATTTATGGATTGGTTTGAACCCGCCTGGTGTTATCTGAAGTGATACCGAGCAGCTGGTGTCAAAGGAATTTCACATGAGAGAATCCCTGCGCTCGGGAGCAACGTCTAAACTGCAGGTCTAGCTAGGGTACGGTACAGCGAGCGGTATGTAGATAAAATCCGGGGCCGTGCCCTTGGCAAAGTGGCTAAGCTATTGTATGGTGGTCAAAAGGGTACAATTGTGCTCGGGAAAATTCCGAAAGCCTAGTGAGTTCCTGGTTGTTTCGGCTTTTTCCTCGGTGGAAGTATCACATAATCCCCTGCAAGCATATCGGCCTGGTTGGGTACCCAGGGAATAAAGCGATATTCCGCCACTCTCATGCCGATAAACGGTAAAACAGAAGGAGTATTGGGCTTTTCAAGATCAGCGGAATTACCCTGAACTGCGCTTACAAGCTCCAACCACATTTCCTTATTGTTCCAACTGGCGCGGGTTACCATTTCCCCATGTATCATGGCATCAAGAGCCAACGCAAAGGTTAGGTTATTTAACATGTGAAATTTCTTCTCGAATTCCCACTTTGGCACCCAGGTATTGAAACCATCCGGATCCTTAACAAAGTAACCTGGCTCGTCAGTAGGCTTTATTTTCCGGCGCAGTTTTTCCTCTGCTTCTTTAAGATTCATTGGCTCCGCATCTATAATCTTAACGCCAGAGTATTTTTCCATAATCAATTATCCCTCCTAATTAATAAAGATTTGGATTGTTTAATTACAAAAGCAAGTACCGCTCGCTAATGGTTATTAATGTGTACAACTATCTTACGGTTAATATTATAGGCAATGTTTAGTTGCTGTCAACTATTCTTGGCGCAAAATTTCGAAAAAAAAGTCAGTTGTTGTGTTTATATTTTGAACATTGTAGAAGGCTTTATTTTTTGCTCGATTTTACTAATATTTTAGTGGGATTTAGTAATTTATATGCAGAATTTTTATGAAGAGAATCGAAAAACTTATGGTAGCCCGAGAATTTACAGGCAACTTCACAATAAAGGAATTCATTGTGGTAAAAAGCGTGTAGAAAGAATAATGAGAGATGCCGGAACTCGAGCCATCAAAAAAAAAGAGTATAAAGCAACCACCAACTCAAACCATGTCCCGACCTAAGAAGGTTGGCTGTACCCGGCTGCTATTCTGGACATGTATTCAAGGAAAATAGTCGGTTGGTCAATGAGCAAGTGTATGACGCAAGAGCTAGTTGTTCAGACCCTAAGAATGGCCATACATCAACGAAAACCTGGCTATGGATTACTTCACCATTCTGACCGTGGTAGTCAATATGCCCGTCACGCATACCAACGTTTGCTGATCGACATAGGATTGAGTGCTCTATGAGCCGAAAGGGAAACTGTTGGGATAATGCCGTCATGGAGAGTTTTTTTCATACCCTAACAACCAACTGGATACCACCGAAAACCAAGTACTAAAGCTATCAACAGAAGTTTGCCCAAGTTCTGAAGAGGCTAAAAAATTGTTTTATGCAGGGAAAAAAATAAAAAAAAGAGCTCACCCTCCCCTTGGGGAACTTTCCTCACTGACCTACTTTATCACGATGCGAAAAGTTAAGCATTTAGGTTTATCTTTTTCTTTATCTTCTTAATCTTTTCTCCATTATAATCCTGTACCTAATGGTAGTTTGTTCTAATCTCTTTTTGAGAGAATCTTTGACATCCATTTCTGTGCAATCATTAATTGAGTTTTGCAATGTTTCCATCTCTTTTTTTAATAAAACCTCATTGGGGGCCAATCCTGCATTTTTTAATATCGTATAGGCTAGCCGGTCTTCTGCCGGAACAAAAAGCATATTGTCGATTTTAATTCGCTTACCAGCCCCCGGTAAGTTTTTTAATTCCCCTTTTTGAATGGCCTCTCTAATTTTTGATTCTGCAATTTGGGTAAGCTTTCCGAACATATCTGATTCACCAGCCTTACATTATATAGCTCTTATTTTCCAGGTATTCATACGTGCATGAATTATCCTCCGATCTTAGTATCATTAATAAAAGCTAACGATTATAAGTGGTATTGTAATTAGTTAACATGCCTGCATATCGAATATGGATGGTTAAAACGTTCTGTAATATTATAATTTTCAATATTGATCTACCCATAATGCTCATTAATCATACCGTTAGATATACCTTTCCCGCGTCACCATCGACAGTAATCATTTGATTAGCTTTTATCAGCTTCAACACACCGGGTATATTTACTACTGCGGGAATTCCGTATTCCCTTGCCACAATGGCTCCGTGGGACAAAAAGCCCCCGGTTTCCATCACCACCGCACCGGCTTTTAAAAATAATGGAGTCCAGCCTGGGTCAGTTGAAGGTGCTATCAGTATATCTCCAGGCTGAAGACTGTTTCCTTCATTGGGGTGATATATTAACCGCGCTCTTCCAGAGGCCCTGCCGGCAGCAACCGGCACCCCCATCAGGCAGTTACCGGAAGTTTGGACAACAGGTTCAGTATACTTGGGGATCTCCCCGAAAATCACATCAGGCGGAGCAATTGACTCCATTTCTTTTCTTCTGTCTTTTCTTTCAGCAACAAGAGTGCGCAGACCAACACCATCCCATGCACCGGTTAATACCGAAAACAATTCCGGCCAGGTACAGAAGTAAATGTCTGACCTTTCTTGGATAATGGCCCGTTCATAAAAACGTGAACCTAACTCCTGGGCTAGCATCCGGTAGGCTTCAATTACTATGGCTAGTACCGATTTGGTTTGTTCCCGTACAGCAGCCCCGGTTTGGGATTTTCTAATCAGTTTTTTAATCGATACATGTTTGCTGGAGGGCACTTTGTCTTGGATTTCAAGCCAGGCCCGCTCAAACTTTTCTTTTTGCTCTGTCTTCAATTTATCCAAATCGGCTGTATTTATGGTGCTGCGTATGATACCGAGCAGGTAAGCAGGGTCCTCTTTCCACCTGGGGTTAATGATATCCAGCTCGTAAACGGCCCGGTGGCCGTATTCTCTGATAAACTCACGGAACGCCTGCTTAAAGGTTGACCTTTCAGGTAGTTGCTTTTCCCAGGCAAGCGGATCAAAAGACGCTCCGGTGAGAAATTGAACGGCATCCTGGTCCCGGCGGGCAATCCCGGCCAGATCCACTAACCTGTAACCGTGATCCGCGCTGGTTATACCCGCCTCCCCGCCCACCATTAAGGCATTTAACACCGCAAGGGCTCTGTCCGGAAAATATTTTTCAAGAATTCTTGACAAGGATACAACCGGCATAGAGCCCGCTGCGCTTAAAAATGAAAACTCCATGGATAGTTCCTTGAGAATTTTCCCCAGTTCGTTATACAGATGGATAAAATCCCTGTCCTGCATATGGCTAAATCCTTTTACGGTTAATACTTCAATGGAACGAGAAACTCGGGTAAAGGTTTGGGAAGCGTTTTTAGCAGCCTTGTTAGTCAGGGATAAGCTTTTTATACCATTCCACATCCTCTTCAACCCTGTAAGCCCTTTTAAGGGATTGGGGTCTTTCAACTCAATTTCCGGCTGGTGGCCACCCCAAAATATATTAACGTATTGGGGCAGTCCGCCCACATTATCAAACATAGCCCACTGCAAGGCTGATAGATTACAATAAAGCCTGCCGTTGAAAAACTTGGAGAACTGTAAACCTTCCGGCAACCGGTAACCGGTTTCAGTAAAAGAAAATTTTTGGATTGTATCTATCATATTTATTGATAAACGGCGGTTAAGGGGTGACTGAACCATCGGCACGGCATCCCTGTAATTGCCGTTGGACCAGAATTCCGGCTGGTTCTTTAAGGCGTCAAAGGTTTTCCGTGGCAAGGCTGTTACCGGCCTGGCCTGAACCAGAACAAAATCACTGCCGTCATAAACCCATTCCACATCCTGGTGCTGTTCACAATCTCCCAGAGCTTCGAAGACTCTTAATAAGAGTAAGCCCAGTTTTTTAATCTCTTCGTCAGATAGCACCTGCCGTTTGGATAACCCTGTTTCCCGCACAAACTCGGTTTCCCCGTCTTCTTTAATGCGGGTGAGACCTTCTTTCCGCCCGGTTTTTCGTGAAAGAATTTTAGGCACTGCACTCCAGGGCATGGCATCCAGATAATATGTATCCGGATCCACAGCACCTGCTACAATAGATTCTCCCAGGCCGAAATTAGCATTGACAACCAAGACGTCGTGACGGCCTGTTTGTGGGTCGCAGGTAAAGCCTACTCCGGCAGCCTCGGCCTTTATCATTTCCATCACCACTACCGCTGGCAGCACATCCTGATCACTTATATTTAATTTTCTACGATACACAACCGCCTCAGTGGACCACAGGGAGGCATAACACCCTTTAACTGCCTCAAGCATATTATTGAGGCCGCAAACATTCAGAAAGGATTGATGGATACCGGCGAAGGATGCCTTAACAGAGTCTTCAGCCAATGCAGATGATCTAACGGCTAAGGATTTTTCCAGTATGTTATCATTATTAATCAAGAAATTTTCTATTATATAAGGTGGCATAGAACTTTCTTGAATTTTTTTCCTTAGTATAAGCAATTTATCCTTGATAAAAGGGTAATCTATATTTTCAGCAGTTAATTCTCCAGAAACATTTTCAATCCTGTCCTGCAGCCTGTTATGCTTAACAAACTCGATATAGGCCTGAGTAGTGAATACTCCTCCTTTGGGAATATTAAACCCGTATCTTGCCAGGCGTCCCAAATTCCAACCCTTGCCGCCTGCAGCATTTACCCCGGAATGAAAAGCCTCTTCCCAGGTTAAAAAGAACTTTCCTGCTGAAGCCATAATACACCACCCTTTCCTTTTATAAAACGAGCGCTGCCTTGATCAAAGATTTAATCATGTTTCATTTTTGGCGGCTCTTCCCTGTTAATTGCCCCATAGAGAAACAAATCTACTATTTTAGCCATCTCTTTACGAAGTTCGAACCTTGACCGGTCTTTTAACCAATCTAAGACAACAACACCGCGAAAAACTTCTATTGGGGTTATTAGTAGACTAACTGAGGCATCTTGCCTGAGCTCGCCGGCCTCCTGGCCCAACCTAATAATCTCAGCCAAAGTGCTCTGAGTACCTGTAAAGTTATCACTATTTAAAGACCCATTACACGTATTTTTAAGTCGATACCCCAGACATATTCCCGTAATTTCCGGGTTAACTTCAACCCACTCATAAGCATTATCAAGGGCAGCCAATAAGCGTGATCTTGTATCCGGCAGTTTTAATAAGTTTTTCAAGGTCTTTTGAGCTAACTCTGCTGACATTTCTCTAACATATTGGTCCACAATGGCTTCTTTAACAGGAAAATAATTATATAAAGTTTTCCTAGCAATATCAGCTTCTTCTGCTATCTGCTCCATAGTTGTATTGTCAAACCCCTGGCGCTGAATCAGGTCCATAGCTACTTTTACAATTTTCTGCCGTGTTTCTCTTTTCTTCCTCTCAGCCCTTCCTTCACCAGGTATATTTTTTGATCCCATTACATACCTCCATTAATAAGGGTAACATATTGTAATTTTATACATTATATATTATTATACAATGTGTATTTATCTATATATTGCCTTATTCTTATCGTAGTGTCAATACCTAAAAGAAACAAATCCCCTCAAAATTGCCCTTTATGGGCGACAGCAACTTTTTAAGAGAGTTAAAAGCAACTGTAGATTTTAGTTACATTGTTATCGACTAATACTGGTTGTTATGGATTTACCACCTGAAACCATTGCCAATAACATTGCTTCTAGCAGTAAAGCCAATGAAAAAATGTAAAACCCCGTGCCATTTCCGAACAAATTACCAAGCAGGCCCACCAGTACCGGGCCAAAGAACATGCCTGAGCCCCAAAAGAGGTAATAAGCACCGGATATAGTACCCTTCAGTGAGTCAGGAGCGACTTCGTTTAAAAAGGCCAGAGAGGAAAGAAAAAACACTCCTAGCCCTAAGCTTGCCAATCCCAGCATTACACTAACCAGGGGCTGGCCAAACATCGAAAATGTTCCTATTCCCGTTGCAGCCGTCAGTAGGCCAGCTACCATGAACAATCGCATGTCAAAATGATCTAACAGTGAACCGCTCAGTTGGGAGAAACTAATAGCACCATAGAAAAGCGTAAAAAATACGCCTACATTAGTGGCACCGAAACCTTTTGTAGTAATCAGATAGGCAGGTAAAACGGTGAGAAATATTCCGTACCCCGCTCTGTAAAGGCTTATTCCAAGCAGGGCCGATAATGTGTCCTTCCTGGCAGTTAGGGCTAGGACATTGCTAAAGCGCATTTCTTTCCGTGATACCGTACCACCGGTCCTAACATCATCCACACCCCAAAGGATAACCAGGGCTCCTACCAGGCAAACAGTTGTATAAAAGAGAAAAGCCTTGTTATCTGTCCAAGTTGAGGCCAGTGCTATCCCTAATAGGGGTCCGGCAGTTAAACCCAAATGCAAAACGGCGTTGTATATACCCATTACCTTACCCCGTGACAATGGGTACTTAATAGATAGCAGTGCCGGTGCCAATGCCCAAAGAGGGGCCTCCCCGGCACCTTGCACAAGCCGTCCCAGGAAGATCAGACCGGAGCTGTGGGCAAAATAAAAGAGTAGGCCCGCCGTGGCACATAGCAGGTACCCAGCGACCATAAAGGTTTTAAAACCCAGCCGGTCAGAAAGATTGCCCACAGGTACCTGCAGCAAGATGTAGGATAGTGCGAAAAACGACGCAATGTAACCTACCGGTGCTCCGGGTCCTTCTAGGGCAATTAGTTTCTGTGGCAGAAGCGGCACGATCATACCCACACCAAACATTATCATGAATACAGCAAGGTTTAAGGCCCTAAGTGTTCGGTCTTGAAGCAAATATTACACCTTCTTTATTTATGTAATTGGCTTAGTTGCGCAGTGATTATAATTCTGGTTAAGGTTTGATTACCACCCCTTTCTCTAGTAAAATTACACCTGATTAACCTTAAAAAATGACGTTATATACCGAGGTGCACTGACTGCCCTTTGTAATAGCTCCTGTTACGCAAGTGACAGGGACGGAAGGCTTAAAAATAAACAAAAAGCCGTACGCTGAGCGCACGGCGAATTTACATTTTATAATGTTATGAATTGCAAAAACCGTATATTAACGCATGGTTATGGGCAGGTAAACAATCTACCTGTTTAAGTATTTAATTCTTGCGTTAAGGTAAATAGCGGCATTTGCACAACCCTCATGTATACATTTGCAGGATAATATTACCGCCAATAAATAGTAATTGTCAAGCTGATACACAATTTTGGTTATAGACAAAATGCTATCTTAGGCTATATGTCTGTTCCATCAAAATCAGTTCACGAAGTTGGTTCAATTGTTTCTGACTAAGTGACTGTTGCTCTGCAATATTGAACTCATCCAAGGTTTTGTATTCCGGGAAAGCAGCTTGCTTGTATGTTGACTGTAGTTGGTGACTCAATTCGGGTACTCCCGCAGCATCTAACCTGGAAACAGCTCTTAATATTGAAGTTTAGTCTAAATACGACCGTTCTCTTGTCCCCCCCCCCCACACCGGGCCCACTTCGACTAGAGGGATAGATAACGGTCGTATTTAGACTAAAAAGGTGTTGCATTATTTAAACGTGGAGGTTAGGTTGACGAATATTTTGCTAAGGCAAAAACAAAACAAACATAACATAACATGTTTTATTTACACTAATATAACACGTTATGTTATGTTATGTAAAGATATTTCGCACCCGTTTTGTTATTTTTTTACCTTGAGCATACCTGTTCTTTCCAATGAGTAATTTGCAGGGAACCTCCAATGATCTTAGCGCATTAAACACAAAAAACAAACGGTAATTATTCCAAAATGTGTGCTATATGCAAAATTATGTATCATGTCCAGATCCTGATCAGCAACATGCTTATGTCTAACTGGATTTATAAGTACATAAACCTCTAGTTGCTGTTGCCGAGATATCACTTTAATTATAAAAATAATTAATCGCTTTGCATATTTTACCAATTAAATAACCCATTATGCAAAGCGATCTACAATAGCTTTCATTACCTCATCAAAGGTCTTACCACCGACAGCATCCAGCATCTTATCCATTTCAGTTCTGCGTTTTAATGACCCGGTTAAAAGTATTTGAACTTCCTGTTCACTGTTTATTAGTATTGAATTAACATTTAAAACTCCGCCAAAAATTCCGGCCAATACCAGTATCTCTGATGGAGTTAACGATATTGGGCAAGCACTGCCATCCTGTCCATCACCACCACCTCCACGGTTGCCACCTCTTACACTGGTGCTGCTAATAGGCCCCAAACTATTCATTATCTTTTCTACCAGGGCATCTAATTGGTTTTGTGATAGCACGTGCTTACCCCCTTACAGTCAACTCTAACCAATGATAATCGGTTCTTGCGGTGCTGTTGTTTCAGCTGCAAGACCGGTACTAAATAATACTGCCAGAGCGGTAAAAATAATTAGCAGAAGGTCGTGTTGGGTATCTTCTAATTTATCAGACTGTTGGCCTCCCATATTATCACACCTTTCATAGTTTATTTTAATAGTATTAAATTCGCTGGAACTATGTGATTTTTAAAGTCTTTTTTCCCTCCATTCTTCACCATTAAGCAAGCTAAACCATATTATTTTAATAATAAAGAATGGAGGGCCTAAAAATGTTTGATTCAAATAAATTTATCACCCAACTGATGAATGCATTAAACCAAAGTAGTGCGGATAACAAAAATAGTAATGACGACACTAACGTTGTGCAGGGGAAAAATAAGACCCTCGTTTATTTAACAAGAGAGACTATAGACGAGGTCATTATCACTCTTGAGCTACCTGGTATACAAGACAGGGGAGACATACAATTTGCCATTACGATGACTAAGGCCAGCATCAGCGGGGTTAGGCAAAAAGTAGAAGAGGCTGCGCAGCAGGGTAACGGTTTTACCCAGGAAAGGTTTGAAAAAGAACTCGTGCTACCCTGCCCGGTTCGCCCTGAAACAGCAAGTGCATCGTATAGCAAAGGGATCATAACTTTAAAACTAAAAAAACTAGATGAAAAAACTTTTAGCAATGTTCTAGTTAACTTTTTTAGCTAGTTTTGATATTTTATTAAAATTTTATCTAAATATCTCAGCTTTTTCTTTGAGTTGATAATTACATAACAAATTCCCGAATGATTCCTCCAATATTTATCCATCCTTCTATGTCTGACTGAACCAGGTAACTTGTACTAGGCTGAACCACTTCAAAAAGACTTACCTTTTTGCAGGTTATAATGTTAAATAACCCCCAGATATAGAATAGAAAATATATTTTCCCGATTTTCCATGGATATCAGCTTTCGGAGCTCAAGAACGAAAAGGGATAAGAAAAACATTAAACTATAACCATGGACCATTTATCACTTATTTCCCCTGATCCATAAATCCAATTATTTAACCATCAATTACCGCTTTTAGCATTTATATTGCCCCTGCACTAATCTAACTTATTGCGCATATATTTAATTGGTACCTATTTTTAAGAAATAAACGCCAAATTAAGCCGGGGACAATTTTATAAGGGGGAGGGATTATAAGAGTATGCCCATCCAATATTTTTACAGCGAACCCGATAATGTTTTATGCGTAAAAATAAAGGTTCCTGTAGTCCTGGCCGAAGCGGAAGTGCAAGTTATTGTAGATAACATCGCTACTCTACCTGAAATAGCCCAAAAAATTGATCACATTGACGCAAGCCTACAGGACTTTAACGCCAGACCGCTTTTTTTACACGAGAACGGCAACAGGTGGATTAGCGTCATAGAAGAAGAAGGCTGGGAAAGGTTTGGCTGGCGCTGGAACGAACACCGCCAGCCAGTGGTGAAAAAAGTACTGATCAGCGGCACGTTGCATAAGCAAATTTATTATGTGGATAAAACCGACCACGTCAAGCACGTGGGGGAAGACATTCCCTTTACCAAAGACGTAACGCTGGATGTGGCCCAGCCCGTCGTGAACGAGAATGATGTCTTTGTCCAGCTGCACCACAAGAAAATCGATATGCGCTGGGATTTAAGACAGAGTTCCAGGCTATCGCAGACCGGGGTAATGATTTTCCAGGTCAAGGTTGTAGAGGAAAGACAAATTTTTGTACAGGTTTGCCCACAGCCAAATGACAGATGCCCTGGAAATGTAAACCTCCTTAAAGACGGCAACATTAAAGCTTGGGCTACCGACACTGTACCCATATTTTGGAGCGGCAGCAATGTTTTGCGTTATGGCAGTGCATTATTGGGGGTTAATCCCAGTGAGCCGGCAACCTTGTTCCAAACCATTACCCGGTCTTATCCCAGCGTCTCACCCGACAGCCAGTACCGCTTGTGCTTTGATGCGAAAGAAATCCTGGATTACCAGAAAATGCAGGGAGGAATGGCTTCTTATACCCTTACAGTAGAAGTTATAATGCTGGACGAATTTGGTAGAGCAATATCTAGTGAAAACAGAAGCTGGAATGCCGGCCAAATTTCCGACGGAAGCTTCACTAATTTTTGTTTTAATGGAAGAACGCCCGGTGAGACCAAGGAAGCGCTGGTTCGCTTTAGCTTTGAACCTATTAATTCCGAAAGCAACACCAGGGGATGGTTGCCACCATTCAAACCGAAACCACCTTTTATACCACCACCGTGTGAACCGGAACTACCATGCGTACCACCCCCATGCGGACCAAAACCACCTTTTGTGCCACCACCGTGTGAGCCGGAACCACCATGCGTACCACCTCCATGCGGGCCAAAACCACCTTTTGTGCCACCACCGTGTGAACCGGAACCACCATGCGTACCACCTCCATGCGGGCCAAAACCACCTTTTGTGCCACCACCGTGTGAACCGGAACCACCATGCGTACCACCACCAATCACACCTGTTAACACAAGCGCCGTAGTCATTGCCAATGTTTCACTCATTTGCATGAGGCAGTTAGCATAAGAAGTTTATATCCAAAAATGCTTCCCAAAAATAAAGACCGGTAAACTTTACCGGTCTTTTAAATATTCGGGTAAAAATTTTTATTTTGCTTTATATACCTCAACTTTCGCATAGCAATAATAAGCTCAATAATATCCATTTTATAACAGGCCCGCATGATCATCTGGTATTGTGGTTGCGCGAATTCGTTTTAACGTACCGGATAAGGCGGTTCTGGGGGAGACAATGCTATGTATCTAGGAGCGTTATTATGAATAGTACCGCCTGAGACCCACTCTAGCTCGTCATTACTAAGCCTCATCAGCAGTCCAGCGTCCTTAAGCTGAGTAACTGTAAAATTAAAACCTGCCTGATGAACGACAGCTTCGCGCTCCTCTACATCTTGGCATGCCATAACTCTTTTAGAAAATTCTTCATTCGACTTCATTCTTATAATAAATGCTCTTGCTGCTTCAAAACTCTGCGAATACCTCCCCTTATGATTTTATTGCTGCGCAAGCTGAGGTTTTAACTTATCATACAAAGTAGTTCTGCTAATACCTAATAGCTTTGCTGCTCTGGACTTATTTCCACTGGTAATTTTAAGTGCATTAACAATAGCTTTTTTATCCGCTTCTTTGGCCAGCTCTTTAGTTGTTTCTGCTAAAACAAGATGCTCCAACTTATTATTTTGCACCCAGGAATTAATTCCTAAGGCATCTATCTTTATCAAATCATGATGGCAGCAAGAAACTGCCCGTTCAATTATATTTTCTAGTTCCCGAATGTTTCCAGGCCAATGATAATTTTTTAGGAATGCCATAACTTCTTCTGTTACGCCATTAATTTGCTTGCCAAACTTTTTATTGGATTTACTAAGAAAATAATTTAATAACAATGGAATATCCTTAATATGCTTTCTCAAGGGCGGTATAGTAACGTCCAATACTTTTATTCTATAATAAAGTTCCTTTCTAAAACGCCCTTCTTCGGTAAGCTTATATAAATCCCTATTTGTCGCAGCAATTATTCGAACATCGATTTTTTTGGTCCTGGTTCCTCCCACCCGCTCTATTTCTTTCTCTTGGATAACCCTTAACAGTCTGCCTTGCAAGGACAAGGGCATGTTACCAATTTCATCTAAAAAAATTGTGCCTCCATCGGCCAGCTCAAATTTCCCCGGTTTTCCTTGCCGTAGAGCACCTGTAAACGCCCCTCCTTCGTAACCGAACAATTCTGCTTCGGCAAGATCTGCCAGTATTGCTGCGCAATCTACCTTGATAAAGGGACGTTTAAAACGATCGCTGGCATTATGTATAGACTGCGCCAATAGTTCTTTCCCCGTTCCACTTTCTCCGCAAATAAGCACCGTGGAAGAACTTGTCGAAGCTTGCAGGGCTTGACTTTTGATTTTAGCCATGCTTACACTATCGCCAATAAAACAATCAATTGTATAATTTGTACCATTTAGCTTAAATAGTTCGTTATTATATTTTAGCTTCATAAATTCTTTATTTTTAATAGAATATTTAGAAGTCTCGATTTCCATGGCATTTTGTAAAATCAAAATTGCTCCTTTTATCTTACCGGATTTTATAATCGGCAGCCCATTGACAATTAAATCTACCGATAAAAATTTAACTTTACATGGATCAGTCCAGACCCCGGTAATGATTTCTTCAAACGGCAAACATGGTAATAATTCTTGAATATGTCCCCCAACCTGAATATTTGGGAAAAGACGGTTAAGATATAAGCTAACTAAATTTATTATTCCCCATTCATCGATAGCAACGAGCCCACAGGGCGCCTGTTGAAAAATATTAGATAATTCTTTGTATGAAAATTCAATATGATTAAGCAAATGATTAAGAGCATAAGCATGATTGATGATTCCAACCGGTCTGCCATAAAAATCTACAACAGGGGTCTGCCCAATACGAGAGTTACGCAACCACCTGATTAACTCAGTCAGATTATTGAGAGTTATATCCTCACGAAAGTACATTATATCCCGTAGATAATATTTTTCTATGCTGGTATCAAGGTGTGTTCCTTGTAGAAGGCAATTATCTAAATTATCACGGGTATACATGCCAATTAACTGTCCGCTCCGGTTATTCACAGGAATTCCTGTTAGCTTGGTGCTGTGGAAAGCAAGCAAAGCATCTTTCATTGTGCTATCAGGCTTTAGAGCTACCTTAATAGGAACCATTAATTCTTTTGCTTTCATCATACTTCACCAACCTCAAGATTTTATGTAATCGTAACAGGTCCATTTAACCCACAAAAATGTAATGCCGGGCAGACATTGAGAAAAGCAAAGCCAGCCCGGCATAAATACCAAGTCCAACTCTCCTTCTCACAATGGAAGGCGCGATAGTTTCCCATCGAACCCTATGGCCAATAAACCATGACTGAATAGTTTTAGGTTATTTGGCTCAGAGAGCACCATATAAAATTATAAAAAGCTTTGCCCCAATGCAAAAAAGGACAAAGCTTAACAACCAAGATAAAGCTAGATTCCCCTTTCCGCAATGGGAGGCACACCGGTTTCCCCATGTACCCTATGGCCGGGCAACCATACCTTTGGTTTAGGTTACCAAACTCGGAGACATATTTACTTATGTATTGATATGTAATCGTAGCATTCTATATTAATAGATTAAAGTATTTCCAAAATAAAGTCAAGGGAAGGTTTAATTTATAGTCTTTAGTTTGCCGACTGTTACGATAAATCTTTTGTCCCATTTAAACTGCTTGAAGGTTGTCCCTTTTGAACTATCATTATTACAATAAGCAAGTAGATCATCAATTTTTCTATTTAACAAGGCAATTCCGGTATTAGCCACGACGTCAGCCTGAGGAATTAAGCTCTGGCACTTTCTCCGCAGGCTCATCCCCCTCATGGGGATGTTTCTCAAGTACCCATAAAGCAAAAGCCACCTGGCGGATTTTGCCTACAAAGGGAAAGTGCCTATTATGACAGTTTTTTTATGCGCTGCTTTTACTTATTATTATAACATAGGCCGGAGGGGGAACTAGCTATTGTGTAAATTTAACGGCTTTTACCAGTGTTACATTGCTTTACCAGGTGAAAGCACATGGCCTTTAAAACAAGAGATAACCATAAAACATAAATGCTATTATGTTATAATTTAACCCAGCCAAGTCACACTTCTTTAAATCAAACTGTAAAAAATGAGGCCTGCCACACAAAACCGGTGAAACCAATGAGAGCTTTTTGCGTCTAGTAAATAAATAAAATATTTAGCTGGAGGTAAGTCTGAAACATGAAAAGGGCATTTTGGTTTGCAGTTATTTTATTATTAAGTATATCTCTTTTTGGTTGCACCAGTGGAAGAAATAAAACTCAGCCTAATGAAGAACCACCCCAACAGCACCAACAACCAAGCAGTGAAAGCGATATGGAGGTAGTAGCCGGTCTAGTCAAAGATTTCGGCAGCAAACTTCAAGCTGTTTCACTGCAAGCCCCCAATGAAATAGTTAACAAAAGTATGCAAGAAAATTACAGCAATTTGATATCCCCCGCACTGCTTGCCAAGTGGCAAAGCGATCCGCTGAATGCCCCCGGAAGGATGGTTTCAAGTCCGTGGCCGGACCGAATCAAAATTTTAACAATTAACAAGACATCAGAAAAGGCCTACGAAGTTAAAGGTGAAATTATTGAAATAACAAGCACGGGGAAGGTAAACGGCGGGATTGCCGCCAAGCGTCCAATTACCCTCGTAGTGGAAAACGTCGAAAACCACTGGCTTATAAATAATGCCATGATCGGTGATTACGAGAGTGCCGACTCAACTGTCTATAAAAATACACAATATGGCTTTGGTTTTTCCTTACCGGACAGCTGGAAAGGTTATACGATTATTACTGATAAATGGGAAGGTTTGTCTCAAAGTCAGCAAGGTAATAAGGCTGTGGAAACCGGTCCAATGGTTTCCATTAGGCATCCCAAATGGACTATTGAAAAGCAACGACAGGATATACCAATCCTCGTATTTACTATTAATCAATGGAATTCACTGCAGCAAGAAGAATTTCATATTGGCGCAGCGCCTATTGGACCAAAAGAGCTGGGCCGAAATACCAAGTACGTTTTTGCACTGCCTGCGCGTTACAATTTCGCATTTCCAACCGGTTTTGAAGAAGTAGAAGATATTTTAGCGGGGAATCCTTTGCAGCCTCTAACACCGGAGCAATGATCATCGATTTTCTTCGCGGCTAGGCATGTAGATCCTGGAGGTTGGGAGGATGCCATATTTGCTTTATAACAGTAAGCCTTAAAAATTTATTAGGGCTTACTGCTCATTAGGGCTGGATTATATGGTGTCCTTTGTCGTGTCAAATGTCAAGGTCTGACCCCATTATTATTTTAACAAAGAGAAGGAAATTGGCAGATGCTATTTGAATATGTACATATACGGTTTGTAGCTGAGCTCAAATGGGTGTAAAAGTACGGAAATCATGTGACGCATAATAGAAATTGGTAGGCAGAGTTACCGGAAAAAGATGCGCAATCGGGAAGCCAGACTAAAGATGGTTAAGCTGTACCAGTAAATTTATGTAGGTAGCACTAGTGATAAGTATAAAATATTTTAATAGGCAGGTGCTAATAATATGAAAATTATTGGTTTGAACGGCAGTCCGCGCAGGTCCCAAAGCCGTACCGGGCAATTGGTACAAGAGGTATTAAACAGTGCCCGTACATCCGGCGCTGAAACAGAATATATTAATATAAACGATATTAAGTTGGATTTTTGCATTGCTTGCGGTAAGTGTCATAATGTCGGCAACTGTATCCTAAAGGATGATTTTGAGCCATTAATGGCTAAAATTATGAATGCAGATGGATTAGTAGTAGGGAGTCCGGTATATATTTACCAAATAACAGCCCAATTAAAAGTATGGGTTGACCGTTTGGGTGGACCGACCATCCACTGTCAAAAGCTTCTTGGAAAATACGGAGCAGTAGTGGCTACCTCCGGTAATGCCGGTGAAAATGAAACTGCCAAATATCTTGAAGCTACACTAATTAATACGGGCATGCAATGTGTAGGGCGAATTGCCAGCGGCATTGAGGTTGATGGCCTGCTGAGTGCTGACTCCCCCTTAATGCAAAGTGCCAAAGCATTAGGCCTTTCCCTGGTCCAGGCAATTGAAAACAAGCAGGAATTTCCTGAACAAATCCAAGCCCATCAACAATTTAAGGAATTTTTCCGTTTTGTTGTGCTCAAACAACAGGAAGCCTGGAACTGGGAATATAAATACTGGCAAGAAAAAGGATGGCTATAAAAATATTAAGCTAAAAGCATTTAGCTTTTTAATTTACAGACCCCCGCTAAGTCTAAATAGCGGGGGTTTTATATTTACCATTGCACGGTTTGTCAAATGTCAAGGCCTGACCCCAACAACTCCTTTAAACCACCGTAAATCATTACAACCTCGTCCAACTTCATGTGTACTAAACCACTTGACGAAGGGGCTACAAAGTCAGTTACCCCAGATACTATGGATTCTTCTTGTTTTCCCCAGGGTACATTCCGCTGGCCGCTGTATTTTTCGTATACTCCCTTTCCAACAAAGCACACTACAAGCGGTCTGTAATACGATATTTTCCTGTATAATTCCAAACCGCCATTCTTATATTCCTGATTCGTTATCTCGGCAGCCGCCCGGGTGGGAGTGGGCACAATATTAGTTATACCATACCCCAGCTTTAGCAAACCAGCATCCTCCTCCGGCCTGTATTTTCGAGGTGTTAACCCGGCCCGGTACAAGATGTTCCAGAACCGGTTGCTCGGGTTGGCAAAGTGGTGCCCGGTTTCAGAGGAGCGAATACTGGGGTTATAGCCCACAAAGATTATTTTAAGGTTTTTCTCTAGAATATCCAGAACTGGCTTTAACATTTCATTATTCCCTGTATAAAATTTAAAGATTACTTTTTCCCTCGTGCCCCGGAGTTAAGCACTTTTGCTTACGTTTTGGCAAATCGTACAATATGGTTTGTCAAATGTCAAGGTCTGACCCTTATATTCAAGGCACTTTGTGCTAAAATATAAAGGGTGATTAATGTATGTTATGGTTTTTATTTTATAATAACAAATTGCTGGTAAAGATTAATAACGGTAATATTGCTATTCCAAACAAAGAAGATTTAACGGGATTGGAAATTCAGTTAGAGAGAGAAATTTATATAAACGGTTTAGATAACCCTCCTTGTTTTGCGGCGGAGTTTACAAATGCTCCGCAATGGCTGCCCGATAGCTTTAATTATATGAGTTTAAGAAAACTGTTTATTAAATCTGGTAATGATACTTTTGGCATGGCCGGGCGTGCCTATCAAATTATGCATTGGGTTCGCACACATCAATTCTGTGGTAAATGCGGTAGCCCCATGAATAATAAAGTTGATGAGCTTGCTATAAAATGTCCCAATTGCGGTACTACTATTTACCCTCGCATATCTCCCGCTGTTATAGTCGCGGTAGTTAAAGAAGATAAACTGTTACTGGCTAGAAATGTTAATTTCCCCAATAGCTTTTATAGTGTGCTGGCCGGTTTTGTTGAACCGGGAGAAACTCTAGAAGAGTGTGTGCATAGAGAGGTAAAAGAAGAAGTTGGTATTGAGGTAAAAAATATAAAATATTTTGGCAGCCAGCCCTGGCCATTTCCAGACTCCCTTATGATTGGCTTCACTGCAGAATACGCTGGTGGTGAAATTGCAGTTGATACTTTAGAGTTATCAACTGCAGATTGGTTTTCATGCTCTAATCTGCCGGCAAATATCCCCAATAACAAAACTATCGCCGGGCGTCTTATCGAGTGGTTTTTATTGGAGGGTACTTATGGACTATGTTCAAACAATAAAAGATGAACTGTTGAAAAGCTTGGTATAAAAATTACTCATTCCTTTTGCTCTGTTTACTCCTTCCCGCTTCACCCTCTTTGAGAGAAACATTATCAGGTAAAGGCTTTGCATATATAGTTGTTCGGGCAAGCATTTTGCTGGGTAACACTTTAAAAATATAATAAAGGATCAAATAAAAGGCCGTGAGCATTAATCCTACATACAGGCCCGAGCCCTGCCCAGGGATAAGAGGCATGGTAACAATGGCAATTACTAGGCCTGCAATAGCAAATATCGAGCTATAAGGAAAACCGGCCAATTGACAATTACCCTGGGGGGGACATCCATTTGTTTTTCTGTAACGATAATGGGTGGCTAAAATTATTAAATAGGCAAATAAAAGAGAAAAACCACCGGCACTGATCAGAAAGATATAAATTTGTTCCGGCAATATATATCCCAAGCCTAAAGAAATTAACATAGCGGCACCGGAGAAAATGATGCCACGCCGGGGTATACCACCGCGGTCTATTAAAAAAGAAGGTGCTTGTCCCGCATGGGCCAGCGACCAGATCATTCTACCCAAGCCAAAAGTAGAGGCTAGCATAGTTGAAAGGATGGCCGTAAGTAATATTATATTCATGGAGCCGACAGCCCAGTTCAAACCACCGGCGCTTAAAGCTGCCACCATAGGGCTTACATCTACGGTGAGGGTTCCCGTCCGAGTGAGTGGGAGTAGCGTAGCAATCACGGCACAATATAAGCCAACCAGGCCGATAACTGTATACTTTATAGCCCTGGGTATGGTTTTATGAGGTGTCCGGGCTTCTGAAGCTGCTAACCCCAGCACTTCAAAACCGGCATAACTAAAAAGCACAATTAACATACTTCCCGCGACCCCTGCGATACCTCCCGGGATAAGCGGTTCCATGGTCAGAACGCCCAGTCCAACAGGAGCCTTGTGCGGGATTAGTCCAAATATTAAAGCTGCAGCCAGGCCGATAAAGCCTATTAAAGCACTTAGTTTGATGGCCGCCAGACCACCTTCCAGGTTGCTTAATTGCCTTGCTCCCAGTAAGTTTAACAGGGTTACTGCAACTATGATTAAGCTAGCCAATACAAGAATTGGCACTTGTGGTACCCAGGCTTGCATGAAGATTGATGCGGCCGCAGCTTCACTGGACATACCCAGAACTAAGCCCGTCCAATAGACCCAGCCCACCAAAAACCCAAGCCACGGTCCATATAATTGCTCTGAATAGGTTCTAAAAGAGCCGGGCTTGGGGTCGGCTACTGTCATTTCGGAGAGAGCCGTTAAAATCACATAAACTAAGCTGCCCCCCAAAATAAAGGCCAGTAGGATAGCCGGGCCAGCCGCTTTAATAGCTATTGAGGTGCCTAAAAAAAAGGAACCGCCAACTACAGTTCCAAGGGCCAGCATGGTCAACTGCCATGCAGATAAACCATTACTTTGCTTCATAGATAAACTCCTTGGATTTAGGTTTTGTCTTAATATGGGCCATTATTAGTGGATTTATAACTATTACAACAGGCTTTTTTACCCGCTCTAACCCCCTCTCAATTTGCGCTCTGAGGCAAGCAAAATTAAAGCGCATAAAACTAAAAACAGCCCGCAGTTTTTAACCTGCCGGCTGTTCTATTATTGTTTACATAACTTTTACATAAATCCGCGAAGCGTATCAGCAATTTCCCTGACACTTTTGCCACTAGCGTCGATAACCTTCTTGTCTGTTCTAATATCCTGCATGTCCATAAAATTGTTTTCCATACCTGATACAATAATTGCATCAGCGTGATCGACCATTGTTTTATCCACTACATTAAAGCCTTCTTTTACAAAATCATCACGCAGCCTGCTCAGATCACCATCCAACGCTATTGTAAGCAAATTTAAACACCTCCGGTATTAAGTTTTCCATTCGCCCCCTCTTTTATGCAAAATTTGTATAACTTCTTCATCGGTTACCTGGTCAAAGTTTTCATAAAACTGCCCAACTGCATAAAAAGGCTCCGGTACCAAAGGGCATACAATTTCATCCACCTCTGTACCTAGCTTTTCAATTACCTCAACCGGCGCTACCGGTACAGCCAGTATGGTCCTATGCGGTTTGAATATTTTATTTATAGACATAATGGCGGCCCGGGTAGTAAAACCAGTGGCGATGCCATCATCAATAATAATCACTGTTTTTCCTGTATAATCCGGATAACTTATACTACCGCGATATTCAAGCATTCTTCTTTTTATCTCATTTATTTCTTGCTCGACGATATTCTTTATGGAACCTTTACCTGCAAACTGCAACAATTGTTTATTTTCAGTTAAAAAAACTGTTCCATCCTGGGTGACTGCCCCTATGGCAACTTCCGGATTATAGGGTGCACCAATTTTTCTGGGAATAATGATCTCTAGCGGAAGATTGAGCACCTTAGATACCTGATCCGCTAAAACTACTCCTCCTCTTGGTATGGCCATGACAATACCATCTACAATTTCCTTTTCTTTTAAAATACGAGCCAGGACTTGCCCGGCATCAACTCTGTCTTTGTATATTTTGTTTTCCATTAACATCACTCCGTTGTGTTTTTAAATTGTTTTATCAGATAAGCATACTAAAACGTATTTTTCAGCATACCATACACTTACCCTACCAAGTTCAGCCCCAGTGTTCTAGCATATGCCAATGCTTCTTGGTATTCATTATAGCTGAGCCTCTGGGATAATTCTTCAAACTGATATGCCTGGTGAGCAGGAAAATATTGCTCCATTAAATTTACCTGGCAGTCCGGTGATAATGCTTCTTTAATGAATTTTAATATTTCTTTGGTATCCTCCACTCCCCCCGGCATTACTAAATGCCGGATCAAAAGACCCCGATAAGCAATTCCCTGCTTATCTATTTTCAAACCTCCCACCTGGCGATCCATTTCTTTAAGCGACTTTTGGACAATGGTCGGGTAATCTTGTATTCCTGAATATTTTCTACCCCGTTCAGACTGGTTATATTTAAAATCTGGCATATAGATGTCTATGACATCTTCCAGCAGTTTCAAAGTTTCCAGTTTTTCATAACCGCCACAGTTATAAACAAGAGGGAGCATTAAGCCTTTCTCTGCCGCCAGCAACACCGCCTCTAAAATGTTAGGCACAAAATGGGTCGGGGTTACCAGGTTAATATTGTGGCACTTAAAGAAGTTCTGTAGTTCCAACATGATTTTTGCCAACTCGACATTGGTGACCAGCTCTCCTTCACCACCAAAACTAAGCTCACAATTCTGGCAAAAAACACAACGCATATTACAGTAACCAAAAAAAATAGTGCCTGAACCGTGTCTACCAACCAATGATGGCTCTTCTCCCATATGCGGGCCATAACTAGAAAGCACAACCTTATCCGTAGCTCGGCAAAACCCATGTTTTTCTTTGCGGTTTACAGCACAATTATGTGGGCACAGATTACAATTAGTCAGGTGTTGGCGAGCCTGCTCAACTTTTTTCTGCAATATTTTATTGGTTAGTATTTTATGATAACCAGGTACATATTTTGGCTGCATTCCCTCACCCTCTCTTAAACCCAAGGCTTATAATAAACATTATCCTGCCCAAATGTTTATGACAAAACCGCTGGGAAAACCCTTACCAGCGGTTTTTTTTGCCTTGCTTACTTTTATAAAATATATTACCTATATTTTGTACCGGTTTAACTTTTTATACAGACCGGCCCGGGATATACCTAGCATAGCAGCAGTTTGGTTCTTATTACCAGCACAGGCTTCTAAAGCATCGATAATGGCTTCCCTCTCAATATCTTCTACCAGCTTGGACAGACCGCCTTGACGACTTTTCCCCTTGAGCTTTTGATTGTTATGCATATAAAGGGGCAGATGTTCTCTATGAATGACATCACCGTCTATAATATTAAAGGCTCTTTCAATAACATTTTCAAGCTCCCTGAGATTACCCGGCCATCGTTGATTTTTCAAAATTTCAATGACCTCGTTATCCGCCCCGATAACCTGGAGGCCAAAATCGTTATTAAATCGTTGGATAAAATAATCCAGCAGCAGTTCAAGGTCTTCTACCCTACTGCGCAAGGGCGGTATATTCAAAGTGACTACATTAATACGGTAATAAAGGTCCTCACGAAATTCCCCACTAACAATCATATCCTCAAGGTTGCGGTTGGTAGCAGCAATAACACGCACATCCACCTTGCGGGTTTTGGTATCTCCGAGACGTTCAATCTCTTTTTCCTGAAGTACTCGCAGCAGTTTAGCCTGCATCATCATGGGCATATCTCCGATTTCGTCCAGGAATATTACCCCTTTGTCAGCAAACTCAAATTTACCCATATGCCCGCCCTTTTGAGCACCTGTAAAAGCCCCTTCATTATAACCAAACAATTCAGATTCAAGAAGGGTTTCGGGAATCGCAGCACAGTTTACCCGGACAAAAGGCCCCTGACTGCGACCACTTTCACTATGGATGGCCCTGGCAAACAGTTCCTTGCCCGTGCCGCTTTCTCCTCTGAGCAGAACAGTGGAGTTGCTTTGGGCTACCCTTTTAACTGTTTCTTTAAGGGCAAGAAACCCGGGGCTTCGTCCAATAATTCGGTCGCAAAGAAGAGAAGTTGTCCGCAGCGTACAAGCCTGTTCCTCCCGGCAGCAGTCCTGCTGATTGCGCTGTTTTTGAGTTTTTGTGGTCAGGCCCTGAGCATCCGCTGTGGGTTTAAATGCTACTATACCTAGCGCACCAACAATTTGTCCATCTTTTTTTATAGGCATCCGGTTAGCAATTATCTCGCTGCCATTTAAAGTAGTTACGTAACCGTACTCGGTTTCTCCGTCCTCTAATGATCTGGTGAATATAGGTATACCTTTATATATCTTTTGCACATGTTGACCGACCATATCCTGAACTCTCTTATTGAAGAGGCTGGCAAAAGGCTGGTTAACCATTGTAATTATATAATCCCTGTCAACGACAATTATACCATCGTTGGATAGTTCCAGGACATTGGCCAGGGTTTCTTGGTATTCATGTATATTTTCAACATTTTGAAGTTCGATTTTATCTTGAATAACAGCTACAGCCCCCACGATTTTGCCCTTGCTGATAATCGGACTGCAATTTGAGAGGTAGGCGCCCTGGTTAAGTATAAACTCGCGGCCTAACTGCGGTTTGCCATCCAATATCACATCTAGCAGTCCGGTTGCCGGTAAATATTTGTGTACAGGCTGCCCTTTGATTAGTCGGACCGGTAGTCTAAGAAATTTCTCTACCTGGTGATTACAATAAATAATCACACCCTCATTGTTCACAGCCAGCACCGCATTGCTTGATGAGTCAATAATGTCTTCGAGTTTAAGCTTAGCAGTTCCCATGTAAGTATACCAGACCTCTTTCTTGTGATAAGTATTACTATCACATTCGCCAGACAAAGGCCAAAAACCTGCCTCCATAGCGAATCAAAGACAGAAATTTTACATTATAATAGTATACTTTATAGACAGGACAAAAAAAACACCGTTAATGACCATATTAAATATATGCTTGAAAATATGTTTGCAAGGTTGACACTGCTTACAAATTAAACTCAATTGAATAAACTACTATTAGTAATTCCCTTATTTTGCCAAATCTTGCCCCGGGGGTGGTTATGTGATAAAATTCCCACAGATCGGTAAAAAGGAGCGTTAACATGACAAAATCATCCATTGTCATTATCGGGGCCGGTAAGGTAGGTTCGGCCCTGGGTATTTTATTGCAGCAAAAAGGCTATGCCGTGGCCGCAGTAGCCAGCCGTACAAAAGAATCGGCCGAGCAGTTGGCCAACCGGCTAAATTGCCCTGTGCTGAGCAACCAAGAGGCCGCAGCCCGGGCTGAACTTATTTTTATCACCACCCCCGACCGCAGCATAGCTCCCGTAGCCGCTGAAATTGCCAAGGCGGGAAGTCTTCGACAGGGACAAGTAGTGGCGCATACCAGTGGTGCGCACCCCGCAGCTGAATTGAGGGGTGTCCGGGAATCAGGCGCACTGGCGGTAAGTATTCACCCGTTGCAATCCTTTGCCGAAGTTCGGGCCGCTATGGAAAACTTACCAGGTTCGTACTTTGCCCTGGAAGGTGACGAAAGTGCCCTGCCATTGGCCCGGCAGGTGGTGGAAGATCTTGATGGCAGATGGTTTACTATCTCTGCCGCTGACAAACCCATTTACCACGCGGCGGCTTGTATTGCATCCAATTACCTGGTATCGCTAATGCACTTTGCCACCGGCTTATACGCCAAATTCGGGCTGGGGCCCCAAGAGGCCTTTGAGGCTTTATATCCTCTGGTACAGGGTACGGTAGCCAATATAACTAAAGTGGGTCCCACCCGCGCACTAACCGGACCGGTGGCCCGCGGCGACTCCCCTACCATTGCCGGGCATATGAAAACTTTACAAGAACTAGATCCCCAGCTGCAAGAGCTCTACAGTATACTAGGACAATACACAATTAAGGTAGCTATGGAAAAAGGCGATATTAATACTCAACAAAGCGAAGAATTAAACAAAATTTTCAAGAGAAAATAGGTAGGACAAAACGGGTTTTTAATCTATGCAACTGTGATTAAAAACCCGTTTTTTTACAATAACTAACCGAGGCGCTTAAGACATATCAAACAACTCCCGGACCTCTTGTTCCGTCATTTTAGAAAGCATTGTTTCCCCGGGTTTAATGACTGCTTCAATCATGGTCTTTTTCTTTTGCTGCAATTCATATATTTTTTCTTCAATGGTGCCCCTGGTGATAAGGCTGATGGCCTGCACCGAGTTTTTTTGACCAATGCGGTAGGCCCGATCAGTGGCCTGCTCCTCCACGGCGGGATTCCACCACGGGTCATAATGAATAACCATATCCGCACCGGTTAAATTCAGCCCCGTGCCCCCGGCTTTAAGAGAGATTAGAAAAGCATCCCCCTGGCCCCTATTAAAGGCCCGGACCATTTGCCCTCTTTCCTCCGCTTTGGTGGCACCATCCAGGTAAAAATACTCGATTTGCTCATCATCCAGCAGCCTGCGGATAATTTCTAACATACTGACAAACTGTGAAAAAAGCAAAACCCGGTGTCCGCTATCAATAGCGTCTTGTAAAAATTCCCTTAAAAAAATAAGTTTGCCGCTGTCGCCCTGATAATTATCCAAAAAAGTGGCCGGATGGCAGCAAATCTGGCGCAGCCTGGTTAGCAGCGCTAAAATTTTGATTTGACTTCTCTCAAAGCCATCATTGGCCAATACCGATTTTACCTCTTCCTTAGCCTTGTGCAAATAAGAAAGGTATATTTTCTTTTGCTCGGTGGTTAACTCAGCCAGCACCTTGCTTTCTATCTTGGGCGGTAGTTCCTGCAAAACGTCGTTTTTCATCCTTCTTAAAATGAAGGGGGCAATTTGTTTTTGTAATTCCTTAAGCGTCCTTTCGTCTTGATTTTTGACTATGGGCCGCTCATATTTCTTGACAAATTTTTGATGGGTCAGCAGATATCCGGGCATAACAAAATCGAAAATAGACCATAACTCAGTTAAACTGTTTTCAATGGGGGTGCCGGATAAAGCAAAATACCCCCTGGCTTGAATTGTTTTTACCGCTTTAGCATTTAATGAATTGGGGTTCTTAATGTTCTGTGCCTCATCTAAAAAATAATACTTAAAATTAAAATCCACATATAATTCCACGTCCCGCCGTATCAGCGCATAGGAGGTAACCACCAGGTCCGCCTTTTTAGCATCTTCCAGCAGGCTTTGCCGTTCCTTTAAATTACCCGAAACCACCACAACTTTTAAGCCGGGCGCAAATTTACTGGCTTCATCCTGCCAGTTATATACCACAGAAGTAGGTGCCACCACCAATGATGGTGCCTGCTGCCTTTCACTCTCCGACAGAATAAAAGCAATGGTTTGAATAGTTTTACCCAGTCCCATATCATCCGCCAGAATGCCGCCCAAACCGTACATAGCCAACGTTTTAAGCCATTTATAACCTTTGCGCTGGTACTCCCGCAGCACACCTTGCAAATCACCCGGCAGCACAAAATCCATATCTTGCGGCTCGCGAATATTCTGCACGAGCTGCTTGAAGGCATGGTTCCTTTCAACCTGCCATTCCGATTCTCTTAAACAACCATCAATATACACCGCTCTGTATTTGGGAAGGCTTAAAACCTTTTGATGCAATTCCTGCTGGGAAATATTCAAAGCGTCCAGCATTGTCATTATTTGGCACAAATGGTTTTCTCTGTTATCCAGCGGCAGGAATGAACCGTCCGGCAAACGGTAATACTTTTTCTTTTCCCGCAGCGCTTGAAAAATATTACCCATTTCATTCACATCAATGCCATCCAATTCAAAGGAAAAATCCAGCATGCCGTTTACCTCATTTAAGCGAACTCCTCCGGTAAAAGCTGCGTTATCCCTGACTCGCATATTGCGGAATTTTTCACTGTAGTAAACATCCGCCAGGGCCTGAAGTTCAGACAGTATATGATAAACAAAAGAGTATATCTTTTCCTCATCTTTGAGGTACAACCTGCCATTTACCGTCCTAAACTCAGCCTTTTCTAAAAGATTGAAAATGGCTTGCTCATTTTCAATATCCCGAACTAGTATTTTTTCTCTCATCTGCCAGTCATTACTACCATCAAAGGGGTTTAATTTAATTTGGCCGTATACAAAAGCAACCCTTGCCGTAACAGCTTCATCTTCTCTGTCCAAATAAATTTCCGTTTTTAAATCTATTTCATAAAAGCTGTCCTGCACCTCTGACGAAATTTTCACCTGCCCGATTTCATTAAGCACAGGCAGTACTTCGCTTACAAAGCGTACCCTTTGCCGAGCACTCAAACGAAGACCTTCCGGAGCCTCGGCAAAAGCATTGGCTAACGGCATAAAATATTTTCTCTGCTCATGGGAAATTTTATATATTTTTTTATCAAAAAAAATATATTCTCCGGTCTTGACCAGTGGAAGATAATTTAGTTTATTAAACTGTAATAGCAGCTCTGATCCGTTTTTATCAAGTAAGAACTGCAGGGGAAGATCCTGCTCCACGACTGGTATTTTTTCATAATCCCCATTAGGCAGCTTTAAATTAAATTTTTCCGAACCTAAAACATCAAGCATTTTTTTAGCGGCAGACTGCATCAAAACAACCTTTTTTCCATTAAATACACTGCCTTGATTATTCCGCCGATTAACATAACACCACGTATCGTCTAAGATGGTTTTTTCTATTTCATATATTGAATGCAATAAATCTATCACCGGCTTGTCCTCGGGTTTAAAAGCATGGATAATAGGATCAAAGGTAAACTTTTTCCCAAAAATCACACTTGTACCGCTTTCCATAGCCTCAAATAAATTTTTTATATTTTGGACCACATAAAGCTTGTCTTCGCCCATGCGCAAAGAAAGAGCAGGAACGGCTTCTATCCTGCCACCTACTGAATTGAACGATATTTCAAAAGTGGTTTCCAAGCGGACAGGCACCTTCTCCTGGACAAGCAGGTCATGCTCAAAATAGTTTAAGATACTTTCAGTCAAAAGGTCATTGTAACCATTTTTTTTACTATGCGTGCCGGTATTCGATTTTTTTGCACCTACACTATCACTGGATTTGCGCTGATAAGCCTTTAACATAGCCACAACATGCTTACAAGCCCCTTCGTACAGGTAAAAAGCCGGACAGGCACAATACATATGTATTAATTCCCCTGCCGGTGAAAAACTCGCCAAAACATCATATTCTTCATTGCCCCGCACAACCGCTGATACACACATATTATCCACATCTATATCAAGTTCTACTACCCGGTTTTCACTATAATATTTTAATCCTTTGGTAAAGGCTCGGCTGCTGGCAGCTAAATCCTCAATAGTTGCGTCACTGATATTAATCATTTATCCCACCCCGTTTGCAAACGATGCAGTTCGACATGTAACTATACCAATTTTACTTCATAAGTCAATCTATATCACAAAAACCGTAACTCCTTTTTTTTAAAACAACCCCTAGATAATCTTTTTTTATTAATAAACAGAATACCCCGGATATCGAGACTTTTTATAGTGTCCGAGATCCAGGGTATAGTTCAAAGTAAGAGGCTTTTCGGTAATAATGATAGGTTTGATTCTGATTACTTTCGGGCATTGTTTATATAAACCGGTCGTTTTGTTAGCTTCTTTCCACTAGCTCAAATAAGAGATCCTTAAATTTTTCCCGTACCGAAGGGTGTAAAAATATTTCCTGAATTTTTATTAATACTTTGCCACCCATTGAAACAAGCAGGATTTTGCTTTTAGCGGCTGTAATGCTGCCAACATGACTGAAGGGGATTTCTCTTGATCCAAACCAGCTTTTAATTATTAAACTACGCCCGGTAATGATATACTTTTTGGATACAGCGGGAAAATAGAAGGTAATTAGGTCCATCATGGCAAATAATATGAAAATGGTAACAACCCTGTACCAGGACCATTTGAAAAAAACCAAAAATAGGAGATTTAGAGAAACACCTGTGACCAGTACTCTTTTCAGATTTACTGTGTAAGGCGGGTGTTTGGTCTCGAAAATAATGTCTTCTTGATTATCCACCGGGATCACCCCAAATTAGTTACTATTGCTCTTTAATTCGGCACAGGCCATTAAAATCCTGTAATAAAAAACTATTACCTAAATAAACGGTTTGTCTTACAGTAAAAACAACAGCTTATCCCTCATTATAACTGCTACTACACAAGAGCAAATCAGCATGGTATAATAACACTGCTTGTATAGCAGGCTAATCTCCAGGATAAGGATATTAGTACATTTACTGCTTCAAAGATGGCATCATGCAAAAATGCATCTAACTATGCAAAAATGCAGACAAGATTCCTTGCACACGTGATTTTCTGTTTACTATCCGGGCATTAAACCCCTGGCATGAATGTTGCTTAAATAGTTACTAGTCAGGTGCGTTTTGTATTTAGCGATAAGGAAGGGGATTCCCCGAATAATAAAAGTAGCGGACATACTTTGTCCCTACCAAGGTAATGATTTTAAGTTTTTTAAATATAAAAAGGAAAGGAGGATCCTATTATGACAAATGTTAACGCCCCGATGGCTGGAAAATTACTTTCCATTGATGTAAATGTTGGTGACAAAGTAAAGAAAAATGATCCCGTAGCTACTCTGGAGGCCATGAAAATGCAAATTAAAGTGTTTGCACCGGCTGACGGTACCGTAGCAGAAATTAAAGCTCAGAAAGATACCAATATTGACCCGTCTGTAGTAATTATGACTCTGGAGTAATTATCCGTTTTTTCTACGGCCGGAGTAAAGAAAAAAATGTGTCGGCCGTCATCGCGGGATCCCTTCCTTATCTAACACCTGCGCGGCGGCCGTCAACATTTTTTTAATAAAAACCACAGGTGAGGTAAAGAATGGATTTTTTTACCTGGCTAATAACGATTTGCGCGGTAAGCCCTATCCTAAGCGGTGACAACGCCGATTCTAGGTCTTGTCATCAGCATTCCGATTGTTACTGTTGGCAGTCAACTATTTGGTAGTGAATAAGTTTCCGCCGTTCGTCTATATTGCGAAGGCTTGATTGGTTGGATGGCCGGAAAAGGTCTATCTATGACTGGTGGTTCTGCAGAAAAAGTCGTCAGAGCATAATGTCAGTGAATAATGCCAGCAATGTTGATTGAACTTTTAATATGTTCTACATTTATTAAATGCAATAATATACTATGCTGGTAAAGGTGATTTTATATTTCAAGTCCGATACCCAAAAAGCTTATATTTACTAGATTTCTATATTTTTTTCGATTACTACTTGTAATATATTAACATAAATGTAATAATTATTTAAATATAATAAACTCTGTTTAATGTTATTTACTTGCATGGTAATTTTTAGGTAATTAATTTTGAATTTATTTTCGATTTCAATACCGCAAGCCCTAATTACGTGATGAAAAAATATTTTTAAGACGATTTTTATGATGGAAAATCGAAACTTGGGTTAGCAGGTTTGTTATATATCGCAATGATCACCAGTATGGTAAATAACTGGCTGGCGATCAAGCAAGTTGTTTATGTTTATGTTTATGTTTAGATAAGGTGAGTGGTATTACGATATGAGCGAAATATTGCAAGTTATTGGAAGTTATGACTTTCTACATAATGTGTTTTGCGGTTTTACGCACTTAACCTGGCAGGCTGCAGTAATGATAGCTATCGGCGCCATATTAATTTACCTGGGTGTTGCCAAGGATTACGAGCCGCTTTTACTGGTGCCCATCGGTTTCGGCTGTATTCTGGCTAACTTGCCGTTAACTGAATTAATTCATGTGCCGCGCGAAGGCTTTGTGTTTCGTGATGATATCCACGACATATTGAATAACGTAGGATTATTACCGATGAGTGAGGGTTCAAAGCTTGTTGATCAGGGTATTTTGGACGTGCTCTATAACGCAGGTATTGGTAACGAGCTGTTCCCCTGCCTGTTGTTCATCGGCATCGGCGCCATGACCGACTTTGGCCCGTTGCTGCAAAACCCCCGGATCATGATTTTGGGTGGCGCAGGCCAGTTCGGTATCTTTTTGACCCTGCTCCTGGCCCTGGCTATTGGCTATACTAAACTGGAAGCCATATGCATTGCTATTATCGGCGCATGCGATGGTCCTACTTCTATTTATATTACCACTAAATTTAACCCGACGCTGCTCGGCCCGATTTCAGTGGCCGCCTATTCTTACATGTCACTGGTACCGATTATTCAGCCCCCGGTGATGAAGATGGTTACAACTTGGAAAGAGCGCAAAATGACCATGTCATACCAAAAGCTTAAACCAGTTTCTCAAAGGACTAAGGTATTATTCCCAATCGTGGTTACCATTGTTACCCTGCTAATTGCCCCCTCCGGAGCTCCTTTAATGGGAACTTTGATGCTGGGCAACTTCCTGAGAGAGTGCGGCGTGGTCGGTCGTCTGGTGAAGTCGGCGGAAAACGAAATTGCCAGTGTCACCACCCTGTTCCTCGGACTGACCGTGGGTGCCACCATGAATGGCGACGTGTTTTTAACGGCTAAAACGCTTGGCATCTTCGCCCTCGGTTTTATTGCCATTTGCAGCGATACCGCCTTTGGTGTCTTTGGTGCCAAGATCATGAACATCTTCTCAAGGGTAAAGGTTAATCCTTTAATTGGTGCAGCCGGCATCTCGGCTTTCCCGATGTCAGCCCGCGTAGTGCATAAAGTCGGGACTGAAGCCAACCCGCAGAGTTACCTGTTGATGCATGCTATGGGCGTGAACACCAGCGGGCAGATTGGGTCAGTGCTGGCAGCCAGCGTAATGATCGCTGTTATAACTGCTTTGCAAGGTATGGGTGTTAATTTGGCTTTATAAGAATGCTGGTTTCTCTATAAAAATACTGGTTAAAGTAGGTGATTATTAATGGAAGTAATAGGCGATATGAGTTTTGGCTTATTGTTAACGATTGTGGCCGGGGGATTAACCATAATTTCTTTGGGAATCATGATTGTTATAGTAAATATTTTAAAAAGTTTCCAAAAAGATTAATCTCTATTGCCTTTGTATTGATACTGGATAAGCCTCATGGCATGTTATATACCATGAGGCTTATCCAGTATCAATAAATTTTAAATTTTATATGCTGGTCCTCTCTCAAGAGAAATAGTTGGCAGAGTTGCCTTAAAATTTTATTTCCTTGTAACCTGGTGGTATACCGACAACCCGGGCGGTGAAATCGTTAAGGGCAAATAAGTCACTTTTATCCACCTCATGAATACTTTTTTTACCCAGGGCTTTCACGGCATCTTTTATTTCTTCATTACAGGAACGCAAATATTTAGCTAGGGATTCGGCTCCCTTATCAACATCCAACTTATTTTGATACTTGCCCTTGTACCAGACCAGCTCCGGGGGAGGCTCCCAGGGGAGCGGCTTTAATATTTGGGTATGGCTCATAGCAAATAAAGCGACGCTGCCTATATAAACGGCATCCGCCCCCAGAGCTAAAGCTTTAAGATAGTCCCCCGGTGTGGCTAAACCACCTGACACGATTAAACTTATTTGATTGCTCAAGGTGGTCTTTTTGATAAAATTAGCAGCTCTGATTACAGCAAATAAAGTTGGCAAACCAAAGTCATCCTGCAGTATAGGCGTAGTTCCTTTGGAACCGGCATTGCTTCCGTCCAGGGCAAAAAAATCCACACCTGAGGCCAGAGCTATGCTTAGATCTTCTTCCAAGTATTTACCTGCCGCCAGTTTTACCCCGATGGGAACCCCCTGTGTAACATCTCTTAAGTACGTAACCAGTTCTTTTAACTTGTTAAGCTCTCCTTCCATGCCGGGGTAGGTGGCATGAACAACCCCTTTTTCCCCCCAACTCAGACCCATCAGGCGTCTGATTTTCCAATCGATTTCCTTATCTTCAATGTAATGTCCGACCCCACCGGCCGCTCCCTGGCCGATATGGATTTCAATCGCATCCGCCTGCTTTAAAATAGCTTCATCCTTATTCCATTTACCCCTGTTATACTGGATAATAAGCTTTCCCGCTGCCTTCCTTTCTTCCTGCAAGAATGGTCCTTCGCCGGTATTAGTAGCCGTACCGGCCATATTACTACCTTTAGCCAGGGCAATTTTAGCCTTGGCAGACAGCGCCAGGGCATAGGCCATACCGGAAATCATAATAGGCATCTCTATTTGCAGGGGCTTTTTGGCACAAGGCCCTATGGTCACCCTGGTGTCGATAGGAGCCCCTTCATCTGTGGGCAGCCTGTGCAATTGGGCAAAGTTAAACATAATACCATCAAAATTTGGCAGTTTTTTAGGGCTCCCCAAAGGCCGCTTGATCATTTTTCCTTCCTGGGCCCTCATATTGGTTTCGAATATTTTCTGAAGCCCGGTTTTACGGGATGCCGAAACAAACTCCCATAAATTTTCAGAATAAGCATCCACCATTAACCTATGCACAAAACTGTCATTAGCTTTATCGATTGCTTTTCTGCCCAGCCAAACGGCCCCTTTATAGCCTATAAGCCCTAAAGCGGTAGCAATAAACATATTTTTCAGCAAGCTATCAGCCATTTTCTTCTTCCTTTTGTCATAGTTTATGTTTATATTTTTCTATATCTATGGTGCATCTATACCACAAAAAAAATTCGGTGGACATGCATCCACCGAATTTTAATAAAACTGCTTGTTATCTTGCCTTATAGCAAAATATTATCTTTTATTGCTTCTACGCCAAATCTTCATATCTTCTGCATCCTTGATCAGCTGATCACGGAAATCGGGATGAGCGATAGAAATTATAGCCTCGGCTCTTTGCCAGGTACTCATGCCTTTCAGGCAAATCTTACCGTATTCAGTAACCAACCAGTGAGTAGTCGTACGGGTATCAGTTGTAATTGTACCCGGAACAAAGGTGGGAACTACGCGAGATTTCATTTCCCCTGTTTTGCCATAAGCCGAAGATAAACAGATAAAGCTCTTACCGCCTTTGGAATAATAAGCCCCCATAACAAAGTCAAGCTGTCCACCGGTACCGCTGATTTGTTTAAATCCAGTGGATTCAGCGCTGACCTGGCCAAACAGGTCCACTTCTACCGCGTTATTAATAGACATAAAGTTATCAATTTGTCCGATGACACGGGGGTCATTGGTATAGTCAACCGTAGCGCTCATTGCTTCAGGATTATCATTTACATAATCATAAAGCTTCTGAGTGCCGGCTCCAAAAGCGAAAGTCTGACGGCCGCGGTCAATACTTTTTTTGGAGCCATTGATTATGCCTTTAGCAGCGATATCTACAAAAGCATCAACATACATTTCCGTATGCACACCCAGATCCTTGAGGTCTGAATCTGCAATCATCATGCCTATGGCATTGGGCATACCACCAATGCCCAGCTGCAGACAGGCACCATTAGGTATTTCTTCCACAATCAATTGAGCAACCCTTTGATCAACTTCGTTAGGGGCTGCAGCACCCAATTGCGCCAGGGGCGGGTTTGGGCCTTCAACGATGAAATCAACCTGAGAAACATGAATAGCTTCTTCAGTGCCACCCAAACAGCGAGGCATATTCTCGTTAACCTCAACGATTTTGATCTTAGAATTATCAAAAGTAGCCATCTGATGAGATGCCTGGGGACCAAAGTTGAAGTAACCATGCTTATCCATAGGTGCAACCTGGCAAATAGCTACCGCGATAGGTTCCACACTTTCCCGGTAAAATCTGGGTAATTCAGAATAGCGCATGGGGGAGTAGAAACCGAAACCCATATCAATGATCTTGCGATCAACTCCGGTGCAATGCCAAGAGTTCCAGGTAAAACGATCTGCAGCGTCTTCTACCTGGCAGACAGCCGGCATCCACATAGTTACGCCGCCTCTGAACTTAACATCAGTCAGTTCATTTGCTCTTTCAGCAATAGCCTTATCAACCGCATAAGAATGTCCCACACACCAACCGTAGTCTACCCAGTCTCCGGATTTAACCATCTTAGCCGCATCAGCAGCAGAAATCAATTTGTTCTGGTACTCCTCTACAAAAGACACACAATACCCTCCTCAGTAATTATGATTATTCTAACTCTCCTATTTAAAGGCAGTGCCCACTCCCTCATGGGCACTGCTAAAAAAGGTGCGTGAATAGCACAAGTTTATTAACTGCAAATGTTATACCAGTAACAAAAGACATATAATCCTTGGTAATCTACTGAGACTTAGCTAGTAAAAAACGCTAGACACAGTTCTAGTCTACATTATAGACAGGCCAACAAAAGACCCCCGCGGAGCTCTAAAATATACAAACCAGACTATATGTCTACAAGGTTGACATGCATACAAAGTGCACTTACCCCCACACCTGCCAAAGCTTGTCCAATGCATATCCGCCTCTCCTCTAGGAGATACTAAACTAAACTTAAGAGAGGTGATTCTTTTTGTTCAAACATGACAAGAACCTGCTGGAAATAGTGCGGGTGGAACGGCCCAACCCGCAGTATGCTACCATGCTGCAGGAACAGCTGGGCGGATCTAGTGGTGAATTAAAAGCCGCACTGCAATACATTTCGCAAAGCTTCCGTATTAAAGACCCGGAAATCAAGGATTTATTTCTAGATATCGCCAGCGAAGAACTAGGCCACATGGAAATGGTAGCTACCGCCGTAAATATGTTAAACGGGCACGATATTGATGCCGGTAGCACCCAGCCGGCCGGCAACATCGAGGCCAATGTGCTAACCGGTCTGGCGCCTTACTTAACAAACGGCTCAGGCGTACCTTTCACCGCCGCTTATGTCAATGTCACCGGCGATCTACCGGCGGACATATTGTCAAATATCGCTGCCGAGCAGCGGGCCAAAGTTGTTTATGAGTACTTACATAGGCAAATCAGCGACAAACACGTGCAGCAAATGATTGACTTTCTTTTAAACCGCGAAGAGGCCCACAACACCCTTTTCCGGCAGGCCTTCCAGAAAATCCAGGACAGCGGTTCAAACAAAGACTGGGGTGTAGATAAGGATGCCCGGCTGTACTTTGACTTATCCTCATCGGGAGTTAATCACTTCAGGGTTAATAACCCGCAGGCTCCCAGCTTTCAAAACCCCAATATAACCCAATAAACAATGACCACATCATAAATTATTCCTTACTCGCCCTACCGGGCGTTTTTCTTTGCTCTTAAACCTTGTCTTTAACGTACTTAAGCAGCCCACCGGCAAACATAATCTCTATCTGCCGGTCTGAAAGGTTATGTTTAACAGGATAAAGCTTGTCCCGGGTGACATTGCGTACTTTAGCCGTATTGGCGGCCAGGCACTGTCGGGCGTCCTCAATTAGCAGCACATCGCCAGATTCTATAGTATCATAATCCTCTTCATTGGCAAAGGTAAGGGGCAGCAGACCAAAGTTCACCAAATTTTGCATGTGAATCCTGGCGAATGATTTGGCAATCACTGCTTTAATACCTAAGTACAACGGTGCCAGTGCAGCGTGCTCCCGGCTGGAGCCCTGCCCGTAGTTTAAACCGCCCACGATAATACCGCCACCGGCGGCCAGCGCCCGCTTGGCAAAGGTGGCATCCACTCGCTCAAAGGCATGCATAGATATGGCCGGGATATTAGACCGTAGCGCCATAATACTAGCCCCGGCCGGCATAATATGGTCGGTGGTAATGTTGTCCCCCACCTTCAGCAGCATCTCGCCCTTAATTTCCCCGGGCATAGGACTAGCCACTGGCAGCGGCTTGATGTTGGGTCCCATCACCAACTCCAACTCCTCCCGGTTATCCGGCGCCACAATAATCATTCGGTCATCCACTGGGAATTTATCGGGCACAGGCACATCAATAGGCTCACCCAGATCACGAGGGTCGGTAATAACACCTGTCAGAGCCGCTGCAGCTGCCGCCTCACAGCTCACCAGGCATATTTGGGCATCTTCGGTTCCGCTGCGCCCTTCAAAGTTACGGTTGCAGGTACGCAAGGACACACCCGCAGAACAGGGTGACTGCCCCACACCCACGCACGGGCCACAGGCACATTCTAGAATTCTGGCTCCCGCAGCTACCAGGTCGGTCAGTGCCCCATTGGCCGCAAGGCTGGCCAGCACCTGGCGCGAGCCGGGCGCTATCACCAAGCTTACCTGGGAATGCACTGTTTTCCCTTTTAAAATAGCAGCCACCCGCATTAAATCGGTATAGGAAGAGTTTGTGCAGCTGCCAATAAACACCTGGTCCACTTTCCGGCCGGTTACATCGGCTATTTTAACCACATTATCCGGCATGTGCGGCAGGGCAATCAGCGGTTCCAACTCATTTAGTTGAATATCAATGACCTCATCGTACTGGGCATCCGGATCAGGCAGCAATTCCACGAAATCACCGGCTCTATCCTGAGAAGCCAAGAATTTGGCGGTAACTGTATCGCTGGGGAATATTGATGATGTAGCCCCCAACTCCGCCCCCATGTTGGTGATAGTGGCCCGGTCAGGCACGCTTAGGAAAGCCACACCTTCTCCGGTATACTCCATTACCTTACTCACCCCACCTTTAACCGTAAGCAACCGGAGTACTTCCAAAATAATATCCTTGGCCGCCACCCACGGGGCCGGTTTACCATGTAGGCGGATATTAATTACCTGGGGCATTTTTACATAAAAAGGATATCCCGCCATAGATGTGGCTACATCCAGTCCTCCAGCTCCGATGGCCAGCATACCCAACCCACCACCGGTGGGAGTATGGCTGTCCGAACCCAGCAAGGTTTTGCCCGGCACCCCGAAGCGCTCCAGATGCACCTGATGGCAGATGCCATTGCCCATGCGGGAGAATCTTACCCCGAATTTAGCGGCAGCACTCTGCAAAAACTTGTGGTCATCTGCGTTTTCAAAGCCCACCTGTAAAGTATTATGGTCCACATAACTGACGGAAAGCTCCGTCCGAACAGCAGGAATACCGATGGCCTCAAATTCAAGATAAGCCATTGTTCCTGTGGCATCCTGGGTGAGGGTCTGGTCTATCCTCAGCGCAATTTCTTTGCCCGGCGTCATCTCACCTTCCACCAGGTGAGCTGCAATAATTTTTCTGGTCATATTCTGGCCCATTTTGCCCACTCCCTTTCGTATATCGCCTTATTTATTCTCTACAGCCGAACTATACTTAGCTAGCGTTTTTTAACTTTAGCCATCATATCACTTGGCGCCAATCATTACTCGAAAATGTTTTATTACACCAAACCAATCCTATGTATATATTGCTGCATTTGTTGTTGCCATGAACACTTATTTTAATGTTCCACATAGACCATTAAAATCCCTTTCGCCAGTTAGCTCTTCCTTGTCGTAATAACGCGTATCAGACCCCGGCAAAAAACAAGCCGGGTTATTCACCCGGTTTGGCAAGATTTATTTATACTTCGTACAATGATTTTTTATTCCTTCATTTGTTTAGCCAGAAAAACCGCTGCAGTTTCGGCAAGCTTATTTTCCAGGTTACCCATTTGGATATCTTCATTAGTAGTAATAATCACAGCACCAATGGCATTATCATTAGTCACGATAGGAGCAATAACACTGCTCTTAAAAATCACCCGTTCATCTTCTGTTAAACTATGTTCTTCCTGCAAAGTTTTAGTTTGAGCGCTGTGAATAATATCTTCCAGTACTGTCCCAATCGGTTTTTTCATTAAATCCTTTTTAAAGCCGCCGGAGACAGCAATAATCTCATCTCGATCGGCAACACAAACAATATAACCGATGGCCTCATGCAATGAATCGGCATATTCCTTGGCGTACTGACCTAAATCGGTAATAGGAGAATATTTCTTTAATATTACCTCCCCTTCCCTGTCCACATATATCTCCAGTGGCTCGCCGTCCCGTATCCTCATTGTGCGCCTGATTTCCTTGGGTATAACTACCCGACCCAAGTCATCTATCCTTCTAACAATACCAGTAGCTTTCATATGATCCTCCTCTTAAATGGTATTTTATTATTCGCATGACAGTAGTTCAGTTTTTCCGATTTATACTTATCATTAGTAGAAAAATATGAAAGTATGTGAGTAAAAAGAATCCATTCCTTAAAGTCCCATAAATAACCATCTAGTTCATTTTACCTGCCTTAATCTTATTATACATATATCTGCTTAATATAGGAAATTTATTAAAAATACGACATAATGCAATTCCAGATGATGTTTCTGTCGGTTACGCGGTATTTACTTGTTTTGTATGTTGATATATCATGTATTAGTAAAAGTATTTTAATAACTGGCACGGCAAAGAGCAAGGCTATTTAGCAGGAGGTTAAATAAATGTTATTTAAAAAGAAAGATATTTTTATGGAAACCCTTATTTTAAGCGCAAAAAATTTAAAAGAAGCCAGCGACTTATTCATGGAGGAAATTAATAATTTACATGAGGTGGAAGAATACGCTAAAAGGATAAAAATGCTTGAGGACGAAGGGGACGAGTATACCCATACAATTATTCGTGCCTTGAATAAAACTTTTATAACACCGCTGGAAAGGGAAGATATCCTTGGACTAGCCGTAAAGATAGACGATGTTTTGGATGGCATTGAGGAATGCGCAGACCGGCTGTGTCTATACCAAGTTAAAGAGGCCGACGACTATATCAAAGCATTTGCTCAAAATATTGTCCAAAACTCTAATGAAATAATAGCTGCCATGGATCTGCTGGAACAAAAGCAATTACAGCAAATGATGAAACACGTATTTAGAATTAATGAATTGGAAAATGAAGCTGATCATCTGCTGAGGGAATGTATAAGGAATTTATTTGAGGAATGTAACGACCCCATACTAATTATTAAGAAAATGCAATTATATGAAATGTTAGAACGTATCACGGATGTTTGTGAGGATGTGGCCAATATCCTAGAGACTTTGCAGATGCGCAATTCATAAGGAGATTATGTATGGATTCAACTATTATTTTAGTTTTCATTGTGGTCGTGATGGCCCTTTCCTTTGATTTTATCAATGGCTTTCATGATACTGCCAATGCCATTGCCACTTCTATATCTACCAAGGCATTAACTCCTCGGATAGCCATTATCTTAGCTTCCTCAATGAATCTAATTGGCGCATTAACTTTTACGGGTGTGGCCAAAACTATTGGCAGCCAAATTGCCGACCCGTTTAAACTGAAAAACGGCTTGATCGTTATTATAGTCGCGTTAATTTCTGCCATTATTTGGAACCTGGTAACCTGGTATTACGGTATACCAAGCAGTTCCTCCCATGCCCTGATCGGTTCATTAGCCGGTTCGGTAGTTGCTGCTGCAGGCTTATCCGGGGTTAATTTAGAAGGTTTTATTAATATTATTAAAGCGCTGATCTTTTCACCTTTTGCAGCCTTTGCTGTTGGTTATGTAATCATGTCGATACTGAGGTTTATCTTTAAAAATGTCAATCCCCATACTGCAAACCGCAGTTTTAGGTCGCTGCAGATATTCACCGCTGCGTTCCAGGCATTCAGCCACGGCACCAATGATGCCCAAAAATCAATGGGTATTATCACCTTTGCGCTAATCGCGGGTGGGCTTCATACAACAATGGAGATACCATTTTGGGTTAAATTATCCTGCGCTATAGCTATGGCTATGGGGACATCGATCGGTGGCTGGAGAATTATCAAAACGGTGGGCACTAAAATCATTAAGTTGCAGCCCATGAGTGGTTTTGCCTCTGATATATCATCAGCCACGGTAATACTCACCGCTACTGCACTAGGCCAGCCCGTGAGCACTACCCACGTGATATCTTCCGCCATTATGGGCGTCGGTTCAGCAAAAAGTGTCTTTTCGGTAAAATGGGGGACGGCGCAGAAAATGGTTACCGCATGGCTGATTACCCTGCCCGTAACCTCCTTAATGGCAGGGATGATCTACTTGGCCGTTTCCATTTTCATATAAATAGGGAACATAAAAAAAGGTTTCCAGGCAGGACTTGGTCTGGAACCCTTTTACTTATGCTGTTTAACAATAGACGGCGACCTTGGCCGTTTTACTTATTTTTATAATATAAGTTATATGTAGATAGGCCTGATCTGTTTTTCTATTTTTACATATTCAATTTAGCCAATAAATGATATCATGTCAAATGTCAAGGTCTGACCTCTTGGTTGCAGCTACTTCCTCCATCAGTACTGTTTCCTTGGCCACAATTTTGACAAGATACTCCAGAAATTCGTCCTTTAAATCTTCTCTTCTCAACGCCGCTTCCACCGTGGCCTCTAAAAAGCCCTGCCTATTCCCAACATCATATCTTCTACCTTCAAAATTATAGGCATACACAGCCTCCTGCTGAGCCAGCTCTGTTAAAGCATCGGTAAGCTGTATCTCGCCACCTTTACCCGGCTTAGTATGCTTCAAGATTTCAAATATGCCCGGATTAATAATATATCTTCCTAAAATAGCCACATTTGAGGGGGCTTCTTCAACAGATGGTTTCTCAACTAACCCGCTTACTTTATATACCCGGTCTGCAACTTTATGACCTTCAATAATACCATACTTACTGACTTCTTGAGGTGCAACTTCCTGTACACCTAGAATAGATGCCTGGTATTGATCATAGGCTTCAAGCATCTGTTTTAAACACGGCTCCTCATCATTATGTACGATATCATCTCCCAAGAGTACAGCAAAAGGCTCGCTGCCTACAAAGGTTCGTGCACAATAGATGGCGTGACCCAGCCCTTTTGGATCTTTTTGTCTTATATAATGGATATCCACCATCTCAGACACGTTCTTTACTATTTCCAGCAATTCATGTTTATTATTTTTTTCAAGTTCAAGCTCTAGTGTAATTGACCGATCAAAATGATCTTCAATAGCCCTTTTGCACTTCCCCGTTACGATCAAAATTTCTTTAATTCCCGACGCAATCGCTTCTTCAATAATATATTGAATTGTAGGCTTATCCACTATTGGTAACATTTCTTTGGGCATGGCTTTTGTAGCTGGTAAAAAACGAGTGCCTAAACCTGCTGCAGGTATGACTGCTTTACGTACTTTCATGTTTTAGCTGCCTCCTATTCTCAAATTAATTACATTATATTCTATATTGTCAACTAATAAAATAATACTCACATCGGACCCGGTACAAACGATTATTATAACACTTATTCAGGTGCTCTTTTACCCTTATTATACCAGATTTAAATCCGTCTAAATAACTTATTTAATTATTGTTAAATTTATACATTAAGCAGGTTACTTTAAATGGAAGCAACGTGCTATAATGCTCTTAAAGATAATCTCTTACTTACAGATTAATTAGTTAAGGCCCTTTTCTTGCATGCTTAGATTAATACAAATTGCATAGCTTTGACTAATTTTTTGGCTGGGAGGAAACCAATGGGTAAAATACTTCATGCCGACCAAATGAAAAAATGTATTGGTTGTTATTCGTGCATGCTAGCCTGTGCCCGTACGATTCAGCATGATTTTTCACCCCGCAAAGCGGCGATACAAATAAGAAGTGTCGGGGGGTTACAAAGTCGGCTGGTGGTTGATATTTGCCGTGGTTGTACAGACCCCCCATGTGCACTAGCTTGTAATTGCAGTGCATTAAGCGCTCGTTTAGATGGAGGAGTACGTTTCTATAAGGATAAGTGTATCGGCTGCGGCAATTGCGTTGAAGCATGTACGGCAGGTGCCATCCGCTTTGACGAAGATAATAAGCGGCCCATCGTATGTATTCAATGCGGTACCTGCGTCAAATATTGTCCCCACGAAGTGCTTTCCATGAAATAGGCTCAACCCCATACCACCGCCAGGCAAGGGAGGCTTTTTGATGACAAACACATCCACCATAAGGGTACTCGAAATAGACCTCACTGAAAAAAAAATTATAGTGCAGGATAGAGATGATCTTGCGCCCTTTTGGGGAGGCACCGGGCTGGCCACCAGGTTGTTTGCCGAATATGCAGCATACGATAAAGACCCATTGGACCCGGCTCAGCCGGTAGTACTGGCCTGCGGCCCACTGTCCGCCATCTTTCCTATGGCTACAAAAGCTGTAGCCGTTTTCCGCTCACCACTAACCGGAGAATGGGGAGAAAGCCATGCCGGTATGCGCATTGCCATTGCCATGCGCTTTTGCGGCTTCCGAGCCATCATAATCCGTGGCAAGGCAGAGCGCCCTGTTTATCTAACTATAGGACCCAACAGGGTGGACTTTCAGGATGGCACGCCCCTGTGGGGGCTGCCCACGGACGAAACCGGGCGTATTTTGCGTCAAACCTCACCCGGACGAAGCTTTCGAAGCTGCCTGCGTATAGGACCGGCGGGAGAAAAACAGGTGGCTTTTGCCAACGTTAATGTTGATACCTACCGGCATTTCGGACGCCTGGGCCTTGGCGCCGTGTTCGGGGCCAAGCTGCTCAAGGCAATGGTCATTTACGGTGAAGCCTCTGAGCCCATACCCGATGTCAAACATTACAGAGAGGTTTACGATTCTATTTATCATCTTGCCGTCAATACGGATATAATGGAAAAATACCACGGCCTGGGCACTTCCGGGAATATCGCCGCATTAAGCGCCCTGGGTGGTCTGCCCACAGAGAATTTACGAAAGAATTCATTTCACCGGAGCAGTGCCATTTCCGGAGAAGCCTTTGCCAGGGATACCCTGGTACGTAAAGTAGCCTGTACAGGCTGCCCGGTGGGCTGTATCCATATAGGAGTCCGGCGCAAACTTTTTGCGCCGGGACACGAGTATGAAGCTGCCTACTTATCTTACGATTATGAATTAATATTCGCACTGGGTTCTTTACTAGGGATTACTACACAGGAACAGATATATGATCTTATTGAATACGTTGAGATGTCCGGAATGGACGCCATAACCGCCGGAGTGCTTCTCGCATGGCTGACTGAAGCGTATCAGAAGGGTGTTGTAACAAAAGAAGAACTTGGTGTTGAGCCGGTTTTTAACAATGAGACCAATTATATAAGAATTTTGGAAGATATAGTTAACCAGCCCAATACTTTATACCGCCTATTGGCCTGCGGCACCAACCGTGCAGCGCAAAAACTGGGAGGGCAAGAATTCGCGCTTACCCTGGGAAACAATGAAATGGCCGGTTATCACACCGGTTACGCTAATCTGCTAGGTTTATCTTTCGGGACGCGCCATTCGCACCTGGATAACGCCGGCTACTCTATCGACCAGAAGGCTTTACGAAACAATTTCAGCCGGGAGCAAATCGTCCGGGAAATTATAGCCGAGGAGAAATGGCGCAACGTGCTAAACAGCCTTTGTGTTTGCCTTTTTGCGAGAGAAGTATATACCAAGGAAAATATTTGCGCCGCCCTTTCCTGTGTGGGCATAACCGTGACCGGTGAAGATCTGGATAAACTGGGCGAAGAAATATTTCACATTAAGAACCAAATACGGCTCAAATTGGGGTATAATCCAAATAATTTAACCTTTGCTGATCGCTATTTTGAAACTCCTGCTCTGGGACAAGAATTAAGCCGGCAAACCCTTAATGATTTAGCTGCCATATATCGTAGACTGGCTGGCATATAACACGAATTATATAAAAAACCCCCGCGGTAGTTCAGTAGTTCCATAAAAACTCCCCTTTGTGTAGCCCTGAATTTTTGTTTTTTCAGGTGTCTACTCAAAGGGGAGCTTATCACACCGGCAGGGGTTTTTTATTGTAATTTTTTAGCACACCCGTAGCTAATCTGCGAATGTGTTGAACCTCCAGGCATCGCGACACATTTCCGCGATGCCCCGTTGAGCAATCCAGTTAAGCTCCCGCCTGGCTTTTGAGACATCGGCATAACACTTGGCAATATCGCCTGGTCTGCGTTCTACGATTTCATAAGGTACTTCTATATTATTTACCTCTTCAAAGGCCTTGACTAACTGCAAAACTGAAGTTCCTTGACCGGTACCAAGATTATAAATGTGTACACCTTCGGTTAAATTATTAAGTGCAGCAACATGGCCTTCAGCCAAATCCATCACATGAATATAATCTCTAACACCTGTCCCATCAACAGTTGGGTAGTCATTTCCGTAAACTCTTAATTTATCCAGCTTTCTTTTAGCCACTTGTGTCACATAAGGCATTAGGTTGTTTGGTATACCGGTTGGCGCTTCACCAATTAATCCGCTCTCATGGGCTCCCACCGGATTAAAATACCTTAACAGAGATACTGAAAAGTCCGGATTTGATTTGGATACATCAGTAAGAATTCGCTCACTAATTGCTTTAGTTTCACCATATGGATTCGTGGTTGGCAGCAATTCCATAGTTTCCACAAAAGGAACTTCATTCTCTCCATACACTGTCGCAGATGAGCTAAAAACAAACCTGTTAACATTATATTTCTTACTTACCTTGGCCAGCACCATCGTGCTGACAATATTGTTATAATAATACGCTAGTGGTTTTTCTACAGACTCACCTACCGCCTTAAAACCGGCAAAATGAATAATGCCATCAATTGAGTGTTTAGCAAAGATATCATCCACCGTTTCTTCTTCGGTTACATCGACGCGATAAAAAGTGACGTCATAACCTGTGATTTGTTTTATCTTGTCAATAGTCTCAGCTTTACTGTTGCTAAGGTTATCCGCAACAATCACTTGATGCCCTGCCTGCATTAGAGCAACGCAAGTGTGTGAACCTATAAATCCAGCACCGCCGGTAACTAGTATGTTCATAAAGGTCAAATCAACCTTTCTGTGATAAGGTACAGCTAAAATATTTTTTTAAGCCCGCATATTCATTATATGCCATTTAATTTCTACGAGTAGTGTTTTATCTCGCTGGGTATACAAATTCACTCTACCAAAATAAAAAAGGTGTTCTGTACTTGAAAGGGCCAAATAGCTCATAGATAACATTGGGGTCCTCTCTCAATGATTTACTTGAGAAAAACAATAAAATAACTACATATTACAATAATTTCAATCAGATGACGACGGGACTATTTACACCTGAGAAATTCTCTGTACCGAACCGGGTCAGTCCCTACATACGCAAATCATTGAAAAAAACGTCTACCATGCCCCCACTGGATCTACTTTATAGTCAAAGCTTTAACTGCATTTAAAAGACCACTGCCGAAATAAACTTGTTCATTCCCGCTTACCGGTTCAACGCTCATTTTAAGCATTTCCGCTACCTTGCCGGGTTCTGTTATACCATATTTATCAATAATTAAAGCGGCAACAGCAGATACTTTAGGCACTGCCATGGATGTACCTACGTTGTAAAAATAACCTCCTTGATTATCTGTGCTTAAACAAAACTCGTTTTTAAAGAGTTCCTTCTCAAAGTATTCATCAAGATTATCATTCTGCTCATACTCTAGATACTTGGATATGTCGCCACCCGGAGCAGCAATATCAATAACACCCGATCCGAAATTAGAGTATAAAGATAATGCATCATCAGGTCCTATTGCGGATACTGTCACTACACCGGGAATTGTACCGGGTATTTCAAATCCTGCCCCAACAAAATTTAAACCGTTACCACCATATACAAAATTCAGGTAATCAGTCACTTTTCCTTTCGCTGTCAAATTCAGGCCTTCATTACCGGCCGCTGCGACCACTAAACTGCCTTTTTTCGTTGCATACTGGATAGCTCTTTTATAAGCCCCGAAATCAGCAACATCATTGCCCAAGGCAATTTTCTCACCGGTTACAGGATCGGTATAAAAAGCTTGGCCTTTTATATCAAAACCTTCCATGCTTAGTGAAATAACATCTACATTATTATCTGCTGCGGCAATAATAGCGTCAGTAACCCAAGCCGTCTCAGCCGAGGATTCCCCAAATACACGATAAACACGGATTCCTACGTTCGGCGCTATACCCAGCATCTCTCCATTTGCTGAAATAGTGCCGGCAACGTGACTACCATGGCCTATTTTATCATCAATTGCATTGACATCACCCGTTTCATTTGGTTCCGTATTCCTGAATCCACCTGCGGGGACAAAATTCATTGAACCCGACAACAGGTTCGTTTCCAAATCAGGATGGTCAGGATCAATACCACTGTCAATAATCCCCACTACAACGTTATGGGAACCGGTTCCTAAAAGATAACTTGCACCGTTTTCAGTAACACGTTTAATATCCCATTCAAGGTCCCATAAGGAAGATTGATCAGTATCTGGAATAATATCATTAATTGTTCCGTTTTCTGCAAGTTTAGGTACAGACCAAACAACTGAAGGATTAATTAAGTTTACCGATGGCAGACTTTTAAGCTCCGCAAAGATTTTAAAATCTCCTCTTACCTGTGCAAATCCTATTTCAGGAACAGTATAAATAACTTCTCCTCCGGAAGCTGCCAGCTTCGCATTAAAATCATTAGGAATCATATTTTCATTAAATAGTACAGAATAGTAACAAGTATTTTCCTGGACATCTGCAAAAGACATATTTGGTAAAATCACTCCAACTAAAAAAGCTACCGACAAAAACAAGATAGTTATTCTTTTCACCCAATTTTCCTCCTTTGTTTTCCATTATATTATTTGATATGGATATTTCGACAAGTATTAGTGCGTTTCCTATATACAACTGATTAGTTTATAGCGAATTTTTTTCATTTCCGGATTGCTTATTTTCAAAAAGACTATCCAATATAAAACTCCACGTCGGCTAGTTGAGAAATTTTCATAACCCAGTACTTCCTAGACCTTGTCGAGGTCGCACCGCTTCATCCATCCCATTATAAGAGGTAATGACAGCTTGGGGCAAAAAAAAACGGCACTCAAATGAGCACCTATTTTATTAACCAATTATCTCTGCAATAGAGCCGGCATGGATATCTACTACCTTGTCAATTTCCTCTTCGTTTATAACAAGCGGATGATTAAAATATAACACATTGCCAAGCGGTGCTTATGCTGATTTTTGATATTTTGCAAGTCCTTTTCAACTAAATTCATTTAATCAACCACCTATGCATACAATGCGGCAAGCTTATCCGCATCCATGCTTACTTCTGTATCGCCTTCTTGCACCAGGGCAATCACCGGGATACCGGTAATCTCCTCAATCATTTTCTTGTTGTCTAATTCCAACACACTGCTATGAAAATGATTGAAGATGATCCCTCTCACTGCGATATTGCGGTGGCGCATGTATTCCACTGTCAGCACAACCGCATTGATAGTGCCCAGCCCTGCATTGGCCACTAGGACAGTGCCCAGGTTCAATTCTTTGATCACATCTTCCAAGAAAATGTGAGCCGTACTATCGTAACGAATCGGGCACATAATACCACCGCTGCCTTCCATAGTCAGGTATTCGTATTTGGCTGCTGCTTTGGCATAGGCAGCTTTCACTACCGGCATTTCCACGGGATTACCCTCAAGCTGGGCTGCCAAATGTGGTGAAACAGCATTTTCGTAGACATAGGTGACTAGGTTCGGCAGGTCCTCGTCAATGCCCGCAACCTGTTTTACGTAACCGGCATCACTGGAAAGCAGTCCAGCTTCTGTTTTCTCCAACCCGCTAAGCACTGCCTTATAATAGCCGGCGTTGTAGCCGGCCTCACGCAGCTTTTTCACAATAAGGGCAGTCACAAAGGTCTTGCCGACATCCGTATTGGTGGCTGTGACAAAAAGGCCTTTAGACATCCCACAACACCGCCTTATAGCCCAGTTCATCCAGCATTTTCATGTCCTGCTCTATAGTGATGCCTTCCGTCGTCAGCATATCACCGGAAATAGCGGCATTGGCACCGGATAAAAAGCACCTCCGCCCCTTATCAGCCAGCAGCCCTCTGCCGCCTGCCAGACGAATGGAGGCATTAGGTACCAGGAAACGGAACACCGCGACAATGCGGCACATTTCTTCGCTGGTTAATAGTTCGTTGTCTTCGTAGGGCGTACCCGGAATAGGGTTAAGCATATTAACCGGGATAGACCGGACACCCAGCCCGCGGAGCTCCAGCACCATGTCGATTCTATCTTCCATAGACTCACCGAGCCCCATAATGCCACCACTGCAAACATTTAGCCCAGCCCGCTGGGCGGCACGAATAGCGGTAATTTTATCGTCGTAGGTGTGGGTTGTGCAGACATTGGGAAAGTTCCTCCGTGAGGTTTCCAGGTTATTGTGGACTCTGGTGATACCGGCTGCTTTCAGCTTGGCATACTGTGCTTCCTCCAACAAACCGAAAGAGGTACAAACAGCTATATTGGAAGTCTCTAGGATGGCCCGGATGATATCATACATCAAGTTTATCTCATTGTCCGATAACCTTTTGCCGGACGTTACGATAGAATACCGCAGCACGCCCCGATCCTCGTTATATTTAGCTTGCTCCACGATAGCGTCCGTGTCCAGCAGCGGGTAGTTCTCCACCGTGGTATGGTAGAAAGATGATTGCGCACAGTACTTGCAGTTTTCAGAGCATTTTCCGCTTTTGCCGTTGATAATTGTGCAAATATCAAAAGCATTCCCGCAAAAATGCTCCCGAATTTCGTTGGCCTCTGTGCAAAGTTCAGTAAGCGGCGCTTCGCATATTTCCAACGCCTCATCCCTGGAAATTAATGCGCCGGCCAGTATTTTATTTTTGACCTCTTTCAGTATTAACATAGTCAAGTCTCTCTTTTCAATTTATTTATTAACCGATTATTACATTAACCATTATTACACAAAAAAAAGCCTATTGTCAACCAATTAAAATATATTGGTTAACAATAGGGGTCAGACCTTGACATTTGACATTCATTGGACTTTTTGTCTATTAATCGTGTGAATATTGAAAGGCTTGGCTAAAACTTAAATCTTATTGCAAATCTTAACAGGATTAATTGATTGTGCAGTTATTGACATAACTTTAAGCATTGCTTATATTTACTATAATAATTGAATGAAATGGGTTGTGTTGAGTTTGAGATTATCTAAATGGAGCCTTGTTATACGTGCATAGACCAGGGCGGGCTTAGGCTCTGGTTTTTTATTGTAAGACTAGACAATATATGTTGACCTGCGTAATTAAATGAAGCCTAACAAAGGGTTCCTTGCTGTGTACTGTGGTTTGTCAAATGTCAAGGTCTGACCCCAAGTTGGCTCTCTCACAGGAGGTTATTGTTTGTCCAGCCCGGGTTTTCCTTTTAGAATTAATACCGCTAGATGCAAAAAATGTGGCATCTGCAGCCACTATTGCCCCCAAGGGGTTATCGCCAGAGACAAGCAGGGTTACCCTTGCGCGTTGGCACCTGAAAAATGCAAACAATGTTACTTGTGTTTCCATCGTTGCCCCGACTTTGCACTGGAGGTGCGTGACCATGACCAGGAGCCGATTTCTGCAGGGTAATGAAGCATGTGCCCTGGGCGGCATAGCTGCAGGAGCGCTTTTTTTCGCCGGTTACCCCATCAGTCCGGCCACCGAGATAGCGGAATTGTGCTCCAACCTGTTGCCTCCTAAAGGCGGCATATACATACAAATGGAAGACGAATTAGCCAGCCTCGCTGCTGTCGTCGGTGCCAGTCTTAGTGGTATGAAAGCTTTTACCGCTACCAGCGGGCCCGGTTTTTCGCTAATGCAGGAAAATATTGGTTTTGCCATCATGTCCGAGGTACCCTGTGTAATTGTTAATGTACAACGTTTCGGACTCGGTACCGGTATCGCCACCCAGCCAGGCCAGAGCGACGTTATGGCAGCCAGGTGGGGCACTCACGGCGACCACAGTATCATCGCTCTAGTGCCGGCATCGGTCCAGGAGTGTTTCGACCTGACCATTGAAGCTTTTAACCTTGCTGAACGTTTCCGCTCACCGGTAGTGGTACTCATTGACGCCATTATTGCCCACCTGCGAGAAACCGTACGCATCCCGGAACAGGTTAATAAGATAGAGCGTATCAGGCCATCGGGACCTATAGAAGGTTTCCAGCCTTACGCTCCGGAGGAAAACCTGGTACCTGTGTTACCTAATTACGGCGACGAATATATATTACGCGTCACCGGCCTGGTGCACGATCAATACGGGTACTCTTCAGCGAATCCGGATGTGGGTGGCCAATTAGTGGGACGTCTAATTGATAAGATAGAACTATACTCTCACGAACTACCGGAACCTGAATATACCGGACCGGAAGACCCCGACGTGGTGGTTATCTCCTACGGCATTTCAGCCCGTTCAGCCCTTTCCGCTGCCCAGCGAGGCGGCCGGCAGGGACTTTCTATAGGCGTACTGAAATTGAAAACCATCTGGCCCTTCCCCGAGCAGGCTGTTACCAGAACTTGTGCCCGCGCCTCCCTGGTAGTAGTTGTAGAAATGAACAAGGGGCAAGTACTGAGGGAGGTTAAGGCCGCTGGTATAACCCGTGCCATCGGGCTTAACCGCACCGATATCCGGGTAATTATGCCCGGAGAAATAATCTCTTTCGTTAAAGAGAGGTGTTCTTGTGCAGGCAGTTAAAGATATCGACCATTACCTGGCTCATGACAAATTACCTCACATGTGGTGCCCAGGCTGCGGCCTTGGTTCAATTTTAAAACAACTGCTGTTAAGCCTGGCCGAATTGCAGATTCCCCGGGAAAAAGCGGTGCTGGCTTCTGGCATCGGCTGCTCCGGTCGGGCCGGTGACTACGTAAGTTTTCACCGTTTTCAGGGTACCCATGGCCGGGCACTGGCCTTTGCCACCGGCATCCACCTGGCCGACCCCCGACTAACTGTAATATGCTTGATGGGTGACGGGGACTGTGGGGCTATCGGACTGAGCCATCTAATCCATGCAGCCCGGCGCAATATAAATATAACCGCCATCGTGGCCAATAACCTTAATTACGGCATGACCGGCGGGCAGTATTCCCCTTCCACCCCGGAAGGTGCCATAACCAGCACCTCCCGCCAGGGTAAGGTTGTAAACGCTTTGGACCTATGCCGGCTAGCCGCCGATGCTGGTGCCAATTACGTGGCCCGGAGCACGGTTTACCATATTTTCGAAGCGCAAAAAATGCTTCAGGCCGCGCTAAATACCCAAGGTTTTGCACTGGTAGAAATACTTACCCCCTGTCCAACATATTTCGGGCGTTATAATAAGCTGGGCAGCGCGGTGGATATGCTGGAATGGCTAAAGAAAAAAACAGTGCCACTGGACCTGTTCCGTAAAATGAATGACGAACAGCAGCAGGAATACTTCTGGCGTGGTGTACTTGCAGAGCAAAACACCCCCGACTTTTTAACCAGGTACAGAAGAAAGGAGCTGGTCGAATGAAAGAATGGCAGATACTGCTTAGCGGGTCGGGAGGACAAGGTTTGGGTCTGGCCGGCAGAATACTGGCCACTGCGTCCCTACATGAGGGTTTAAATGCCACACAAAGCCAAAGTTACGGGGCCAGGGCCCGGGGCGGATACAGTGAGTCCGGAGTAGTGTTAAGCAGCCGAAAAATAATTTTCCCCCTAATCGAACAACCAAATCTATTGCTAGTTCTTACCGATAAAGCCTACCAAAAAAACCTCAACTCACAAACAAATTTGGTACATGTCGTATTCGACAGCGATAATGTAGCCATGTCATCGGGACAAAAAATATACGGTTTTCCACTAGCGCGGTGGGCCGGAGAACTAGGCAATGAAAAAGGCGTAGCCATTCTTTCCCTGGGGGTAATTACCACCCTATTCGGCTTAGTGAAGTCCGAAAACATTGAAAAGGCCATCGCTGAAAACCTTGCACCAACTCTGCTCAAGCCCAACCTGAGCTGCTTCCGTAAAGGTTTGGAAGTTGTCAAATGTCAAGGTCTGACCCCAATTAACGACCCCGCATGATAAAGTTAAATGTGTTTAGAAATTTTGGTGCAATCTCAGGAGAGAATGGACCCATCTCATTAAACAATTCGTATAGCTCATCATCAGGAAATTCCCAACCTACGCATATGTCTAATCCATATGTTTTGTTCTTAAATGGTATATCGGCATATTTAACAAACTGTTCGGGATAATTATTTCTTAATTGAAATTTTCCTGAAGGAGTTAGTATGGCGCCAATCCAATCAGTAGACTCATGCCAGCTTGCCGCTTCATCAACGGCGGGTCCGACCATTATATTTCCTATATAAGAATACTCCCCATAACATATTGCTCCCCTTAGAGGCAGCCTTCTTTTTATAGACTCCGGGATGGCCAACCTGCAAATTTCCGCATGTATTTTAATAGTATGATATGGATCACCAAAGGTGAAAATGGCTATGGTATCAGAGATACTAATTACTTTAGTAGTTATCCCTCTTTCCGCACTGTCTTCATTACCTATTATATTGGTAATATTACTGGCATACTGGGCAATTTTTTCTATTAGACCGTGTAAAGTAACCACCGCATCCTTTTCCCTTTCCCATATGCCCTTCCAGCCGATTACATCTAAAAAAGTTACTGCGCCTTTTTTAACGGAAAGACCTACCATTTATTTAGACCCCCTAAATATACCGTGTGGAACACATTTTTCACAATGACTAATCCAATCGGCCAAATCATCAAGTGCTTTTTGCACATCCCCGTGGCATAATCCTTTTTCATAGGCTTGCATCCATAACCAACTCATAAAACGAGGTAAGTCATGCGGATAACTAATGGAATCATGCTCTAAAATTTGATATAAAATAGGCCCCGCACTTTTATCCCCCTGCCCGTTATGAGTATTAAATTCACAGAACCAGCCATTTACGTTTCTAGTTAAGCAATAGGTGTCTTTATACCCCCACTTTTGGCAAAATACACGTAATTTAAATTTGTGGCCAATTGTTTGATCCTCCGGGTCATCATTCGCATGGGTATCATCAAGATAAGCTAATAAATCTTCAACCGGGTGTATATGGTAGTAAAATTCAATATCATCCGGATCGACGCCCCTGTTTTCAATCATATAGCAGTGATGTTTTGGTTTACTCTCCAAAGACATGTGCAGTTGGTGAGCGGCTTTGGACATTTCAGAATATATATTTTGTTTTTCCGACCAGGAAAGTTCTGCCTCTGAACAAAGGTCATCTTTTAACAGCTTAAGTAATTTTTCAATTTTTCCTCTTAATTTCATTTGCTCATTAGTTAAATTGACTTTAGACATACTCCTATCCCCTTCTACCTGCCAAATTAACTTTTTTTATAATTTCACCGTACAGCATAAGTTTTACCGCACCAGAGTATGCAGAATTATACTTACAATACAATTCTATATAATCAAAAAAAGTCCTGTATAGACATATAGTTCGCATTATAAACACGATGGGGCTTTCCAACTATCTAGCATGTTGTAATAACAATGCCTATACCCGCAACAGGGTTATGGAACAAAAATATGAAATTTAACGGTGTTATGTCAAATGTCAAGGTCTGACCCCAAAATAAAATGCGCAAACCGTCAGGAGACGATGCGCATTCACAACCCAATTAATCAACTAATATAAGTACGTTTTGTTTGGCGAGTTTTCTATATCTCCAGGTCCATGTATTCAGGGTCGGATTCCTCAGGAGATACACCCTTAAACATCAATTCAGGGATTTTAATACTTACTTTAGTACCAGCAGGAACCGATTTGGTTAAAAAGACATTGCTGCCGATGGTCGCACCCTTACCAATTACGGTTTGACCGCCCAATATAGAGGTACCGGAATATACAGTAACATCATCTTCGATCGTCGGATGACGTTTTACACCACGTAAATTCTGCCCCTCGCGAGTGGATAGAGCGCCCAGCGTAACCCCCTGGTATATTTTAACATTATTACCAATGGTGGTCGTTTCGCCAATAACTACCCCGGTTCCGTGATCAATAAAAAAGTATTTGCCAATACTTGCACCGGGGTGGATATCAATTCCGGTTACGCTATGGGCATATTCGGTCATGATTCTTGGGATTAGTGGAACAGACAACAAGTGCAGTTCGTGGGCCAGTCTAAAAACACTAATCGCAAATAATCCCGGGTAGGCTAATATTATCTCATCTTTACCCACGGCTGCAGGATCACCGTCAAAGGCGGCCTGCACATCCAATTCGATAGTGCTGCGCAGTTCGGGTATTTTACTTAAAAACTCATAAATAATCTCATCGGCCTTATCGGCGATATTGCTTGAATCATTCATAATGGATTTGTGTTTAAGGGCTAAAATTATTTGTTCATGAAGTTGCTCATGCAGGTGCATCAGTAGATCACCGATATGGTATTGAATAGTTGTGGTGATCATATGCCTTTGACCATAATATTCCGGAAATAGCAGTTCCCGAAGCATAAGGATTATCTTTATAATTACATCTCGTTTTGGTTGAAAAACAGACTCCAGCGAAGAAGCCGGCGAATTCACCCGGTAACTGGCCACTATAGTTTCAACCAGACTGTTGATCTGTTGGGGGTCAAATTTACTCATCTTTAACACCTTCATTATCAAATATCAATAAAATCTATTTATAAAATCAATGTACAAATAAGTTTATCAGGAAGGGAAGCAGAGTGCAACCACTTGGAAATTTTCACTTGTGCTCCTCATTGTGGGGTTTGTTCTAATCCAAGTCGTTCGGAGTGGGTAAATACCGCCAAGCGCTCTCCGCGGACCTGCCCAACCAAAGCAACGCCAATATTAGTGGCAAGCAAAATGGCGTTCTTTGTCGGCGCATGCCGCGAGACAACAATCGGGACTTGCATTTTGGCCGCCTTTAGCAGCATCTCGGATGATATGCGACCGGTAATCAGCAACAGTTTATCTCTGGTTGATATGCCCCTCAACAGACATTCACCCTGGATCTTGTTTAAGGTATTATGCCGCCCGATATCTTCAGCCACAATCAGAAGGTTTCCGACATCGGCCAGAGCTGAAGTGTGCACACCACCGCTGACTGGATACAGCACCATCTGGTCTTGAAGCTGCTTCATCAATGATATCACTTTCTCTGGCGCAGCAGTCATATCAGAATCAATCTTCTGACCCTGCTGTGCCTGAGTTTTGAAAATTGAACTGCCACTGCACCCAAGTTTCCGCAGCGTTGGCAGTTCAAACTCCGGGTTGTTCAGCTTCACATCGGCCAGCGCTTCCTCCTCACTCACCCGTATGCTCGCCACGTCGCCAATGCCTGAAATGATTCCCTCTGCGTAAAGATATCCGAAAGCAAGGTAATCTAGTTTTGCTGGTGTACACAGGATGGTAACCAGCGCTTTCTCGTTTACATAAATTGTAAATTCCATCTCGCAGGGCACGTGAACTGAAGTACTAACCCATTCCCCATCCGAAAAGCGATTGCTGACTACTTCGGCTGCTACACCTTTCACATCCGGTACTTCAATTGTTTTTGGCATATTTTCATTCCCACTCCTTTCGCCGGCACCATTATTACCGTAAGTAAATAGCTTAAAATAAATATATATATTCCCGATAGGGAAAGTCAAGTATTCATTCGTACATTGAACGAATTGACGCTAAAGATAGATGAATTGATTGATATCTGTATGCCTATCATAGAATTACAACAAGTTGGAGCCAGAGCAGATTACGTAATACCGGCTACCTTACCCGGCTTCTATTGAATTAAATCCTTTATAGCCTTTTCCAGCCGGTCTAAAGCTCTTTCCAGAATTGCCCTCGGACAGGCGATGTTGATACGCTGAAAACCTTCCCCGCCGGCCCCAAAGATAGTACCTTTATCAAGCCATAAACCCGCTTTTTTCACGATAAGGTCCTCAAGCTGGTCCTCACTTAAATTGAGCTGTTTAAAATCAAGCCATACCAGGTAGGTGCCTTCCGGTTCAATAAGCTTGACCTGAGGTATTTTTTCACTAAGAAAGCTTCTAAGAAAATTTAAACTTCCGCCCAGATAATTTATTAGTTCCGTGAGCCACTCACGCCCATTTTGGTAGGCTGCCTTACAAGCGATGATCCCCATGATACCCAACTGGTTGTAGCCGCTCTTAGCCATTTCCTGCCTGAAGGCATGTCTTATACTAGGGTTTGGAATAAAAATATTTGAGACCTGCAAACCCGCGAGGTTAAAGGTTTTTGTCGGGGCGCTGCAGGTAACGGTTATCTGCGCAAACTCAGGTTTTGTATTAGCAAACACAAGGTGTTTATAGCCTGGATAGATAAAGTCGGCGTGGATTTCATCCGAAACTACTGTAACCCCGTGCTTTAGGCAAATATCACCCAGGAGAGTAAGCTCCTCCTCCGTCCAAACCCGACCTACCGGGTTATGCGGATTACACAGGATAAATAATTTTACCTTGTTTTCGATGATCTTGTTCTCAAAATCCTCATAATTTATCGCATACCTGTTCTTCGCATAAATTAATTGATTTACCACAAGCCTGCGCTCATTCAACAAAACAGACCCGGCAAAAGGATAGTAAACAGGCTGCTGGATGAGTACACCATCGCCCTTATGCGTTAGAGCACGGATAGCGGTGCAGATGGCATAGACGACCCCGGGCGTTTTAACCAGCCAGTCCGGCTGCACTTTCCATGTATGACTTTGTAATAACCAGCTCTGCAGTATTTCAAAATAATCCTGCCCGCTTTCAGAATAGCCGAAGATCCCGTGCCTGCTTTTCTCAACCAAAGCATCGATTACGAAAGGTGGCGTTCTGAAGTCCATATCGGCTACCCAGAGCGGCAATACATCCTCGGGCATGCCCCGCTTTACGGCAAAGTCATACTTTATACAATCGGTATTTTTTCGTTCAATGATTTCGTCAAAATTATATTGCAAAACCTATCGCACCCCCAATGCCTGTTCAAAATCAATAGGTAGTTAAACTCTGATTTGAGCAATTAATTCTACCTCGCATGCTGCATTTAGAGGTAAAGCATTGACTCCTACCGCCGCCCGGGCGTGTCTGCCCTGTTCTCCAAAAATCTGCTCTAACAATTCAGAGGCGCCATTCAACACTTTAGCTTGATCATAAAAGTCTGGCCCGCATTGCACGTAACCCGTTATTTTAACAATCTGCAACAACTTTGACCAATCATTAAGGTAATTTTTAAGAACGGCCAAACAATTTATTACCGATAATCTGGCCGCATTTTGGCCTTCAGTCACGGTCAGATTTTCACCTACCCTGCCGGAATATATGATTTCACCCGCCTTTATTGGCAGCTGCCCGGAGACATAAATAAATTCACCCGCAATCTGACCCGGCACATAAGCCGCCAGTGGTCTGCTAATTTCCGGAATAATAATCCCTAGTTCATTCAATTTATTTTCAACGCCCATATTAACACCTCTTAGTCAACTTTTGTTTCATCGGCTCTTTAATGAAAAATTTTAGCTAACGCTTGCTTCGTTTCATTTGGCCAGATCGGCCAAAGAGTAGGAATCCAGCACTTCGGCTATAGAATCTCTTACTTTCGTCCATAAACCCCTGGTCGCACAATAGTCAGAACGCTCACAACCTCCAGGATTGACTTCGCTAACGCATTCAACCGGGGCAATAGGTCCCTCTAATGAGCGAATTATATCTCCCACAGTAATATCTTCAGGATTTTTTGCTAGCATATAGCCACCCTGAAATCCACGGACACTTTTTACTAGTCTTGCTCTTTTTAATGGAACCATAAGCTGTTCCAAATAACGCTCGGAGATGCCCTGACGCTCTGCTATACTATGTGTAGTAATTGGTCCCTTTTCAGTGCTCTGAGCTATATCAATCATGGCCCGCAATCCATATCTGCCTTTAGTGGATAATTTCACATGCAGCATCTCCTTGTATTCTCATTTTCTCCAATGCAAAAGGCAACCTTATCCCTCATAAATATACATAATCCCGATAGGGTAAGTCAATTATTGATTCTATTCCTATAAAAAAATTTCTACTAGCACATCTTTTATTGATTTTTATATCAAAAGGAAGATGATAACAATGGAAAACAGTAAAAGCGATGTTTTTGATGCCCGAGACAATAATAGAAATACCCTGTTACTCAGCGGATAAATATCCGCTCTATCACCTACAGGCTAATCAATACGCATAAATATATAGAGAACCAGCTAAAGATAGCTGGTTCTCTATATCCCGTCATTACCATGATACTGTGTATTGATATTTACTCCTACACCAGGGATACCGCAAGTTTGATTAATACTGTGTACGGCCTGTTTACCAAGCCGAAGAAATCCAAATAAACAGCTGAAATGTCCCGATTTCCTCCTATCAACGGCCTGCCTGCACCGGGCTGGATAACGGTATGACTGCCTCTTCGGCTTCTTGGATGGCAGGATGCCCGATACCTTTCAGGGAATTGGTAACCAACCCCGTATAAGCTGAGATACCGTGTTCGTTAATGTCCATACCCTCAAACTCCTCGTCTGCCGATACGCGAATCCCCATTGTTGCCTTGAGCACAGAAAATGCTACAAAGGTAGCTCCGAATGCCCAGAGGGATACACTCAGCACCCCAAGGGCCTGAACCATCAACTGGTGGGCACCCCCTCCGAACAAAAGTCCGCCCTCCTGGGCGAACAGTCCCACGGCCAGGGCGCCCCAGGTGCCCCCTACTCCATGGACTGCAATAGCGCCAACCGGGTCATCAGCCTTAACCCTGTCAAAAAATTCCACCGCCAGTACCACCAGTATACCGGCTACTATACCAATTATTACTGCGCTGCCTGCTCCTACATAAGCTGTGCCCGCCGTTATAGCCGCCAGACCTGCCAGAGCACCGTTGGCTGCCATACTAGGATCAGCCTTACCATAACGCCACATGGTAAATAATATACCGGTGGTACCGCCGGCCGCTGCGGCAAGGTTAGTGGTAAGCGCTATGCGACCAATATTGAGGTCAAGTCCGGAAAGTGAACTGCCCGGATTAAACCCAAACCAACCGAACCATAGTATAAACGTGCCAAGGAAAGCCAAGTGCATATTATGTGCAGGCAGTACATTAATACTGCCGTCCTTGTTGTATTTATCTTTACGCGGCCCTAGAACCGTTACTGCAGCCAGCGCTGCCCAACCGCCCACGGCGTGTACCGCTGCAGAACCGGCAAAATCCATCATTCCGAGATTGTTCAACCAACCTCCGGTTCCCCAGACCCAATGTCCTGCCACAGGGTAAATTAAGGCTGTACAAATCAAAGTGAAAATAATATAGGGACTGAACTTCATGCGCTCAGCAACCGCACCTGAAATAATTGAAGCAACGGCTACAGCAAATGCAGCTTGAAATAGCCAGTAGGCATAAATTGGCACCCGCAGGTTAATATGTTCCAGGTTGCCTCCTAGGAAAAACCCATTGCCACCAAAAAGCCCAAAAACATTTATTCCATACATCACCCCGAACCCAACGGCCCAAAATCCAAGCATACCTACAGTTGTATCCGTAAAAACCTTCATCACAATGTTCAGCGAATTTTTAGCTCTGATGAAACCGGCTTCCAAAAAAGCGAAACCAGCTTCCATAAAGAAAACCAACGCTGCACAAAGCAACACCCAGACAGTATCAATACCGGCAGCTAAATCCTTAATTCCCGGTTCCATAATTCACACTCCCACAAATAAAATAAGGACACCGGTGGTTATTAACCACGCGAGCGTCCTTGCTCTTCAAACCCAATCTTTGGGATATTTAGTTCATGATTTTATTAAATAGCATTTTCGTCTGTTTCTCCGGTACGTATACGCACCGCCCTATCCACCGAGTAAATAAATACCTTGCCATCCCCCACCTGACCGGTACGGGCAGTATTACAAATGATTTGCAATACTTCATCTAACCTCAGTTCATCTAAAACAACCTCAATCTTAACTTTAGGTATTAGATTCATGCTGTACTCGTGACCACGGTAAACTCCAACCCAGCCCTTTTGTGCGCCACACCCCAAAACCTGGCTAACCGTCATGCCGTGAATACCGTAACGTGAAAGCGCTTCTTTAACATCTTCCAACTTATCAGGGCGGATTATGGCTTCTATTTTTTTCACCGAAACTTACCTCCTAATACTAAATTTACATTTTTCGGTGCTTTATTAAATCAGCCCGGCCAAAATAACCAAAGGTTTACTTAATAAAGCGAAAAAAAGGCCTAACCCGCATAAAATTCACGGCATCAGGACCTTCTTTGGTCAGTTATGATACTTCCTTGTATCATTTTTTATTACATTATACATTATATGTTTTATGTTTAGATTTAGCAAGGATAGATAAATCCCTAATTTTAAGTATACAGGCTAGCCTACCTCAATTAGAGCATTGACAAGCTTGTTCGTAATTCCTCCCGATCCCGTAGCTGCAAGAAAGCAGCCATTAATATAGCTGGCTCGGAATCAGACCCGATAAAAGTTATAATGATACCATACCATAAGTGTGCTGCTTAGCAATATTTAACTCGCACGAAAAAATAATGTTTTAGGTAAACCCAAAAGAAAGGCTATGCGTACAAACAACGCTCCGTCAACAACTCCGGAAATGCCTATCGAACGTTTTCCGTCTTTACCGGGTTCTAGTATCCAGACTCCTTCGATGGCAGGCGGGTTATAGCTTTTTAGGTGGATGGAATTAATCATTTTCTCTGCTCAAATGTCAAACTCTTTGATTGTTTTACCTAAGTACCCGATTTATTTTTTTATCCAAATATCTTAATCTTGGAATAATCTCTTTATGGATCTCACATGCAATAGATTTTCCGGCTCTAGAACCGGTCATCAACAATTTATCATGCGGACATCCTCCCTGACAGGTAGTTCTATATTCACACACCCTGCACTCATCCGGAATGTCTTGGCTGGTAAGATCATAATGAAATGTATCACATTGTATTACACTTAACGGGTCTTTATCAAATATTGTTCCAGTTTTAAAGGAATGTTCTCTAATACATGCTCCAACTGTTCCATCGGGAAATACTACAGCATTTCTTTTCCCGCAAGGATACGGAGAAACTTCATGTTCCCATAAAGAGCTTAAAGTATCCAACAAGAAAGTAGTATGCACATCGTAGCCCTTAATAATATAACTTTCCAATAAGTCAAGTAATTCATGATATCTCTTTAGTAATCTTTTATTATATTCGGTATCTAATCCCCTAAAGATATCCTTTTGGTATCTTAAACGATAGCCATTTTCCAAACCAAATCTTGATATATCAAGCAGTCTATCTAAGTTATAATCATCCATAGTGGCTACTATGGTTTGGCCGATAACATTTGATCTCTCACCAATTATCTTCATTCTTCTTGATGTTTCTTCGATACCGGTGTCTGCAATATTTGTTGTAATCCATTGGATATCTTCAAGATCATCCCAATTTACTGAGTCTACTAAATCACCATTTGTATAAAGGTAACCCTGCATGCCATCGGTATTTCTGTAAACGGAATCCATAACTTTCTTTATCCTATCCGTTCTCAGCAAAGGTTCCCCGCCAAGGAAGCCAACAGTATTCACTTTAACATTGTTAATTTTCCAGAGTTCTGGAATCCACTCTAATAATCTGGAAAATGTGTTCTCATCCATTTCCATTTTATTGTCATCGCCCACTTGATTATAGGCATAACAATAGTCACACCTTCTTGTGCACTTGTACGACAGAAATAAGATAAACCAGAATGAAGGAAACTTTTCCCAATAACCGTCTCCCTTTATTCTGTTATCTTCTTTAGCATACATTCTTTTTAATTGTTTAACATGTTCGGTTTGTTTTCTCATTGTTATACTGCCTCGCATTTCTTTATTCTTTTTTATTGGCCACATTTTTCATCAAATTATCGTTTTAATGCTTCCCCGGCAGGTCTTTAAGGCAATAAACCAACCATTTTGCGTCATTTTGTATTAAATAATTCCACAACATATGCTGAAACTTTTTCTCCATCCGCAAGCATACCTCTACCAGGCGGTATTTCCACAAATAAGTTGCAATCTGCCAAAGTCCTCAGAACACCCTGCCCGGTAAGGATGTTTGCCTTGGCGATTCCTCCCTCAATAGAAAGCTTGGCGGTTTTTATCCTTCTAGTATCAGTTTTTTTGTAATCGCCGGATAAAATAACCTCGACCTTGCGAGGCAAGATATCTTTATAGCCCAACATCTTTTTAATAACTGGTTTAACCAAAAGCTCAAAAGCTGTAAATGCAGCTCCCGGATGACCCGATAAACCCAGGATTAATTTGCCGTCTTTTTTCCCCGCCACAAAGGACTTGCCGGGTCTGATATCTATTCCTGAAAATAAGCCCTCTATCCCTGCCATGGCCATGGCAGGTTCAACCAAGTCAAAATCTCCGGCTGATGCTCCTCCTGTAGTAATGACCAAATCTGCTTTTTCCAGAGCGGTTTGCACAAGTGCGGCTATTTTTACAAGATCATCCGGCACAATACCCATAGGGACAGGTTCCACCCCAATTTTTCTCAGAAGTGCTGTCAGGAAATACTGATTGCTATTATAAATACAACCGCTACCAAGTGTTTGTCCAAGCTCTGTCAATTCACTGCCTGTACTGATAATAGCAACTTTAACTGTTGAATAAACAGGTATGCCACTAAACCCCGCTTCAGCCAACAACCCAAGCAGGGACGGAGTAACCGGTGTACCCTTGGAGACAGCAGTTTCACCGGCTGTTATTCCTTGGCCGGTTTTGGCTACGTTGGTTCCCGCCATAACCTGGTGATAAACCTTAACATATGAACCCTCTCGCTGAACCTCCTCGCACTTGACTATCGCATCAGCCCCCGAAGGAAGCGGCGCCCCTGTCATCACTTTAACTGCAGTCTGGGTCGAAACTTGAAAATAGTGGTTCTTGCCAGGCGCCACTTTTCCTAAAACAAGGAGTCTGACCGGATCATTTTCCGAAACATTTTCGGTATCCCTGCTAAGTAGGGCATACCCGTCAACTGAAGAGCGATTGAAGCTCGGGACATCTTCCTGAACCGTCAAGTCTTCCAGAATTGCACGCCCCAAGGCCTCACTTAAAGGCAACTGTTCTCCTGGACTGATGATCACATTCTGCAGTAGGAGATTACGAGCTTCTTCCAGAGGTAATTTCCTTCTCCAACTCTGGGTCGAGATAGCATAATAGTCTTTGAGAATATTAATATTTTCAGGACAGTTAATCCTGACCTTGGGATAAAATTCAGTAATCTTGGAAATACTCGGTTTGTCTTTTGGAATAGGAAAAGTGCTATATTTTTTTACTCCTGAGTACAAGGCATATGCATTGTTGTTTTTAATACTCTCTCCTGCAAAGCTATAATTTTCATACTTAGCTGTTTTTTCGTGGTGTATTTTTAGATAACCGGCTTCTTCTTCTATATCTTCAAGCTGAATTACCGAATCAGCGTCTTCCGGTATCGGAGCACCGGTCATTATTCTTATTGCTGTTCCTTTTGTAACTTGTTTAGCGATAATGGAGCCACCTGCCTCTATAGGATTATTTATTAATGCCCCGTTCGTGTCACTTGCGATTATTGCATAACCGTCCATTGAGGAATTATCTACAGGAGGTTTCAATATTTCCGGTACAATATCTTCATATAAAACCTGATTAGATGCTTTCTTAATAGCCATGTTTTTACAGCTCAGATAGCTGGCAGAGTTTAAAACAATTTTCTGTGCTTCTTCTTCAATGGATACCATTAATTTTTTATCTCTCATTGTGATAATCTCCCCTGCAAAGCTTTAATTTTAAGTAATTAATAAAAGGAGAATGCCGGGCAGTTATGCAAAAAGCAAAGCTAGCCCGGCATAAATACCGAATCCATCTCCTTTTCGCAATGGAAGGCACGCCCGTTTCCCAACGCACCCATAGGGCCAATAAACCATGACATCCTGCTTTAGGTCATCTAGCTCGGAGAGACAATATTATATAAAAGCTTTTAGATAGGCTCATTTACGTTCACAACTTATTTTCAGTTACCATAGCACTATTACGCTTCTTTCTTCTT
>JAENZP010000014.1 GCA_016841205.1 Desulfoscipio geothermicus
GCCGAAGCGGAACCTCTATTCATGCGGGCTTTGGAGATCAGGGAAAAGGTCCTGGGACAAAACACTCAGTAAAATTGTTGAAATACCACATAAACGTTAATTGCAACTATTTTATTGTTAAGGACAGTTATATACCCCTATCTATCGGCAACGCAGTGTTTTCGACGCTACCACTGATTTTTTGGTTGGAGCAAACGGGTTTGAACCGCTTACCCCATGCTTATAAGGCAGGTGCTCTTTCATCTAGGCTATGCTCCCTTGTGGCGAAGCTCCCGGGATTACACATTTACGGTGGGTTGTTCCAGCAAGCCACTCTAAACGCGTCATGGTCATATAGTTATATTAATAAATAATTAGTTAGGGTTAGCTAAGACTTCTAAAAAGGATGAAAAGGTCTGAGGAATCAATTTTCTATTTATTGCCGGCGTACATTGAGATTTATACAATGATTTCAATCTTTTAAATAAATCTTTGTTAGATTCATTTAATAAATAGGATAGAGCAAGGACATACTCAAAACCCAAAACATCTGTTCCATTTAATTCTGTAATTTCATTAACTACTGTTGTTATTGAACCATCCCTAGTGGTAATAACAGGAATTTTATGATATGCAGCATAAGCTAATGAATAAACATCCCCTCTATTAAATGATTCATCACGAGTATAGTGAAAAAGATCATGGTTAGCAATTTTGTTAAATATTGTAGTATATATAGGATCAACACCATATAAACCATTTTCACCAACAATTTCTACATTAAAGCCTTCAAAATTACTAACATAAGCCCTTCTAACATCATCTAGTTCTCTATAAACTTCTTCATGTATCTTTATATTGTTGTAATAAGTAAAAAAAGAGTCCATATATGCTACCTTCATACTATCAAAAGAATAACGTGGGTCATCATGCTGCATCTGTATGCCAACCATCAACGTGCTAGCATCTACTATAATTTTACTGTCTTTATTGCTAACAATTTTATCCATTTACAAACCCTACCCGCGAAATTTCTTTAGAAGTTTTGCTTTTATATCATCATCTATATCTTCTTGCTCATCGTCTTCCTTATTTATAAATAAATCATAAAAATTAGTTTTATCTAAGCCTAAAATTTTAATCTCAGATTCTAAATCATCTAAGGAAACATATCCATTATTATAGGCCTTATATATTAAATCATACATGGGTTCATCAATATATGGATTTTCTTTGTTTAGCAGTTCTTTAACTTCCTTAGAAAAACTAGTTTTAGTCTCCTTAAAAATCTTTTTTATAAAAGCATATTGAGATATATACTTATTGGGGTCTTTTATATAACCTTCCTCGCATAGTCTAAAAAATACTGCTTTCAAAGGTAGACAAAATTTGATAGTTAAAATATAACATAATGCTGCAACTTCCTCAAGATTAGCATTTTTAAATTCATTTTTATTAATTACTATTAGCCATCTTTCAATGCTAGACTTTAGAGCTTGATCAGGCAATAAGAATTCTGCTGCAAACCTACTAGCCTTTTGTTCGCTTTTATCTTTAAGACTAGACAAAGAACATGCCCTTGGGTTATTTCTTAATTCATCTAAGTCTTTTAAATAATGATAATATTCATGGGCGGTAGCAAAAATCTGATTAAGTAAAGGTTGATTAGAATTTATAATAATGAATGCGATATCTTGATTTGGATCAGGTATATATATTAAAGCGTCTAGTTCAAGGTTTTCAAATTTTTCCAGTTCAAAATAGACATTTCTTTCTTTCTCAATAATATATCTAAATACATCTCTCCCAATTGGTGCTATACCATAATCATTTCTTTTTTCACTTGCTAAATCTTTAATTTCCTTAATATCTTGTAAACTTAAACTATTTGGGTCAAAATCATATCTCTTTTGATAATACATTTCAAATTGCTCATTAAAGGCTGATAATTCATCATTAGGATTTTCTAATTTATGCATCCCTTTCACACCTTCTACCAATAGCAATATATTTTTGCTTGATTTTAATTCTTTCCAAAGATTTTTGTAAAGCATGCTTATCAGTTTCTTTTACTTGCCCCATCATCATAATAATAGGATTTGTTTGTTCCTTTACAAAAAAATTATCAACATTAGAATTCGTTAGTTCACAAAACCTTTGTAAAATGTCTAAAGATGGAATTTGTTTATTATTTTCAAATAGAGAAAGTGTAGTACGATTAGTTCCTAGTCTGCTTGATACATCTTGCTGAGATCTTTTGCCTCTGTATTTTTTAAGCTCATTAGCAAATTTTTCCGAATTAAAATATAAAGCCATAGCTCTTCCCCTCCCATTGTGTTATATATTTTAACATTCAAACAACAAACGCACAATACATGTTATTCAACACAACACATATTGTTTCCTCTTTTCCTCCCCAAAAACCAGGTTTTAGAAAAATCCACTGAGAGACAACCACAGTGAGCTTCTAAGTATCATATTCGTAAGCATATGTTTTCAAAATATCCGTTAATGTATATTTACCTTTTTTTGTTGTTCGCCCTTGCTCCGCAAATAAATACAACGATTCTTTAGCTCTGGATGCTATAACATATAGCATTTTTTTTGCTTCATTATTCTCTGAAATTATGGGACTGTATATCGCGTCCCAATGTGGGATCATTCCATGCAAAACGCCAAAAGCGATTACTGTATTGTATTCTTCTCCTTTGATTTTATGGCAAGTAGTAATTACCACACCGGCTTTTTCTTTGAACATCTTGTAAAAGGTGAGCAGATCATCTGAAAGTGAATATCTTTTTATCCTTTCTTGTATTTTGTAAATAAAGTTATCATATAGAGAATAAAGTGATGGGTTATCATCTCTATTGATGCCACATGAAGAAAAAAGTTCTTCAATAATATATTTGTAGTGCTCAATGCCATTATCTGAATCTAGATGTTTACTATTGATTGTTTGCAATATCCAAAAACAGTCTATACGCTCATTAAGTAAAATATTATATTCCTCTGATAAAAGCTTGATTATTTCAGTAGCTATCCTTTTTCGTCGGGCAACCTTTTTTCCCGGTTCAGTGAATATCAATCGTGCCAGTTTGTAAAAAACATTCATATCATCTGCTTTGATGGGAGATATATCAGGGGCGTCAAATGATATGTCGGGTAAAAGTTGCCGTAGTTTTTTGCATAAAGGATATAACAAAAACCATTGCGGAGCGATTACACATATCTCTTCTGGAGGAATACCTTCATCAATTTTACGTCGGATGAGTCCGGCAATATAATCATAAATTACATCTTTATGAATGGATATGCTTAAAAAAATAATCCCTCTCAACTCTGCACGATTAGAAAGACTAATGATTTTATAAGGATCATTTTGAAAATAAGAATAATAATCAATAATTCTTTGCGTAGAACGATAACATCCGTTTAAAGTTTCTTTTGTAAACTTCAAAGCGGTTATCTCTTCGATTTCTTTGATGCTTTTAGCAATTCCTCCAAGGCTGCCATAAATCGCTTGATCTGTATCTCCTACAAACATTACCTTAATACTATTATTAGTTTTTGTCAGAATCCCTATAATCTGGTATTGCAATTCGTTTGTATCTTGATACTCGTCAACATAAATACTTCTCAGTATGCCAGCAACATTTTTCGATGCAATCGGGTGAGTACTAAGAATCTGATAGGAAAGGCTTAATATTAGATCAAAATCAATCTCTTTGTTTCGTATTAGTTGATCATGATAGCATTTAACTACTTGTGGATATCGAGTCTCAACAATTTTCATATTACGATTTAGCATTGTTCTAATTTTGCCCTTTTCATAGAAAGGAATTTTTATACTCATACTGTCTAAAATTTGTTGGAGATAAAGATCACGCACATATTCATCTATGATTGTAAAACCCTTACATAACCTGGAAAGTGACATTGAATATGGGTAAATAATATACTCTAAGCAAAATTGGTGAATTGTTCCGGCCCATATTGCTGATTGCTCAATATCAAACAATTCTAATCGATCCTTTATCTCATCAGCGGCTCTGTTTGTATATGTTATTGCGATTATTTTTTTATGGGAAAGAGGATTCGATAGAGCTGTATATGCGAGCTTATATGTCAAAACTCTTGTTTTTCCGCTACCGGGGCAGGCAGTAACAAGCATATTATCATCTAATATGACAATAGTTTTTTGTTGATCGTTTAATTGATTTAATAACAGTTCAAGGTTTTCATTCATCGTCATCACCAAGAACTATTCTTTGCTGATACCCTTCACAAGTATTAACAAACTCGACAGCAACATCATTCTCAAAATAGGTATCTTCAAGTAATTCATTTATGGTTTTTGAGAGAGACACATTATCATTAGAAGCATGTAATAAGTCCAAATAAGACTTTGCATCTTCATCATCATAAAAAGCAAGAGAGTAATTAAGCATTTTAGCATAAATCTGCAACGACATTGTTTCTTGGGAAGCAAATGCCAAAGCACTTACAATATATTCTGGAATTCCAACATTGTAATCCAATTCGCCAGATATTATTGTCGCCAACCATCCCTTGCCTTCTTTTTCTGAAAGCATAAGTATTTCTTCATTTCGGATATCTTTATCTTTGATATTCTTTTGATGAATTGTAATAGTAGCCTTTTTTGTAAATATTTTTTTGATTGCGTTAGAAACATACTTAAAATTGTCATCATTATTAAGGAACTCTATCTCGAATGTATGGTCAGCATAAAACATATCTACCCATGAGTTACTTGAATATAATCGATCAAGTTTTTCCTTGCGTTCCTGCCCCTTTTTCTCGGCATTTGACTTATAGTATGGGCTTGATGAATCAACTGCTTGCTTGTCCAGGTCAGATAGAATAGCGCAATATCGCTGTATTCTTAATTGGTCAAATAAACTTGCAACATATTCAAAGGTAGTGCCTCCAACATTAACTAAGCCTACCCCGATTTCATCAAGACTTATTCCATAAGCGGCTTTAGTCATATTGGGTATCAATATTTCCTCTGCGTCACCTTCAACCAATAAAACACCTTTTGAAAATAACAAAACATTCCGTTTTGCATCCAAATATCGTTCAATACAATTGGTTAGAGACAGGTTTTGCTTGTTCAGATTATCTTTTCCGTATTGGTCAAGTTGATACATAGGCTGCATGGCAATTGAATTCTGATTTAGCGTTTTTATTATGTTCATTCTGGATATTTCAGATGATTCAGCCAAATGTACGGAATGCGTTGTCATCAGTACCTGCGTATAATTTTTTGTTACACACAAATTGTTAAATAAGGTTTTTTGGATATGTGAATGAATATGCGCCTCTGGTTCCTCTATAACCATGATATTTAGTAGTTCTCTAGAACGACATGCTTCAAATTCGACAATTTTAAGTGCTAAGTAAATCATGTTAAGATGCCCTAAACCCAGCAAATCAAGATCATCTTCGTTTTTGGGTTTCATAGCAATAAATCTTGATAGGGAGTTTATTTCATCAGATAATTCAGATGATAAGCTAATTTCAGGAGAGTATACCACACCTAAAATGTCTAAAAGTTTTTGATTTAGACCGCGACCTATCACGCCTATTTCACCAATATTTGTAATTGCGTCATTTAGTTCTTTGATTTTCTCTTTTACAGTTGTGATATGAGCAGGGTCAATTTTGCTTTCAATCGTTTCGATTATGCGTCTAATTGGGTTTCTTGGTATATGCATTTCTCTAAGAACATCTCTTAGGGCATCAATATAAACTAATGATATATGATTTTGTACATCAGCTATAGTAATACGATGACCAAGGATACTTGTATCATCATCTTCTGGATTAGTGGCTTTACATAAGTCAATATCTCCAACAATGCTTTTATACACATCATCATGGCAGAAATCCGCTTTAGATTTGGATGTAAAACAGAACTCATAGTCAATTAATCGTATTGAATTTCGAATTTCATTAAAGGTTGCTTCATCGCCGGAAGCATCAAAGAGTTTTTTCCTAATGCCTCTTTGTGGCCTTATAAACAACGTAACAACGCCATGATCTCTATTATCCGTGCTAATAAGAGAACTCATAGAAGCCATATTCTCTTCATCATCGACTATTAGGCTTGCGCATATGTCGCTTTCTTTTTCGGTACTTGTTATATTGCTAAAAGTAGCAGAAATTATTATCCAATGACCTTTCCAGTTATTATTGGCATATGAAAAATCACTTTCTTTCAAGCGCTTAGTGTTGTACAAAAAAGAATCGTCTAATAATATTCTTAAACCAGTTACAGCATTAGATTTTCCAGAATCATTCTCGCCAATAATTGTGTTTGCCCCTTCATTAAATATGAAACAAGATGATTTAAAATTGCGAAAATTTACCAACTGCAAACCGCTCAAAAACATTTAATAGTCCCCCAGATCATAAATGTACAACAATATAACTAAATATTATAATACTTAACCACAGATAATAGCCACAATGTGGCAGATATAACCTTCCTAGTTATTGCCTAATAACTTTTATCTAGTAATTGTTTACTATTCGCAGTAACATCAAAGCATGACAATAATCCCGTGGTATACTTGAAACGTCTGTCCTTTAGATAGTTATTAAAAAATTTCATTCTCGCTAAAAAGAAAAATAACCAGCTTTTACAAAAGATGCTGGTATAGATTGCTAATATTTAATTCGCTAAATGGTCGTAGTTTCCTTTAAAAAATGAAAAATATACCTAACTACCAGAACATACTGAGCATATATCTCTTATATCTTCTCAAATCCAAGCGTATAAACTTCAGTGTGCGACAAATCTCCGACACGATTCTAACACGAGGCATTATGCATTGTTATACTATACCAATGATTTTTTCTTCCCAGTAATTGATAATTTAACTATCATCTGGTAATTCATATTATTTGCTTTAGCTGGCTTATGTCACTAAAGTTAACATAAAGCATTGACCTTATTGTCGTAGTGTAAAAAATCTTATTATACCCTAAAGCCGACAGGACCGGTAATGTATGAACAATCTTACGGTTAAGCTACTTCGACCATAATTACACTTTTACTCATTGTTATTACTCACCCAAAAACGCTTATTATTCAAACTCCAAACCTTATCTGTCCATTTTTCCCCGACCGGAGTCTTGGCTTGGGCCTGGGCCAACTTCCACAACTGTACGTCCAACATATCAGCGTTATGTAATAAGATCGCTTCTCGTGTTAAAGGCTCAACAGGGCTACCCCATTCCAGTTTACCATGATGCGAAGCAATTAAATGAAGTAGCAAGTTTAATCTCTCCGTGGAAAGATCAGAACAATTAGTTGCATGATTATTGATTATCATCATCCCTTGTGAAATGTGACCTAATAGTTGACCGGAATCGGTCATGATTATTACACAGCCTGACCAGTCGTAATCAAATATCTTTCCGATATCGTGAAGAATAGCCCCTGTTATCAATAAATCAATATCTGTTTCCTCGGTGGCTAGGCGTAAACATTGTTCAACTACACCACAGGTGTGTTCGAGGAGACCACCCAGGTAAGCGCCATGTTGATATAAGGCAGCCGGCGCTTCTTGAAATTGTTTATAGTGTTTGCCAAACACAGATCTTAGGATCTGTGAAAGTCCCAGGTCTTTAATATTTACCATTGTTTCCTTTAGTCTACTCCATAGTTTTTCTAAATCATAAGGACATACAGGCAAAAAATTCTTTTGGGTATATTCACCTTGATTTGCCTGGCGCCACTCAGTTATATTGAGTTGGTTTTGGCCCCGGTATTGTGTTAATTTAGCTGACGTATATATAATCGTGTTTACGGTCGGAGGTTGGCCAGTATGATCCCATACCCGGGCTATAATTTCGATTTCACCATCGGTTAGGAGCAGATCGAGATAATCTTTAGGTGGATTTTGATTTGTCTGGCGTATATTGCACTGTTTAACTGCCATGTAACCACTGATTGACTGTCCAATTGAATAGTCTTTAAGTTTCATAACATTCCCCTTATATGTTTTATCATTATAATAATATACTATAATAGGGCAAAGAGGCCTATTACTTTGTTATTTAACCATTGTCATAGCAATTCTCTAACTAATTGTTTGAGGATAAATTGATATTTATTGCATAAACAAATGCCCCCTGGACTGAGTGTTCGCCGGGGCAGAAACCCAACAAAATATAAACCTCGCATATACTCGGTCGGGGGGAAAAGACCTAAAAGAGCGAAGGAGTAACTTCTTACATATAAATAAAGAAGTATAATATCGTATTAATTTATATTTTATTGTAATGGGCTATACGGATGGGGCGGTTGCCCGCCCCGGTTGTTTACTTTAATTCATTTACCCAGGTTACATTGTCGAAGCTTATTAACCCACCAGCTTCTAGTATTGCCTTTAATGCTTTCCTGCCGCCTTTTGGTGTATATGAGGTGTAACTGTATTCCTTTGCAAAATCCTGTTTAAATGCTAAATATCCGAGACCTGGAACGTAAAAGGCAAAACCTTTGTTTATTTCATAGTATCCAGTAGGGCAAGCAAACCTTTTATTTTTAATGTTTATTATTTGCATCCTAGCATAATTTCGTTAGTGGTCATATTATCTATCACTCTCCTTAATTGGGGGGCCGGAGTGTTAACCCCGGCCGTCTGGCTAATCCTGGTATGTCACTCCTTGTATATAATCAGCTGCCTTTTGTGCTGCACTAGCTGCAGTTACTGCAAGTTTAGGATCACCTTTTAATTGCCTAATCCAACTACTTATATATGACGCGCTATTTTCTATGGTGTGGTTTTCTATTCCCGCCACTCCGCAAAGCATCGCCGCGCCCATTTCGGCAACCAATTCCTCCTTGGAGTAGGTTTCAGTGCCGAAGGCGGCTGCTTTATCGGTAACGCCAGGCCGGTTCAAGCGTTTTTTATGTCCGGTACTGTGTATCATTTCATGGAATAGTGTGGAATAATATTCTTGTTTAATGTTATAATCAGTAATAGCTGGTACGCTTATTGTATCTTCAGCAGGTACATAGTAGGCTTTGCCAGGCGCGAAGGTTATCGGGGGGGCATCCTGATAACCTTTTATTATTACTTCAGCGGATTCAATAGGGTCATGATGGATAGGTTCCGCATCTTTACTCTTGCTTTTTATTCCTTCGCATTGGGTATTGATCTCAAAACCTTTGTAATAGCGAAGAAAGGGAACCTTTTCAATTTCACCGGTTTCCGCATTTTCTATGTCAAGCCACTTCCAAAATACGATCAAGTGGCCTTTTGCGCCTTTTTTAACTTTGCCGCCTGCCTCTTGGATTTGATTAAATGTGGCATATTCGCCTGGATCCAATAGCAGAGCATTTACGCCTCGGTAAGGCTTTTGGGTTTTCCAACTAACAGCCTGGTTACTGCTATTCCATGGTTTACGCCAGGGGATAACCCCATGTTCTAGCTTTTGGATTATGCGCTCAGTAACCATTTCATAAATTGTTTGTTTAGCCATAGTTTCCTATAACCTCCTTGTATTTTTTGAACGATCCTGTTTTCCGCTTTCTACAGCTCTGGTGGATATCCCCTCGGCTCCAGTGTTCGCGTTCCGTTCCCGGCTCGGAGCTTTTGCCCTGTCTTGGCCGTGGTCTGTGGGACCGCGCTTGCGGTAGTTCTCGTATGTGGTTTTTATTTGTTTGATTAACGTATATACAAATATTAAAACACATTTAGATTAATGTCAATACGTTTATCATAATAAATATTCGAAATTTTTGATAGAAAAAAACCAGGCTTTAATGGCCTGGTTTTAACATTTATTCTTGTGTTAATTTAGATAAACGTATATACTGTAAACGAAAAAGAAAGCGGTGGTCTTATGGATAATAAAAGCACAAAAAATAAAGGCCGTGGTGGATACCGGCCAGGGTCTGGAAGGCCACAAATTGACAACCCTAAAAAGCCAAGATCATTTAAGGCCACAGATAAAGAATGGGAATTAATTCAAAAAAAGGCTAACCAGCTTGGGTTAACGACATCAGAGTATATACGCCAAAAAGCCCTTGAATAATGCCAAAACTGCATAACCAACACACACCACAAATACAACCCACTCCAACATGCTGCTAGTATGCACCATGTTCATTCCATGCCTGGTATTTGATATTGGCCACAGCAAGGGAATACCTGCCCCGGCCATATCTGCTATCAAATGAGATATGTACCCGATCATAAATGATGTAACCAATGTCCTGTCAATACTGATCATATGTGCACCCAAAGCGCCAATAGCTAAGGCAAAAGCAGGGGAATGTATAAAGCCGCGGTGGGGTATTCCGGCCAGTATAACAAGGGTCAGGCCGGGAATAACAAAGGGTTTCCACAGCAACCCACCGGCAGCCAATAATATAAAACCGGCCAGGTACCTGCCCAATGTAGACCGGGGTAACTTCCCCGGAGTAACCCTATGGCTAATTTTACTGTTGGGATGGTCTATATCCGGCGCCAGGGCACCTACAGCAGCCACACCCAATCCAATAGGCGATGTAGTACCCATCGCTATTGCAGTGGTAATACCAACTGCTATATGAGTTTTACCTGTCAAGCTTTAACCCTCCCAACCTGCCTGAATCTCCCCACGGAAGCCGGGGGCTTTATGGTGCTTTTCAGTAACGTTTTTGCAGATCGACCTACAAGATAATAGCCATAAGGCAATAAGTTACCCAAAAATCCTATGACGTAAGACAAAAACAAAGTCCCTAAAACTAAAACAATGTATCTAAACCCAACAAATAAAGTATTGGGTATTAATAAATTTAGAATATCTAAGCAAAAGTAGTGGCTTAAATAGATACTGAACGAGTACCGGCTTATTTTATTTATAATCACTGGTGCTTTTTTAAATTTACTACATGCAAACAATATAAGGAATATCATGCTCCCACCATAAACTAATGAAAAAACATGCCAAGTAGGTATTATGGTTTGGCTCATTAATGACCCTGAAATCAAACAGATTAAACCGCAAACTGCTATAAAAGACGCACCAAATAACAATATTGGTTTTGGTTTTTTAAATATTGCAATATTATCGCCTAGGTAGTATCCAATGGCAAAAGCAAAAATCATTGAAGGGAAAAATAGTCTGGCATCACCTGTTATTGATGTTAATTGGTTAAATAATAAGTACCATACAAATGTTAAAAAAATTCCTAGATACGTACTATTAATAGAGTTTAATATATTAAATCGCTTGATAAAATAGTAAATTATGTATAACTGTATAATCAAAGGTACGAAGTATAAATGTCCCTTGGTTTGACCTAGTAAAACCATAAAAAATGCTGTATCCAAAGTAGGAGTATAATTAAAAACGGTATTTTGCCATAAATAAATAATGCCCCAAAAGAGAAATGGCGGCAGCAAGAACCTTGCTTTTCTGCCTATAAAACAACCAAAGCTTACATTATTTATTTTAGATTGAGAAAGTAAAAATCCTGATATTGCTACATACAGTGGAGTTGAAAATCTGAAAATCTCTGAAATAATTATTGATATGCTTTTGCTTGATTCGAAAATTGCAAGCCCGGCGTGCAGCATTACAACGCCGACACAGGCAATTGCGCGTGCAAATGTTATTTCCGGAAAGTACAATTATTTTAACCCTCCCAGCTAATCTTATCTACCGCAGCCCGTAGATCCGCGTCCCCAGGCTGGGTGTATATAATGGTTGTTTTTACGTTGGGCCGTCCATCATTGGTGATATGGCCAGCCAGGGCGGCCACCTGGTCAAGTGGTACCCCCGCCTGTATGAGATTATGGCAAAACGTATGCCGCAGCCGGTGGGGACTTACCTCTATTTGTGCCATGTGGCCGTATTTTTTCAGCATGGCCCATATAGCACGGGTGGTTATTTTTGATCCTGCCCGGCCACGGCCAGGGAAAAGCCATTTATCCCCGAGGGGATACCATTCTATGTATTCTGCCATTGCTTTCCTTGCATCGTTATTTAAGGGTACCTGCCGCCACTTATCCCCCTTGCCCCATCGCACCGTTACACATGCCTTTCTCTCGCTTATTTCCACGTCCTTAACGTGCAGAGTTACTACTTCATCCACACGCAGCCCTCCATGCAACATGAGCATCACCATGGCTAGATCCCGAGCGTTGCCGTCACGCTGGACGGCCCGTATTAGGCGTAGTTGTTCCTTTCTATCCAACCATTTAGGTGCCTGCCGTCCGACCGGTACTCGGCGAAGGGAGGCGGCCACTCCCGGACTAATAAGTCCCTGGTTGGCCGCCCAGGTGCAAAATACCTTTATGCCGGCCACAGCCCGGTTAATAGTGGTCGGTCTATGACGGTGCATTAGATACCTTTTGTATTCGGCTAGGTCAATCGGGGTTATATTGGCAGGGCTAAATGGATCCCCGGTAGTTTGCTCCATCCATATAGTCAGGTCATTTATTGTTTGTCGATATGCCCTTATAGTAGCCGGTTTCTTATCTTGCTCAGCTAGATATTCGGTAAACTCATTAATCATGTTATTCATCAAAAGTTTATCTCCTTAGTTAAGAATGAAGTATCAAGTAAATTTACAGGAACGAGAGTAATTCTTTAAGCTGGCATATTTTTTTGGCATAGTTGGCAAAAATTATAGCACAGCCTTACATTGCCTCCAGATACCTTTTTTCTTAAAACGGGCCTGTAATAATTTTTAATTTGACTACAAATAATACTATAAAGTTCATAACATGGGAGCGGTGGAATAATTTATGGATAGATTTTATCGGGGTTTTATTGCCGGTTTCATTGCAGGGGTCTTCTTAAATGTTTATAACTTAATTTTTTATTATCTTAGGATTACTGAAATTCGTTTTATTGATTGGACTTCAATTTTAATGTTTGGTCATCGGCCCGAAAACATGAACGCGATCATTTTAAATATAATCTTCCAACTGTTATGGGATGGCTTTTTAGGTGTTATCTTTGCTTATCTTATTCCAAAAATATCTTCGAGAGGATATTTAATTAAAGGACCCCTTTGCGCCGCTTTTCTTTTTTTTGTTTTTAATTTGATTGTCGTATTGTACAGAATCCCTTTTCTTACGGACAAATTCCCTTTAATGACATTTCAAGTGAATCTTGGTGGAGTCATATTATGGGGATTAATACTAACCTTTATTTTAAAAAAACTGGATCGATATCGACTAGAAAATGGTTAAACATCGTCCCAACTTCTACTGATGGTAATCTTTTTTTGTATATTCGGCCAGCCTCTCCAAACTTTATTAGCAGTACCTACCCTTATAATGTCCATACAAACAAATTTAAGCACGGATATTACCTCTTTCCCGTTATCTGAAATAATTTTTTATCTATAATCATACCGTTTTATACCGTTATCTGAAATAATTCCTTCATCATATATCAGGTAATAGTATGTTCTCTGAAATCGTATAGCTAATTAAATGGGACAACAGGCCTGATTAAGAACGGCTATTAATGTCATCTGAAATAACTTCATTGCTTACATCCTGAAAGATCCTTTGCAGTAACTACCTGCTTGCCAACAGCAAATTTAAACTCCGGAGCGCGTTCATTAACCCGTATATCCTTCATGGATTTCCACAACAAATCCATGTAAAACTGCTTTTTAATAAAAGCATGGTCTATACTTTTCTTATTTAACGCATCAAGTAATTGATTATCCAGGAATTCCATTGCAATTCTATGTATTTCTTTTAGCCATTCAAATTCTTGTTCATTTTGGACTATGATACAACCACAATTCATTTCAAGCGCAGCCAGGGCATTTTCAATCATATTTTCAATAGCATACCTATTGGCCGCGATAGCATATTTATAAGCGTCCTTATGCCGTATGTAAAACCCTCCGGGATAGTTATAATCTTTTTCTACCATTATTGGGCCTTTATTGCGCTCTGCATATTGCCGCCAATCGTATCTTTCATTTAACAGAACCATTTTTTCACCTCCCAAGTCCATATCTTGCACTTTTGAGCCGGTAATATCAGCACCGCAGTAGGGGCATATCCAAAGACTTTTTTCTGACGCACTGAAGCTTTTTTTATTACATACCGGGCATTGTTTGCTTATCATTTCCTTCATCATCCTTGGTAAACTTTTATATTTTCAGCCACATCATTGGGGATAAAGTAATAAACATGCGTCCCAATCCTAAAGCTACTACCCTTGTGCTTTTTTCTTTGATACCAGCTTATCTTATTAGATGGCAACACCTTAAAATTAGCCAACTCAGCGCATTTCTCCAATATCTTTAGCTCTTTATCGTTATGAAATTTTGCAGCCATCTTACTAAATTCCACAGCCGGGATAGAAGGGTTAAAATAAAGTTTCTTATAAGGATTAACTGGCATTATCTATCATGTCCCACAGATCATCGGCAGCCATCCTTTTTTCATTAACCTCAATGATGTTTTGCAGGAATTTTGTAAACTCCCTCTCGTTTTTCGGGAACGATACCGAGGTAACTATTTTATTGGTATCATACAAACCGGCCGCAAATATTTCCTTTGCCTTAAACATTGGAATGAAGCGCCGCCTTAATAGTTTTTGAGCCTGTGCGTCATAGATAAACCAAATAAACCCCCCAGGTGTCCGGTGGCAGTCAACCAGGATGTTACACAGCATCCGCATCCGGCTGTCTAAGTTTTTGAAATGGGGCGTGGTCATGTACAGACTGGCCCTGAGCTTACGCAGGTAAAACAAAAATTGAGTTAAATAAATATTACTGCCCTTTTGAAAAAGACGGCTGTCTAACGATGTTTGGGCCTCGTCCAAACAGATTATACTTCCCGGCGCTTCAGCCACCTTATAAAAATCCTTATAGGTATTTAACATTTGGCTATCTCTTAAGCCGTAGTTGCTGAATAATTCAATACCCTGTCCGCTTTTACGCGCCTTCTCCCGGTAGTAATGGGCCAAAATGCTCATGGCGGAAGTTTTACCTTCCCCCAGGTTCCCGGTAAATGCCCATACATACATTTACTTACCCCCCTCACCAAAGATACGGTTTAAGCGCACATTGCCCTTGATCCTGTCGGCCAGCGTAAGCTTTTCAATTGTTTCAAGGAACACACCAGGCCCGGCCAGGTCTTTGGCATGCGCGCGCAAAGTCCTAATAATAGGGTTATACATACCATCACCCCGCCTGCGGTTTAAATAATCTAAAAAAGTTATACCGGCAAGCTGTCGGGGTGTATATGGTACGGCATGTCCTTCCATAAATTTTAATGTTTCTACCGTTTCACCTTTTGAGGATGAAAAAAGATCACCGCTCATTATGTCCTGCAGGCTTTTTTCTTCGGCCATTATCCAAACATCCCCCTCTACCTCAATATAATGATAGTAACAACGAGGATGGCGCACATAATGAAAAACGGTATATTAAGCGCATTATTTTTATCCTCGAAGTTGAAAATATTCCTAATCGCTATGCTTTCTTCAACGCGTTTTAGATGCTCAGTTTCCTGCAGGTAGTTGAGGTTACAATTAATTAAAAAAACAATACCTCCCGCAGGGTCAAATTTAACCGCCGCGTCGGAACGGGGGAATACCTGATATGGCGTCTCTATGGTTTCACTGTCATGGAATACCACAGGGATAGTTTCTATCTTTTCTCCCTCTATCACTATAACTTTGTCCCGGTTCATTTTTTTGAAAAAGCCAATCAACTATTTGCCACCACCTTGGTTTGTCTACCTATATACTTGTTTACATCTTTCTCTTTGCTTCTTTTTATCAACCAACGAACAAATAGAAATCCCGGCATAAAACCCAGCGTCAGGCCAACCGCCAATCCCACACCTGCTTCAAAGAAATAAGAGAAAATCACCACCACTTCACCCCTTGTTTAAAATTTAGATAAATGTTATAACCTGACCTTACTAAAAAAATTACTGACAATAGAATTAAACTACCTATTAAACTCATCACTAATGCTGTCCAACCAGATCCCAAATGTGTTATAGGCCCTAAGTAGTAATTTAGGTTTAATCCTCTTTCGGCAACTAATTGGATATCTTGCATCCTGTCAATTGCATTATTTAAAAATTGTTGGACCGGTCCAATAATGCTATCAACAATATCTTTCATCTTGCTGCCCTCCGCCATATTTTCCAGAGCAGGAAAACAGTAAATAAAGCAATAAAAGCTGCTATAAACGGCCAGATTGCACCTTTAAAAAAACCAAACATAAGCTTTAAATTGTCAAAAACAGCTCCTGTGTTGGATTCAAAACCCATTCCTGTGCCCGGTAAAGGTGTCCATATAGGTTGGTCTTCCGTTTTAAATGACACCGGGTTACACTGGTTGCCCTCACCATTTGCGTTTATCGCCGACACAGAAACTTGATATGTTGTTGACGGTTGCAGGCCACTAATTGCTTTGCTTGTGCTGGTTGTAGTCGCTATTTTAACACCGTCAAGGTAAACATTATAACTTGTTGCCCCTAATACCGTATTCCAATGTGCGGTTGCCGAAGTCGTGGTTATATTATCAATACTTAATTCTGTTGGGCTATCAGGAGCTATACCTACATCAGACATCATTACACCAGCTTTAAGATACAAAGCTGGCCTTACACCTACTTCATAATTTTCTGCAAAAGTAGCAGTGAAATATCCGTACAAACCTGAACCGTAATTGTGCCAATAGTAAACATGTGTTTCATACGTATTGTTTGGAGTACGCGTCCAGGAGATATTAGATAGCATCGACATTAATATTTCCTGGTTTTCTTTATAAATCATAAATTCTTCTACACTAATCAACCCAATTTTGGCGTTTACATTAGCTTGACTACCAGATCCATCTTCATATTTTCTATCCCAGGAGTATGTTTCAATTAAGTCTTTTTGTGACAGAGAATTATAAAAAGTATTATTTAAGTAATAGCCGATGTTATTGCTATCAGAAGGGTTAAATAGTTGGGTGTTATCAGGGTCAAAGGCTCTGTTTCCATCGTTTGAATTTAATAATATATAAGTTGTTCCGTCACCTTTTTGCTCAAGAACTATCCATTGCTTATCTGAAAATGTTATTATAGTACCTGTTTCTAAATCATGTAATAACGTATCAGCATAAATTTTTTGTGTAAAATTAAACTGAATTATCATAAAAAAAACAAAGCATAATGCAAGCTTTATCTTTAAATTCATTATCTAACGGCCTCACTAGTTATTATTTTAATAGATGTGTAAGCAGTAATTATCCATACCCCGACAGCGGCAATACCGGCTATTAAATTTACACCTGTGCTATCGATAAAATCCATTACAAAACCAAAACTTTGGTTATATGATTCTGGAATTGAAAAATATTCGCTACCGCCCGACCAATTAGAAAAATTTGTGATTGTATTTAAAAATCCAGCTGAAATTGCAAGGAACAAAAGAAATAGTTGGGCTATTAATTTAATAATTAATTTAATGACTACAAAAACTTGAGCTATTAAGTATAAAAAACCATAAACTAGGTCTAGCATTGGTTTAAATATTGCGCTAAAGAATTGCTTTATTGCGTTCCATAAGTTTTGTAAGGTGCCGGTTATACTATCTACTGCGCTGCCTATGGCCTGTCCTATTAAGTGTAGCTTATTTCCAAACCATTCAAGCACAGGGTTTAACCATGATTGCAGCGCATTGAACAAACCACTAAAAGCGTTACTAATTAAGTTCCCTACATCTTGAATTGCGTTAGTGATTATCCCGAAAAAATCATTTAGCCACCCCATGTCAACTTCCGCTGAAGCTGCCATAGGTAAGGCAAGTGCACCAATCAATAAAGCAAGGGCAAGGATGGTTATTTGTTTTTTTCTTTTATCACACTGCACATCCATTCCCCCGGCTTAATATCTTCTTCTCCCCAAAATTGTAGGTATGTTTTCTATAACTAAGAATGTTGCTCCAATAGCAAAAGACATTATAAGAAAAGGAACCAGCATTTTTATGTATGGGAATGACGCGCCTACTATGCCCTCCACGCTTGCCGGGACCGGCGTAGCCCCCAAGGTTACGCTTAAAATGTTACTTGGTTCCGATTCCCCGCCATCGTAAAGGGCCGTTACATATATGTCATATATTTGCTCCGGCTGCAGGTCTGTAATAGCGTAATTTGTAGTATCGCTTACTCCAACTGATTGATAACTTGCATTTTGACCGGCGTAAATTTGATAGCTTGTTGCGCTGCCATCCCATGTAATATTAATGCTGGTTGCACCTATGTTGGTTGCACGCAAATTGGTAGGCGGGGAAAAAGGCGACGCAGTTGTTACCGTTACTATTGTTGATGCCGGCCCTTCTCCGTAAGGGTTTTCAGCAGTCACATAAAATTGATATTGGGTATCTGATTCTAAATTAGATACTGTGTATGAAGTGCTTGTTTTGCTGGTTAAAAATACGCCATCTTTGTATATGTTGTAATTAGTTACTTCATCTTCTATGGGATTTTCTTGCCAACTTAAATCAAGGCTGGTTTGAGTAATGTTTGTTGCAATAAAACCGGTTGGGGCCGTTGGCGCTACTCCTTCAATTGCCCAGGCTGCCATTGGCATAATCATTATTGCCAATAGTATTACTATAATTTTTTTCAAGTAAATCACCTTCTAGCAACTAATGTTGTGTATAAAATCCTAATCAACCTTGGGGTAACAATAAGAGCTAGTCCGAATGCTAATAGCGGCCACATTGATTTTATGAGCAAGCCGAGTATGGTAAAAATATCGGCTATTTTTAGCATAAAACCCACCAAGCTAACAACTTTTACCTCAGAGGTATCACTATACTCCCCGGCGCCTACTGAGTTTATTGCGCGTACTTTAAAGCTATAATTTCCATTGTCCAAACCGCTTATTTTAATACCTTCAGAGTCACCGGGCAGTTCTTCAGTTAAGCTTCCATTCATATATACTTCCCACTTCAATATTCCTTGGCCGTCATTATCCCAAGTAAGCCAAACATAACTTGCCCCCAAGATTGAGGTGGCCGATAAATCGGGCTTTGCCGGTGGTTCTGTTGGCGCGGCCAGTGTCGTAAATTCTAACGGTTCAGGCTGGTCGCTTTCTTGGTCGCCAACTATGGTTGTCACTGTGACCATATAATTTGTTTCAGGCTCCATCCCTGTAAACTCATAAAAAGTCTGTGAAGTTGTACCGGCTAATATTTCATTTAAATAAATTTTATATTCGTCTGCATTGTCAACCGGGTCCCATTCTGCACGAGCCGTTATGTCTGTTAAATTAGTTATTTTTAGATCACTCGGGGGGTGGATGGCCTCATTAGTGATAACTAAAACCTCTGCACACTTGGCCGACTCATTGCCGCTGTTATCGTAGGAGGATACTTGGTAGCTGTATGTTGTATCTTCGGTTAATCCGGTTTCCTCGTAGCTATTTGTGCTTACTTCAGCTATTTGGGTTCCATTGCGGTACACCCTATATCCGGCTAAGTCGTTTTCTGTGTTTTCGTTCCAATTTAATTGGACCTCCGTATCAGAAATCGCGTGTCCGGCTAATCCAGTTGGTATTGCCGGGGGTACATTATCAGGGTCTATAACATCCTTGGCTTCGGTTAACAACAAGCCAGATTTAAGATATAAAGCAGGAACCACTTGACAATAGATATTTGTACATGAAGTATTCTCACTAAGATCGCCACTGATATATACGACAAAAACACTACTCGTATATATCTTACTAGGAGTCCTTGTCCACCAATTATAGCCATATTTTTGGGGTAATATATTTCCATTGTAATAAGTGCTGTATGCCATATATTCAGAGTAACTTATGAGTCCTATTTTAGCTTCTGCATTGCTTTGTGAACCGGTACCGTCTGGGAATTTTATATCCCATGAATGTGTTACAATTAAGTTATTTTGTGACAGACCATTGAAAAAATCATTATTAAGATAATAACCGATATTGTTAGTATCAGATGGGTTGAAATACTTATCATTTTGATTAGGGTCAAATGCCCTTTGAAAATGATAAGTATTCATATCTATTAAAATATATGTTGTTCCATCATCCATCTGTTCTAAGATAACCCATTTTTTACTAGAGAAGTTTATAATAGTGCCCGGAGGCTCATCGTGCAGGGGGGTTGACGCCATAACTATAGCTGGCGTTAGAAAAGTTATTATTAAGCTTAAAATTAAGTATTTTAGGTACCTCACATTAAACTCACCTTTTTAATCTTGTTCTAATGGCGTTTGTGGCTGTAACGGTGTTTCTACAGTCAACACCGGGGCCATTATCGCCGGGTCAACTACCCCTGACTGCACCGATATGGGGGTATCTGGCTGTTGTGCGGGTGTTGCGTTAATGGGTGTGCTTACAGTGACGTTATCTATTGCGCCCGGTTGCTCCACTGTTTTAGGCGCATCACCAGCGCTAGGCGGGTTTTGTTGTATCGGGATATTACCACTTACGGGAGTTTCAGAAGTAATTGGTGCATCCGGTGTCCCGATAGTTTGCATTATAGTTGAAAAGTCAAAAAGTCCCGGCCCTTCCGGGGGTGGAGGCGGGGACGGTATTGGGTCCGGTATATCAAGTGACGGCGGTGTATATGAATATGCTCCTTCACGGGCCGGTTCCTGATAGTTATATGTACCGTCAAAGGTTGGGGATTCCGGTATCGTTATTGCCTCATTTAGCAAATTAGGTTGTACAATATTAAATGCAGGCGCTTCAGGTATAGCGGGTGGAGGCGGCAAAACAGGGCCGCATGTAATAGGGTCATAGTATGCTGTTATATTGTTATTGTTAGTAGCTTGACTAAAATAAGCTATTGAGCACCCGGTACTGCCTGAAGAAGTAGTTAACTCAATCCAAGCCGCAAATATATTACCCGGTACGCTAACTGTTCTTGGAAAACTATCGCTTGAATCAAAACTGACAGAAGAATCCCAGCTGCTTGATCCACTGCTCCATTTGCTATAATCTTGCATGTAAACGTTTATTTCGTCTCCAGATTGTAATGCTGCATCTATCACAAAAGAAGTTAAATAATATTGTGAACCGCCGTAAATATCGGCTACAATTTTACCTGAAGTCCCGGTTGAGCCGGGCTGGTTATGCATATGTACGCCAACACTAGCGGCCAGGGCCGGTGTCGCCATGATAAAAAACGTGATTATAGCTAATATCAAGTAACGCAGTTTCATATCATCAGCCCCGTTCAGGCTCCGTGCGGTGTCCTCCACCATGTTTTTTTACCGCAAGTGGCTACTCCGTAAAAAAGTATCGGTAGCCAGGTCCAGTAAAATATTCCCGCCGTTATTAGGTATTTCCACACTTTAACGTTTTTGATTGATTCGGCAAGCATAGGCAGCATCATTAGTAAAGGCACGGATATAATCATTTGCAGAAGGTTCGCTGATCCCGTAGTGACCAGCGCGTATAAGATGCTTAATATAACCACCAGCTGCATTGGTATCCACATTATCCCGTCAAAGGCACGGGCCGCTGCCTTTATATCTCCCTGCCACCAGGCGGTTACTATTTTAAAGGCTAGTTTTGGCAGGTAGCGCAGAGTGACTTGCGTTTGTCCGCGTATCCACCGCAAACGCTGTTTTAAGCTATCTTTTAAGCCAACGGGCTTTTCATCGTAAAAAATTGCTCTGGAGGCAAAGCTGACTTTTTCACCGGCTATAATTAGCTGGGCCGTGTATTCCATGTCATCACATAAGGTTTGTACTTTCCAGCCCACACGCTGTAAAACTTCCGTACTAACGCAAAATCCGGTACCGGCCAGCCAGCAGGAAAGGCCGATCAGGTTGCGTGTCATTTGCATCCGGCACAGGTACCAGAACATATAGGCGTAATTGGCAGTTACCCATGAATCGGTGGGATTTTTAGTGCCCACGTAACCTTGAATAACCTTGTTGCCCTTTTGTAGTTGGTAATCCATCTCAGTTAAATAACCGGGGTCAACCCGATTATCAGAGTCAAAGATAATCACGGCGTCATATTGACTTAAATCTATTTTTTTGAACGCCCAGTCAAGGGCGTGTTGTTTTCCAAGTTTAGTTTTATTTTGCCTCTCCAGTACCAGGGCACCGGCTTTACGTGCGTTATAGGCAGTTCCATCGCTGCAGTTATCGGCTATAACGTATACGTCAAGTAAATCTTTTGGGTATTTGCAGCTAAATATAGATTTTACGGAATCGTAAATTACAGATTGTTCATTATGAGCTGGTAAAATAACGGCAAATTTGTTTTTTGGTATGTTATTTATCCTGTTTGAGTTATCTTGTAGGATAGCTAAACCTATCAGTAAAAAAAGAAGGTGATATGTAAAAAAAATGCTTATTATTATCATTTTAAGCTCCGTAAATGTGTTTTTTTAACAATAGCCCAAGCATATGCCTGGGCTATTGTTATTTGCCGGGTAGTTGTATTTTGCTTATTTACCGCCGCCGACAGATCCCCTGACGGCTCGCACAACCCTCGGGAAAGCCAGCAGAGCGAGCCCGAAAGCGATCAGATACCAGAACTGGGTGAAAAACGTGCTTATTAAGGAAAATACATCACCTAGACTGATACCGAGGGATAACAATTCCAAACCGGACATTAAAAGCACCTCCTTATAAATTTATCTTTCTTTAATCCAAACCATAAACGAGTTTGCTAGGGTTCCTATAAGAAACCCGGCTAATAATATCCCAAGCCCGAGGGCTATAATGGGCCAAAAGTTTTGAAAAAGTTGTACAATGTAGCCTGTCAGCACGTCCATGTCATAGTTAAAAACCAGTGTACCGGTATCCATGACATCACCGCCGAATCCAATCACGCAGTATTGTCATAAAACCGCCTAATAGGAATAGGGCCAAGGCGCCACCCATAAACAGCCACAAAACAGGTGATATACTACCAAATACATTTATAAATTGCTGTAGGATTTGGCTGGTATCAACTGTGAAGCTCAAATCAACCGCCTCCTTACAATAGTAGTTATTGCAATAATCATCGCCAGTCCCATAGCCACGCTATATACTGAGCCAATGACAAAGGGGCAGCTTAGAAACCATTTAACGCAATAAACGAACAGGTAATCTATGTTAAACGCCCCCTTAAAATCTAATCCTTGAAAAGAAGTAAAGCACCAAGGCGCTAGATAACATTAGTAAGCTCCATAACTGGGCCAATTCCGACCCGGTTAATACCGGCCACATTTAGAACCATCCTTCCCGTGTGGCTACCTCCCAGAGGAATTTCATGCCGGTTATAACAATTAAAATCATCAACAATATAGCTATAATCATTTCTCCGTATGATAAACTTTGTATTATTTCAAAAACACCGTGAGGTGTTAGAACCTGATATTTAAGCATTATTTATCCCCACTAATAGAATTACATATCTCTTAATGAAAAACAATGACACGTTTTTGACAACTTTTTGACATGTTTTTAGCACGTTTTTAGTATATTTTTTAATATATTTCTGACACTTTTTTGACACATTTTTGACAAAAAAGCAACTCCTATATGAGTTGCTTAATTAAATTTAAAAAGCACTTTCAACTTGCATAAAACTTGTAAACGATATCTATAGCATGTTCTCGCTGCAACGCCCATCTTTTCCGCTGTCCTTTCAATTGTTAAACCATTTTTATAATGCAAAATAATAAATTCCTGCAAATAATCTGGAAACCCTTCGGTTAAGTAATTACTTAATTCATTTTCTATTTTACTAAATATCATTTTCTCTTTTTTTAATCCTGCAAGTTGGGCCATATAAATACCCTCCAGTTTGCATTTGGTTATATAAATACGTAGTATTTTAATAGTATGCAAACGCGGCGCGAATGACGGTAGGTGAAAACGTCGGCTCGATAGACTTTATCTGCTGAGCATAATGCATCTCCGCCGCTGCATCTTCAAAAATTTTGAGAAGCTGTTGTTCCCGCTGTTCGTTAAACCACGCTTCTATATCCATGTCTCACAAATCACCAGAGGCCAAGGCCATTTTTTCTTTCGTTTCCCCTTCTGTGATTTTATCGGAGATACTAAACTTTTCACCATCTTCATGGCCTTTTTCATATGCTTCTGAATGACCTTGAAATTTTGTATTAATATTAACTTTCCCTTTACTAAATTTAATTTTGTTATACGCATCAATAACCGCCTGGTCTTTAACTAAAACCAGGCCCCATTCTTGGTTAGTTTTTTTCTGAGCTTCAAACTTTTGGCGCAAACCATATATAAAACCCATTGCATAGTCATTTTCCAGGCCCCTGGTGCTATAACCATACTTAACGTATTCATATTTAATTCTCTTAACGGCACTGTCTATACAATCAATCGCATATTCTAAAACTATGTTACATACCGTAATATCTTCTTCCCTACCAAGATAAGTAATAGTGTGCGAATACTTGGTCTTAAAATAAAGCTCACAACCAAAATTATCTGCAATTAACCTTGCTAAATTTGCCTTCCATTTGGCTTTAGTGAAGGATACTTTAGTAATATTTTCTTTAATGGCATTATTGGAGATATTAAATTCTTTTACTTCTTTGAGAGAAAGTTTATGTTTTGCTAATAGCTCCTGTGCCTTCAACATGGATAATTCAGCTTCATGTTTATTACTGCTTTCGCTTAAAGCTAACAGCTTTTTTATTTTTTCTATCAGCTTGGTATCCAAACTAACCCTCCTTTCGTCGTATAGTTAAAATCGCTTACTTGACAAAATAGTTCATTTTGGCCAATCCACTTGACACGCCATGCAAGTTAAGTAAATTGCCGTTTTCAGCCTATTTGTCAAATAATTAGCTCATATATTCTCTGTCCCTGTTTAACCGCTGTTTGGCAATTTCCCGCCTGTAGCTTGTTGCCTTTACTCTTACAAAAACATTCCGTTCCAATAGCCGGTCCGTGGCCCTTTCACCCAACGCCTCACTTAGTCCATCCGTACCGTCAATAGTATTGCAGTTGGTGGTAATGATAGTGGGTAATCGGTGCCGATACCGGTGGTCGATAACGGTAAAGATAAATTCTTCTACCCATTTGGTCTGTTTCTGTGCTCCAATATCATCCAAGGCTAAGCATTTAACACTGTGCAGCCATTCCAGAATTTGAGCTTCTGTCTCCCTACTGCCGTCGTAGGTTGCTTTCACTCGCTTAAGTAGCTCTGCCACAGGCTGGTAAGTAGCTGATATACCATGGTTAATTAACTCATGGATCACCGCTGCAGCCAGATGGCTTTTGCCGTTGCCGTATGTGCCGGCCAAAGTAAAACCAGCTCCGGTTCTAAGGCGATCCTCCCAATTATCCACAAAGGCATGTGCCACCTGCAAGGCATCTTCGGTACCCTGGCGAGACTTGAAATTGGCAAAAGTTAGTTTCTGTACTGCACCCGTTAATCCGCTATTTTTATGGATTAGTTTTTGTCGCTCGTTTTGTTCGTGATTCTTTATTTGTGCCATTTTCCGATCAAACGCCTCTATTTCACATTTGCAGGACAAAACAACCGTTATTTGCATACCAAATAACTCTGTGGTTTGTGGAATTTTCTCTTTACCACAATATGGACATTTCTCAATTGATGAATAAGTCGTCGGTGTCTTTTTCAGAGGGACCAGCGCGCCCACTGTTACCGCCTCCTTTAGCTTGAACCAATAGCTTATTTATCTGGGTTTTTAAAACGCCAATAGTATATCCGCTATTTTGTATCCACGGGTCCTTACTGGCAAAAAAGCGTCTTATTAGCCATAACAGCTTGTCCAGGTCATGTGTACCTAAAAGCTTTTTAATAACAGCGCCATCTTTAGGACCATCAATAACCGGCTTTTCACCGAATTTCTGAACAAACTGATCGTGATAGAAGTCAATCACTTGTTTAATCCGGGGGTCAGTTCTCCGTGCACCCCCCTTTTGGGGGGTAGGGGGGATATATATTTCTTTAGTATGTCTTTCTATTTTCTTTAGGGATGGCGTCACGCCTTGATTCTCCTGGGCTGGGGCTTGGTTAACCCTTGTACAATCGTACAACCCTTGTATTGTACATTTGTACAACCCTTGTATTTCACAATCGTTTAACCCTTGCACATTTGTGCAACCCTTATCCCATTGTGCAACCCTTGTATTAAAGGTATAGGTAGGAATCTTTCCGGGATCATAGGATGAACGCATTATTATATTCCAATTAACCAGTTGTTTAAGTTGTCTTGACGCATACGGCTCACTTGTGTCACAAGCCTGAGCAAACTCCTTGAGGGTTATTTGATCCTCTTTTAGTCCCCAGCCATAGGTCCGTCGCCATAGGAAAAGACAAATGCCTTTCTGTACCCCGTTTAGCTTGGCCATGGCCAGGGCTTCCAGGAGCAAGTTTGCTATTTTTGTATAGCCGTCCTGAGTATCAGCTTTAAATAACTCCCGGTCACCCTTCGGCACTGACTTCACCCCTGCTAAATTTCTATCCCACACTTCTTTAGTTTGGTGCGCCAAAATTCTTTGCTAATCCCCTGTTTCCGTTGTATCTGACTGGTTTTTAGTAATTAGACACAGCCATAGAATGGATGCTAAAGCCATACCCGTTACAAGTCCCGTTGCTAATCCGGTCGCAAATGTCACTTGGTTAACCCACCTTCGGCCCTATGCCCATTTTTTGTGCCAGCTTGATCATTGGCTCCAATGTTTCCTGGAGGAACATTAGTCCTTTTTGGAGTTGTTCAGAGTTATTATCAACCCATGATTGAATTTCTGAGGTTTGGCGATTGACTTCTTCGGGATCTGTAAAGTCTTTAGTCCTGTATTTAATATCAGTGAAACCGTTATTAGATGGATTAGCGCCTATTAGCTCTACTTTTTTACCTGCTTTGCCCTCAAATATACGCACTGCCATGATCACGGCATCCCTAATGTTCTCTGGAACATTGGGGATTGTTTTTGATAAACCAGGGAAAAACATATCAATGAAATCCTCCTTTTTTATATGAATTGCACTTTTAATATAAAAAAGACAACTAATACGCCAAACGCTAATAAGTTAATTATGATTAATTTTTTACTCACGTTTAGACACTCCATCCGCTTGCAAAGTCCTATTGCAGCCTAACCATGTTGTGATACTTCCTCTTGCACCCATACCGCCGTTGGGCTTAGTTCCCATGCACCGGCCTGGTTCACCAACAGCGTTCGCAATATCTGTTTGCCAATCGCTTTGGCCGCAGGCGGCGGTACCGCATTTCCAATTCTCTCCCGCCACCGGGCATCCGATTTCCCGGCTAGTACCACCGGGCTGCCGTCCGCCATGGATATCGGAAAGCCTTGCAAAACTAGCATCTCCCATGTGGTAAGCGGCCTATGCCATGTGCCATCCAGTGAAATTATCACCGGTGGCGGGTCCAGCACTTCCGTGTCCCTTGGTATTCTTGGGTCGGCTACAGCCGCAGCCCCAGCATGTATATCTCCAGCGCCTATGACCGTCTTTGCTGGTTCATCCCAGCGCATTACTCCATAAGTTCCAGACCTTGGGTTACATTTAATCCTTGGATCTGCTACCCCAGATATCCCATTACTTCTTCCTGTTCCAGTGCTACCGGTTACGGTGGGAGCAGTATCTTCCCAATGTAGGAGCTTAAAAGATCCACTTCTTGGAGAGTGATTTAATCTAGGGTCAGCTATGGATATTGCTCCGTTGTTAGGCCTATGGGCTCCGGTAACAGTGGTTGCGGAACTATCCCAAGGGATGATCTGATATACATTGGCGTAGCAATCCCGGTTCAGATCCCGCCAGTCTCCGCCAGCCGGAATCAATGCCAACCTAACCCATGTTTTCCATTGTAGCCGTGGCATCCGGTGCATTGACCCTCCGACCGGATCATCGGGTAATGGTAACGGACCAATGACCTCCCCGATACACTGCACCCGTAATTTCGGTGGTAAGTAAATAAAATTCATTATCTTTTCTTTGTGCCGGGCGATAAGTAAGTATCGTTTCCTATGCTGCCCCAGGCCGCCCAACTCTCCACAGTCGTGCGTACCTTCGTGAAAAAGGTACCCGTGGGCGGCCAGCAGGGCCTTTGTTTGGCGTAGCAACCCATCTCCTCGGCTCGTAATTCGGGGGACGTTCTCTAGCATGATAATGCCCGGCAAATCGTCCCTGAACGCTTCCAAGGCTAACTTAAGACCGCGCACCGTGAGCCTGTTTAATGCTTGGTACTTCTGGCTTTTAGCGCTCTTTGTGGGCAGTAAGCCGCTAAAGCCCTTACATGGTGGGCTGGTAAATATCACGTCCGGTGCTATCCCCCCGGTGGCCGCTCGTATGTCTGCCGGTGTCGCCTCCCGCCAATCCTGTGGCGGTTCGTGCCCATGGAAATCCCGGTAGTCCTCGCGGTTGAATAGGTCCATTTGCACAGCCGGTGCACCGGTCAGCATTTCAAAGTCGGCACATGCTTCCGGGTCCACGTCGATCCCGGCCAGTGTGATGAAGTTTCCATGCACGCCTTTGTATTCGGATTCTGCTGCTTGCATTCCTAAAGCCGCGCCTCCAATACCGCAAAATAAATGGAGAACACTAAAAGTTGACTGTTTGTTTATCTAACCCACCTCCCGAAGTCTGGCGTTAATTGCTGATATCAATATTCACTTTATTTTTAACTCCCTTTCATAGGCGCTCGCTTCATTCCTCCTTCGGCTTATAATGCCAGCACGGGTCTACCTTAACTCTGCCAAGCATTGGAGTGTTGAATTCCTCATACTCCAGCCCTTCGCCAGTGCACCACTCGCAATCCGAATATTGACATGCGGCTTGGTCTTCTTTGCATGAGAGACATACGCATTTTGGGTTACATTCGGGCATCCCTACGCCTCCTCTGGTTCCCATTCCCACAGTCCCAGCTTACCTCGGGCCGGTACCGGTTCCGGTAGTGGATTTACATCCTCCAATATCCAGGCATAACGGCCCGGTGTGTAATCGCCAAAAAGATATTCATAATTATCGGCGATATATCCATGTTCGAGCCATGCCATCATGCCGTCAGTCTGTTCTACTTTCACACAATCAACTAGGTTACAGGTTAAGATGACCGCGCCATAAGGTAGATTATAAGGATTGTTGGTATGTCGCCCTTGTATACGACCTTTGGCAATAGTAGTCAAATAAGCATCCTGCCTAAAATATCCTTTTTTCTTTAATGCTGCCCTAAAAGGCTCTTGATGTGGTAATTCTTTCCAAAACAGCATATGCCGCATATCTTTTGACGTATGTATCGCCAGCGCTCCCCGGTACTTCGCAGCCCAGGACCTGGTTTCAATTTTCTTGGCCTCGATGGCCACCAGCGTGGCCCAAGGCTGTTGTAAAGATATAGCTTTCACATAGCCACCTTTCCGGACCAGTAAAGCGTTATTATCCTTATGGTCCCTTTAGTCTTGCAACAAACGGCAACAACGCCAAAGTGACAGCCGCCCAGGTGAAGGTGAAAATACCGCTTGTGTTTTAGACTTCTTCTCCTCACCTGGTAGGCACATTCAACAGCCTGCCGTAACCCCTCGTGGGGTATGCAGCGCTGATAACATCTAGCATCAGCATGTAATGTGTATTTTACTTTCATAAAACACCGCCTATAAAAGATGTTTAACGCACTCTCGGTTTACGTTTGCCGCGCCTGATCCATGCCCATAGGCTTCTTAATTTATTGAGGACATCAAACTTGTGCATATCGTATCTTTTCAATTAGCGCACTCCTTTGCCGGTTAAAATCCTCTACAACAGGTGAACGCAGTATATAATTGCGCATGATTTCGCTTAGCCCAGCAGATATTGTGCAGGTATCTATGCTGCCACCCATATCCAGAAAATCAGCCACATCCTCCGGGTAAATAATATCCCGGTAGGGTATATAGCCGCATCGGTTTCAGTTTGTAATTGCCACCAATACACCGCAGGCGCGGGGAAAAATGAAAACCTGATAGCTTGTCCCATGACCGTATATTTCGTATTCGTTTTCGCTGATATTGCTAACGCGTACGGACCATGTTTCATTTTTGTACCGAGCATTGGCTATTAATAGGTTATTAGCCACTTAAAGCACCACCTGAAATTTATTGATGGCCGGGGCCAGCCCGGCCCAGGAAGGGAAGTATATAAAAATATACAAGCGTTATAAGGTCAAATTTTTTCTAAGTACCGGTTCTTCTTGTCCATTAGGCATTCGGACCTTGTACTGTTCTTTTCCAGTTGCAGTTATTGTTGGACCATCGACGATAACAAGGGCCACCCCAGGCAAATCCCGGTGTTCAACACAGGTACCCGGATTAAGTATTTTTAAGCACATATAACCACCATTTCTAGCCAGTCAGCCGTTATTATTTTGCGTCTTTATAGTTTGATATGTGTTAAATTCAGTGATAAAATATAAGCGAATTATTTTTAGGCCCTTTTGGGGCTATTTTTTTATGCCGGTCTGTATATTTAGCTAAAACTAGCTTCCGGCTCTTCTTCCGGCTCAACTTCATCCTCTAGGCATTCAGTATCAATCTCAATATCTGCACGGTTTTGATAAAGTTTCAGTAGATAAAGCTTAAATGAATTCAAATATCTTAATGACTCAATAGAAGAATCAATCTTGTCGTCGAGGTGCCATTCGTAATCCATGAATTTTGAAAGGTATATTCCACGATTAATATTTTCGTCTTTTTCGCATTCAAAAATAATTCTTGCGTGTTTGAAGCTACCCCAATCTCTTTTTTCCTCATACTCCACTTCCATAGTTACAGTTACATCCTCATAGGTCGGTTCCTCGTCGGTATTCACTTGAAGATTACTGGTGTCAATATCACTCGCCACATATTTTTTAAACTGCTCAAAAATATCCGATACTTTAACCACTTTTGGTATATCGCCATCAATCATCAGTTCCTTGAAGTTTTCAAGAATTTTCTTGTGGTCCAGGGCTGTTTTTTGAAGAATTTCAGTTAAAACACAATCCAGTTTGACAACATATCTTGAGTAATCGAAAGACTCCAACTGTTTTACCATGACCTCTTTGATCTTGCTCTCAATCACCTTGGTAACATCGCCATAGTGCCCAAAAAGATTTTCCAGTGCTTTATTGATGCCTTTTTCGAGGTTTTCGGCTATTAATCTTTCAACTATGCCTTCCTCTAACTTGGCGGTTATCACATCATTGATTTGCTTTTCTATGCTCATATAATTACCTCGCTTTCTACAGTGTTCATGCTTCCCGTAATGTTTGTACTATGTCATTAAAGGGCAGCTAGGCATGACTCACAACCTCCACCGCAAGACGATAACCCTATGCACATCGTTTCGTTAGTAAACCAACAAATAAAATCGTCAACGGTATTAAATATCCTGTCAGCCCAGTGATGTACCCAGCTCCGTTCCCCCTTGCACGGTTGTCCTACTACAACCGACCTCTTTCCCAAGCCTACCCCCAAAGCCCAATCTGCATGAGAATCAGATCCACAAGGTAAGAGTAAAATAATAAAGTCTGACCAAATAATTGCTTGTTTGTTTTCCATGACAACTTGTTTCCATTCAGGCTTGTTTATATATTCGCTGTACTTATGGATAGCGGGATTAAACTCTTCCGGGATTTTTTCTGGCGGTATCCCTGGTGTTTTGCGTAAATTAGCGTCAGTAAAGTCGTATACTTCATGCTTCAAATCCCGAAACTTCATTGCTAACTGTCTAACGGTATCCCTGTTCTTCCAGGATGAACTAATATAAATTTTCATAGTAATAACCCCCTGTCACTTAATTTAGCTACTACACAAATATTGTTCAAACAACCTTAATTGCCTATCTTGGCCATACCAGCCAGGTATTTGCGCAGGTCACTGACTGTGCCGATGAACGATATAATGCGGTATGCCAAATTACCCACCCCCTTGCCTATCATGATAAGCATTAAATAATACTAAGCCCGATAAATATAAAAACATCTTGGGAAGCTTTATATATTGTTTTAAGCATGAATATCGCTCTATTCTTGTCCCCCGCCATTTTGATCGTGGATTTTCTTTGCAGGGGGCTTGTCCACTGGGGCGGCTCTTACGAACCGCTTACTGCTTCCTGTTTTTGCTCCTGCTCCTGATTTCTTTTTTTCACAATTTCTATAGCGTCTTTGATGAAGAAACTTAAAAATCTTTTAGTCTGTTCTTCATTAAGCTGAATTTTTAATGGTTTTTCTTCCATTGCACACCCCTCCCGTAAAAAAATATGCAATTGGATAGCACGGACAACCCTTAGATTAAGATGGTAATATATCCCCTAACGGGAAGTATTTTTCTTTCGTTTATTTGCTGCAATTGGGTTGCTTTCGTAAAAAGCAAGGATTTGCCGGTAAATTTCTGTTGCGTTGGCCATATAACTTTCAAAGCATGAATATCGCTCCATTCGTTCCCCTGTAAATGGCGGGGGTTTTTATTTACTCTTACCAATAACTGGCATATAATAAAAGGTATTCAGAATACTATTTTTTGACCTTTGGCAATGGCTTTGATTGCGCTCAAATAAGAACATTACACAATAGGTTCACTCAGCACCATCGGCGACAAACTTAGTATCAATAATGATGGGCCGCGCTTTTCGTAACCATGTGGATATTTTTAGTTCTAGCTCCGCATGATCATTTGAGGCCATTAACTTTACCTCGTTATGACGAGGCGGTTTCGGGCTGAATTTGATTAGCTTTGAAGCCTTTTGTTCCAAGAGAGCTACTCTTTTGTCAATGTCCATTTTTACCGCCCATTCGAATTTATTTTCCGTCGGTGCCGGTAGGTAAATCACGCGAATCGCGTAGTTTGTTCTCATAAAAAAAATCCTTGATATCAACTCCTAAAGCATCAGCAATAATTAAAGCGTGTTCAAGAGTAAGTTTTTTTCTACCGCTTTCAATATCACAATAACTTGATGGAGACATGTTAATCTTATTCGCAACAAATTTGGATTTAATGCCCTTTGAGATTCTTATTTTTCTAATTTTATCTCCAAAAATCAAGTCTATCACCTCCAATTACGAACTTCGCTTATTGCGTAGTTTAATTATAACTACGCAATAAGCGATTGTCAATATAAAACTACGCATATTGCGAATGTTTATTTATTATATTCGCATACTGTGATATATTAAACTTATTGGCAAAAAAAAGGGGTTTTAAATATGAGTAAAAGCCTTGGAGAAAGATTAAAATTATCAAGATCAAGAAAGAATTTGACCCAAGAGGAAGTTTCTAAACTTATTGGAGTTAAGCCTCAAACTATTTCTGGTTATGAAAAAAATTACCGCCAACCAGATTCGGTTATACTGGCAAAACTTGCTGATATTTATAATACAACAACGGATTATCTCCTTGGCCGCATTGATAGCCCAAACCCGCCCCAAAACACTGACATAGACGAATACATCTACCAAGCAAACGACCTTGGACAAGCACTTCTAAAGATAATCGAGCTAGACCATAAACTTGGTTTTGATGATAAAACCTTAGTTGAATTAGTAAAAAAAGCAAAAGAAAAATACGGTATGCCGGAAGTATCATATGCCGAACCTGCTGCTCATGGACCTGGTTACCCCGGATCAGGTGCCCTTGATGATGAAGATGATGAAGATGATGAATAAGTATAAGGATGAATTAAAATGGTTACCTTGGATACCTTACTTCTTATTACTGATACACTTGGTATAAAAGTTAAATTTAAGGATTTAAATAGAAACCACATTGGATTATTGGGAAAGGCCGACGCAAACAAAAGGAAAGTTGTATTAGATAACTCTTTAAAATTTTGTATGCGTGAACAAAAGTGTATTCTCTCCGAAGAAATAGGGCATATTCTCTATCCGCCTAGACCTGGTCATATAGCTTACCACGCTCGCGGTTACTATGACATTGACAACATAGAAAGAAGCATAATTAAAGTAACTGTTGCCCAGGATGAGCGTAGAGCGCTCGACTGGGCAACAAATGCTTTAATACCAGATGTCGAATTTTGGCGAGCTGTGGAAGAAGGTGAAAATATATTATATCAATTAGCTGATTGGTTTGAGGTAACTGAGTGGTTTATGCGCATTAAAATAGGGTATATCAGGCGCAAGGCCCTCGACAATGGAACACGTTTAAAATGGAACGACATAATAAGGCGTAACTAACTACACCCTTAAAATCCACATAAAAGAAAATGGCTATTTTATAAAAGAGGTGGATTACTTAGATAACACACCAATAAAAAGAGGACATAATTCGCCGTTTGAACAAGCCAAAAAACAAACAGTCACGGCGTAGACTATTGGTCTGCAAATGATTTGCTGGCATATTGGAATACAAACAATTTCGCAACTTATAAATAGCATAAAAAAACTATGGAATCCTGTGAGAATAGTGGGTACAAAACATCAGACCATTTTGCTGAAGTTAACAGGTTGGTCTGGGCTCAAACGCATAAAGAGAAATTGAAGACTATATACTTTCGCGCTATGCTTGTTACTTAGTTTGAAGGAAAAACCAAAAAGAAAAATTAGCAACCCGCCTACGGGGTGGTAATGGTATATATTGTCTATAATTGGAAGCTAATACCAGCACATTATAAGAGTGAGGAGTATGGGCTATGTCTTATTCTAGTGATGCAGTAAATACAATATTTCAAGAACGTGGTGATTTTATAATTATTGGCCTTACGGGAAGAACTGGCTCTGGTTGTACAACCGTTTCGAAGATATTATCACAAAATGATTTTGACGCACTTTCTCTACAAACACCTAATGATTATGATTTTAAAGATAATGAACAACGCAAATATAGGCTTATATATAATTATGCAAAGGAAAATTGGACCCCTTTCAGATCGATTGGGATGTCCATAGTGTTAGCCTCATTTATTTTTGAAAAAGGTTATAACACTATTAAAAATTTTATTGATTCCCAAAACGATATTAAAATTCATAGAAAAGAAGAACTATTATCAGAACTTGATACCTTGTCGTCGTCTATTGATGAAATATCACAGGATTTAAAAACCTTTATAGATGCAAATGGGCGTTTAAAGCGAGATTCTCCTGAAATACAAAAAGGAGAAGTTACGCTATTAGCAAAGATAGATACTGCAACAACTAATTTTAAAAACATTTTGAAAAAATATACGTTAACGCAAGATATTGAGGTCGAAGGTGAAAAACAAGAATGTGTTGCGCAAGCATACACATACTTCTTTCAACTATTTGGTAATAATGTTAGAGGGAGTGGTAATCCTTTAGACAATTCTTTTAGTGGCAAAAACATGTTTGACTTAGCCATACGTGCAAACGATTTTATAAAAGCTATTCGTGAATCTCAACAGCTAAAGAACAAACCAACACTTATATGTATTGACGCACTAAGAAACTCCTTCGAAGTAACCTATTTTCAAGATAGATTCTCTGCCTTTTATTTAATGGCAATTGTTACGGATGATGAAGAGCGACAACGTCGCTTAGCTGAAATGAACAAAAAACAAATATTAAGTTTAGATGCAATGGAGTATCCTAACAAGCTCACGGATGAAAAGCTGTTCAAGCAACAAAATATAGCTGCTTGCTTGGAAATATCAGACATTCATGTTTATAATCCTCAAACATCTACTATAAAGAATAATTACTATTTAACTACACAATTGATAAAGTATGTAATGCTAATGAAGCATCCAGGACTTGTAACTCCGACACATATTGAACGGTGCATGCAAACTGCTTATAATGCTAAATTAAATTCCGGTTGTTTATCACGACAAGTGGGAGCTGTTATTACAGATAAAAACTTTAGTATTAAGGCTGTCGGTTGGAACGATGTGCCTTCTGGTCAAATATCATGTAATTTAAGAGATGTTAATTCATTATATGTTAATAAAGATTATAATTCGCATAGTAAATTTGAAATAGAAAATCAGGAGTTTTCTAATAAAATTAACAATCTTAATTCTAAAATTGATTATTCACGACTTAAAGGCCGACTATACCCATATTGTTTCAAGGATATTCATGATAAAAAGAATCAAGTCCATACGCGCTCATTACATGCTGAAGAAAATGCCTTTTTACAAATTGTAAAGTATGGAGGAATTGGGATAGAAGGAGGAGTCTTATTTACAACTGCCAGTCCATGTGAATTATGTTCAAAGAAAGCATATCAACTTGGTATCAAACAAATATATTATATAGATCCATATCCAGGTATATCTAAAGACCATATATTAACCTTTGGAGATAATAATCCAGAAATAAAACTTTTTTTTGGTGCAATTGGATGTGCTTACACAAAATTATATTCACAACGATTGTCAATAAAAGATGAATTGAAAATGTTAAATGAAGGATAATGCTAACTCCTTATTACATATTCCCGTTAGGTTAATAATGGGAAGCATAAGACTAGTAAAGTTCGTGGCATCCTTATTCGATGTGAACATACTGATGATTAGTGTTGTACATAGCCCAATAATTCATTTACTTGATAATTTTATATTTTTATTGGATTACAGTAGAATACTTGGTACTATATAGTTTAAATCAGCAGTCTCACTAATGGGAGTGGTGGTGACAAATATAGTCATGGAAAAAAGGCAATTAACTGAGCAGGAAATCAGAACTCAATTTATTACTCCTGCCATTAAAAATGCAGGTTGGACAAATGCTCAACTGCGAGAAGAATATCCCATTACAAAAGGGCGCATTATTGCGCGTGGTGGTACCTACAAACGAGATCATGCCAAGTTTGCCGACTATATTCTTTTTTACAAGTCGCATATCCCCCTTGCAGTTGTGGAGGCAAAGGATAATAACCACGCTATTGGCGAAGGTATGCAGCAGGCGCTGGACTATGCCCAGCGCATGATGATCCCGTTCGTATTCACATCCAACGGTGATGGATTTACGTTTCGCAACCGTATTGATTCAAGCGAAAAAGTTATTGGTTTGACTGACTTCCCTTCCCCGGAATCGCTTTGGCATATTTATAGACAGAATGCCAGAATTGACGGTCAGCAAGAAAAAGTAATAACACAGCCTTATTATTTAGAGCGCGAGGACAAGGCCCCGCGCTATTACCAACTTAATGCAATCAATCTAACGGTGGATGCCGTGATACGCGGGCAAGACCGTGTCTTACTTGTCATGGCAACAGGAACAGGCAAAACATATACGGCTTTCCAAATTATCTGGCGGCTTTGGAAAGCGAGTGTTAAGCACCGCATTTTGTTTCTTGCTGACCGCAATGCCTTGATTGACCAAACCTATGTCAACGATTTTGCGCCGTTCAAGGATAAAATGACGATTATCCGCAACCGGAAGATTGATAAATCCTATGAGATCTATCTTGCGTTGTATCAGGGGCTGACCGGTAATGGTGACAAGGATGTCTTTAAACAGTTCAGCCCGAATTTCTTTGACCTGATTATCGTGGACGAATGCCATCGTGGCAGCGCAAAAGCGAACAGTGAGTGGCGCGAGGTGTTGGAGTATTTCAAACCCGCTGCGCAAATTGGACTGACTGCCACGCCGAAAGAAGATAAAGATGTGTCGAACATCGATTATTTCGGCAAGCCTATCTATACATACTCGCTCAAGCAAGGTATTAACGACGGTTTTCTCGCGCCGTACCGGGTGATCCGCGTGCTTTTAGACAAGGATGCCGAGGGCTTCCGACCCTATCTCGGTCAGACTGACCGCTTTGGCAATGAGATCATCGACCGCGAATACAACGTCAGCGACTATGATCGCGAACTGGTTTTGGAGCAGCGAACAAAAATTGTTGCCACAGTGGTTTCGAACTATCTGAAAAAGCATAACATCCGTTATGATAAGACCATCTTTTTCTGTGTAGATACAGAACACGCAGACCGAATGCGGCAGGCTCTTGTCAACGAAAACCGCGATTATGTGATCGAAGACGAACGTTATGTCATGCGTATCACCGGCGATGACGACCCTGGTAAAAAGCAATTGGACAATTTTCGTGATGTATCCAGCAAATATCCTGTGCTTGTTACCACATCAAAGCTGCTCACTACCGGCGTTGACGTCCAGATGGTAAAAAATATCGTACTGGATTCCAATATTAACAGCATGACGGAGTTTAAGCAGATTATTGGCCGTGGAACACGCGTCCGTGAAGACTTAGGCAAGATGTTCTTTACCATCTTCGACTTCCGCGATGTTACACGCCACTTTGCCGACCCTGACTTTGACGGGGCTGTGGAGCAAGACGAAGCTTTTACTCTGGGGCCAAACGAGGAAATTCCACCTTTGCCGAATGACCCGATTGACGATCCCCCCGCCGGTGATGACCCAGATTGGCTAGTACCTTCCGGTGGTGACGATCCGCCTACAGGTCGTAGACAAAAATACTATGTCAACGATGTGCCGGTCACCGTTTTAAAGCAACGTGTGCAGTATATCGACAAGGACGGTAAGTTGATCACCGAGTCGTTGACTGATTACACGCACCGCAATATGCGCAATCAGTATGCCACGTTGGAGGAATTTCTGTCGGCTTGGAACAGTGCAGAACGCAAGCAAATAATTATGGACGAGCTAGCAGCACAGGGTGTTTTCATCGAAGAATTACAGGAGCAAATCGGGCAGGAGTTTGACCCGTTCGATTTACTTTGCCATGTCGCTTTTGACCAGCCACCACTAACACGGCGCGAGCGGGCAAACAACGTAAAGAAGCGTAACTATTTTGCGAAGTACGGCGAACAGGCTGCGGCCGTACTAGACGCCTTGCTTGAGAAATACGCCGATTCTGGGGTTTCCAATCTGGAAAGCATGGATATTCTCAAGGTCAATCCCATTCGGGACTTCGGTTCGCCGGTACACATTGTGAACCGCATTTTCAAGGGGAAAGCGAACTTTGAACAGGCTCTGCGGGAGCTGACCCACGAACTCTATGTAGCGTAACGAACGGGAGGAACATGAAATGGCAGTTTCAAACACCACCAAAGCCTTAAAGGATATCATGCGTATTGACGCAGGCATCAACGGTGACGCGCAGTATATTGAGCAGATCACGTGGATGCTGTTCCTGAAGGCATTTGATTATAAAGAACAGGAATGGGAACTAACCGAGGACGATTATTATCCTGTCATACCCTATGAATACCGGTGGAGTGTTTGGGCGGACGATCCCGAGGGTATCACAGGTGACGCACTGGTTGCCCATGTAGACACGATGTTTGTCACCCTGCGTAATCTAGATACTTCTGACGACACAAAAAAGCGCAAATGGCTAATTAGGGAAGTCATGGATGGTATTAACAATTTTATGAAGTCCGGCACGCTACTGCGACAGGTCGTGAACAAAATCAACGCTGACATCAATTTTGACGAGGTCAGAACAGCCCATTTGTTCAACGGATTATATGAAACCATGCTCAAAGATCTGCAAAGCGCGGGCAAGGCAGGCGAGTTTTATACGCCTCGCCCTGTGACCCGCTTTATTGTGGAGAAAATTGACCCTAAGCTGGGCGAATTCGTCCTCGACCCGGCATGCGGTACGGGCGGCTTTTTGACCAGCGTGGTTGACCGTTACACAATCAATACAACAGAGGAATATAAGACGCTGCAAGCAACGATAAAGGGTATTGAGAAGAAGCCATTTCCCTACTTACTTTGCGTGACCAACCTGATTGCGCACGGAATCGACGTACCGAATATCCGTCATGATAACACACTCCGCACGCCTGTCGCCGATTATGGCGTCAAGGACAAGGTAGATGTAATTGTCACCAATCCACCTTTCGGCGGCGCGGAGGAAAAGGCGATTTCACAATCCGTATCGGCGGAATTACGCAACACCGAAACCGCCGACCTGTTCCTTGTACATATTATGGCGCTGCTCAAAGACGGCGGGCGCTGCGGCCTTGTTTTGCCGGACGGCTTCCTGTTCGGTACCGGCGTTAAGTCCGCCATTAAGAAAAAGTTGCTGGAAGAAAACGACCTGCATACTATCGTGCGCCTGCCAAAGGACGTTTTTGCGCCGTACACAAACATAAACACAAATCTGTTGTTTTTCAAAAAAGGCCGTCCAACAAAAGGCGTATGGTTTTACCGGCTGGAAATGCCTGCGGGTTACAAGCATTTTTCCAAAACGCGCCCCATGTTAGACGCACATTTCGACCCCCTGCGGAATTGGTGGAACGCCCGCAATGATAGCGACGTTTCGCAGTATGTACCGGTGGAGGATATCATTGCAGGCGATTATAACCTTGATCTATGCGGCTTTCAGCACGATACGTTAGAAATTTTGGCTCCTGATGAGTTTATCAATCAATATTTGAATAATAAGGCTGCAATCTCTGCTCGTATTGAGAATATATTGGCGCGCATTTCCGCCGCGATGGAACAGGAGGATGTATGATGAAAGCGTCGGAACTCCGCCAATCCATTCTGCAAGCGGCTGTGCAAGGCAAGCTCGTACCACAAAACGTCCATGACGAACCAGCGGTAGAGTTGCTGAAGCGCATCCGGCAGGAAAAGACACGGCTTGCAGAGGAAGGCAAAATCAAAAAAGAAAAGCCCCTTCTGCCGATTACAGAGGACGAAATTCCATTCGATTTGCCTGATGGGTGGGTTTGGTGTAGGTTAGGCACAGTGGCTGATCACTCGCTTGGGAAAATGCTTGACAGTCAGAAAAATAAAGGAGTGAATCAGAAATATCTTAGAAATCAAAATGTACAGTGGTTTCATTTTGATTTATTAGATTTGAAAGAAATGAAAATCGATCAATCTGAACAGGAGAGATATTCTGTTTCAAAAGGTGATCTTATAATTTGTGAAGGCGGTTATCCTGGTACATCAGCAATTTGGGAAGAAGAATCTTCGATATTTTTTCAAAAAGCTCTTCACCGCGTCAGATTTTTCCTGCAGGGTATGAACTATTACTTTCATTATTGTTTATACTTGTCTGCTCTTTCCGGTGACCTAAACAGGTATTATACCGGCTCGGGTATTCAACATTTTACCGGATACTCGTTAAATAGATTTGTTTTCCCCCTGCCGCCCCTTAGTGAGCAACAGCGCATCGTCGTAAAATTGAACGAGTTGATGACGCTGTGTGATGAACTGGAAGCAGCGGAAGAAGAACTAAATGCGCTGGAAAACCGCTTTACCGAGTACCTGCCAAAATCCATCCTGCAGGCGGCGGTGCGGGGTAAACTTGTGTCACAAAACGTCCATGACGAACCGGCATCTGAGCTGCTCAAGCGCATCTGGCAAGAAAGGGCACGGCTTATTAAGGAAGGAAAAATCAAAAAAGAAAAGCCTCTCCCCCTGGTTACAAAGGATGAAATCCCATACGATTTGCCGGTTGGGTGGGTTTGGTGCAAAATAGGAGATATTGCAAATATATATACTGGCAATAGCATTAATGGAAATGATAAAAAAACTAAGTACACGGGCTTGTCAGAAGGATATTTCTATGTTGCAACAAAGGATATAGGACAAGATAATTATATAAACTATGAAAATGGAATTGTAATTCCTTTTGACAACACTAACTTTCGAATAGCACCTGCATTCAGCGTACTTCTTTGCATTGAAGGTGGAAGTGCAGGTAAAAAGATTGCAATTACTAATCAAGATGTTTGCTTTGTCAACAAGTTGTGCTGTTTCTCATCTTATATACTTGACAGCAAGTACTTATTCTATTATCTGAAAAGTCCAGTGTTTTCTTCTTTATTTCAGTCATGCATGACTGGAATCATCGGTGGCGTTGGAGTAAATAGTATTAAAAAATTATTGTTTGTACTCCCGCCCCTCGCCGAGCAGCAGCGCATCATCGCCAAACTGGACGAACTGATGGCGATGTGCGATGAACTGAAAGACTCAAGGAATATACCCATAAAACCGGTTGTTTCAAATGTCGTGCCATTTCAGCCTAAAGAGAAATGGGATGAACTGCTTATTGCAGCTCGCGGTGATGCTTCACAAGGCTTGTCCGATAAAGCACAGCATGACGTCGACGAACTGTTGGGGGATTAAGCGAATGAACAACCCGGAGACCAAAGCAAAATGGGTGCTTGAGACAAAAGGTATTTCTGGTGTTCCGGCAGAATCCCTCAAAGCAATCGCCGACAGTGAAAGGATAAAGCATAGATATAATGATTACCCAGAGGACGCATGGGACGGTATGCTGCTTTATAAAGGAGATAGAAAAGCCATACTTGTGAACATACGTAGGGGCAATACCGGAAAGCATCATTTTACATTCGCGCATGAACTGGGGCATTATTTTCTAAACCATCCGCCGAGTTATATGAAAAATGGGCAATCGGGTTTTCGCTGTACCTCCGAGGATATAGAAAAAGAGCAAAAGCCGCGTGAGGCTGAGGCCAATCGCTTTGCGGCGGAGTTGCTGATGCCGCAAGACCAATTTCAACTTAATATGGTCGGTGCTCCGCTGGATTTTGGGCTGATAAATGGCCTCTCCAATCGTTATATGGTATCCAAGCATGCTTGCAGCAATCGCATTTTGCAGTTGACACACTCCCCATGCATTATTATTCGCACAAAAGGCAACCAGATCACCAGTTGGAGTGTTTCCCGTGCCGCAAAAGGTCTCCTACGAAAACTGGATGCTCTCCCGAAAGATACTGCCGCTCATAAAGCAATCGTCAATAAGTGGGGACATTATGATTTTGTAGAATGCGCTGCGGGGAAATGGCTCATTCGTGACGTGCCCGGCATAAAGATATACGAATGCACCCATGTACATGCTGGAAGCGGCACAGCAATGACGATATTGAAGTGGTAAATTTATTATATATAAAGCTCCTGTAACTTGTTAAGCCTCCGGTTATCTACATACTCATTAGGCTATAATTAGCAGTTATGTGAATAACGTATTATTTATAATTAAAAGTTTTTGATCGCTATAGCCATAGGGAAAATCTACGAATCTATTATCGGTTATCCAAGATAATATTGAGCTTAGCCGAACAAAAATACGGTAATCCCGTAGATTGGAAAGATGATGCGGATAAATTAATGAAAGGGAAGGAGGGATTTTATGCAAAACATAATTAAATTAAAGATTAGTGACGGTGACAAGATTATTTTCGAGAAGCAATTTCTAATCAATGAAGCTATGATTACGATAAGTGATGATTTTGTCTTAAATATATTAAGACCTTTCAATATTAACAAGGATTCCATCAAGCATTGCTATTTTACATTTGGGCTTAATAATACATTTGTCGATATCAAAGATTATTCTTTGACAAATCAAATTTATATTGAGGGTTTTTTTAATCAACCATCACATATTGCTTTTTTAAGATGTAGGGATACAAAGTTACATATAGTTAACCAAAATATCGAAAAAATGCAGATTGATGGTTATAGTATGCTGGTTGCTGAATGCAAGATCGGAAAGATAGAATTTGGATTAAATAAACTAGCTGAAATTCTTAGGAACGATCAAAATATTAATGTAACAGAAATACATATTGACAGTATTGATATTCGGCATAGTGTCATAGATGAAATAAGTTTATCAGCTTCTTGTGATAATATTAATATTCAAGAGTCCGAAGTAAAAATTTTAAGATTAGGGAACATGTTTGGTATATCAAGAGCTATAAGCCATATAAACATTTGGCGGAATTGTTTAATAAATTCTATTGAACTAGCTTGCCCTGTTAATGTAATGAAAATGTCTGAATCAACGATTAATTTTATTTTATCTAAAGCTCAATGCAAAATTAACTCATTAGATATTAAACAAGTAGCTCTTAATAATGCCTATGATTTTAATTTGAATAGTTTTAATGGGTTTAATGTACATTCATGGCTATTAATATCTAAATCTGCTGCATCGTCTAAAGATATTGAGCTTCTTGCCCAAGCAAATTATAATATTTCTGATTTATATATGAAAGAAAAGCCGTGGAACATCAAAATACCTATGCTATTTTTCAAGGCAACCACTGGATATGGTTATAAGCCATTTAGAATTATCTGGTTTTCTTTAATTGTCTTACTAATATTCTGCGGTATATTTTCTTTGATGGATATACATAATTCATGCCAACTTAAGACTGATATTTTATTTGATATCTTTCAAGAAAGGATAATATATTCATTAAATAGCTTTGCTGGAATTAGTGGAAATCAAAACTTAAAGGTAGAATGTGCATTTACTTTGTTAGAAAACATATTGGGAGTTGTTGCTTTTGCTATGTTTGTAAATGCTCTCTATGTAAAGTATAAAGCTTCTTAATAGGGTGCGACGTCCTGTCGCACTCTGACTTTGGGGGCCCTCATTCATCTGATAATAGAGTATTCCCGACACTAGCCAAGATGAAAGGGAATGGCGCGTCGGGAATGCTCGGGACAATATGCCGGACATCGCTCGTGGCGTCGCCATCAGCCGGGTTTTCAACTGATGCCGAAATGCCCACATTCGTGGGCATTTCGGGAAGCCACCCCCACGTTATGCGACAGATTAGTAATAGAAAGGAAAAGTTATAATGAATTTTTTATATTATCCAACTATTGCAATACCGATAGATGAATTGAAGAAGTATGTTTTATATGCTGACAAAATAAGTAGCATAGTTCCTGATGATTATTGTTTTATTGAAGATAACGAGGACAATAGATTGAATGAGTCCATAACGTCAATGAGCTATTTAGAAGAAATTGGAATTTATGAAAAAACATATTCTTCTAACGTTCTAATTAGCTATAAAGATACCCTTATAGATGAATTTATGGCTAGAATAATAAAAGAAGAAATATATAGAAAAGTGAAAGCAGGGCATAGACCCTCAACTTGGTGGGAGCTTTATACATCTAAACTTGATAATACAATTAAAGAGATGCTAATTGAAGAAGGTTTAGCTGAAAAAAGTACATATAATACAGTAATAGTTGCAACTGAAATTGCTAGTATATATATGGGTTTATTAGCAGAGTATGCATCGATCTATGGTAAAACTTTTTATTCTACGGTAACAAATGATAATTATTATAAAGAATTGGTATATAAGCCAATTATAGAAAATGATAGAATTCTTAAGTTAAAATTTAGCATATTAAGTATTTTGCCGGTACCAACAGAAGATACTTCCTTAGAAGATATTGTTCACTTTAAAGAAAGAAGAAAAGAAGAGTTATTAAGATTTCAAATACTTATTACTGATATTCAAGGTATACTTGCAAAAGCTCAAGATGTTAGAGAGTTCAGAGAGGTAATGGATAAATATGAGAAAGTATTTTGTTTGCAACTATTAGAATTAGAAAGCTTACTCAAAGAAAATAGTATTAGTTTTGTTGGGAATACAATTGATTGTTTTATATCAAATTCAATTGAGGATTTAATTGAGGATTTAACTGGTATTAATGTTAGTAGAGGAATATTAAAATTAGGACCAGTTATTGAGAAAAAAATATTTGGAAAGAAATTATTAATAAGAGCTAATCCGACATCTTACTTATTAAGCGCAAACGGTGACAATATTATTAATATAAGATAATTCGGCGCATAACAGGGCGTTATATGATATTTCAGGTTTTGCGTTTTTTCGTGAGGATCTGAAGAATTATTTTGGATAGTAACTATAGATTTTATTAGGTCTTGGAAGAGTAGTAAACATCAATTAAAAAGCTAGCAATATTTAAATTTAGAACAAAGCTTCGTATTATTCATATAATGGAATATGGCAACTATTCAACAAGCCATAAAAATAGTGTTGTTAAGTTTAACCTAGCTGAAGCCACGACTAGGCTAGCTTTAAAGTATAAGGATGTTCGTGCAATAACTTCTGAAGATCAGGACGCCACTTTCACCACGATGATGGTTACCGGGTTACGCCGGGGAAGACTGCTCAGCTTACACTGAGAAATGGATAGATATTTGGCGCTTTATATATTGATTGATAGATGCCATAATAATATTGAATATGTTAAAGTAATTAAGGAAGGGTTGACTATGAAATTTCCTGTTACGATTCATCCTGGTGAGGATGGATATTTTGTGGCTGAATGCCCAATCGTGCCTGGATGCGTGTCCCAGGGCAAGACAGCAAAAGACGTATTAGACAACATAAAAGAAGCCATTGAATTATGCCTAGAAGTTAGAAAAGAACAAGGATTACCCCTTGTATTGCCTCTACATGAAGTTGAGGTGGCTATCTAATGCCGCCCCTGCCAGTTTTCTCAGGCGAAGAGGCAGTCCGTATTTTTATAAAGGCCGGATGGATGGTTGCTATATAAAGGTGGTTATTAATTATGCGTTGTGCGGTATACCGTCGAGTATCAACTGATATGCAGGCTGAAGAAGGTTTCTCTTTAGAGGCTCAAAAAGTTCGTTTAAATGCATATGCGGAATCACAGGGTTGGACTATCGTTGAAGACTATTGTGATGAAGGATTTTCCGCTAAAAATATTGACCGGCCAGAAATGCAAAGACTAATTACAGACATACAAAATAAGAAATTTGATTTGGTGCTTGTTTATCGTTTAGATCGTTTTGTTCGGTCTGTGGTTGACTTACATGAATTATTGCAGCTTATGGAAAAATATGATGTTAAATTTAAGAGTGCAACAGAAATGTTTGACACTACATCGGCAACTGGTAGGTTATTTATTACTCTTATAGCAACATTAGCCCAGTGGGAAAGAGAAACAATAGCAGAGCGTGTACATATGGGTATGACAAAAAAAGTAGAACTTGGTGAAAGAAACGGAGCTCCTGCCCCATATGGATATGATTTAGTAAATAGAGAGCTTATTATAAATGCTCAAGAATCAAAGTGGGTTAAATATATATTTAATCGCTATGGTTTAGTTGGTTCACAAACCATAGCAAAAGAACTGAATCGCAAAGGTATTTCTACCAAAAAAGGTGAAGTATGGAGCGATTTTTCTGTCCGCTATATACTTAAAAATCCTATTTATACCGGGTTAGTTCGCTGGAATTACGAAAGCGCTAACAAAGGTGTGCGAAAAAAAACAGGTGAAGAAATTATAACAGAGTTAGCTCAGCCTAATTTTGAGGCAATTATTAGTACAGAGATATTTAAAGAGACACAAAAACTTATGGCTCAAAGAAGCAATCAAGCCTTTAGATCAGATAATTTCTATCCATTTTCCGGGGTCGCAAAATGTGAAAAATGCGGCTATTCTTTTACCGGTGGCTTTAAAAAGTTAAAAAGTGGGAAAGTTCATCGTTTTTATAAATGCCGCGGTAGAATTAATTTTGGTATTTGTGATGTTCAAGTTATTTCAGAGGCAGCAATAGAAGAAGCTTTTTTAGATATTCTTGAGTTAGTTAAAACAGAACTAGCAATTGAACAACCTGGACAAACCGTTTCCACTGAGGATATACAAAAACGATTAAATAGGCTTAAACGAAAAAAAGAACGTGCGGAAGAATTATATTTAGAAGGAGATATATCAAAAGACAAGTATATTCGTATTACGGAAGGTATTAAAGTTGAAGAAAAGGATCTATATAGTGTCTTGGATACAACAAATAACGCTCAATCGTTGGATCAAGTTAAAGAATTACTCCAGAATTTAAAAAACGAATGGCAATACTTCCCATACGAAACTAGAAAGCAAGCCGTCCATTCTCTATTTAAATCTATAACTATTCGTCTTGCAGAAAAAGCTAATCAAGGTCGGGGTAAAAAAGCTAAAATTGAGATTGTAGATTATAAACTTAATTAAGATATAGGATTATTTACAATATGCTTGGTTCTTCGTGCATAGGGCAGTTTTTAATAGCGTAAACCGCACCACGATCCCGTTTGCTATACTGCTCCAGTCCCCTTTTCAGCATAGCCACCAAGGTGGACTTACCACCACTTACCGGGCCCATTAAAAGTAAAATGCGCTTGCGCACATCCAAACGACGGGCCGCAGGATGAAAATACTCTTCAACCAGTTTTTCCAGCGTTCTATCCAGCCCAAAGATTTCCTGGTTAAAGAACTTATAACGCTTACCGCCATATTCCAGTTCCTCCACTCCTGCATCATAAAGCATATTGTAAATCCTGGCGTGAGCTAATTGTGCTACTGTGGGATTCTCCTTGACTAAATCCAAATAGTCGTAAAATGTACCTTCCCATCTATACTGTTTTTCCAGAGAGCGGAATTCATCCAATCTCTTAATAAAATCCACTTTTTCACACTCCCCCTATTATTCGTTATTGGATTATAAACTAGCATATGGTTAAGCAACCAACTTCTCCACACAAACAAGTACTATATTTATATGCAGCAACGTTTAAATGAGTATCCTGCTAAGTTGTAGTAATAGACTATTTTTGTCTGAAAACTTATTATTAACGTTATATTTTCGCTGTTATTCGGAGTTTAAAAATTTTTATCTTTAACAATAAAGCAAAAAAGGACAGGCGGCTCTCTCGAAAAGAACCGCCTGTCCCTACAAAATTACATAACATTAACTTATTAGCTTAACAATCTATCTACCATAGCTTGATTAGCTAGATTTTCTATTTCATCATCCAGCACATTTAGCTTGGATGAATAACCTTTCCTTTCTAGGGCCAAAGCGATTATATAGTCGGTCAGGACAGGGTTTTTGGGTAAAAGGGGGCCGTGTAAATAGGAGCAAAACACGTTTTTGTAGCGGACACCTTCCTGGCCATCCTGGCCATTATTGCCATGACCATATAAAACACTACCCAACGGCTTTTGGCCGTTAATAAAAGTTTTGCCACCATGGTTTTCAAAACCTACTAATTTAGTTTTTTTACCAGCTAGTTCCGCTTCTAAAACCACATTGCCGATTATTCTCTTATCCCCAGCTTCGGTATAAAAGTCCAGTAGGCCGAGTCCGGGAATCTCATGGCCTTGGGGGGTGCGGTAATAGCGCCCCAGCAACTGGTATCCACCACAAATGGCCAGCACCACCAAACCGTTATCTACCGCCATGCGCAAAGCGTCAACACGAGTTTTCAGATCCGCGGCCATCAAGGCCTGTTCCCGGTCCGAGCCGCCGCCAATAAACAAAAAGTCATAATCAGCAAACTCTACCGGATCGCCCAGGTTGACCTCCCTAACCTGCACAGACAACCCCCTCCAGCTGCAGCGCCGCATAAAGGCCAGTACATTACCACGGTCACCGTACAGGTTCAACAAATCAGGATATAGATGACATACGGTCAGCACGATAACTCACCCTCTCGGCCTTTTGCCCTAAGATTTTTTCCACCGGCCATAATGCTGTATATGTAGCCAGTATACCCACCGCCGCACCTTCCCCCTGCAAGGCAGCATTTACAGCCCGCTGGTAATCTTTTTCCATTGCCAGCAGCATAATCGGCACCCCGGCGTACTTCAAACGCAAAGCCATCTCCTCGGCCCGCTGGCCGGAACAAATAAACCGGTTGAATTGCTCCGGGTATTGCGCCAGTACTTCAAAATCCACATCCCAAAGCCAGGAAATATCCCGACCATCCGCATCGTTATCGTTAATGGCAATCATAATATCCTGCCTCCCCTTTTGCGCCAGCAACGCTGTTAGGGCTTGGTTAAAGCCGGTAGGATTCTTTACCAGGGTCAAGGTAACTTGTTTATTGCCATAACGAAATGATTCCATGCGACCTGTGGCCGGAGTATAAGCGGTTAAGCTTAATGCCGCTTTTTCCGGCATTACCCCCAGCGATAAGGCTGTGGTAAAGGCAGCCAACGCATTATAGATATTGTAGATACCTTGAACAGGTATATACAGCGGCCATACGCCCCTGCTGGATGAGCTGTGGTCATAAATAATCGCCTTAGTGCCCACCGCATCGCTTGTAACGTCTTCCGCTTCGATATCAGGCTGCGGCCGGACGAATCCGCACTTCGGGCATTTATAATCGCCCAGTTGGCTATACAAATAAATATTGTAAACAAGCGTACCACCGCAAAAAGGGCAAAATTTAGACTCCCGGCTGTAAGCAGCTATACTGGACAAAACCGCATCCGGGCGTACCCCATAATATATGGTAGCCTTACCGGTCTCTCTAGACAAGCGAGCCACCAACGGGTCATCGACATTTAAAATCAATTTAGCTTCTCCAGGCAGCTTGTTTAGGGCATCCAGCACCTTGCTAACGGTAGTGTCCAATTCCCCATAACGATCCAGCTGATCCCTAAAAAAATTAGTCACCATTACCCGGCTGGGCTTTATCCACCGCGTAACTATGGGAAAGGCGGCCTCGTCCACTTCCAACACCGCATAATCACAGTTTAACCGTGCTGTCAGAGTGCTGGCTTTTATCAAAGCCGTCGCCACCCCCGTAATTAAATTTGCCCCCTCCCGGTTAGTCACCACCCGATAACCTTCATTTTCCAAAATATCAGCCAGCATATTGCTGGTGGTAGTTTTTCCGTTAGTGCCGGTGGTCATAATTACACCATTACGGGGCCGGCCCTGGTAATACTTTAATAAATCCGGGCAAATACGCAGCGCCACCATACCCGGCAGGGACGAACCACGCCCCCGTCCAGATAGTTTGCTTAAGTACATGGCTAGTTTTGCAGCCACTAGAGCTATAATTAAACGCAGATTCATGCCCTACCTCATGTCAAAATTTAAAATAGTCACACGCTGTAATAATTAATCCCTTGCTTTTTGGAGTAATTGATTTTTCCATTTGCCACCATAAAGTCCAGGTGGGCCACTATTTCCGAAAGCCCCAGGGCAATACCGAATTTTCTCAAACCGGGATATATAGCCATGCACAACTGATAAGCGTTGAGTTCCCCCGCCTGTAGATTTGCTTTAATTCGTTCGAACTGTTCCTGATGGTGCTGGCGCGCCACGTCAATCACCCTGCCATAATCATTAAAGGCACCTCCGTGGCCGGGAAATACCATAGCAACATTCATCTTCTCCATCACCTCAAGCCCAGACAGGTATTGTTTTAATGCTGGCAAACGCGACCCGGGTTTTTCTTGGTCTGGCTCCATCAGCGGGTTAGGGGTAATATGGGGCAGCAGAAAGTCCCCGGAGAAAAATAATTTTTGCTCAGGGTCATAAGCGCACAGATGCCCGGGGCTATGCCCGGGAAAATGCATGATGAGCAATTCACCACCGTCAAAGGCGATGCTCTCGCCCCCGCTCATTAACTTAATATTTACGCCCGTTAAAGAGGGCTCAGGCAGCTCATCTTTATCACCAATTACTTCCTTCAATACCTCCGCCGGAATGCCGGTTTCCAGGATAAATGGCATCCGCTCTTTATAAAAATCCTGCTTTCCCTTTATCTTGCTTTCCTCTAAAGGATGAATAAGCACCGCTGCGCCAGACGCACGAGCAAATTGTTCCGCCATACCACAGTGGTCGGGATGGGAGTGGGTAACAATGATCCTTTTAATGTCCTCAATCCGGCAACCCAGCATCTCCAGCATATGCCGCAAAACCTTGTTGGCCTGCGGCGTATCAGGACCGATTTCAATTAGGGTGATAGGATCATTCTTGATCAAATATGCATTTACCGGCCCAACCGGATAAGGAGTAGGAATTATTATTTGATATACAGATAGCAAACTTTTCGTCCCTCCCTATTAAAAAGTATATCATCCAATCCAATACAAAACAATAAACCACGCCCTACGGCATGGCATTTAAGCCCGGGTACTTCCGGTACTGTTAGATTCCTCACCAACCACCGTTATACCCGGTGCTCAATAATTTACCATCTTTAGCAATCACCGGTACCATTTCGGCGCCAAATCTTTCCTAAACTAATTTTTTTACCATTAAATCCACTATTTCGCTCGTTACCAGTCACCTCCTGACCCCGGGGATCACTAACGTGGCTGTAATATCACGGTTATCTACAGTGCTATCCACCTGAAACAACCAGTGCCCCATGGCGTCAAAAATAAACTGCACCTTACCATGCTCGTCTGCTACTAAGCTATGGGCAAACCCAGTCCCCTCATAAAGATGGTAAGTGGCTTGCACCTGGACACCTGCCAATGGTACGCCGTTATTCAGCACGGTCAAAACAATAGTATCTCCCGGGCGAAATTCGCCGTAGGTACCCGGCACAATTTCAAGGCCCCGGTTAAGGGCCGCACCGTGCCAGTGCACATGGTGCCCTACGGGCACCAATAATCGTGCCCACTGCCCACTTGCATCGTCACTTTCTACCTGCGCCATATACACTCCTTCATGTCCGCATCTGAAAACAAGTACATAGTATGAACCATCTGGAACAGGTGTTATTTTCGCGGGTATCTGTGCGCCAGCGGGGTCCGTCACAAATCCTTTCCAGCAAGAGGAGTCCACAGCACCTTCCCTTTGCATGGCCCTTCCCCATAACACCTTAACCTCAATGTTATCACCGTGATGAAAATGCAGGTGAGTTGGTTCCAGCCAAATGGCCTGCCGAAGCGCCGATTTTTCCGTAATTTTTAGTCACCTTCCTTGTATTCTCCTGTAATATGATCAGGATTGGTGAAAAAAAACCATGAAAACCTGTCTTTTCAGAGACCGGATAGACTTCATGGCTAGATATTCAAGGGTATATATATCTCATGCATTTGTATACTTAACAGAAATTGCTCTAAAATCTTAATGCACCTTGGAAAATTATACTTAATTATATTTTAAAAATCAACCTAACATACACAGAAGCATTTTCTTATGCAACTTAAAAACAATCCCCCGCTAATGCGGGGGCTCCATAGTTCAACGGTTTTGTTCCTTTTATCTTGCCCGGCCTAATTTTGTTTAGCTTTGCCTTCGTTCTGCAAATACTTGTTCCGTTGACTTGACTCTGTTTTTTCCGAAAAATAACCATTATCCTGCGAAACAGACTGCTTTCCTTGGGCTTTGGTCTGACTATCCTTGTTAGAATTTTGTTTAGCATTGTCTTCGTTCTGCAATTGCCTGTCCTGTTGACCCGGCCCCGTTTCTTCCGAAAAATAACCATTATCCCGTGGAACAGACTGTTTTCCCCGGGAGTTGGTCTGATTACTTTTATTAGAATTTTGTTCCGCTTGATTATTTTTGTTTGCGCTATCCGCCTCTGGAGATAATGATACCGGTGTGTTTGACTTGTCAAGATTATCAAGCTGATCGGTTTTGTCAAACCTTACGGATTTATCAGGCTTATCAGATTTACCAGGCTTATCGGTTTTACCTAGTCCATTGGGTCTTTCCTTTTGATCGGGTAAGCCAGTTTGGGATTGCTCTTGTATCAATTCCCCAGCCCGAAAGTTTTTCTGTACTTCCAGTTTCCGAATATTTTCTTCCCTTAATTCTTGATCGGTTATTTGTACCCCGTTCTTCCGCGCTTCCTTCTGCAGTAGATAACGACCGGGGGTGACACTGTTCTCACGGGCCTTCTCCAGAGTATCCAAATCAGCGTTAGCTACAATTAATTCCGCGTCCACTCCCGATTCATTTATGGTGTTATTTATGGAAGTATATACACAATCATAAATCTCTTTAATTTGTACATTTTCCTTACTCTTTGTATCTGTTTTATTTTTCTTGGCATCAGTGACTGTTGCAAACACAAGATTTTCTTGATCCGGGTTTAAATAATGATATTCAACACACCCGGCAATTATTTTCTGCACACCTTTAGCCAGCGGCTCATGCAGCACATCTAACCGTTGTAAAAGTTTTTGTCCATCATCATTAACGCCCCTGGCGGAAATAATCTCATTATTAACATCAATAGCCAATTCCAGGCTGGGGTTAATGTCCAGGGCAACATAAGCCACCGCCCTGGGAAGCATTGCATTAAAAGCCCACCAGGCTATAACGGCCACCATTATCGAAGCCACTGCCAAATAAGTTGCTTTAAACCGGTACATTTCTGGCCGGTTAAATATTAATTCCCGCCCAACCTCCACACCGCTACGAGGCTTGGCAACTTCCAGATACTGGCCATCGCCGGTTATAACTATACAACTTCGTTTTTTTATTTCCAAAACCAATCCCCGGCTCTGCCCCATCAATTAGCACCCCCTTGCGGTAACCTGACATATGAATTTAAATAAATATACTCTTCACGGTGATATAATAAAACGGCTATTCCTATAATGTATTTACGCCCTCGTTCCAGCACCTTGCGACTTATACCCGTGCCCATTTCCACTTCCCGCATGGGCAGCCTTTTACTGACCTGCAAACTGTCATATAACGAGCTATGCTCCACAATATAACAAGCTGCCCGGATTAATGCTTCCCTGGTGTCCCGGTGTTTGGGTGATGATTTGACAAGCTCCTGAAACGTTATACCCAGTCTAGTAATTTTCACATTGTAGTCGTTAATTTCCTCTATTCTTTCACGATTAGCAGTTTCTTTAATATATCTCTCCAAGGAAACATCATTTTCAACTTGACTAATGGTATTTTCCGGCAGGCCTTCAGACATATGCAGTTCTACCCGGTTCCATCTTGATTCTTTGCGCAGATAGTCAGTCACCCGGCTCCTTATCACCATGCGAGCGAAAGCGGTAAAAGGTACTCCCATTTTTTCATTAAATCTATCAATTGCCTCATTAAAGGCTATCAGGCCAATGCTAAGTTCATCATCGCGCTCCCAGCTCAAGCTGCGACCGCAAAGGCGACCCACCACTCCAGCAATAAAAGGTTTAGCATCCGCAATTAACTTTTCTCTGGACGATTCGTCACCTTCCCTAATATTCTGCAGACAATCTTCCAGTTCATCCCCAAATAGCACACTGCCACACTCCCCCTGGTGCTGCTCCATCGCTCCTTCCCGAAGTAAATCTTTTTTTACTATACGGGAATTGATCCGGCTTTTAAGGGGTAACCTCTGTGGTACAAATTAAATTAAAATCCACATAAAGCTACGGCCCAATCTTACGTGTTTGTAAATTTCGATATTTTAATATACCGGCCGGTACATCTAGTAGAATAATTCAACATACATTATAACCTTCCTCCTATATATAACCCTGCAAACACTTACCAACTTCCCACACAAAAAAAATACCCGAGATCCCATCATCTTAAGAGACAAGATGAAGTCCCGCGGGTATATCCTGATGGTATAGTATCCCAACTATTCTTTATTGCTCATACCCACATCAATTGTTTCCGCGGGTTCGCTTTCGTCATCCTTACCCCCGGTGCTTTCATAGAAATTGCCGTCACTGCCCACCTCATAAGGTATGTGGTCAACCAAATCCGTATCGCTAAGACCGAACCCTTCCGATTCGCCGGTGCCATAATAAGCTCCGGCTCCAGAGAGCGGCGAATGCTCCTGCCACCTGGCCACATCCTGCCAAGCATCTTCGCCGTCGTACGCATTTATGTCAGCAGCATCATTAAAAGTACGGGCAAAAGGCGGCTCCAGGACATCCTCCTCCACCGGCCGCACATTTTTTCGATGGGGGGGCTCTTCAACCTGAGCCCGACATTGGATGCACTGGGTGGTATAAGGAATCGCTTGTAAGCGCTCCAAAGGTATTTTTCCACCACACACTTCACAAAGACCGTAAGTACCGTTTTCCATCCTTTGCATTGCGTGTTCAATTGCCTGTACTTTTATCATGGTGTCCTCGCGCAAGGCAAAGTCTTTGCTGCGCTCAAACATTTCGGTGCCCACGTCCGCCGGGTGCTGATCATAGGTGGATAATTCCTCTATGGATTCCGACAGAGAGACGCCCAGACCCCCATCATCAATATGACTTATAGTATTCATTAAATTATTTTTTTCCTGTTCCAATTGACGTTTAAAATCATTCAATAATCCCTGTTTCATCTCTCTATTACCCCCTGTTATTTTTTCCCTAGCTCCAATTGTACTATTTTAACCAAATCGGCAATAAAATCGCCAATGACAGGTAAATTTAAGGTTACCAGTCTTTGCAGAATCATAACAATTATTGCCCCCAAAACGGCAAACCCGATGGCAATGCCAAACCCCCTGGCAATACCGCTAATAAAATTAACATACATCAGCTTATATGGCTTTTCCAATAAGTCCACATATTCAGCCAGCTTCATCTTTTCCATATTTATAGCCAGCACACTGACTTTTTCCTCCAGGGTCTGTAAAACTTTATTCTGATTGCATAGGTCGTTCTCCCCAGGGTCCAAAAAGTATTTGCGCGATTTATGCTTTTTATACATTGCAATAACCCTCCAAACCTTGTTATAATTTACCCCGGTTTATACAAAAAAATAAATGGCACCGGCAAAACGCCGTGCCATTTTAACAACCAAGTAACATTAAATTTACGTGGTATTTCGGGCAAACTATTATTTAGTTGCTTTTTTTTCCAAACGCTTCAAATCAAACCATACCGGACTGGCATTAAATATTGATGAATACATACCCGTCGTCACCCCAATTAATAAGGCCAGAACAAAGGTTTTAATAGTGGTACCGCCCAGGAAATATAATGCTATTAACACAAATAACACTGTCATTACAGTATTTATGGACCGGGCAAGAGTCTGCCACAAACTAACATTGATCAAATCCACCAAAGCGTCACCTTTTTTACGCATCCTTAAATTCTCTCTAACACGGTCAAATATAACGATTGTGTCATTAATAGAATAACCAATGATGGTTAATATGGCCGCCACGAAGGAGCTATCCACTTCAATCTGGAATATGGAGAATATACCCAAAACCACCAGCACGTCATGCAATATCGCGGTAATTGCCGCCAGGCCTTGTTTAAATTCAAAGCGAAAGGATATATACACCAGCATAAGCGCCGCTGCAATCAGCAAGGCCAATATGGCATTAATGGTTATTTCTCTACCAATCACCGGTCCTACCCGGTCGTTGCGCATAAGTTGAACATCTCCCACTTTTTGCTTCATGGTTGAAATCAGGGTAGCGCTTTCTTCTTCAGTAAGCTCCCGGGTTCTAATTAAATAAGTTCTGGTACCGCTTTCCTGAACATTTTTGGAAGCTGCGTAGCCCAACCCCTCCACAACACCGCGCACTTGCTCAATCTTAACGCCCTGCTCCAACTGAACTTCCACAAGATTACCACCGATGAAATCAATGCCCAGGTTAAAACCACGGGTCACCATGGAGAACAGGCCCGGCAATATAACAAACAGCGAAATGATGTACCAAATCTTTCTATGTTGTATAAAGTTAAACATTTGTCCCGCCCCCCTTAAGCGCCATAATAGCGAGGATCTTTAACCACATTGGCAGCAGCGGTCAGGTGCAAGAACCATCTGGTTAAAGTGATGGCTGTGAACATACTGACCAAAATACCAATGCTTAGCGTCACCGCAAATCCGCGGATCATACTGGACCCGAAAAAATACAACACAAATGCAGCTATCAGCGTAGTGACGTTAGCATCGAACACGGCCACAAAGCCCCGCTTAAATCCGGAGTCAATGGCGGAACGAATGCTTTTACCGGTACGCAGTTCTTCCTTAACCCGCTCGAAAATTATCACGTTGGCGTCCACGGCAATACCCAGGGACAGCAGAAAACCGGCAATTCCGGGCAACGTCATGGTAGCATGAATGCCAATAAATATGGCCAGCACAACCAGTGCATAAAAAATCAGTGCTAAATCGGCGATTAGTCCAGGAATGCGGTAATATATAAGCATAAAAACTAAAATAGCCACAATACCGACAATGCCGGCATTAATAGATCTATTCAGGGAATCCTGGCCCAACTGTGGGCCCACGGTCCGCTTCTCCATGACATCAAGCTGAACAGGCAATGCGCCGGAGCGCAGCAGAATGGCAATGGTGTGCGCTTCATCCAAATCTTCATAACCTGTAATTCTAGCCTGGCCGTTGGTAATGGGCTCCTGCACCACCGGGTTCTGCAGCAGTTTGTTGTCCAGGTAAATACCGATGTTCTTACCTACGTTGGCAGCCGTAGCCTGGGCAAATTTACTGGTGCCCTCTTTGGTAAAAGTAAGATCCACCTCTACCTGACCGGAGCCGGGGTCCCGAGACTCTAGGGCGTTCTTCAAATCGGCACCCGTTATAATAGTCTGGCCCAGCTCATTTTTAAATTCCAGGTAAGCAGGCTTTATTAAATCCATGACAGCTTGTTCGGGGTCATTTATTCCCGCCAGCTCCACAATTATTCTTCGTTCACCCTGGCGCTGGATAATAGGCTCGGATACCCCGGTTTCGTTAATCCTTCTTTCCAACACAGCTTGAGCCCTTTTCATTGTTTCCTCATTGACTTTGGAAGTAGGCGTATCCTTGGCTTCCAACACCACGTGCACACCGCCCTGCAAGTCAAGGCCGAGAATAGTTTGATTGCCCCAGGGCAGCCATGAAATATTCTTGAACATTGGCAACGGCACCGCTGCTGTTATGCCCAGGACTACTATGGCCAGCATAACGGCGGCTATGGACAATAGCTTACTCCATCTCATTTTGTCTCTCCCCCTTAGCTCAATCACAGTAACTTGGCTCCGTTCACTATCAGCTCAAAAACACAATTTAAAAATACCGCCGCCCTTCTGCATAATATCATTCTGGTTAAAAATATTTCGAAATACTCCATCACAGGTGTTATCTTTATATTGATGGTTAACTCCATGGTAATTGTTCGCTTCTTTTCGTCCACCCAAACAAGTGAGTTTTCCACAGCATAATTAACCCGGTCATGGATATCAAAAGTGGCAAATTCCAGGTTGCGAACTCGGGAGCGATGCACGTCGGACTTGTCCGCCAGTATCAGGGCCGCCGCCACTGCGCTTACGGGCTGTCCGTACTGCTCCTCATGATTGGCAATGGCTGATATAACGGTGGCCACCTCATCAGGATCCATACCCATTTGCAGAAGTATGGGGCAACAAATAGTAGCACCGGAGATGCCGTGCTCATTCCGGCTCACTACATTACCCAGATCATGCAGGTAGCCTGCAATAGAAGCCAGTTCGGCCTCCCGCTTACTATAGCCCAGCTTGTCCAGTATATTTTTGGAAATGCTGGATACCAGGTTGACATGTCGGTAGCTATGTTCTGTAAAACCCATGGTACCCAGAAATTCGTTACCCTTGCGGATAAAACTGTCCAATACAGGGTTCCTTTTAATATCATCAAGGATTACCAAATACAAATGCCTCCCATGCTGCAAATAAGATCAATAAAAAGAGTAGACCGGGTCTACTCTCACAAGAATCAATCCTTGTCATTTTCACCGCTTGAAATAGCTTGTGCCACTGCACTCTTCAAGATTTCGATACGCACGTTTTCAGCTATTCTCAATATAAAGGTATCTTCCTTAACCTTGATGATAGTGCCGTAAATGCCACCGGCCGTAATAATATGATCATTTACCTTAAGACCGGCCACCATTTGCGCATGTTTCTTTTGGCGCTGCTGCTGGGGTCTGATCATAATAAACCAGAGTACCGCAAATAAACCGACCATATATAAAATGCTTATAGTGGTTTCATTCACTCTGTTCTCCCCCCCTTTCCAAGTTATAAATCAAAACATATACTTATTCTTTATTATTATTAATTTCCCTTTTTTATTTTCATCATGTAAATTAATGTATAATGATATACCTAACCCAGTTTAAACCGCCGTAAAAAATCATCCTTATATTCCACAAAATAATTACCGGCGATGGCCGCCCGGATATTTTCCATCAGCCGCAGCACAAAACGCAAATTATGTAATGTGGTGAGCCTAATACCCAGTACCTCATTAGCTTTTATTAAGTGCCTGATATAAGCTCGGGAAAAGTTGCGGCAGGTGTAACAGTCACATTCGGGATCGAGCGGCCTGAAATCCCGGGCATACTCGGCATTGCGCACCACAAGTTTGCCCTCCCGGGTGAAAACCGTGCCGTTGCGAGCAATCCGGGTGGGCAACACACAGTCAAACATATCTATTCCCCGGTATACTCCCTCCAGTAAACAGTCCGGAGATCCAACCCCCATTAAATAACGGGGCTTGTTCTGGGGCATGGCCGGCACCAGATAATCCAAAACTTCGTACATCATCGGTTTCGGTTCACCCACGCTCAGACCCCCAATACCGTGCCCGGGAAAATCAAGAGAGGCTATCTTCGCAGCGCTTTGCAAGCGCAGGTCGCGGTACATGCCTCCCTGAATAATACCGAACAGCGCCTGACCCTCCCGGTCATGGCGCGCGCGGCAGCGCTGTGCCCAGCTGGTTGTACGTTCCATGGCAACCCGTGCCTGTTCATAGCTGCAAGGATAAGGAATACACTCGTCAAAGGCCATGACCACATCCGCACCCAAAGCCATCTGTATTTCCATGGACCTTTCCGGGCTTAAGAAATGCTCCGAGCCGTCGATATGACTACGAAAAGTTACTCCCTGGTCAGTTATTTTACGCAAAGGACCCAGGCTAAAAACCTGGAAACCACCGCTGTCCGTTAGAATAGGACCGTCCCAACGCATAAATTTGTGCAACCCACCGGCCTCGGCCACCAGCTCGTGGCCCGGACGCAAGTACAGGTGATAGGTGTTACTGAGTACCAACTCCCCGCCACAGTCGCGCACCTCGTCGGGGGTCATGGTTTTCACGGTAGCCTGGGTCCCCACCGGCATAAAAATAGGCGTCTGCACCGTGCCGTGGGGAGTATGCAGCATGCCCAGCCTGGCACTGCTTAAGCCATCTTCTTTGGTAATTGTAAAACCAATAGCCATATAACGCTCCTTAGCAGATCATATTATCAACATAGCATCGCCAAAGCTAAAAAACCGGTAGCGCATCTGCACTGCCAGAGCATAAGCATCCAACAGCCGCTCCCGGCCAACCAGCGCACTCACCATCATCAGCAATGTGCTGCGAGGCAAATGAAAATTAGTCACCAGGGAATCCACCACCTGAAAATTATAGCCGGGATAAATAAATATTTCGGTCCACCCCGCCCCCGGCTGCACCATACCATTTCCCAGAGCCGCTGTTTCCAGGCACCGGGTGGTGGTGGTACCCACCGCAATTACCCGGCCGCCCCGGGCCTTGGTTTCGTTAATCACCCGTACCGTTTCCGTTGGTACGGAATAATACTCGGCATGCATCCGGTGACTGGTTACCTCGTCCACTTTAACCGGCCTAAAGGTGCCCAATCCAACGTGCAACAGCACGGGGACAATGGGTGTACCCCGGTCCCTTATTTTTTGCAGCAGCTCCGGCGTAAAATGCAGCCCCGCTGTGGGCGCGGCCGCTGAGCCGGGATCCCGGGCATATACCGTCTGATAGCGGCCGGGATCATTAGGTTGTTTCCTAATATATGGTGGCAGGGGCATGACTCCCAATTTATCCAATACCTGTTCAAACAAACCCCGGTACTGAAATTTGATTAGGCGGCATCCTTCATCGACCACAGCCTCAACAATACCGGTCAATTCATTGCTGAATATAATAGTGGTTCCAGGCGGGACACGCCGCCCCGGGCGCACCAGCGTTTCCCAGGTATATTCACTCCGGCGGGTTAACAATAAAACTTCTATGGTTGTCCCCGTACCATCTTTTTTACCCCATAGACGCGCAGGAATTACCTTTGTGTCATTGATTACCAGCACATCCTGCGGCTTAATATATTCAATAATATCTTTAAATAGCCTGTGTTCAGGCGCTCCGCCATTTTTATGCAGCACCATCAGCCTGGATTCATCCCGCACAAGCGAAGGCTCCTGGGCAATCAAATCTTCGGGCAAATAATATTCAAAGTCGGCTACCCTCATGCAGTACCCCTTAATATTTAATTAGCTCAACGCCTGTATAATAGTATTGCAAAATATCCTGGAAACTATAACCTTGGCCAGCCATACCGGCCGCGCCATACTGTGACATGCCCAGCCCGTGCCCCAAACCGCTGCCGCTAAATGTAACACTAATAATCCCTTGTCCTTGGGGGTCGGTTTGCTTTTGCATTGTAAATAAAGCGCTCTGTAGTCCGAGAACAATGCGCACCCGATCGGCATTGACCACTGTATACGCTCGCTGGTTGCCCTCAGCATCAAAGCCCTTTATCAATAACTTTTTAACTCTATAGCCGGAAGCACACCATTCCAGTTCCTTTAAGTCTGTTAAAACGGCTAACTCAATAAACTCACTGCTATTTATATATCTTTTCAATTGCTGGTTAATTAATGTAACTAGTTCACTAGCGGAGTAAGTAACCGACCAGTTATAATGCTTGCTATTGTTATCGTAGGGGTCTTCCTTGGTTCGGATAAAATCCAGTTTATCATTCCAGACATCTTCGCTGTTTTCGGTGCAACCACCGCTGGAAGAATGGAAAAACGCCGCAACGGGCTGGCCATGACTGGCCAGCACCATACCATTGGTGGCATCAACAACCATGCTGGTCGCCGGGTTTTCTCCATCATACCCCTGGTACACCTGGTCGGACTGGTTGTCCAGCACATCAAAGCCTAAATTTGCATAACTGCCCAGTTGGGCAATTAAATAACTGCGTGCCGCAACCGCCTGGGCCTTCAGCGCTTCCGTAGGAAATGACGCAGGCATCTCCGCAGGGACTACACTATACAGGTACTGTTCAATAGGTAATTCGTTGATCACTGTCAGGCCTTTTTCACCGGGTCTGATCTCTAAATTTCCCCGGTAATGTTTTACCTGCCCGCCCTCTTTCAGACCGATAATATTTAATCCCCCCCGGGGTAACTGCTTAACCTGGCCATTTTGATCAATAACAGCACAGCTTGCCTGATCTGTATTCAGGTAATTAATATCACCACCAGCCCCCTGTACCGCCAGGCCGTCAAGGGAATCCTGCTGCAGCAGCGTAATATCGCCGGATAAAATAGCCCTTACACCGGCATTAAGGCTTTCGACTTTAATGGGCCCATTGTATAATCCCACATATTCACCACCTCTTAATACCTGGCATAAACCGCCGGCATATTCCACCACCCAGCTTCCTTCTCCATCCCCGGCAATCACCTGATCTGTATAATCATTTATTAACTTATAATCACCTTGCAAAACAAAAGACACCTGCGACATGTTTTGCATAAGTCCCACCCGCACATTATTGGGAACCACCTGCACGTCACACCAGGCCGGACCGCACGGCAATAAAACAAGCAGCAATAATACAGCTATAATCCCTAAACCGGGACAACATTGTTTATTACCCACCGTCATAAAAAAAGAACCTCCCCCGCATAACCATATCGTGGAAAGTTCGACATAAATGAAATTTATCCTGCCGAATCTCACAATATTCATCGTTAAATAGTAAATATTATAAATAATAAACAATAAGGCCATGCTTACCTTCTAAATAGCAAGTTTAACAGTAGGGTTAACACAATACTGACAATAATCATTGTGACCACAGGGAAATAAAAAGTAAAATTGCCCCTTTGCACGAATATATCCCCGGGCAACCTTCCAAGTCCGGGTATTCTACCCATCACCATCACAAGACCACCGGCAACCACCATAAATAAACCTATAATTAATATTATTTTACCCAAATCTGTCAGGTTCATTATGGTTCCCCGCCCCCGGCTCTTTTAGCTTTATTTTTATATTGCTTGTCATAGCGGTCCCTTTCACTGTATATACAACCGCAATACTGCTGCCTATACATGTTGAGCGAACGGGACATTTCCGTAGCCTCCCGGTAACCAGGTCTGAAATCATCGTAATAAAAGCGAACCCCCGCTTCTTCACCCATAGCACTGCCGATTTCGGCAATTAAGTCATGTTTTTGAAATGGGCTGACCAGTAAAGTGGTACTGAAAGCATCGAATTTACCGCGCCGCGCTACTCTGGCCGCCTGCCGCAAGCGCATGGTGTAGCAATACCGGCAGCGCACACTTTCCCGGTGCACAACCTCACGCAGGTAGCCTTCCAAATCATAATCCTCGTTAACAATTACCTTTAAATCGTTATCCCGGGCATAATCCAGCAGGGTTTCTTTTCTTTTCTGCCACTCGGTATAGGGATGAATATTGGGATTATTAAAATAACCGCACACCTCATGGTTATCGGATCTTAGTTTTTTCAGAGGGTAAATGGTACAGGGGCCACAACAGGTATGCAATAAAATTTTCATGATGATTCTCCTTTACTACCATAACGTGGGCTGTTTAGGCCCGGGTATTTCCACCCCCAGATGCTTGTAAGCTGCGGGGGTGGCCACCCGGCCACGTGGGGTGCGGGCCAGTAGACCCAATTGCAGCAAATAGGGCTCATAAACATCCTCTACGGTGTCCGCCTCCTCGCCGGTGGCCGCTGCAATGGTTTCCACCCCAACAGGACCGCCGGCAAACTTGGTTATCACCGCCATTAATACCCTGCGATCGGCCTGATCCAGTCCCAACGGATCCACTTCAAAAAACTCCAGCGCCTCGGTAGCCACCACTTGGGTAATTGCCCCATCGGCCTTTACCTGGGCATAATCGCGTACCCGTTTCAAGAGGCGATTAGCAATACGGGGAGTACCCCGGGACCGGCGGGCGATTTCCCCGGCACCGCCGTTATCGATAACTACGTTTAAAATTCTAGCGGCACGGGTAATAATCGTAACCAGGTCAGTGATACGATAATAGTCAAGCCTGCTAATCACACCAAACCGGTCCCGCAGGGGTGAGGTCATTAAACCCGCCCTGGTGGTGGCGCCAATCAATGTAAAGTGGGGCAAATCAATTCTTATAGAACGGGCCCCGGGACCTTTGCCAATGATAATATCCAGCGAAAAGTCCTCCATAGCAGGGTACAATATTTCTTCCACCGTACGGCTGAGCCGGTGCACCTCATCGATGAACAACACATCGCCCTGCTGCAGGTTGGTTAATATAGCCGCCAAATCCCCGGGACGTTCAATAGCCGGCCCGGAGGTGGTACGAAGGTTTACTCCCAGCTCATTGGATATGATATTAGCCAGCGTAGTTTTACCCAAACCGGGCGGTCCGAATAAAAGCACATGGTCCAGCGTTTCGCCACGCTGCAAGGCGGCTTGAATAAATATACCGATAGTCTCTTTAACCTTATCCTGGCCAATATATTCGCTTAACTTGCGCGGCCGCAGGCTTACCTCGATCTCCGCGTCCTCTTCCCTAATGGCCGCCGTTATTATTCTTTCTTGATTTAGATCCCCCATACAATACCCCGGGCATTAAAAAGCCCACCCTCCTTTTGTTTCCATAACTTATACCATGTTTTAATCAAAATATGCTATTGTATTACTTGGATTTATCTAAAATACGCAAAGCCATCTTAATAATTTCCGCCACACCGGCTGTTTTACCCAACGCTGAGTCCATCGTGCGTTGCACAGCATCTCGGGCTTCGCCGGTACTATAGCCCAGTGCTAAAAGACCGGCCAGGGCATCATCTAATGGGTCTGCTGCCGCTGCTTCACCCGGTATCGCCGGCGTTTCCGTAAGTTTAATAGTTAACTTTTTAAATTTATCCTTTAATTCTAGAACTATCCGCTGGGCAATCTTTTTGCCCACCCCCGGTACTCTGGTAAGTGCAGATATATCCTCCAGCGTTACAGCCCGGGCCATTCCCTGCGGCGTTAAATGGGACAAAACAGCTAAAGCAGCCCGCGGACCTACGCCGTTCACACCTAACAACAATAAAAAAACATTTATTTCGTCGGTGCTAAAGAAACCATACAACTGCAGGTCATCTTCCCGGACGATCAAATGCGTATGTAAAGATACTTCTTGATTAACCATACCCGACAGATTAGCGGCACATGCGGCAGTCACGTTAACCTTATAGCCCACACCGTGCACATCAAGTACTACTGCTTCGGCTTCCACTCTAGCCACAGCGCCCCTTAAAAACGCAATCATTACAGTGTCGCCCACCTTATATATGCTGTTATGCATTAATAATTATGTTCTATATCATAAATAAACCACTATGGTTATTGACATGACAGACGGCCACAGCCAACGCGTCCGCCACATCATCGGGTTGGGGAACAACAGGTAATTTCAATATAATCTTGATCATATACTGTACCTGTTGTTTGCCAGCCCGGCCACGACCCACCACAGCCTGTTTCACTTGCAAAGGCGTGTATTCATAAACCGCCAATTCCGACTGGGCAGCCGCCAGTATAATTACCCCCCGGGCCTGGCCAACAGACATAGCGGTTCGCACGTTACGATTAAAGAACAACTCTTCCACAGCCAAACATTGGGGACGATATTTAACTATTAAGTCTTTTAATTCGTTGTATAATTTATTCAGCCTCAAATGCGGCGGTATGTCCGCCGCACTCCGTATACAACCGTAGTCCACAGGGCTAAAGCTGTTACCTGCAAAGTCTAAAATACCATAGCCGGTAATGGCGATTCCGGGGTCTACCCCCAAAACACGCATTAAATCACTCCACATCTTTATGTTTAGTAAAATAGTAACACAATGACAAGTTTATCACAACATTTGTTCCATTTAGGAATCACCATATTCATCAAAATTTTCCAGCAAAACGTTAAGTGATTGCTCATCGGTGAATTCCAAGGTGTTTTGGAGATCAAGCTTTTCATCAGCACTCAAATTAGCAAAGCTATTGGCCTTTTTTAGCTTGTCCATAAACGATTCCGGCAATAGGTTAATATTTATGTTTGTCTCTTTTCGCAATAATATTTCATCATGGCCCAGCGGTCCCTGGTAAACAGCCAACTGACCATCATTAATACCTAAATGCCTGTATTCTCTATGCATACCGCACAAACCTTCTATCTGTCTTGTAATAACCACTTCGTCTCCCTGAACGACAACAGACCATCCATCCTGTCGGGTATACTTCATCCGCAGCCGGTTTTCATCCAAACCGATTAAATCACGCTTGGCCGGACCCTGGTAATATACCTCCACATCACCGCAAGCTGTATATTTATTCTCCTGGCGCACAATAGTAGTAGACTTGATTAATGGTTCTACCTTATCACCGATAAACATGGGCTTCATGGCCGGGTTACTAACTGAGTTTAAAGTAAAATACACGGCTATAGCAACCAAAAACACCGCCACAGCTGCTGATAGAATACCCAATAATTTCTTTAGCACGGTAATACTCCTTCGTAAAGTATTAATAGCTCTGAGATAATTCAATGTCTAAACTGTTTTATGTTATACTTTGCTATATCTTACTAAAAGGATTATTGCCACATTTATACAAAAAATAACATAGGTTGCTATAACAGCAACCTATTCTTCGTCAACTATATCAAAATTTGCAAAAACCTCCTGCACATCATCATGATCCTCCAGTATATCCATTAGCTTAAGCATTTGCTCCTGTTGGCTGTCGGTAAGCATCACTGTAGTTTGGGGTATCTTGGTTACTTCAGAATCGCTTACTTTTATCCCTTCCACCGCCAGTGTTTCAGTCACCTGTTCTAAAACATCCGGCTCAGTGATTATTTCAAAGGTGTCGTCTTCCTCCTTGACATCTAACGCCCCGGCATCAAGAGCAGTAAGCAAAAATTCATCACTATCCACTTTCAGATCGGCCTTTTCAACGATCAGTACCCCGCGGGTATCAAACATCCAGGAAACACAGCCGGTTTCACCTAAGTTGCCGCCATATTTAGAGAACAAATGCCTTAATTCACCGGCGGTACGATTTCGGTTATCCGTCAGAATATCCAACATAACGGCCACTCCCCCGGGGCCGTAACCTTCATAGGTTAATTCTTCAAAATTGGCACCGCCTAGTTCGCCAGTGCCACGCTTAATAGCCCGCTGGATGTTATCATTAGGTATGTTTACCTCCTTTGCCTTAGCAATAGCGTTTTTTAACCGTAAATTAGCTTCAGGATCTCCGCCGCCTTGCCTGGCTGCTGCAATTATTTCTTTAGCTATTCTGGTGAAAACTTTTCCCCGCGCCGAATCAACTTTGGCTTTTTTTCTTTTTATAGTTGACCATTTAGAATGTCCTGACATCTAATTCATCTCCTTTTAAATACATGTCCGGAAAATGTCTATTATAGCGGAGGCATGGCCGGCAGTTGCTTTTTATGCATACTCTTCATGGCCAGGTCATCAACTATTTTTTTCACCCTGTCATCAGCCTGTCCGGTCAAAATATATCGATCTAACTCTTCGTAAGTGATGCCCATTTCTTTTTCATCAGTTTGCCCCTCCCACAAACCGGCGGAAGGTGGCTTATCAATAATAGCAGTGGGAATTTCCAGGTACTTGGCCATTTCAATAACCTGTTTTTTGACCATATTGCCAATAGGCAGCAAATCTACACCGCCATCTCCGTGTTTGGTAAAGTAGCCCACTGTGAGCTCACTGCGATTGCCGGTGCCCACCACCAGGCTTTCCCTTTTAGTTGCATAATAATAAAGTGTTGTCATCCTAAGACGGGGCTTAATATTAACAGTAGCCAACTCTTTTTTCCCCGGGTCATAATCTGCACCAGTAAGCAATTTGACCATTTCTGCAAATGGTTTGTCCAGTTGTACCGTTATATATTCAATGCCTATTGATTTAGCCAGCAACTCAGCATGCTCTGCATCTTCGGGATTACTATAACAGGGCATAATCACACCTAAAGTAGTATTCGGACAAACATTCCGGCATAATGCCGCCGTGACCGCTGAATCAATACCACCGCTCAACCCGACAACAAAACCTCTGACTCTTTTATCTTTAACTTGTTCCTGCAGCCAAGTCTCAATTTTTTTGGCTAGGTCGCCAATCAGCACTATTTGACCCCCATTCATAGCCTAAGTACACGCACGTGTTATTTTATCACATTTTTTTTATATTAGGCAAACAGGTATGTGTTTGGGGGTCTCTCTATATACCAAAATGTACTCTCCTATTACTATAAATATATTATAATCTATCAAGTTATTCCAATTGAGTAAATAAGCAAGAAAAAAGCTCCATTTAAGGAGCACTTGAACTGTAGCTTAACCTTTTATTCGCTAAAACAATACCTCGTCTACCTTTATTAATACCTTAGCCGAATAAGCCTCTAATCAACCTGGCACTCTTCCAAGGACACCCGTACCAAACCCTGGTGACAACGTGGTGGCAGTGCCAAATAATAGGCAGTGGAGCCATCAAGGGCTTGTCGTTTTGCATCATTTATATCAGCGACAGCTTTAGCCGGCGCCCCAAGGACCAGCTTAAAGGGGGGAATAACTGTTTTCTCAACAACCAACGCTCCAGCACCTATACAACAACCATCACCAATATTAGCATAGTCCATAATGATTGCCCCCATACCTACCAAAACATGTTCCCCAAGAGTGGGTGTATGTAATATAGCACCATGCCCAATGTGACTCCTGGGCCCAAGCAAAGCCTTTTCATCAGGGAAAACGTGAATAACGGCGTTTTCTTGAATATTAGAACCGGAACCAATCTCAATGGCACCCCAATCACCCCTGATGCATGCCCCGGCACCGATATAACAACCCTCACCAATGATTACATCACCAATAATAGTAGCATCAGGATGTACAAAAGTACCCTTACCGATAGACGGTTTTTTGCCCTCGAACTGGTAAATACCCATTTTAAAAACCTCCTTAAATACGTCTTAAATCTTTAGAAATGTCGAAAAATACGCACATGTTATTTATTTTACTTATTTACCTTGAAAATTAGGTTTGCGTTTTTCTATAAAGGCCGAAGTACCTTCAAAGCGATCCTCGGTGGAAAAGGCAATTGTCGAAGCGAATTTTTCTATTAACAGCCCCGAATTAATATCGGTGTTAGCACCCATGTTGATGGTTGCTTTAGCCAAACTGATTGCCATCGGACCTTTGGCCATTATTTTTTGGGCCATTTCTTTGGCGGCCGGCAGCAAATCTTCAGTTCTCTCCACTACTTTATTTAACATGCCAACTTCTTTGGCTTCCTGAGCACTGATAACATCGCTGGTAAAAATCAATTCCTTGGCCTTGCCAATACCCACTAATCTTTGCAGTCTCTGAGTACCACCCGCCCCTGGTATAAGACCCAAGTTTACTTCCGGAAAACCTAGTTTGGAACGACTGGTGGCAATTCTAATATCACAGGCCAGAGCCAGTTCACATCCGCCACCCAGGGCAAAGCCGTCAATAGCAGCGATAACAGGCTTATCCAGGTTTTCCACATCATTTAGCGATCCCTGTATTAAGACTTCAAATTCTAATACTTCTCGAGTATCGAAATCTTTTAGGATACGGATATCCGCACCGGATGCAAATGCTATACCACCTGCACCGGTGATAATAACCACTCGCACATCATTATCAAGACAGCAATCCCGTATAGCATAGCGTATCTCTTCCCACATGGGGGGGTTCAAGGCATTGCGCACTTCCGGACGGTTTAAGGTAATTACTGCAATATTACCGTCTCTTTCAAGCAATAAATTTTGATATTCCATATTGGTCCCTTCCTTCCTATTTAAATTTACAATATCAGTAAGTATATAAATATAATTTACAAAACTTCATTTTGCAAAAGACATCCGAAATGTTGGTGTTTTCAACGATAAATCCTTTTATTGCTTAATGCAATGAGAAGTCCAGACAATACTTCTCCATTAAATTTCAATTTTTCCCCATCGCATTCCTGCATTATCTTGGCTTAATTTTAAACAATAAAACCCCAGGCACAAAACCAGGGGCTGTTGTTTAAAATTTAACAAACATATCTTCACTGTTGATGAGTATTGTCTGGTATCTCAGGGTGATCATAGCTGTAAATTTTTGATAATCTATAATAACAAACAAAAAAACATCTTTAATATTGATTGAAAGATGGCGCATCTCTGGGTTTTAGTCCAGGAATCTAATCAGGCTTAGTTAAGCCTTCCGCAATATAATCAATAATTTCGTCCATAATTTGTGGAAATAAACCTATACCCAACTCTTCCTTATGCAATCGAAGCAGCATAATGGCATGCAGGATTCCATTAATTACTTCGGGGTCCTGTTTTCTTAGCACCCCACACTGAATTAAAGCCTGTACAAAAGGTATTCCCTTTTTTACATTATCTTGTGAGTAATCCTTGATAAGATGCTTGGGTAATTTGCGTATTATCCGTTCACGTTCACCATTTTGAAACCACTGTTGCAAAAGAGGGTTTTCATCGGCCAAATCAAAAGCAAGGTGAAAGAAAGAAGAAATAAACTTCTTGGGAGGGAGATTCTCCTTAAGATGTTCGCCGATTAACCGGTTTGTGATCTCTTCCTGTTTATTTAATATAACGTAAAAAAGTTCCTCTTTTGAACTAAAGAACTTATAAAAAGAACCTTTAGCAATACCACATGCTTGCACTAAATCATCAATGCTGGTTTTGGCCAGGCCATATTGAGTAAAAAGTTCTTTGCCTTTTTCCAATAGGCATTGATATATTTGTTCCTTTTCGCTTTCGGTAAACTTAGCCATACCTAAACTCCTTTAAAATTTGATGACTACTCATTGACATTTAGTCACCAGGTCTTTATAATAATTATATCAGTCAGATTTATAAATGTAAACTTTAGGCTGTTTTTAGGGCAGCCTTTTCTTCAGGGTTGTTGGTGACTGAGGATACTATTATAGTCACTTTGTTTGTTTTAGCTTTAAGAGCAAAGTGTTTACTACACGGTTTGTAGCTTTTTAATGAAAGGAGTTAATTACCTATGGAACATCTAAATTAACTAATTAAATATTTTTGATGCCAGTAGTAAAATAGCTTATTTAGCAAAATAAACCAAGTAAAAAATAATATAAAAGGAATGATAAAATTATGCCTTTTGCCAATATTAATGGTATTAACCTTCATTATGAAATTCGTGGCACAGGACCACGCACCCTCTTTATCCACGGCATAGGTGCCGACTTAAAGAACCCAATAGGTATCTTCAACTCTCCATTCCCGCAGTATTTTACCGTGCTTGCTTTTGATCCCCGCGGGCTCGGAGAATCAGACAGCCCAACCGTTTCCTGCAGTATTGCCAACCTTGCCGATGACGCCGCTGGTTTGGCGGAAGCAGCTGGCTGGGACCGCTGCCATGTACTTGGCGTCTCAATGGGCGGGATGGTAGCTCAAGAACTGGCTTTACGTCATCCCTTGCTAGTGGATCGGCTTGTTCTGGCTGTTACCAATGGTGGCGGTTCAAATTCAGGCCCTCGAGTTATAGATAAAATGTTCGATTTGCCTACTTCAGAAAAGCTTAAATTGTCAGATCTCAGGAAAGACGAAGCATGGGCAGCCGCAAACCCGGAAATGGTTAGAAGTTTTGAGGAACAGTTAAAGGCCACCAAAGAAGCATTGTATGCAAACCCGTCACTTATCCGGGGATATAACAACCAGGTGAATGCAGTATTAAAGCACGATACTTTTGGCCGCCTGCCACAGATTAAGGTTCCTACCCTCGTTTTCGGCGGTCGTTACGATGGCAGTTGCCCACCGGACATAACACGGGCTTTGGCCGGCCAAATTCCGAACGTACGCTACGAACTCCTTGAATCCGGGCACGGTGATTGGTACTTTGACCCGGCTGCCTGGAATATGATTATTGATTTCCTCCGTGATTAAGTGGTGTATAACAAGTAATATCTTTAATAAAAAAACCATAGGCCGGGAACATTTTCACTTTCATCTTAGTCTATAATCACTAACATTATAAATACAAAAAAATGAAGGTGAAAGCATTGAAAAAGTTCCTGCTTGTTTTAATGGTTATCTTATTGTTTACTTCCGGATGTGCTATAAAGAACCCCAACAATACAAGTAGCCCACCAAAAGCCAGTACTCCGCTTAATAAGGCACATACTGCCGAGATAACTGAAATGAATACACTAAAATACTTCGTTCCCAGTACAGTCACGCCGGATGGTTCGCTATTTGGTATGGCCGGCAACAACTTAACCCTCTGGAATCCCAAAACCGGTGAAATTAAAGCCATGGGCAGCGCCTGGTCCGGGATGCTTTCTCCGGATGCCACTAAGCTTGCGTATACCAATGAGCAAGGATTACATATTCTTGACGTGGACACCGGCTTAGTTACTTCCGTGGTTCAAAACCCGTCCCAGGGTAACTCATCCCTGGCCCTCGGGTTGTGGTCCCCGAATTCTGGTAAATTTATGTATATGTTCGTGTGGGAATGGTCATCAGATTACTTTATTTATAACGTAGAGAGCGGGGAAAAGACCGCATATGAGTTTCATGATATCCCCAAATTCCTTTCTAGTCCTGTTGACTGGCTTGATAGTGGCCTACTTTTTATTGTACACGCCAATAAATCTAAATCAGGTGAACAAGAGTACAGGGAAAACGGTTACCGCTCGGATCTGATGCTGGCAGATATGGATGGTAATATTACACCGGTAACCAGTTTGGATGACGGCCAATTTATTTTATATGGTGGTACAACCAGTAATAACCGTAACATATTAATGTCGGTATGGGGAGGGGGATCTAAAACTTCAGTCGGGCTGCTCAAAATTGGCGAAGAAAAAATAGATCCCCTGCCTGTACAAGAAAACACTGTTGAAAGCAGTATCAGCCCGGATGGCAAATTCGCCATGCTAATAACCTCTGCCAAAGACGGCCGATTGAGCGCCCAGGTATTTGATCTGGTGAGCAGGACCGTTATTTGTAAAAAGGAACTTACCGGTTACGGACCCCCAGGTTATTTTATGTGGAGCAAAGACGGGCGCGCCGTTTATTTTGGACAACTGGATGACAATGATAACGGTATACTTTACACAGTAAATATAAATTAGGCTTTTGATATCAATCGCACAGCAAGACGCTAAGTATATCCACACAGCCATACAATGACAGTAATTTTTCTTTGTTATACATTAACCCCCTGACGCATAACCAGGGGGTTATTAAAATTTAATTCCGGCAACAACATGGTATCCAAGGAAACGAGCCCAAATACCATCAAATTGAAGCGCTTAGCTTCCTTGTTCGGGATGGGGTGGGGTGTATCCTCTTCATTATGGTCACCGGAAAAACTTATTATTTATTTCAATTTATAATGTTATCATTGAGAGGACTGTAGTGCAACAGGTAATTGTGCCTGATAAGTCTTAACAGTATACTTAGGCAGCTGCAGCAACCGGTGACCATGTTTCATAATTTAGTCTGATGTTATAAGCAGCAGTTATAAAGGCAACTTTGACTTTAACCAGGCCTCCATGTCCTTGCATGGTGTGTATGGGCTATCATTTGTTTTCCTGAAACACCAGTCCTTGTGCTACAGCAATCAGTTTCCCCTGATCATCCTCTATGGTTATTCTATAATTTGCTGTGCGCCTGCCGGAATGGATCTCTTCAGCGGTGGCCACCAGCACATCACCAGGCTTACTTGGTTTAATGAAATTTATGTTAACACTCACAGCCACCGACGCTTGCCCCCGGGCATTACTAGCGATGCCCAAGGCCACATCAGCCAATGTAAAAACTATACCTCCGTGCGTAATACGAAGTATATTGGTCATGTGCTCCTGCACCTTCAAAGATACCTTGGCGAAACCCGGTGAAAGCTTGATAATATCAATTCCCAGGTGTCTGGGAAAAGGATCGTCCAATATTTTTACCGCAATCTCATCATTGACATTAATATCCTGCATTGATGCTCCTCCTTGACTTTGTTTAACTTATTGCTATATTTTACACTTTATACTGGCAAATTACTATAAATTGTAACTGAAATAATATTTTGTGACATAACATTTATATGCTTTTACATTTAAATATTCTTATAAAATGTTAAATCATGTCTTTAAAAACATAATAATATAATTTAATATTATAATTGACATTCATACCTTTTAGCTTGACGGGAAAACTTGCTTTAAGCAAAATATTATTTTTCAGTATGTACCGTTTCTTATTGTTCAATGAAAGGGGTTTTCATTTATGACCATCAAAATAGGTATTAACGGTTTTGGTCGCATCGGACGCAATCTATTCCGGGCAGCGCTCGACAATCCCGAAGTAGATGTAGTGGCGGTTAATGATTTAACAGACGCTAAAACATTGGCACACCTACTTAAATATGATTCCGTCCACGGTGTCCTAAACGCCGACGTGAGAGTTGCTCAAGATGGCTTTACTGTAAATGGCAAAAATGTAAAAGTTCTGGCTGAAAAGGATCCCGGAGCATTACCCTGGGGTGAATTAAACGTTGACATAGTAATTGAATCCACCGGGCGTTTTACTAATGGCGAAGATGCGGCCAGTCACCTGCGGGCCGGCGCTCGAAAAGTAATTATCAGCGCTCCGGGAAAAAATGTGGATGCTACCATAGTAATGGGGGTAAACCATGACGCTTATGACCCCGTAAAGCATAATATTGTCTCCAATGCATCTTGCACCACTAATTGTCTGGCTCCCGTTGTTAAAGTGCTGCACCAGCACTTTAAAATTAAAAACGGCATGATGACCACAGTACACTCCTATACCAATGATCAGCAAATATTGGACCTACCGCACAAGGATTTACGTCGGGCCCGGGCAGCCGGGGTATCCATAATACCCACCACTACTGGTGCCGCCAAAGCCGTTGGACTGGTTATCCCCGATCTAAAGGGCAAACTAAACGGTTTGGCCATGCGGGTGCCTACCCCTAACGTTTCTGTAGTGGACTTTGTCGCAGTGCTGGAGCGAACCGCAACAGTGGATGAAGTTAACGCTGCGCTGCGCCAGGCTGCCGATGGTGAGCTAAAAGGGATCATGGCCTATAGTGACGCGCCATTGGTATCTAAAGATTATTACGGGGACGCCCACTCTTCAATCGTAGACGCCCTTTCCACCATGGTGATGGATGGCGGTCTGGTTAAAGTAATTGCGTGGTACGATAATGAGTGGGGTTATTCCTGCCGAGTACTTGATTTAGCGCTATATATGGCCAAGCGGAAGTCGGGCAATGTGCCTAAGATAACCTGGACCGGGATAAGCCGTGACAACATGTATCATAGTGTTTCCGCCGCTTATACGGAGTAAACCAGCCCCCGAGAACGCATATGCTTATATTAAAAATCGCGGTTTTATTTCCGCGATTTTTTTAATAGTTCGAACACAAACTGATCAATTAATTTTTCAGCAAAGTTACCTTGTTAATTACACCTACCTTAAGTCCTTTTGGTTTTATGCAATATGTGATAAAATTTTGGTAAACTACAAGGGCATATGGATATGGTGGACATTATGCATACCAATAACAGCAGGTACAATATATATTCCAGGCACTTAATCAATAAATTCGGGCAAAAGGTCTATAAACTACCGGTCAATTTACCCGGCAGTTGTCCCAACCGGGATGGCACCCTGGGCTATGGCGGGTGTATTTTCTGTGATGAACAAGGCTCCGGCTTTGACGCATTATCCAATACTCTGTCAGTAACAGAACAGCTCAGGCAAAATAAAGAGTACTTCCGCCAGAGGTTTAACGCCAATAAATATATTGCCTATTTCCAGGCGTTCACCAACACCTACTTGCCTCCCTCACAATTTTCTGCCAACATCAACTGCGCGGCGGCGGAAGAAAACATAGTGGGTATATCTGTATCCACCAGGCCAGATTGTATCAGCGAGAAATACCTGGATATATTATCCAAAGCCCAAGCCGAAAAAAATATAGATATTAATATAGAGCTCGGATTGCAAACCGTTAACTACAATACACTCCGAAAAATAAACCGGGGCCATACCCTGGCGGAATTTATTGACGCAGTGCTGCGTATTCACCGCCGGAAATTTGAAATATGTACTCACTTAATATTAAATTTACCGTGGGATAATATGCATGATGTAATCGAGAATGCCAAACTTATATCTGCTCTGGGTATCCGTTATGTTAAACTACACTCACTATACATTGTCCGGGGTACTGAACTGGGAAACATGTATGAACGCGGTGAGTTGGATTTAATAACACTGGAACAATACGTTAGACGTGTGATTACCTTTCTGGAATACCTGGACCCGAATATTGTCATTCAGCGTCTAGTAGGCAAAGGTCCTCAAAACGAAGTGCTCTTCTGTAATTGGGATACTAGTTGGTGGAAAATAAAACAACAACTTGAGCGACTGCTGGAAATAGAGGATACCTGGCAAGGTAAAAAGTATAATTATTTAAATGGCAAAGCTTTAAGCCGGGTCTGGCATACCGGCGCAAATCAGCCCAACTGCCACCCGGCTAGAAAAAATATTTGAAACATTAAACAATTTGGAAATCAAGACACATAACTTTCTTTATTTAAACACAATTTCCTCATCTTCTAGAAGAATTTTAACTATTTCCTTTACTTTATCATTGGCTACTTTGTAAATAACTTCGGTACCATGGCGCACCCCATCCACAATGCCCTGGTTGCGCAATATAGCCAGTTGCTGTGATACCGTAGATTGCGGCAGGTTCAAACATTCTTTCATTTTGTTAACGTTACAGCTATCACTCATTAACCCGGCGACAATACACAGGCGGGTGGGATGAGCAAGCGCTTTTAATACCCTGGCGGGTTCCTCGTATTTAGAGTATTCTTTCAATTTATATATCCTCCAAAGTACTTATTATAAAATACTATATTATAATATTATGTTTGGCACAATACTAATTTATTATTTTATAAGTCTTTTCCTTATCGCAACAGTTTCTTCAATATTAAACAACATCAAGACCAGCACATAAGCAATTCCCGCAGTACCAATCGCAAGTGCCATACCAAGTAGCTGCCCTAAAAGGGATATATTTGCATTAAACAGACCAACAGCCCCGCCTACCCACCACAATAAGCCGGAAAAGATTAGTGTAGCAGCAATGATTTTTAACTGATCGACACCCTGCTGCCTCCAATCAAAACCCGGTAAACGGCGGTATAAAAAAACCAGGAAAAGCACAGCAGTAACCCAAAATCCTATGGTATTGCCCAAAGCCAGGCCGGCATGACCCATCCGGCCAACAAGCAGGTAGTCTAACAATATATTTACAATAAGCCCGGCAAGCCCCACCCAAAAGGGCAACAAGGCGTCACGCAAGCTTAAATATGTATAAGTCAGCACGGAGATTGCCGACATGGCGGCTACAGATAAAGCGTAAAAACTTAATGCCGTTGCAGTTACAGCGGTAGCAGTCACATCAAAGGCACCCCGTTCAAAAAGCAGCCTTACAACCGGGACTGTCAACACCAGCATCAATGCCGTACAAGGGTATGTCACCAGGGCTACCAGACGCAGACCCATGGCAGTTCTATCGCATAGCAATTGCAGATCTTGGCGTTTGGCAGCCGCTGCTAAAGCCGGAAACAATACCGAAGATATTACAGCGACAAATAAACCATAAGGCAGTTCACGTACCCGGTTGGCAAAGCTAAGGGCAGCAATGCTCCCTTCGACTAGCTGAGAGCCAAACCAGCGATCCAAAAACACGAATCCCCGGCTGGTTAGAGCAGTTAGCATCACCGTTACAGACATTAGCAATACCCTGCTCACATCGGGGTCACTAATATTCAGCAGCGGACGACGGGGAATACCAAACCGCCCCATCGCCGACAGGTTGTACAGGTAAAATACCAGCGCCCCGGCCAAAGTGCACCAGGCCAGGCCAGGCCCCATAAACTTGCCAAAGGGGATAATCAGGGCGATAAAAATTATATTCTGTAGCACCGGTGCCATGGCCGGAACGGTAAATTCCCGGTGGGCATTAAGCACAGACTTGGCTAAAAAACCCATAGTGAGCAAAATAGTTGAAGGGAGCATTACCCGGGTGCATAACAAAGCTATTCGCCTGGACTCGCCGGTAAAGCCGGGAGCGAGCAAATCCAGCACCTGCGGAGTAAAAACCATCCCAAGTACCGTCAACATCGTTACCAGGGCACCAACAACATATGACACTGTAGAAGCCAGGTAAGCACGATTGGCATCTTGCAAACGTCCTGTGTACAGAGGCAGCAGGGCATTACCCGCCGAAACGCCAATAATAGTAGAGAAGGTAAAAGGAATCGTCGCTGCTACCACAAAGGCATCGGACTGCAGCGTTGTACCTAGAAGAGCGGCAATCACCTGCTCCCGTACAAAGCCCAACACCTTACTGGCCACAAACAGAACCAGCAAAATTGAGGAAGCGTGAAAAATATTATGCCTTGACATGCTCCAATGCCTCCATAAATATACTAAACGTAGAGTCACGATTTAGTCTTTACAACAATTACTATATTAGCACATTTTAGCTTAAGGGGGGAGATTACCATTTTTCCACAAACTCATGTCTTTTTTGCCGAAATGGTGCTGGGGCATACCTCTGACGCTATCACCATGGGCAGTCTATTCCCCGATTTGATTATCAGTACCAAGGTGGAACATGCTATAGCCCACAGCCTGGGCTCGGAATTGCTGCATGTGGTGCAAGAAAACCATGTCCTGGCTGATTTTGCCCGTGCTATTATCACCCACGGTATAACCCCGCAAGGTCTTGATTATTTTGGCGATGAAAAATACCAGGACTGCGAGCGCGGTTACTGCTTTGCTAAAGGCCGCCCGCTGGTAGAGCAAACCATCGAAGCTTGCCATATACCCCCCGAGCTGGGCTGGTGGAAAGCCCACAATATTGTGGAAATGGGCATAGAATTACTCATTAGCAACCGCGGTGATTATGGAGGTTTTATTCGCCAGGCCTTTAATAACCATGAACTAATTAATCAAATTATCGACCTGCTACCAAAGCAAACCAACTGCTTAGAACAAGGACTTAAAAAAAGAATTACCGGTTTTGGAGGTGTAATTGAGGTTTATCAAGCCACTGCCGAATCGCTGGCCGACAAGTACCGATTGCAAATGTACTACCGGCATGGTTTTAATATTAATACAACCAAGGTAGCCCGGCTGATTGAAACGGCGGCCGAACGGGTTGAAGATGACCTGGCGGACTTTTTTCGTTATTCTTATGCCAACGTACTTCAAGAACTCAACAAAATAGCTGGCTATTGATAACAAATTGGTCAACCCGGCGTACAAAAGCCGGGTTTTTTATATGTCATAATTACCTCTGTTAAATAATATATTCCAACAAGGAAACATGGACATTTCTTTACTGCAGACAATTTCCCGGATATATTGATCAGGAGAGGTAATTATGCAAAACCATAGCATTGATAATTTTTTCTCACAGGTTGATAACTTAACCCAAACCCACCTAAATCCTGAAGAAGTGCCTACCGTGGTAGTCATGGGCACCTATAATTCCGGCAAATCTACCCTAATTAATAACCTTTTAGGGCAGCACCTTTCACCCGTGGATATAATACCCACCACACCAGCCCCGGTCCGGTTCAGTTACGGCGAACGTTTTCTTGCTCGGGTATATTATCCCGACCGGCAGATGCATATTTTAACGGCAGATGAACTAGCGCGCCTTTTGACTCGCAAAGAGCTGCGCGGGGGTGAAATCACCCATGTCGAAGTACGGTACAAGCATGATCTGCTAAACAAAATGCATATTGTTGACACACCAGGTCTAGATGCCTTACATGAACCGTCATCATTGCTAAGCCGTTTCCCTGCATCGGAACATATTGTTTATCTATTGCAGCAAAGGGGGCTTAACGAGGCAGACAGGCAACAGATACAAAAACTGGTCAGCAGTTACCCCCCCGGAATCATTTCTTTCTGGATAAACTGCAACCTGGGTGTCCACGACGGTACATCACTAGAGGAATCCCGCCAGTATTTACGTCAAATCTGCGGTAGTGAAGTAACTGTACATCTGATCAACACCATGAATCATGAGGATATCCACAAATTTCAACTATTTATTGAAAACCAGGCGGCAATTTTTAAACTACAAAAAATTAGCGATAAACTAAAAAAACTGGACGTCCAAATAACTGATATGCTCGCCGCCTCTATACGCGAAAATGATGATGCCAAATTTCTTGAACGGCTCTGGCCGGCCATTGAACAAGCCCGCTTAATTATCCACGGCCAAAATATGATAAATACCTTGCCCCCTGTATCGCAGCAAATAGCCTCGTTACTGGAAAAACCGGCTGGCCCGGCATTTGACCCCGGCGGCGTATCATTAGTATACAAAACCGCCGGTCCCCAACAAGATCCGGCAGCGACACGAGAAAAAATTATATCTATAGTAGAACAAGCCTTAGCTGACCCACTCCTGATACTATATACCGATTCTATTAAGAAACTGAAGTCACTGCATAGTCAATTAAAAAAGGAGAATTACTTGGTAACCGCCGCTGGGGGATTTTCCAGCGGTAAATCCACATTTTTTAATGCTTTAATGGGTGAAACAATACTGCCCGTTCAAAACCGCCCGACCACATTTGCTATTACACTGCTAAAACACGGCAATATAAAAAAAGCAACGATCAACTATTCCCGGCAGGTGACTATCCCAACCCATTATATAGAGGGTCAGCAGGCCACCATTTGCCGGCATGAACTGGCTGCCCTGGAGCAGTGGATCACCGAACCGGAACTGATAGCACAAATATACGCCATAGAAAAAAGCAAAAACGGCCGGCTAACTAAAATCACCATTGCCGAACTATTGCAGCAGATAGAGCTGTTAAAAAAATCCTTTGCCCGGGTTAAGCGAGATTTCCCGAATAAAAAGCGACCATGGAAATCCCTGTTCAAAAAAATAGCGGCCCAAAATTTTATGGCCAGTGAATTAGCCGATTATTTTAGCGTGTATTTTAAAACCGCGACAAAAGAGGAAATTGAACTGGATTGCCCTGCCGGCCGAGCCACGCTGAACAAAATAGCAGCCACTCATCTGGCCCTGAGAGTATCGGACATTGTTATAGAGCACCCGGCGGAACTGCTGCGCCTGGCCACGTTCGTGGATACACCGGGACTGGATTCGGTTTACCACCACCACCGGGAAATAACTACCCGCTACCTGCCGTCGTCAGATTGTTTTCTCTTTTTTTTAAATGGCAAACATATTCTAACCCAACCTGACATGGGTATTTGGGAAATACTTCGCCGGGCGATGCAAGACAAGCAACAACCGAGCCGCAAATTATTTATCGTAGTTAACTTCGCCGATACCCTGACCAGCAAGGAACGAGATAAGGTAAAAAATTACCTGCAGGAAAATTTAGTTAAACCCTCGCGAGGAGCGGTGGACCCAAGCAATATTTATTTTATTTCCGCCCTGGATGCCTTAACCGGGCGTAATAAGACAATTTTCTCCCGGTTTATAGGACATTTAAAAGAACGCATTTGGGAATTGCGTTGCGCAGATAAATACCGTGAATATATTCAAATTTTTAAACAAGTCCTGCCCCGTGCAGTTCAAGCAGAGACAAATCCAGAATATAAAGAAGTGGATAAACATCTGGATTTATTGAAAAGTGAAACCGCGGATCTACTGGTGTCAATTAAGCAAAGGATGGCTTACTGGCAAGCACAAATAGCCTCCTTCAGCAATCAGGAAGATTTTTTCGGCCTTCGGGAAGGCCAAAAATCAATTAAAAAAGGTTTTCTCGGTTTGTCCCGCAAGGCGGTAACGGTGCCCTCCTGCCAGGACATATCTGATAGCGTAAATTTATTGTTGAAAGACTTTCATCGTAAATGGGCCGGTCATACAAATAGCCTGACTATCTACGTTCTAAATACAACGGAACTGCAAAAAACCATTGATAATTTACTGGCTAATTTTAAATTATCGCAAGCCCACAGTGTATTAAGTAAATATATCAGTGTCCAAGAGGAACGTATAAACTCATTCATTAATACAATGGCCAACCAAATTGAGCATAATTTAAAGATGAATGCGCCAAAAACGAAAAGTTATAATATATCCCCCGCAGCATTGGCAGCTACCCATCAATATATTAAAGAGATAAACAAACTGGAAGAGAACATCTACGGCATCAGTCAGCCGGAGTAAGTAAAACGGCACCGGCATCCTGTGAATTTCACCATAAACCCCGGGAGGGATATACCATGCAAAACGCCAGAGCACTGGACGAAAGGTTGCGCAAAATAATTAGGGAAGTCAGCGATAGCACTGGCCAGGAAATCAAACGCGATTTAATTAAAGAGCTGGCTAGCGTAGTTAATGAAAACCAGACCAAGGAAATATACAGTTTCCTGGAGTCCTTTAACCGGGCCTTGAAAAAATTATAAAAAGGGGGAACAGGTTATGTTCAAAGGTCAAGATAACGAAATACAAGGCATAATCACGGATATTCTAATCGGTTTGAGAGGTAAATTTGTTCAGCCCGTATTAGATGAAAACGGCCGGCTGTTAAACATGCTGGAGGACCTAAAAAGACAGGACCAGGAGGGAATTGCTGATCTAAAGGAACGGGTTGCCCTGCTGGAACAAAAAATTGAAGAAATACCCCTGCTGGTTCTTTCCGCTATCAGGGATGCCATTAACCAGGCCACCGAGGGAGAGTAAACATGGCCAAGCTTTATGAAATTAACCAAAAGTCCGCCCCTGGAGAAATAACACATTCCTTAGCTCAATCTCTTAAGAAAGGGCTTTTTGCGCCAACGGAAAAAAAATTTAATACCCTGGAAACGGAAATTTTCAACCTCATGCAGATTATTGAGCTTGAAACAGGAAAACTAGCCTTAGAGGTCAATGAAAAATTTAATCATTTAGAAAATGAAAATGAGCAGTTAAAAAAAATGTTTCACCTCAGCATAGCACTGTCTATTATAAGCCTGGTTAGCATCATCACCACTTTAATTTTTTTGTATAACTGGTACAGCTAGACAACGGCGGCGGCGTAGCACACCGGTTTCAACTTTGGGCCAATTACGCTCTTTTTGCATTTTTTCTTGAACTCTTGACAGATATTTATATATAATTATATATGTTGTATTAGTCTGACCCAACAAAGGCGTAATTTTCCTAATTTACAGCGTGAAGTGAAAAGAGGTTAACCATGTCAAATTACCATTCATCTATTAAAGCACTACCCAGCCTGACCATCTACCGTAATGTATTAGAAGACCCTGTAGTTAAAGCGGTTACTAGGCACCTGGAAGCACTTTCCGCGCCCACCGGCGCAATCCACCCAATCCACAGTTACAGCGAGGTCTGTCACTTGCTGTCTATGACCAGTAATCCTTTTGAAACCGACGTGGATGCGTGGCAAAACCACCTGCTTGATCTTATTTTAAGCGACGTAAACCCGTTCAGCCGGGCAGCATATACACCGGGAGAGAATTACACCGTTTTTTCCGAGGCCATTCGTTGGGATTTATCAATTTTACGAAGTTTATTTGAACTCAGCGCAGTTTATATGCACGACGCCACCATGTCCGTACTACAGTGTTTCTTTCATGCTACAGAAGAAGACGTTCCATTACCACCATTGGTAGGCTCCCAACCGGTGGTGGATCAGAAGAGCTTGATTTTTAATAACGATTACATGCAAATTAAAGAGGAATTGGCGGCTTCATCACAATGGGACATGTTAGAAGAAGAGCTGGCTCATCATTATGCCACCTATGGCTGCGGTGTCTTTGGCCGTTATATCGCCTTTAGATGGCAAAACGGTGCATTGCACGGCATAAGCCGGCCAGACACTATAAAGCTAAGCGAATTGATAGACTATACGGATATGCGTGAACAAATTATTGATAATACACTACAATTTTTACACGGTTATCCTGCCAACAACCTGCTGTTTTACGGCGACAGGGGCACAGGCAAATCTTCTACTATCAAAGCACTGCTCAACGAATATTGGCCGATGGGTTTACGTCTGATAGAAGTGCCTAAAAATCAGCTGGCGGATTACCAGTTAATTATCCAAGAGCTGCGCCACCGCAAGCACCGGTTTATTTTGTTTGTGGATGACTTATCCTTTGAAGAAAATGAAACGGATTTTAAAGATCTTAAAGCACTTTTGGAAGGTGGCATTGAAGAAAGACCCGATAATGTGCTGATTTATGCAACTTCCAATCGCCGTCATTTAATTAAAGAAACGTTTGCAGACCGCACCAAAAACGATGACAGCAGTGAAATCCATGGCATGGACTCGGTGCAGGAAAAGCTGTCCCTGGCCGACCGTTTTGGCATTACTATTATATTCCCTTCGCCGGACCAGGAAACCTTTTTAGAAATTGTCTTTGGGCTGGCTGCACAGCGACAACTGCCGGTATCGCAACAGGAACTGCGCCAGCGTGCGTTAAAGTGGTCCATATGGCACAATGGGCGTTCACCCCGGTCAGCCCGCCAGTTTGTCGATAACCTGGAGGGACAGCTTGCTATGGGAAAACTAACCTAATTCCGTCACTGCTTCGATAACGGCATCAGCTCCGGCGGCATCCAGCTGTTCTCGCACGCAAACCCGGACAGCACCCCTATGCCGCCCGCGCCCACTTCTTTGATTATTCCCTGATCTCTTCGAATCTTGATTCGTTGTAACCAGATAAAAAATTTTTTCTCTTAATTCTTAATTTCTGATATTTTTTGTTTCAAATCTTCGATATTTTGTTGGGAAGCAAGGATTTTCTGGCATAGTTCCGATACTGGACTATCCGGGTTTTCCTTATCCCGTTCGAAAATAAATTGTCCGATTTCCCTATAATATTGTTTGATCTGCTTTTCTTCAGAGGAAATCGTACTATTCAGTTTTGTTACTTCTGCAATCTCCTTGGCTTTATCCGTTGCTGTTTCCGCCACATTACCGATTTTTTTCCCTAACTCATTAAAAAATGCCATTTTATATCACTCCATTTTGATTGATGACTCGTAAAACTGTACCGACTGTTCCTATAAGTTGGAGCATACCCCTCCCCATTCAACAACTGTGTAATTATACCTTTCTATTTTTTTGACTTGATCAATAATCTTAAAATCTTTTTGCTCATTAAATTCTTCAATTAAAAACCATAACCTGAAAACACTGTCCGGCCTGGGCACGATCGTTAGCGGCATAATGCTGTCCAGCGTATCCCTGCCCTGCGGGTAGAAGACATAATTTTTTTTCCCTGTAAGTTTATCTCCCCAATATTCCAGGAAATCGCCCTTCTCTTTTTCATTAAACCCATACCTGTCCAGCATTTGTTCCATATCTGCTTTCAATCTTTGCCCGTGCATGACAAAGCCTTCTTCCCGCTGCAGTCCCTGATCAGGAATTCTGGCTTCGTAGAACAAATAGTCATTGGTACCGTTGATAGATCCCCTCTCAACTTTCGCATTCCAACCCTCTTGTTGATCATACGCCGGAATAGACGCTGTAATATATTGATAAGGTTCAATCTTAACATTTGCCGTAATGTCTTTTGGGCAGTAAATATAGATATTCGGTTTGTAAACGCCTAAAAAATTCAATAACGGATTGCCGATATGCTTTTTCAGCCAGGAACCAATTGTACTCATTGCCTGAACTACCTTAACTGAAGTAATAATATTTTTGGCAAAATCCGCACAGATTTTCACTCCGACCGTAACGGCAACAATAACAGGGATAGAAGCCCCGCCCAGGACAATTCCGGCGATGAGCCCTCCAGCCGCCGCGGAGTTTATCCCCAGTTCAATATAATCCATGCCCGTGGCGTTGTTGCTGAAAGCTTTTACCAATCCGGAACCGATATCATAAAAAGAATTACCCAGTTCAAAAACCGCACCGCCAAAACCTGCACCCGATAGAACAAAGGAAAAAGCCGAATCGACAACAAAACCTTCCGTACCGTTCAACTCAAGAAAATCTGAAACGATGCCTGACTCAGCCTCTTGCTGAACCGAAAAAGTAATCAGTAGCACCAAGATTATCAAGGCAAACAATAGCCGTACGGTTATTTTATTTTTTTGCATGATTTCCAGCATTATCTTTCCTCCGGAAAAAATCTTTCTTTTAAGTCCGGATAATCCTTGATTTCATCTTCCAGCTTGCTGATTTGAACCGCCAAGTCCCGCTGCTGAGAATAAGCCGGACAGTTTTTCGCTTTCTCAATAAAGGTCAGCGCTTCGGCAAATTCCATCTTCTTCATCTTGCTTTGCGCCAGGCTGTAATAAATCCTAGGATTATCAGGCACAATTTGCAGCGCTTCGGCATAAAAATACTCCGCAGAACGATAATTTTTATTCCGATAATAAGCCTCGCCGGCATAATAACATCCCAGCCACATTTCCGGTTCCAGCAAAACGGCTTTTTCAAAGCTTTCTGCCGCTTCTTCATACCGTTTGCTTTGGAAATAGATTAATCCCAGGTTAAAAAGCATACCGGCATCCATGTTTTTCAGAGCAGAAGCCTGCGACAATAAAGCCTCGGCCTCCTGGCTCTCACCTTTTCTGATAAGGACAGTGGCCTTATTTTGCATTATTTCCGGTATATTTTCTCCTTCAAAATCGTCCAGCAATTGATAAGCTTGATCATACTCGCCCCGTTCCACCAACTCCGCACAATTTTTCAGCACTTTATTTAATGATTGCCTGCTCCCCTTGCCCTGGACGAAAGACAGGGGAACAACGATAACCGCCAGCGCAACCGCTATAATGACCAGCCTGGATAACACCATGTTAATCCCGAAGTAATTCGTCAATATTTTCTTTCCCAAAGGAGTCTTCATCAGCATCAGACATATTCCAGTTAATGCTGCGGTCAAATCGACTGTCGAAAAACCTGTCAGTAAACAATCAATCAGCGCACCTGCAATGAGTAATAAACCAACTATAATCATTACCTTCCACCCCCCAAATTCAGAATCGAATCCTGGGAATGATAGGTAATGCCCCAAACGTCATAGTCGTAATTGTGAAAAGGTGTAATATCCAATACTTTTTGAAAAGCCCTTTTCGCTTTTTCCGTTTCTCCCCGGTGCTTATAAATATGTCCCAGGCAGAAATAGGCTTCTTCAGCTTCCGGCCGTCTTTCAATATATTTCAAGAGATAACTCTCAGCCTGTTGGGAATAATCGACTCCTTCCACCTCTTTTTTCTCCAGGTAATTTACACCTATCATCAGATAGGGATAAGACAGCGCCGGATATTCCTGTAAAACCCGTTCAAAAAGTTGATTGGATTCATCGTATTGTTGCCTAAACCAATTTTTCAGGCCAATAATGTTGCAGAAGACCAGAGAATTATCCTGCTGCTTTTCGGCTTCCCTAACAAAACCAGCGGCCTTATCCCCAAAAATCAGGCTGTCACTGCCTTGGCCGTCCCTTTCTAAATAGTTGACACATTCCAAAATATAACCATAGAAATAGAAATCAAGCTGCTTGAGCATTTCCTCATCGTCCTGACACATAGCCAATGTTTTTTCCAACTCGTGGGCAGATTGGATGGACTTTTGCCATTCATCCTGCTCCAGATAATTAATGGCCATTAAATAATCCTTATAAGGTCTGTCTTCATTCATTAATGCCAGTACATCATTGGATTCCTTATGCTTTCTGTCTTCTAGCAACGCATTGGCATAGATCAGCGCAATATCCGCGTTTTGTGGATATTCCCGGTACCGCTCCCCCGCGAATTCCACCGCCTCCTTGTTACAGAAAGAACGGTACAACATATAAGTGACAAACCGAACGCCGTACACCAGCTCCTGATTATCCTGAAATTCCGCTAATTCGAAATACTTCAGGGCGTCTTCTTTCATCCATTCATATTCCGTATCCCCCAGGGCCGTCTCATACGCCAGCGTTGCCGCCCAAGCATACAGTTCCGAATTCCCGCCTTTTTCTAGGATAAATTCCTGCACTTCCTGACACAAGGTTATTCGATCTTCATATTGAGCCCTTTCCATAAATTCGTACAGCTTGCGCCGGTTTAATTCTTCCTCAAGCTCTTCAGTCCGTTCCAACAACCGGTACAGATTCTTATCTGAATAATGGAAAACGGCTAGATTGCGATCAACAAACACGCCCTGCATAACTGCAGCGTTAAACATTCTTAAAGCTTCTTCAGTAAGGCCTTGTTCCTGATAGTAGCCATAAGCCCATAAAGCGCTTTCCGGTATGGTTCCGATATCATCAACAAGCTTACCCCTGTCATATTCATCCTGAACGCCATTAACGGCCAACAAAACATTGAAATAGTCGTCATAACCACAAGCAGGATAAAGATGCTTGGATAATATTCCAAAATCCGAAGCATCAATATCTTCCCCTCTATTTTTCAAGATAATCTGCAAGTACTTTTGAACAGCATCAAGGTCGGCTTCCGCTTTGCTTAGTTCGACGACCGCCTCCCTGCTATGATCTTCCTGCATCATGACATCCGTCAGCGTTATCCGGTATTCAATATTAGTTAATAACAAATCCATGGCGTTCAGGCTCCCCGGCAAGGCAGCCCTGACAGCAACAACAGTCAGCAAAAGGATAAAGACAGCAAATACGGGAATTTTCTTACTCCCCGATATACACGCAGGCTTTTTCGCTTCTTGAAAGTCGGTTATCTCTTCGCCCAGCTTCATCCCCATTCGCAGGACAATCATAACCAGCAGTGCCCGCAAGAAGCTGATGATCACATATAACAAAAACTTTGCCAGAAATATCCCTGGAATGACGCTATTTAATACGTTGATGGCAAGATTATTCACACTGTAAAAAATAATAAATAAAGCGAATAAAAAGACTGCATATAGAATAAAGGTCTTCCCCTGTTTGCTTATATCTTGGAATGAATATAAAGTTGCTTTCCCCAAACGGGAAAGTTTTATCCCCTGCGTGATATAAATACAGCAGGTTTTCACGATAAATAAGAATACACAGTTCAGAAAAAAGGCCAGGAGCAAATATATGCCGGCTCCTGCAAGGTCATTCAACTTCCCTGGCATTGCCATCCGAGGAATTAGCGCCTGCGACCAAAGGTTCAGCAGTATCGCAGCACCGGAAACAAACAAGATAAGCATTACAGTAGAGAAAACAATACTGCTAAAAGTATTTCTTAAAGCTTGTTTTTCAGCGGCCTGCGTATTTCTTTTTGGGATATGCCCGCTTTTTACAAGATACATGATTAATACGGCAATCCCAGCCAAACACGTAACCGCCAAAAAAATAACATGCCACAGAAGCATGACCGGCCTGGCTGTAAAATATAGAGCCAGAGAGTCCGCAATCCAGCATGCGTTGAATATAAAAACAGCCAATAGCAACAAGCTAAAAAATTTATCTAACTTAAAGAGCGGCTTTAAAATCCCTTTTTCTATTAATAATTTATTATCCATACCTTATCCTACTTTTATTTCTCTACTATCTTTATTGCTGACTGTTCCTAATCTTTGTCCGATTAATTGCCGATAGCAATTGCAATCAGATTCTTGCCGTCATCATCAAAATTATTGGGATTCACCGTAACACTCACAGAAAAATCACCTAACAACCCCATGATCATTCCCACCTCTGCGGTAACCTGCGACATTTGTACGCTGTCAATCTTTATATTATCTATGTAATATTTGTATACTTCTTCAATACTGTCATCGGTTTTTATGGATACGACAAAACCATTTACTTGTTTCCCGGCCATATTTACCTTGCCGTTCGGATAAATAGGTACATTATCGGCAGGATAATCTTCAGGCAGTGAAACTTCCTCCGTTAAACTGGCTTCAAATGTCGTTTCCCCGTCATCGCTTTCATATTTCGCTGTTGTTTCATCCCCGCTTACTTTACCGTCAAGCACAGGTTGATCCTGCCCGGACTGGTCATTATCATTTTTCTGGCTACAAGCCGCTGTAAGCATAAGGATGAATACCAGCATTACAATCAAAATTATATACTTTCTGTTAAGTTTCATTTCAATTTACACTCCTTTATAAGATACATTTTCATTTTTTTGTAGAATATGGTTTGGTTTAGATTCATTATATAGAAGTAGTTTTACGATGAATAGTACCGCAGGTCATTGATTCCGTGACTTCCGGATAAAGATATTGAATGACTTGCGACTATATTTTATAATGAATCTGGTAAGTAAATGACGTTTTTCTGATTTCAAAGGAGGTTAAAGTGCTTACGCTTACCTTTGCCTACGAAACCTACTACATTATTCTTTGGCATATTTTTTCGATATTTCTGCTCCTTTTCGTCAATTGTGCAATCTGGCTGAAAGCAAAAAAAATCCCGCTGCTCTATGCTTACCTTGCCGTACAGGGGATTATTCTACTATGGCTGGTCTCCAAAATTTTTAAGACCATCGCTCCCAATGCTGGGTTAAAATTTTTCTTTGTCGTCTGCCAATACACAGGCGTCTGCTTCCTTGGTGAAGCGTTCTTTATTTTTGCCTACCTCTATGCCTTCAGAAAAATGCCTGCCTTCAGATATATCGTGTTATTGTCCATCCCCTCGGCATTTTTCCTGAGTATTGTCATAACCAACCCCTGGCACTATCTTTTTTATTCCCATTTTGATTTTTGGGGAGACAGTTTCGGGCCTGTTTTCTATTTTCATCAGGCCTATAGTTATATACTCCTTCTGGCCGGATTAAGCCTCTGCGCCAAAAATTTTTTCAGGCAGTTCGGAGAACAACGCCAACAGGCTTTCTTGTTTGCCGTTGCCATCCTGGTTCCGATCGCTGCCAACATTCTTTATCTTTTTGACTGGTTTGAACTTATTTTCCGTTTCGAACCGCCTTGTGACATCACGCCGATTACCTGTAATATTTCCCTGATGCTTTTTGTACTTGCCACCTTTCGCTACAGGTTTTTTGACGATATAATAATTGCCCGCAGGGAAGCGCTCGGGCTTATTCCTGATGGAATACTTCTGTTGGATGAAAATTATCGAATTGCCGATTACAACAATACCTTTAGAAAAATGTACGAGAATGACGAACTATACGCGCTGGACAGCGATGGGCTTATTCAAGAACGTCAAGTAAAGCAGCCGCTTGCACTGTATAAAAAGGCGGAATTCATTTCTGCCGGCATCAAACCCGAAGACCGGACTTATCAAACAAAAAACAACCGCTATCACAGGTCCATTTGCAAGCGTATTACAGAAAACGGCACAGTTTGCGGCTATGCCCTCCGTTTTATCGACCTGACCTTTAAACAAAAAATCTTGAACGAAGTCGAACAAAAGAACCGAAAACTTACGGTAGCAAACCGCAAACTGGAAAAGCAGGCTTCGGTCCTGAAAAAGCTTGTCTTTGCCCGCACCCGGAACTTTATTGCCGGCGAGGTCCATGATATTATGGGTCATTCTGTCGTTCTCGTCATCTCTCTGCTGGAAGTTGCCAGCCTTTCCTTCGGCAAAGCGGCTTTTGATTTCAATAAGTGCATCACCCAGGCCGAAATACTGCTGCAAGACTGTCTGAAGAAAACACACGAGTCTATACTTGGACAAACAGGTATGTTCGAATTGCAATATAGCTTAATCGACAAGCTGAATACGCTTTTCAATCAAGTTAGGCCGGCAGCGATCACGGTCGAACTGTTCGTTGCCGGCAATATCGTACGGCTGCCAAAGAATTATGAAGATGCAGTCTTTAAGCTCTGCCGTGAGAGTATAACCAATTCCATCCGACATGGCCGGGCTGATAAAATCAATGTCATCCTTCGTTTTCGTACGGATAATATCGAAATTTATATCATTGACAATGGGGCGGGCTGCAGCAAAATCAAAAAAGGAATCGGCATTACCGGCATGGAAAATAGAATCCGCAGTTTAGACGGGTTGCTATTGTACAACTCGCTCGGCGACCAGGGCTTCTGCGTTCAGGCTATTCTTCCGGCTATTTAAGCAAGGCTATATCAAATTATTCTGCAAAACAAAAACCGCCAACTGCGTCCTGTCTTTTTGGCCCGTAACACTCAGTATTCTTGAAATTTTGTTCTTAATCGTTCCTTCAGAGAAACTCAGTGTTTCTCCGATTTCTTTATTGCTCTTGCCATTAATTAGCAGCTTGATGATCTTCAGGTCATTCCCGTCAAGCCCGTATTCGTCATATACCTCCCCGACCGGACCAACTCCTGCTGCCCTGTGAGAACCGGCCCTGCTTAGCCTCCTGCGCAGCAAAGCGTTAATGCTCCCGTGGGCAACAAAAAGACCCTCACGGACACATTTCACGGTCATTACCAGCATATTCGGCTTAACATCTTTTAAGATATAACCGTCGGTCCCTCCTTTATATGCCCTCAAAACATTTTTTTCGTCGCCGAAGGTTGTCAGCATAATGACCTTAATTTTCGGGAAATCGCGTTTAATCGTATTCAGGGCATAAACTCCGTCATACTCCGGCATTTTAATATCAAGAAGCACGATGTCGGGCTTTTTTTCTTTGCAAATTAACAAAATATCCTCGCCGTTTCCGGCCTCTCCGACAACTTCGATATCTTCGTCCTGATGAAGAATCACGGCGAGCATTTCCCTTAAAAGCGTCTGATCATCGGCTATGGCAATTCTTATCATGCTGTGTTACTTCCTTTCATCTTGATGAGGCATCAGTTTTTCAACCGACAGGCGTATTTCCGACATAATCTCCCTACATTTGTTTATAATTTCAGAAAGTCTGGCTTTCACCATTGCTTCATTTTCTATTTCGATGTCCCGTAAATTCAGCATTTCAGCAAGAAGCTCCGTTATTCTAAGCCCTATGGTCTCCTGTATCTGCAGAAACACCTTGTTTTTTTCTTTTTCTTCTTCCAGCCTGCCCGCAATTTCAAGGTAATTTTTCAACCAGATATTCATCCTGTCAAGCTCTGCGTTATTTTTTTCTAATTCCTGGAGGAAAAGCGTTTTTTCAGTTATATCATGAAAAATTAAAATAGTTGCAGTCTGAATATTTTTTCTGTTGGCAGATATTGTCCTGGTATACAGATAGTATCGCAGGCCGTTACGATCTTCCAACCCGATTTCCGCCTGCTCAGGCAACGCTTTCAGCAAAATCTCTAGCTTTTTGCCAAAAACGATTCTCTCGTTGATCTTTTCGAAAAAATCTTCTATGGTTCTAACTTTTTCCATATGGCCGACAATGACACCGGCATTTTGATTATAATCCGCTATTTTTCCGCTACTGTCGAAAATAACGACTGCATCCGCCAAGCTTTCCATGAATACATCGGCGGAAACTTCTGACAGCTCAACAAAAATCCTTCGCCGGTGATGAAAAACATAAAGATTGAAGATAAAAAAGCTTAATAAAGGGATAAAATCTATTAAAATCCCTTCCATCGGAAAATAAGAATAGATAACACAGACCACAATTAATCCTAAAATGGAAATCAAACCTAAAATCAGCCTTCTGCTTGAGCCTATTTTTACGATGCCAAATAAAAATACCAGTAATCCCGGAATCAAAATAATAGAAGCCATTTGCTGAAAATACAAATGTATGTTCATTATTTCCCGAGTAGGCGCAACGAGCTCCAGCAGTTTACCGGATAGCCAAATACAAAACATGGCCTGGACAATAATGTACCCCCAAAACAAAATTGTCTTTCTGACTTTTACAATAATATAAGCATGAAATAAGGCGGAAAACATCATGGAGGTAATAATCATTGCTGCTAAAATTAGTGTATATAACGTATAGATATCCAGATAATTCATCATTTTCACCAGTTCAATTATTTCTTTTAATTATACATTTATTAAAAATAAAAAAATTAGAAACAATTAAAACTCTCATATTTAATTATAACAATATCTGCAACCGGCGGGCCACCATCGCCAAGGCTGAGGGCAGCAACGAAAGCGCAATCAGTAATTCTATCGAACATAACTTATAGAAAATCAGGCCTTCTCTTTCTAGAACCGTCATCCTTACATTTGACGGGATATCAGGAGAAGCGTTATAATCCTATGGTAATATTGCTAATAGCAAAATTAGATTTTTGTATTTTTCCTTTTTCATCAGACGGTTAAATCTTTCGAAACAACGATAAAGACTCATTATGATGGAACTGTTGAGCAACACCATTAAAATAAGCCTCCCATACAAAAGAGGCTTATTTTAATTAGCATGTTTTTACTTCTTTATCAATATCTTGATATCCAAAGTGGAAACTCCATTTTCGTAAGCAAATATCGGAATGATGGCCATTTCCTCTATTTCGGGTAAATCAGAGACCAGTACGGCAACCCGCCTGACGGCTTCCACCATGGCATCAATATCCCGTGGAGCTTCGCTGCGATAGCCCTTCAGCAAGATGTAAGCCTTGGTTTCGGTTAGCATGGCTTCAACTTCCTGCTTGGTCAATCCTTAACTAATAAACGAAAGCTGGCATCCTTAAAAAGTTCACGTAAACGCCGCCCACGTCGATCTTATGCAAGATATTAAAAAACAATTTTCAGCACTACAGAATAGCCCATCTTATCGGCTTCAGCCGCAGCTTCCTCGGCGGTTTTGGTCATCACAATCGGACAAGCCGGGACACCGTAGCAATTGGCTACTCTAACTGCTTCGCTGCCCAGCAGACAGTACGGTTGT
>JAENZP010000028.1 GCA_016841205.1 Desulfoscipio geothermicus
CTTGTATCCAGTTAGTTTTTTTATTCTAACTGTCTACTTTGAGGGGAGCATATCATTGTGTGCTGGGGTTTTTTTTATGTTAGCCAACCGTGCAGGGTTTAAAGTTAGCGTAGAGAATAACTGTAAAAAAACACAAGGGAATGGTTAGAATGAAGCCCAAGCAGCACCTTGAATATTACTCTAAATTGTATCCCGCTGCATAGAAACAAGTGAACCAATTCAGAGCGGACAGAAGTAAAGACCTGCCATTTTTGCCTGAGTGGTGCTTTCTACCCCTGGCCAGTGCATATGCCATTGTAAGCGCTGAGGCTGAGGCGCAGGGAATTGATATTTTAGGCTATGCTGGTTATCCGCTATTAAATGATGTAGGCATTATTTGCGCACTGGCTGCATGGCGAGCAACACAAGGGGTTTACCGGTTTGACTACCAGGCAGTTATAAATACACCCATAACCGGGGACCTGCCGCATGATATTTTATTTAACTTACCAGAGTGGTGTGTCTATATTGAAACCCCGGGTTTAAACATAGATGGGTACGAGCTGACCGGATTTTTTGCATCTTTGGAATATGACGTCAATGAAAATCGCAATGAATTAAGACTGGTGCTTGATTATAATACCCCGCTTTCTTCCCTGTATTCTGTAGCCATTTATCTGGGGCCATGGCCATTGGCTGACGCACTGGCCAAAACAGTAAGCGAGGCAGCCCGGCAGGCTGATATTTTAGGCGTTGAGTATAAGGCCCCGACAGCGGAGCAAATGAAGAAAGGGTTTAACCCGCTGGTGTCGTTGCTCCTGTATCTTTGTTCTGTAAATGGTGAGATAGGCAGCGAGGGAAAGAGACCGACCAGACCGCACTTATTCCCGCCAATGCAGCCAAAGACATGGGATGTGGGTGTTAGGATGGGCGCAGCAATGGCGTAAGGTTGTGGAAGCTCCCGGCGCACCAGCAGAACCCCGTGGCGAACTTGGTAAACAGCTAAGCAGTCCCAGGTCACATTATAGAAAAGCCCATTGGCACGGATACTGGACCAGGCCGCGCTCCGGCGAGCAGAAGTTTGTAGTAAAGTGGATACCGCCTTTACTGGTGGGTGATAATGATGACATACCGGTTATAATAAGGCCGGTTAAATAAAGTTGCACCTTTGTATCTACCCGGTTAATTATACCTTTCTGGCTGTGTTGCCAGCCAACCAGGTTATTTACAGCCGCCCTCAACGCAGCAACCTCCCCTGTAAATAAATAATTTCCTTCTCCTGGTCCAACCCGCCTCACCTCCAGTAACCATATATAATAACCGCCCATTAATTGACGGTTTGTGTAACCCCCTAAAAATGATAGATTGTATTGTATAATAAAGCACCTACGCATTTGTAGTGGCTGTACCTAGGATGGAACATTTCCTTGTCAGCCACTCTTTTTTTTGCCCCCAATAAAAGACCACCAGTTAATCCGGTGGTCTTTTATACTCAAACTTTACCGAGCTCTCGCTAATCCGATAATTCAATTGGGTCTAGCCTATGCATGACGTATTCCCTTTTCTTGTGATAATGCAACCGGTGCCTATGCTTTCCTCCCACTTCTATAAAATCAGGAGGAGTGCAAAGGGTAAGGGTCCGGGGACCAATTTATCTCAGTGCCTTTTTTATACAGAACACAATAATTACCCATAAGGGAATTGAAAGGATAACCCCGTAAAACAGCCCCCTAAAGAATCTTATCTCATCATTCAAAAATAACACCGTCCTTAGGATCAGTATTACCTTAATGATCTCTAATTAGAAGACCGTCAAAGTTCAACCCCCTAGCGGTCTCTTTTGTTCCTATTACATTGCAACCTTTTTTATTAGTCCGCAACACTTACAGCTTTGTTTCGAAATTCAATCGGAGCTAGGCCGTTTGGTTCTATCTGGTAACGTTCATAGCTATAAAAGTTGATATACTCATTAATTACTATTTTCAGTCCATCGTATGTATAAAACTATTTTAAGTAATACATTTCAGACCTCAGTGTGCCCCAAAATCCTTCCATAGGCCCATTGTCAATACATCGGCTAACTCGGGACATGCTATGCGTACGACCTGCTCGACCTTGATCATTTTATACGATTTACTTGGTACCGATTTACCCGCTACCTCATTGAATGAGAACTGCCCTAGTGGGTGCTCCTTCAACTCCCTTTATTTTTAACGGTGCTGCAATAAGTAAATAATTTCCTTCTGTAACAGCTCTTAATCTTAAACCTTCCAGTATCACTATCCCAGCCTCAAATAATATCTTATGTGTTTCATGACCGGGCTGGCTTCTTTCTATGCCCAGGGCATCTATGCCCACACCGATGATGTCCTTGCTTTTTAAATAAGCTGCACTGCTTTGGTCTAGATAAATAAAGTTAGAGTCAAAGGTATTCAAATAGGAATTTTGGGTGCGCAGCAGTATAAAATCACCGCTTTTAATGTCCCGTTTGGCTAAATCCACAGCGCTGATTTTTCCGGTCAGGTCGGTTAAATCGAACACTTTACAAGGGGTAATTACCTTACTTAAATCAATATGCTCAATGGTGGCCCCGCTCGGCAGCACGTGCAGCGGGGCGTCCACATGAGTGCCGGTATGTATGTCCATTTGTATCCGGGATTCATATGTGCTTCCGTTGGTAAAATCACTGGTGCAGGTCAAAACAGGTCGCTTGTCATTTTTGTTTTTATATACGGGCATGTCGTGGTGAATGGTCATGGAAATATCATAAATTTTCACTTGATATGCAACCACTTTCTGTCGTCCCTGGCGACCAACTCTTCAGCTTCCCGGGGCCCCAGGCTGCCGGCCGGATAGTTGGGAAAAGTGGAGTCCTGCTGCTTCCAGTTAGCGGCAATGGTGTCCACAAAGCGCCAGGAGTGCTCCACCTCATCCCAGCGGGTGAATAATGTGGAGTCGCCCCGCAGTGCATCAAACAACAACCTTTCATAAGCCTCGGGAGAATTGAGCCCGTCGGTGCAATTTTGGCAAAAATCCATTTGCGCCGGGGCAATCTGGCTTTCTGTACCCGGTTTTTTGGCGTTAAATTGAATAAATACCCCTTCCTGAGGCTGGATTTTGATCACCAGCAAGTTGGGATGCATCTGTCCGTTTAGCCTGGCATATAAAATTTTAGGCAGTGGTTTAAACTGCACAATAATTTGAGTGGATTTATAGGGCATTCTTTTGCCGGTACGGATGTAAAAGGGTACACCCGCCCACCGGAAATTTTCCACGTGCACTTTAAGAGCAATAAAGGTTTCTGTGTTAGAGTCGGGTGATACTCGTTCCTCCTGCCGGTAGCCTGACACGGGTTTACCCTGTGCTTTGCCGGGGCCATACTGCCCCCGCACCACATTTTTTTGCACTAGCTCAGGACTAAATTCCTGCAAGGCGCTGAGGACCTTGACTTTCTCATTCCGGACATCCTCTGTGTCCAGGCTGGCAGGCGGTTCCATAGCAGTGAGGGTGAGCAGCTGAAGCATATGGTTTTGCACCATATCCAGCAGTGCCCCGGCCTGTTCATAATACTCACCACGGTCCTTCACGCCCACCTTCTCACAAGAGGTAAGCTGTATGTTGTCGATAAACTGATTGTTCCAAAGGGGCTCCAGGAGCATATTAGCAAATCTAATCACCATAATATTTTGCATCATTTCCTTGCCCAGGTAATGGTCGATGCGGTAGATGTTCTTTTCCGCAAAGACCCCGGTAATTTTTTGGTTTAACTGCTGCGCCGAGTACAAATCCCTGCCGAAAGGCTTTTCAATCATTACCCGCTGCCAGCCGGCCCCGTTATGCACCATGCCGTGGGCCTGCAGTTTCTCTACAATAACACCGAAGTACTCCGGCGCTACTGCCAGGTAAAAAATGCGATTGCCCCAGGTTTGATATTGTTCATCAATCTGTTTTAAAAAATCAGCCAGCCTGGTATAACCGCTGTCATCGGTAAAATTAAATTGTTGATAATATATTTTCCGGCGCAGTTCATGCCAGGTTTTTTCTTGCATATCAAACCGGGCAAAGTTTTTGATGGAAGCATAAACTTCATACCGGTAGTCCTCATGGCTTCTGTACCGCCTGCCGACGGCCACCACGGCAAAATTGGCGGGCAGCTTTTGGGCGCACTGCAGATTATATAGGGCTGGCATCAATTTGCGGTGGGTTAAATCGCCCGTGCCGCCGAATATAATCATTATACCGGACGTGTCTGTGTTGAAGTTAAAAACATTGCTTGTGTTAACTATCAACTTGATGGCCTCCAAATTGATTTCTCACTGCCGCCACTACTTTTCCGCTAAAGGTATCCTCCTGCTCTGACCGATAGCGCATAAAAAGCGACCCGGCAATCACGGGTACAGGCACCTTTAAATCCAGAGCCTCCTGCACGGTCCATAGCCCTTCGCCTGAAGAATGCATCACGCCCTTAATAGCTGCCAGGCCGGGGTCCTGTGCCAAGGCTTTTCCCACCAGCTCAATAAGCCAGCTGCGTATAACAGAACCGTGATTCCAAACCCGGGACACTGCTGCTAAATCCAGTGTCAAATCGCTCTTTTCCAGTATTTCAAAACCTTCCCCGATGGCCTGCATCATACCGTATTCGATGCCATTGTGCACCATTTTAACAAAATGCCCGGAACCATTGGCCCCGGTGTGTAAATAGCCGTTTTCCACGCAGATATCCCGGAAAAGCGGTTCCAGGTAGGCAAATACCTTCTGGTCTGCGCCAATCATAGTGCAGGCACCATGCCTAGCCCCGCCTATGCCGCCGCTGGTGCCCACATCAATAAAATCAATATTTTTTTCTTTTAATGTTTGGTATCTGGTTAAGGTATCCCGATAATGGGAGTTACCCCCATCGATAATGATATCGTGCTCGGTTAATAAAGGCACCAGCCTGGTGATATTATCATCAACGGGTTTGCCCGCCGGTACCATCAGCCAGATCACCCGGCGCTGCGGCATTCGGGCCACCATTTCTTCTACACTGTCTACCCCGGTGATGCCTTCAGCCACAGCTCGCTGCACTGTAGAAGTGGTTCTGCTAAAACCCAGCACCTGATGTCCGTGATCCCGCATGTTCAGGGCCAGGTTGAAACCCATTTTGCCTAATCCAATCAAACCAATCTGCATAAAGAAAAGACCTCCCAGGAGTCAAGCCTAAACTTTTAAATTAACTATAATATCAGGATAACCGGATTAATACATGCCGTTGGCTTCTCCATAATTATATTGAATGTTGAAAGTTGAACGATCGCAAAAGAAATAAAAAATGTAGGTACTAGTGGCCCAATATATAATTTCTGCTGTAGTAATTGTTTTTACGCAATGCCAAATGCCCGTACCCGATACTATTTTTTCCGAGACCTCAAGTTTTATGTGGAAACGGCTGTCAAGTCAGTAGGCCTGGTAGCGGTATTCGTGAAAGGGGAGTGTGAGAAACTTTCGACTGGATTCTAAGGTTCTTTGGCTTTTTTGGTCTAGCTTTTGCAGCGCCATCGTTTCCCCTTTGCAAATGCCGCAGACTGTTCTCAATACTATTCTGGCTTTATGCGGCGCTACTATCATGACCTATATTGCAAGTTCTTTATTTAGAAATGGCAAAGCATCAATTGCCGATATAGCAAATGCAGCTCTTGCCGGTGGTGTAGCTATCGGGGCAACCTGTAATCTTGCTTCATCTCCCGTTGCCTTTTTAATTGGTTTACTCGCTGGTATATTGAAGCATAACCGGTTTGTCTTTATTCAGCCAAAGCTGCAATCATCTCTGAACATTGTTGATACATGTGGTGTTCATAACTTACGTGGAATGCCTGGTCTCCTAGGAGGAATCATTGTTATCTTTGTGGTACCCGGGATCGCACAAGCACAAGTAATCGGTATCCTTTTTTCAGTTGTCCTTGCTTTCTTAACCGGGACAATTGCCGGTTTGATTATCAAAGTTACCGGCATAAAGCAAATCGCTTACGAAGATAAAGATGAATTTTCGGCTTAAGATACCGGAACCAATATCTGCGACCTTCCATCGCCATCCAAAATAATAATTGGCTTTGCATCTGAACCCCGCTTTACGGATATGCTCTCCTCAAAGTAGACAGTGAAAAAAATAAACTGTCATTTGAGAAGAGCATTTTTATGGACCGACAGACAAAGTTAACTAAAGAAATTAAGGTGGAAATCGTCCAACGATATTTACACGGAGAAAGTCCGAGCCAACTGAGTCGAATATATAGCTTCGAGGTTAGTTCCTTGAGGGATTGGGTCAAGAAATATCAGGAAAACGGAATTGCAGGGCTAACAAACCCGAGTAAAAACCAAAGTTACACTCGAGAGTTTAAAAAGCAGGTTGTTGAGGCATATCTATCCGGAACAGGCTCCGAATTAGATTTAGCTTTGAGATATGGCGTACCTTCTCGTCGTACTGTTTCTTCTTGGATTAAGCAGTACAATAGTCATGAGGATGCATTGTAATCTTACCTTGGAGGTCGAATCTGCATGACAAGGGGTAGAAAAACAACCTTGGCAGAACGTGTTGAAATTGTTAAGTACTGTATCAATCATGAGTTAGATTATACCCAAACAGCAGAACAATTTCAGGTTTCCTCTACACAGGTTTATACCTGGGTAAAGAAATTCAACCAGCGCGGTGTTTAAGCACTTAAAGATAGACGAGGAAAAGGCAAGCCACTAGAAGACATGAATGAATTAGAAAGGCTGCAATTAGAAAACAAATTGCTGGAAGCCAAAAATAAACAGCTTCAGATGGAGAACGATATCTTAAAAAAATTAGAGGAGTTAGAAAGGGGGCGAAACTCAGTCTTCATCTACAAGAGACGAAATATCTAGCCATACAGGGTAGTGTCAAATGTTTTGTGCTTTTATCCTAATCCCACCGAAATTAACGCAGGTGGGATTTAACTTTTTCTGGGAAAAAGATGGATAATTGAGCTAAAATTTGCCCCCAATTATAGATACGACTTGTCCACTTACGAAAGACATCCTGGGTAGCCATGTATAACATTTTTAATAGTGCATCATCCTTTTTATGTAACAATTTTAAACCTCACATAGAAAGTAGTCCCTCCCATCCCGGTATCAAAATTAACAGTAGCGTTATGCCTTGCAGCTATACTATAACAAGTAGCTAACCCTAAACCTGTTCCATTACTCTTGGTGGTAAAAAAAGGGGTGCCAATTTTATCAAGTATGTCATCAGGTATACCCCTGCCACAATCTTTTACCGATAATACCACTTCACCATTTTCAACATATGTACTTATAGTTATGCATTCCCCTGAATCCATTGCTTCGAATCCGTTACGTGTTAGGTTTAAAACAAGTTGACGAATCTCTTTCTCATCTAAAAGCAAATCCGGGATTTCATTTAATTTTAATATAATATATTTATTCGATACCATAGCATCTGCTCGAATCAACGGGAATAGGGTGTCCAATATATTATTGAAGTTTTGCATTTTGGAATTAACAGCCTTATTTTTGGCAAGAGATAGGAATTCTGTTATAATAAAGTTGGCACGATCTAGTTCTTGGATCATAAGATTGAAATGTTCTTTGTCCTGATGGTATCTTTCTTTTTGCCCCAGTAATTGAAGAAGACCACGAACTGTCGTCATTGGATTTCTTACTTCATGAGCTATCCCTGATGCCATTTGGCCTATAACTTTCAATTGATCTAAGCGATACATTTCTTTTTCATAACGTTTTTTTTCAGTAATATCTATATCCATGCAAATAAATTCCTGTTCTACTTCAAACGAATGAACAGGAAAAGCAGTTGAAAAAATACATTTTTCAATACCTTTCATATTAGTAAAAGTCCATTCGGATTCTACATATGGCTTTTCGGTTTTATATATGGTTTTTAAAAGTTCTAAAAATTCATTTACAACTTTTTTATCCAAGGCTAGTTGATCTAAAGTCTTGCCTATTATCTCTTCATTAACCCAACCAAAAATATTTTCAGATGCTTTATTAGAAAAAAGTATTTTTCCATGTTCATCATAACTTTGAATTGCTACGTTAGGTGTATTATTAATAATAGTCTTCAATCTTTCCTCACTTTTTTGTAAAGCCTTTTTTTGAGATTCAATTAATCGAAGCTGGGTTAATCCCATTTGTGCCATCATGTTCGCAAGCTGAAGAAAAAAATGCATAAATAAATCTACTTTTTCTTTAGTATAGATTGGTACCTTTTTTAATGCATCTATATATTCTTCTTCATTGAAACCATACTTTCTAGCTTGCATACGAAATTGTTCTATGTCTGGCTCTTCAAATAAAAACTGTCCGGTATATACTGTGGCCAAATGTTTCCCGTCAATACAAATCGGAGCTGCTACATCAATTAACCCATTTGCGCATTTATAACATATATTTGCTTTGGAATTAACAATATTATCATTTAAATATTTTTTTATATATAAGTCACTTTGTCTGCACAATTTGTTAGTTTTCATATTTACCCTATGAAACTTTACACAGATATCACGCCAACCTACGCAAACTAAAATATTGCCATTAATATCAGTTATAGCCGAAAGAATGCCTGATACTAAATATAATCCTTCCATTAGTTTTTGAAGTTTGGAAATATCTACTAATTCAGAAAAATTATATTTCATAATATACACCTGCAGATAAGAAATATAGGAAAGGATGTATGTGAGGCATTTATAAACATTCTACATGTTTCCTTTAAATTCCTCCCTATTAGCTAATTGATATAAAAAGCCAGAGGGTCTTAAATACTCTCTGAAAAAATGACATTCAGCTAATACTCATTAGCTTGGCAAGTTCCTTACTCTAAAATTCCTCTACCTATCCATTCTTCAACACAAAAACAAAATGCGTTGCGAGAAAACTTCTATCTTCCCAACCACGCATTAATTTACCTATCCCTTAAGTTCACAACTGTCCCATCTACAGCTTAAGTTCCCAAATTATATAGTTAGTATTTCAAAGTTATTAGCAATACAATGAGAACATAGTAATTCTAATTTGTTGTGAAAGGGGTTATAATTATGAAAAAGCTGATTGATAAATTATTAAATGCTTCTAGAAAGTACAATCTATTAGATTTTTCTTGCTTTAAAATTGTTCTTATTTCAGGTGGCATACTTGTCGGGGCATATTTCCCACATTTTTTCTTAAGCTTTACGCCTATAATATGGTTAATATTTATTACCACATATGTCTGGATAATGTATAAAACAATAAAATATATTGATTAGATTAATCAGCACTACTCCAGCCATAGCTTTGCCTATAGTTCAACGCTTTGCTTCAGCCCACTTCTCAGTAGAAAAACACATGCGTTGGCGAGAGAACTTTAATTTTCTCAACCAACGCATTAAAAATTTTACATCAAATTTTTCCAAACCCTGCCTACCAGCAAAACCTTTATTTTCGGTAATCATCCTTTAGGCCATTCACCTTTTTCAGTTGGGCTTTTTACCTCCGCATTTTCCCAGTCCATAATAAAATATAATTAATCATTAGACTCGTAATGTTCCCGGTAAATCAATATATCTAGTCATTGCAAATATTATCGATATAAAGGATTCTAATTATTTAATTTATATGAAGGAAATGCCTATGTTTAAAGATATACCTCCGTCCACAGCGCTTTCCACATTTGTGGGCTCTTTAATTTATGGTGCGGTAATTGCTTATACACTTAAACTTTTAGAGAAAAAAACAAACTTGCTATAAAAAGTTAAACCAATACCTTAGCCTCAGAATCCCAGGGAACCTTGCGCCCTAGCACCTCTACCATGATACGTACTGAGCATAACAAGTGCTTGCTATTGTCACTACACAATATTACATAAACCGACAATGTTTTTAATATTATTTTGCAGGATTTGACACCGTTCACCAAGAAATGAATAACCCTGAGGTGACACGAAATGTCTCGGGAAGAAATAATCTTAGAAATAGTACGCCTGCGTGCCAGATTGCATGACCTGGTCGACGCAGGCGCTAATTATGACGCTTTACTTACAACCAGCCAAGAGCTGGATAAATATATAGTCATGTACCACAATGCTATCAGGCAAACACGAAAAAAGCCCCAGCGCATTGATATGCTCCCCTCAAAGTAGACAGTTAGAATAAAAAAACTAACTGGATACAAGAAGGGAGCATTTTTATGCCACAAAAGGGCAAGTTGCCTCCGGGCATGAAAGCAAAGATAGTAGAGAACTATCTTGCTGGAAGAGCTGGAAGCTCTGAGATCACACAGAAATATAGCATTCACAAAAGCACACTTGATGATTGGGTGAGATTGTACCAAAGTCAAGGATTGCTTGGGGTTTCCCCGAAAATGCAATACAGACACTATTCGATAGAACTTAGGCTACAGGTGGTGGAGGAATATCTCGCGGGTAAAGGATCATTACGGCAACTTTGTGAAACGTATGGCATTAGCGATGCCAAGGTGCTTCGTCAGTGGATAAAGAAGTATACTAACCATGTAGAAATACACATCAATAGCGGAGGAAGTGAAATTTACATGGTCAGGGGACGAACTACTGCTTTGGAAGAACGCATTGCAATCGTAGAGTTTTGTATAGCCCATGGCAAAGATTACAAAGCCACGATCAAAGAATATGGGGTTTCCTACCAGCAGATCTATGCCTGGGTACGCAAATATGAAGCGCAAGGAGTTGATGGTCTAGCTGACCGTCGCGGTAAAGGTAAAGATACATTAACAATGACCGAGATTGAAAAACTGCAAGCGGAACTCAAACTTATAAATGATATCGTAAAAGTGTACCACTTCAGGCCCGTTTGATACTGAATTAGT
>JAENZP010000029.1 GCA_016841205.1 Desulfoscipio geothermicus
GGGAGAGTAGGTCGTTGCCGGAATTAATTTTAAATAACCCCCTGGTTTTGTGCCGTGGGGGTTATTTTTATTTTAGGGTAATGCAGATCAATAAGGCGCAACGTGCTGAAGCCACATGCTTGTAGTAGAGAACGCCAAAGGATGTGCTCAGGGTATAAAGCAGCTTTAAAATGGTGTGGTGATCTGGAAACAAATTGCCGACCGGTAGATCGGTCCGGAACAGGCCCGGAAAGCACAGTCTAGGTACCTAGCCCCGACGGCATAGTAGGTTTTGATTTTCGGGACATCAATTCTTTTTAATCAACTGTCTTATAGGGCCGTTCTCATCAATTAAATTTCTTATTTTAGCATACGGGATGATAAATTCAGGAATCCCTTCAGCGTGTATGGTGTATTCTAATTCCTGAAAGTAGATTACCAAGGCATTATCCGTTAGGTAATAGTCTTCAAACTCCGTAATGCCATTAAATTCTTTAATGAAGTGTAAGTCTTTTTCCTTGATTTGCTGTTCAATCATTTTGTTAATGGTCATTCTATAATTACTGTTTCGTTTAAATAATTCATAGAACTGGTAGTGTCTGCCAGTTACTAGGTCCACATTGATAGATTTTTGTAAATTAAGTCCATTGGCGGCTTGTTTTCTAATAGTGTAAAGCTGAAGATTGATGCTTAACAGACCATTTTTATTTAGTTTTACTCCATTGATTTATCCATTAATCCATAAACCTGCGGGTAAGTAATATTAGTGCACTGGTTTTCTATTTTATGATCAGTTATTTGGGCCTTAATATTTCTATTTGTTGCCACGCCATCAACTCCTTTTTTAACAGCTGGTGTTATGTCATGCTTTAGTAAATATGTTGCTGTTTGGTTTTGTGTGAAGGACTTTACTAATAATAATGTCACCTTGTTATTTTATAAAAATCATGCTAAAATATAACCTTAAGTAATGCCGGCATCATATACCGGCTATTTATTTTGTGAGTTTATCACAGTACTATTTATTAGTGGAAATATTTGTGCGCTGGAGGATATGTTTGCATTTTAGTAGAATACTATTTGTAATTATGCTGGTTTTGGATAAAATAATACTGTGCTATGGAAAACATTACATATGACAACTTAAAAGGGGGAGCATTAATGAAAGCGACCGCGGAAAAGCTGGAGAACAATACAGTAGTGCTTGATGTAGAGGTTGATGCTGAACAGTTGGCCAATGCGCTTTATCAAGCATATCGTAGACTGGTCAAAGATGTAAATGTACCTGGATTTCGTAAGGGAAAGACACCGCGGGTGGTATTTGAAAATTATGTCGGCAAAGCCGCCCTATATAATGAAGCTGTGGAATATGTTATTCCCGATGCTTACATGCAGGCTGTAAATGAAACCGGTATAGAACCGGTTGCGCAACCCCAATTTGAAGTTGAGCAGGTTGAAGAGGGCAAGGAAGTTAAATTTAAAGCTACAGTACGCGTAAAGCCTGGGGTTACGCTGGGTCAATATAAAGGTCTTGAAGTGACTAAACCCAAGGTAGAAGTTACCGACCAGGATGTGGATAAGGAGCTTGGCAAGTTACAGGAAAGACATGCTCAATTGATTAACCTGGAAGAAGGTGTCGTGGCCAGCGGTGATAGTACCCTGATCGACTTTATTGGACGTAAGGATGGGGTTGAATTCGAAGGTGGCCAGGGAACGGATTACTCCCTTGAGATTGGCTCAGGCTCTTTTATACCTGGTTTTGAGGATCAGCTTATTGGGGTTGCCGTCGGTGAAACCAGGGATATTACCGTAACTTTCCCGGAAGACTATGCAAATGAAGATCTTAAAGGGCAGGAAGCGGTGTTTACGGTTACCGTAAAAGGTATCAAGCGCAAAGAAATTGCCGCTTTGGACGATGAGTTTGCCAAGGATGTAAGTGAATTTGATACCCTGGAGGAATTAAGGGCCGACTTGTTGAATAAGTTAAAGGAAACCGGTGAAAATATAGCCCAGCAACAGATTAAGAGTGAAACGATGCAAAAGGCCGTGGAAAACGCGGTAGTAGATATTCCGGAAGAAATGGTAGACACCAGGGTTAATGACATGATAGAAAACATGGAAAAGCGCATCATGACCCAGGGGTTGACTATGGAGAACTACTTGCAATATACCGGAACTAACACGGATGATTTGAAAAAAAGTTTTCGTGATGATGCCCAAAGGGGTGTAAAGACAACTCTAGTGCTGGAGGCTATCGTTAAAGAGGAAGCTATTGAGGTAAGCGAGGAAGAATTGGATAAAGAAGTTGCCGCAATGGCTGAAAGTTATCAGCAGGATGCCAAGCTTTTACGTAAAATACTTGAAGGAAAGAATCAAATCCAATTTATCCGGGAAGGTATGCAACAACAAAAAGCCATTGATTTTATTGCCGAGCAGGCTATACTGGTTGAGGGAACAAACCCGCCTGCTGAAGAATAAGGTATTGACATAAGAGTTATTTTTGGTGGTATGTTCGTAAGCAATATCGTATAATAATATAGGAGGAGATCCGCATTGTCTTTTCTAGTTCCTATTGTAGTTGAACAGACAAACCGGGGTGAAAGATCCTATGATATTTATTCCAGACTATTAAAAGACCGGATTGTTTTTATTGGCGGCCCCATTGATGATACAGTGTCCAGCTTGGTTATAGCTCAGTTGTTGTTTTTGGAGGCTGAGGATCCCGAAAAAGATATTAATCTTTATATTAACTCGCCTGGCGGGGTGGTAACGGCTGGCATGGCTATTTACGATACCATCCAGTACGTTAAGCCTGACGTGTCCACTATTTGCCTTGGCCAGGCAGCCAGTATGGGCTCTTTTTTACTGGCTGCCGGGGCAGCTGGAAAACGCTTTGCACTACCTTACGCCCGGATTATGATTCACCAGCCGCTGGGTGGCGTACAGGGGCAAGCAACGGATATTGATATCCATGCCAAAGAAATATTGCACATGAAAGATACCTTAAATGGTCTGCTGGCTAAACATACCGGCCAGCCCAAGGATAAGGTTGCCCGGGATACGGAACGTGACTTCTTTATGTCGGCTGAAGATGCAAAAGAGTACGGTCTCATCGACAAGGTGTTTGTGAGGGCCAAGCAAAGCTAAAAGAGGTGGAATAATGTTTAATGAAAAAGGTCAGCTAAAATGCTCCTTTTGCGGCAAGCTCCAGGATCAGGTGAAAAAACTCGTGGCCGGACCGGGCGTTTACATTTGTGATGAGTGTATAGAACTGTGCAATGAAATAATAGAAGAGGAATTAAGTGAAGATATCGGCCTGGAACTCGGGGACATTCCCAAGCCAAAGGAAATAAAAGATATCTTAGATCAGTATGTCATTGGGCAGGACAGCGCGAAAAAGTCATTGGCCGTGGCTGTATATAACCATTACAAAAGAATTAACCTGGGCGGTAAAATAGATGACGTGGAATTGCAAAAGAGCAATATTGTTATGCTGGGCCCCACCGGTAGCGGGAAAACTCTCTTGGCCCAGACGCTGGCCAGATTACTAAATGTTCCATTTGCTATTGCTGATGCCACATCGCTTACTGAGGCCGGTTACGTGGGCGAAGATGTGGAAAATATTTTGCTTAAGTTGATTCAGGCGGCTGATTATGACGTGGAAAAAGCCGAACGCGGTATCGTCTACATCGATGAAATTGATAAAATCGCCCGCAAGTCCGAAAACCCGTCCATTACACGGGATGTGTCCGGGGAAGGTGTACAGCAGGCATTGCTTAAAATACTGGAGGGCACTGTAGCCAGCGTGCCGCCACAGGGCGGTCGAAAACATCCGCACCAGGAGTTTATTCAGCTGGATACCACAAATATATTATTTATCTGTGGCGGTGCATTTGACGGTATCGAAAAAATAATCCAAAGCCGCACTGGTAAAAAGGTAATGGGTTTTGGTGCTGAGATTAAGCCCAAGCAGGAAATGCGCATTGGGGAGATATTGTCTCATATATTGCCTGAAGACTTGTTGCGGTACGGTTTGATCCCTGAGTTCGTGGGGCGCTTACCCATTATAGTTACTTTGGACGCGCTTGACGAAGACGCTTTGGTACGTATTCTTACCGAGCCGCGGAACGCGTTGGTCAAGCAATATGAAAAACTTTTGGACCTGGACGGAGTCAGCCTGGAGTTCCAAAATGATGCTCTGAAAGCCATTGCCCAGGAGGCGCTACGGCGAAAAACCGGTGCCCGGGGCTTGCGTTCCATACTTGAGGATATTATGTTGGAAATCATGTATGATATTCCTTCCCAGCAAGATATCACTAAGTGCGTAGTCACAAAGGACACCATACTAAATAAAGAAAAACCAATTGTCATATCCATGGAGCGTCAGAAGAAAAAAGAAGAGTCTGCTTAAAAAAGCCACCAAAAGGTGGCTTTTTTGATCCCTGGTGTGAAAGTGAATTACCATAAATGGTTTTGGATAAAATATGAAAAAGTTAGCAATAATATAATATCGGTTATAATACCTTTTAAAATATTGATTAATAATATATTGGTTTCAGCCAGGGGAGGCAAACTTATGGGATTGTCCAGTGGTATATCTAGTTTTATTACATTTATACAGGTGTTTTTCGCTGTAATCATCGGGTTATATTTTTGGAATTTACTTAAAACGCAACAGGGCAATAAATCAGCCGTGGAAAGGGAGTCCCGCAAAGAATTGGAGAAATTGCAGAGTTTGCGTCAAATATCCCTATCCGAACCATTAGCTGAAAAAACCAGACCCGGAAGCTTCGATGAAATTGTCGGGCAGTCTGAGGGTTTGAAAACTCTTAAAGCGGCATTATGCGGACCGAACCCCCAGCACGTGATTGTTTATGGGCCGCCCGGGGTAGGTAAAACAGCGGCGGCTCGGCTGGTGTTGGAGGAGGCTAAAAAAAATTCCGGCTCTCCATTTAAAGATAACGCTCGGTTTGTCGAGGTTGATGCCACTACAGCACGCTTTGATGAGCGGGGCATAGCTGATCCTCTAATTGGCTCGGTACACGATCCCATTTACCAGGGTGCCGGGCCAATGGGTATGGCGGGTATTCCACAACCCAAGCCGGGAGCGGTGACCAAGGCACACGGTGGTATGCTGTTTATTGATGAAATAGGAGAACTGCATCCTATTCAAATGAATAAATTACTAAAAGTTATGGAAGATCGCAAAGTACTTTTGGAAAGTGCTTATTATAGTTCCGAAGATGCTAACATTCCAGGGCATATTCATGATATATTTCAAAATGGTTTGCCCGCTGATTTTCGTATGGTGGGTGCTACCACCCGTACACCCGACAATATCCCGCCAGCCATTCGTTCCCGGTGCCTGGAGATTTTCTTTCGACAGTTGATGCCTGAAGAAATAAGCGTTATTGCCGCCAATGCTGTGCAAAAAATTGGTTTTACCGTGGTACCACAAGGCTTGGAAATAATTAAAAAGTACGCCACCAGTGGACGAGAGGCGGTCAATATTATACAACTAGCCGCTGGTATTGCCATCACCGAAGAACGTAAGGAAATAAAATCTGCTGACGTGGAATGGGTGGTCAGTAGTGGTCAGTATGTCCCGCGTCCGGAAAAAAAAGTACCGGCCAAGCCCCAGGTAGGGTTGGTAAACGGTTTAGCAGTATATGGTCCCAATATGGGTATGCTGCTTGAAATTGAAGTGGGCGCAATACCAGCATCTCCTGGACAGGGTAAAGTTGTGGTTACCGGCATAGTGGATGAAGAGGAGTTGGGTGGTCGGGGTAAAACGATTCGGCGTAAAAGCATGGCTCGGGGCTCAGTGGAAAATGTACTTACAGTACTGAGGCGTAATATGGATGTTGATCCCCGGGATTATGACCTGCATGTAAATTTCCCAGGGGGGGCTCCGGTAGACGGTCCTTCGGCAGGGGTGGCGGTGGCCACCGCTGTTTTTTCCGCCATTACCGGGTTTCCGGTAGATAATACCGTGGCCATGACGGGCGAGGTATCTATCCGGGGTTTTGTTATGCCTGTAGGTGGTGTGGCGGCCAAAGTCGAGGCCGCTCGGCACGCCGGTGTGAAAAGGATATATGTTCCGGCTGATAATTACCAGGAAATGTTCAGTAATATGGCGGGTTTGGAAGTACTGCCAGTTGAAACACTGGAAGAAGTAATAAATGGTTCCCTTTTGTCCCGTAGCGCAGAAAAGACACTAGTGGCCGGCGGTCAGCAGAGGGAACTCGGTAGTAGTAATTTCGTGCCCGCCGCCGGAGCAACGATAACCGGGGAATATTAGTCAACGCTGTATCAAAGCACAGCTAATTTCCTTATCGCGGAGGAATGGTACAAATATCGATGCGAAAAAAGTTTAAAAATGGTTGAAAATAGTAATACACAATGCTATAATGTGAATTCCACCCCCGTATGCAGTTTCTCGTAATCATGGCACTTATTGCTATGGCGGCGACCATTGTGTTATGTTAAAATAAACAATGAATCTGCCCATGCATATGTTAATTAAACTAAATGGATTAACATCGAAGGAGGTGCTCCATGAGTCCTATTGAAAAACGAGTGTTGCCTCTGTTACCTTTAAGAGGAATACTGGTTTTTCCCTATATGGTTATTCATCTGGATGTGGGTAGGGAAAAATCGGTTCAAGCCATAGAAGAAGCTATGGTCAAGGAAAAGGCAATTTTCCTGGCCACCCAAAAAGAAGCCCAGACGGACGATCCCGTGGAAAAAGATATCTATAATGTTGGTACGGTAGCCGAGGTGAAGCAGTTATTGAAACTGCCCGGCGGCACTATAAGGGTTCTAGTCGAAGGTATGGCCAGGGCTAAGATTGCTAAATATGTTGGTAAGGAGCCATTTTTCAGCGTTGAGATAGACCAATATACCGAAGAGTTTAACAAAAGTTCCCAGGTAGAAGCTCTGATGCGTAATCTAGTCACCCAGTTTGAGCAGTATGTTAAACTGAGCAAAAAGATACCGCCGGAAACCGTGGTTACAGTGGTTAATATTGACGATCCTGGGCGGTTGGCTGATATAGTAGCCTCCCACCTGACATTGCGCATTGAAGATAAACAATCCGTTCTGGAAGCAATTGATATAGTAGAACGTCTGAATAAGCTGTGCGCTATTTTAGCCCGAGAACTGGAAATTGTGGAGATGGAGCGTAAGATAAACGTCCGGGTGCGCAAGCAGATGGAAAAAACTCAGAAAGAATATTATCTGCGTGAACAAATTAAGGCTATCCAGCGAGAGTTGGGTGAAAAGGATGACCGTGTGGCTGAAGGCGAGGAACTAAGGGAAAAAATTACCAAAGCCAAGCTGCCCAAGGAAGTGGAAGAAAAGGCGATTAAAGAAGTGGAGCGGCTGGAGAAAATGCCTCCCATGGCCGCTGAGGCTTCGGTAGTACGTAATTACCTGGAATGGCTTTTAGCTTTACCGTGGTCTAAAAGCACCAAGGATAGGCTGGATATTAACATTGCCGAGACGATTTTGGATGAAGATCATTATGGCTTAAAAATAGTAAAAGAGCGTATTTTAGAATACCTAGCCATCCGTAAGCTGTCAAAGAAAATGAAAGGGCCTATCATCTGCTTTGTGGGGCCGCCCGGAGTGGGTAAAACATCGCTGGGTCGTTCCATCGCCCGTGCTTTGGAACGCAAATTTGTGCGTATTTCCCTGGGCGGTATGCGTGATGAAGCCGAGATTCGCGGACACCGCCGCACTTACGTTGGTGCTATGCCGGGACGCATTATCCAGGGTATGAAAACTGCAGGGACCAAAAACCCCGTCTTTCTACTGGATGAAATTGATAAAATGAGCATGGATTTCCGAGGCGACCCGTCTTCAGCATTGTTAGAGGTGCTGGATCCCGAGCAAAACAACAGCTTTAGCGATCATTACATTGAAACACCTTATGACTTAAGCAACGTTATGTTTATTACTACAGCCAACATTCAGCACAATATTCCCCGGCCACTACTGGACCGGATGGAAATAATAAATATCTCGGGATATACCGAGGAAGAAAAAGTACAAATAGCCATGCGTCATCTGCTACAAAAGCAGATTAAGGAACATGGATTGAACAATGAAATGGTGCAGATATCTGAAAATACCATCAGGCGGGTTATCCGGGAATATACCCGGGAAAGCGGCGTACGCAGTCTGGAACGTAATATTGCATCGCTATGCCGTAAGGCAGCCAGACAAATTGTGTCCGGAAAAGCTGATAAGGTAAAGGTGACGGTGCAAAACCTGGAGCAATTTTTGGGTAAACCCAGGTTTCGTTATGGTATTGCGGAACAAGAAGACCAGGTAGGTGTAGCAACCGGGCTGGCTTGGACCGAGGTGGGCGGTGACACGCTAGCTATTGAAATAACTACTTACAAGGGTAAAGGTAAGCTAACTTTAACGGGTAAACTCGGTGATGTCATGAAAGAGTCTGCCCAGGCCAGCTATAGCTACGTGCGCAGCCGGGCTGATAAATTGGGTATTAAAGAAGAGATATTTGAAAAAAATGATATTCACGTGCATGTTCCCGAGGGAGCCATTCCCAAGGACGGCCCCTCCGCCGGTATTACTATGGCGGTGGCTCTGGCCTCAGCGCTAACAGGCCGCCGTGTACGCCATGATTTGGCTATGACCGGAGAAATCACGCTGCGGGGGCGGGTACTGCCTATAGGCGGGCTCAAGGAAAAGGTGCTGGCTGCGCATCGCGCAGGCATTAAAACAGTTTTGCTGCCGATGGATAATCGTAAAGATATTGAGGAAATTCCCAATACCATTAGAAAGCAAATCGAATTGGTGCCTGTAGACAATGTGGATGAAGTGCTTAGTATTGCATTACGGGAAATTGAGTTTTCACCTAAGGCGGAGCAGATAGATCCGCCGCCCCAGGTACCGTACGGAAACGTTATGGAGACCGATGGAGGAACCGAACTACCTAATGAAAATAACCTCAGCTGAATTTGTAACAAGTGCCACGGGACTGGATAAATGTCCTGCCGAGAGCCACCCTGAGGTGGCTCTGGCCGGGCGTTCCAATGTAGGAAAATCCAGCCTGTTTAATAACCTCGTAAACCGCAAGCGGCTGGCCCGCACCAGCAATACACCAGGGAGAACCCAATTGATCAATTTTTTTGTCATTAACGGTAAACTTCATTTGGTGGATCTGCCGGGCTATGGCTTTGCCAAAGTTCCGGTTCGGGTGAAGGCTGAGTGGGGCAAGATGATTAGTGGTTACCTGGCCGGGCGAAAACAACTGCGTGGTTTGATATTGCTGGTGGACGTGCGGCACAAACCCACGGCAGATGACCAGCTGATGTACAACTGGCTTAAAGCCTATCGTATCCCTACCGCAGTGGTGGCCACTAAGGCGGACAAGCTGAGCCGGGGGCGGGCCATGCAAAACCTGGCCGTGGTACGCAAAACCCTCCAGCTAGTTGATGGAGACCCCCTGATATTGTTTTCTGCTGTTACCGGTCAGGGTAAAGACGACATATGGACTGTTATTGAAAACTGGGTAGAGGGAAATAATTCCTTGGTGCCGGGTGTTGAAACTACTTAGCATTGGGATGTTTAACGCTTGGAGAGGCTACTTTTAATGAAGCAGCCCCTCCCTTTTTTTATGCACTTTTCGGGTTTGATTATGCCTTTAGTGAAATTCCACATCTATCTCTCTGTGCTGTCCGTGGGTTTCCTTGGCCATACGCACTTCCAATATGCCGTTACGATAATTAGCCCTGGCTCCCTCAGGACTTACCCTGGCGGGCAGAGAAACGCTGCGCTGGAATCGGCCATAAAACCTTTCTGTGTGGTGATAACGATTTTCTTCTTTGACTTCGTTGGTTCGGCTGATCACGCCGGAAATGGATAGTGCATTGTCCTGAATGTCGATATGAATGTCCTCTTTTTTCTCAACACCAGGGATTTCACAAAGAGCCACTACATCGTTCTCGGTTTCAAAAACATCAACCCTGGGTCCGATGTTCAAATCATGCCTAATGTCTCCGTAAAAGGGTGCAAAAACCCGCTCCATTTCACGACGCATTATATCCATGCTGTTGAATGGGTTGTAGGGAACCAATGCCATAAAATCACCTCCAAATTAATTAAAAGTATTATAAGCGAATCTTAATAAAAAATACCTATGAGGCAGCGCTTGTATAATAATCCCGTAAAAAAAGAAACCCCCGTATATAGAACTGATAAGCTCCCCTTTGAGTAGACACCTGAAAAAACAAAAATTCAGGGCTACAC
>JAENZP010000003.1 GCA_016841205.1 Desulfoscipio geothermicus
TTGCCGGAATTAATTTTAAATAACCCCCTGGTTTTGTGCCGGGGGGTTGTTGCTTAAACCGCTGCATGTGGATATTACACTTATCAACTAATAATAGCATGTTGATGTGATGATTAGAGCTAACCTTACTTGGGCAAAACCGCTACCTTTTGAAAATCCTGCCCATGGTCGTGGTCATGAGGGTGGATAAAGCAATGATATCAACTCCAATTTTTTTCGCTTTTTTTACAAAATTGACAGGGGGGGGACGTCTCGGCCTAAATCAACAACCTCAAAACCCATGATTTCAATCATGATTTTCACCAGGTTTTTACCGATATCGTGCGTATCGCCCTCAACCACAGCAATGACCGCCTTATACTTATGTTCACCGGCTGTTTTAGATAAATGAGGACTTATCATATCCATACCTGCGTACAAAGCATCTGAGCACATCAATAACTCCGGAATATAATACTCTTCTTCATACAATTTACCCGCTCTGCCCATGCCGTGGGCCATTCCTGAAGCAATGGCCTCATAGGGCTCATAATTGGTATTTGCTTCAAAACTAACGAAGGTATAAAATTAATCCTTATTTTGGATTACATGCTTGTATTTTCGTTTATGAGTTCCAATGCTAGTGGAGAGAAGCTCCGTTGGCCTTGAATTGCCCTATTAATCCGACCTATAGCATATCCAGTCAACCAAAAAACGTATTGACAACGATGTTAGTATAGTTGTTTTTTTGTCCAGGAGGCTGATATAAGTGTACTTCTTAAAATTTATCGACATTTAATTGCCTAAATAGTGTATCATGGTATGAAGGAAGATTGTTAGTAATAAAAATTTAGCATGATGAGGTTAAAAATGATTTTTTCAGTACTTAGTATTGGAGCTATATTAATTGTAGTTTTTATCGTTCTTATATTTGCGGGGGTTAAGGTTGAAGCGGACAAAGGAGGGAAAGACGTGATTAAAAATGTTTACATATACTTGGTGCTATTTGCTACATTAATGATGACCATTGGCGGAAGTGTAGGTGCTTTTATGGCGATTGCTGATATAGTCTCACCTGTTCCATACTACCAAACTTTTGAGGAGTTCAAACACCTTGATAGTGAAAAACCCCGTACCGGTACGGAGACAATAGATAAGAGTGCAAATCCGTCGGAAGAAGAGCTAACACAGCAATATGAAGCAATGGTATTAAGGGAAAAGGTAATTCAAGTTAACAGAGCCAAGAATAACCTTATTAAAAGCTTTGGCTGGATCATAATCCCCTTACCGGTTTTTATATATTTTCAGCGTCATTTAGTTAATAAAGAAGTTTAAAATACGATTGCTCTGGCTTTTTTCCAGAACAATCGTGTTTTAAATATTGACACCGGTTGCTACACCCAATGTGATGATATAATACTTGGGCTTCTGCTCCGCTGCGTGCCCCGATTGTGTCCCGAAGGGGTGAAAGGGTAGGAGAGTAGGTTGTTGCCGGAACTAATTTTAAACAACCCCCTGGTTATGCCGAAGGTTTGTTATCTTTTAAAACCCACAACAGTGAGGAGACTCTGTCAAGGTATCTATTACCCTCTATATCATAAAGATACTTCCTCCCCCTTTTTCAATGATCAGCGGCTTTTCCTTTTGCCATTGGCGCATCTGGGTAAACGGATGCCAGACATATTGCTTATCCCACTGTTCCAATTGTTCCGGCTGATAATTATTCATTATGTTCCTCCTCTTAATCATTTATTTAAATTATGTTTAAAGACTAATTTTTCCAGCGCAAAAGATATTTTTCCACACGTCCCATCAAAGATGTACACACAATAACAACCAGACTGATATAGATAATTCCAACAATAACTTTAGTATAATCAGCAAAATCAGCAAAATATTTAATATACCAACCTAAACCGGCAACAGCGCCAATCATTTCTGCCGAATTTAATAGGATAAAAGAAAGCAATAACCCGATATTTATACCACTCATAACAGATGGCATAATTCCTGGCAAAATAACCTTAAATAGCATTGTTGCTTCGCTAACATTCAAAGCCCTTGCTGAATCAATAATTCTTCTTTCTATATTTAATGTGCCACTTAAGGTATTTACAAAAATAGGCCAAAAAGCACCGATAAAAATAATAAAAATTGAACTCATTTTAAATGTAGGGAAAATAGCGATAGCATATGGAATATAAACAATTGGTGGGATCGGCGCCAAGACCCTTGAAATTGGGCTTGCTACCTGATAAAGACGTCTACGCCAACCAACAATAAGTCCTAAAGGAATTGCAGTAACAACAGCCAATAGATAGCCTGTTATAAGCAATTGGGAAGAACTGACAAGATTAGTAACAAAAGCGGGAAATTCTTGAATTAATTCATACACAATATAACCGGGGGCAGGAAATAAGAACTTTTTTATCAGGTCAAGCCTTGTAGTAAAAAGGTCAAATAAAAGTAAAAAACCAAAAACAATCATTATGATATCTGCCGCTGATTGCAACTTAAACCTATCCGTTCTAACACAGAAGCACCAAATCATAAAGATAAATTGCAAAAAGATCAACAACCCCATATAATAAACTTCATATTGCTCCATATTTTCTCTAGCAACGGGTAGAAATGTTACAATAAAGGCAGCCAAAAAAAGTATGGCCCCTTTGTTTATAAAAATTTGCACATAATTTATTTGCCCTTGATGTTCTTGTTTACTCACAAAGCGACCTCCTTAGCTTATAATGCGACCTCATTATTCTCTATTTCTGCATAAAGCATGTTTACCAAATTATCCCGTAAATCATTAAATTCCTCGGAATTAACTAATTTCTCATGTTCTCTGGGTCTAGCAAATGGAATTGGTACATCAGCAATAATTGAATGTTCTGTATTGGACATGATGATTACCCTATCGGAAAGTAAAATTGCCTCTGTAATATCATGAGTAACAAAGAATACTGTTTTGCCTACCTTACCATTTTCTTTTTTTTGCCATAACTCCAAAAGCAAATCCTGCAAATCCATTCTATTCTTTGCATCCAAAGCACTGAAGGGTTCATCCATCAATAAAATTTGGGAATCCATAGCAAAGGCTCTGGCAATAGCCACTCTTTGTTGCATACCTCCGGATAATTGTAAAGGATATTTATTCTTAGAATTGGCAAGACCAACTAAATCTAAATATTTTTCAGCCTTCTCATGCATTTTTACCTTTGTCGTCTTGTTTTTAAGCTGAGACAAAGCAAAAACAATATTATCTTTTGCCGTCATCCAGGGAAATAAAGAATAATCCTGAAATACCACTCCGCGTTCTATGCCAGGAGCATTAATTTCTTTACCATCTATCAGAATATGTCCCGACGTAATCTTTCGTAAACCTGCTATAAGATTAAGCAAGGTGCTTTTACCACAACCGCTTCCCCCAACAACACTTACGAAACCACCTTCTTCAATAGACAAATTCAAATTCTTTAGTACGAATTCATCTGTTTCTTCATCTTCATATTTAAAAGTTAAATTTTCTATTTGTATTTTTGATAGAATCTTATTCATTGCCGAGTTGCTATCCAGCATTAATACCTCCCGAATAAAAGATAAAATTACGTTAGCTAATTTATATATTTACACCATCAACATTGTTTGTCTAACATATTTTTATATGCTTTTTAATAAATTATTTAATTATTATTATATTTTTCTAGGTTGTAGTATTTTAAAATATTATCAGTATATTTCAAGACATTCTTAATATATATTTAATAAATACATGTTTAAGCAAGGGTACCTATATTTACTTTAATGTCCTGATACCCTTGCCTTAGTTCTTGCTAACTACCTTAGTTTTGTATTGCAAATTCTTCAGCTAGTTTTTTATAATTTTTATTGTTAGGATCTTCCTTAAGCAATATATCTAAAGCTGCTTTATAAATGTCCGTGTTAATATGATCGTTAATATTAATATCTGATTTAACAAAACCAGTTTGGTTCATAATATTCCAGAATTTATTTATAGACTTTCTCATTGGATCAGGGCTGCAAACCATCGTTGCATTATCCGCATAAGTTTCTTTTTCTAAATATTTTTTATCGACTTTTACGTATTTAGCAGTAGCATTAATGGTCTCCTCATGGTTGGTTTGATAGAAATCATATGATTTAATAAGTGCTGCCATGAAATCCTCCCAAAGCTCTGGGTTCTCTTCAAATTTTGTTTTTAAAAGTGTTTGACGACAACATACATTATTTTCAAATAAATCGGTGATATACATTGCAATTTTTACACCTTGATCTTCTGCCATTGCTACATATGGCGTCCAAATCAATGCAGCATCTACACTACCTTTTTTTAGTGCCTCCATCGTAGCAGCAGGTGATTCCATTTCGATCATTTGTGCTTCGCCTTTTTTCCAATCGATACCTGCATCCAGTAAAGCGCCTCTAAAGATTACATCTGCTGTAGAAAGCCTAACACTGGCAATTTTTTTGCCATTATAATTTTTAACGTCCTTCAGCTCCTCATATCTTTCCGGCATACATACAAGCGCACATGCCCCAGAATTTTGTCCCCCAATCATCAAAATATCTTCACCTTTAGCCGTAAAAACAAGTGGTGCGGATACACCGAAAGTACCAACATCAATCTTCCCTGCAACAATTGAATTTAGCCCTTCCGCAGAGTTTGTAAACTGAATTAACTCTGCATCAATACCTTCCTGCTCAAAAAATCCTTCTTCTTTAGCTACAAAATATAGTAAATCTTCCGGAGATGGCAGATAACCAACTTTCATTTTAGTTAGTGTTTTTCCTTGCTCCGTATTACTGCCACTAACCTTCTGGCTACTGTCACATCCAGTAAGCATAATGCTCCCAATGAGTGAAACAAGCAATAATAGAATCAATTTTCTTTTCATTAAAATCTCTCTCCCTTTCAATATTATTGTTGATTCTAGAACCCAAATGTTTTATAGACTCAATGATGTTTACCAGACCAATGTTTGCCCAGAGAAAGGTGGCTCCTATCTTGATAAATAGGATTAATTTCCATGTAAATTATACTGCTATGCAGCACTGTTCATATAAATGCCTCGCTCGGGATTGATCCGACATCCAGTCCAACCGTAAGCAATAATTAGGCCACCTCCTGCTATTCTTTTTATAAAGGTTGAGATTCTGGTTTGAACTGTTTCAGATTGAGTTGGAGTAATTGTAATCGGTTTCCATCTGGATGTAGTAAATACATGATCTTCAACTCTTTAAGCCACCACGCGATCGCCGCCGCCTGTTCGTCCCCTGGGGCAGGTGCATTCATATGGAGGGCTTATATCCCTTTTAACAGCTCAAACATTTTTCTTGCCGTCGCAGGTAGTGTCGACCACGATGAAATCTGAAAACCGGAAGTACGGGCAGATATTGGTGATAGCGATGCAAGCTTGATTTAAACGCGGACACAGGTTGCAGAGCAGAATTTTTCCCGCGGTATAAGGGCATATCTGACACATCCTATTTGCGACAAATTGCATGTTTATATTATAAACTCATAACTTTATTAGATGTTAATTATAAAATAATTTTATTTATAGTAAAATGAACATAGTAATTAATTATTCAGATGTCCCGTACATGAAAATATAAAAGTTTATCGACATTTAATTGCCAAAATAGTGTATTATGGTACGAAAAGAGATTGTTATTAATAAAAATTTGACTTTTGAGGAGTTCAAACGCCTTGATCGCGAAAGACCCCTTACCGGTACGGATACAATAGATAAGGGTGCAAATCCGTCGGAAGAAGAGCTAAAACAGCAATATGAAGCAATGGTATTAAGGGAAAAGGAAATTCAAGTTAACGGAGCCAAGAATAGCCTTATTAGAAGCTTTGGCTGGATCATAATCCCCTTACCGGTTTTTATATATTTTCAACGTCATTTAGTTAATAAAGAAGTTTAAAACACGATTACTCTGGCTTTTTTCCAGAACAATCGTGTTTTAAATATTGACACCGGTTGCTGCACCCAATGTGATAATATAATACTTGGGCTTCTGCTCCGCTGCGTGCCCCGAAGGGGTGAAAGGGTAGGAGAGTAAGTCGTTGCCGGAACTAATTTTAAACAACCCTCTGGTTATGCCGAGGGTTTGTTATCTTTTAATTGTTTTAGCAAAGGGCTTCATCCTCAGTTACTTTTTTAATGGCTGCGTAGGTAATATCTAAAACCTGCTGTAGTTCTGCAATGCTCATTGAAAGAATGGGCATAAGTACCATTACATTGTCCAGCGGCCTCAATATTAAACCATTTTTTCTGGCTTCCAAAACTATACGATGCGGGATGTTATACTTAACTGGAAAAAGCTCTTTGGTTTCCTTATTTTCCACAATTTCAATGCCGGCCATCAAGCCCTTGTGACGCACATCACCCACGTAATGAAGTTCTCTAAATTTTTTCAGACCATTAGCAAATAATGAAACTTTGTCCTGCAGGGCCGTAATTAAATTATCCTTTTCAAAAAGCTCTATATTAGCCAGGGCGGCAGCACTAGCTAACGGATTACCGGTATAAGTATGACCATGATAAAACGTTTTACATTCGTCCAATTCTCCTAAGAAAGCATTGTATATTTCATCAGTAGTCATAGTGGCCGCAAGGGGCAAGTAGCCTCCTGTAATCCCTTTGGCCAAGCACATTATATCCGGTCTTACATTTTCGTGGGTACAGGCAAACATTTTTCCGGTACGTCCAAACCCCACAGCTACCTCGTCAGCAATAAGTAAAACGTTGTAACGGTTACAAAGTTCCTTTACTTTGGCTAAATAACCTTCCGGGGCTACCAGCATACCAGCTGCTCCCTGGACCAAGGGTTCAATTACAACCCCGGCAATTTCATGGTGTTGGTGCGCTAAGAGGGACTCCATTTCATTAATACAATCCATTAAGCAAGTTTCCTTCTTTAGATGCAAAGGACAGCGGTAACAGTAGGGTGATGGTGCATGTACAGTTTCAAATAATAGCGCAGCAAATATTTTATGAAATAGATCGATGCCGCCAACACTTACCGAACCAATAGTATCCCCATGGTAGGCGTTTACCAGGGAGACAAATTTACGCTTATTCTTATATTCTTCTTTCCCTTTTTGCTGCCAGTACTGATAGGCGATCTTAAGCCCTATCTCCACCGATGTGGAACCACTTTCGGAATAAAATACTTTGTTGAGACCCTCCGGGGTTATTTCCACTAATTTATGGGCTAGTAGTGTTGCCGGTACGTTAGCTAGCCCTAGCAGGGTACTGTGTGCCAGTTTATTCATTTGTTCTGTAATAGCTCGGTTTATTTCTTCTTTACGATGCCCGTGCACTGTAACCCACAGTGAGGAGACTCCGTCAAGGTATCTATTACCCTCTAGATCATAAAGATAGCTTCCTTCCCCTTTTTCAACGATCAGCGGCTTTTCCTTTTGCCATTGGCGCATTTGGGTAAACGGATGCCAGACATATTGCTTATCCCACTGTTCCAGTTGTTCCGGCTTATAATTATTCATACTGTTCCTCCTTTTCTCCTAAATTAATCTATTAACCAGCTTGTCGGCAGGGAAATCTTTTTCCAATCTATATCAAGATCGGCCATTAAATGCCGACCTGTTATTGGCACCATAATGCCGCCAGGCCGGCAATAACAGCAGTTTTACCTGCACCTGTGTCGATATCAGTGATAAAAAAGCGTGCTTTGTATTCCCCCCTTGTTAAAGAACTCCTAATATTTGACCGGCCTGCGCAAAGGCAGCCAAGGCCTTGTCCAAATCATCCCGGGTGTGCGTGGCCATTACCGCAACTCTCAATCTGCTCATGCCCGGCGACACTGTGGGCGGCCTTATGCCCGGAGCAAAAACGCCCAGGGAAAGCAACTGTTGGGCCATTTGCATGGCTTTGTTCGCATCGCCGATTAATACAGGTATTACCGGTGATTCTTCAGTCAGTATGGTAAAGCCCATTTCCTTCAGCCCGGACCTGAGGTATTGAGCATTCAGATGCAGATTTTCACGTATCTGTGGGTTTAGTTGCAGCACTCTAAAGGCCGCCAAAGCAACGGCAATTACAGATGGGGGGAGAGCTGTCGAATAAATAAAGCTGCGCGCTTTGTTCCTCAGGTAATCAATTAAATCATAAGATCCGGCCACAAAGCCGCCTGAACTGCCGATTGCCTTGCTCAAGGTGCCTATTTGGACAGGAATCCTGCCTTCGAGGCCGAAATGCTCGGCCGTACCGGCACCCCGGTGCCCCATTACTCCGGTAGCGTGGGCATCATCTACCATTAGCCAAGCGTTATATTTTTCTGCTAATTCTACCAGCCGGGGTAACGGAGCCAAGTCGCCATCCATACTAAAAACTCCGTCGGTAATGATAAGCATACGGCGGTAACCAAGATTTTGTTGTAACAATTCTTCAAGCACGCCGGTATTTTTATGAGGATATATCATGGTTTTAGCCTGGCTGAGCCGGCACCCGTCAATAATACTGGCGTGATTTAGCTCATCACTGAAAATAATGTCATCCCGGCCCGTTAGTGCGGTTATCGCTCCCATGTTAGCCATGTAACCGGTATTAAATATTATGGCTGCTTCTGTACCTTTAAAACAAGCGATGGTTTCTTCCAGTTCTTCGTGGAGTCTGAAATTTCCCGTGATTAAACGTGACCCTCCCGAACCAGTACCCCAAAGATCCACGGCATCTTTGGCTGCCGCTTTTAATTCCGGATGTTCGGTAAGCCCCAGGTAATTATTAGAGGACATTAAAATACATTCTTTCCCGTTAACCATTGTTCTTGAGGCTTGTGCAGCGTTCATTGTATTAAGGTGTCGGTAAAGGTCCTGCCGTTTGAGATTTAACAGTTCCTCTTTTAAGGATTTCATTTAATAATCTCCTTTTAGTTTACTGGCAAATTCACCTTCCGTTATGTAGCTCAAAATGTTAACCAATCCATAAACTTAAGTTTACATTTTAGTTATAAAAACTTTCTTTAATATTACCAAAGCATATAAAGAATGTAAACCTTGAATTAAGATGTGGTTTACAATTAAGTTTAAGGAACAATAGGCCAACATGAAAATTAAGCTCATCAAGGCCGTTGGTACTTGGGTTTCTGCCCTGCTGCGTCCCCCGATTGTGTCCCAAAAGAGGTAAAGGGGTAGGAGAGTAGGTCGTTAAGGAATTAATTTTAATAGCCCCCCCGGTTTTGTGCTAGGGGGCTATTGTTCTATTCATCACGGTGTCACTTCAAAAGCATGCTTGCACTTTGGACAGGTAGCTTTAATAGTGCCTTTATCGATTGGCACACGCAGATTGGCATGGCATTCTTCACATTCGATTATCCGATGATCGACGAGCTTCAGGATTTTTGCCTGATCAAATCCAACCACCATATCGTCGCCAATTTTAAATGCAGGTACTGCCATTATATTTCTGCTTATTAACTCGGATGCCGCTTGCGCATCAACATTAACATCCTTTTCATTAAAGTGAATTTTGTGTTGGGAAAGAAACTTCTTCGCCGTCTTACAGTGTGGTCAGGTTTTAGTTGTATACATAATGACATCCTTCATAGATTAAACCTCCTTAACGTTCTTCATGTGCCTATTACTACCTAGTTATTATTCCACGACAACTGTAACTTCCTGCAGAATTGATCACTATAAAAGATTAAAATATACTTATATTCTCCATAGTATATATGCCTCACCAGCGTTCAAAACAGGATTCCCTGCTTTATCTGCTCTACCAATATGAAAATTAAATATTTGAACAACGCTCAAAATTTAATCTCTAAGATTAAAAACAGCCGAATTCCAATACGGTTAGGAATTCGGCTGTTTTTTACTATCTATCCGACTTTGCCTCTTTCCTTGGCAATGCGGGCTAATAGCTCCGTTTTATTCTCATGCGGAACGTATATTTCCGTTCTGCGGGACATGGTTAGCGCACCGCTGGGACAGGAGGCGGCACAAACGCCACAGCCAAGGCAGCGTTCTTTATCAAACTCAGGCACCCCAGCCCCGCTCCCGTCATCACGCATGGTAATAATCTTGATCTGACAGCTATCGGCACAGGTACCGCACCCAACGCAGCTGTCCCGATCTAAAGCCGGCATGAAATTACTGGGTTGAGCAGGTAATTTATCTTTCCCTATGGAAGGATGCAGAGCTACGCAGCAGCATCCACAGCAATGGCAGAGAAAAGTTGGCTGGGTAAGTACGTTATCAGCCAGGTGAACCAGCCCCAGCTTGGTCGTTTGGTCCAAAACCCGCAGCAATTCGTCAACTGTAGCCGGCCTGGCTATGCCCCGGCGCACCAGCCACTGTGCGGAGGGACCCAGGGAGGTGCAGACGTCTTCAATTGGACCACCGGCTTCACAAGGCTTACCCAGGTGACTGGCCCTGTGACGGCAGGCGCACATGGCCAACGCCCCGCCACCGGACTTGCGGATGATTTCGGAGGCCCGCTCGTAGTCCAAAACCTCTGTGTCCACTACAGCCGGGATCAGGCTTTCATAGACCATCGACCTCACCAATTTGGTGTTGCCTTCGCCAAAGAACTCTTCCCATACCCCGGGCGTTTCAATATATACGGTAAATAGTTCGGCCAGTTCCTTCATGTCTATTTCTGCGCGCACCCGCATGAAGGTAAACTCAAAAAAGCCTACCATCATCGGGGCTAGCATATAGTAAGTACCGTCTTGCAAAGGAAGATCCAACACTAGCCCTTTGGGAGCCATATTTTCCAGTATTGGCAATAATTCCTTTTCTTCCAGGCCAGTGATGCCGGCGATCTTATCCAGCTTCATGGGTACCATCGGAAATTTACTTCCAACCATAGCCTCGCTTTCGGTATAGAGGCGGTGAAGTATTTTCATCAATAGCTCGTTAACTGGCGCTCCCACCGGATTACTATTCAAACGATCAGCCAATACCCTGTAAACCTCTTCTTTATGGTCCACTACTATATGTCCCATATATATCCCCTCCTAAAAATTGTTGCGAACATCATCCGCCCCCAATACTTAATATTTAGTTAGTCATTTTTTATCACTTTCTTCCTCCTAATATATGTATATACACATATTAGATCAAAAATTTTTTACATCCTCATTTTTCCTTAAGTAACTGAGACAAATTATGCAGGTCTTTCAAAAGATTAGTTATCCTCTCTTCTCCAAGTTCACCGGCTAAACTTTCTTGTACCCCCTGCCACAGTGGCAGCGCTTCCTGCAAAACAGAGACCCCACTATCAGTTATTCTTATTCTTTGCTGTCGCCGGTCTTCTCCCTCTTCTATCGTTACTAGCCCTTTTTTTTGAAGAACTGCGATATTTCGGCTCAAAGTAGAACGTTCCATACACAGTGGCTGGGATAGTTCCCCAATCGTTGCATCTTTATAACCGGCAACCGCCATCAGCAGGGAAAACTGGGTTCCCTTCAGACCAATTGGCTTAAAGGCCTGATCGTAGAGCCGCATTAATAACCGGGATGTCTTGCGCAGGTTGAAACCCACACATGCATTGCCAGTTCTTATCGATAATTCGTTTAATTCTTGGTCTATTTTACAGGATACCATATAAGCAATACCTCATTATTTATTCCTTTAATATAAGTATATACACATATTAATTCATGTCAAGCACACAAAAATTTAGCCCGCCCATCGCAAAATTGTCTTATCTTGCCGACATAACCACAGTTAGCCCGTTGCAAACTAAGTTTTACACAGTTAAACAAGGAGCGTGCTTTAATGATAAAGATAAATAACAGGCTCATATTGGGCGCAGTTGCTGGTTTTAGTGATAACCTAATCAAGCTAACCATTTGAAAATCGGCCATAAAAATGAACCTGGCCGAGCTTGATGGACTACCACAAAGGGCTGCTGGAATGCTAGTCCCAGCGCATAAAATTGCAACTCCCTAAGGAAAGATTGTCGGTTATATGTTTTGTGTGTTTTGGGGTCAGACCTTGACATTTGACACGTAGTTTAGTGTCAAATGTCAAGGTCTGACCCCCACAAAAAAATAGCAACGCAGGGAGAGGGGAAAGTCCTTGCAGCAGTGCTATAAACAGGCCAAAGAATTCACGGATTGATTTGAACCGGCCTGGCGCTATCTTAGTGATACCGAGCAATTGATGTTAAAGGAATTTTACATGAGAGATTTACGGCGCTCGGGAGCAACGGCCGGCTGCGGGTCAAGCTGGGATACAGCGAGCGGAATGTTGATAAAATACGCGGCCGTACCCTTGGCAAACTGGACAAGCTGATCTATGGCGGTTAATATTTAAGATGATCATTAAAATGTATCAGAAAGGTGGGAAAGTAGGGGTAAGCTATTCCCACAATATGTTCCGGTGGATATTGCGGTTAGCGAATGTGGCCCCGCGTCAAGTTGCGGCAGTCTTTGACAAGATTTGCTTTCCCGCTCTGGAGAGGTATTACCGGTTTTACTTATGTTGATAGACAAAGCTTTCGGTTCAAACTGAAGACAACATAAATTGACCCCCTGGTGGATAACAGCCAGGGGGTTAGTTGTTTTTAAGATTCCTGGCAATGGAATAATCTATTCATATTGCAAACTAAATTTGTCACATATGACATCCAAACAATCAGCTATAACGGCACATATACAGTCACAATCGACGAATTTGAATTTCCTGTCTATCGTACTTACTAGAAGATTACCAACAACAGCCACGACTTTCACCAGCTCTTTGTCCCCTGATTCAAGTATAATTATGACTCTTTCGCCCTCTAATTTTTTTAAAATGTCGCATATTGTCTCGGGAATACATTGATTCTCAGACATATTAATTACCTCCTTTCCTTTTCTTTGCTATATTTTATGTTGACAGGTGGAAAGTGTTACTAATATTATTACATCGTAATATGTGGTTTGCTAATAATCATCATCGACCCCACAACATAATTTTCCGCTGGAGAAGCATCTATTTACATCAATATTAGTTGACCACTGGTTGTTCGGTGCTTAATTATTAGTGTGCAACGCTAATGAGCTTAAATTATATTAAAGCGGAGGAAATAAAATGAAATACTTAGTAGTTGGAGCCGGCGGTACAGGTGGAAGTATCGGGGCATTTATGACAGAGGCGGGCTATGATGTAACCGTTATTGCCAGAGGAAAACATTTAGAGGCGATTCAAAATAATGGTATTAAGATGGAAGCAACAGCTAAAGGAAGTTATACAGTTTATCCTATAAAGGCTTGCGATATGGAACATTACAAAGAACAACCGAATGTAATATTCACCTGCGTGAAAGACTATTCCCTGGAGGATACCATTCCTTTTATCAAAAGAGTAGCTCGCAAAGATACCGTAGTAATTCCTATGTTAAATATCTATGGCACTGGGAGCAGGATGCAGGAACTGCTGACTGATTTACTGGTGACAGATGGATGTATTTATATAGCCGCACAGATTAAAGAACCCGGAACCATTTTGCACAATGGGGATATTTTTCGAGTGGTATACGGGGTGAGAAGACCAGAAGAGTACCGGCCTGTTCTTGAACAAGTGGCCACGGATCTTGAGGACAGCGGGATCAGAGCAATAGTATCGGAGAACATCAAAAGAGATGCGCTGCAGAAATTCTCCTTTGTGTCACCGATGGGTACCTGCGGCATCTATTATGATATTGAAGCTAGTGCGGCTCAGCGGGAAGGAAAAGAGAGGGATACTTTTATTGCGCTGGTACGTGAGATTGACAGACTGGCGCAGGCTATGGATATTCACTTTGCTGTAGATATCGTGGAGACCAATCTAAAGATTTTGGACAATCTCTCACCCACATTTACTACCTCCATGCAGAGGGATTTAAAACAGGGTAAGAATTCCGAGATAGACGGACTCGTATTTGAAGTAGTCCGTTTAGGCAAACAGTATGGTGTGCCTGAACCAACTTATGAAATGATTTCAGAAAAGTTTGGATTTAAAGCCTAAAGCCGGCACCCTAACACATTCTGTGGCAAAAGGAGATTGATATGCGTGCAGTTATTCAAAGAGTAAAAAAGGCTCAAGTTCTTATTAATGGACAAGTGTTTCGCAAATATCCAAAGGGTTGTTGGTTCTTATTGGTATTGGAATCAATGACACTAATAATTCTGCAGATTATTTAGCTAAAAAAATTATAGATTTAAGAATTTTTGAAGATTCCACTGGAAAAATGAATTTATCTCTTCAAGATATAAATGGTGAGTTATTGGTAGTTTCGCAATTTACACTATATGGAGACTGTAGAAAAGGAAAACGTCCATCTTTTTCAGTTTCTGCTAAGCCGGAATTAACGAATGCAATTTACAATTACTTAATAGACAAGTTTTGCAGTTTAGGTATTTCGAAAGTGCAATCCGGAGTTTTTGCTGCGCACATGAATGTAGAACTTATAAATGATGGTCCCGTTACAATTCTGATGGATAGTGATAAAATTTTTTAATTTTATGTGTACGTCCATAACTTTCCATCGCGAGTATCTTGCAGTGCATCTAAAATTTTTAAATGGCTTTATTATATTTATAAGAGGGTAAACAAGATCCAAAACCAGGGCAAGCTGAAAGACCAAGGAGAATTAAGTGCTCTATTTAGAAAAGAAGGGCATAAAAATTATAAAGAACGTGAAGATTAATACGTATATGACTTGTCCACTTGCGAAGGACACCCTGGGCGGCCATATATAGCATTTTTAATACGTAATGTTACAGTTGAAAATAAAGTATCTAGTTAATTAGCTGCTTTAAATATAAACATAATACTACAGATGTATATTTCTATACTCTTGTAATATTTAATTACGGGGGCGGTAAGCATGAAGTTTCTTTCGCAAGTCTCAGCAATAAGAAAATATATCCTGCTGCTCGCTGCAGCCATGCTCGTCATAAATCTATCAGGTTGTGCCAAAGAAGAGGAGGCTGCCGAAAGTGAGCCGACGAAAGCAGTAAAAGTAATCACTATTGCCGAATCTCAAGAACCTGTAGCTTTAGATTATATTGGTAATATAGATGCCAAAGAGCTGATTAAATACAGCTTTAAAATGGCCGGTCAGATAAAAAAAATATATGTAACCGAGGGAGACCGGATAAAAAAGGGACAAGCTTTAGCTGAACTTGATACCACTGATTTAAATTTTCAGGTTGCTGCTGCTAAAGCGACGATGGATACTGCAGAGGTCAATATAAAAAAAGCGAAAGCTTCCTTAACCTATAACAATAGCCTGTATGAGAAAACTAATACTTTATATGAAAGTAACGCGGTAGCCAAGGATGCCTTAGAGCAGATCCAGTTAAAGAAAGATGTCGCTGCCTCTGAATACGCGCAGGCCAAATCACAATATGAACTGGCCAAAACTGATTATGCCTATAAAGCGGATTTGTTAAATAATTCTGTATTATATTCCGAACAGGATGGCTTTGTAGCCTCAAAGCTTTTTAATGCCAACGAGCGGGTAGGTGCTTATACACCTGTTGTGGTGGTGCGTAGTATAGAACAAATAGTGAATATCGGTGTTCCGCAGCAGGAGCTAACCCGGATTTCGATAGGTTCAAAAGCGACAGTAACTGTTGATAAGGAAATTGCCCAAGGTGTAGTTACGAATATAGCTGCTATACCAGATGAGAGCACACGTACTTATGTAGCGGAAATATCCGTTTCCGGCCAAACCTTCTCACTGGGTTCAATTGCCCGGGTAGCCATTGCTATTGGCCAGCAAAAAGGCGTATGGATCCCGATGACAGCAATATTATCCGATGGCGAAAATTATGTATATATTGTCAAAGACGAAAGAGTCTCTAAAAGGATTGTCGAAATACAAAAAGTTAGTAATGACAAAGTACTGGTCACCAAATTAAAGCAGGGTGAATTATTAGTTGTCAGTGGCATGGCAAATTTAGCTGATGGCACAAAAGTCCAGGTACATAAATAGGAGCAACCAATGTATAAGCTAATTGATCAAGTAATTAAAAATAGAAAAATCAACCTGTTTTTAACAGTTATTATTGCCTTGATCGGGCTATATACTTATTATCTTTTGCCCCGGCAGGAAAGCCCTCATGTTTTAGCTCCGGTAGCGATGATTATTACTCCTTATCCAGGGGCTTCAGCCGATGACGTTAAGGATTTAGTGACTGAAAAAATTGAAGATGAGTTGAGCGATCTGGATGGCTATGACTATTGTAAGGGGATCAGTAAAGAAAATGTATCCATTGTTACTGTATGGTTTAACAGTAATGTTGATAACGAAAGAGCCATGCAAGATGTAAGAAACGCGATATTGGACGTGCAGGATGATTTACCCAGCGATACTTCGTCAAGTACAGTAAATACTGATTTAGCTGAAACAGCAGGGATTATCATTAGTCTTTCCGGGGAAAATTACTCTTACGATCAACTGGAATCTTTTGCTGATATATTCAAAGATAAACTGCGTGATGTCAGTGGTATCTCCAAAGTTAAAATAGTTGGCAAGCTGGATAAAGAGGTACAAGTTGACCTCAGTATGGCTAAATTAAATCGATTAGGTCTATCTTTTGAAGATATTTGCACCATCTTAGCCTCCCAAAATGTGCAAATTCCTTCGGGAAATATTGATTATCAAAATGGTAAAATTTCCGTTACTACCCCCGGAAACTATAGTTCAATTGAAGACATTAAAAACACGATCATTGCCGTATCCTCAGCCAATGGAGTAATAACCAGGCTTCAGGACATTGCCGATGTACATATGGAAACAGAAGATGGGGCCCAACAGATAAAAGAAAATGGTGTTGATGCTGTTTTATTAACCGGCTACTTTGTGGATAATCAAAATGTGGTAATTATCGGCAAAGATGTACGTAAGGCTCTCGAAGAGGTGAAAGCTGCTCTTCCACCGGATTTAACGGTGCATGAAATTATTTACCAACCGGATACGGTAAGCCAATCCACAAATGAATTCATGTTTCATTTACTGCTGGGTATTTTACTGGTGCTGCTAATCGTGTTTTGGGGTCTGGGCTTACGCAATGCCTTGGTGGTTTCCACGGCCATTCCTTTATCTATCCTGACCACCTTCATCATGATGTACTTAAACGGGGTACAAATACATCAGGTTTCCCTTGTCGCACTGATCATTGCATTGGGTATACTGGTAGATGATGCCATTGTTGTATGTGATAATATCCAGGTACATCTGGACAAAGGCGACGACCGCCTGCTAGCTGCTTATAACGGAACAACGCGTTGTACCATACCAAATCTTTCTGCTACCGTGGCCATTATTGTTGCTTTTGCACCCCTGCTGGGCATTCCCGGTGCACCAGGCCAATTTATGCGGGCTATTCCATGGGTATTAATTGTGTCTGTAACTGCTTCATATTTAGTAGCCATGTTTGTAGTGCCATCTTTGATGGCTAGTTTAGCTAAAAAGGCAGAGCAAAAAAAGGCTAACCAAAAAAACAAAGTCAGGTTATTCTTTCGGCGTCTCTTAGAAATTGGCTTAAAGCGCAAGAAGACCACCGTATTTTGTGCATTTTTAGGGTTAGTTTTAACTATCTTAATGATCATGCCTCAGCTTACCTCTCAATTTTTCCCTTATGTCGATAAGGATTATTTTTGTATCGAGATAAACTCAGAAAAGGCTGCCGATCAAGCTGCTACTGAACAACTGGCTGATGAGATAGAATTGCTTTTAAAACAGCAGCCAGAAATAAAGGATTGCACCCTATCCATAGGCGACGGCATCCCAAAGTTCTATATTACCATGATGCCCTCAAAACCAATGGCAGATTATGCCCAAATTCTGGCCAAGTTTGATTTAGCAGCCGGCTCCCGGTTTACCAGCAACGAGGAGCTGGCTAGTTATATCCAGCTTTTGCTGAATCAAAACATCAGCAGCGGCAAGTGCAGGGTTATGCTTATGGAATATGCCGTTCCTACAGATGCCAAGGTTATTGTCAGAATAACCGGTCAGGATATTAACACGATGACCCAGGTATCCGCGGCCTTGCAAAGTGAAATTTCTAAAATAAAAGGAACCGCTAATATTCGAGATAATTGGATCGATGACAGCCTGCAGATTAAAGTTGCATTGGATGATGACAAAGCCAGTAATTTCGGTATATCCAAATATGATGTACAAAAAGAGATTAATATGGCCTTGTATGGCTATGATGCTTCCATCTATAGAAAGGATGGCCTTGAATATACCATCAGGGTTAAGGGTGACATCAAGGATGTAGCTATGCTGGAAAACTTCAAGATTAAATCAGCCCTTACCGGCAACAAGATTCCCTTAAAGGAAATTGCCACTATTGGTTATAGCACTAAAATAAATACGCTCAACACCTATAATGGAGATTTAGCTGTTGAAATCCTAGCCGATCCACTGCCTGATTATGATGCAACTGAAATTGAAAATCGCATTGAAACCGACATTGTACCTCGGATTGATCTTAGGGGCACCAAAATCAGCTTTGCCGGAGAGCGGGAGGATATCAAAGAAAACTTTACCGCCCTGGCCATCCTGGCGGTGGCGGCAATATTTTTAATTTATATCATTTTGCTGCTAGTGTTTAAATCTTTTATCCAGCCACTGGTGATACTCACCACCATTCCACTGTCACTGATTGGTTCGGTGATCGGTTTGTATGTTTTTAAGCAGCCCTTATCCCTGACCGCTTTCCTGGGGGTCATTGCCTTAATTGGTTTAGTGGTTAAAAATGGGATACTATTGATTGATTTTATCAACGAGGCGAGAAGCAACGGCGCTGCAGTTGATAACGCTTGTATGGATGCGGTCGGCAAACGCTTTAATGCAGTAATATTAAGCGCCCTGACCATTATTCTGGCCTTAATCCCCTTAGCTCTTTCAGGCAGCAGCTTGTTTATGCCGATGGCTGTAGCCCTGATGTCCGGTTTAACGGTTTCCACCTTTTTGACCATGGTGGTTGTTCCAGTTATCTATAGCCTTATCGAAGGATAGAAATCTCCTACCCCATAAATTAAGCATCAATTACCGATCCGCCAAAAAGATAATCCTATCCTTCAGGTATTGAGGCTGGTTTGCATGACCGGAATGGCAAGGAGGCCTGGCAAAGCGATCTGCAGGTAACCTATCAGATTAAAAGACGGCGGCCCGCAGGCCAGTATGAATACCGGTTTTTTTAGGCCGAGAGACATGTCTTTCATGGTCCTACTTTTAAGATTTCAGCTTTTTACATTAATTATTTAACATAAGCAACCTTAACTTCACTCCCAATAAGTTGTCCTTTTTGATTATATCATTCTCGTACTTCGGAGTGTCTACTTTTAGAATATCACATCATGTAACTACTGCAATTATTAAATGGACAAGTTGAACAGAACCCATTTCTCTTTAATAAACGGGAAGTTGGCTGTAAAACCTGCTAGGGCTGAGGCTGGGTATTAAAGGTCAACAAGGATCAGGTAATTCATGCGTTTAAGCTTTTGACTTAAGATTCACTTCAATATACAATAATCACGGTTCACTACATCAAGTATTAAGGGGTAGCAAGAGTATATTAACAGTTAAAAATGTAACACACGGCTTTGGCACCAGGGCTATTTTGGAGAATGCGTCCTTTACGTCCTTTCGGCTATAAAAGGAGAACATGTAGGGCTGGTGGGGGCCAATGGAGAGGGAAAAATTAGCTTTTTAGATATTATTACCGGAAAACCAACCCCGGATAAGAGAAAGGTAGAATGGTCAAGACGTGTCACTGTTGGTTACCTTGACCAGCGTACCGCTTTAACCAAAGGAAAGACCATTAGAGAGGTACTAAGAGAAGCCTTTCAAAGGCTGTATAATTTGGAAGCAGAAATGTTTCAGATTTACGAGAAGATAGGCGAAGTGTCCGTAATTCATCTTGCATTAAACGTTGGTAACCATTCCTGCGAGTTTTTGACAATATCCGAGCACTGTGATATTATTTTTCTGCTTTCTAAATAAATATATTGAAGGGAGCAATAGGGGATTTGACAGTGACAAGACAGCACAAAAAAGTAGAGACCTTAATTAAGAAAAGCTGGCTGCTTGATAAAGCTGGAATGCTCTTCTGGCAGCAAGGGTATCATGCCACAAGTATGAAAGATATTGCTAACGCATGTAACTGCAAGCCCGCCAATCTTTATAATTATTTTAAGAATAAAGAAGACATATTATACGAAGTAATTAGAAGTATTACCGAACAAGGTGTATCTTCAATTAGATATCTGGAGAAAGATGAAGATACAAGTCCGGTTGAGCAATTACGGTCACTAATCAAGAGCCATTTCAGATTTCTGGCTGGTATGAAGCAGTCAAGCATATTGTTATCCGACACAGGAATAAAAGACTTATCTATTGAACACCAAAAAGAAATTATCAAGCTGCGTGACACATATGACCGTATTCTCCGTAAAATCATAGAAAGAGGTATTAATGATGGCTACTTTGCCCCCATAGATATCCAGGTTGTCAGTAACCTAATTGCTTCTGTAGTTATTCGGAGCAGCTTCTGGTTCTCGAACAAAGGAAGGTTAACTATAGACGAGGTCGGCGAGATTATGTTTAGCTTTGTTTGCAATGGCATTTGGGGGAACAGCAATATCTACCCTGCACCTAAACAAGAATCCAACTAAACTGATGTATTGTCGGACAGACAATCTAATTAGTTATAGTTTAGCGTAAGGGATGCACTTCATTAGCTTCGATACAATGCTACTTCATCTCAGAATATCCAATTATTTTTATTACTGGGTATTATTTTTTTGTTGCAATTGTATTAGGCATATGATAACATAATTTTAAGTTATCATATAGTTAATGGTCGTTAATTAACTTTTTAACTAAATTAATTAGAACCCCAACATTATTAATACATAATGAAAGTTAAGCAGCATCAAAACCAGCTAATGCTTGTGATTCATACCTAATAAAAACAGAATCTGGCTGAAACTAGTTATCAAAGGGGGGGTGCCATTAGAGATACTATAGCATTAATGTACCCTTTTAGGTTAATGGTCGTTAATTAACTGTTTACTAAGTAACCAGAATTTTTAACACTATGAAGTTAAGTAGCACTAAAACCAGCAATATTTGGTGATTACATACCTAATAGCAACAGAATTATTGTCAGAAAAAAGGCTTGGCGGTAGCTGAAGAATTACCCTATTAGTTAGGATGATATTCTCATCTGGAATAGAGCAAGTTATAAGATAAATACAAAAGTATCAAGGTGACTTAAGTAATGGCTGATAGGTTAAATAAAATATACTTAATAATTGGTAACCTAGTTGACTATAGTATTATTCGCTTGGCTAAAATTGCCCTAAAGGGCTGGGAATTTGCCAAGTGGCTTGGAACCGGAATAATGGAGGACGAATTAACGAGTTATAAAAAAATTATAAGGTATAAAATAAAGTGTGCAGCTATCGATAGGAGTTGATGATCCCTTTGTTACCTAAAGCAGCAGCTATTTCCGGGGTAATTCTGGCAGGCGGCAAAAGTGCCCGGATGGGTACTGACAAGGCTCTGCTTAAGCTGGGACCGTATTATGTAATTGAGCGTATTGCCGGTGTTTTAAGAACGATGGTGGATGAAATAGTCATTGTAACCGACCGCCCGAGAAGGTATGCAAAATATGGGGATAGAACCGTCAGTGATATTATGCCCGGGCATGGCCCACTAGGCGGCTTACATGCCGGTCTGATGCAGGCCTCCCATCCCTGGGTGTTGGTAGCGGCCTGCGATCTGCCCTTTGTTAGTGTCCCGGTGGCTGGTTTAATGATTCATTGCGCGGCAGATTATGATGCAGTAGTGCCCCGCCACCGGGGATATGCTGAGCCGTTGTACGCACTGTACAATAAGAGATGCATAGAGGTCATGGAACAGCAACTAGTCCAGGGGCTGGGTAAAATAACCCGATCATACGATGAGTTAAGGGTCAGGTACCTTACGGAAGAAGAGATGTCCTTTGTGGAACCGCACCTGGAACAATCTTTTTTAAATTTAAACACGCCTAAAGATATAATAAAAGCACAAGCATTGGGTGCTAAACTTTGAAATTTCATACAGAAAGGTTGTTGGCCATGGAAAAATATAAGCAGATGTTACTGGATATGGGTTCTAATAGTGTAACAATGATAGAACCTAAATCAATTGTATCTGCTCCCTGGGTAATTTATAAATGCCAATTTGGCTGTGCCTTTTATGGGAAAAGTCATTGTTGCCCGCCGCAAACCCCGACATATAAGGAAACACAAGAGATGATAGACAGCTATACAAAAGCTCTTATCTTTAGGTGCCCTAATAGTTTGACAATGGCAGCTGACATAGCTGTTAAAGTGGCTAAAGAAATGTTCTTTGACGGATACTATAAGGCAATTGTCTTTGGGGCTGGCCCATGTCTAAAATGCAAGGAATGCAATCCTGAAAAGTGTAACTTCCCAGGAGCGACAGCACCATCTATGGAAGCATGTGGCATAGATGTTTATCAAACGGTGCGCAATAATGGCTATCAACTTGATCCTATAAGAAGTAAAGATGAAGCTTTCGATTGTTTTGGTCTAATACTTGTAGAGTAGTTGGAATCAAATAATTATTCCTGCATTGGGAAATAATGTCTGCCTATTAAAAAATGAATAATACCCAGGATGTAGGGGAAAAGGAACAAAAAGAGTGGGTTTCCTATTAGGGTTGCCTAATAGCAAGAATCTGGCTGAAACTAGTTACCAAAGGGGGGTATACCATTAGAGATACTATAAAATAAACGCACCTTTTAAGTTAATGGTCGTTAATTAACTATTTTAATAAGTAACCAGAACTCAAAAGCGCTGGTTTCAGGTTTAAAAAGCTGGCATATAAATTATGTTAAGGAGTGAGTATAGTGGTCGAACGCAAAACCGTAGTAAGCGACTGCATGTCATGTGTGTGGGACTGTGGCATTAAAGTTACGCTGGAAGACGGCAAGATGGTTAAGGTAGAAGGATTACCTGAACATCCGGTAAGCAAAGGGTATATCTGCCCTCGTGGAGAGTTTCTCCCTGAATTTGTGTATTCACCAGATCGCATTAAATATCCTATGCGCAAGGTGGGTAATACCTGGGAGCGGCTCAGTTGGGATGAGGCATTGGACTATGCCGCCGAAGAATTAGGCAAAATTAAAGAAAAGTATGGCGCTAAAGCTCTGGCCATTTTCTGCGGCTCAATGGGTGTGGAAAATATTGAAGTGGCAGGGTTTGCGCAGAGGTTTAAGTCGGCCTACGGTACCCCCAACCTGTTATCAGTAGAAAACATTTGTTATCGTGCCCGTATCATGGCCCGTCAGTTGACCTTTGGCCGGTATCCGATGGATTACCCGGCTGATGCACATTGTATCGTTCTCTGGGGTCATAACCCGGACGGCTCCAAGGGTATGCTGGCCGAAGATATTAGGGAAAAAGCAGAAAATAGAGTACTTGACTTGATTACGATTGACCCCAAACGGACGGAGTTATCCGAGCTGGGTCTGCACCTGGCAATCCGGCCGGGAACTGACGGAGCACTTGGGTTGGCCATGCTCAATGTAATTATTAACGAAGGTTTATATGACAAGGAGTTTGTCGATGGCTATACTACCGGTTTTGAAGAACTGGTGGCGCATGTTCAGCAGTATACACCTGAGTGGGCGGCAGAAATTACCTGGCTGGGCGCGTCGGACATTAAATCGGTAGCCCGTATTTATGCCCAGTCCAAGCCTGCCTGTATCGTGCAGGGGATCAATACACTAGATCAACACGTCAACGGGTTGCAGCTGTCCAGGTTGCTGAACATCCTGCAGATTGTTACCGGCAATATCGACAAGCCGGGTACATGGGTAACCATTCCCTATCTTCGCATGACCGACCTACGTTTGCCAATGGATGAAGTGCCTATCGGTGCCGATCAATACCCGTTGTTCTATTCTTTCTGGGGCAGAAAATCTCCTTACGGCATCGCCACTTTGTTCCCGCAGGCAGCACTAGAAAGCAAGCCTTATCCGGTCCGTGGCGCCATTGTTGCCGCAGCCAACCCGGTGGTTTCTTTCCCGGAAGCGAACAAGTTTATCGATGCGTTTAAGTCGATGGACTTTATGATGGCTATTGATCTCTTTATGACCGACACTGCTGAGCTGGCTGATTTAGTATTGCCTGCCTGCACTTTTATGGAGAAGGACGCTGTGTCCTACGTTTATGGCGTAGTGCACGGCGAGCCCTTTGCCAGTTACCACAGGAGAGTTATTGAACCAGTAGGGGAGTCTAAGCCTGACTGGTGGATTTGGACCCAACTGGCCCGTCGTTTGGGATTTGGCGAGTTATTCCCCTGGAATTCAGACGAAGAAGTGATGGACACTCTACTGGAACCCAGCGGTATTACTGAACAGCTAAAAGCAACCGAAATGGGCATTTATTTTGCTGAGCAAGACTACTATGCTTATAAGAATAAGAAGATCGGCACACCTAGCGGCAAAATTGAAATATATTCCAAGACCCTGGAAGATGCCGGCTATGATCCGCTGCCTAAATATTATGAACCGGCACAAAGCCCGGTAAGCACACCTGAACTGGCCAAGGAATTTCCGATAATTCTAATCAGCGGGGCCCGGCGGCAAGCGTTTACCCACACCCAGATGCGGCATGTCCCGCAACTCAGAGCGCAAGAGCCGGAGCCATTTGCCGAGATGCATCCGGCAACCGCTAGCCGTTACAACGTTAAGGACGGGGAGCGTATTCGTCTTTCCACCCGCAATGGCAGTATCATTATGCGGGTTAAGGAAGAGCCAAGGTTGATGCCTGGAATAGTGTCGGTACCGCATGGCTGGTCTAATGCTAACGTCAACCTGCTGACTGATATGGATGTGCGTGATCCCATTACCGGTTATCCCGATTTTAAATCCCTGCTGTGTAAGATTGAGGCGGTATAAAAATTCAATAAACCTAAAGACAAATAAAAGAATTTAAGGGAGTACCGCAAAACTACTTTTTAAGTAGTGAGCGACACTCCCTTTGTATTAGAGCACAAAAGAGGCTGTTGCACTACGAACTATTAATTATAAGTTGAGTTATTGTGTGGATAGCGAAGAACCCGGATAACAGCCAACCTTAACGAAAAGTTAAACACTTATTTTGCTGCGAGTAGCAAGAAAAACTGTGCACCTTTGACGGGTGGTGTCCCCTGCCCACAACTAATCGCTTGCCGCTTGTCGGGAGGAAGCGGCAGAGCCGGTCAGCCGATTGGCCACTGAAAACAACACTGAAGCACAACAGATGAAGGGCCTCAGAGCCAACAACGAAAAACTGCAGGATAAAGAAAATCATCCTTGAACTTCAGATACGCGTGGAGGATACTGGTTAACTGGCCTATCTTTAAGGCAATCCAAATGGGAAAATAACGAATTATTTGCCATATGCCAATTAACTCCCCTCTTTTCATAGCCAAAATTTCAGCTATATAAAAAGAGGGGAGGACAACGAATTAATCGCTATAAACGGGTTGTTTCAAAGCTTTAATATACGGTTAATTATAATTGCTATTAAAAAATTCGGGATGCTGCTTAGCTAATTCCTCAAGCTCCGCCACAGTAGCCTCGGCGCCTGCTTCACCTTGCTTATTAGCCAAAGTAACCAGCCCATTGATAAATCTAATTAAAACCTCATCATTATCCGGGTGTTGCTTAGCTAATTCCCGAAGCTCCGCCACGGTAAACTCCGCACTTACTTCGTCTTGCTTATAAGCCAGATCGAATAGCCCAAATGCCAGGGCAACAGCAAACTCCGCAGAATAGGGGTGCTGATCAGCTAATTTCCTTAGCTTCGCCACTGTATTCTTGGCGTCTTTTTCATTTTGCTTATTAGCCAGATTGACCAGCCCTTTGGCTAATTCAACAACAATTTCCGAATTATCGGGGTGCTGGTTAACTAATTTCCTAAGCTTCTCCACAGCAGCTATTGCCCCTGATTCATTTTGCTTATTGGCCAGATCGGCCAGCCCATAGGCTAATGAAACTATAACCGTCGGATTATCAGAGTAACGGTTAGCTAATTTCCTAAGCTTCTCCACAGCAGCTATTGCCCCGGCTTCATCTTGTTTATTGGCCAGATCGACCAGCCCATAAGCTAATGAAACTGCCACCACCTCATTATGGGGGTGCTCCTTGGCTAATTTCCCTAGCTCCTTCACAGTAACCTTGGTGCCGGCTTCATCTTGCTTATTAGCTAGGTTAACCAGCCCCTTGGCTAAGGCAGCAACAACCTCCTCATAATCGGAGTGCTGCTTAGCTAGTTTACTTAGTTCCACCATAGTAGTCCTTGCGCCTATTCCATCCTGCACACAAGCCAAATTGAATAGCCCTTGAGCTAATCTAACTATAACGTCCATATAATCGGGGTGCTGCTCAGCTAATTTCCCAAGCTCCGCTACAGCAGCCTTGGTGCCGGCTTCATCTTGCACACATGTCAAATTAAACAGCTGTTGGGCTAAGCCAATTATAACCTCTGGATTATCGGGTTGCTGGTTGGCCAATTCACTTAGCTCCGCTGCAGTAACCATTGCATCTTCAGCCAATTATTATCGCTCCTTTAGGTAAATATAATTCCCTTAGTTCTGGCAAAATAACCTCTGCTCCTGCTTTAGCCCGCATATTGGTCAAATTCAAATGCGCAATACATTCATGTCGAATTTGAAGGCTTTTATAGCATTGCATATAATATTATAATAGATTTATCCATTATTTTTTAGCACGTTTTGCATCTCGTTGGCAATCTTCCGCATGATAACACCTCGGCTTCGTATGGTTTGGGGTGGTTTCATACGGATTTTATCATATTCTTGTCTCTTTTTCAGCTTCTTGACTCTTTTTCAGCTTAAATTTAGTGGCATTATTGGGTGCGAAACTTAATATTCCTCTATCAAGAAAGGAACGTTACCAATGCAACTATCTGATAGTAGCCAGAAGGTGTTTGACGTTAGATATGCCGGCAGATACGAAAACGACGCTATCATCGCAACCTTTGAGTAAGCTGTAAGCAGGTTGGCTGCAACGGTTATTACGGTTGGTAAAAAGAAACAAAAGATGGCCGCAGAACACCGTCACAATGATACCTGTAGAGGGCTGTTATAGTTGTCCGGTGTATGGTAATAGCCACTGTTAGATTAATCAAGATATTATTCAAATGATTGAGGGATAAGGTGTAGGCAGATTCCGAAAAGGAATATCAAGCCTACCCCTTTTCAGAAATATCCACACGGGAGGGTTAACTTACAGGGTTTCTAATGACATAATAAGTAATGATAATGTTTTTATACATATACTTTATTGAAAAATAGAAATTGCATACTTAAAACTTTAGAAAAAGTGATGAATATATGTTCTGCATGGAAATCTTATTAAGTTCCACTATCGAATATGGCACCTAATTAAATATTAATTATACTTACGTGCTCACCACCATCATTACGAAATTCTACAGGCCCCATGGTACTGGTAAGCTCAAGTCTACGTCCTCCCACATTGATAATCACTCCGTCATAGATTTTTTTAAGAATTTTAATTTTACCGGACTCTGATTTTAAAATAGTTCTAGTACCGATTTCCGAACCAGCTTCCTTTACTATAATTGACTCTATCGCATTAACTTCGCCACCCCGTATCACTCCATCAATAAATACGTTTCCGCCTGCAGTTATTTTTGTATTGAAACAGCCTTGACCTGCAATATGCACATCATTGGTGGCAGCTATCACACCGTTAAAAGCATAATCTACATGCACATCAGCCGAAACATTGCTTAGCTGAGCAAAAAAATCTTTGGCTAATTCCACATAGTCTATTAATATTTTTAGTTTATTTTCGGTAAGGTTCCTGGGTGGAATCTGCTTTTTAATCATCTCCAAAAGGGCTTTGACTTCTGAAGACATATCTACGGGTGTAATCTCTAAAAAATGAACGGTTTCCTTTAAAAGCTTAGGTATTCTATTAAACTTTTTTTCTATTAACGTTAAAATAATTTGTGCCGTCTGATTTTTATACTTGTTTAGTTTAGAATTATCCAGAAGCACATTAACCGTACTAAACAGTCCCTTGAGGTCGGTATGTAGTTCCTTGAGAGTAATATAACAATTACCAATATAATGGCTATCCCCTCCGGCCTGCACCAGTGACCCAATACATTTACCGACTTTGACGGATTCCATAGCTATCACTTTGGCTTGGCTAACACAGCCTATGATGTGAATATTTCCACCGGCACTCACCGTCATTCCGTCGCAAATATCGCCGTAAACTTCAATATTGCCACTAAAGTTCTGGTTTCCAGTGGATAAATTGATATCCCCATGGTGCCTTAAATAAGGCTCTACAGAAAAGAGCCACACTGATCCATTCCTTTTGACCATCGGGCGTCCGGACATATCGGCAAATACCATATTTTCCTCCACCCTCACACCCTTTCCTGCCCGTACGATTAACTTTTTGGGCTCTCTGGGTAAAACTACCTCCTCGAATACCGATAGTCCCGACTGGCCTATTTCTCCCTCACGTCTTACTGCCAGTAAGTTATCAGCATCTACAGAAGGAATGGACTTACAATTGAAAAAATCTATTTTTTCATTGTCTGAATATTGGTGTTTTATCACTTCCTCCGGAAACAGCACCTCAACGACATCATCCCTGGAATCAGTCGGGAGAACACCACGGGCAATTACAATCTTGCCATCCTGGGGGTTGGCTAAAAATTGCTGAATAGCCGGAAAATCTATGCCGAGTTTTATACCTTCATTTTCAATTCTGGTTAGTATTTCATCCATACCAATAGGGCAATATTTTTTTGTAATAGTGGTAGTTATTAAATCCAGGCACTGTTTTGGTGGTTGATCCACAAGAACATACTTTTTTTCAATTTGTAATTGAACCGACATATACGCAGTTAATCCATCTTCAGATGTATGTATTGTTAGAGCAAACGGTTTCTCATAAACTTGCAAATCTACACGTATATTATCGTATTCGGATACTGCTACTTTACTTTTAACTGGTTGATCATTGATAAATATATCTACGTCCTCTGATGGGTTAATATACGGCAGGATATTGTGTCCAGGCAGTCCCTCCACATAAATCTCGTTGTCTTTTACCCTTACCTGACCGAAAGAAAGCTGTTCTGTATCAGTATTAACATGACCCGGCGGATTGGAGCTGTCATTAGAATCATTTTTGTTCTTTTCAATTTCCTTGGGGCTTATCTCTATCTCTTGGTATAAACTGTCCACCTCTTTGTCTTGATTCTGATTTCTCTCTTTCTTTAACTTCAGATTTAGTAAATGATCAATTGTATTGGATAGTGTCTTTCCGAAAGCCATTATATTATCACCCCAATCCGAATAAAAAACTTTAAGCTGTACGACATTTAAGCAACCATTGCCTGACAGAGGACGTTGTAGTACTTAAGGATGAGATCCACCAAAAATACAGCATGCTCAAAATTGAAGCCAAATTAAACCTCGAAAAAACTACTCTAAGGGATACCACCCGACTTTTCAAACGGTACAATATCCTCACAAATATTGACCGTGATGTTACGATGTCAGATACAAGGATTAAAATATACCCATTGGTCCTGTTTGCCATACCCAATTATAACCTAAACAGTATTTACGACATAAATGAGAAGCTGAAACAATATGCGATGGGGAGTGAGTCAAATGATGATGAAGACATTAACTAGGATTAGGCTGATCAACTGGCATTATTTTGTGAATGAAACCAGCTGGAACATAACAGCAACCAGGCGCTTGTAGAGTTAACCGTAGAGTTGGTGATAGCCCGGGCATGTTTTAATAAACCGCCGATATAGGGGTACCACCACCAACATTTTAACGAAATATACGCTAAAACAAATATTACCAGCTATGTGGCTGGTTTTTTTGCTCTAAGACAGTTATTACCATATAACATAATCCCATTAGGGTAAATATACCAATTTCCTTTAGGCCGGACTGAAACGACTATTCTATCTCTAACTTTTATTTGTGCCACATAATCTTTGTACTGCGCTGCCATCGTTTAATCCTCTTTATTTTCATGTGCCCATAGATCAAACAATCTGTGAACTTTAATTTCGCCCGTTTTTATATCAATGAGAAGAATCGGATTTTGGAATTGCTCAGCTAGCTTTATCGTCTTAGGCTGGGGTACCAGCCACAGGGCTGTTGTTTTGGCCGGTTCCTTTTTGGTATGCTTCCTCCTCGGTTCATATGTTTTGGTAGTGTTTTTTATGATCTCGGTTAATGTCATTTTTGCTTCGCCACCTTCTCTATTCTGGTATTTACTCTTTTTCGGCAAAACCATATATGAACTGCAAATGGGAATAAATCACAATTGAGATCAAACTGTCGACAGTGCCAGTAATATTTGTCTTAGCGCATGTTTTTAAATGTTGGCGGTACCCCATATAGTAATATGTTTCTTTGCTTAACTGCAAGTCACCGTTTTCGTCATAAAAGGCGTTGTTATTCCCTTTGAACAAAGACTGGCATGCCGCTGCTGCTCTATAGAGGTTTTACCTAAATCGTAAAGAATGGTACCTGAAACAGCATATCATAACCGGCTGGTTTAGCATTTTTATTTTCTTCTGGCCTGAGCTAGCATGCTTGTTCAAATCAAGACATAAGTGTTTGTTTTAGTTTTTTACCTGGGACAAAGACCGGCACTTCTTTTGCCAAAATCTCAACTTGTTCCCCAGTCTTAGGGTTCCTTCCAGCCCTAGCAGCCCGGCTCCGGACCTTAAAGGTTCCAAAACCTACAAGCCGTATTTCATTTCTTTCTTTTATAGCTTCCGATACAACCTCTGTAAATGCATTGATAATTTTAGTTGTTTCTTTCTGGGTTATACCCGCTTTTTCAGCAACTGCAGCCACTAACTCGCTCTTGTTCATTTTTTTAATCATTCCTTTCGCTTTGCCCAAGGCATAAAACGGCATGAAACCGTTGCCTTTGAACTTTTTTTGTTTTAAAACTATTTTATTGAGATAACAGGAATTACAAATCACGTTAAAATGAGTGCGCTACTCCTTCGGTAGTAGACCGTTATTTTTATATGTGTAGACTGTCCTTTCAAGCACAAATAAGTGTGCCTTTGCACGAAGACTTATCTTTGTATAAACAACTCGTTTATAGCTGGACAGTCAGTCAATGCCTATTATTCTCAATAAATTTTTTTTGCAAAGGAAGAATTTGATGCTAAAAATTGTTTACTCAATATGTATGTAGTGTAATATTTTTGCTATTAAAGATTGAACATGAAGCCGGCTTTTTGTATTTTGGGTACCACCGTCACCAACAGCCCCCGATTCATTTTCAGTTATTTCTTCACGAAAAATACTCACTAAATTGTCTGCATCTAAGTCAAGGAAACGAGCATAAGAACGTAAAAAACCTTCCGTATAAACCAAACCGGGAAGAACGTAGTAATCCCCTTCTTCCAACGCTTGCAAATATTTACTGTTAATCTTGGTAGCTTCCTTAACCTCTTTTAACTCTATTCCTTTAGCTTGCCTAGTTTTACGCAACTGCTCGGAAACTCTGTCCATGTATGTATCACCCACCTTAAGAGAAACTTGCCATAGAAGACTGCCAACAGCTTACCAAGTAAATAAATAAAAAACCCTTTACCAGAGATACTTAGTCCCGGTAAGGGCTTATTTTACGTTCCCCGGCAACCTGGCAATCATGGCAGTAAATTTGCTGCTGTAGACCCATGGCTTTGCGTCACACCCTTTCGGATGTTTTGCCTTTATCTGGTAATATATTTAATAAATGTAAAAATATCAATATTTATGATCAAACAAATGTTAATATTGTCACATTATATCAGTAACTGTCTTTTAGTGTATTTTAACACTATCTACCAATGAATTCAACAATTTTTTGTAACCAATAATTTAATGGGCTATCGATGCAAATTATACAAAAATCCTTCAATTATGCTTTTGTCAAAGGGATTAAATTTTTTTCTTTGGCTGATGGAAATATAACGTTTTCCTTTTCCGATGACGACATTTTAAATGGTTACGTTGGGGCAAAAATACTTAATCTTTATGATGAATTAAAAAAGGCATTAACTTGGTCTTCTAGAATAGGTCTTTCATATGACGTTAGTAAATTATAAATTAATAAAACCAATAAACAACTGCTGAACATTTCATCTTAATAACTGAGGGTGTAGCAATGATCAAACTTATGCATTTGGCGGACCTTCATCAGGGTTGGGAGCCAAAATACTTACCTGACGACAAAAAGAGTATCCGCCGGAGAGAACGGGATCAGCTGCTTCAGAAAGCTGTCGACTACGTACTGGCACCGGGCAATGGCATCCAAGGGATACTCATTGTTGGGGATTTGTTTGAAAAATACAAACCGGAGGACGCTCTGGTGCGTGAAACCATGCGGCAGCTGAGCCGCCTGACTGCTCAGGGCATGCTGGTGGTCACTATTCCGGGCAACCATGATGAAATCACCTACCGGGAGTCAGTCTACCGCACGCAGGGCACAGCCTGGCCGGGGATTCTAGTGACCAATCCAATGCCGGAACATTGCCTGAGCCATACGCTCGAGGGCACAACCGTACATATCTACTCCCTGGCTTACACTGGCGGTCTCACCAAAACTGCCGCCCTTGATGATTTTCCGTGTCTCGCTGAGCCGGGCTTCCATATCGGCGCCTTCCACGGTTCGCTGGACTGGGAGGGGCTTGGTGATCGAAGCCTGTCGCTCAATTCGGCCAGGCTGTCAAGCGCAGGCTATCACTACATAGCGCTGGGCCACTACCACCAATTCAGCAGCAAAGCCATCGGCAGTAGCCTGGCTGTTTACCCGGGCGCGGTGGAATTCAAAAGCTTCAGCGATTCGGGAGCAGGCCACTTTACCATTGTCTGCTGGGATGGCAGCCAGGTCACCCTGGAAAAACCGCCTGTTGCGCTCAGGCCCTGGCAGAGCCTTACTCTGGATGTGTCCCTGGTCGAAAATTACCAGGCCCTTAAAACCCGCTGCCTGAGCTGCGCCGATCCGGGAATAATGCTTCAGTTAACTTTGACCGGCACGCCCAGGTTCCATATCCAGGAGGAGCAACTGCTGGAAGATTTGGCAGGGGCCTTTTTCTACCTGGAATTGAGCAATGCAGCACGGTATTTCTCAGACAGTTTTTTAGACGCCGTATCCGGTGAACCTACTATCCGGGGACTGTTCACCAGGCGGATTCGGGAGCGGCTGGCCGCAACCAGTGATGAACGGGAACGAAAGGTGCTGGAGCAAGCGCTGCTGCAGGGCCTAGCGGCGCTTGAAGGAGACGTCGGCTGATGGCAGGAAACACTGTTGTTTTTGAAAAACTCATTCTGCAGGGTTTTGGACCCTACCGGGAAGCAACGACCTTTAATTTTACGCCGGAGGTCAACGGGTATATAGCCGCCAATGAAGCAGGCAAGACCTCCATGATGGCGGGTTTGCTGGCTACCATCTTTGGCCTGACCCACCGCCATCGTGGTGTATCCGCCTTTAACCTGGACAGGTTCCGCAACTGGGATCAGCCTGCCGCTTGTCGCGGCGAATTATTTTTGTCCTCCGCCGGCAAAAGGTATCAGCTACAGCGTGATTTTGATACCCACCACATAGCGCTCTGGGAACTGTCGGACGAGCTGTCCCCTCGCCGGCTGGTGGTGGAAGGGCAGCACAACCCGGAGGCCCGCAAGCCTCTGCGAAGCTATGAAGAAGCAGTGCACCGGATTCTGGGCATCAGCCGCCAGGAGCTTTTTGAAGCTACCTTCTTTGTAGCCCAGCCCTTGCCGGAAGTAAGCCAGATCAGCGCTGACCTCCAGGGTCTGCTGGCGGGAGGCAAAGGCGCTTCTTTTCAGGATGCGTTAGCAGGGCTGCTGGCCAAGCTGAAAATTCTGACCAAATACACCGGCCCCAACCACCGGGGAATCACTGGCAGAAACATGAGCAAAGACGGTGTCCTAGAGCAGCTGGCGGAGCAGCTCCAAGCCCTGCAGGAGCAAATAACCGCCGGCCAGCAGGCCGCTGATAGCTTGATCGATGTCCAGCTCAATGTTAGAGAAATTGAAGAAGAGCTCAGCCAGGCCCGCAAGGCTTTGGAGCAAAAAAACAGCGCCCGGCAGGCCTGGTCAGGCTGGCAGCTGCTGGCCAGCCAGTACGCCGCGGCTGCTAGAGAACGCGCTAATTTAGACTCTGCCCTAGTAGAAGTGAATAAATTAACGAATGAATTGGCTGAGTTAGAAAAAGCTTTGCAGGCGCAATACCTGGAGTTTGCCAATGCCTGCCCGGAGCTGGCAGAAGGCCTTGAAAAACTGATCTATCTAAACCAGGAAATCGGGAAGGCTACTGAAGCGGCCGGGAACTGGCCGGACAGCCAGCAGCAGCGGCTCGAGAGACTCTCAGAGTTGGCTGCCTTAATTGATAAATACCGGGGCTGGGACCTGCTTGGCGCTGACCCGGCCGAAAAAATCAGGGGGACTCGGCGCACTGCTGCAGTCTGTATAAAGAGTTGGGCAGCCTTTCAGGCTGACCGCAAAAAATTAACCGTCATAAACCGGCGGCTGACAGACCGCTACGGTCTTTTTAGCGCAGCCACTGCAAGCGAGCTGACCACGATCAGCAACATCAGCCAAACCCGGACCGCTCTGGCTGCGGAAGCAGAAAAAGCCGGACAGGCTTACATAAGTGCGGAACAAAAAGTCAGGGCCTGGGAGGATGCCCTAAGAGAACACCTCGCTAAATTCGGCGATTTGAGGGAGCTGCCGGCCCATGCCGCCGAAGCAGCCGCTGCTAAATGGCAGTTGCTTAAAAAACAGCGGGAGCTGGAGAAGCAGCTGCGGGAGCTTGGTACGCCCCCCAAAGTACCGGTCGGGGTGCGCCTGGCTGGCGGGGCCATCCTGGCTGCAGCTGCCTTTTTCCTGCTGGGTACGGGCAGCCTGATCACGCTGGTCTTGGGCCTGGTCCTGGCTTTCCTTATTGGCGCGGCAGGCGTGGGGTTGTTTTACGGCAAAACCAAAGCAGCGCCCAGCGGCAAGCATCAGGCTGTACAGCGTGAGCTGGCCAGGCTTAAGGAGCAGATGGCTAAATATGATCAGCAGCTCGGCTCTTTTTCCCGGGCGGATGATCTGGAACTGGCCCGGTTAGTGGAGCGGCTGAAGCATTATGCAGAGGAAGAACGCCGGTTAAGGACCATCCAGGAGGAACTGGCGGCCCTTGACCCGGCTGCTTTAAAACAGCGCTGGCTGGAAAAGCAGGCAGCCCAGGCCAGCTTCCAGCGCTCCATCAAAAAATTCACCGATGCCTATGTGGATGTTCAGGCAGCCTATCAAGAGTGGAGAGATTTGGCCAAAGAGCAGCAGCGGCTGGCAGCTGCGGTCGATCAATTCGCTGAGGCGGCCTTTGGCTGCCGGGCAGAAGTGGCCAAGTCAGCCGAGTTAAACAGCGTCGGCACCGATGAGCAATGGCGCGAGCTGGCCGCTGCCCTGCAAGCCATACTGGGGGAAGAGCTTGTCGGGAGCATCAATAGTATTGGTACACTGGTTAACCAGCTAGCTGAACTTACCGACGCCTGGTGGCAGGAACGTGAAGCGGAGGCTACTCAGCTGGTTACATTAAGGAAAGAACATGCCACCCTGCAGCATCAGCTGGCTACCACCGAAAAACTAATCGAGGTTGAAAAGGGGAAAATAGCCCGGCTGCAGCAAGAGCAGCGAGCATGGAATGAAAAGTTGGACCCGGTGCTGCAAGTCAATGGAAACAGCCCAGAGCAGGCCCTGCGGAAATATAAAAAGCGCCTGGAGCAGGTTAGACTTAAAGATGACGCTAACACTAAGCTGGAAACTTTACTGAACAATTATCAAGCCGCCGGTATGGGCCAGCTGATGGCTAAATATCAGCTCGCCAATGACGAGGTGGCCAGCCGAATGCTGCAGTGGCAGCAGCACACGGATAAATTTCCAGGTCTGCCGGCGCCGGCCCAGGCGAGTGATCCGGGATTAGTGCAGCAAAAAATGCGGGAAACCGAGGCAGCCATCCAGGCTATCGGAGATAATATCAGTGTTTTAGATACCCGGAGATCGGTACTCTACCGCCAGTTGGCCCGGTTGGAGGGCGTAAACCCGATCAATATCGCTGCCGCTGAGGTGGAAATCCAGGAATTAAAAGCAGAGCAAGCCCGCCTGGAGCTGCAGGCCGATGCTCTTGCTATAGCCTACCGGGAGCTTAGCGCAGCTATTACTGAGTACCAGCAAACCTACCAGAAACGGTTGGAAGATCAAGCCACGGCATACTGCCGGGAGATCTCGAGCGTGCCTGACCGGCAGATTGTGTTGGATGATCAGTTAAACCTGGGCATCAAGGAAAGCGGGTGTCCAATCACCATGGAAAGCCTGAGCAAAGGTGCCCGTGACCAGGTCTACCTGTCACTGAGGTTTGCCATTGCTGATCTTTTGGCGGAAGAGTTAAAATTGCCCTTGATCTTTGACGACCCTTTCACCAGCACTGACGCTGTAAGATTGGTAAGAATACAAGCGATCCTGGAAAGTCAGGCACCTGAACGTCAATTCTTCATCTTGGCCCATGCTGATCATTATACCAGTTGGGGTAAGGCTATTGACATCAGCTAACAAATTATAATTCATTATTGTCGTTTATTGGTGGTAAATTATTTTTCCCGATCAACTTTATTAATTCATCCATCTTTTCTATCATTTCTCTATCATTTTGATTCTTTTCCTTCATAAAGTTAATTGCCGTTAAAACAAAATATATGCTTGAAGTAGCACCAAGCCAAAATATAATAATACGAATAAAAAGGTACTGCCGGCAAACGTTTTTTATACCCCCCTTCCAAACCATTTAAATAGTAGTATTTCTGCATGATAACAGACATACTACACAGTTTATAACAAAATGTACAACAGGAGCCTAATGAGGCTCCTTTCATTATATATCTTTACCTGTAATATTTACCTATCTACTAAATCTCCAACCATACTGGCCAAACTTAGTGATGAAGTTAAACCAGGCGATTCAATTCCAATTAAATTGATCAACCCCTCAAAGCCACAGTCAACCTCATGCTTAACCGCAAAATCCTGCACAGGGTCCCCTGGTCCCTGTATCTTGGGTCTGATGCCGGCCATATCGGGATGCAGGTCTGCAAAATCAACAAAGGGCAGGTAAGTTTTTATAGAATTATAAAATTCTAAAGCATGACCCTCATCAACACTATAATCTAGATTATCAACATAAAAGGCGTTAGGACCAAACCTTAACCGGCCATCCAGGGTTTTAGTGGCATGAATTCCCAGACCCTTTAATTCTTTCAATGGCGGGGGATAAACCAGCCGGCTAACCAGGCTAGACTTGGCATTAGAAACGCCAAAATATTCCCCTTTACAAGGATAGATTCGGTAGGCAGCCTGATCAATATCCATCCCTAACCAGGACGGGATTTTATCAGCGCCTAAACCAGCGCAGTTAATTAACCATTTACATAAAATCTTGTCTTTGCGACCATCGGGGCCGCGGTAAGTTACTTGATAGCCATTGCTTCCATACTCAACCATAGTAACTTCATGATTATAGGCAAACATTGTCCCTTGTTGACGTGCCAGCCATTCCAAACGTGACATTAAACTGTGTGAATCGATAATTCCTGTTGAGGGGGATAAAACAGCCGCTACCGCTTTAATGTGCGGTTCTAATTTCCTTGCCTGGTCTGCGTTAAGCAGTTCCAGGTCGAAAACCTTGTTATCCAACCCCTTTATTAAAATAGACTCCAATACCGGTATTTCTTCTTCAGTCCGGGCAATGATTAATTTACCCAGGCGGTTATGTGGTATATCCCATTCCTCACAGAACCGGTATAAACGTTTATTGCCGTCAACACATAATTTGGCTTTGAGGCTGCCGGTAGGATAATATATCCCCCCATGAATAACTTCACTGTTCCGGCTCGATGTCTCCTGGCCAAACTTATTATGCCGTTCTACAAGCACGATTGATTTATCTTCAAATTTACCTGATAACTCAGAGGCAACTGCTAAACCAACCACACCTGCACCTATAATTGCAATGTCAACTTGTTTCATCTATATAAACCTTTCAGTATTCTTATATTACTTTTTTAAATTATAGCATACTTATTTATTCTGTTCCGTTTAAGTTTTCCCCTAATACAATAGGAAATTGCTTTCCGTCAGATCCGATTAGCCGGTTTTTCAAAGGCTTGGAGAGCGCTGCCAAAGAAGCCCTTAATCCAAGTGCAATTCCGGCTGCTGGCAAATAGCCCTATAGATACAGGCACAACCATTAATAGTAACCGAGCTAGAAATTTCCATTAAAGATTGTTGTAGCAAAGCAGCTCTTATATTCCTTTTTGTTCTTTAAAAATTCAAAGATGGCTCATTTGACAAGTTAAAATCTAATTGTTATTCTTAAATAATTAATCAAATAACTTTATTATTTGTTGCAAGTTGGATAGATAGCTTAGTAATCGTTTGAGAAAGATATATATCTTGGTCAAGCGAGGTGAAAGTTTAATTACTTAAATATTAAATAGCTGTAACTCCGGTCCATCCTCATCTGGAAGAGACGACCAAGGAGGTGGGGTTAATTTTTATTGATTTCTGGCAAGATGGGTATCAGTTAATCATAAAATACCTCAATGTTAATTTTCAGTTCGTATTAGCTAAATTGTTGTACACCGGTGTTATTTTATTCATTACTTATTTGTTGCTTAAACTGCGGGTTACTGTTGTTAATAAAATATTTGACCGGTCTACTAACGATATTAATAAAGCCAAAACACTGAAGACGCTGCTGCTTTCGGGAACCCGCTATATTATTTATATTGTGGCAGTTCTTACTCTGCTGGCCATTTTTGAAATTAACATTACCCCCATGCTGGCCAGTGCCGGTATTGTTGGTTTAGCCGTTGGTTTTGGTGCGCAAAACCTGGTCAAGGATATTATTACCGGTTTTTTTATCATGTTTGAAGACCAGTTTCATGTGGGTGATTTTATCGAAGTCAACGATCAGACTGCCGGTACGGTGGAGGAATTGGGTTTGCGCATGACCACTATTAGGGAATGGAGCGGTAAAAAATTCTATATCGCTAATTCGGAAATTAAAACAGTTAGAAACTATAACCGCGGCCACCTGCGTACCGTCGTTTCTGTCTCAGTACCCTTTGAGGTAAACCTGCAAAGAGTATTTACTACGCTGGAAAAAGTCTGCCAGAACATCACCAGTATACATGCCGATAAGCTGATTAGACAGCAAGATGGTTCTTTTGTTGAATCCCCCCAGATTTATGGCATTACGGATATTAACAAAGATGAGCGGGGGGTGGTGTTCACAGTGATAGCCGTAGTTGATCCCGCTTACTACTGGTTTTTAGAAAGGGAATTTAGGAGAGCAATTTTGGAATATTTCCAGGCTGCAGGAATTACCATAGCATACCCGCAATTAAATATTAATATTAAAACAGCCCAGAACTTTGAAACTTTGCATGGTACTAGCCAGGGCGGGGCAGTTGATTCTGAGACTTTGGCTTAAAAATGTATAGTACATGTATGTAAATCTAGAAGAAATTATCCATGATATTTTTGTTACGAATTAGCAAAAAAGAAAATTTGGAAATTGTATTGGGAGGGCGGTAGACTAACAGTTCAGAAAATTTTGTCAGATATACTTAACAGGTTTTTCAAAGGCTTTGAGAGTACTGCCACAACAACCCCGAAACCAAGTGTAACCGGCTGCAAGCAAATGGCCATACAGGTACCGGAAAAACACTACCACAACCGCCCCTAACTAGGGCTGCCACCGTGCGGTAAAATCTCCTCAGAGACAATTATTGCATAGGTAATTGAAAACACTGCAATATCTGACTTCCCACCCCAGAAGCCTGCATTCCTTGAAAACAAGTCTAGTTTAAGCTTGCCCAACACAGTAATATGCTATATAATTTTTTAATAAACATAACACTGGATAATGATGCCGGTCAACCCATACTTCAGATCACGTGCGAATAGATGGCTATTGGCAGAAGAAATAAGCATATAAAGGAGACGGAAGCTATGATTAAAAAAATACTGGTTGCTTACGACAACGGAGTAAAAGCCCAAAAAATTCTGGAAACTGCGATTGAGATTGCCAAAGGTTGCCAAACAGAAATTTGCCTTCTAACCTCAGTAAAAATGCCGCATTTTATATCAGACGTCGCTAGTCCTGATATGTGTAATGATCTGGAAGAACAAACTCGCCGATATTTTACAGAAATTCATAAAGAAGCTGAAGCCATGATTACCAAAGAAGGTATTCCTGTAAGTTCGGTTATCCTTAATGAAAGTCCTGGAGAAGCGCTTGTACGCTATGCTGACCAGGAGAAATTTGACCTGATTGCGATAGGTTCAGCTAACCGGGGAGCCATAGAAAGGGTGCTCCTGGGGTTAGGTAGTGTGTCTAATTATGTATTGCATCACGCTAAATGTCCAGTCTTGATTATTAAGGACTAAGTCTAGAGTACCGATTTGTGCTTAACCATAATTCTGATCTACCTCCGATTTTAGGTCAATTTCAATATTAGTCTAGAAGGGAATGCCATCTTAAATCCTAACCCACAACATTAAAATTTAGCCCCTCTGTTTTCAGGAGGGCTAAATTTTCCTATTTTATTTCAGTGATTTTTAGCCTCCACTCGGTTCAACTGAAGCCGGGTCCTTGTCAGCAGTCATAATTGATTCGTTTATTTGAGAAATACTTTAAATAATGGTACCACCAAATTAAGCACTCAATCTTATGCTACAGAAATTATACAAACGCTAAATTAATACCAGTAATCAGGATATTTACGTTGGCTTGATATGTTATTAACTAATAAGGCAATGATGAGTAGGCATATTATACCTAGTCCCACGGGTGATACGATGAAACTATAACCTTGGCCTGTGTAAATAGCTAAGAAGGCTGTTGCCCCACCGGGTGGGTGCAGGGTATATGTTAATGTCATAACAATAATGGCCAGCGTTACACCAAGTGGGATAACCCACCAAGCATTACCAAAGAGCCAATATACCGAAACGCCTATAAATGCAGAGATTACATGCCCACCTAACACATTCCTGGGTTGAGCCATTGGTAAATGGCAGGCCGCATAAAGCAGTGCTGCCGATGCGCCAAAGGAAGGAAGTAATAATGGCAGGTTATAATGATCAGCCAGTGCAGCCACCAATCCTAACCCGGCGAAACTGCCCAGGGCAGTGACAAAGATATTGGAAAAAGATATCTTTGGCATGCTGGCACAGTGTCCCCCCTTCATTTTACACAGGTAAACGGCAAGTGTTTTCCATATAAAGGGGTAAGTATCCTGCATAGTCCGTTCAACGGAGTTTTTCATTAATATCATCCTTTTTCTGCGCTTGATGTCATATATTCTAGTCACGCCTTCTTATAGTGTATTGTATGCCTTTAGCAAACGATGTGTATAAAAAAATAGCAGATATAACATAATTTTCTCCGTTAAAGTACAAAATCCTTCCCCAGTTAGTATATAGGTCTATCCATGCACATAGCGCATAATGCTTAAGATGACATCCTATAGCGAGTGCGTTCCCTATCGCGTTAATATGGCCCGTTGCCTCGAAGTATTAGGAGATAATAATAGCAACCACTCACGGAAGTAAAAAAACCTCTCCGTTATAATACAGAGAGGTTCAAAGAAAAAGTGTCTGAGGGAGCAGTACCCTACAAATACCAGATGTTCATATTTTCATACCCACCACTAATGTGGCAGTTATTTTTCAATGTCCCGCCAAAAACATACCCATGCCGGTAAAAAACACTGTTCATTCCGAAGGAAGAGGCCCGGGCCAGGCTGAACAAGCAGTTTATACCCAACCCCCGGCACGCTCTTCCCATTTTGTCCAGCAGCACAGAAGCAAGTCCCTGCCCCCTGTATTCAGGCAAGGTGGCAAAATCGGTCATTTCAGCCCTGCTGTTCCGGTAATCAATTTCCGCAGAAGATATGGCGGCTATCTTTCCGTAAATTATAGCCAGCCAGAATTTATCGCCATCTTTCATTCTCTTTATCAGGTACTCAGGTTGAAATACCGGGCTGGGGTACGTTTCAAAAACTCTGCTGAACACCTCTGTCATTTCCCTGGTATCGTCCTGGGAGGCGTCTCTAAATTCATAACCTTCGGGTTGGTATACTTTTTTATATTCCTTTTGTATTACTTCATCCAGGAGCTTTCTCTCATCCATCAGGCTTGGACTTAGCCCCCGGCGGGGCTGGGTATAGCCGGCCAAAAAAACCGCGTCTTTTCCATTAAAGTATCCCTTAATTCGTCCTTCCGGCTTAAACATGCCATAATTCTCTTCTTCCATTACCGGAAGAATTATTTTTTCCAGCCCCGATTCAACAGCGTATGAGTAAAGATAATCTTGCATTTCTAATACGTCTTGATACTGGCATCGGATAACCCAGATCCTCTTATTCCTGTAGTCAGCAGTTGCCTCCAGGTCAAAGGCTTTTGACTTGTACACCCATAAGCTATTGTTTGTTTCTGTTTTTTTTTCGTTAACCGCCATCTAACCTACCACTCTCTTATTTATTGGAGGACTTACTTTACCATATTTCAATACAGCGGCAATCCCGGTTAAGTTGTTTTTTTCATTCCGGCAGTGTTTGCAATTACATTTTTCCTTTTCAGAGGAAGGCTCTGTATAGACGTATATATTTCCCTCGAAATTACGGAGAACAATTTTGTCTTCAGACTGAGATAGTACATATTGGGGCAATAGCGGGATTTTACCTCCACCCCCGGGAGCATCGATGACAAAGGTTGGCACTGCCAGGCCACTGGTATGCCCTCTGAGATTTTCCATTATTTCAATGCCCTTGCTGACCGGGGTGCGAAAATGTCCGATCCCCTGGGATAAATCGCACTGGTAAATATAATACGGCCTTACCCGGTTCCGGACTAATTTTTGCATTAGTTCCTTCATTATTCCCGGACAATCATTGACTCCCTTTAACAAAACCGTTTGGTTACCTAATGGGATACCGGCGTCCGCCATGCGCGCGCAAGCTGCGCTGGCCTCGGCGGTCAACTCCGCCGGGTGGTTAAAATGGGTGTTAACCCAAATTGGGTGGTATTTCTTTAACATATTACAGAGCTCTTTGGTTATCCTCTGGGGCAAAACCACGGGCGCCCTGGTGCCGATACGAATTATTTCCACATGCTTGATGGAGCGTAGTTGTCTTATAATATTCTCCAAGGCATGGTCAGACAAAGTAAGTGGGTCGCCACCCGACACCACGACGTCCCTTATTTTGCTATTTGACTGGATGTAGGCGATAGCCCTGTCTATTTGGGTTTTGGGCAAAGCTCTATCCCGGGAACCGGCAAGTCGCCGCCGAGTGCAATGCCTGCAATACATAAAACATTGGTCGGTTACTAAAAATAGTACCCGGTCCGGGTAACGGTGGGTAACCCCGGGCACCGGAGAGTCTACCTCTTCATGCAAAGGGTCGTGCATATCCTCACAGCCTTGATGTAATTCCTCCAGCGTCGGCACAGACTGCTTGCGGATGGGGCATTGGGTATTATCCACGTCTATGAGCGATGCATAATAGGGAGTTATAGCCATCTTGAATTTGTTTAAACACCTGTTAATGTCCATTACTTCCCTGGAACCCAAATTCAGTACTGTAGAAAGCTGCTCACCGGTAGTTATTCTATTGCTCAATTGCCACTGCCAGTCATCCCATTTTTCCTTTTCATGACAACCCGTAACTATCATTCCAACCTCCATTCTTAACTATTACAAATACCATCCTGCCAACTCATTTTATAATAATAGGTTGCCAGTATCAATAAGAATATATCCCCTTATAGGTTGGTTTTGAACTATTAGGTTATAATAACTCTTTTAAAACCTGTTAAAACTCCCGTTTTTGTAAAATTAATTTACACGTTTATTACGCTACTTCAATATCAGCTAAATTGAAATATCCAAATAACTTGACCAGCCTATTAATATTTACTTTTAGTAATTCAACTTATACCTCCCTTGGCCTTAGGGAGAAGATATATATCTTATCTCATTTGATTATTAAGCGATCCATGAACTTTTAACAAACATTAAGTTGTCTGATTAATATTTTTGAATAACAATTAGATATTAATTTGTCAAATGTACAATCTTTATATCTTTAAAGAACAACAATAAAACCATCCAAGGAGTGGATATGTTCTTATTAATGCCGGCAACTCATTATTGTAAAATAGGTTGTCAGGTTAATGTTTATTATAGTATAGTATAAAATATACTAGAAAAATGCCAGGGAGGAAAAATAGCTTTTCTTTTTACCAAAGTGCATGGATTGGGCAACGATTTTATTCTGGTAAACAAAAATGGGGTACAGGATTTGCCCGGTGATCTGGCCGGGCTGGCAAGTAAAGATTTGCGACCGTAATTTCGGGGTGGGTGCAAACGGGCTGATGCTGATCGGTTCGGGTAAAGAGGCCGACCTTTGGAAACACATCCGGCCTTTTCCCGTAAAACTAATGTGGAGTTTGTTCAGGTTTTAAATGAAAATGAGGAATGGGTATACCGGCAGAACCGTCCGGGTGCACCTCTATAACGGGGCACTGGATATAGAGTGGGCGGCGGATAATGACGGGCCCTGCCGAGTAGATTTTAACCAGCGATTATCCCATCAGCTAGTGAAGGCCGTAAATCTAGTTTGGCAGGTAAATGGTTTATGAAACAATGATTGTGTTAAGTTAGGAGGGTTTTGTTTTGAACATGCAATTTGAACAGGCGCAAAGGATCAAAAGATTGCCACCTTACTTGTTTGCCCGTATTGAGAAATTAATTAAAGAAAAGCGAGATGCCGGAGTGGATATCATTAGCCTTGGTATTGGCGATCCCGATATGCCCACCCCGGATTACATTATAGAAGAATTGCAAAAACAAGCTGAGATCGGAGCCAACCACCAGTATCCTTCTTCGGCAGGCATGCTGGCATACCGGAAGGCCGTGGCCCAGTGGTACAAAAACAGGTTTGGTGTGGAGCTTGACTCCGCTAGTGAAGTGGTTTCCCTTATTGGCTCTAAAGAGGGGATTGCGCACATATCCTTTTGTTATTTAAACCCCGGCGATACTGTTTTGGTGCCTGACCCCGGGTATCCGGTGTACGCAGGCGGTGCCATATTAGCCGGTGCCGAGCCCTACTATATGCCCTTAAAGGCGGAAAAGAGCTTTTTGCCTGATTTAAGCGATATTCCTGTTGATGTGGCTCGCCGGGCTAAAATGATGTTTATCAATTACCCAAACAATCCTACCGGTGCCGTGGCCGGCGAAGAGTTTTACCGGGAAGTGATCTCTTTTGCTAAAGAGTATAATATTTTAATTTGCCACGATGCTGCTTATTCGGAAATTGCCTACGATGGCTATGAACCACCAAGTTTCCTGCAGTATCCCGGTGCCAAGGAAGTAGGCATAGAGTTCCACTCGGTATCCAAGACTTACAACATGACCGGCTGGCGCATTGGCTGGGCCGCCGGACATCCCCAGGTGGTTGAGGCGCTGGGCAGATTAAAGTCAAACATTGATTCAGGGCAGTTTCAGGCCGTTCAATATGCCGCCATCCAAGGACTGACCGGACCTCAAGATGCCGTGCTGCAGATGCGGAAAGTCTACCAGGAACGGCGGGATATTCTGGTGGATGCCTTAAATAGTATGGGCTGGCAGTTGGAAAAACCGAAGGCTACGTTTTATGTATGGGCACCGGTTCCTGCCGGCTATACTTCGGAATCTTTTGCCGAGCTGGTTTTAGATAAGGCCGGCGTGGTGATCACCCCGGGCAGCGGGTATGGCAGCAATAGTGATGGCTTTTTCCGAATTGCGTTAACGATGGAAAAGGAGCGGATGATAGAGGCTCTGGAGCGAATGAAGAAAAATATCGGTATGGTTGAGTTTTAAGTAGGTCTGTTGTAGTATTGGCAAGTATCCCTGTTAAGTAAGTCATATTACTATTATTTTTGGTAAAAACCTCCTCTCCTCTCTATATTCCAAAACCGGGACAACCTCCCGGTTTCGTTTTTTTTGTGCCCTTTTGGATGCCAGTGGTATCAAGAATATTTAGCATCGCCAAAGCTTAAACTAAGTTCGGAGGTTTATTGAATGGATGTGAACTGGCTTTCATTAGCACCGCCATTGGTAACTCTAGCAACCGCTATTGCTACAAAAAGAATAATCATCTCGCTCACCCTCGGGCTTTTAGTAGGTGGTATGCCGGTTTCCCGAAATATTTTTAAAGGAGTGATTAAGGCCACGTCCACAATTCTTTTTGTTGTCGTGCAAGCCATAGTAAATAGCAGGGGAGGTCATGCAGATGAAAGAAAACTCGATCCAAATACTAAAAACCTTAACCGAAACGCCGGGGGTTTCTGGGTATGAGGCACCTATTCGCAAGGTGCTGGCAGACTATTTGGCACCACTGTCCACCCAGCTTAAAACCGATAAGCTTGGCAGCTTAATCGCCATCAAGGAAGGGAAAAGCACAGACCCGAAAATCATGCTGGCCGCCCACATGGATGAGGTGGGACTTATGGTGACTCAAATCACCGATGCAGGTTACATTAAATTTCAGGACCTGGGCGGCTGGTGGAGCCAGGTGCTCCTGGACCAGCGGCTTGAGATCTTAACTTCCGGCGGGAAGGTAATGGGCGTAATCGGCGCTAAAGCTCCTCATATCCTGACCGAAGAGGAATTAAGGCAGCCTATAAAGCTAAAGAACATGTTTATCGACGTGGGTGCCACCAGCCGGGAAGAAGCTGAAAAAATGGGCATCAGGCAGGGCGATCCCATTGTGCCCTACAGCTCGTTTATAATGTGCAAGAATTACAAAACCTTTATGGCAAAAGCCCTGGACAACAGGGCCGGCTGCGCTATACTGGTCGAGCTGTTCCAACGCATTAAAGAAGTAGACCACCCCAACACCATTTACAGCGTAATGACCGTACAAGAGGAGGTAGGGCTGCGAGGCGCCGCCACCAGCGTAGACGTGGTGAAACCGGATCTAGCCATCGTAGTTGATGTGACAGTGGCCACAGATACACCGGGGATTGACGACAACGATGTGGCTACCAGAACCTACCTGGGTAAAGGGCCGGTAATTGGTTTTTACGATGCCAGCATGATCCCGCATATCCCTTTCCGTGATCTGGTGGTACAAACAGCGGTGGAAAACAACATCCCCTACCAAGTGGAGGTAATGTCCGGGGGTGGGACGGATGCCGGCAAAATCCATGTCTACAGGCAGGGCGTGCCGTCGGTGGTCATCGGCATCCCGGTGCGTTGCATCCATAGCCATGTGGGACTGGCCCACCTGGACGATTACCAAAACTCAGTGGAATTGATTTCCGCTTTGGTGAAGAAGATTGATTTGAAGACTTTAATTGAACTGCTGGATAATCTATAAGCTAAAGCCGCGTATATGTTCTTTTTACGTCATTCCCGGATAAAAAATTTGCTTTTAATAATAAATGTAACAGGGGGTTAATAGACATGATTGATTCTGGAGGAAATGTTTGTTGCACCATTAGTAGCTGCCACTATTGGAGTCAGGGCAACCTATGCAGTGCGTCTAAAATACTAGTTACCTCGGATACAATGTCAAAAAACCTGCCTGATAAAATTAATGCCCCCTACGCATCTCAAATAACCCAGACTCCTGTAAGTAAAAGCTATGAATCCTGTTGTAAGACATTTGTTTTAAAAACGGATTACAATCAGAATCTGGATGGCATTATTAAAAAATAAAGAAACATATCCAAAAAAATCGGGGGGATACCGGTTGGAAACAGTGGGTATCGGCGTAAGTATTCCAAGAAAGGAATCGCCCGACAAAGTAACCGGACTGGCAAGGTATAACACTGATTTTACCTCTCCTGGACTTCTTTACGCATGGATGGTTACAAGCATTTACGCCCATGCCAATATAAAATCTATCAACATATCAGATGCAATAAAAATTTCCGGTGTTCATGCAGTTATTACCGGGGATTCTTACAGTCTTTTATGCGGCCCGGTTATCGAAGACCGTCCGCCTCTGGCTAAAGGGAAAGTCAGATATTTTGGTGAGCCGGTTGCCGTCGTAGTGGCCGATAGCGAAGAAAAGGCCAAAGAGGCGGCAGGAAAGATAATGGTGGAATATGAACCGCTACCGGTTGTAAATTCCATCAAAGGTGCCATAAAAAAAGGCTCCCCTTTGGTTCACGAAAACCTTGCCTTTTATAAACAGGTTAAACCTAACGAAATATTCTTCAAACCCGGAACAAATATAGTGCAGCACGTCAAAATCAGAAAGGGCGATTTAAAAAAAGGTTGGGAGCAAAGCGAAATAGTAGTAGAAGCTGAGTTCTCCTTACCGCAGTCAAATCACATAGCTATGGAGCCTAGAAATGTAAGGGCCGAAATAAAAGGAGACGGGCAGGTGGTTATCAACACCTCCACCCAGGCGCCATTTGACGTGCAGGAAATGCTAGCTCAATATTTCAACCTTGACGCTACCCGGGTTATTGTCCACGTTCCCCTGGTAGGCGGGGGATTTGGAGGAAAAACCACTGCCCAGTTAGAAATAATTGCCTATCTGGCTTCGAAGGCTGTAAACGGGAGGCCTGTAAAACTTATTGAATCAAGAGAGCAGGACATGACCAGCTCACCCTGCCACCTGGGTTTGGAGTCAAAGGTAAAAATCGGCGCGTCCCGGGATGGGAAAATACAAGCCGCACAATTTACCTTTATTGTTGATGTGGGGGCTTATGTCGACTCCGGGTCAAAAATGACCCGGGCTATGGCGGCAGATTGCACAGGCCCGTATAAAATTGATAATGTCCGGTGTGACTCCTACAGTGTTTATACAAATCATACCTACGTCACGGCTTTCAGGGGCTTTGGCAGGCTTTCCTATGTTTTTGCTATTGAAAGAACAATGGAAAAGCTAGCCTTCGCCTTGGGGATGGACCCTCTGGAATTAAGACTTATAAACGCGCTCAAGCCCGGTGATACCACACCTACATTGGTTGGGTTGAATTATAGTAATATAGGTAATTTGTCCGAGTGCCTTTCCAGATTAAAAACTTTAATTAACTGGGACGAGGGCGTCAGGACAGAAACCGGAAATTATAAGGTAAGATCCAAAGGAGTTAGCTGCCTATGGAAGACTTCCAGCAGCCCCCCTGACGCTACCTCCGGGGCCATCATTACCATTAACAGGGATGGTACCTTAAATCTTAACGTCGGGGCGGTAGAAATCGGCCCGGGCACAAAAACCAGCCTGGCTCAGATACTGGCTGAGAGATTGAAAATGGACGCAAATAAAATACATGTGGCCATGGAGGTCAACACCGGGGTCAGTCCCAATCACTGGAAGACCGTTGCCAGCATGACTAATTATATGGTAGGAAACGCAGTGCTGGATGCAGCAGAGGATCTTATTCATCAAATACTGAAAATAGCTTCCATTGTGCTGATGTGTCCTCCGGAGGTTCTGGAAGTAGGCGGGGGAAAAGTGTACATGAAGGAAGAACCTCAGATTTCTATTGATATAAAAGAAATTGGCAATGGCTACGAAAACCCCAACGGACACTCCATAGGTGGTCAAATTATTGGGCGGGGTAATTTTATCATGCACCAGCTACTTCCCATGGACCATGCTACCGGCAGGGGTAGGCTAGGCCCGGCTTGGGCGGTGGGCGCCCAGGCAGTAGAGGTGGAATTTGACACCAGGAATTGCACTTATAAAATACTAAAAGCCGCTACCGTAATAGACGCTGGAAAGGTCCTAAACCCCAAATGCGCTAAGGGCGTGGTTATGGGAGGAATGTGTATGGGCCTGGGCTATGGCAGTAGGGAACAAAATCTTTACGCGCAAGGGGGAAAGAGGGAAAACCCTCAGTTAAGGACTTATCACCTTATGCGCTTTGGTGAGAATCCCGAATACATAGTAGATTTCGTTGAAACCCCCCACGTAATAGGGCCCTACGGAATGCGGGGTATAGCTGAACATGGAATTATCGGCATCCCGGCGGCCCTGGCCAATGCCTTGTCGGTCGCCGCCCAGGTGGAGCTGAACTGCACTCCCCTGACCCCCGAAGTGATCTGGAGGACAAAAAAGGGGGAAAGCAAATGATTCCCTTTGATTTTGAGTATTACAGGCCGGATACCCCGGAAGAGGCGGTAATGCTTTATGATGACCTTTATAAAGAGGGGAAAAACCCGCTCTATTACGGCGGAGGCACTGAGATAATCAGTTTTTCCAGGCTGTACCAGCTTTATCCGGGGGCTGTCATTGATATAAAGGGCATTCCGGAGTGCAACGTGCTGGAACAAAAGAATGGGTATCTGGTAATTGGCGCAGCCCTAACCTTAAGCCAAATTCAGGAATCAAATATTTTTCCCCTCCTTATCCACTGCGGAGGCCGGGTAGCAGACCATACAATACGAGATAAAATTACCTTGGGAGGGAACATCTGCGCTAAAATTCCTTACCGTGAGGCGGTACTGGCCCTGCTGACATGCGATGCGGATATTATGATTCAGGGAACGGACGGAAAAAAACGTGTTAACATACACGAGGTTTTTAATCAGTTCCTCCGCATTAATAAAGGGGAGTTTCTTCTGCAGGTTATCATCAATGAAAAGATAGCACGATTACCCTTTGCCAGCTATAAGACCACAGCTGACGGGGCAGTGGCCTACCCTCAGGACAAGATTGGCTACCCGGTTGTGTCTGGGGCCGGAATAAATAAGGATGGTAAATTGAGGGTAGCAGTAAGCGGGGTCTGCAATTATCCAGTCCGGCTAGCTGAAGTTGATAACGCCCTTAATGACACCGGAATACCAAGATTCGAAAGAATAAACAATGCGGTAGAGTTTTTTCCCATTATAAGCGATATGGAAGGATCTGCCGACTACCGAACGTTTGTGTTAAAAAATATATTATTTGATATGATGGAAAGGTTGGAGTATTATTAATGTTTTCCCTGCAAAAAAAAGAGTTTATGGATTTAAATATAAATGGAGAAAAAAAATCAGTGGTCATTAGGTCGGCCGATACCCTTCTGGATGTGCTCAGGAACCAGCTAGGGTTAACTGGGGCCAAGCCAAGCTGTAAAAACGGTGATTGCGGGGCTTGTACCGTATTGATTGACGGGTGGCCGGTAAAGTCCTGCCTGATGCTGGCAGTTGAGGCCGTCGGGCATGAAATAACCTCTATTGAAGGACTTAAAGAAACCGCTATGCAAAAAACTTTTATCGACTGTTTTGCCTTTCAGTGCGGTTACTGCACCTCAGGCTTTATTATGAACTGTCACGGGCTATCGCGGATTCACCCGGGAGCTGATTACGGGATCATACGTGAATGGCTGCAGTCAAATCTGTGCAGGTGCACCGGATATGAGGAGATAACTGACGCTATAAAGAGTGTTTTAGATCAAAACGCAGCCTTAGAACAGTAGCAGTATTAGTATCTGTTAGCTAAATGACACTATTGGTGAAAATGCCTTTGGATAAAAACAATTTATCAGCTATCGTTCTGGCAGCAGGATTTTCTTCTCGAATGGGAGATTTCAAGCCACTTATAAAAATAGGGGAATGCAGCGTTAACGAGTAAGTGGTAAGATGTTTTAAAACTGCCGGCATCGAAGATATCAGGGTGGTGGTAGGTTATAGATCTGGAAATATTTCTAATTTGCTACGGGATACTAATGTAATAGTAATTAAAAACAACCATTACGAGGAGAGTATGTTCACCTCAGTTATGACCGGCATAAGAAGCCTCAACCATTCTGTCAAGGGATTCTATTAATGCCTGCGGACATACCCTTGATAAAAAATAGTACAGTGAACATACTGGCGGAGGTTTATAAAAAGATATGACCGGGTATTGTTTATCCAATGGCTCCCTCGTAGAGGGAGTTTTCGTTTTTTCACAATAAAATGAATTACGTCGGTTTGATAAGAATAAGTTTTAATAAGGACAACACCTTATTTTTTACTTTTAAATATGAATTTAAAAAAGGTCATAAAAGGTGGAGAACTAATTGAAAAAACAAATGATAAACGTGCAAGATTCTGTTGGTAAAATTCTTTGTCACGATATGACCGCCATAATACCCGGTGTGTTCAAGGGCCCCCGTTTCAAAAAAGGGCATATGATCAGGCAGGAAGATGTTAATGATTTGCTGCTTATGGGCAAAAAACGAATTTATATCATTGAGCTGGGAGAAGACGATGTACACGAGGACGAAGCAGGTCTAATACTTGGTCGGGGAACGGCCGGACCGGGGGTAGTGATTATGGGTCCGGTAGAAAGTAAAGTAAACCTTATTTCTGAAATAAGGGGAGTATTAAAAGTTAACGTTTCTATTTTGGAAAAGCTTAACTACCTGGAAGATGTGATTATCGCCACCCTGCCATCAAACAGAGTGGTGGAACAGGGAGAAAAGGTTGCATCCACCAAGGTTATTCCCCTGGTAGTTCATAAAAACATCATTTTACAAGCCCGGGAAATAATGAAGGAAGGCCCGATGGTTCAGGTCAAGCCCTTTATTAAAAAGAAGGTAAGCCTCATAATAACCGGGGGGGAAATATACAGCAACAAAATAAAAGATTCCTTCAGCCCTGTTTTGACAGACAAAATAAACGCCCTTGGGTCAGAAGTGACCTCCTTAGATTTTGTTAAAGACGATGCAATTATTATTAAAGAACTAATTATTAAAAATGTTGTCTCCGGGGCAGACATTGTAATGGTTACCGGGGGGATGTCGGTTGACCCGGATGATGTTACACCGGAGGGAATAAAAATGTCCGGGGCTGAAATAGTGAAATACGGGGTGCCTATATTACCGGGGGCCATGTTTATGATAGGCTACATTGGAGAAACGGCTGTCATGGGTGTACCGGCATGCGGAATGTATTACCGCACATCTATTCTTGATTTGATTTTACCAAGAATAATAGCCGGGGAAAAAATTTCGAAAAATGATTTAATCGGAATTGCACATGGAGGTCTGTGCCGTTCCTGCGAGATTTGCCGTTTCCCAATGTGTTCATTTGGGGCCTAAGGGGGAAAGCCGGTTGAATATAAATGTTTATAAAAAACTTCTTGCCGAGATCTATGATGGTAAAAGAAATGCTTTAATCACTATCTTTAAACATTCTTCACAAGCTTCCCGAAAGATTCTAATAACTGAAAAAAGTTTGGGCAATATAAGTCCTACGGAGGATATTCTTCTTTCGGACTTATACACAAAAGCAAGAATCATCCTTGAAACAGGCTGTATTTATTTTGGGCCCCTGGATGAATATGAAATGGTGTTAATTGAGCCTTTTTATCCTGAGCCGGCTAGTTATTCTCGGGGCCGGCCATATAGCCGTGCCCTTGGCTGAACTGGGCGCCGGGCTGGGCTACAGGGTAACCGTTGTAGATGACCGGCCATCCTATGCCAACAGGGACCACTTTCCTACGGCTAGTAAGATTATCTGTCAGGATTTTAATAATAGTTTTGATATTCTCGGGCTTAATAGTTTTTCTTTTGTTTCTCGCAGGAAAGTACAGTACATAAAGGGACAGCTTATTGCCGAAGGTCAAAGCGAATTAAAATTAAACAAAGTTCATGCTCCCATAGGCATAGATATTGGAGCAGTTACACCTGGGGAAATATCAATATCTATAATGGCCCAGATTATTTCTGCCAGAAGGACTAGTGGTTTTTTTAGCGCTACGTTAACCACGGTAAAGATTTGGCCCGAACTTGACCTAGATGTCATTTGGGAAATGGCTATAAATGAGGGTAAAAGCGGAGCCCTTGTTTCAGTGGTACATTCGACAGGGTCAGTACCTAGAAAAACAGGCGCAAAAATGTTTGTGCAGCCAGATGGTAAGATAACCGGAAGCATCGGAGGCGGAACAATCGAGGCAATGGCTATCCGCGAGGCTATAATGGTTATGGAAACTGGGGGTTACAGGTATAAATGTTTAGATATCAATGGGGAACTATCGGAAAATGATGGTATGATATGCGGTGGTTCGATCGGAGTTGTTATCGAATCCTGTAATTGAAGGAAAACTAATAAACCTTCGATTGCAGTTTTTCTTAGTTTATTAATTTCCTAGTCATTAAAGCTAAAATATCCTTTTTTTGCAAAAGGTGCTTATGTACTACAACACGCTAAATGTCCCGTCTTGATTATTAAGGACTATGTCTAAGATTCCATTACACTAACGCTCGTGGCCGCCTGAACCGGACAATAAATGTGGTTCCCGCAGAGCTGGTTTCCACTTTTATTGCGGCATTGTACCTGGCAGCGATACTGTAACAAACCGCCAGCCCCAGGCCCGTCCCATGATCCTTGGTGGTAAAAAAAGGAACGCCTATTTTCTCTAATATATCGGGTTCAATTCCTGTACCCTGATCGTAGACGGCCAAGACTATCTCTTCGCCGTCTACGAACGTTTTTATGATTAGATTTCCACCGGGAGACATTGCATCTAGACCATTGTGTACGAGATTTAGTATAAGATGGCGTATTTCTTTTTCATCAAAATATAAATCCGGAATCTCCGTGAGCTCCAAGTTAATAAATTTTTCAGAGTTCGCGGCATCGGCCCGCATTAGCGGAAACACGGCTTCAATAACGGAATTAAGATTCTGTTTCTCAACATCTACGGCTTTATCCTTAGCGACGAAAAGATATTCGGAGATTATTGAATTAACTCCATCAAGTTCTTTGATCATAAGTTCAAGATGTTTACTAAATTGACTTAACTCGTTATTGTTTTTAAATATCTGTAAAAAACCGCGTACTGTGGTCATCGGATTTCTGATTTCACGAGCAATGCCGGCAGCCATTTCCCCAATCAGGTTCAGCCGCTCCAAACGGGCCATCTCTTGTTCCATCTGTTTGCGCGCCGCCTCTGCCCGCTTGCGCTCGGTAATTTCCTGTTTTAGTTGTTCATTAGCCGTTATAAGTTCGTTGGTGCGCTCCGTTACTAACTCCTCAAGATGATCACGGTGTTTTCTTAGTTCATCCTCAATCTGTTTGCGTTCAGTGATGTCGATGCCGGTCCCGATGATATGCTGTACTAAGCCCTCATTGTCGAAAAGGACGGTGTTTGACCAAGCAATCAGTCGCCGGTCGCCATTTCTGGTTACCAGGTTGTTTTCGTACTGGATAGGAAAATCACTGGTTTTTATCCTTTCAAAGACGGTCTTAAATGCCTCCACCTCTTCTGAAATCAGAAACAAATTCCATACATATATGTCTTTCACTTCATTAAATGAGTAACCGGTTATTTTCTCGCAAGTGCGATTAAACCTTATAATACGGCCCTCGCGGTCAACAACATAAACCAGTGCGCCTGCGTTATTAACCACGGCTGATAAAAATTTTAGTTCATGTTCCAGCAACTCCTCAGCTTGTTCTCGCACCCGCATTTCGTGCCGCAGTAGAAAGTATAGAAACAAGCCGGTACTTGCCATATAAAACCACCCTTTATAGGTTTGAAGTTCCATTAACTGTTTTGGATCACTTACCAGTAGGTTGAGCAGGCGGTCAGAAAAAGCAATCCAGAGAATGCCCAGGATGGCATAAAGCAGGCATATCCGCATAACCGGTAATAAATATGGGTTTTTTATTATTTTCAATAAATTCATTAGTTATCCCACCTTTTTTAGCACGCAAGCATCAACTCATTATCTAAGATTTAAACATTTATAAATAAATTACCTTTGGGAATTATATCGAATAATGTCTTATTGGAAAATTTAAGGATGGTCTCCTAAATGCTCTCCAAGCCTGGAAATTCGATGACATTGGTTGGAGCGGGAGGTAAATTTATTTTGTTTTTTTGTTGACATTTTGTATTATTTGTCGTATTATATGTGAGAACTCATTTTTATTTCCTCAATCTCTAGTACCTTTTTACTGGTTATCTTTATAATCAGTAAAATAGGTATTTTTTTTGTATTAACCGATGTTAAGCTAAATGCTCCTAGAAGAAACGAGAGGAGATAGCAATCTATGTAAACAAAGCCCCCAGCCCCCATGAATGGGGGTCCGAGGGTTGAAAGGAAATGCACCTACCGAATTATTCTTTTAATTTAGCTACGTAATTTTTATATTCTGTGTATAAAGCTCTCTTGTATTGTTCTTCAGCGCATTCAGGGACATAATTTCTTCTTTCCACTAATTCCAATAGTTTTTCAGCTGCTTCATCACCATTTAAGTCAAGGTCCATTACATCCAGAAAAGCCTGTTCTACTCCAGCTAACCCTATCATATCGCCGCAAACGTCTAGCTTATAGATTTTTGGTGCATCAGGATCACAACAACCAGCCATATCTGTTTAACCCCCTTTTAAAATATAAAATTGAAGAAATATCCGGCTAGTATTGCCACCATCAGTATAGTAGCCACAAATGCAACGACCAGCTTGCGACGGAAAATGGAGGCCAGGATAATTACTTCCGGGATACTAGCTCCGGCACCGCCGATAACCAGTGAGTCACAGCCCCTATACTCATGCCCTTGCCTATAAGTACGGCGCTGATGGGTATGATGGTTTCCACTCTAATGTACATGGGTATGCCGATCAGGGCGGCTACCAGTATAGCCCAGGGGATTGCCGGGTCCACCCAATTTGATTATCAGGCACAAAGCCATGAAGGTTTAGCTTCATTCGAGCTGAGTGACTGAAAATCACTGGAGTGAGTTAGGAAAATAAACTTGCCCCAATTACCGATTTTTACTTGAGTTCGTACACTTTTCTATATTAACCTTTTTACTTGGCCGAAAGAATTATCGGCTTTTTTTATTGGATCGCTGCCCATGCCCATTATTGTATGGACTGCGATTTCTTTTGTATTCTTACCTCAACCGTAAAGCCTTCCCATAAAATGATCTCGCACAAGGCTTCTCACCATTATACACCACGTATGTCTCCGTTATCATCGGCCAACGGCAATGGAAAAGATATTGGCAACCTAGAATAGTTTAGCATAAAAAAATCCCATATGGGAATTAATATCTATGGTTGGGGGGTAGGCATCGCATCCGCAATACTATGTTTACGAACTACAAACCCTGGATCTAACCAAAGCAAAAGAATTGTTAAAGCTTTTGAAAAAGCGAAAAAACGTAAGGACTTTGTTAGATTAGTAAATGAAGGAGCACCCGGAATTAATTTATCAAGGCATACTCAAAGGCCTATTATACTAAGGAGGAATTTATAATGACCAAACCAGTAAGCTTAGTACTAACAACCGCCGATGGAAAAGACTACAAGTGTGTCCCTTTAAATCAAGGCATTGACAGAAATATAATCAACTATGCCAATGAGAAGGACATGCAACCAGAAAAGGTGCTTGAGCATGCTCTGGAAATCGGCATTAGCCAACTGAATGAAAATAAGTTATTTCATGGAGTTGATTACGAAGCAAGGTATGATAAATCCAATGACGAACGCTTAATGGAAACAATTAATACTATATCCGGGCAGTAGAAACATTAGAACAATCAAGATAACAGGACACCTTGCCGAAGATCATACGGTTGAAATAAAAAAAGCTATAAATGAATAAACCACCGCAAGGTGGCTTTTTCTTTATCTACATGTCTCAGCCCTTTATCCTATTACAGATTATACCCTTATGGCGGTGTTGCGTGTAGAGGCAGCCTTGTAGTTTTTGATCTTTATATAAAGCTAGAAAATGGTGGGTAAGACCGGAGCAAATGTTTTGGGGTAATACCAGCATTGTGACCGCTTATCAGTATTTTTGTTTAACATACTAAACCGCGTTTTATTGGTGAAGCAGGATAATAAATCTTGATCAGTGATTGTATAGTTGGTACTTTCCGGCCTTGATGAAAGGCATAAAGTCAGGGATGGCTTCCTCAAGTTACTACTGTTTTTAATAAAGCCGTGCAAAATAACGACTGTCCCATTAAACTAATCCCAAAAGCCGTTTAGCGTTATCTCCTAGTATTTTCGAAATTGCCTCTTGAGGAATATTTAAGTTCCTAATTAATTCGATGTTCTTTTTAACATCCACACTGGGCCAATCAGTACCAAAAATAAACTTATGGGCAAATCGCCCCATATCAGGGAAGAATTCTATAAGCTTTTTCGGAGGTAAGCCTGAAACATCAATATAAACATTCTCGTGAAGACGAACCAAGTTTAATGCTTCTTTATACCACAGGCCCCGCCCACCGTGTGCCATAATAATTTTCATGTTAGGAAAGTCTATAGCAACATCATCTAAAAAAATGGGATTCGCATACTTTATGCGGACGCCTGAAAAAATTGAGGATCCCGTATGAAAAAGCACAGGTATGTCAAGTTTTTCGGCAACAGCATACAACGGGTAAATGAAATTGTCATTGGGATAAAAATAATTGTATGGGGGAAGAAGCTTAAGCCCCGTAAAACCATGATTTAAACATAAATCCTCCAATATTTTGCCCATATTCGGGTGCAGATAAGGATTTATCGTGCAAAATGGTATTAATCTCGGACTCACCCGACAAAAAGCTTCTACCATTTCGTTTGTGCAAACACCGGTTGACACGGGCGAAATTTCTGCTAATACAACAGAATAATCTACTCCGTTTTGATCCATCAACTGCAAGAAGGCATGGGGGTCACTATGTTTTTTACAAAAGTTAACATACTCTTCTCTGGAAGGGAAAGCACTTGCAAAGAAATTAAAGGCATCTACACTAAAGGACTCGTATTCTGATAGGTGAACATGAAAATCAATTACAGTATTTTTCAATTCTAAACCACTCCAATAGGCATTTACATTAATTATATATACGAAGAAAAGATGAAAAGGTAGCCGCATTGGAAAAGCTTTAATACTTGACATCTTTTTGATACAAGTTTCTATTAAGGCCTTATCCCAAATTGGGGATAATACATTTTAGGGAAGATTTATTTTCTCGCAATCTTTACTCACTTACAAAGTAGCTTTGACAGTAGTGCAATCGATTTTATCCCCCTTAATCATAACATTGGTAAGACGTTATTTAATATAGCTATTGTTGTTGATTTTATGTTAAAGGTTACGAAGGGAAAAGCAATATATTTTAGTTTAACCAGGTAAATTACCTGGTTTTTATCATTTAAGCGGTTTTCTATCGTTTCAGGTTAACGGGATACTAAGGTCCAATCTACATATAATAACCTCTATACAAAGAGAAATTTCCCTACAGTGAAAAAATGCATAATGAATGTTGTTTTCGGAGGTGACTGTATGAAAGTAACAACCAAACAAGAATATCCCCACGGCGAACAGGGAATAGTTCCGCTGATGCCTGAAGCCGAAACAAGGCCGGAGAAGAGGGAAACAGTAGATACCAAAGACCACAGGTATAGGGAACTGGACAAGGTACTGGATCGTTACCGGGGTGAAAAGGGTGAGTTAATCCGGGTGCTGCACAGCGCCCAAAAAATATTTGGCTACCTGCCCCAGGAAGTGCAAGCCTACGTGGCTTTGAAAATGGATATCCCGGTTAGTGAAGTTAACGGGGTGGTAACTTTTTACACACTCTTTGTCACTGAACCCAAGGGCAAGCATACCGTCAGTGTCTGCATGGGAACCGCCTGTTATGTTAAGGGTGCCCAGGATGTCATGGATAAGCTAAAAGAGGAATTAAAGCTGGACGCCAGGGAAACCACTGCCGACGGCATGTTTACCGTAAGAAGTACCCGCTGTATAGGTGCCTGCGGCATGGCTCCGGTAATGACTGTAGACGAAGAGGTACACGGCAAATTAAACGCGGATGATTTGACCGGCATATTAAAAATATACCAGGAACAGGATGCAGGTGAAAAGCATGATCAAATCCATTAAAGACCTGGAGGCCGCTAAGGAAAAATACCAGCCCTCTATACAATTAAGGCTAGGCAAAGCTAGCCAACAGTCACAAACTCACGTGCTGGTCTGTTCCGGGACCGCCTGCACCTCATCGGCCAGCCAGGCAGTGCGGGAAGAGCTATTACACCAATTGCAAAAGCATAACCTGGAAGAACGGGTAAAAGTAATAAAAACCGGCTGTTTTGGTTTTTGCCAGCGGGGTCCCATTGTAGTGGTACAGCCGGATAATGTTTTTTACTGCCAGGTGGAAAGAAAAGATGTCAATAAGCTGGTAGAAAAACATCTCATTGGAGGACAAATAGTAGAGGAATTGCTGTTTCAAGAACCGGATACAGGAGAGCGGCATCAAAAAATGGAAGAAATCCGTTTTTTCCACAACCAGCAGCGGGTGCTACTGCAAAACTGCGGACTAATAAATCCCGAAGATATAAACGAATATATCGCCCGGGACGGCTATTTTGCTCTGGCCGGTATTCTAAACCAACAACCTGAAGAAGTAATTGATCAGGTCATAAAGTCCGGTTTGCGTGGCCGTGGTGGCGGTGGATTTCCTACTGGTAGGAAGTGGGATATTGCCTCCCGGCAAGAAGTTACTCCTAAATATGTGATATGTAACGCTGATGAGGGAGATCCGGGAGCCTTTATGGACCGCAGTATCCTGGAGGGAGATCCCCATGCTGTGTTGGAAGGCATGGCTATCGCCGCTTACGCCATAGGTGCCTCCCAGGGTTATATCTATGTAAGGGCTGAATATCCCATTGCTGTAGACAGGTTGGAGGTGGCCATCCGACAGGCCAGGGAAGTTGGGTTGCTAAGTCATAACATCCTGGAAACAGATTTTTCCTTTGACATAGGCATCAAGCTGGGAGCAGGGGCTTTTGTATGCGGTGAGGAGACAGCTCTGCTGCACTCAGCAATGGGTGCGCGGGGAGAGCCGCGCCCACGGCCGCCCTACCCGGCCCAAGAAGGTCTCTGGAGCAAACCTACCATAATTAACAACGTGGAGACCCTGGCCAATGTACCCCTTATTTTTAGAAAGGGTTGGGAATGGTACACGGGACAAGGCGTAGCCACCAGCACCGGGACCAAGGTATTTTCCCTGGCCGGTAAGATTAACAATACCGGGCTTATTGAAGTGCCTATGGGCACCAGCCTGCGCACCATTATATTTGATATCGGAGGCGGAATACAGGGCGGACATCGCTTTAAGGCGGTGCAAACCGGCGGCCCTTCAGGGGGGTGTATCCCGGAAGAACACTTAGATAGACCGGTGGATTACGACTCACTTAAAGAAATCGGATCCATGATGGGTTCCGGAGGGCTCATTGTAATGGACGACCGGGACTGCATGGTGGATATAGCCCGTTTTTACATTGAATTTGCTCAGGACGAGTCCTGCGGTCGCTGTACGCCTTGCCGTGTAGGTACAAAGCGACTTCTGGAAATATTACAGCGCATTACCAAGGGTCAGGCGGAAATGGAAGACTTGGAACTAATGGAGGAACTAGCCTATGATATCCGGGACGCATCTCTCTGCGGTCTGGGGCAGACTGCACCTAACCCGGTTCTGTCTACCCTTCGCTATTTTCGCGAGGAATATCTGGCCCACATCAGGGACAAGCACTGCCCGGCAGGAGTATGTAAGGAACTGCTGCATTACCAGGTGGTGGAGGAAAAATGTATAGCCTGTGGCATCTGTGCCAAAGCCTGTGGCGTAAATGCTATTACCGGGGAAAAGAAAAAGCCGCCCTATAAAATTGACCCGGAAAAATGTGTTCGCTGTGGCGCCTGCCTGGCCAAGTGTCCCAAAGAAGCAATTATTAGAGGCGGACTGCAGGTACCCGCTGCTGCCGCTGCAGTACAGGAAGGGGTGACAAAGCATGCCCGAAGTGCCGGAATTTACACCAACGCCTGAAATCAAAGAGCCCGGCAATCTATTTGAACACGATGAAATAGAAATGAAAACAGCAAAACTAACCATTGACGGGCGGGAGGTCAATGCGCCCGAGGGTACATCCATTCTGGAAGCCGCCCGGTCGGTAGGGATCGAAATACCCAGCTTGTGCTATTTGAAAGGCATTAATGAAATAGGCTCCTGCCGGGTTTGCCTGGTGGAAGTGGAGATTAAAGGGGCCAGGACCCTACAGGCCTCCTGTGTCTACCCGGTATCTGAAGGTCTAACCGTATACACTAATTCGCCCCGGGCCAGAAGGGTAAGACGTACTATGGTAGAATTGCTGCTGTCGGACCACCACCGAGAGTGTACCACCTGTGTACGCAATTTAAACTGTGAGCTTCAGAACATAGCTGATGACCTTGGTATCAGAAATATCAAATATACCGGTGAAATGAACGACGTTCCTATCTTTAATGACAATCCCTTTATCATGCGGGATTATAACAAGTGCATCAAGTGCCGCCGTTGCGAGGCTATCTGCAGCAAGGTACAAGAAGTTAATGTTTATTCCGGCCTCGGGCGGGGCTTTGAAATGAAGGTGGCACCGGCCTTTATGCAGGATCTGTCCAAAGTGGCTTGTATTACCTGCGGCCAATGTGTAATTGCCTGTCCTACCGGCTCTCTGGTGGAAAAGGAATGTATTGATTCGGTATGGGAAGCCCTGGAGGACAAAGATAAATATGTAGTAGTACAAACAGCTCCATCCATTCAGGTCACTATGGGTGAGTCCTTCGGCTACCCGGTGGGTACCATTGTGACCGGTAAATTAGTGGCCGCCCTGCGCCGGCTGGGCTTTGACAGTGTCTTTGCCACTGACTTCAGCGCTGATTTAACCATAATGGAAGAGGCCAATGAGCTGCTGGAACGACTGGATGGGCACGGTAAGTTACCCCTATTATCCTCCTGCAGCCCGGGCTGGGTAAAATTTTGTGAACACTTTTACCCGGAATTTATTGAAAATTTATCCTCGTGTAAATCTCCGCATGAGATGTTTGGAGCGCTGACTAAGACTTATTTTGCGGAAAAAGAAGGGTTGGACCCGGAGAAAATCGTAGTGGTAGCTATTATGCCCTGCACTGCTAAGAAATTCGAGGCTGCCCGGCCGGAATTCGGCACTAAGCGCTTTAAAGATGTCGATTGGGTGCTGACCACCCGGGAACTGGGCAGGATGATCCGTCAGGCCGGGATCAAGTTCCATGACATTCCGGATGAGGACTATGACACGCCATTGGGCATCTCCAGCGGAGCCGGGGCTATTTTCGGTTCCACAGGGGGAGTTATTGAAGCGGCCGTGCGTACAGCCTATTACCTGACCACCGGTAAGGAAATGGATTTACTGGATTACTATGAATTCCGCGGCATCAGCGGCCTTAAGGAAATGGAAGTAAAGCTGAAGGGGCAGACTATCAAGGTGGCCATTGCCCACGGTACCGGTAATGCTAGAAAGCTGATGGATCGTCTAAAAGCCGGAGAAAAATTTCACTATGCGGAAATCATGGCCTGCCCTGGCGGCTGTGTAGGGGGCGGTGGCCAGCCTATCTTTGGTACCAGGGATCACAAGGAGATTTCCCTGAACTACCGGCACAACCGGGCAGACGCCCTGGACCGTATTGATTATTCTAAGGAACTCCGCAGGGCCCATGAAAACCCGGCAGTCAAAAAGATGTACGAGGAATACTTAGGTCATCCCTTAAGCGACCGGGCCAGAGAGTTATTACACACTTACTACACACCACGGGGCAAGCTGCCGGGTTTTGAGCTCGAAAATCTTTCCGGCGAGCCTAATAAGTATTTACATTGATAGTAAACTCAAAAGTTGAGTATTCATAATAATGGGTAAAAATTAATTCTACTATGAAAAAGATTAAACTTTGGATTAACAATCGTTTTACCGAGGTAATGAAGGGATCAACCTTCTGGAGGCTGCCAGAAAAGAAGTCATTAAAATACCTACCCTTTGATACTTAAAAGACGTAAGCGCACCAGGCACATACCGCGTTTACCTGGTAGAAGTAGAAAAGAACAATAATCGCACACTGGTAGCCTCCTGTGTCACCCCGACAGAGGAAAAAATGAAGGTTTTTACGGATACTGCCAGAGTACGCCATGCTCGCAGACGTATGGTTGAGCTTCTTTTGTCAGAGCATAAGCGCGACTGCACAAATTACGTATAGTTAAGAAAACTACTTTTGCATCATAATTTATATCGCATTAAACTGGTATATATTACTATTTTATATTAACCTGTTAAATAGGCAAAGTAGCGCGTATCTATAGTTAAGGAGGCGATGACATTGAGCCTTTATTTTATCATGATGCATGTAGTATTTGCCGGTATATTGGGCCTGTTTATAATAGCATATAAACTTGATACCCGACGATAATGCCGGATTTTTTGTTTTTGTTAAAAATTTGGGTATAATACTTTAAAATCTCGACCAAAGGAGGTCCCTAATTGTCCAAATCAGATAAAAAATTCAATAAGGAAGCCGTTATAGCGCCAGGTATAGATGTAAAGAACAAGAAAAGCAATGTAGGAAAGAATAAAAATAAGACCACTGTTTTTAACGATGCGGAAACAAAAAACATTTAATACGCCCTTCGGGGCGTTTTTATTTTACCTGTTCCACTACTTCCCGCTGACGTGGGCAGTGGTACAGCATGGCCGACTGAAGGGTTTATCTATCTGATGCCATTAACTCCAAAAATTTCCTCTATCGCAGACCTCTCCAACTCGTCAAGTGTCGCTCGGATTCTCTCAAAGTCCAAGTAATTTAAGCCAGTCCTTCGGGGTTGAACTTTTTAATATTTTTTATTTTTTTGACATTTTTGAATTTTTGCTGTATATATATTTAACATCCTCTTATTTCTTTTATTTCCTCTCCTCATATTCTTTGATGATACTTTTTAACCGGCTGAAAAAGCCGGTCTTTTTTTCTCCCGTTTGAAAAAAATAGATTGATAGATTCAATGTCTATCGAAACTCCAACCTGTAAGTTTGTAACCGCTAACTGGGAAGAGATGTTTGTTAAAGGGTTTATCAGCAGGAATAAGCTAAGTCCGGGATTTAAGGATGCGATTGTGCGCCTGCGCTGTTGCTGCAAGTTTCTCATAGATGTCCTGGTACGGGGGGGATCATGAAGGATGACCGTGGCAACTGGGTGCGGGTGATGATGCCAAAGCTGGAATTAAACTGGGAAAGGCCTAGGATGGAGGTATTTGTTTGGGGATCTGATTGAACGGAAACGGTAAAAAGGAGGTCTAATAGTAGCAGTACAACATAAATGGCCTGGACGTATGTCGGTTCTTGAACGCTTGAACGCCAATGTCGGCAAAGGAACGGGTAGAACGCCGCAAGGCCGTGGTGCATTTCCCACGGCGCTTGGAGCCGAAGGATTACGATGGTATAAGCCCAGGAATGTATTATCTTTGACCAATAGGGCTATTGGTTAGGAGCTTAAAAAAAGGGGAGCATGAATTTTAATTATTTATTGTTGTTATGAATGGCCTCTAGCGTTGCAATAGCATTTCCTATAATCAAATCTGAATCATTAACTGATCCTATTAATAGCTGCTCGTGTTTAAAGTCAATTGGACCACCAGATGAGATTTGAATAAACCCCTTTATTACAGTTAGTTGGTTACGTAAGTTCTCTAGAATAACTTGTAGTTCCTGAATTTGGTTTTCAGATATACTGCAAATTAAAATCACTCCTTTAAATACGAAGCCACTACCAATAGTAGTGGCCGAGAATTTAAGCCTCATGCTCCCCAAGAGCAGCATGATGGAAAAAGTTTGTAATTTGAGGCCTGGTTCTTTATTAAGCAAAATAAAAAATTTATCCTGCTAAGTGATTCAATAACTTTTCAGACAATATACACAATTAGAGTGGAATCATAAACAAAGGAATGGGATGGTTGAGCTTAATCGTGATTTAAGGTTACGGATACATCAAAGGCGAGATATGCAACCTCCTGTGAGAAAGGTCTCCGTACTGAGAGGTGATCTGTCGGAGTGAAACCATCCGAACAGTTAACAATAGAACTCAAGTGCCAGGCCGAGGAGCTTGACTAACTCGGCTGACGCAGTACGTGACCACCTGGACCCGGGGGATGTGATTGATTTGAACCTGGGTGATTATGATTACCGTTTGCTTAAATAGCTCCAGGGCAACGGGACTGGTGCTCTACCGAGCTAACTGGGAGATATCTTCAACAACGGCGTTTTATATTTAAGCCAACTGGTAAATGCAAAAGTATTTTTCTACTTTTCATGGGGAATATGAAACAGACTGATTTTATTAAAAGGAAAAAAAGAAAAGCATGGTTGCGGGATAAAGCTAAGCATGTAGTAAATATAAGGGGGATAGCCTCTGTGTTTCGTATAAGAGATAAAGTAGTATTAGGTGCGGTTAGCGGAGCATTGGCTACTACAGGATTAAACAACTCCGATATTTTATTATTATTCGCTTTCAATTATAGGCTATATATTAAATATAAGATAATATTTTGTTTTGTAGTGAATGTAAAAATGCGTAATGAAAACAGAGCAAGTCTACCTCTGTATGAGATAAACTTGCTCTGTTTTGTATTTTATAGTTCGTCTGCAGGAGGTTCGGCCGGGCAGCCAGGCGTCATTTGACTTCTGTTATATGCATCAAGGATTAGAGCTGCAGAAACCATTTTCCCACCTGATGTAGAAGATGGAGGTACTCCGTATGGAACTTGACACATAGGATTATAATCTGTTTGACATGGAGAGGCAGCATATAAAAGTGCATCTCCAAGAGCGATGGTTTCTGCTACTGGACTGGGTTCTGCTCCATTAGCTATGTTTATCTTTGCTGCAATAAGCTGGTGAGCTAGAATCAAGCTTGCATCCCCTTGACTAGGTAGATTTAAAGTTTGCTCTAATTGATATGCAGAGTATTGAATTTGACCGATTTTTAAACCTAGTGCCCGAACAGTTTGAGGCCATGAATCTGGATAATGTGTTTTCCAGTATCCCATGCTTAGCGGACATACTGTTGGACATTCACCTGTATTAATCGTAACATCAGCGTTACTTACACGTGTGCTGCCAGAATTGGATTCAGTAAGGGTTGCTTGATTGCTTAAAGTTAATTCTTGACCGCAAATAGCTGAAGCATTTGTAACAGGAACAGTTAGAATAATAGGATTGGCAGGGGGTGAAGTCAAGAATTGATTTTCTGGCTGGTTGCCGGTAAAACCAGCAGGGAAAGTAACTACATCACTAAGTACAACATTTGCATCTCTTTGGATAATGGTCGGTTCGGTAGGTAACGAAAAGTCTGCTCTATAAATAAAAGTTCGTGTGCCTTCTGGGTGATTTTGTATGGTCACTTGTGCCTCATTTCTATAGGTAGCGTTTGGAACGAGAACAAATTCAACTTCATAAACATATGTCCCTGTGGCGCCTGCCGGTAGTTCGCCTGGAGGCGTAGGAGGAATTGGAGCTATAAATATAACCTGGGTAGGAAGAGGCTGATACATGCCGGGTCCAGGTAATTTATACTGTACCACATCATTTAACATCAAACCTACCGTGGGATTTTCCCCGGTATTTGTTACTGTAATAATCCCCCTTGCCCCAAATCTTTGTGTTTCAGATACAAGGTTCCGGGTAATAGATAATGTAAAGCTTACATTTCCGCTTTCCCCTGGGGGAATCACGACAGAAGATGAAACGGGTGTCTTTTGGATAGTCCAATCAAATTCTTGTATGACTTCGTTAAATCCTGTTGCTGTTTTAGAAACTTGCAAGGAAGTTACACCTTGTTGTAATAGATTAGGCTTATTCAATTTACACTTTCTCCTTTCGATTTTTTATAATTTGATAATATATACCATACACTCCATAATATGACATTTGTTCACTAGACGTTCCTATTGCTTTTTTTAATTAAGGGCTATGGCGCTCATTTACACGATAGTTCAGTAAATCATAAGCGAAAGAATAACATAAACGCCTAAATAATGGGCGTCTTTTTTATGCCTGGCCGAAGTGGCCGGACAAATTGGTTACCGGAGATGGGGTGGGATAGTGGAAGTGTGGAGTGTAATTCTTATCTGAGTAGTTGGTTGACTGCAAAATGTTGTATGATGTCGTATATTTGTAGAAAAATATAACAATAAAATAGCAGGATAAGGAAAATGCATGATGAATAGTAACAAAAATAGTCATTATATGGTTGCCATAAAATCTGAGGAGGGAAATAATCTTGCGCTATATCATTAAAATGTTATTAACATTGGTGGCAATATTTCTATTTGCGAGCATTGCCAATGCTTCACCTAAAGTTCTCCTGGATGGAAAGGAGATAAGTTTTGATGTGCCTCCAATTGTAGAAAACGGCCGAACTCTGGTTCCGTTAAGGGCAATTTTTACTGCTCTAGGTGCAGAAGTTAAGTGGGATAATGCCACTCAAACAATTACATCAATTAAAGGGGATACTGTTGTTAAGTTAATAATTGGTGGAGAAGCGTTTAAGAACAATAATCAGGTTGACCTAGAAGTACCTGCTAAAATAGTAGATGGTAGAACCTTAGTACCTCTTCGTTTTGTTGGTGAATCGTTTGATTGTAAGGTTAATTGGGTTAAGGACATACAAACCATTGTATTATCTACAATTGCTTCCATTCAAGAAAACAATTCGGAAGATAAATTAAAATTAGGATACAAAATTTTTGAAACAGATGATTTTTCTATTATGTATCCTGAAGACTGGATATATTCCAAAAACTCATATGAATCTACAGAAAGTACATTTACCAATCATATCTTCTTATGCCCCGATTTAAAAGGTAATGCGATTATTGTAAATGTCGAAGATCTCAAAACTCCTATGGGTCTAGGGCAGTATATTGATAATTGTTGCTCTCTATTCAGAAATATATATAGTGATTTTAGTATAAAAGAAATAAGTGATACGACATTAGACGGAAATGCAGCTAAGAGACTGTCCATTACTGCTAAAGATGAAACATCATCTTTTTCTCAAATAATTATAACCACCATAAATAAGACAAGAGTCTACTCAGTCTTATTTATTGAGAGAGAAAATACTTCACCTGTCTTGGATGAATTTGCAGAAGTAGAAAAATCTTTTAAAATAATAAAATTTAATTAAAATATGTTATCTCATATTTAGCTAACGGGTTAGCGAGAGTTGCATAAGGATTAGGGAGAAGGCTGCCATGAAAGTATATGAAATGACCTTAGATAAAAAGCCTGGCTGGTGTTTCTTTTGTCCTCTGCGAGAAGTTCCGTAAAAATTGAGATGCCATTTTGTGGATCCATTAAAACCGTTAACCAGCAAGATGGATGGCAAAGCTCTGGGAATGCACCTGACAAGCGATGCATTTTAAAAGAAAGAGAATAGGCATAAAAATAAGGCCCTCACTCGGGGGCCTTACCGTTTTTCAATCCGATTTAAAACCGGCCAGCCTTGGTAACAGAATAAGGTTTATCAAATCCCTGTTTAGGTGGGCTCAGGATGAAGGCTATATTGTTGGTAATCCTGCGAGAAAGCTTTGCGAACCTAAGGAGGGTCGGAGATTGCCAAAGGCCCTTAGCGAAGAGGATACAGAAATACTCCGGGAAGGCTGTATCACACCCCGGGAACATGCCATAGTTGAGTTTATTTACACCAGCGGATGCCGAATTGGTGAGGTTGTCGGGCTGAACCGGAATGCTATAGACTGGGACACCAGGTCTGTGGAGGTTTTCGGGAAGGGCTCGAAATAGAGGGAGGTTTATTTTAATATTAAAGCAACCATATGGCTAAAAAGATATTTAAAGGAAAGAAGGGATGCCAATATAGCCTTGTTTGTTACTGCGCGAAAGTTTAACGGACAACCTCGCCGGTTGTCAATATCACAGATGCGGACGGTCATAAAGGTCGTGGCCAAGCGAGCCGGGGCTAAGCGAGGTTAATGTTTCTCCCCACAAGCTTAGGCATTATGGTGAGAGATATCAAATGGTGAGTGATTGTGCTTAACGCTGTAGATTCAGGCATCTGATTTAGCAACAGAGCAAAGCACTCACCATTTTCTATATAATTATCCTTACCGAACAAGCGTTATCGCTATTTTATGAGGAGGATGATTATATTGGAGAATCAAGACATCCACGTCGCCATACTGTCTATTATGGAATCAATGAGTCGGCAAGGGACATCGCCAGGCAGACTCAAGAACTTCGAGAACTCTTACAATGTATTCGAACACTATTTGTCGGACAACGGTATTGACAAGATTGATGAAAACATTTGTCTTTGTAGTAATGTCAATTTAAAAGTTGACCACTGTGACAACCACAAAATTGACCACCCCGAGGCGGTTTTTAAAGTTGTTTAGGGTGTTGTTGTGTTCAATTTGTCCCGACTTTCCTTAAACCGGTAAGATTCACCGACAAAAGGAATTACGTGAGCATGATGTGTTAATCGGTCCAACAGAGCGATGGTTAAAGTTGGCGCCCATGCTCCCCAAAGTACGCACACCCCGCAATGCCTCGATCCCCTATGTTTGGTCCAAAACAGACATACAAAGGTTGCTCAACGCAATAGATCGCGATGACCCCAAAGGCAAGCGCGACTACGCGATACTTTTGATAGCTATCCGGTTGGGTCTCAGGATTGGCGACATCAGGAGCCTTCAGCAATCGTCGATAGACTGGCACAGGAAAACGATAAATCTGAAAATGTCTAAAACCAGCCAACCGATTGAATTGCCGCTACTCAAAGACATCGGCTGGGCCATCATCGACTATCTGCAAAACGGTCGCCCTGCCACAAACAGCGAATGCCTATTTGTCAGGCACAGAGCGCCTTTCAACGCATTTGGCGGCCGCAATGTCTTCAACAAAGAGCTCCATCGCTATATTCTGAAAGCCGGTCTGAACATGCCCGGAGACCAGCGGCATGGGATGCACTCGCTACGAAGCACGTTGGCGGGAAACATGCTTGAAATTAAATCACCGCTGCCCATCATATCGGAAGCGCTGGGGCATCAGTCCGTCAACACTACAAGCATATACCTTAAGGTCGACGTTGAAGGGCTGCGCAAATGTGCGCTCGATCCAGAGGAGGTGTTTGCCAGTGAAAACAGCCTATGAATGGAAAAGCGGGTTTGCGGAAGCCGCGCAGAACTACATTTCACTCAAGCAACAGACCGGAATGAAATTCGAAATTCAGGAACGCTATCTGCGGCACTTCGACACATTTTATTACAGCAACGGCTTTGAAGGGAGCACGTTGACAAAAGAAATCGTCAACGACTTTGTCTATGGCCTAAATGAACGGCCTGTGACGCACCACAACAAAGAAGTGCTGATGCGAGACTTCGCGATGTATCTGGCTGACAGAGGCCACCATGCGTATGTGACGGAAGTCAAGACTGCGCTTCCGCGCTGCAAATTCATCCCCCACATCTTCACGGACGACGAAACCCGCCGGATGTTCATAACCATAGATAATTATCCGCAGGCGCGGATGTCATACAGGAATGCGGTTGATCCGGTACTGTTCAGATTTTTGTACGGCACAGGCGTACGGATTTCCGAGGCACTGAATCTCGTTCTCAATGATGTAAATATGGAATCCGGAACCGTCACAATCCGCGCCGCTAAAAACATGAAAGACCGATTGATTCCCATGGCTGATAGCCTGACAAAACGCATTCTCACTTTTATGAATGGATTCCATCGGTACAGCGACGATAGAATGTGGCTTTTCCCGGGCTACCACAACGGAACAATGGGGCAGATGGACAAGAGCACTGCTTACAACCATTTCAGGGATTATTTGCTTATGGCCGACATCCCTCACACGGCTGTAGGCCCGCGAATCCACAGCTTTCGCCATGGATTTGCCGTCAAATGCCTTAAAAAATGGGTTTTGACCGGGAACGACCTGACCGTCATGCTGCCATACCTGTCGGCGTACATGGGGCATTCGGACTTCCGCGCCACCCAATACTATCTGCGGCTGACATCCGATCTGTATCCTGAGATCGTGCGGCGGGTTGAGGCAGAGTTCGGATACGTTATACCGGAAAGCGGGATCATTTATGACGAAAGCTGATTTGCCATATTACCTTACGCAGTTCCTCGGCAAATACCTGCCCGGTGAGAAGAATGCCAGCCGCCACACTATCCAGTCTTATTCCGTGACTTTTAAACTGTTGCTCTCCTTCTTCGAACAGACGAAGGCGATTGCGCCGGAGCGCCTTTCCATGGCGGATCTGACCCGTGACACGATTGTTGATTTCTTGGACTGGCTCGAATCCGCACGGGATTGTGCGGTGACGACCAGAAACCAGCGGCTGGTGGCAATCCATTCGTTTGTCAGGTTTGTGCAAAAACAGTCGCCCGAGAACCTGTTTGAGTTCCAGAAAATATTGAACATCCCGGATAAGAAGTGCGCGAAAACAGTTGTGCCGTTCCTGACTGGCGAAGAAATGAAAATACTGCTGTCGATGCCTGACCCCTCAACCCAAAAGGGACTTCGGGATATGGTACTGATGGCTGTATTGTACGACAGCGCTGCGCGGGTTCAGGAGATCATAGATTTGAAGGCTAAGGATTTGCGCCTGGATAAGCCCGCTGTGATCACTTTGCATGGCAAAGGGCAAAAGACTCGCCACGTTCCAATCACGGAGAAGACGAAAAACCTCTTGGAGTCATATTTGTGGCGTAATCCGGGCAACAACGGGGTCAGCGGCGGCGAGCAGTATGTGTTTGTAAACCAGAGAAAACAGCAACTGACACGCTGGGGCATATCTTACATCATCGACAAATATGTCGGTTTGGCGAGACTGAATGAAAGGTTCCAGGTACGCTTTCCTGTTACGCCGCACGTGTTTCGACACAGCAAAAGCGTCCATCTTCTTCAATCCGGCGTTAATTTGATCTACATCAGAGATTTTCTTGGGCATAGCGATTGCAACACAACCCAGATTTATGCTAAGGCAGACACCGAGACGCGGCGGAAAGCGTTGGAAGCGGCATATGTTGACATTCTGCCGACAAGTGAACTACCGGATTGGTCGGACGACAAAAATCTGATGGACTATCTTAGCTCCCTTAGCAGGTAATGATCAAATGGTGAGTGAATCGATGTGCAAGTCAGCGGTTTAGCTGGATTTCTGTCGTCACTCACCATTTGATATCTCTCACCATAATGGCGAAAATGGGGAGCTCCCCATTTTAGGCATAGCTATGCTACGCACATACTTAACAGCGGAGCTCCATTAGAGGGAATACAACGTTTGCTCGGGCACTCCAAACTGGAAACGACTAGAATATACGCGGATTTGTCCGGGCCGCGCCGACGCGAACTGTATAAACAAAATTTCAGGTAACCACCTGTGATCCGGTGGTTTTAATTTTGGTTACCGGAGGTGGGGCGGGGTTGGACCAAGAGAACGAAATTACACGCTTGCAAGAGGCAAATCAAGACGCTATTTAATGAAGTCAGCGAACTTAAAAAAGGCATGGAAAAAATCAAAGATGACTTTTCTAAGCGGCTGCCGACATGGGCAACCGCTTTAATTGCGCTATTGACGGCAACAGTGGGGTGGCTGGCAAATTAAAAGGGGGTATTATATGACACCGCAAGAATTCTAAAGACACTTGGCCCGGTGGCGATGCAGCTTTACACAGAAACCGGGATATTCGCCATTATAACTCTGGCACAGGCCGCGCTTGAATCGGGCTGGCTGAAAAAGTCTCCGGTGGACAAGCACACCGGGCAGGTCAGCTACAACGCTTTTGCTATAAAGGGGTTCGGCACTGTTGGCAGCGTCACCTACGATTCCGATGAAGTTATTGATGGCAAGCGTATTAGCGTGGAGTCTCAGTTCCGGGCTTACAACAATTATTACGAGCCCATGGCCGACCATCACAAATTCCTGGAGTCTGACCGGTACAAGCCGGTATGCCAGGCAGCCACTCCGGAAGAAGCGGCCCGGCAGTTGTATGCCTGTGGCTATGCGACGGATCCGGAATACCCGGAGAAGTTGATCAGGATTATTAGCCAGTGCGGCCTTAAAAAATACGATGTTAAAGAGGATTAAAAAAGTATGAAAATCTATAATGACAAAGGGCATGGGGAGCACGGGGACCCGGGAGCATGTAAGGACGGCTTAATTGAGCGCGATATGACCATTATCACCGGTAACGCACTCGGAAAACGCCTTGAAGAGTACGGCTGGGATGTGGTGCTGTTGGCCAATGCTGTAGCGCAAGGGCTTAAGAAAGCCGGGCAAACTAAAGTTAATATTGTTAAGTGCAAAGCCAACAGCAGGGGGACTGAGTATTTCGGCATTCTCAGGACTACGAAAATGCCGGCTGTAATAGTAGAAACGTGTTTTATTGACAATGCAGCCGACCGTGTTATAGCTGATACAGTAGAAGAGTTGCATTGCCGATGCTCTGGCGACGGCTTATGGGGGTAAGTTGGAGTCTGCTACCGACGCAGTCACAGCTAAAGCAATCAACGCTATCAAGGCGGCTGGTATCATTAGCAGCCCGGACTACTGGCTAGAGAATGCAGCCCCCTGTAAGCAGGTAAACGGGGAATATGCGGGTGTCTTGATGCAGAAAGCCACGGGTAAGGCTACAACAGCAGAGGCCATTGCTGTGCTGCAACTTAGCGATCCGGATTATTGGGTACAAAACGCGGTACCCGGCGGGACAGTTGACGGGAAGCTTGTGGGCTATCTAATTCAGAAGATAGCCAGAATTTTATAGGGGTGGTCAACATGAACGAGGATAAAACAATTATTTATGCTGCAATTGGCTCTGGCGCGGCGTCGTTTGCTGTATGCGCGATGGGGTATTTTATGAACCTTTCCACGGACGGACCGCTGGTCGCCGTTTTCACCGGTATGGTTAGTGGCGTGGTAGGGTTCCTGCTGGGTACTTATAAAGGTTCACAGCAAAGTAGCAAGGCGAAATAATCAATAGTCAGTTAAGCTGTATAACCCCGGCCATCGTGCTGGGGTTATTCTTTTCTCTACAAGCAGGTAAACTTTCCTAAATATGTTATTTTTATAGAAATAGATGTTTACAACGTAAACAGAACATGTTTTATAAATACATCGAAAGGGGGTGTAAAAGTGGGTGGTTGATTTCATCAAAGATGTGGCAGTCACAGTGGCCGCAGTGCTCGGAGCAATAAAAACCTGGCTAGAGATAAAAGTGCACCTACAAAAAGAAAAGCGTCCCAAAAGACGCTAAGACCCATGGGGAGGGAAACCTCCCCCACCCAAAAAATATTATACCACAACCACCTGAAAAGTATGAAAAAAATAAGCTCGACGGATCTGTTATTTTTAATTCTTTTCATAGCATGGGCATCCGACCTAAACATTGCCACAGTTTCTATTATACAAATAATAAGGCTGGGGGCTGTTGGAATCTGGTTTGTGTTATTAATTAGAATGTTAACATTGAGGTGAAGCAAGTGGGGCATAAGGTAAAAATACCACCGCTTATGTCTAAAGCCGATATGGCTAAAAGATGGGGGGTATCCAGACAAGTGGTAAACAATTGGGAAGCCAGGCACAAGGATTTCCCCGCGCCGGTCATTTGGGTTCACGACAACGGTTTACCGTTGTATTTAGAGGAAGATGTCATTCAATGCGAGAAGGATAAAAACCTTAATAATTCACAGTAACCTTGGCTTACGGCTGGGGTTATTTTTTATGTCAATAAAAACTTCCTATGCGATAGCCATGTAACTGTAAATACATGGTTATATACTTATTTAGCTTCTGACTGATTGTAAGTAATTCGTTATGACTAGCGTCTGTGTCAATTAGGTTATGTAATTTGGCGCGCAGGCGTGCTATTTCTGAGACTATTTTTTCCTGAGACATTATATATCACCTCCAACATATTTGTTTCTTGGTAAACAGTGCCATTACCTGCTAAATAATGTTAAAAACAATGTCGCTTTATGTGAGATATTTCACTTTTTTCAACATACACCTGTTCTATTATAAGACCCTTAGGTGATGCCTTATGACCAAACTTTACCGACAACCGATAGATGCACGGATCAAAGACGGCCTATCCGTTGCTTTCCGTTGAGGTGGGCAATGGTACAGAGTGGCCGAATGCACGGTGAAGGATTACCTGCCGCGCTGGATGCAGTGGCGAGATACGGCCTGGCTGCCACGGTACCGGTGTGAGACGCGGCAGGAGATGTTGTGTGATTTGGTGATGGTGGAGGATGAGTGGATGTTGGAGAGGGTTTGGGATTAAAATATAGATTAGTTTTTTAAACATTTTGTCGAATATATTGCGTTAATTATAATAAAAAGATTAATATTATGTTATATAATTACTATTTGCCCGATGGGAGGGTGTGTGCGGCATGTCGTCTTATGATATTAATCTCTACATGAAAGGCGACAATAGTCGTGTTTCACTTAATGCCTTTATTTCCGGCTGGCAAAAACTACTAAAATTATTGAATGAAGTTGAAACATATTTTTTAGATAAAAATATGCCTGTGTTGGATTAGGAAATTAACGATCTAAAACAATCAAGTGCCGGTGTGGGATTGGTTACCGTTTCGAAGGATTCATTACCATATACAGGTAATTATATTGCAACAAAAGTCGTAGAAGGCTTACGCTTATTGGAAACAAAGGGGAGACGTCCTTATTATTTTTTAGATAATGCTTTAAATGCTGCTAAGGACCTGGCTTTATTATTAGGCAAAATAACAAAAAGAGTTGTTATTAGTAACAATGCTAATAACGATATTGATATAAGCCATCATATTGTAGCTAATGTAAATAAAATTCTTGACACTATTTTTGAAGAATATGGTTCCATTGAAGGTAAGCTAAAAATGCCGTCAGCTGCAAAGAGTTGGTACTTTAATATTTATGATAATGTAACTGGTGTTCGTATCTTGTTATTTTGAGGAAAATCTATTATTACAAGCAGCCAAAGCTATTAATAGTAGGGTAGGTTTTTTTGGATTAATTTCATATAATAAAGATGGTTATCCCAAGACCATACGTCAAATAACAGAATTTGATGTTATTCCTCATGACAATAATTTGCCAACAACTGATGATATAGCTTTGGGATGCTTCTGTATGGATTACTTGGGATAATAATGAATTTAATATAAAAAAACTCTGTACGCAGTTATTAATGGAAGCTGAAAAAGGAAATATAGAAATAGTAATAAGCGCTTTAACATATGTGGAATTTTGTCCCGGTAACGATCAAAATGATAAACTCCTTGATGATTATTTAAAGCGTTCATCATTTATTTTCGTGAATGTAAACAGAGTAATAGCGGCAACCGCAAGAAACTTAGTTAAAAAATACCAAGGGCTACGTGCGAGCTGACGCCATTCATATCGCAAGTACTATATATGCAAAATCAGATATGCTTTTCTCATTTGATAAACATCATTTAAATAGAACAGATGATATTCTAGATATAAAAATATGTACGCCTAAATGGTTAGTTTTAACTTTCAGCTAATTTTAATCTTTTACTCAAGTTAATTTAATAATTGGAAGCTAAAATATAATCATTGAGGATAATATTTACAAAAGCAAATAACCGGCTATCGCCCGGATTATATATAATTCAACCCCCATAATTGCATTGTTGTTTCCCTCTTTTCTTTTATTTACACCGATCCTTTCTTATCTTATACTCACCTTGAAATGGTGGGTATATTTTTTTACGGATGTGCGCCGGGTTGTATATGGTATGGCCAAGCTCCTGGGGGACGTGAATGCCCTCCGGAACGGCACCATAGGCAAACATAATGTTCGGAGGGCAGTGAGGAAGGTAACAGGCAAGTAGATAATATTTATAAAAAATAATATTAAAGGGAGGTTATAGGGTATAAAAATCTTAAAATGGTTGGGTATTGGCTTTATTGGTGCTATATTCAGAGGTGGTAACAAAACAACGACTTCAAGTCCAGAAGATGAAGCATCAGATTTTGTAATCAGGGTTACCGGCACTGATGGTACTGAGTTTTTCGGTGCCTATATGACCGTTACAAATGATGGTAAATCTGTACCCAAGTATGTTTATGGGATAGTACCTACAAAGTATCCGATTGACGGAGATATAGTAAGTGTATCATTTCAGAAAAAAGGTAAAAGCGGAACATTGAAAGTTGAAATTTGCAAATGCAATGAAGTAGTAGCTGAAAGTGAAACTAAAATTGCCTATGGAGCTGTGAGTGCCTCATCCGTATAAAACTTAGCCCAGCTTAATTGCTGGGATTATTTTTTGCCATGATAATATGGCCCGGAAGAAAGACTCGATAAGCCAAACCCGCAGCCTGCTGTATGGTGCAGCCAAGCTCCTGGGTGATGTTAACGCCGTCCGTAACGGTACCATAGGCAAGTGTATTGCCAGGAGAACCGGGGGAAAAGTGTCAGTGGTTAGGAACTTGCCAAACTAATGAGTATTAACTGAATGTCATTTTTTCAGAGAGTTTTTAAGACCCTCTGGCTTTTTATATCAATTAGCTAATATATGCATGTAGGGAGGAATTTAAAAATGATAATATTGTTAATTCCAAAGCAAATATATGTTATAAATGTGCAAATGGGTTGATTGATGTGACTGTGGGAACATGGATTCTTGACCCAGGGAGTCGTACAAAAGGCGCAAAAACTTAAACAAATACGCAATTAATATTACCTTCATCACTAAGCTATATATACTTAATCAAGCATTTTAAGTGAATTATGTAAAATTCATTGTGGCCATCGGTGGATTATTTCACCGGAATATTATGCACTGTATCGCGAGGTGTTAAGCCTGTTTGAGAGGTGATCCTGTGACCCTGAAGAGCTTCACTCCGCTGTTGAACGAACAAAAGCTGAAATATATCAGGTAAAACACCAAATAGAAAAAATTCCAACCCTAAGGAGAAAAGCCGGCTACAATGCCGGTTAAAGGAGTTGCAGTATTTGCAATTGTGGCAGCTGGATCGATGTGGTTGGTGGGAAGATGATAAGCCGAAGGATTAGGAAACAAGAACATTTCAATAACGGAATTTTGTACTATACTACAATAGAAGGAATTAATTGGTTGTAATGCTACATTAGAGTCTATCTTGTAGTAGGTATCCGTCAATTGCCTTCCTGATTATCTCCGCAATACTGATATCTGCACAGTCCCGCCATAAGGCCATTGCCAGGCAAAAGGTAGACATTACAAATTAAACTAAGGCACTCTCCAATCCCGAATCAGAAACAAAAATAGCGGTGTTAGGGATAATTTCAATCAATTCAAGTACCTCTTCAAAACTCTTTGGCATCCCAACAATGGTAATATCCGCTGCCCGAGAAACAATTATCTTTTTAAATTCTCCCTGGATAATTTTAATCTCTGTATGAACGGGTAACCGAGCTTTGTCTTTAAATAATTTCTTTCAGCATATCGACACATGTGAAGTTACATGTAAGAATAGAACGGAAGACAATTAAAAAAGCACCGTTCCAAAGCCATACCCCCAAAACAAACAGCCCCCGGCCTGGCCATACACGGCCATCATCAACCGGGGGCTATGTTAATAGGAGGAAAGTGTGGGTTATAACATTATACTCTGTGCCAAGGGAATTGTTACAAAAATAGCTTATTTTGGATACGGATTCCACTAAAGGGCTTGATTTTAACACTATCATTTGTTAAAATATGGATATGTTATATGAATCCATATGAACCTCCTCTTCCTAAACACCTGGCGACAACCCGGGTGGTCTTTTCTTTTATAGGTTTACTTCTCAAAACGAACAGCCCCCGGTCAATATTACGTCGAACGAGGGGCCGTGAAAAACAGTGTATTATTTGAAGAGAAGTCTTAATGGGGTAAGGTTAATTATGTCCAGTACTCCAAGTATTTATGCAAAACAAAACGCTCCTTTCGGAGCGTTTTACGTGAGACTTACTTTTCTACGCTGCATACTCCTCCGCAGAATCCCATAGTGCCAAACACCAGCAAGATGAGAATCAGGAAGAGAATGAAACTGCCACTTCCGCAACCGCCGCCAACTCCTCCGCCACATCCAGTACCAAAACCCATTATTATGTTCCTCCTTTCTTAAGATTTTTTCTTTTACCTCTGTATACTACGCGCGTATTGAGGAAGATGTTACCGCGGTGGTTAAATGGTAGATGTATAGAGATTATTTTGGCATTGCCCCTAAACGCAAAGCCCCCGGTTCGGCGTATATCGATAGGGGGCTGTGCAAACAGCACAATTATAGGAAGATGAGTCTAGTGGAGTTTCAGAGCTTTCCCTGAACTCTATATGGGTTTATTTATTTTGAAAAAAATTTACCAAAAGGTATTTACATTATTACTTCATTGGCGTTATACAGAAAGGGGGGGGGTGCAAAGGCATGGACTTTACTAAAAATATGAAATGGTTAAGGAAATTAAACCCTGATTTGCTCTTTATATTGTTTGTAATTGCCTACCTGCTTACTCGTCAATGGCCGTATGGTGGGACGATGCAGACAGTTGCTGACGTATCTATTGCAGTGGCTATAGTGCGATTGGCAGTTAAATTCTATATTGGAAAGAAACCAAGAAATTGATACACATAAACGTCCAGGTGACAGAGGAACAGGATTACCATCTCCGGAAAATCGCGTATGAAGAACGGATCAGCGTTGCAGAGACAATTCGGCAGGCGATTGACGTGTATCTGGCCACAAGAAAGGAAGGTTAAATATACAAAAATGAAAGACCCTATAAGTCAAACCCGTAGACTGCTGTATGGCCTGGCTAAAATCCTGGGGGATGTTTCAGCCGTTCAGAGGGGCACCGTAGGCAAGCGTATTGCCAGAAGGGCTGCCGGGAAGGCGGCGGGCGGGTTGTTGAGGAGGTTGTTTAAATGAGATAGGCCTGGCAAGTGTGCCGGGCTTTATTTTCTATTTATATTATCGAGATTAGTTCAGTAAATGAAACTGGTTGGAAATAATATATAATAGAAGGAAATGGACTAATAAAAATAAACTGTTGGATAAAATGTTGGATAGAGGCCATCAAGCATAAAAACAAAAAGACTCCCGAATCCTCGAAAGCCTTATCACTACTGGCGGGAGTGTGTGAGAATCGAACTCACCAGGGACGGGATCGCCGCCCCACTAACTGGTTTTGAAGACCAGGGGCACCACCAGGCACCATCCACCCCCATATACATTTTTGCGACAATAAACATTATAACAAAGATATTTTAATTAAACAAGTTTACACATAAACAATTCTCATTGCTTTTACTAGTAAAATATAATAATCTATTATAGTGGTTTAATGTGGTGCATGGCTTGTTTAAATGCCAGCTTAAATTCGACAAAGCAGGGAAATTATCCTACATTGTCGAAGAGTATCACATGTGCATTCAATATAGCCTTCTTTCACAAATAAGTAGGAGATAAAAACTTTATGATATTTGATTTCTTCAGCGAAATTAAAAATGAATTAAGTGTTGTGGAAGATGAGCTAATCAAAACCGTTCGTTCTTCCGATCCGTTATTAACGGAAACAGCTACGCACTTGATCAAGGCGGGCGGCAAGCGCCTGCGGCCTGCATTTTGTTTATTAGGCGGCAAGTTTGCTAACTTTGATCTGGACAAAATAGTCTCTCTGGCTGTGGCTCTGGAGTTAATTCACATGGCCTCCCTGGTGCACGATGATGTAGTGGACGCGTCATTGACCAGAAGAGGCAGGCCTACAGTTAAGGCCCAATGGGGAAATCGAATTTCCACCCATATTGGCGATTATTTATTGGGCAAGTCATTAATACTAATTTCTCGCTATAAGGAACCACTGATTCCTAAGGTGCTGGCTGAAACCAGCGTTAGAATGAGCGAAGGAGAAATACTCCAGATTTCCACCATCTATGATACTAACCAAAATATCAAGGATTATTTTTATCGCATCAACAGGAAAACCGCCTTGTTGATTTCCGCCTCCTGCCAGCTGGGGGCAGTGGCTTGCGGTGCTCCGCGGCAATTGCACCAAACCCTGCGGCGATTCGGCCATTATATTGGTATGGCCTTTCAAATTACCGACGATATTCTTGACATGACCGCCGAGCAGACCAAATTAGGTAAACCGGTGGGCGGTGATTTAAAACAGGGTATTATCACTCTACCGACAATTTATGCATTAAGAAAAAGCAGTGCTCGAGACCGACTGCTTGAAATTATAAGCAAACCTGATAAAAATGAACAGGAAGTTTGCGAAGCTATTGACCTGATCACCCGGTGCGGTGGCATTGATTATTCAGCCAGTTTAGCCACCCAGTATATAAATAAAGCTAAAAAGGAATTGCCCGGGTTACCTGATGTGCCCGTAAAAAAGACCTTGCAAATTATTGCCGAATTTATTGGTATTAGGAATTTTTAGCGCTGACGGGTATTATAGCAAGATGTTTGTGTAAAAAGCTCACTTGGAGCTGATATGCTTGGAACTTTACCCCATATTTCTCAGTCTTAAAGATAAAAAGTGCCTGGTGGTGGGCGGCGGCAAGGTAGCCGAACGCAAGGTGAAAGCCCTGGCCCGCTGCGGTGCCAAAATCCATCTCATTAGTCCCCAATTAACTATTGCTCTGCAAAATATGGCAGAGCGCGGGTTGATATTGTATCGCTGTGGTTATTACCAAACCGGCGATTTAGAGAATACTTTCCTGGTAATTAGCGCTACGAACAATGATGCCGTCAACCACGCCGTGGCTGGCGATTGCATGAAACGCAATATCATGGTTAATGTAGTGGATGACCCACCCCGGTGCAATTTTTTTGTACCTTCCGTGGTGCACAGGGGATCGCTAAAGCTAGCCATTTCCACAGGCGGCAGAAGTCCCCGACTGGCTAAAATTATCCGCCGAAAACTTGAGCAGGAATTCGGGCCGGCATTTACCGAATTTAACGATTTTCTAGGCACAGTGCGCAGGCAGGTACAAGAGCAGGTAGTGGATCCTGTCCGGCGTGAACAGATTTTGATGAATTTAGTGGATGAAACTACATATACTTTGGTCAAGCAAGGGGATTTAGAGCAGGCAAAGGAGCGGGTAGTCAATGTTTGTCATTTCGATCGGTGTCAATCATAAAACTGCTCCGGTGGAAATCAGGGAAAAGCTGTCTTTTTCGGATAATGCATTGCCGGATGCTTTGGCCAGGCTGCTTGACCACCCGCTGATTCTGGGTTGCGTGATTATTTCCACCTGCAACCGTACTGAAATATACGCCCATGTCAGCGATGTCGAAAACGGTATTGAAACTATTCGAATTTTTTTGCAGCATAAATCTGGCGTAGAACCGGCCATGATTAAAAAATATACCTATGCTTTTGCACAGCATAAAACCGCCCGGCAGCTTTTCCGAGTGGCAGCAGGTCTGGATTCCATGCTGCTGGGGGAAACCCAGATTCTGGGTCAGATTAGAACGGCCTACCAGCTAGCTCAAAAATATAACACCACCGATAAGGTAATCAATACTTTATTTAAATATGCCATTACGGTAGGCAAGCGTGCCCGTACGGAAACGGGCATCGATCAGCATGCCGTTTCTATCAGCTATGCCGCAATAGAACTGGCCAAGCAAATTTTTCAGGACCTTACCGGCCGCTCGGTGCTAATTATCGGTGCCGGTAAAATGAGTGAATTAACCGCCAAACACCTGGTAGCCAACGGCGTTTCCGGGGTCATCGTTTCCAACCGTTCTTACAACCGGGCCGAATACCTTGCCCGCCAGTTCGGTGGCCGGGCTGTCAAGTTCAATGAACTGCATCATTATCTAGAGTCATCCGACATAGTGATCAGTTGCACCGCCGCCACTCACTATGTGGTAAGGGCACCGGAGGTACGGAAGATATTAACCCAAAAAACCGATAAAAATATCATGTTCATTGATATTGCTGTACCCCGGGATATTGACCCTGCTATTGGCGGTCTATCCGGTGTTAGACTTTACGATATTGATGATTTGCAAAATGTGGTAGATAATAACCTTATGGAACGCAAACGGGCCGCTATCCTGGCGGACGTTATTATAGAGGAAATGGTGGAGGAGTTTGCTCGCTGGCAGGGGGAACAGTATGTTATTCCTACCATAACTGCACTAAAAAGACACGGTGAGTCAATTAAACAGCGGGAGCTGGCCCGGGCCCTGGGTAGATTAGGTAATCCCTCCGAACATGATCGCAGGGTAATCGGGTCATTGGCCAACACTATTATTAATCAACTGCTGCACACTCCCATTACCAAATTAAAAGAATACGCCCTTACCAAGCAGGGCCCGAATTATCAAGAGGCATTGAAAAAATTATTCTGTCTGGATGATTTGGATGCACCGGTCGGGCAGCCTGATGACCAGCAACCGGTGAAAGAAAGCAAGCAAACCCGGGCCTCGGGCCGGCATTAGTACTAATAGACAATATAGGTATCGGGTGGGGGCGTAACAAAAGGCCACACCCGAAATTTTTAAGGCAAGTATGAGCATATTGGAGGCCATAATGGTAAATCAAGTGATTATCGGGTCCCGGGACAGTGACCTGGCTATGTGGCAGGCCCGCTATGTGGCTGATACGCTCCAGCAAGCCCACCCGGACCGCAGTTTTCATATTAAAGGCATGAAAACCAAGGGCGACAACATTTTAGATGTGGCACTGGCTAAAATCGGTGACAAGGGGCTGTTCACTAAAGAACTGGAAACAGCGCTGTTAAACGGTAAAATCAAGCTGGCGGTGCACAGCATGAAGGACCTACCCACCCAACTGCCGGATGGCCTAGCCATTGGCGCAGTCTGTGAACGGGAATACCCGGGCGATGTTTTAATATCCCAAGACAATATCCAATTGGCGGATTTAAAGCAAGGGGCCCGCGTCGGCACCAGCAGTTTAAGGCGCCGCGCCCAGTTGCTGTATTACCGGCCGGATCTACAAATGGTGGATATACGCGGCAACTTAAAAACCCGGCTGTGTAAATTCAAGGAACTGGAGCTGGACGCCATCGTGCTAGCCTATGCCGGCATCAAACGCATGGGTTACGAAGAGCTGATTGCTCAGTTAATCCCCTTTGATATCTGCCTGCCCGCTGTAGGGCAGGGTTCTATAGGAGTAGAGCTTGCCAGCGCCGACACAACCGCACATGACATTATTGCCCCCCTGGATCACTGGCCATCCCGTACCGCCATTGAAGCTGAAAGGGCTTTTATGAAAAGGCTGGAAGGCGGCTGCCAGGTACCTATCGGCGCTTACGGGCAAATCCAGGGTGATATGCTGACCTTGGAAGGGGCAGTTATTGACCTGCACGGCCAAACCACCCTACGTCATAAAGTGACGGGACCGGTGTCCGGTGCCCGGCAGTTAGGCATCAACCTAGCGGAAGTGCTGATCGACCGCGGCGCAGAAAAAATATTACAGCAGGCCAGACAGGAGTTTGAATTCCATGACAAATAACAAGGGAACGGTATATCTAATCGGCGCCGGACCGGGCGACCCGGGACTGCTTACTGTTAAAGGGCTGGAATGCATCAAGCAGGCCGACGTGATTGTCTATGACCGTTTAGCCGAACCACGGCTGCTTAACCAGCGCCGGACGGATGCGGAATGCATTTATGTAGGTAAAAAACCCGACAGGCATACCCTTTCCCAGGATGACATAAACCAACTGCTCGTGGAAAAGGCCCTGCTGGGTCTAACCGTGGCGCGTTTAAAAGGAGGGGACCCCTTTGTTTTTGGACGTGGTGGCGAGGAAGCGGAAGCACTAGCCAGCCACGATATACCCTTTGAAATAATCCCCGGGGTCACCTCGGCTATTGCTGTGCCGGCCTACGCCGGCATACCGGTGACGCACCGGGACTTTACATCAACCTTGGCTATTATCACCGGCAACGAAGACCCCACCAAGGAAACCTCCAGCATTCAGTGGTCCAAAATAGCTACCGGGATGGGCACTTTAATATTTTTAATGGGTATGAGCAATTTACCGGGCATTGCACAAAAACTTATTGAACATGATAGAGATCCCCAAACCCCCGTAGCGCTAATTCGCTGGGGCACCCGCCCGGAACAAAAAACGCTGGTGGGCCGCCTGGACAATATCGCCCGCCTGGCCAAAGAGCAAGGTTTTATAAACCCGGCCATTATCATAGTGGGTGAAGTAGTGCAGCTGCGTGACAAATTGAGCTGGTTTGAAAATAAGCCGCTGTTCGGCAGAAGGGTACTGATCACCCGCTCCCGGGAACAGGCCAGCGGTCTATCCCGGGCTATTGAGAGTCTGGGCGGCGAACCGGTGGAGTTTCCTACCATTGCCATCGCAGCTCCTGAGAACAGCGCGCCTCTTGAGCAGGCTCTGGCCCGTTTATCCGAATATAACTGGCTTATTTTTACCAGTGTCAATGGAGTAACCTACTTCTTTGACACCCTGCGCCGGATAAATAGCGATATCCGCAATTTAAAAGGCCTTAAAATATGCGCCATAGGGCCGCAAACCGGCCGGGCGTTGGAAAAAATGGCTCTGCAGGTGACTTACATACCCACGGAATTCCGGGCCGAAGCTATCATAGAGGGGCTGCAGGATAAATTAGCGGTCGGAGACCGGGTATTACTGCCCCGAGCAGATATCGCCAGAAAAATATTGCCCGAAGCACTGACCCGCATGGGCGCGCAAGTTGATGAAGTAACCGCCTACCGCACCGTACTCGGTGCCGGTAGCACTGAGGCTATCCGAGACATGCTGGCCGAGGGGGCCATTGATATAATTACCTTTACCAGTTCGTCTACAGCGCGCAATTTTGTCACCCTGCTGGAGACATCAAACCCGGACAAACTGGTTGGCAGTGCCAAAGTGGCCTGCATTGGACCCATCACCGCTGCCACTGCGCAAGAACTAGGGTTGCCCGTACACATTGAAGCGGGCGAATATACCATCAATGGGCTGCTGAAGGCTATTTTGGATTATTTCGGGTCCGGCCAAGAAAGTGCTAGCGCGTTAACCTATAGTCATAGCTCACCGAATTAACCAATGATAAATAGGATTTTTTGAACTAGCTGAAATACTGTAAAGTATTATTAAGATGAAGAAACTTAGCTGGCTATTATACCGTTGTTTTAATTTATAATAACCTAATAGAAAACAAAACCCCAACTTACTGTATACCTGAAGGGTAAACTGACCCTTTATTGAGGAGAAAATTATGATTAGCGTAAGCAGATTACTTTGCGGAGCAAAATATTACGGTGATTCACTGCGCTACAATCAAGATGCGGGCCGCCAGCGAGACGGCACAACAACCGGGCGTGGGCCAGTTGTGGTATGGAACTCAACCCGTACCTGCAATTTAAGATGCCTGCACTGTTATTCCAATTCCGATGACCATATATATGAAAATGAGCTCACCACCACCGAGGCCAAAAAATTCATTGATGACCTGGCCGCCTTTAATGTTCCTGTAATACTTTTTTCCGGGGGCGAGCCTTTACTGCGCCATGATTTTTTTGAACTGGCCGATTACGCCCGCCATAAAAACATCCGCTGCACTCTCTCTACTAACGGTACATTAATCACACCGGAGATGGCCGATCGAATTAAGAACGTAGGCATCAGCTATGTGGGTATCAGCCTGGACGGCATTGGTATCAATAATGATCGCTTCCGGGGCCGCAAAGGGGCTTTTAATTCAGCATTAAACGGTATTCGGGCCTGCCGGTCCATCGGCCAGAGAGTGGGGTTGCGGTTTACCATTAACCGCCATAACCTTGACCAGCTGCCAGATATATTTAAATTAATCGAAGATGAAGATATACCACGAGTATGCTTTTATCACCTGGTGTACAGCGGCCGGGGCAGTCAAATGGTAAATGAAGATGTGAGCCACGCTCAAACCCGACAGGCTATGGACTTGATTATGGAACATACCCTGGATTACCACCGTCGTGGTTTAAATAAGGAAATACTTACGGTGGACAACCATGCTGACGGCGTTTATATTTACCTATCACTGCAAAAAACCGACCCGGTCCGGGCAGAGCAGGTCAGTCAGTTACTGTCCGCCAACGGTGGCAACCGCTCAGGTATAGCCATCGGGGCGGTGGACTGGTTTGGCAATGTATATCCCGACCAATTCACCCGCCAGCACCTGCTGGGCAACATCCGGGAAAAATCCTTCGGGGAAATCTGGCAAAATCCAGACCACCCGGTCATGCAGGGGTTAAAAAACCGCAAGCCACTGCTTAAAGGACGCTGTGCCCGATGCCGCTGGCTAAATATGTGTAACGGTAATTTTCGAACCCGGGCCGAGTCCGTGCACGGTGATTTTTGGGAACCCGATCCCGCCTGCTACCTGACTGATAAGGAGACAGGCACCGCTTATTAGAGTTTAAACTACCCTGCAGTCTTCACAAACAAATCTGGAGGTGGCCTATGTATTATCCAGTTACCAGGCCGCGCCGCTTGCGCTCAAGCGCCACAATGCGGCGGCTGGTCAGGGAAAACCACCTGCGGGTGGATGATTTAATCTATCCTCTATTTGTTACCGACGGCCGGGATGTGCAAATACCCATAGAATCGATGCCCGGCATATATAGATTATCCATCGACCGGCTGCTGGCCGAGGTTGCGAAAGTGCAGTCATTGGGCATTCCGGGTATACTTATGTTTGGTATTCCAGATAGCAAGGATGCCGTAGGCAGCGGGGCCTATGCTGCCAATGGTATTATCCAGCAGGCTGTGCGAGAAGTCAAGGATAAATTCCCTGAGCTATTGGTCATAACCGATGTTTGCCTGTGCGAATACACCGATCACGGCCACTGCGGTATTGTGCATGAGGGTAAAGTTCTTAACGACCATACTCTGCATCTGCTGGCCCGCACCGCTGTTTCACACGCGCAAAGCGGAGCGGACATTGTAGCGCCATCGGACATGATGGACGGGCGGGTGCGGGCCATTAGAGAGGCCCTTGATGAAGAAGGGTTGGTAAACATTCCAATCATGTCTTACAGTGTAAAATACGCTTCAGCGTTTTATGGGCCATTTCGGGAAGCAGCCGGTTCGGCCCCGCAATTCGGCGACCGAAAAACCTACCAGATGGACCCACCCAACCTAAGGGAGGCCCTGCGCGAGGTAGAACAGGATATGGCCGAGGGTGCCGATATGCTGATTGTCAAGCCGGCTATGGCTTATATGGATGTCATCGCCGCAGTACGGAAGAATTTCGACGGTCCGCTGGCAGTATATAATGTCAGCGGCGAATACGCTATGATTAAGGCTGCCGCCCGGCTGGGTTGGATTGACGAGCGCCAGACCACCCTGGAACTGCTGACCGGCATGAAAAGGGCCGGAGCAGATATCATCATCACTTACCATGCTCCGGACGTGGTACGCTGGTTAAAAGAGGATAGTTAAACAGAGATATATAGAAAGGAACGGAGGAGCATGCTGGTATCATGGAACACCACCAACGCCTGTAACCTGTACTGTAAACACTGCTACAGGGATTCTGGAACCCGAACGGAAGAAGAGCTAAATACCGGGGAAGGTAAGAAGCTGATTGACGAGATAGCCGAAGCCGGCTTTAAAATAATGATTTTCAGTGGCGGTGAGCCACTGATGCGGGACGATATTTATGAGCTGGTTCAATACGCCGCCGGCACCGGGCTGCGCCCCGTGCTGGGTTCCAACGGTACGCTGATCACCCCCGAAGCAGCCGCCGGGCTAAAAAAAGCTGGCGCTATGGCGGTAGGTATCAGTTTGGACAGCATTAACCCTGCAAGCCATGATGATTTCAGGGCCTTTGCCGGTGCCTGGCAGGGTGCAGTGGACGGCATGCGAGCCTGCCGGGAGGCCGAGCTGCCCTTTCAAATACATACTACGGTGATGGATTGGAACAGCAGCGAAATCGAAGCTTTAACCGACCTATCCGTCAGCCTGGGTGCCCGGGGTCATCACATTTTTTTCATGGTGCCCACCGGCCGGGCGGTAAATATTGAAACCGAAACACTGCGTGCCGAGCAATATGAAGAACTGCTGCGGCGGATTATCGTCAAGCAAGGCCAGGTAAATATAGAGCTCAAGCCTACCTGTGCGCCACAGTTCATGCGCATCGCCCGCCAGATGGGGGTTGATATGCGCTTCACCCGCGGCTGCCTGGCCGGAACAGCCTACTGTATCATTAGTCCCCGCGGTGACGTGCAACCCTGCGCTTATCTTAATATCCCCCTAGGTAATGTGCGCCAGGTTCCTTTTAATCAAATTTGGCGCGACAGCGAAGTGCTGCAAAAACTGCGTACTATGGAATACAGCGGGGGCTGCGGCACTTGCCAGTATACAAAAATCTGCGGCGGCTGCCGGGCCAGGGCCTATTATTACCACTGCGATTACATGGCCGAGGAACCCTGGTGTCTTTATCATGGAAGAAAGGGATATTAGCCCATGAGTGTTGATCAAACCGATAAGCAACTGTTGCACCTCATTCAGTCCAATTTCCCGGTGGTCCAGCGTCCTTTCGAGGAGATCGGGCAACAGCTCGGCATCAGTGAACAAGATGTGCTGCAGAGAATATCCAGACTTCAACAGACCGGCATTATCAGGAGGCTGGGTGGACTGTTTGATTCCCGTAAAATTGGCTATACCGGTACTCTGTGCGCTTTGCAAGTCCCTGAGGCGGATATTGACCGGGTGGCCCAAATAATCAACGGATATCCTGGCATCACCCATAATTACCTGCGCAACCACCGCTACAATATGTGGTTTACTTTACTTGCCCCGTCGGAGCAGCATATCAACAGTATATTAAATGAAATCAAACAAAAAACCGGCCTGGTGAATCTATTAAATCTGCCGGCCGTCGATATCTTCAAAGTACGCGTTAATTTTAACCTGTCCGAGGTGCGGAATGCTGACTGAACTGGAAAAGCAGATTATTAAGGAATTGCAGCAAGGTCTGCCCCTGGTGGAAAGACCTTTTCTGGCTATAGCCCAAAGGCTTGGTCTATTTGAAGATGAATTAATGACTAAAATAAATGAAATGATAGGCAATGGTATCATTCGCCGTTTCGGGGCGGCCCTGCGCCACCAGGAGCTCGGTTACACTGCCAATGCTATGGTGGTGTGGGACGTCCCCGAAGAACGGGCCGCCAGCATCGGCCGACTGCTGGCCGGGTTGGCCGAAGTGACGCATTGCTACCAGCGCCCCCGGCGGCCTGGCTGGTCATTCAACATATTTACCGTTATTCACGGGCAAACCCGTGACCAGTGTGAGCAATTGGCTGCCATAATGTCCGAAAAAATTGATGTACCTAATTATAAGCTGCTTTTCAGTACCACAGAGTTAAAAAAGAGCAGCATGCAATATTTTGTTGATTAGGGTGGTGATCCTGTGCACAATGGCTATAATAAATCAGCTCAACTATATGAAGAGGCCGTCAGGTATATTCCCGGCGGCGTAAATAGCCCGGTACGGGCCTTTAAATCGGTCGGAGGCACGCCGGTATTCATCGCCAAGGGTGAAGGGGCTTTGCTAACTGATGTAGACGGCAATACATACATTGATTACGTAGGTTCCTGGGGACCATTAGTATTAGGCCACCGGCATCCCGAGGTGGTCAAGGCGCTGCAAAACTGCCTAGAAATAGGCACCAGTTTCGGTGCCCCCACCGAACTGGAAACTCTGCTAGCGAATATGATTGTTGACGCATTGCCTGCTGTAGATATGGTCAGGCTGGTGAACTCGGGCACCGAGGCAACCATGAGTGCCATCAGACTAGCCCGAGGTTACACCAAACGTAACAAAATTGTCAAATTTGCCGGTTGCTATCACGGACATGCCGATTTCCTGTTAATTAAAGCAGGCTCCGGCGCCTTAACCCTGGGGGTTCCTACCAGCCCGGGCGTCCCCGCGAGCATAGCTGAACATACTATTATCGCTCCTTATAACAACCTGGACAATTTACAGGAAATTTTCCGCCAGGTGGGAGAAAATATCGCCGCGGTAATTGTAGAGCCGGTGGCCGGCAACATGGGCGTAATTCCACCGGCACCAGGTTTTCTGGCTGGCTTACGCAAACTGACTGAACAATATAGAGCCCTTCTCATTATTGATGAGGTAATGACCGGCTTCCGTGTGGCTTACGGCGGAGCTCAGGTATTATATGACGTTGAGCCCGACCTCACCACCCTTGGTAAAATAATCGGCGGCGGGTTGCCCGTGGGAGCTTACGCCGGTAAACGTGAAATCATGTCCGTGGTGGCCCCTGTGGGACCAGTTTACCAAGCGGGTACCCTGTCCGGCAACCCGCTGGCGGTAACGGCCGGAATTGCTACATTGCAATTGCTGCGCCAGCCAGGCGTATATGATGCATTAGAACAAAAATCATCCCGTTTGGAGCAAGGTTTGCGGCAAGCGGCAGCGGAAGCAGGTCTGGAACTGACCTTTAACCGGGTGGGGTCCATGCTCTGTACATTTTTTACCTGTCAACCGGTAACAGATTACGATTCGGCTGCCAAGTCCGATACAAAACAGTTTGCCAAATTCTTTGCGGGCATGCTGCGAAAAGGTGTTTACCTGGCCCCCTCCCAGTTTGAAGCTGCCTTTATGTCTCTGGCTCATTCCGATGAACAAATCGACCACACCATCGAGGCCGCTCGCGCTGTTTTTAAAGAGATAAAATAGTATTAATTATTTCACTAAACACAAAAAAATTATTATTACCCCTTTGACATCAAAGATTGCACGTGTTATAAAGAAGCTATAATATTATGTGAAAATTACAACAAATGTAATAATTTTGCAAAAAGCCAGCTCAGTGAAAAGAAAGAGCGCAGGTGAGATATTGAAAACTTTAAGAGTTCCGGAAGCAACAGTATCCAGGCTGTCCATTTACTCCAGGTTCCTGGAAAGGTTGGACAAAAACGGCATCACCACAGTTTCATCAGGTGAGATAGCTGATGGAGTAGGGGTAAGCCCTGCCCAAGTCCGAAAGGATTTGGCCTATTTCGGTGATTTCGGTACCAGGGGCGTAGGGTACAATGTTAAAGACCTGTTGAAATATACACTAAAAATACTCGGCTTGGATCAGGAATGGCCACTGGCCATTGTGGGGGCAGGTAATCTTGGCTTTGCCTTGTGTACAAACCGGGGGTTTAGCGTGAGAGGCTTCCATATTGCCGGCGTGTTTGATAATAATTCTACTAGGATTGGTAAACAAATTGGTAATCTGGAGGTAAAGCCACTGGCGCAGTTCCCTGAAATAGCCAAAAAAGAAAATATTCGTATTGGGATAATAGCCGTTCGTACAAGTTTGGCTCAGGAAGTGGCCGATATAATGGTAAAGAGCGGTATGCAGGCTATTTTGAATTTCTCCCCGGTAACTATAAACGTACCGGAGGATATTGAAATACGCAATGTAGATTTATCCATCAAGCTGGAATTACTTACTTTTAATCTGGGCATCAAAACTACCCAAAGCCTGTAACCGATTACGGGAGCTGAATAACATGCCAAATCTTCATATGCTAGATATTAAATCCACAAGGCGGGAACAATTTATCGACATGACTGCCGACATTAATATGCTTATCAACAATAGCAGCGTACCTGAAGGGGTTTGCCATATTTACATACCGCATACAACCGCCGGCGTGACTATCAATGAAGGGCACGACCCCAGCGTTATTCACGACATCTTGCTGCAATTAAATAAACTGGTACCCATTAGTGCCAAGTACACCCACCAAGAAGGAAATTCGGATGCCCACATTAAAGCATTTCTGGCCGGTGCAGAAAAAACCTTGCTGATCACCGCTGGAAAACTGTTGCTCGGCACCTGGCAGCGCATATTTTTTTGCGAATTTGACGGTCCCCGCAGACGCCAGGTGTTTATCAAGATTAGCAGCGATTGAAAATAATTTCCATGTGATTCATAGTATTATGGCATTGACATTATCCTGTTTTTAGAGTAAAATAATTTTTGTGTCCGGTTATTCGGGATGTAGCGCAGTTTGGCTAGCGCGCTTGCCTTGGGAGCAAGAGGCCGGGGGTTCAAATCCCTCCATCCCGACCACATTAAACAATATATGGAGGGGTTCCCGAGTGGCCAAAGGGAGCAGACTGTAAATCTGCCGGCGACGCCTTCGCAGGTTCGAATCCTGCCCCCTCCACCATAATAATATTGGGGCGTAGCCAAGCGGTAAGGCAACGGGCTCTGAATCCGTCATTCGATGGTTCAAATCCATCCGTCCCAGCCAAAAAAAAGCCAGTATTCGCAAGGGATTGCGGGTGCTGGCTTTACTGTTTGCAGCGTAAGAGTTGGCGTAATGGGATAGTTTAGTGCGAATGAATCCAACAAGATTACGAAGTAAGTATCATATAATAAAAATAATAAAAAAAATTTTCAATTATCTCATAATTTATGCATTTAGAACCACTTATTACCTTGTAAATATACTCTCATATGTTAAAATGAATTATCCTTACCAAATTGTCATATGGAATTTTACTGTCTAATACGACTCCTCCTCTACCCTTATTACCTGTAGTGACTAACTACAGTTTTTTTTTATATGTACGGGAAAACCGCTTTTATATTAAGGTAGAACGGTATGGAGAATATTATAACTTTAAATAAGAAAAGTCAGTATACGCGGAATTCGCGAGTGCTGGCTTTTCTATTTACAGCTTAAGAGTTGTCGTAATGACTGTGAAATATATGTTATGAGCAGTGGCGTTTATTACGTACTGGGTCGGTTTACTCCATGTATTCTCTGCCTTTTTTTCATATCGGCGGCTTTGCCCATATTCCATACCTGGCGATAACCTGTATCTTTATTAGCTAATAAACCCATAACTCTTTTCGCCAATTTAACACCTCCCGGTAAAACAAATTTATTTCCTTCTGCTATAGCATAATTTTTTTTTTCGATATTATGTATTAAATATTGCAGGATTTCATTTTCGCAGCGTAGAACTTTTCGGATAATCTATTCATTTAAGTAAAGACAAAGGGAAGGGGAAGGTTAAGTTGGCCGAGAAGAAAAGTATCAAGTTTAGTTATGTTTTAAATGCCGTTAAATGCATGGCCTGTGCAGCATGTGAATTAGAATGCAAGTTTAACGGCATTTACATTGATGATACTGCAAACTACGCTATTAATCCGGTCAATTGTACCCGTTGCGGCAAGTGTTTCCGGGCATGTCCCAGCGGAGCAATTTCTAAAGTCGATGTTGCAGCTTAGATACAAAGCTGCTTTCGCTGTTTAAAGCAGCTTTGTCTTTTAAAAGATTTACTTGTGATGTTGACATGTTACTTTAACTATGTTAATATAATTTTCGCGCGGATAAAATACCAACTAAATATTTTGTATGCGGCAGTGGCGGAATTGGCAGACGCGTAAGATTCAGGTTCTTATGGGCAATACGCTCGTGGAGGTTCAAGTCCTCTCTGCCGCACCAATTATACCCCGGGAAGACCCGGGGTTATTATTTTTTTCACGCAAGTTTCCACCAAAAAAAGTCCGGCCTTAAAAGCCGGACGGGGAGAGATAGAACTCACCAAAGCGGAGTATTAATAATATAACCAGTAATCTTAATCACTATGCATAAACCGCTCACTTTATCCAAGATAAATATACCTTCTTGTGACAACATGTCTAACTAAAACAACATAACCAATATTCCAAAACATTATCTCGAAACAAATCGAAAGGTTTAAGTCATAAATAATGGACAACCCCTACTATAAGTATATTGTGCAAATAAGTAGGGGAGGTTTATTTATGCTTAAAAACATCTTATGGGCTACACTGACTACACTGATATGCATTTCAGCTCTTGTTTCCGGGGGTATCTTTTACCCGGCAGCAGCCGCAGCCAGTAATGCTGACAACCCCAATAAATACATTTTTTTATTTTTTGTACAAGGTTTAAATGACGCCGATATAAATGGGCTAGGGCTGCCCAATATGAAAAAGCTAAAAAACGAAGGTATCGGCTACCAGCATGTGACCAAAACAACGGTACCGGCAGGTAAGCAGGCTACATTCACAAGCATTTTGGGACTACGGGACAACCAGCTGCTATTAATCCGGGCACTCGAAGATAATAATATTGATTGCATTGCAGTGGATGGCTCGGGAGCAATTAGCGCTTCACTTGCCAAGGAAAACCGGCTGGAATTAATCACAGAGAAAAACGATCAGTTAGCCGTGGACAGGTTTTTGGATAAAATAAATGAGCAGCCTTACCAGTTCGCGGCTATCTACCTGGATGACGCTAGTAGAACGGGCCAATCTAGTAATTCCTCGGAATCCCAAAGGTGGTCGATGGCCGACAACCAAGTGGGTAGGGTAATAAACCGTCTTATTCGGATAGACAAGCTGGCCAACTCAACTATTATTATTACCGGCGGTGGCAACGCGCCACCCTTGCTCATATTTAATGGTATTAATAATCAGCCGGAAAGTTTTTACCACTGCCACCAGTTGGATATTGCGCCGACGATATGCCAAATATTTGGCATCATAACGCCTACAGAAATGCCGGGGCATATCCTTTACGAAGGCCTGACTCCAACGACCAGCAAATCATTAACCAATAACCTGAAACATAGAATTAATGATTTACAAGAGGAGTGTCAGCAATATAATCAACAGATTAGCCTTTATGAAAAAGAGCAGCAGTCCATGCAGACACAAAAAGCAGAATTAAAGAAGGAAAGGACCAGTATCCACAATATTATTTCGGAAAAAGATAGCACCGTACAGCGGCTAAGCAGGGAGATAAGCATATTAAAGTTTTTAGGCACGGGTATTTTTATAATTTTATTAATTGGCTATATATTTGAATATAGATGGCTGCGCAAGAAGTTTCTTATATTTTAAACTCAAATCAATGCTTGTTCATCTTATATTAATGATTTTATGAAATTCCCTACCAATTATTTGTTAGGGAATTTCTATTTACAGCAATGGAACAACCCCCGGCATTCAGAATTTTACTACAATTTATCACTACAGCCTATTTAGTCATTTTTAATTTACCAATCATGGTATACACCATACTGAATGCAAATATTAATGTTCGGGGAGGATTTTTAAGGGTACATGACGAAAAAAGTAATGTCGAAGTATGTCAGGTTTTATATAAAATTAAAATAATTTGGAAACAACCGCCACATAATATACTTTCATATGTTTTACATTTATTCGTACAATGCAGGAGATATTTATTTGTTGTTGAATTGCTTAAACTGCTCATAAAAAAACGCGAATTGGCACGAGTATTGCATTTAATAACGTTCATATATTGCAAATATCTATAATAATTAGGCCGATACCGAAGCTTAATTTTAGTACTGAATTTTTTTTGTCACTATATACTTGTATAATTTTTATACAATAAAGCAGGGGTGATAGCAATGAAACTAGCCATATCAGGCAAAGGCGGTGTCGGAAAAACAACCATAGCCGCAGCGCTGGCCAGAATATTCGCCCAAAACGATGGCATTGTTTACGCCATCGATGCCGATCCGGACGCCTGCCTGGCTGCGAGCATCGGCATACCCGAGGACGAGGCGGCTAAAATTAAGCCCGTAGTAGATATGAAGGACGCTATTCGCAATAAAATCGGCGACGGTGCGTTTTACAGTCTTAATCCAAAACTGGATGATTTCTTAGATGATTATAGCTATAAATTTGATAACATCCGTTTTTTGCGTATGGGTGACCCTAAAAAAGGCGGCTCGGAGTGTTACTGCCGTGAGAACACGTTTTTGCATGCTCTGGTCACATCGCTGCTGCTTGACCAAAAGGATACCGTCATTATGGATATGGGTGCCGGTATTGAACATTTAAGCAGGGGCACAGCCCGGGGAGTGGATGTAATACTGGTGGTGGTTGAACCCAGTCGCAACAGTGTTAATACGGCCAAAAATATACAGAGAATGGCCGGCGATCTGGGCATTGCCAAGGTGGGTATCATCGCGAATAAAATTCGTACAGACAAAGAAAAAGAATTTATTAAGACAAGTTTCCCAGGCAATAATATCCTGGGTTTTATAAAATTTTCAGAGTCTATTTGGGCAAACGCTATGGAACCTTCTCTGACCACGGAATTTGGAGGGGAATTAATGGTGGATATGCAGCAGATTTGCCTTAAGATTTCGGGAGAGGTAGGTGTTTAATACATTAATACAATAATCACATTATATATATGCCAACCAGTGGAAACGGCCAGCAGTTCCGAGGGAGCTTTACCGGCTGCAATCGTATAAGTTAGTTGATTAACTTTTATTAAGGAGGTTAAAGTAATGCCAAGGTTTAGAGAGCAAAGCCTGACCAGTAGGCCCTTAAACAAGGTACCGCGGGTCATTGATCCTAAAAACATTAAGCGCTCCGTTGACCCTGCGGCCCTTGAAATGATCGATGTGGTCCAAGAAAAAGGGATAATTACAACCTTTGACCGGGTATTAGCCCAGCAGCCGCAATGTCAGTTTGGCTACAAAGGCATTTGCTGCCGTTTTTGCATGATGGGTCCATGTCGTATTAAATCCGATGAAGGTCCTGCCAGCAGGGGTATCTGTGGTGCAAATGCCTGGACCATCGTTGCCCGTAGTGTCGGCCTGATGATCCTTACAGGCTGTGCGTCTCATGCCCAGCACGGTAACCATATTTCCCACGTGCTGGAAATGATCGCTGAAGGCCAAGCACCGGATTATTCCATTAAAGACCCGGAAAAGCTAATTAAAATATGTAAAAAGGTAGACATTGAAACCGAAGGTAGAGATAACTGTACCCTGGCCAAAGAACTGGCCAAAAAGGCATTGGACGACTTTAGACGGCTCAAAGGTGAAGGCGAAGCCACCTGGATTACTAATTCGGTTATCAAAGAAAGAACTCAAAACTACAGGGAACGTAATGTAATGCCCCACGGCATTCATGCCACTATTTCAGATTTGGTTACTCAGGCCCACGTAGGTATGGACAATGACCCTGTAAACCTAGTGTTCAGTGCTGTACGGGTAGGTTTGGCCGACCTGGCCGGCAAGTGGATTGCTACTGACCTTTCGGATATCATTTTTGGTACTCCTGAGCCTGTGCTAAGCGAAGCCAATATGGGTGTGCTGGATCCCTCCAAAGTCAATATTATTTTGCATGGTCATAACCCACTGCTCAGTGAAATGATTGTAGCCGCAGCACGGGAAATGGAAGATGAAGCCAAGGCGGCTGGTGCTGCGGGAATTCAGCTGTCCGGTATCTGCTGCACAGGTAACGAAGTGCTAATGCGCCAAGGGGTACCCCTGGTTACCTCTTTCTCATCCCAGGAACTGGCCATTTGTACCGGCGCTGTAGACTGCATGGTAGTGGACGTGCAATGCATTATGCCCGGTTTAAACAGTGTGGCCCAATGCTTCGGCACCAGGCTGATTACCACCACGGATATCGTGAAAAACCCTGGTACTATGCATATCGATTACCAGGAAGCCACGGCGATGGAAAATGCACGGGAAGTGATCCGTGAAGGTATTGCTGCATTTCAAGAACGTGGCAATCGTCCAGTGCATATCCCTAATGTTAAGAACAAAGTGGTGGCCGGTTGGAGTTTAGAAGCTATCTTTGAATTATTTAAAACCGTTAATGCCGATAACCCCGTCAGAGTTTTAAATGATGCCATCATAAGCGGCGAGCTAAAAGGTGTTATTCTGATGTGCGGCTGTAATAACCTGAAGACATTCCAGGATCAGGCCCATTTGGAAATCACCAAAGCGATGTTAAAAAATGATGTGCTGGTTATCTCCACGGGCTGTAACGCTCAGGCCTGCGCCAAGGCCGGTTTGATGGATCCTGACAAAGTAGATGAGTATTGCGGCGAAGGACTCAAGAGTTTCTACAAGCGCATCAGCGCCAATGCCAATCTGAAGTACGGTCTGCCCCCAGTGCTTCATATCGGTTCTTGTGTGGACAACTCTCGGGCGGCTGAATTGTTGATGTTAATGGCAGAAGATATGGGTGTGGACACCCCGAAGGTACCCTTTGTAGCCTCTGCTCCTGAAGCCATGAGTGGTAAAGCCACCAGTATCGGCACTTGGGCTGTGACTATTGGCTTACCCACCCACGTCGGTACTATGCCACCGGTGGAAGGCTGTGACCTTATTTACAGCATCCTCACCCAGGTGGCCAGCGACGTGTTTGGCGGTTACTTCATTCTCGAGCCCGATATCGAAACATCGATTCAAAAACTGCTTAACGCTCTGGAATACAGAACCTGGAAACTAGGCGTCCATCGCCGGGTAGCCGAAGATTTAGAAACCAGTCTATGTAAGAATTGGTAAAATGCCACGAAAGGGAGGGGAATATCGAGTGAGCGAAGCCATTAACTATGATCAAATATTCGAAGGCGCCATAGAACCGGGCCAAGAGCCCAAGAAGCTGTTCAAGGAAGCTTACGAGGGCACCATCACCGCCCTTAGCTACGCAGAGATCCTGCTCAACCAGGCCATCCGTACCTACGGCAAGAACCAGCCAGTGGGCTATCCGGATACAGCCTACTACTTGCCCGTTATCCGCTGTTTAAGCGGTGAAGAAATTAAGACTCTGGGCGACATGGTCCCGGTATTAAACCGAATGCGCCAGGCTGTTAAAGAACCCAGAACCTTTGCCAACGCCCGCAAGTGGGGCGAAGCCACCTGGTACGCCGCTGATATTATCGAGGCTATCAGATATATAAAGAATACTCCAGAAAACCCCTTGCACACTGCTCCCTGGACCGGGTTCATCGGCGACCCTGTGGTGCGCCAGTACGGCACCAAGATGGTTGACTGGACAATCCCCGGCGAAGCTGTTATCCTGGGCCGGGCTAAGGACAGCAAGGCTGCCAAAAAGCTCGTCGACAGCCTGATGGCCAAGGGCTTAATGCTGTTTTTATGTGATGAAATAATTGAGCAGTTGCTTGAAGAAGGCGTCAAGCTGGGTATAGACTACATCGCTTACCCGCTGGGCAACTTCACCCAGGTAGTACACGCTGCCAACTACGCACTGCGCGCCGGTATGATGTTCGGCGGTATCCCCGCCGGTGCCTACGACGAGCAGCGCGATTACCAGCGCCGCCGCGTGTTGGCCTTCATCCTGTACCTGGGTGAGCATGATATGGTTAAAACCGCCGCCGCTATGGGTGCCATCAATGTAGGCTTCCCGGTCATCACTGACCAGGAACTGCCCGAGGACAAGCAAATTAAAGACTGGTTCATCAGCGAGCCGGACTATGACAAGCTCATGCAGACTGCCCTGGAAGTACGGGGCATTAAAATTACCACTGTGGATATCGACGTACCCATCACCGTAGGTCCCGCCTTTGAAGGCGAATCCATCCGTAAAAAAGATATGTACGCGGAATTCGGCGGTTCCATGACCCCAGGTTTCGAGCTGGTGCGCATGGGTGACGACACCATTGAAGACGGAAAAATCGAGCTGTTCGGCCCGGACATCGACACCATAGCCGAAGGCGGCCGGCTGCCTCTCGGTATCGTGGTAGACGTATACGGACGTAAAATGGAGGAAGACTTCGAGCCCGTGCTGGAGCGCCGCATCCACTACTTTACCAACTACGGCGAAGGCCTGTGGCACGTGGCCCAGCGGGATATTAACTGGATCCGGATCAGTAAAGACGCTTATGCCAAAGGCTTTCGCCTAAAGCATATCGGTGAAATATTATACGCCAAATTTAAGTCTGAGTACTCCGCCATCGTGGACCGCATTGCGGTAACCCTTTACACTGATGAACAAAAAGTGGTGGAAATGCGCGATATAGCTCGGCAATACTACAAGAAGCGCGACGACCGCCTTAAGGAATTGCGGGACGAGAAAGTGGACACCTTTTACTCCTGTACCCTGTGCCAGAGCTTTGCACCTACCCACGTGTGCGTCATTGCCCCCGAGCGAGTCGGCCTGTGCGGCGCAGTAAGCTGGCTGGATGCCAAGGCAGCTTATGAAATTAACCCGCATGGAGCAAACCTGCCTGTACCCAAAGAAGGTGTTATCGACGAAGTTAAGGGCCAGTGGCAGTCTTTTAACGAATTCGCCTATACTAATTCGCAGCGCTCCATCGAGGCTGTTAACTTCTATACCATTATGGAATACCCGATGACATCTTGTGGTTGCTTTGAGTGTATTCTGACTATGGTACCAGAATGCAACGGCTTTATGGTAGTAAACCGGGAATTCGGTGGTATGACCCCTTCCGGGATGACCTTTAGCACACTGGCCGGTGCCATTGGCGGTGGCGCCCAGATGCCTGGCTTTATGGGTATAGGTAAATCCTACCTGTCCTCACCCAAGTTCGTGCCCGCTGACGGTGGCTTGGGTAGGGTAGTGTGGATGCCCAAAGCACTAAAAGAAGAACTGCGGGCCTCACTGGAAGAAGCGGCGGAAAACGTCGGCTTAGGCAGAGAATTTGTGGATAAGATTGCCGATGAAACCATAGGCGAAAGCGGGGAGGAAATCATGTCCTTCCTTGAAGAGAAGGGGCACCCCGCTCTTACTATGGATCCGTTAATGTAACAGCACAATATTTCCTTTCAAGTTTCCAGACACTAATAGCGGAACCACCTTAAGAAAGGGGACACACCTCCTTTGGGGGGATGTCCCCAATAATCCTATCCAAAGGTTCCGCCGTAGTGTGACCGTATACATGACTAGTGATTCAGAAAGGAGTTTGGTAAAATGGCTTTAACAGGTTTAGATATTTTTAAACAGCTGCCGAAAACCAACTGTAAAGAATGCGGGCAGCCAACTTGCCTTGCTTTTGCCATGCAACTTGCCAGCGGCAAAACCAGCCTGGACAAATGCCCGCATGTTAGCGACTCCGCCAAGGAAGTGCTTGATTCAGCGTCTGCTCCCCCGATAGCTCTGGTTAAAATCGGCAAAGGCGAAAAAGAACTGCAGCTGGGCAATGAAACTGTGCTCTTCCGCCATGATAAGCGTTTCGAGCATCCCACGGGAATTGCCGTTACCGTTAATGACACTGACAGTGATATTGCCGGCAAAGTACAGTCCATTAACAAGCTGGTATTTGACCGCGTTGGTCAGATTCACAAAGTTAACCTGGTAGCTGTAAAAAACACCTCCGGCGATACCGCCAGGTTTGCCGAAGCAGTTAAAACCGTCCAGGACAATGCTGATTTCGCCCTGCTGCTGATTAGTGAAGATGCTGCCGCTATGGAAAAAGCATTGGAAGTAGCCGGGGCCAATGCACCGCTAATCTGCAGCGCCAACGCTGCTAATTTTGATGTTATGCTCAATTTAGCGAAAAAATACGATTCTCCGTTGGTTGTAAAAGGTACTGATTTAAACGAGCTGGCCGCATTAGTTGAAAAATCCGGCTACAAGAAACTTATCCTGGATTCCGGTGCCAGGGAAGTTAATAAAGTACTGGCCGACCAAACCCAGATTCGCCGCCAGGCCCTGAAAAAATTCCGCCCGTTTGGTTACCCCACTATTGCCTTTGCGGATAACGCAGATCCCATCCAGGCGGTTGTAGACGCAGGCGTTTACATTGCCAAGTATGCTGGCATTGTGGTACTTAACACTTCTGATCCCGCCGATGTACTGCCGTTAATTACCCTGCGTTTGAACATTTATACCGACCCGCAAAAACCAATTGCTGTAGAGTCCAAGCTTTACGAAATAGGTAATCCCGGCCCGGATGCTCCGGTATTTGTAACGACCAACTTCTCACTGACTTACTTCTGCGTGCAGGGTGATGTGGAAGCCGGCCGTTTTCCTGCTTACATCATGCCCGTGGACACCGACGGTATTTCCGTATTAACCGGCTGGGCCGCTGGTAAATTTACACCTGAAAAAATCACTGAGATGTTAAACAGCTGCGGTATTGCTGATAAAGTATCCCACAGAAAAGTAATCATTCCCGGCGGTGTGGCGGTACTGAGCGGCAAACTAAAGGAAATGAGCGGCTGGGATGTACTGGTCGGCCCGCGTGAATCAGCCGGTATTCCTTCGTTTATCAAGCAACGCTGGGGTGCTTAATTTAACGTAAACAATCAGTTGTTACAATTTCGAGCAATGTGGTCATGATCATCCTGTAGTAGGTTATAATAACTGATATACCAGTAAAGGGGGACTTATGATATGTCATTTAATATAGCCGTGGCCGGCAAAGGTGGTACAGGTAAAACCACATTATGCTCTCTAATTATCAAACAGTTAATCAAAGCCGGTAAAAAACCAATCCTGGCCGTGGACGCCGACGCCAATGCCAATTTAAATGAAGCGCTGGGCATGGAAATTGAGGGTTCCATTGCCGATATCATGGTACGTATTAAAGACAACAAGGAACCATTGCCGGCAGGCATGACTAAGGACCAGTTTGTTGAGTATAAAGTGCATCAATCCCTTTCCGAGGGCGATGACGTGGACCTGCTGGTCATGGGGGGTCCGGAAGGAGCGGGCTGCTATTGTTACGCTAACAACCTGCTGCGCGGATTTGTAGCAGAATTAAGCAAGAATTACCCGTATATAGTAATGGACAATGAAGCCGGCATGGAGCATTTAAGCCGACGTACCACCCAGAATATCGACGTTTTGTTCATTACCAGTGATTCTACCGCCCGGGGTATCCGATCCGCAGGTAGAGTTAAAGAATTGGTCGAGAACTTACAGCTGGACATTAAAAAAATGTACCTGGTGGTATCACGGGTAAATACAAGTAATTTTGATGTACTTAAAACTGAAATTAAAAAAACAGGTCTGGAGTTAATCGGAACTATGCCGCTTGATGAGCAGGTAATGGAATTTGACCTATTAAGTAAACCTCTGTTTGATTTGCCGGATGATTCACCGGTAGTGGCGGTGGTTGACGATATACTAAAAAAAACCGCCATATTATAACGCCGCAATATATTGCTTTCTAACACAGAAAGGAGCGGAATCAATGGCTGTTACTATAGCTAAGGAAAAATGGACTAGCAAAGTGGGCGAAATGGTATTGGACGCCGACTCTTCTGTAAAAGTCGGCGGAGAAAGCACCCTGCCCTTCCTGCAATTTGAGGGAGACATCCCCAATAGACCTGTTTTGGCCCTGGAAGTTTGGGATTTAGAGCCGGTAGATTGGCCGGAAATTTTAAAGGCACCTTTTGCAGGTGTGCTGGCCGACCCTGTGGCCTGGGCCAAAAAAAATGTTGAGTACGGCGCTGACGTCGTAGCTCTGCGTTTAATGAGCGCGCACCCCGATTTTAAAAATGCCTCACCGGAAGACTGCGCCGCCACTGCCAAAGCGGTGGCCGATGCGATTAACGTACCTATGATCATCACTGGCTGCGGCGTGGAAGAAAAAGACGCCGAAGTGCTGGAAAAAGTAGGCGAAGCCCTGACCGGTAAAAACTGTCTGATCGGCTGCGCCACTGAGAAAAATTATAAAACTGTTACCGCTACCGCAATGGTTAACGGTCACAGCGTAATAGCTTCCAGTCCTCTGGACATCAACCTGTCCAAACAGCTCAACATCTTAATGACTGAAATGAACCTGCCGGCCAACCGAATTGCCATTGACCCGCTGGTCGGTGCACTGGGCTATGGTATTGAATACGCCTACTCCATCATGGAAAGAGCTCGGATAGGCGCACTGATGGGCGACAAAATGCTGGCCATGCCGGTGATTTGCTTTGTTGGCCAGGAAGCCTGGAAAGCCAAGGAAGCCAAAAGCACGGATGATGAATCTCCCGAATGGGGTGCCCAGGAACGCAGGTCTATCCTTTGGGAAGTACTCACCACCACCACCTTTGCCCAGGCCGGTGGGTCTATCTTTGTGCTGCGGCACCCCGAGTCAGTAAAGCAAGTTAAAGTACATTTAGATAAAATGATGGAAAGCAATGCTTATTAATAAATACGAGGAGGCTAAAGCATGATCCTTATTGGTGAACGGATCAATGGCATGTTTAAGGATATCCGGGAAGCTATCCAAAACAAAGACCCGGAACCTGTCCGTTACTGGGCCAAGCGCCAGTATGAAAGATGCGCCGCTTATCTTGACATCAATACAGGCCCGACTGTAGAAAAAGAAGATCAGCCCGCCGTTATGGAATGGCTGGTTAAGAACGCCCAGGAAGCTGCTCCCCTGCCGTGCTGCATCGACTCCACCAACCCCGATGCCATTGAAGCCGGCCTCAAGGTGCACCAGGGCAAGGCCATGATTAACTCTACCACTGCGGACCAGTGGAAAATGGACATATATATTCCAATGGCCGCTAAATATAACGCTGCCATTATCGGTCTGGCCATGAATGAAAAGGGTGTACCCAAGAGCGCTACCGACCGGATCGCCCTAGCCATGGAAATTGTTGTTAACTGCGATATGAACGGCATTCCCATGGAAGATTTATATATTGACCCCCTGATGTTGCCCTGCAACGTAGCCCAGGAGCACGGCGTGGAAGTGCTGGAGACATTAAGGCAGATTAAAACCCTGGCCGACCCTGCACCCCGCACTACAATGGGACTGAGTAACTCCTCCCAGCGCTGTACCAACCGGCATTTAATCAACCGCACCTTCCTCATCATGAGTATGGCCAATGGTTTGGATTCAGCCATTTCCGATGTGGATGACGACGAATTGCTGGATGCCGTAGCCGCAGCCAATATACTATTAAATAAGGAAATCTATTGTGATTCATTCCTAAAAACTTTCCGCGCGCGATAAATTAAACCAGGCAATTATATAGCCGGTGCTGTTCTAGAAAAGGCAGTTATTATAGCCGCCTTTTCTAGAACCAGTACAAAAATTGATATGAAAGTCGTACTAACTTTAAAATAGTTTGACAGTCAAAGTTGTAAATATTATACTAAGGACAAGGCAGGCAAAATCTCGGTAATTATTACATTAATTTATCTATTAAGCAATTATTCGACTTTTTTTTAAATTTCGAACTGGCCACTTAATATTTGCCATATATATCAACTAACTAATTTAACATATATTACCGGGATTACATATGAACTGGATAACCGTTACGGGCATCCGGTTTATTCCTTGTTGCTCTATTAGCCCGGGCGCAAGTTATTATGCTTTGACGCCTAATCTAGGAGAGAACGGATGTGATGCTTCGATGAGCACGAAACCTGATAAGGTTGGAGCTGTACTGGTAGTTGGCTCAGGTATTGCCGGTATTCAGGCATCGCTTGATTTGGCGGAGTCAGGTTATTATGTATACCTGGTCGAGAAAAACCCCGCCATTGGCGGTGTCATGCCTATGCTTGACAAAACTTTCCCCACCAACGATTGCTCTATGTGCATCCTGTCTCCCAAGCTAGTTGACTGTGGGAGACACTTGAATGTTAACACCATTACCAATGCTGAGGTATTGGATATTCAAGGCGAGCCGGGCAATTTTAAAGTCACCCTTAAGCAGAAGGCACGTTTCGTTGACCCTACAAAATGTACCGGTTGCGGTTCCTGTGCCGAACAATGCCCGGTTAAAGTGCCGGATGATTTTAACCAGGGTCTGAACAAGCGCAAGGCCATTTATAAGCTTTATGCTCAGGCCTTCCCTAATGCTTACGCTATTGACCCGACCAAATGTTTAAGAATTAAAAAGCCCAAGGCATGTGGTAAATGCTTGCAAGCTTGCCAGGCTGGGGCTATTGACCACACCATGACCGACCAAATTACGGAAATAGAAGTTGGCTCGGTTATTCTCTGCCCCGGGTTTGACAAATTCGATTCCAGCCAGCTAGCCTATTACGGCTACGGCAAACACCCCAACGTTGTCACCAGCATGGAATTTGAGCGTCTCCTGAGCGCTTCCGGACCCTTCGGCGGGCATATGCAGCGTCCGTCTGACGGTAAGGAACCGCATAAGATCGCCTGGATTCAGTGTGTTGGCTCCCGTAACTGCCGCATTGATCGCGGCTACTGCTCTTCGGTATGCTGCATGTATGCCATCAAAGAAGCCGAGATTGCCAAAGAACACTCCCCTTACCCGTTGGAAACAGCTATCTTCTTCATGGACATGCGTACTTATGGTAAAGATTTTGAGAAATATTACGATAAGGCCGAACATGAGGTCGGCATACGATTTATTCGCTCCAGGGTTTACGAAATTGTCGAAGCCGGTGACGGTACCGGTAATTGCCGCATTCGTTATGCTGACGATGAAGGCAATATCACTTACGAAGACTTCGACCTAGCGGTGCTTTCTATTGGACTGGACGCTCCTGCCGATATGGTGGAGTTGGCCGGTAAACTGGGAGTAGAATTAAATAAGTATAATTTCTGCCAGCCTGCCAAGTTAACCGGTGTAGGTACCAACAAGCCCGGTATTTTTGTAGCCGGCGCCTTCAGCGGCCCCCGGGATATCCCCGAAACCGTCATGCAGGCCAGCGCGGCGGCAGCGGCTTCTGCGGCGGGTCTGGCAGAAGTACGCAGTACCCTGACCAAAGTGAAGGAATACCCACCAGAAAAAGACGTGTCCGGTGAAATAGTGCGCACCGGTGTATTTGTGTGCCATTGCGGCATCAATATTGGCAGCGTGGTCAATGTACCGGAAGTAGCGGAATACGCTAAAACACTGCCGACGGTGGTTTTTGCCACTGACAACCTTTATACCTGTTCCCAGGATACTTCGGCAAAAATTAAAGAAGTCATCGCTGAACACAACCTGAACAGAGTTATCGTGGCCTCCTGCAGTCCCCGGACCCACGAACCCATGTTCCAGGAGACATTAAAAGAAGCCGGCCTTAACCCCAACTTGTTTGAGATGACCAATATTCGTGACCAGTGTTCCTGGGTGCACATGCATGAACCTGAAAAAGCAACCGAAAAAGCCAAAGATTTGGTAAAAATGGCTGTTTACAAGGCTGCCCTACTGGAACCGATTAATTCGGTCAGTTTGGACATGAATCATGACGCCCTGGTTATCGGTGGCGGTGTGTCCGGCATGACCAGTGCTGTTAATCTTTCCAAGCAAGGGTATAAAGTATACCTGGTGGAAAAAGCGGACGGACTGGGTGGCGTTGCCAACCGCATTCGCTATGGCATGACCGGCGAAGATATACCAGTGTTTGTCAGCGAATTAATTAACCAGGTAAAAACAGATGAAAAAATCACCGTTTATACCGGTGTTGAAATTACAGACGTGCATGGTTTTGTAGGCAACTTTGAAACCACCATTAGCAGCGGCGAAGTGATTAAGCATGGTGTAACGGTTATTGCCACCGGCGCCGAGGAATACAGGCCCACTGAATACCTGTACGGGCAAAATGACCGGGTCATGACCCTGCTTGAGCTGGAGGCTTTGCTGGCCGAGGGTGATAGTACAGTTAAAGACGCTAAAAACATTGTCTTTATTCAATGCGTCGGCAGCCGGGAGCCCGAACGCCCCTACTGCAGTAGAATTTGCTGCACCAAGTCCATTAAGCAGGCGCTGCTGGCCAAAGAAGCCAATCCCGAAGCCAATATTTACATGTTATACCGGGATATCAGGACTTATGGTTTCTATGAGGAACTCTACAGCGAAGCCCGCAGTAAAGGGATTATCTTTATCCGTTACTCGGTGGACAATAAACCACTAGTAGAAGCTGCTGAGAACAGTGTGAAGGTTACTGTAACCGATCATGTGCTGGGCATACCTATCGAAATTGAAGCGGATTTGGTCGGGCTGGCTTCCGCTATAGTGTCTCCCAGGGAAAACAACAGCAAGTTGAGTCAATTCTATAAAGTTCCGCTTAATCAAGAAGGCTTCTTCCTGGAAGCACATATGAAGCTGCGCCCGGTTGATTTTGGTACTGACGGCGTATTTATGTGCGGCTTGGCACATGGGCCCAAAAATCTGGATGAGAATATCAACCAAGCAAAGGCTGCTGTGGGGCGGGCCTGCACCGTGCTGGCCAAGAACACCATAACTGTGGAAGGCAAGAGCGCTTTTGTCAACAAGAATAAGTGCGCTGGCTGCGGTGAGTGCGAAGCTATTTGCCCGGCCAAGGCTGTACAAGTTGACCCAGCGCAAAGAGTAGCCGTGGTTAACGAAGCCCTGTGTAAAGGGTGCGGTGCCTGTGCATCATCTTGCCGCTGTGGAGCCATCAACATCAAGGGCTGCACCAACCAACAATTAGTCGCTATGTTAGACGCGCTATAGATGGGGGAGGGAAATGGATATCATGGAATATGAACCTAAAATTGTGGCATTCTTATGCAACTGGTGTAGTTATGCCGGTGCAGACCTGGCCGGTATAGGTCGTATCCAGTACCCACCCAATATCCGGGTGATACGCATACCTTGTTCCGGAAGAATAAACCCCTTATTTATTATTAAAGCACTCCGACACAGAGCGGATGCCGTGCTGACCTCCGGGTGACACCCTGGTGACTGCCATTATGTTAGTGGCAACATGGTAGCCCGCAGGAAATTTGCCTTATTAAAAGGATTACTGGAGTATGTAGGATATGATGAGGGCCGGGTAAACTTCTCCTGGGTATCCGCGGCCGAAGGTGGCCGTTTTGCTGAGATTGTCAAAAATGTCACAGAAAAGACGAAAGAACTTGGTCCCAATCATGGCCTAACTGATAGCGAAGCGGGGTGTAGCGGATGCCAAAGCTAGCCGAGCAAATCAAAGACACTGCTAAAAAGCTGCTGGCCGAACAGAAAGTGGACCTGGTCGTGGGCTTTACTGAAGGCAGTCTACCGCTGCGCGGCACGCCATTTTTCGCCAGGACACCTGAAGAAGCGGAAAAACTGACCTGGAATTTGGGCTGCGAAAATAATCTGGCCAATTACCTGCGCAAAAAAACGGGCAAAGTAGCCGTAGTGGCCAAAGGTTGTGACGTACGAGCCATTGTGGCACTGGTTAAAGAAAACCAAATTAACCGGGACGACCTTTATATCATCGGTGTGCCTTGCAGCGGTATGATTGACCGTAAAAAAGCAGCCGCGCTGCTTGACAGCCAGGAAATTTTGGCGATCGAAGAAAACGGGGATACCGTTGTAATAAAAGGCACTAACAACAGTGCAACAGCTAAGGTGACCGACCTGATGCATAGTTCCTGCCGGGACTGCAGCTATGGCAACCCGGTGATCTATGATGAGCTGGTTGGCGAATTGCTCCCCGAAAAGGAAGCTGCTGATTTTGCTGAAATTGAAGCATTTGAAGCCAAGACAGCCGCGGAGCGCCGCGCATTTATGAATAGTGAATTTAGCAAGTGCATCAGGTGCTACGCCTGCCGGAACGCTTGTCCCATGTGCTACTGCGAAGAGTGTTTTGTAGACTGCAATCAGCCGGAATGGATCGGTAAGAGTGCCTATAACACAGAGGATAATATTCTCTTCCAGGTTGTCAGGGTGTTCCACTGTGCCGGACGTTGTGTCGACTGTGGAGCTTGTGAGCGGGCCTGTCCAATGGGCATCAACCTGCGCATGTTAACTCGTAAACTGGTTAAAGACGTTAAGGAACTGTATAACGCCGAAGCCGGGGTTAACATAGAGGATAAGCCAGCCCTGGCCACATTTACCGCCGACGATCCAGAAGCTTTCTTGTTGAAGGAATGAGGTGAAACTGATGATAATTAGCAAAAAAGACATACCCGGCTTCCTGGATAAATTAATTAGCGAATATCAAGTTTTTGCCCCTGTGCAAGAAGGCTCTTACACCTTATTTAAACCAATTAGTTCCGGCGCTGACGCTGTATTAACTGCTGATAACACCAAGCTTCCGGCCAAAGAAATATTTTTCCCGCAATCGGAAAAATTGTTCAGCTATAATGTTACCGAAGCAGGCGCCAAGCTGGAAACGGCCATTGATGACCAGAAAAAAGTGATTTTCGGGGTGCGTCCCTGCGATGCCAGAAGTCTCGTTTTGCTGGACAATGTGTTTAATAATGATAAATTCCAGGATCCTTATTACTTAACCAAGCGTGCCAACACCATTATGGTAGGTATCGGCTGCAACACGCCCACCAGCACTTGCTTTTGCACTTCAGTAAAAGGCGGCCCCTTTGATACTAAGGGCCTGGATTTACTGCTGGTGGATACCGGTGACGCTTACGTAGTTGAAGTGTTATCGGACAAAGGCAAGGCTCTGGCTGAACAAGCCGGTTTTGTCGCTGCCTCTGATGCTGACAAGGCTTCCGCAGCAAAGGTCAAGAAGGAAGCTAAGGTAACCTGCCAAGTTAATACGGACGGTCTAAAAGATAAGCTGGATGTCAACTTTTATTATCCCATCTGGGATAAAATTCACGAAAAATGCCTGGGCTGCGGTGCCTGCACATATCTATGTCCCACCTGCCACTGCTTTGATATAGTGGACGACGCCTTGGACTGCGATGGTTGCAGGGTGCGCAACTGGGATTCCTGCGCTTTCCCGATCTTTACCTTGCATGGTTCCGGCCATAACCCGCGTACCAGCAATAAAGAACGCTACCGCAACAGAATCATGCATAAATTTAAGTATTTCGTAGATAACTTTGGCGAAATCGCCTGCGTTGGTTGCGGCAGGTGCATTAAAAATTGCCCCGTTAATTTGGATATCCGAGTAGTACTTGAGGATGTTCGGGGCTCGGAAGCGAGGTTGGATAGTTAATGAAAAATCCATATCTACCGCTACCTATGAAGCTGGTGAAAAACTTTACAGAAACAGAGGATAAGTTAATCCACACCTTTACCCTGCAGTATTTAAGTGAGGAAGACGAAAAGAGTTTTCCATACATGCCGGGGCAGTTTGCCGAGCTGTGTGTCTTTGGCAAAGGAGAAGCGCCCTTTGGTATCGCTTCTTCACCTAGTGAGCCAGGTTTTCTAAAATTCTCAGTGGCCAAAGTGGGTGTTGTTTCCACTGCCCTGCACCTAATGGAAGAGGGAAACATGATTGGCGTACGCGGGCCGCTGGGTAACTATTATCCCGTGGAAGAATTTAAGGGCAAAAACGTGGTCATTATTGGCGGTGGTTTCGCGTTTACCACTTTGCGCTCACTGGCCACCTATATGCTGCAGCCCGAACGCCGCGGTGATTACGGCGATATTACCGTAATTTACGGTGCTAGAAACCCCGGGTTGCTGCTGTATAAAGAAGAACTGGCTGCCTGGGAACAAAATCCGAATATTAACTTAATCACCACCATTGACAGTGCAGTGGACGGCTGGAACGGCCGGGTAGGCTTTATTCCCGCCGTTACCGAAGAGGTGGCACCTAGTTCTGAAAATACCTATGCCATTGTCTGCGGACCGCCGGTGATGATTAAATTTACCATGCCCGTATTGGAAAAACTCGGATTCCCAGCCGAGAGAATTATTATGTCTCTGGAAAACCGCATGAAATGTGGTATTGGCATGTGCGGCAGATGTAATGTGGGAGGCAAATACGTCTGCAAGGACGGGCCGGTATTTACCAGGGCCCAGCTTAATGAGCTGCCCGCTGAATACTAAAAGCTATGGGCCTCAATAAGTATTAATATAGTGTCTCTTTAACTATTATTTAAAGAGACGCTATATAAGATTAATCCTTAATTTTGTCATGTAAGATTAAGAGGGGAGGGATAAAATTGGAAGCTATTAAAGCTGTCGATTTCAACCCCAAATTTAGGGACAAAGTTGCCGAACTGCTTGAGAGTTACGACTTTAGTAACTGCCTTGCCTGCGGTATGTGCACAGCAGGCTGCCCTTATACCGACCTCCTGAGAAACCATGACCCCCGCAAATTTTTGCGTAAAGTTCTGCTGGGCATGGAAGATGCAGTTTATGCCGATCCGTACATGTGGTATTGCAATATGTGCGAGCATTGTACTGTCGAGTGTCCCATGAACGTAAATATTGCCGCCCTGGTCAAGTCGATACGCAGTATGTGGGACAAGGACAAGATCGCCGGCCAACTGCAGGCCCTTGATAAAGAGCGTACTGAGTCCGGCAGCCTACCCTCGACGGGTCTGGTGGCCTCAGTGGATGTCAACAAGTGTGCAGCCTGCCTTACCTGCGTACGGTTATGCCCCGTTGAAGCGCCCCACATCCATAATGGCGCAGCGGAAATCGATCCAGTATTGTGCAAGGGCTGTGGAATTTGTGCGGGTGAGTGTCCCAATAAAGCCATTACGCTCCTGGGATATTATGAGCTCATGCTTAAAAATATGAATAGTTTATTTGATGAATGGTTTATTTAAGGAGGTGCATTTAGGTGCCAGAATTTGAGCCAAAAATTGTAGCCTTTTGCTGCCGTTACTGCGCTTATACAGCCGCAGACCTGGCAGGTTCAATGCGGTTACAGTATTCACCTAATATCAGAGTGGTAGAAATGCCCTGCTCGGGTACCATTGAACACGGTGTGCTTTTGAATACCTTTGAAAAAGGCGTCGACGGCGTGTATATTGCCGGATGCAATCTCGGTGATTGTCACTTTTTAAAGGGTAACGTACGTGCTATCAAGCGTGTAGCAGCAGTCAAAAAAATACTGGATGAAATAGGTCTAGGTGGAGACCGGCTAGAATTTTTCCACGTACCTGCTTCCGAAGGTACGAAATTTGCCAAGGTAGCCAATGAGATGACGGAGCGCATCCGCCAGCTCGGACCCAGTCCCTTGAACAAAAGCGCGGCAGGTAACGCACAGAAAGAAGGTGGCCAAACAGCATGATAGTAGCACAACAAAAACCCATTAAAGACATTGCTCAAATGATTAACGACTGTAAAAAAGTGTTGTTTGTTGGCTGTGCTGGCTGCGTGACGGTCTGCCTGGCCGGCGGCGAGAAGGAAACCGCAGTGCTGGCCTCGGCTATGCGCATTAAGCGCATTCTGGAGAACAATCCTCTGGAAGCCATTACTTATACCTGCACCAGGCAGTGCGACCCCGAGTACATCGCGTCCTTGGATAACCAGGTAAAGGATGTAGACGCCATTGTATCGCTGGCCTGCGGGGTGGGCGTGCAATACCTGGCCGAGCGCTTTAAAGATAAGTGGGTGGTACCCGCTCTGGATACCAAGTTCATCGGTGGCTCTACTGTACACGGCGTTTGGGAAGAGAAATGCGGGCTTTGCGGCGAATGCATTTTGCATCGTACCGGCGGCATCTGCCCCATCATCCGCTGTTCCAAGAGTATTTTAAACGGTCCCTGCGGCGGTTCCCAGTACGGCAAGTGCGAAGTGAACAAGGACATAGACTGCGCTTGGCAGCTGATTTATGACCGCATGAAGGCATTGGGCAAACTTGATAAACTAATGGAAATTCAACCGCCCAAAGATTGGTCCAAGTCACGTGACGGCGGACCGCGTAAAGCTATCAGGGAGGATGTGATGATAGATGAATAATCTAAGTAAACTTCAGCAAATACTTGATAGCGGTCAATTCGCGGTAACTGCGGAAATTGGTCCACCCAAGCATTCCTCCGCGGAGGGCATTCGCCATCACGCAGAAATGATGCGCGATTACGTAGACGCCACTAATATTACCGACAACCAGACGGCCATTGTACGTATGTCCAGCATAGCGGCTGGAGCACATGTGCTTGGCTGCGGCATTGAGCCTATCGTGCAGATGACCTGCCGGGATCGCAACCGGATTGCCATGCAATCCGATTTATTGGGCGCTTACAGCCTGGGTATGCGTAATGTGCTTTGCCTGTCCGGCGACCACCAAAAGTTTGGCAACCACCCCATGGCTAAAAACGTATACGATATCGACTCCATGCAGTTGATTGATAACCTGCGCCGCATGCGGGATGAGAAGGTGTTTTTCTCGGGTGAGGCCATTAAGGAAAGCGAGCCCCAATTCTTTATCGGGGCAGTAGCTAACCCTTTTGCCGATCCATTTGAGTTCCGGGTGGACCGCTTAGAAAAGAAAGTAAATGCCGGTGCCCAATTTATTCAAACCCAGTGCATCTTTGATATGGAACGCTTTGAGCGGTTTATGGAAATGGTGCGCGAGCGGGGTATCGATCAGCGAGTGCATATTCTGGCCGGAGTAACCCCGATGAAAAGCTGGAAGGCGGCAAGTTATATGCAAAATAACGTCAGCGGTATGATCGTGCCCAACGAACTGGTAGAACGCCTTAAAAACGCCGAGGATCCCAAGCGTGAAGGTCTAGATATCTGTATTGAGCAAATTAAATATATTAAGGAAAACGTCAAAGGCGTACACGGAGTACACATCATGGCTATAGCCTGGGAAGAAGTAGTCCCCGAAATCGTTGAAAAATCCGGTTTGTATCCCCGACCTAAGGTTGGGTAAGCCGTCTTACAACAAGTTACATGTACAAAAAGGCCCTCTCAGGAGGGTCTTTTCCTTTTGCTGCAAATTACTTTACGGACATTTGAGCAGTGGAGAAAAAAATTATGATATTACAATCAAATGAGGTTATAGAAGCTTCTCTGAATACAAATAACCGTCGACAAGCAAGCCACTTTGCAATAAAATATTTTTATAGCTTAAACAACCATTGATGATTAAAATTTACCATGATCAACAAGTTGTCATGTATCTTTTTAACTGCATAAAATATGCATTGGTATGAGGCGTCAGATGTAATAACTAAATCGTTTGCTGACTACCCGGTATTATAGCTTAACAGGTACCAAATGAGTATATAAGTTTAAACTTAATAGCTTTACTTTTTTTACCATGACCAAGAGGTGAGAATCAAAAATGGAAGATATTATAGCTGATCATCTTAATCCCCAATTTAGGGAAGAAGTTGCTAAACTGCTTAAAAGTTATGACTTTGGTAACTGCCTGGCCTGCGGCATGTGCTCAGTGGGCTGCCCGTATGTCGACCTGGTGGAAAACCATAATCCCCGTCAATTTTTACGCAAAGTATTGCTGGGCATGAAAGATGAAGTATATGCCGACCCTTACATCTGGTACTGCAACATGTGTGAGCAATGCACCATCGAATGCCCCATGAACGTAAATATTGCGGCTCTCGTACGATCACTGCGCGGCACTTGGGACAAAGACAAAATTCCAGGCTACCTGCAGACTATTGTCAAGGAGCACATTGAGTCCGGCAATCAAATGAATGTTTGTCAGGAAGACTACGAAGATACTTTGGATTGGATTGAAGAGGAACTGCAGGAAGAACTAGGCGACCCCGATTATAAAATCCCGCTAAACAAAAAAGGTGCAAAATATTTCTACGGTTTTAATGCCCGGGATATTAAGTTTTATCCCAATGAGTTGCAGACCACTTTAAAACTGTTTTATGTAGCAGGCATTGATTATACCATCAGCACCAAGCGCTGGGACGCCACCAATGCTGCACTGTTTACCGGTCAAACCGATGACTTTTTAGCTATTTCTATGCCCCTGTGGCAGGAAGTTGCCGACCTGGAATGTAAAGAGTTGATTGTAACCGAGTGCGGACACGCCTTCCGTTCCATGAAATGGGGCTTTAGAACATATTGGAAAGGCAAGCCTTATCCCATTCGCCATATTATAGAACTGCTCAACGAACTGGTCAAGGCAGGTAAAATTAAACTTGACCCCAATGCTATTACCGAGGTAGTTACTTATCACGACCCGTGCAACACCGCCCGTAAAGAAGGCGTATATGAAGCACCGCGCGAGTTAATTCGAAGTTTTGTAAAGAACTTCGTGGACATGAATCCCAACGGCAAGATGAATTATTGCTGTGGTGGTGGCGGCGGTGCTATGGCTATGCCGGAATTCAACGACATTCGTAAAAACAAAGGTAAGCGCAAAGTGGATCAGGTAGTAGCCGCCGGTGCGGAAATTGTAATAGTACCCTGCCACAACTGCATGGACCAGTTTAACGATTTAAATAAATGGTACCCGGAAAAAGCCAAGTCTAAGAACATGCACATGTGTGACCTAATGGAAAGAGCCCTGATTATGCCCGAAAAACTCTGGCAATCTGCGTAAAGCCTTTTTTGAGTCATTTTTTTGATTTTATTGTTTATTTTAACAATCAAGTTTTTAATAAGACTGCATATCTATATATATCCTTAAAAGAAGGGTATATATAAATATGCTATTTAATAAATAAAGAGTGTTCGGTAATTAATTACGTATGCATATTGCCGTTAAAACGCTCTGCAAGGAGAGGACGGGTAATCTCTTGGGCAAAGATAAGGTTGGCGCAGTTATGGTGGTAGGTGCCGGTATTGCTGGCATCCAAGCGTCCCTTGACCTGGCGGATTCCGGTTACTACGTTTACCTAGTGGAGCAGTCACCGGCCATCGGTGGAAATATGCCGACGCTTGATAAAACTTTCCCTACTAATGATTGTTCCATGTGCATTTTATCCCCCAAAATTGTTGAATGCGGCAGACACTTGAATATTGAAAAGCACATGTTATCCCATATTGTAGATGTCCAAGGTGAGCCCGGTAATTTTAAAGTGACCATACATAAAAAATCCAGTTTTGTGGATTTGGATAAATGCATTGGTTGCGGTGATTGTGCCGGTACCTGCCCGGTGGACGTACCCAATAAATTTAACGCCGGCTTGGATAACCGTCAGGCCATTTACAAGCTATACCCCCAGGCTCTACCGGCGGCCTTTGCCATTGAAAAGACCGGTATGGCACCCTGCCGGGCAGCATGCCCGGCGGGAGTAAACGTCCAGGGTTATGTACAATTAATTAAAAGAGGTAAATTTCAGGATGCCTGGGCATTAATTTACCAGAATAACCCCTTCCCGGCCGTATGCGGACTGGTCTGTGCCCACCCCTGCGAAACCAAGTGTCATAGAGGCCAAATCGATGCCCCGGTGAGCATTAGAAACTTAAAGCGAGTAGCTGCGGAAATAGCCTACGCTAATCATATTGATGAGCTTCCTTTACCCGGTCGAACTGCCGATCGGGGGCAAAGTGTTGCGATTATCGGCAGCGGCCCGGCCGGTTTAACTGCCGCATATCACCTGGTAAAAAGGGGTTACCGGTCAGTTGTCTTTGAAGCTGATCGATTGGCCGGTGGCATGATGCGGAAAAACATCCCTGAATACCGCCTGCCTAGGTATTACCTGGATATTGAAATACAACTATTGGAGAAAATGGGCGTAGAAATTAGGTGCAACAAACGCTGGGGCACAGACTTTTCAGTGACCGAGCTAAAAAATGAATTCGATGCTGTTTTTATTGCTACTAGAACGCCCAAACCAGCTAAACTGGGCATGCCTGGCAAAGAATTGGCAAAAGTAATTCCCAAACATATTTACCTTTCTGATGAAGACATGTCTTTATTAAATGATACCGGGCGGCTGCAAGTGGACCGTGACACTCTGGAAACCAGCCTGGCCGGTGTGTTTGCCGGCAGCGATAATGTCACAGGACCTCGGGATGTGATAACAAGCATCGGTGCCGGTAAAAGAGCAGCTGAATCCATAGACCGGTACCTCAACGGTATTGAACAGAAAACAAACCGGGTCTTTAAAATGCCTAAAGATAAAATCGCACCGCTAAGACAAAATTTGGGGAGAGTTCCCCACAGCGCAACGGCACAGCCACCCTTAACCCCGGTTGAACAACTCGTGCAGGGGTTTGCCAAGGAAAGCCCCGTGCTAACGCCGGAACAGGCCATAGCCGAGGCAGAGCGCTGCCTGAACTGCGGTGTTTGCTCCGAATGTGGTGAGTGTGTAAACACCTGCCTACGCGAGGCTATTAATCTCCAAATGCAAGATGAATACCTTAAATTGCAGGTGGGCGCAATTATTTTAAGCACCGGAGTAACGACTTATGATCCCAGCAATTTATTCTACCTGGGCTACGGCAATTATCCCAATGTGGTGACCAGCGCAGAATTTGAACGCATGCTGAGCGCCTCTGGACCCTACCAGGGGCACCTACTACGGCCCTATGACCAACGGGAACCCCGTAAAATTGCCTGGATCCAGTGCGTCGGTTCCAGGAACGTCAGGGAAAGCCACGGCTATTGTTCCTCGGTATGCTGTATGTCCGCCATCAAAGAGGCGGTTATCGCCCAAGAGCACAGCGATCAGCCGCTGGAGACCACTATATTTATGATGGACATGCGCTGCTACGGTAAGGATTTTGAAAAGTATTACCAACGCGCCAGGCATGAACATAATGTAAATTTCGTACGCAGTAGAATATACCAGGTCGAACAAGCTAATCAGACAACTAAAAACCTTCTGATTCGTTATCAGGATGAAAACGATAACTTCTTTACCGAAGAGTTTGATCTGGTGGTGCTATCCGTGGGTCTGGAACCTGCGGCAGAGGCCAAAGAAGTGGCTGAAAAAATGGATATCAAGGTCAACAAGTATGGTTTTGTCCAACTGGCCCCCCTTACCGGCGTAAACACTACCCAGACCGGTATTTATACCGCTGGGGCCTACAGCGGTCCCAAAGATATTCCCGAAACAGTGCAGCAGGCCAGCGCAGCAGCCGGTGCTGCCGGCAGCCTACTGAGCGAGGTGCGCGGCACGCTCACTAAACAAAAAGCATTTCCGGCCGAGCGGGATGTGCCTAGTGAAGAACCGAGAATTGGGGTATTTGTTTGCCAATGCGGCGTTAATATCGGCGGTGTGGTAAGGGTACCTGAAGTGATGGAAGCGGCTAAACAATTGCCTTATGTGGCGCATGTCGAGGATAACCTGTATGCTTGTTCCCAGGATAGCCATGCTAAAATTAGGGATGCTATTTTGGCACACCGATTGAACCGGGTGGTAGTAGCCTCCTGCAGTCCACGGACACATCAGACGCTGTTCCAGGAAACACTGCAGGAAGCCGGCCTGAACAAGTTCCTGTTTGAAATGGCTAATATTAGGGACCAGTGTTCCTGGGTGCATATGTATGTACCCGATAAGGCCACGGAAAAGGCAATTGATTTAGTAAAAATGGCTGTGTTTAAAGCCGCGCTGTTAAAACCGATCCGGCAGGTCTCGGTAGGGGTAACCAAGTCAGCCCTTATTATTGGCGGTGGTGTAACAGGTATGGTCAGTGCCCTCTCCCTGGCTGAAATGGGTTATCAGGCTAGCCTGGTGGAAAAATCCGCTGCGCTGGGCGGGATGGGTAAACGCATTAAGCTGGGTTTATATGGCGAAGATATTGAAGCCTATACTAATGATTTAGTTAACCAGGTGGAGCAGCACCCGCTGATTACCGTGTACAAATCATCCGAAATATGTGAAGCTTCCGGCTATTTAGGGAACTTTACGACCACATTGACTGATGGCACCCAGATTAAACACGGAGTTACCATAGTGGCCATTGGCGGCCGGGAGTATCAACCCAGTGAATACCTCTACGGACAAAGTGACCGGGTGATGACCCTGCTGGAAATGGAAGAAAAGATAGCCCTGGGCGGGCTAAAGGACGCAAAAAACATTGTTCTTATTAACTGCGTGGGCTCCCGGGATACCGAACGTCCCTATTGCAGCCGCATTTGCTGTTCCAAGTCGGTCAACCTGGCCATCAGGTGTAAAGAAAATAACCCTGCCGCCAATGTATTTGTCCTGTACCGGGATGTCCGCACCTACGGCTTTCTGGAGGATACTTACCAGGAGGCCCGGGTCAAAGGTGTAATCTTTGTCCGGTATGATGAAAACCGGAAACCACAAGTGGCCAATAGTACTCAGGGCATTACCGTCACGGTCAGGGATCATATTCTGGGTAGAAATATCATAATTAACCCCGATGTGCTGGGACTGGCCGCGGCCATACTGCCGCCGGAAGACAATGCCAATTTGAGCCAGCTGTTTAAATTGCCGCTAAATGCAGATGGGTTTTTTCTAGAAGCGCATATGAAGCTCCGCCCGGTTGACTTTGCTACCGAAGGGGTTTTTATGGCCGGTGTTGCCCACGGGCCAAAGAACATGGAAGAAAATATTACCCAGGCTAAAGCTGCTGCAGGACGGGCCGCCACCATTTTAAGCAAAGAAAGCCTGGCATCGCCGGGTGTTGTGGCCACAGTGGACGCCAACAAATGTGCCGCTTGCCTAACCTGTGTTCGCTTATGCCCCTTCAACGTGCCCCAGATTAACGATAACGTGGCAGAAATTGAACCCATTCTATGTCAGGGGTGCGGCATTTGTGCCGGGGAGTGCCCCAACAAAGCCATTGAGCTGCAAGGCTATAGTGACTGCATGTTTTTAAATTTGCTTAAAGGATTATTTGAGGAGGTATGTTAAAATAGCTTAATTTGAACTAAAATTACTACTACTGAACATACTTAGCTGCAAACCTGGCGGTTCTATGGTTGCCTTGATAAAATAGAGAAGAAGTGATATCCGTAATCATGGAATTATGCGAACTTCAATCCAAGACCAAAGTGGGCTAGTACATCTATACCAAAGAGCCCTCCCGGAGGGTCTCTTTGGTTTGCTAAAACAATTATTGGAAAAAAGTTTACTGATAGACATTTTATAACACATGCAGCCCAGAGAGCTTAATAAAAACACTGTCCACAGAGAATAATTTAGACAACTGTCCCAGGCTGCTCTTTTTTGTCAATTTTAAAATAAAGGAATGCTGTTATCTTTGCCGTATTTTACTAAAGGACATTTAATAAGTTAAGGGAAATTTTATGCAAGGTACTACCAACTAGTACAGCCAAAATAGTGGACAAACCCATCAATCTGCCATAAAATATTTCTAGGTCAAAAGAAGGGGAGATTACCTTATGGTCCCAAGAGGCACGGTAAGTACTGTAAAAAATTATAAAAGAGGCAATATAACTGCCGCTTTCGGTGTGGACCTGTTTATACATGGCTCAACCGCTATCCCCAATTTATTGTTAAAATTATATAAAGACATGGGCATTACAGATACGGAAATGATGCTGCTTATTCAATTATTTAGACTATTTACTGAGGAAAATAATTATTTACCCAGAGAAGATTTGCTTTTTGAGCATTTATCCGGAGATGAAGAGCAAATTAACCGTGACCTGGAAAATTTAATCAGTAATGGCATGCTTAAAATAACCGAGTTCTATGACGCTGAAAGAGACTTGGTCATTAAAGGATATGATTTTGAACCTATATTTGATAGGCTGTCGGAAATATGGGCCTGCGCCAGAGTGCAACAACATGAGGCCATGAAAAAGATAACCGAGAATAAATCAAAAAAGACAGTAAACTTATATAAAAGTTTTGAAAAAGAGTTTGGCCGGCTCCTTTCGCCTATGGAAATTGAACAAATTGATGTCTGGTCGCAAAAAATGCCTTCTTTAATGGTGCTGGAAGCACTGCGCCGGGCTGTTATGCTTGGCAAGCACAACTTTAAATATATAGATAGTATTTTGCTGGAATGGGAAAAGAACAATTTAACCAGCCCGGAACAGGTAGAGGATTATGACCGGCAGTTTAAAATGAAGCACACGGAGAATAAAAAAACACCAGCTAATGGCCGGCGTAAAGTAAATCAAAAGGATGATAAAAAAAGTATGATCCAGTCACTTTATATGAGTTAAAGGGGTTGGTGGCATCTGGCTTACTTATGTAATAAATGCGCTGACCGTGGTCTGATCATTCATAATGGCGTTGCCGAGCCATGTACTTGTGCTAAACAACGGGCCATCAACAATAAAATAAAATCAGCGCAAATCCCACCCAGATTGACTAATTTTACATTTAACCTTTTTAAATTGGATTTTTATTCCAGCACCAAAATTGACCCGGTAAAAAATATTTCCTTTCACGATTCAGCCTCGGTTACCCTTAGAGCAGCCAGGGATTTTACCCGTCGGTACATAGATAATCCACATACTGATGGATTGCTGTTAACCGGCCAAGTGGGTAGCGGTAAAACTTTTTTAGCCTGCTGCATAGCTAATACCCTTTTGGCGCGGGGTAAAACTTTGCTTTTTATCGTAGTGCCCGACTTGCTGGATCAAATCAAAGCTACCTACGATGCTAAAAGTGAAAATAGTGTTACCGAATCGGAACTGTTGGATACTGCCCGTGAAGTACCTTTGCTTATACTGGATGACCTGGGTGCCCATAATTACACGAATTGGACTCGTAATAAAATATTTAGCATTATTAATCACCGTCTCAATTATCTTTTGCCCACTGTTATCACTACTAATATCAATTTGGAAGACCTAGAGCAATTCTTGGGCGATAGGACAACCTCTCGTATTTTCCAGATGTGTCGCCCTTATCGTCTTCTGGTGGATGTAGATATTCGCATGCAAATGATCAGTCAGGGTAGGTAGTTAAAAAGAATAAACATAATGGGCAACCATATTTCCCCCAAAGTGCACGGACAAGCTGTAATAGCTTGTCTTATTTTTATGGATATAATTACCAGTATAGAATATATATATATTGTACAAAATACTTGTTGGTCAGAAAGGAGGAAAAAATGAACACTCATTTTTCCAAGCTCACCGGAATTTTATTGTTTGCACTGTGCATTATATTATTCAATGTGCATGGTGCTCAAGCCGGTGCGGAAAAAGAAGTGGCCGGAGGGTCAGCCGGTATAACGGTTAATTATACTGTACAACCGGGGGACACTCTATCCGAAATAGCTCAATCATTTGATATTGACGTAAACCAATTAATACGTGCTAACAACCTGGAAACATCGGTAATAACACCATATCAGGTGCTAACCATCCCGCCGGTGGGAAAAGTCAGCTCGGCCAACATTAGCCGGGGAGATGTTTCAAGGGAAGATCTAATGCTTTTAGCCAGGGCCATATATGCCGAGGCTAGGGGAGAGAGCTTTGAAGGCCAAGTGGCAATCGGAGCGGTGATTTTAAACCGCATGCGCGACCCGCACTTCCCTGATAGTATCAGTGAAGTGGTTTTCCAGCGCAGCCAGAACCTGTATCAGTTTTCACCCGTTGCCGACGGCACCATTAATTTATGTCCTGACGAAACGGCGATTAAGGCCGCTACAAAAGCACTAGAGGGTTACGATCCAACCAACGGGGCGTTGTTTTTCTATAACCCCCGAATTGCTTCTGACCAGTGGATCAGGACCTTACCGGTGTTAACTAGGATAGGCAGCCATGTTTTTGCCATTAAAACATAAAATTTAAATAGTTTCTATATACCTGTTTTTAATAATAAGGAATTTATAGCAAGCTGTAAGCCTCTCCATAATCATCTAAAATAAAAAGCATGCTCGAAACCATAATTTATTGGTTTTGAGCATGCTTTTTTGTCCTCGCCTTAGCTTATCTCCTCTGCTTGAATATCCATAATCGTTACGTTAATATAATTCACAGTTAGACCGGTCATATTTTCTAGCTGTAGCTTAACCACCTGCTGTATTTCCTTGCTAATGTCGTCAAGTTTATTATTTAAACTCACCACCACGTCCAGCTCAATGGTAACGTCCTGTGCATCTCTTATTATGTGGGCATGCTTTACCGCCACCACGCCCGGAACTTCTATAGCCGCGTACGTAGCAATGGATACTAATGCTCCCTGAGAAATAGTAAATTTTCCATATAAAGTAAAGGTTGGTCTAACCACTGATTGCTCTGACCAGTTGCGCCGGCCTACTTGACCTTTACGACGCATAAAAACCTGCAAAGGAGAGATAATACTTTCAGGAAAACTTTTTTTCACTTCTATTATCGGCGCCGGAATGACATGTTTACTGTGTTGCATGCGCATAATGCGTGCTTTTCTAATCTCCTTGGACGAGGCAATTTGATCTATATAGATATATTCTTTTACATTGGGCAACCCTAACCCCCCGGCAATTTTATCCGTCATACCTTTGGAGGTGCCCAAGATTAAAATTCTTTTCGGAGCTTGCCCTGAAATGGCTTCACCGGCGGTTTTCCTATGTTCTGTATCAGTAAAAAGAGCCGTTTTAATAGCCCCAATCCTGGTGGGTTGTTTCTTGGCGGACACACCGGCAATAATTCTATTTCCCTTAATAATTAATCCATCATCTATAATGATCTCGCAACCCAGGTGACCAGCCAACATCACTGCCCGGTAACTTTTACCCGTGCCGCTGGGCCCCACCAGTGCATACACTTCCAACCAAATCCCTCATTTCCTCAGATGTAAATTGCTGTCCATCGCCAAAAAATATATCCTGTGTTATTATTATATATTATCAATATACCTTATTTACATACGTATGCTATTTTATTTTAGAGGATGGGGACAAAAATGGCTTCATTTTTTTTAGAAATATTACGAAATGAATTTAGCTTCTCCGAGCAAGATGCACAAATATTACGAAAAACCATACGTGAACAAAACCGTACCGACCGCAGGTACTATTATCAACATTTAAAATCCCGGGAAAAAAAATTCATCCACCATTTACAGGAGCATTATCAATCCCTAGAGTCCGATGGACAAAATCAATGGCTGGACATAGTGGTACAAAGCATGCTGGACCGGGGCGGTGAACCGGATATCAGCGACGTTCTAGTAATGAAAATTATCGGCCCATTGACGGTGTACAACCAGTTACGCGTTAAATCCGAAAGCGAAGGTGTTAAATTAAAGATGCTGGTCAATTTCGGCGGAATGGGTACTGTAATTACACTGGTCAGTACCATAACCGCACTGGTATTATATTTGATGGCGCGATAAAAATTATTTAATTACAGGAGGTTGTAGCTTTGTGTCATGAAAACACCATAACAATTAAAAATTTTCTGGTCACTACCCGGAGGAATTGATTTTACAAAGCTGCCAGTTTATTAAAAGATCACAAGAGCATTTATTTTCAATATTTTGCTCATACTTATCCATTTCACTAAAATATGGAGACATACTAGCAGAAAACCACCGCACTTAACCACAGAGCCCTTTGGGTATTGGGCTGTGAACTGGCCCGGAGAATGATTTATTAAGAGTAAAGATATGCTCGCAAAAAAAAGCCGGTTTTAATCCGGCTTTTAATTGATTCGATAAATCCAGTTGGACCCATTGTTATTATCCCAGTTTTGGGCATCATCCCTGAAACAAAAATTGAACTGATTTCCCTTTACATCGACAGTATGCTCCCAGCCATCGCTGGTTTTTTCCATGAGATAATCTTTTGAATCTGACCATTTCTCGGCTTCACCAGTACCGGCATGCATCCAAACCTGATTAGCACCGCTTTGATCCAACCTGCCACTGTACCTAATCCGTATTTCCCTTCCGTCCTGCGTCATCGGCTTAACCTGAACCCCCTGGATTGGCAAGGAAAAGGTAAAAGGGCTTAATGTACTCATAGGCTACCTCCTTTTTTCTGTTCACATTTAGTTTAAACAAAAATACTCTATTTATTAATTTTTAAGGACAAAAAATAAAAACTCCCTCTATTTGGCTATTTAAATAGAAGGAGTTTTATCTTGGTCGGGGCGACAGGACTTGAACCTGCGACCTTACGGTCCCGAACCGTACGCGCTACCAAACTGCGCTACGCCCCGACAGATGATCATTTTTCAGACAAATATTATAATAACAAAACTCAGTCTTATTGTCAATGACAAATAACTCGTATATTTCACTTGACTAGACACAACACACCGTTATTAGGTGTAATACTTTTTGGGCTTATAATATATTATTTTCACTGTTCAATATTTGGTGCTATAATATGTACAAGCTGATTATTTTTTACATAATTTTTGTCATCATATGTGGGAGGGAATTATTATTTTGAATCTTTTAATCATGGGGCCTCCGGGAGCAGGTAAAGGTACCCAAGCCGAAGTGCTCGTTAAGGAGTTAAACATTACCCATATTTCTACCGGTGACATGTTCAGGGCCGCCATCAAAGAAGGTACTGATATGGGTATAAAAGCGAAGGAATATATGGATAAGGGTGCCCTGGTACCTGACGAAGTGGTCGTAGGCATGGTCAAGGACCGCCTTACCAAACCGGACTGCGACGGTGGTTTCCTGCTGGACGGTTTTCCCCGCACACTCGAGCAGGCTAAAGCTTTAGACATTACTTTAATGAAAATGGGTATCAAGCTAGATGGCGTAATTAATATAGCAGTGCCCCGGGAAAAATTAATTGCTCGCTTAACCGGTCGCCGAGTATGCCGCGATTGTGGAGCCAGCTACCATGTGCTGTTTAACAAACCCGAAGTAGAAGGCAAGTGCAACATCTGTGGTGGTGAGCTGTACCAGCGCAGTGACGACAACGATGAAGCAGCGGACACCCGCTTGGATGTTTATGAAGCCCAAACCCAACCGTTGGCTGATTACTATGCGACCCAGGGTCTGCTGCTGGATATCAACGGCGACCAGGTTATTAAAAAAGTTCTCGAGGATATTCTGGCCAGCTTAAAAAAATAACTATCACAGCCCCCATATTAAGCGGGGGTTGTTTAAGTTTAAATTATCCGTCTATTTTACATAGCGCTGTCACTATCAGACCAGACTTTTTTAGTCTAAAGATTAAGCCTTTCCTACTAATTTTTTCTTGTATGCAGGAATTATAATACTTTTTGTCGAAGGATTAATTTTATTTTATGCTAGGGCATGGAGGTGAAATTTTATTTACGGACTGGCTACAATTGCTAAATGAGGGGGATACATATGAATAAAAAATTAATTTCTTTGATTACCATTTTAGTTTTTTCACTGCTTGTTCTGGCTGGCTGCGGTTCTTCCGGATCCCAAGACGAGCAGAAGGCTGCTAATGATACTATCAAAATCGGCTTTTTAGGTGCCAAGACAGGTGGGCATGCCAGTTACGGCCTGGAAACCCTCAAGGGTATGAAAATGGCTGTGGAAGATATTAATGCAGCAGGTGGTCTTTTGGAAAAAGAATTGGTCATTGCTGAAGGTGACCACGGCAGCAAAAACTCCGAGGCTTCTATAGTAACCGATAAGTTAATCAGCAGCGATAAAGTTGTGGCCATCGTAGGTGACCCAACCACTGGATTGACTAAAATTGCCGCACCAATCGCCCAGCAAAATCAGGTTGTACTGCTTTCAGCGGGTGCAGTTGGCACGGGTGTGGTAGAGATAGGTGATTATATTTTCCGGGATACTCTGCTTGACGCCCTGGCGGCTCCCGCTGTCACTAAGTACTGCGCTGAAACACTTGGTTGGAAAAAAGTGGCCCTGGTTACCTCAATCAATAATGATTATAGCGTAGGCCTAAGTAATATTTTCAGAGACGCCTTGAAGAAATACAAGGTAGAAATTGTTACTGAACAGCAAGTTAAGGATGGCGATACCGACTTCAGCGCCCAGGTAACCAACCTCTCCGGCAAGCAGTTTGACGGTATTGTATTCACCGGTTACTACACTGAAGGTGGCCTGTTTATGAAGGAAGTGCGCAAACAGGGCATGAAACAAGTGCTAGTGGGCGGTGATGGTCTGTTGTCCCCGGTGTTATGGGAAATGGGTGAAGGAGCTGTAGAAGGCAGCATGGTTTATACCGGATTCGCTCCCGACCCCAATACCGATAACGCCAAAACCAAGACCTTTATCGATAAATACAAATCCAATAATGACAACAAATTGCCCGATATGTTTTCAGCGCAGGGCTATGATGCAGTTATGCTGTTAGCAGACGCCATGAAAAATGCTCAAAGCTCTGATCCCAAGGTATTTAGGGACAGCTTGGCTCAAACTAAAGACTGGAAGGGTGTGACCGGTACTATTACCATCAGAGAAAACCGTGAACCTATTAAGAGTCCGGTTTACTTGCTGAAAGTGGCACCCGCAAGCAATGGCAACAGTTGGGAATGGAAGATTCAAGCAGCTATCCCGGTTACAGCAGAATAATTACGATACCAAAACTGGCGGCCATCGCTATGCGATGGCTGTCCCATTGTTATAGGAGGAATACTATGTTTTGGCAGCAGCTAATTAACGGGATTACCCTTGGAGCAACCTATGCCCTTATTGCCCTAGGCTATACTATGGTTTACGGTATTATCCAGTTGATTAATTTCGCCCACGGCGAGATATATATGATCGGAGCCTTTGTAGGCGTAATGGCGGTGATCGTTTTTAAAGTAAACATATTTATTGCCTTGCTGATGGCAATAGCTGTATGTATTTTAATCGGCGTATCCGTGGAACGCATTGCCTATAAGCCACTGCGCCGCTCCACCCGGCTGGCTCCGCTTATTTCCGCTATTGGTGTGTCAATCTTTCTACAAACTTTGATGACCTTAATAGCCGGGCCTCAGGCAGTGGGATTTCCCCAAGTAATTGATGACCAGCTTTATCATATCGGTTCGGTAACAGTTTCCAAGGTACAGCTCATTATATTATTTCTAGCCAGTGTTATGATGGTCGGGCTGCAGCTTATTATTAAATACGTAAGGATTGGGAAGGCCATGCGGGCAGCTTCGGAAGACTATGACACGGCCAGCCTGATGGGTATTGACGTAAACAGAGTTATATCATTTACCTTTGCCATTGGTTCCGCACTGGCCGCAGCCGGAGGTGTGATGGTGGGTATGTATTTTAACAGCATCCATCCACTAATGGGCGTTATGGCCGGGCTGAAAGCCTTCTGTGCGGCAGTGCTGGGCGGCATCGGCAGCATTCCGGGTGCTATGCTGGGTGGTCTTTTTCTGGGCGTAGCAGAGGTGGCGGGGGTGGCTTTAGGATACGGCGGATACCGTGATGCTATAGCCTTCACCTTATTGATTCTGGTGTTACTGTTCAAACCCACCGGATTGCTCGGACGGCCCATTCAAAGGAAGGTGTAATACTAAAGTGGATAGTTTACTAACCAATTTTATCAGTCCGTACTATATAAAAGTTTTTACTCTGGTTGGCATTTATATTATTATCGCCCTGGGACTCAACTTTATTTCTGGTGTTACTGGTCAGCTATCCTTTGGTCACGCGGCCTTTGTCAGCATAGGGGCCTATACAGCAGCCATTTTAACTACCCGCTGGCAACTGCCTTTTTTACCCTCGTTATTGGCCGGCGGTTTATTAGCCGCCGTAGTAGGCATATTATTTGGCTTTCCCATTTTGCGTCTCACGGGTGACTACCTGGGGATTGCCACTTTGGGTTTTGGAGAAATTGTCATTGTTATCTTTCAAAATATGGAAATTACCGGGGGGACCATTGGCCTGTCAGGCATAGCCAAACATTCCAGCTTCACCCTGGTTGTTATAATTGTTATATTTACCATCTGGAGTATGTACAGAATGCAAAGCTCCCGCTTTGGCAGAGCATTAATGGCTATCCGGGAGGATGAAATAGCCGCCAACGTTATGGGCATCAATACCACTGCCTATAAAATTCAATCTTTTGGTATAGGTAGTTTTTTTGCAGGTATTGGCGGCGGCTTATACGCCCACACGATCCAATATTTAAATCCCACCGATTTCGGTTTTGCCCGTTCCTTTGATTATCTCACTTTTGTAGTGCTGGGCGGACTGGGCAGTATCCCAGGTACTGTTTTGGGCACTACCATACTCACACTGGCACCGGAGTTTTTACGGTTTGTGGCCGAGTACCGAATGATGATATACGGCGCATTAATGGTGATCATGATGATTTTCCGGCCCAGGGGTCTGCTGGGTGGGGTTAATTTAACCAAAACTATCCGCACCTTAAAAAAACAAAAAAAGACACCTTTGCCAGGTGACGTATAGAAAACAGGGAGTGTTATTATTGCCTGAGTTGTTAAAGCTTGACAACGTATCCATTAATTTTGGCGGTCTAACAGCAGTGGACGGCCTGAACATGACTTTGACGAAAGGAAACATAAGGGCTTTAATAGGCCCCAACGGGGCCGGTAAAAGTACCATATTTAATCTGGTCACGGGTATTTACGCGCCATCTATGGGAAAGATTTTTTTCCAGGACCAAATAATAAACAAACTATCGCCCCATATTATTACCAGTATGGGCATTGCTAGAACCTTTCAGAATATCCGTCTTTTCAGCAACCTATCAGTTATTGACAATGTCAAAATCGGACATCATTGCCGTTCCGGTGGCAGCTTTATTGGCGCTTTACTGCGCACCCTCGCCACTAAAAAAGAAGAGGCTCTTATTCAGAAGCGAGCTTTGGATTGCCTGGCCTTAATGGAACTGACGGACAAGGCAGAAGAATTAGCCGGCAACCTGTCCTACGGCGAGCAGCGCAGGCTAGAAATAGCCCGGGCTCTAGCCACAAAACCCGCTTTACTATGTCTTGATGAGCCGGCAGCGGGTATGAACCCGATAGAAAAAGAAAAGTTGGCTAACATTATTAGAAAAATAAAACACATGGGCATTACCATTTTTCTAGTGGAACATGACATGAAATTTGTCATGAACCTGGCGGAAAGGGTCACCGTACTGGACTACGGCAAAAAAATTACCAGCGGCACACCAGCAGAGGTACAGCATAACCCGGCGGTAATTGAAGCTTACCTGGGAAAGGAAGTAATATAAAAACATGCTTTGCGTGGAAAATCTACACTATTCGTACGGTGCCATTAATGCATTAAGCGGTATCTCCTTTCAGGTTAATGAAGGGGAAATTGTAGCTCTTATTGGTGCAAACGGAGCGGGGAAGAGCACCACCTTACTCAATATTGCTGGCTTGCTGCACCCGCAAAGCGGCCTCATTAAATACCAGGGCAAAGATATTAGTAAATTGCCGCCACATAAAGTGGTAGAAGCGGGTATATCACTGGTGCCTGAGGGAAGAAGGGTTTTTTCCCGCATGACTGTACTCGAAAACCTGGAAATGGGTGCTTATCTCAAAAAAAACAGAGCAGAAATAAAGGAATCAATTGAAAATGTTTTTGACCGCTTTACACGGCTTAAAGAGAGAAGAACTCAGCTGGCGGGCACACTTAGCGGCGGGGAGCAGCAAATGCTGGCCATTGGCCGGGCGCTAATGTCCAAACCCAAATTGCTGCTCATGGACGAGCCTTCTATGGGACTAGCCCCCATGCTGGTACAGGATATATTTACCATAGCTAAAGAGATTAACCAATCGGGCACTACAATTTTACTGGTTGAGCAAAATGCTTACATGGCCTTATCCGTTGCCCACCATGCTTATGTTTTGGAAACCGGAGCCATCGTACTACAAGGTACAGCTGAAGAAATGGCCAACAATCCAGAAGTTAAGAAAGCCTACCTGGGCGAGTGATACATTCAATGATTTAACGCGGATGTCAATCCGCTTATTTTTGTAACACTCATCAATGTGAAACCTTGCCAGCCATGCCAACTATGATAATCCATTTTACATTTGGATACAATATTGCTGCTAGCTATATCATTGACAATATATTAAAGTTAAGATACTATACTTTAAAAATTTACCATTGGAGGTAATAAAATTGAGTCTATATGATGTAACGATCATCGGCGGCGGCCCGGCCGGATTGACCGCGGGAATATACGCTGCCAGGGCTGCATTAAAAACATTGCTACTGGAAATGGGTATGCCGGGAGGACTGGCTGCCAGCACTGAATTTATTGAAAATTATCCGGGATTTGCCAAAGGTGTGGGTGGCCCCGAATTAATGATGCAGATGGATGCTCAGGCACGCAGGTTCGGCACGGAGATGCAATCGGCTACTGCTGAATCGATAGAAGCAGGAGAAGACTATTTTACTATCAATACCGATGAAGGAGTCATTACTACCAAAACCGTTATCCTGGCCACCGGTGCTCAGCCGCAAAAATTAAATGTTCCGGGTGAAGAAGAATTCCACGGCCGCGGTGTTTCCTATTGCGCCACCTGTGACGGTGCCTTTTTTAAAGATAAGGAAGTTGCCGTGGTTGGCGGCGGTGACTCGGCGATTGAGGAAGCCCTCTACTTAACCAAATTCGCCAGCAAAGTGCACATCATTCACCGCCGTGGTGAATTAAGGGCAACGAAAATCTTGCAGCGCCGGGCGATGGATAATCAAAAAATCATTTTGCACTGGAATAGCGTAGTGGAAAAGGTTTCGGGCGAAGCAACCGTTAATGAAATTACTGTTAAGGATGTCCACAGTGAAGAAACCAGGCCACTAGCTGTGAATGGTATTTTTGTTTACGTCGGTACTCGACCGGTATCCGATCTGGTAGCGGAGTTGATTGAACTAGATGAGCAAGGCTATATCATAGCTGACGAAAATATGCATACCTCCAGACAAGGCATTTTTGCCGCCGGTGACATTAGGCAAAAAATCCTTCGCCAGGTGGTCACCGCTGTAGCCGATGGTGCTTTAGCCGCTGTCTCAGCAGAGAAATATATTGAAAACCACAAAAAAAGCTAGCGCTATCCATTGATTCAGTATCCACACCCTCTCAATTACTGGGAGGCTTTTTATTTGAAGATATAGCTATTTCAACAGGATTTCGACTTTTGGCGGCGAAATGTTTTAATATAAATACACATTTTTTATATCAGACCCGTTTGCTCTGATTATACCAAGCATGGAGAGATAGTTATGAATCAAAATAATATAAATATGTACGATCCAGCTATAGACGTAAAAACCATCTTGACCCATTTACAGCAATTAATCGATCAATTACAAAAAACAAAATTCGATCCCCCGGATAATAATTATGCCTCTTATTTACACGGACAGATTTACGGTATCGCTCTGGCCTTGCGTCTGCTTTACCCAGGACCCGGCAACTGGGGGGAAAGAGCGGCCTTGCTAATCAGGCCTGTGCTTACCGAACACCAATGTGATTGTCTGGAAAATCCAAATAACTAATGTTTATGGCAACGTGGTAATTATTTCATCCGGAATGTAAATATCCTGGGCAAATGAATTATGGTTATCTTTAACCCACCTGCCCCGCCGCACATAAGCAGGCTGGTTGTTTATGTTTCTTATACCGGTGGTGTGAACCAGAACCGGGACATCATAATCCCGAACCAGCTGTTTAATTTCAGGATGATCTGACCACTTATGCAGCAGTGTTTCCGTTTCAGTCAATGTTTCTCCTACATATAAATATAATACACCTTGATAAAGCGTCTCGTTATCACCGGTCTTTGGTACCCGAAACATATCCCCGGAACCAACTAGCATATCTAAATCTACGCATATAATCATTGCTTTATTTCCCCGCCGCTTTGCCATAAATATGCCTGCCACGCATAGCGGGACTTCGTAACCCTCAAAATTTTGCCAATCCGTAACTTTGGGGCTGGTAAAATCAACGTCATACCTTATTTGCGCATAACCTGATGCTATACCTAGCTCATGAACAGTTTTCAAAGAAAGCTTGGCATCCTTTAGTTCATCAATCTTGGTCTGTAAACCGACACAATCTTTTAACACTTCAAGATCGGTTGCTATGGCTGCAGCAGCTAAAGAGTATGGTCCGGGCAAGCCTCCCCCGACAATTTCAAGGTCAATAGTTTCCTCCCTGGCTTTATACCATATTTTGGCGACATAAGCGATACCCAGCGCAGCAAAATCTATGTTTCTCCCAAAACCTCCTTTGCCGCACTGACTGTCCTTCATAACCTTCAGGTTTTCTTGCAGCCAATCTTGACCAAGTACTAACTCCAAATAATCAAGGGCATAGGCTAAATTTACTTTTTTATTCGACACATGATCATCTCCATCGTTTAATATGACCTATTGAGCAGGATAAAACAAGTACAGCAAGAATACTTGTAATGCAAATACAAGTTATTGTGGGATGTGAAAGCTTTTTGAATTTTTCTTTAAATTTTATAGCCTGTGACCTGGAAACCACAGGGCTTGACCCTCTAAATGATAAAATGATTGAAATAGCCTTAGTAAAAGTGATGGACGGCCAAATAAAGAACACTTTTAGTACCCTGATAAATCCTGAGTGTAAAATACCACTAAAAATTCAGAGGCTGACCGGTATAAAGGATGAGCAGCTGGCTAACAGCCCGACGTTGGAACAGGTTACCCCCGAGATACACCGTTTTATAGAACCATGCCCGTTGTTGGGACATAATATCGCTTTCGACCATTCTTTTTTGGTGGCTAAATTGGGCCATTTACCATTTACCCAGTGTGTGGATACACTAGAACTGGCGCGTTTAATTATGCCCGGCGCACCCAGTCACAGCCTGTCCAATTTAGTACAATCGCTGCAACTAGAGCAAAAACCCCTGCACCGGGCATTGGACGATGCCTTGACGGCCACTGAACTGTTCTTTAAATTGTTGGACCAAGTTGCAGATCTAGATCTTGATGTACTCCTCCAGCTTTTGCCACTTTTACAACAAGGTCATTCCCCACTGGCGCACTTTTTTGAGTCTGTGATAAAAAACAAAATACAAACTATGCCAAGCGAAAAAATAAGTAAAGTTAAAGGCGTACCCGTTAAAGAACCAATTTATATTGACCACGCTACCGGTGAAGCCTTCCCAGGCATTCATGATCAAATGCAATATCAAATAGAGTACCTGCTAGGTCCTAGAAGTCCTCTGGAGCAGCTGATGACCAACTATCAGTTCCGCAAGGAACAGGTAAAAATGGCGGAGTCCGTTGCCCAAACTCTAGAGGAACAGAAGATATTATTAGTAGAAGCCGGTACCGGTACCGGCAAGTCCATTGCCTATATGCTGCCGGTATTACTCTGGGCAATACAGCATGAAGAAAGGGCTGTCATTGCAACCAACACCATCAATCTACAAGAACAAATCTGGCATAAAGATATACCGCTGTTAAAAAGTTTGCTCGGACTGCCTTTTGAGGCGGCGCTGTTAAAAGGGCGCTCCAATTATATCTGTCTACGCAGGTTTATTAATTTAATCACCCATTCGGCAGCTTTAACGGCCAGTGAGTCAATGCTATTGGCCCGCATTATCGTCTGGCTGCAGCATACTGACAGTGGCGATAAAACAGAACTGAACCTGTTTGGCCCGGATGATGAAACCTGGTTGCAATTATGCTCTGAAAGTGAAACCTGCCTGGGCAATGCCTGCCGATGGTGCAACCGGTATTGTTTTTTAACAAGAGCCAGGCGCAATGCAGAAAATGCCCACTTGGTAATTATAAACCATTCACTACTATTCGCGGATATGGTCACTGAAATAAATATATTGCCACACCACGGCGCTCTAGTTATAGACGAAGCGCACAATATCGAGGAAACCGCTGCTAAACATCTGGGTAAAAAAGTTTCCCGAGCACAAATAATGCAATGGCTATCCATAGCAGGCAAAAATATAAAACAATTAAACAAACTGGCGCCACCCCAGGATGGTCACCGTTGGCTTGAGACCATTAAAAAAGCCGAAGAAGCAAGACACAAGTTGCAGGAAAGCATAAATACTTTTTTTTACCTGTTTATTCAAACTATTCACAAATATCACCATCATCAAGGAAATTATCAAATCAGCGTACGTTTACACCGGGAAACCGGCCCGCTTGAGGAAATCGAAGCTGATTACCAGAACATGCTTTATGAAATGCGGCATTTCATTGCTAAATTAAAAGCTATTATGGATTGGCTGGAAATATGGACAGTAACCAATAACGCCTGGGAAGACAAACTGCAGGATATTACTATTAATATTAACTCCGGAAACGCTTACCTGGCTGACCTCGATTTCATCCTTAAATCACCGGAGGAGAATTATGTATGTTGGTTGGAGGCACCTAACCCAAGCGCACTGGAAAAAGAAAGCTACCAGTGTATTTTGCACGCCACACCGTTAGACATTAGCACAATACTGTATGAACAGCTATTTAATAAACCTAAAACCATAGTCCTTACATCTGCAACCCTCACGGTTAATAAAAAGTTTGATCACTTCATGCAGCAATGCGGGCTTAATAAATTTACAGATAATGCTTTGCTCCAAATGATCACGGAGTCACCATTTAATTATGATCAGCAATGTTTGCTATGTGTTGTCAAAGATTTCCCTAATTTTAATGAAATTAATGCCAGTGATTATTTAGAAACTCTTATACATACCATTTATAAACTATCCGTCACCACAGAGGGAAGAACACTGGTGTTATTTACCTCACACAAACTACTGCGAGAAACGTACTATAGAATCAAACCACTTCTGGATGAAGTGGATATTTGTGTGCTGGGACAAAGTATAGATGGTGGCCGTACTAAATTGGTTAACGAGTTCCATCAAAATAAGCGTAGCGTGTTATTTGGAGCATTTAGTTTCTGGGAGGGTATAGACCTTCCGGGCAATGCCCTGGTAAATGTGATAATTGTTAAATTACCCTTTGCACCGCCCAGTGACCCGGTACTAGAGGCACGCAGCGAAAAAATGGCCACACTTGGACAAAACAGCTTTTATAGGTTAAGCCTGCCCAACGCCGTGATTCGTTTTAAACAAGGGTTCGGTAGATTAATAAGAAGTGAGCAAGACAGGGGTGCGGTGGTCATTCTGGATAAGCGCATTATAGAAAAAAGATATGGACGAATATTTTTAAACTCTTTGCCTATTAAATCACATATGCGGGGCAGTATTGATGAGATCAGGCAAAAATTAACTGCCTGGTTATCGTGAACTGTTTAACTTTATATGCACATTAAAGACTCCTCATCAATAATATTAATATAGATAACAAAAACCGGTAAAGGAGATGAAAGTTTTGAAGGTCTATTATTTACGGCTTCCTAATTTTTTACGCAGCTGGCTAATGAAATTCATCAAATAACGAAATAAGAGCAGGCTTTCCAGCCTGCTCCTTTTACTAAAAATATCCATATCAATACATACCATCACCTGGATACACCAACGCCCAGTACACCTCCAACAGCACCGGCCAAACAGGAAATTATGGCTTTTTGCAGCACGACACCTGCTGCCGCAGTAGTGTGTAAAAGAAAATGTCCAATCAACCAGCCTAAAAACATAAATATCACGGCCACTCCAATACCATGCACCAAACCCTTATAACCTGCCCAACGGGCAGCCAAAACACTACCGGCAAAAATACTAATATAATAAAGTATACTTGATGTCAAAGGCAGTGTTTTCTCACCAAGGGATGTGGCATAGTAGGCAATGCCCAGCAAGGCGCTGCCTAACACGGTGATAATCAACGCCGCCAGCACCCCTTTTAAAATAGCATTTAAACTAAGCGGCGGATAAGTTGTTTTTTCATTTTTTAATAAGGTAACCATTTTATCTACACCTCCCTTTTACTGTAAATTTTATGTCATGATTAACTGAATATGCTTAAAAAGAAAAAAGCCGGTTTATTCGGCTTTTTCATTGTTGTCGGTAAAATCATGCTCCCACTGTCCGTCCAAGTTTATTAGCGTTGCTGAACCAGTGGGTTCACTTACAAAATTATCACCTGTTTCTTTTGAACTTTTATTCTTATTTTTTTCCAAGTTAAGTCACCCCATTTTTTATTATGCATAAAAAAGTAAATTAAATACCATAAAGTAATGGCATCAATGTTTTTTATAATATTACTATATTTTAACATTTTTATGGAAGGATATGGTGTTTATTCATCGAAGTTATTATTAGATTATAAGGGGGTGTTTATTAATGGATGGAAGCATTAAAAACATGAGAAATATTCATATTGGCGTTCAGGTACTTTATAGTCTGGCTGTGATCATGGAAAAAATAGGTTCCCTTACTAATGCCCTAAGCATAATAAAACGGGCTATAACCAATGCCCCTAATAACCAAAAGCTGTATTTACATGCCAGCCGCCTTTACTTGAAAAAGGGACAGGTGGACAAAGCGGTCATTTATTGGAAAAAGGCAGCAGGACAGGAGAATCTAGGTATTCTTCTATATTGTCTAAATAGTAGTTTTAAGAAAAAGCTGCGCACAGGGCATCAAGACTATCCTTACTGGAGGTTCCAGCAACGAGAGGGAAAAGATAGCAATGGCTATAATACTACAAATTTGAATAATACTGGCTTGGAGCTGCTGGAAAGAGATTGCATGCACGCTGCATTAACAGTTTTCTTGCAGGACTTGAAGGAGAGCGAGGGCGATGCCGGTTTATACTACAATATCGGGTATACCCTCAGTAAATTAAATAGGCACATCGAAGCACTGGAATTTTACAAAAAAGCGCAAAGTAGGGGACTTAATAACGTGGAGCTTTTAAATAATAAAGGATACAGTTTATTCTTGCTTAAGCGGTTTGAAGAAGCACAAACTTGCTATGAATTAGCCCGCTGTTTAGCCCCCCATGACTATACTATTTTAAACAATATAGCAGCTTGCTATATAAAAACAAACCAGCCTGATAAAGCCGTTAACTACTATAAAAGTGCTGCTCAAAACTATCCCGGAGATGCCACCCTGGAAAACAATTTAGCTATGTGTCTGGAAGCCACCGGTCAAAAAGATGAGGCTGTTAGACACTATGATTTAGCGTTACAATGGGAGAAAAAAGAAGAACTTAAAAAAATGATTACCTTAAATAAAATAAAATGCTTTATTACCCTGCAAAGATATCAAGAGGCGTTGGTTCTTTGTGACGGTTTGCCTGATAAAAACTCGGATTATGAATTGTGGAGCATAAGAGGTGAAATGCTAAGTAAGCTGGGCAAAATTACCGAAGCCACAGAAAGCTATAGAAAAGCTTTTGGTTTAACCACTTAAGTTGTTATTTTTGCGAAACCAGACAATATTTACACGAAAAAGATTCCGGCTATTATATAGCGGGTCTTTTTTTATACTAGTTAGAAGGACGAAATCGAAATATGGCGAACTATTTTAAGATGTTTGAGTATGAGCAATAATAAATCTTTAAGGAAACCATATTTTTAATGATGTTTTGTTTATCTACCTTGCAACGCCAAGCAAGTCTAACTATAGTTTATTGCCTACCAGAAAATTTCCTGGTTGTTCCCAAACCATGTTGTAATGAACACACTAAATAATAGAAAGAAAGGGGAAATTATATTGGTAGATATGGAAAAAATAGAATTAGCTGTACACATGATTCTTGAAGCTATCGGCGAAGATCCGGACAGGGAAGGTTTAAAGGGAACCCCGGGCAGGGTAGCCCGCATGTATAATGAAATTTTTTCCGGGCTCAGGGAAGACCCGGAAATGCACCTGGATAGAGTGTTTTCTGAAGAACATGATGAAATGGTGCTGGTAAAAGATATACCTATTTATTCCATGTGCGAACACCATCTATTACCATTTTATGGCAGAGCACATGTGGCGTACATTCCCCGCAAGGGCAATATTACCGGGCTTTCCAAATTAGTACGAGTTGTAGAGGGTTTTGCCAAACGCCCGCAGCTTCAGGAAAGACTAACCTCCCAAATAGCTAATACTATTATGAGAAAATTAAATCCACACGGGGTATTAGTAGTAATTGAAGCGGAACACATGTGCATGACCATGCGAGGCATACACAAGCCTGGCTCAAAAACTCTTACATCGGCGGTACGTGGTGTATTCCAGCGTAACGAGGCCACAAGGGCGGAAGCTTTTTCATTAATCAGGAAATAATAGGGGGGGAGTATTATGGAGCATGCTGATACAGGCTCTGGTAAACTCGAATTAATTGCCTTTAAATCGTTCTCTATGTATGAAGATATGTATAAAGTAATAGACTTTTTAAATAAAAACTTAAAAGACAAAAAAATTATGTTCGGCCTGACCAAAAATAGCGAGGAAAACAACTTGACTATAACAATATATGAGTTCTGAACCTTACGGAGGATTATGATGCGCATATTGATTAGTAATGACGACGGTATTAACGCCCCTGGGCTGCGAACACTTAGAAAGTCACTTGCTACAATGGGTGAAGTGCTGGTTGTGGCACCGGACCGGGAAAGAAGCGGCACGGGACATGGTATAACGACATATAAGCCTCTGAGAACCCAAAAAGTAACTTTTTCAGACGGCACCTATGGATGGGCGGTAAATGGTACCCCGGCCGATTGTGTTAAACTGGCTATTGAGGCATTAATGCCAGAAAAACCTGATATTGTTGTTTCCGGTATCAATCTGGGCGCTAATTTAGGAACTGATGTACTTTATTCCGGAACTGTGTCGGCGGCCATTGAAGGATTAATTAATGACTGCCCATCTGTAGCCATATCGCTGGCAAGCTTGGAAAGCACTGATTTTAGCCAGGCTGCTTATTTTGCCTCGTATATAGTACCATACTTAATAGACATTAGTAGAGAAATAAATCGTATTTTAATAAATATCAACGTACCACCGGGTAAGCCTCAGGGGATCAAGGTAACCAGGCTGGGTATGCGGCGTTATATTAATGTTTTTGATAAAAGGATCGACCCCAGAGGTAATGTATATTACTGGATGGCCGGTAAACCAGAAGATACAGTCCCGGAACAAAAGGCTTTACAAGCATCTATAGAAGCAGATACCGCTATTAATTCCAATATTGACGTCGATATTGATGTCGAAGCGGTAAAAAGTAATTATATATCTGTAACACCACTGCATTTTGACTTAACTGATTTTGCCAGTATGGAATTTGCCAACAAAATAATTAAGGAAAAATTCCCGGCCGTATCCACTAACGTTTATTAAATTTAAACAGTATATTAAACTTATCCTTGTCCTGGCTATTAATACCACCCACTAGCATCATAAGTGCTAAATATATAACCCCACTAACTACCAGGGAAATAACCAGTATTAAGCTAACGTTTAGACCATATGCGTATAGTACTTTTTTTATATAGATAGTTAATAAATACATACACAAGGACGCTGCTAATGGTTTAAATACATCCTCTTTAACGGAAAGGGAAAACAAACCCATTCTATAAAGATACAGCATATTTAAAGAAGGCATAATGATGTAGCCAATGGACACCGCCGCCATGGCCCCACCCATACCAAACTGCGGCAATGCCGTTAGATAATAGATACCTACAATAGTAACCAGCGATGAAACCACCAGGTTTTTAAAGGGCACATCAGCTCTGCCCACGCCCTGCAAAATACCGGTGGTAGTTTGCTGCAAATATACAAACGGGCCGGATAGAGCTAATACCTTTAAAATGGCCCCGGCCTGAACATAGCCGAAAAGAACACCGCAAAGCTCGTCCGGCAGCAAAAGAAAAATAAAGGCGGCAGGCACACCCACCTGTAATGTCAATCTAACGGCATCCAAAATACGTGCTCTGGCTAAAGCCGGGTTATTGGCGGCTATAGCGTCAGACATGGCCGGCACTAATGCAGTAGCCAGTGCCATAGTTAGAACGCCAGGCATAAACAGTAGGGCATCGGCAATCCCTATAAATTGCCCGTAAGCGCTTGTGGCCTGGGACACCGAAAGCCCGGCAACCTGCAGCCTCTGCGGTATTAAAACAGCCTGAATGGACATCAATGCGGTAGCCACAATTCTGGTCGAGGTTACCGGTATAGCTAGTGTAAAAATATTTTTTATATTATTACTCAAGTTATATATTTTACGCCACGACCCCGGTACATAATGTAAAGTCACGGGTTTATTTCTAACATAAATGCGTAGCATAAATATAAAACCAGTTAATTCTCCTAATATAACCCCCACAGAAAGACCAACGGCAGCGAATTCAATGCCCAAGGGAAGCATGACATAGGCAAAAGCCAGCCCGGAAGCCACCCGTACCAACTGTTCAATTGTCTGGGTAATTGCTGTGGGAGACATTTGCTGCAAACCTTGAAAAAAACCACGAAAGGCAGAGCACAAAGTGACAATGATAATGCCCGGCACCAAGCTGATTAGACAATAATATACCCTAGGATTGGGGAAAAAGGATTCCGTTAATATGGGCGCAGCAATAATCAAAACAATAGTAAAAAATACACTAGTGAACAGAGATATCAACAAAGAAAGTTTAAAAATTCTATAAGCACTGGGCATATCATTATTGGCCACCTCCCCGGCCACTAGTTTAGCTATAGCCAGAGGTATTCCTGCGCCGGCCAGCACCAGCATCATAATATATACCGGTAAAACCATATTAAACAGTCCCACACCTTCGGGCCCAATTAATCGTATCATAGCTACTTGATAGCCAAAGCCTAAAATGCGGTTTATTAGACCGGCTATCAGTAAAATAAAGGCCCCTTGCAAAAAAGAATACCCCGCCATATATTACCGTCCTTTCCAAAGCTTAAATATATTTATGTCCATAAGAGTTCGACTATGAAAACCCGGTGAAAAATAACAAAAAATTTTATATGGATACTATTGAAAACAAGGAATTTATGCTTGGCTTGTAGAAGTAATGAAAGCTAGTAAGAAAACCCGTTTCTTGGTGGCCAAAGGAGCCCTATCGGGCTATTTTTATGTTTATAACCAATTTTGGCCAGTTTTGGATGCCAATAAGTATAGAAAATGGGTTTCAGGGAAACCATTATTGACAAAAGGAGGCACGAGTTTTGAAGAATTATACTACCGAACAACTCCGTAACATCGCTATTGTTGGCCACGGTGGTGCGGGGAAAACATCTCTGGTGGAAGCAATGCTTTTTAACACTGGAGTAATAAATCGCCTTGGCCGGGTAGAAGATGGTACTACCATAGCTGACTACCACCCTGAAGAGGCACAGCGCCAATCCACGGTGCATACAAGCCTGGTGCCTGTGGAAGTAAACAATACTAAATTAAACTTTTTAGATACCCCTGGGTTTTCCGATTTTATAGGCGAAGTAAAAGGTGCTTTACGGGTAGCTGATACTGCTATGTTTGTGTTCTCTGCCGTGGACGGCGTGCAGGTTCAGCATGAAATTATCTGGAAATCTGTTCAAAAGGTTGAGCTCCCCCGAGTGGCTTTCATCAATAAAATGGACCGGGAAAATGCCAGTTTTTCAAAGTTAATGGATGAGTTAAACGTCAAGTTTAAAGCTAACTTTGTTCCTGTAAACTTTCCCATTGGTGAGGGTTTGGATTACAAAGGCATTGTAGACGTGCTCAATGAAAAGGCTTTTGAATTCGGTGATGACGGAAAACCTAAGGAAATTGCTATTCCCGCTGAATTGCAGGATCAAATGCAAGAGTATCGTGATAAATTGATTGAGGCTGCAGCCGAGGGCGACGATGACCTGACTATGAAATATTTGGAAGGTGAGGAATTAACTCCGGAGGAAATTAAATTCGGGCTGCACAATAGTATTACTAACGCTAAGGCTGTGCCTGTACTGTGCGGATCAGCAACCAAAAATATGGCCATTCCCAATTTATACGACTTTTTATCCCAGTATCTACCTGCACCCAAATGCGAGAACGGACCGATGGCTGTACTGGTATTTAAAACTCTGGCCGACCCCTATGTGGGACGCATGAACTTTATACGTGTTTTCCGCGGCGATTTAAAAGCAGACTCCCAGGTGTATAACGCCACTAAGGAAAATAACGAGAAAATTGGTCAGGTACTATTTGTGCGTGGTAAACACACGGAGCAAACTACCCAGGTTTTCTGCGGTGATTTGGCAGTCGTAGTGAAGCTAACCGACACCAGCTCCGGAGACACTTTGTGCGACAAAGATAACAAAGAGGTTCTGGAAAGAATTGAATTTCCGGTACCCAACTACACCCTGGCCATTTCGCCCAAGAGTAAAAATGACGAGGATAAAATGGGTGATGCAGTTCACAAACTGCTGGAAGAAGATCCCTCACTCAGGGTGGAAAAAAATAAGGAAACCAAGCAAACTCTTCTAACCGGCATGGGTGAAGCCCATGTAAATATTATGATTAGCAATCTTAAGCGCCGTTACGGTGTTGACGTGGTTACAGAGGAACCCAAGGTACCTTATCGTGAAACCATCCGCGCCAAAGTAGAGGTGGAAGGTAAACATAAGAAACAATCCGGCGGTCGTGGACAGTACGGGCACGTATGGATAAGGTTTGAGCCTCTACCTGAGGGTGACTTTGAATTTAATGAAGAAGTCTTTGGCGGTGCAGTGCCACGCAACTACTTCCCAGCAGTGGAAAAAGGCTTACGGGAGGTTATGGTGGAAGGTGCTCTGGCCGGTTATCAAACGGTGGGCATGAAAGCTACACTATACGATGGTTCCTACCATAACGTAGACTCATCTGAAATGGCATTTAAGATAGCGGCTTCTCTGGCTTTTAAAAAGGCGGTCCCAATGGCAAAGCCAGCCTTACTGGAACCTATTATGTCCGTTGAAGTAACCGTACCGGACGAGTTTATGGGAGACATTATCGGCGACTTTAATACCAAGCGCGGCCGGGTATTGGGCACAGACCAGGTTGAAGAAGGCACCGTGGTAAAAGCCCATGTGCCGCTGGCTGAAATGTTCAAGTATGCCAATGATCTTAAATCAATGACCCAGGGCCGCGGGCAATTTAAGATGGAGTTTAACAGTTATGAAGAAGTTCCTGCCAAACTGGCTGAGGATATCATACAAAAGGCCAAAGCCGAAGCCGAGGCGGAAAAATAGAGACAGTAGTACCGAAAAAGGCCGGTTTATTATAACCGGCTTTTTTATGCGGTTTTAGTTTTTATCTTATTTCACAGGTTGTAGTGTAGTATATAGGAGATATTTTGTAAATTGCCAATCCCAGTAAGAAGGTCGTCGGATTCGGATGCACCGGTGTCAGTGCCCACTACCAGGGTAACGCCAAGCATGAGGGGCCTATGTTGGCGCGGTAGACTGAAAAATCCTGGTTTGTTCAGGGCTAGGTGTACATGGCAGTCTATCATAAGCGGTAATATTCGTTTAATTTATTTAGTTAATCAAAAAAATTAACGGTAATAAAAAGCAATAATATTGTCACAACATTATTCATATGTTAAAATTATTCAAGAATTGGGCGGTATCTGCTTAGAACCGCACCACTTGTTTGGGTTGGTTGGGTAGGTGATGCTTTTGTTAGATTAAGCTAACATATCTCCGCTTGGAGCCGGTAGGACCGAGACGGGTTTGTACCAAGGGATTTATATACCCTTCGGACTTGTCCGGAGGGTTTTTATTATCCTCCAATATTCTTTCCAACAATATGTTTTTTACAAAAATATAAAGCTATTATTTTAAATTTTAAAGGATTTTATTAATAGTTATATAATTTACAGGAACAATAATGAAAAAAGCATAAAAGGAGTGAATGTAGTGGAGAAACAAAAAGGCAATATATTAAAATTTAAAGATATGAAGCAGCAAGGTAAAAAGATCACTATGGTCACGACCTATGATTTCGGTATGATGTCTCAGGTGGACAAGACTGACATAGATATGATACTGGTAGGCGATTCAGCGGCTAATACCATGATGGGCTATGAAGGAACGGTGCAAATTGACCTGGATACCATGATGGTTTTTTACAAGGCAGTTGCCAATGCCGGTAAACATACTTTCATGGTGGGAGACATGCCCTTTATGACATATGAAATAAGTGCAGAACAAGCAATGGCCAATGCAGGCCGGATTATTAGGGAAGGACGCATGGATGCCGTTAAGCTGGAAGGCGGGGAACGTATAGCAAATACCGTGGCCGCCTTGGTCAAGGCCGGTATACCGGTGATGGGCCATATTGGTTTAACACCTCAGAGCGCCGCCCAGTTGGGCGGTTTCAAAGTGCAGGGCAAAAGCCTCCAAAGTGCCAAGCAGATAATTAAAGACGCACTGGCTCTCGAACAAGCCGGCGCATTTGCCATTGTCCTTGAAGCCATACCCAGCCCGGTGGCTAAAATCATCACAGAAAGTGTTCAGGTGCCCACCATTGGCATTGGTGCCGGAAATTGCTGCGATGGTCAGGTGCTAGTCATTCACGACCTTTTAGGCCTGTTTGATAGGTATACCCCCAAGTTTGTCAAACGCTATGCCAATCTGGGCGAAGATATGCAAAAAGCGTTAAACACTTATTCCAGCGAAGTGCGTAATGGCGTATTCCCAGACGAGGAACATTCCTTTAGCATGTCCCAGGATTTAGTAGAACAGCTGACGGCTGAATTGCAAAAAGATGATATATTGTAGTATATCATAAGTAAAACATTCAAACCCCAATATAACTTTAAGCTGTTGATACACAAAGAATGACATTGGTGTATAGTAATGGCATAAATGAATTGAGCAGGTAGATATTTCTTGTCACGCTTAGTAGGCAAGCAATTTACCCCAGTACGTTAATGGTATCGCCGAAGATAACAAAGCCAGTATTCGCAATTCCTTGCGAATACTGGCTTTTCTGGCGGAGGAGATAGAACTTGAACCCGCAGCTCACGGTTTTGTAATGAAGTGCCGGTCTATTTATTTACCTTACATGCTGGGAAAAGGCATATGACCCAATCCTTTTTTTTATGACAATCTCTATTTTGATTTTATCCACAAAGTTTTAAAAAAGGAAATGAAAAACATGCCATAATTATTGGCCGTGGCTAATTGGGAGCATAAAGTTTAGTAGTTTCCGGACGTTAATATTACTAGATGTGATATATATCTGCTTTTTTATTAAAATATTTGATTTTGAGAGAAGGATTACCGTATTACTTGTCGAAATATTTTCTCAATAAAATATTTATCGTTAATAATTTGCAAACAATGATTCATAAGGAGGATATCTTCTTGAATCAACCACCTTTTTTATTGTTTTATTTAGCATCTTTTTTAGAAAGCATGGCTATTTTTTACTTTATTTATAATTTCAACAGAATTACATTTATAAGTAAAGAATTTTTTATAATCTCTTCAATTTATCCTTTATTAGCTTATGTTATTAGAAAGTTACCAATTAGTTTTGGCATTCATTCTATTATTTTAATTTTACTAATTTCTGTATTTTTAAATTATTATTTCAAGATAAATTTGCATTATTCACTTCTAAGTGCTACTTTGGTTGTGGCCATTCTAATTTTATCTGAATATATAACTGTAATATTTTTTATGAAATTAATAAATTTTAATTTTACTGAACTTATCAATAACAACATAACTTGGTTTATATCCTGCATGCCTCATATTTTTATAATAATCCTACTAGCATATTTAATTGGTAAGCATAGGAGTTGATATAAACTTTGGCATTTAGTGAAAAGTTTGCAAATTATTTAATTGATATTAAAAATTTAGACAATGAAGATGAAAAGGATATATTAAAATATGGTTCTGAAGTATTTTTTACAACTATATGCGGTACCACAATAACATTGCTTATTGGATGGTTGGTAGGTGTAATCTATCCATTATGGGCCATTCTCTTGGTTTCTATTATTGTAAGGAAATTAGCAGGGGGCGCTCATAGTGAATATCCTATAAGCTGTTTTTTTATAACTGCGTTTTTTTATACTTTGATAGCTTTTTTAGCAATTAAGACCCAATTTTTCTTTGAACAATACAAAAATACTGTTATTTTTCTGGCTTCAATGATTGCTTTAATTGTTATATCAAAAAAGGCACCAGTTGAATCATTAGCCAAACCTTTGGGTTTTTATCAAAAAAAACAATTAAAGCTTTTTTCTTTTATAGCAATTATTTTACTAATTGTTATACAGATTTCTTTTTTATATCTTCAATTGTATCCACTGATTAACTATGCAATAAGCTTGGTTTTGATTTGGCATGCTTTAATGTTACTACCATTGGGACAATATTTAGTGTCATATATTGATAAATTTTATTTAATGCTAAAGGAGGTGAATTTAAATGAAAAAAATTAAAATGCTATTTGTTACATTTGCAGCATTTACATTAACAATTGCAGCTTTTATAAATGCAGCATCGGCTTGTACCTTTATTCATTACCAACCAAATTTACCTAAGTCATTAAGAGAGTAAAAAGGGCGATATATTTCACCCTTTTTACTCTCTTAATTATAACTAAAGGTGAAAAAATGACCTCTTGGAAAAGAAAAAGAAACGAAAGTTTTAATGACTTAATAATAAGCACATATTTATTAAGCTTATTATGCTTTGCAATTGCTTTTATAATAAAGTATATACCTTCTAATTATAATCCATTAAGAAGCATTACAATTTGTTTTTTCCTATTTTTAGCAATCTTAGGATTTATTTTTTTATTTTATATAAAATCTACAAGATTTGGAATTTCATTGTTATGCTTTATAATTATCGATTTTTTAATTATAAGTTATAATGATTACATAAAGATGTTATTAATCATCCCTGTTATTTTGATATCTGTGTTTGTTAATAAAAAAAATGGCATTCTTATCTCCTTCATCGGGGGAATAAGTATATGTATATACGATTATTATTTTTTTGAATCAACCAATTTAAATCAAAATCTAGAGTCAAATATTCTATTCACTGCCATTATGTTTATAACTGCCTGTCTTGTTGGGGGTATTGCCGAGATCGAACGAGAAACAAGATCTATACTTTTTGAATTAGCTAACCGCGACGGTTTGTCAGGTGTCTATAATCATGGATATTTTCAAGTTTGTTTTAGGTCTATGTGTAAAGAAGCGGAGCAAATAAAAAAATCATTAAGTTTAGTAATTTTTGATATAGATTATTTTAAACATTTTAATGATAGTTTTGGGCACCCAGCAGGTGATGAGATTTTAAAAGGCGTTGGGGAGATACTACAAAATCATGTAAAACATCCATCTGTTTGCGCTCGTTACGGAGGAGATGAATTCTGTATTCTATTACCTAACCATGATGTGAAATCAGCATATGAGTTGACTCAATGTATTAAGAAAGAAATTGAAAATTTAAATATAAAAAATACGGAAAAACTTCCGGCTAGGAAAATAACTATTACTGCCGGTGTAGCAAATTATCCGGAACATACAGATCAGGCCAATAAAATATTAAAACTGGCGGACCAAGCCTTATATAAGGCTAAGTATACCAACAAATCCAACATTGCGCTTTATTTCAATGTGTTAGACGGTTTAAAAAATTTCTGTGAAAAATCCGAAAAGGAGCTTTTGAATTCTATAAAGACTCTTCTTCATGTTATTAATGCCAAAGATAAATATACTTATGGCCATTCAGAAAGAGTGCTAGAATATGCTACTATTTTGGCAACATGTTATGGAGTAAATATAAACCATTTAAGGAATATACAATATGGTGCATACCTTCATGACATTGGTAAAATTGAAGTGGATATTACCATACTAAACAGTTTTGAAAAAATAACTGAACACGAATGGAATATATTAAAACAACATCCATATTGGGGAAGTGAGATAATTAAACCTATAAAATCACTTGAAGAAGTAAGACCATTTATATTATATCATCATGAAAATTACGATGGAACCGGTTATCCATATGGCATTAGTGGTCCGGAAATACCATTAGGGGCCAGAATAATTCGTATTGTGGATAGTTTCGATGCAATGACCACAGATAGGCCATATAAAAAAGGCATTACACCTGAAGAGGCATGTCAAGAAATTTTAAAATATGCAGATAAAATGTACGATAAAGAACTTTGTAAATTGTTTGTTGAGATAATTAAATCTAAGCCAAACATTTCATTAAATTATAAAGACCATTATGTGACCTCCTCCCACCACTAAAGTGAGGGGCATCCCAAAACAAGAAAAAAAGGCAACAAAGTTTTCTCCTAACGCATATAAAACATTTAAGTTTAAATGAGTATAAAGCTGTCACCAAAGAATTTTGGGAATTCATAAGGTTTAAAATTTTTCAACTGTTAAGAATTAATAAATCGAATTCTAAACTTAAACCCCACTAACATGTGGGGTTATTTTTTTGGATTCCTACTATTATAAAACTCACACAATATTAGTAGGCATTTTCTCGAATAATTAATATTTAAGAACCACCCAGTTACTTTTTAGTTATTAACTGGATTTTAAAACATAAATTATTCCGTACGACATAATATTACATTATTTCTGAAGGTAAAAAGGAATCTGCTGTTTAAACAATAATTACGTCTTAATTTCATTAATCAGAAGATAAATACTATAGCTATTACTAGGTTGTAAGGTTTTATCAAAACATACTGAAATTTACAAAAGGAAGAGAGGTAAGATATTTATGAAATTCAGAAATAAGTTATACATTGATTTTGGTGTTTTTTTGATATTAATAATTATAATTACTATAACTTCACTTAATATGGTTAGCCAATTTAAAAATAACATGAACGAAGTGGTGCGGGTTAACTATGAAGAGGTCCGCTTAGCAAATATTGCCCGCTACGAAGTTAGTAATTCTAGCAGGATTCTAAGAGATCTCATTTTATTAGATAAGGATAAAGAAATTATTGAAAAAGACATTCAACAAATGGAGGACTCTAGGGAAATCGGATTATCAGCCGTTAATGATCTGGACAAATCAGTAAAATCAAGTCAGACTAATCAATTGATATCAAAGTTAAAATTATTGTCTGATTTTTATATTGATCTTCAAAAAGAAATTGAAACCATGGTAAGAGAAGGGCGTAATGATGATGCAACTGAGCTTTTATTCGATGCTCAAGATTCTAGGGATGAAATGTTTCAAATACTTAATCAAATTGTAGGAATTGAAGAACAAGTTATGAGGGATACGCTTGAACAGACCGAAACCTTATACTGGCAGGCTATACTATTGTATACAACCCTTATAGCGTTAGGATTGTTTATTGGTTTAGGAGTAATATTCATATCAATGCGTAAAATTACCGGTGATATAAAAACAGTAACGGATGTAATTAACGGCATCTCATCCTTTGATTCAACAGATAATTTACCCCGTATAAATATAACCTCCAATGATGAAATTGGCGAGATTGCCAAGGCATTTAACGAAATGGCCTCTGCCCTCGAAGAGCAGATTAAGCAGGAAAAAGAATATAACAAAGTAATACAGGATCAAAGCTGGTTAAAATCAAACGTTGAAGAAGTTTCAACAATGTTTCAAGGCGTAAAAGATATAAAGGTTTTTTGTGATGAATTAATTACTAAGATAACACCAATGGCTGGTGGAAAATATGGAGTGATTTACCTATTAGAGGAGAAGGAAGAACAAAAATACCTAAAAAAACTAGCTACCTATGCCTTTGGCAGCAGTCAGATTGATTGTCCTGATTTTCAACTGGGAGAAGGACTTGTTGGACAGTGTGCATTGGAAAAGCAAGAAATACGTCTTGAACAAGTCCCAGATAACTATATTAAAGTTGCTTCAGGACTAGGCGCAGCGTCTCCAAAAAGCATACTTATTCTTCCAGTTAAATTTAACGGAGAGGTTTTGGCCGTAGTGGAACTGGCTTCGCTGGACGAATTCAGCCCTTTACAGGTGGAATTGCTGCACCGAGTGTTAAACACTATGGGTATCGCAATCAATCGTATAGCCAATCATATGCAGGTAGAAAAACTACTTAAGGAATCTCAGATTTTCACTGAAGAACTGCAAACCCAATCCGAAGAACTACAGCTCCAACAAGAAGAATTAAAAACTTTTAACGAAAAGCTTGAGGAACAGTATAAAGATTCTAAACAAAAAACGGTTGAGCTGGAAAAGGTTAAGCTTTCTTTGGAAGAACAAGCACGTGAATTGGCTTTAAGCTCACAGTATAAATCAAATTTTCTTACCAATATGTCGCATGAACTACGAACGCCCCTTAACAGTCTTTTGGTTCTTGCTCAAATATTGGCAGAGAATAATGCTGGTAATCTTACAGTTAAACAAGTTGAGTATGCGGAGACAATTATTTCATCCGGAATGGATCTTTTAAATCTAATTAATGACATCATGGATTTATCTAAGGTGGAGTCAGGTAAAATGGAAGTTTACCCGGCTGAGGTAAAGCTAATAGATATAGAAAACTTTGCCAAACGCAACTACCTTCCTGTTGCCCAAATGAAAGCTCTGGAGTTTTCTATACAGCTCGATAATGACCTGCCGGATGTTATTTATACCGACGAACAAAGAGTACGGCAAATTCTAAAAAATTTATTGTCTAATGCCTTTAAATTCACAGAAAAAGGTAGTGTGCTTCTCCATATCAAAAATGCGCCAATGAGTATTACCCGTACTCGTACTCCTATGCTGGCTATTTCCGTTATCGATACGGGTATCGGAATTCCCGAGGAAAAACATGACATAATATTTGAGGAATTTCAGCAGGCAGACGGAACAACTAACCGCAGGTATGGTGGTACAGGCTTGGGTTTATCCATTTCCAAAAAAATTGCCGAGCTGATGGGTGGCTTTATCAGGTTAGAAAGCCAGGAAAGTAAAGGCAGCACTTTTACATTATTTTTACCTCTTAATGTAGCTGGCGATGCGACCAAAGAAGTAGCAGTAAGTGAGGTGGCCATTGAGTTAGAAGAACTATCAGGAGATGATGTAAATCAGCCTGAAATAGAACAGACCCAGAGTCTACTGGAGGGGCGGAAGATATTAATAGTGGATGATGATATGCGGAATGTTTTTGCCCTAAGCGCTATACTTGAAAATCATAAGATGGATGTATTATTTGCTGAAAACGGAAAAGATGGAATTAAAACCTTGCAGGAAAATCCAGATATTGATCTTGTGCTAATGGATATTATGTTACCCGAAATGGATGGCTATGAGGCTATGCAATATATCCGTCAAATACCTAAATATCAAACGTTACCTATAATAGCCCTGACTGCCAAAGCTATGAAGTATGATCGGGAAAAATGCATTAATGCGGGAGCATCCGATTACATTAGCAAACCGGTAAATTTAAAGCAACTTTTATCTTTAATAAAGGTTTGGTTGTATAAATAGGTGGTGCGGTGACTTATACCACACTCCGTTGTCAAGACATACTTTCTAAAATCATAGTTATATCCTTTCTTCAGATATTCGCATTATTAAATCGCGGGGAAATAAACTTTCCATGATAGACGGCGGCCTTGACAGCCCTAAAGACTGTAATGTGTGTAAAATACCGACAGACGACTCCGAAAACATGTAACATCGTTGCCTTCCGTCAGATTAATATTGTACCACAACCCTTTTAAAGGGCTGTCAAGGCTCCCCTTCGGCGCCTAGTGCTAAGCCCTGGATTACCTCAGGGACCCGCCAAAAACATGACTTTTTCAGCCTTAACAATGAATGGTTTCATTTGCCTATTTCCGACTTACATAGTCAAGCAACAGGCAATAAGGAGACAATTGATTTCTCTGATGTGGTTAACTGCTATGATAATGTAAATATAAAAGAAAAAATATATCGCAAGTTTAAAATTAATCTATTTTTAAATCGGGGGATTCATATGAGTGATCAAAAAATAAATATATTACTGGTTGATGACAGACCGGAAAATTTGATTGCATTAGAAGCTTATTACAAATTTTCTTTCCTTGGCAAAAGATAAGTTTATTGAATTCAAAAAGCAAAGCCTTAAGGAAATAGTTGAAAATTATTCCCTTTAATCCAAGCGGACGCTATAATTTCTGAAATGAATATACATATGAACTAGAGAAAGTTTTGGAAATCCCCCTGGACAATGAAGCAATCCGTCAGTTAATTCTAAATTTTGTTCGAAACGGGTTGCAGGCAATGTCCCCCGGTGGAAGTATGAATATAAGAACAATTATGACAAAGGAAGAAATTGTACTAGCCGTGAAGGATGATGGCAAAGAGATAGCCCCTGTAGTGCCTAAAAAAATCGGCACTCCTTTTTTCACTACAAAAAAAGACGGTACAGGTTTAGGGCTTGCTGTATGCTATAGTATTGCTCAAAAACATAATGTCAGAATAAATATAGAGACTGGTTCCACTGGGACAACATTTTATGTAAGATTTAATACTTAAATATCAGGGGCAGGGGAGTGCAGGGTTATATTCCAAACCTTGCGAGCATTATTACTCAGTTCCAAGGAAAACAGAACGCCCCTTCCGGAGCGCTTTGCGTTAGATTAGCATACTCCTCCGCGAAATCCCATCCCATATATTAGCAAAATGAGAATCAGAAAAAGAATTAAACTGCCACTTCCGTAACCACAATTGGTACCAATTTCTCCACCACATCCAGCACCATAAGCCATTAATACATTCATCCAAGCTAAGGTTATGTTGTTGTTGTTTTGGTATGCGGTCCTGGCAATGGTTAATTCTTTGAGTATTTAGTCAAAAAAAATTACCACCGGGTTATCGGTGGCTTACCGGAGGTAAATTAAATAAATGATTAAATGAGAAGGTTGATAATGTCATCGTGTTTACACTATAAGTATAACGAAACAAAATAAATCCACCCTTAATGGTGCCTGAAAGTTTACTTAAAAGACTCAATTTTTACCACGGATGCCTTCTATTGTATTATTGGCTTAGTAACAACAATAACTTGGGAGAATGAATATTTTTTTCACCGAAAATAACCCTTTGTTTGTTACATGAATATCCATACTATAACAAAATGGTTTCCAAAGTTTTTGGAGAGTACATTTAGCAACAGGGAAAAATGTGTGAAATCTATCCAAAAAAAACATATCTTTCTAAAATCTATTTACTGGGGGTAAAAATAAAAAATCCCAAAGCCCTAAAGCCTTGGGATTACTGGCAGGGGAGACAGGACTTGAACCCGCAGCCCACGGTTTTGGAGACCGTTGCTCTACCACTTGAGCTACTCCCCTAAAGTTAACTCAACTACCGTAACAAAAGTTATTATAAAATAATATTTTCGGTCAGTCAAGGGAAATATGTGGCGCATAAAGGATTTTTACAAACCCAACCGAATATATATAAACAATTACTATCTCGGAGGTGGCTAAATGAGCCCCAAAATCGGTGTTTTACTGGGCGGGCGTTCGGCGGAAAGGGAAGTTTCATTGCGTACCGGGGAAGCAATCTATCATGCATTACTATCCAATGGTTATGATGCAATAAAAATTGATGTAGATAACAACATAGTGGAAAATTTGAAAAGCCAGCAAATACAACTGGCCTTTATCGCCCTACATGGCAAATATGGTGAGGATGGCACTATTCAAGGTCTCCTGGAGATGCTGGATATACCTTATACTGGTTCGCATGTATTAGCAAGTGCCATTGCCATAAATAAAATTGCTACCAAAAGAATATTGACTTACGAGGGGCTGCCCACTCCCGATTTTTTTACAGTATCACGCAGCGAGTACAGCAATAATCCGCCAGGTAGTTTTAACGATCAATTTATGTCTATGGGTTTGCCTGTAGTAATCAAAGCACCCACCCAGGGATCCACCATTGGTATCTCATTTGTTCATCACGAAAACGATATTGACAGCGCCATAGAGCAAGCTTTCCAATATGATTCCACTATACTGGTGGAAAAAATGGTGGACGGTATAGAAGTAACTGCCTCGGTTCTAGGCAATGAAAAACCCGAAGTATTACCTTTGATTGAAATTTTTTCGTCCACAGGGGTCTACGATTATACTGCTAAATACACCGTGGGACTTAGTAATCATATTATTCCTCCCCGCCTACCAGATAGTGTACAGCAAACAATAAAAGACCTGGCGTACAAAACTTACCTGGCTATTGGATGTAGGGGACTATCCCGAGTTGATTTCATGGTTGACCGGGCTGGCCATCCATACATTTTAGAAGTGAATACCATACCCGGCATGACTGAAACCAGCCTTTTCCCCGATGCAGCCAGAGCAGCTGGGATATCATTTGAAACACTTGTAGGCAAATTAGTTGAATTGGCCATGGAAAAGTAACCCGACTTCAATAGGTAGAAGTAACCGGCTATTTACATACCGCCGACAAAATATCATGCATATAAAGTGCTCTTGGGCATATGAACATGAACATCCTTATATAACACTATTTTCATATATAAGAAATCGTAATAAACCTATGTATCAAGCCCAATAATGATATAATTAAGCAACTTAAACCTGCTCTTTCACCAAACTGCGCTTAAACCTTATCAAAACAGTGGACAAGTTCGGAAACCATTGCCTTGACATTTTATTTATATCTTATTAATAGTTATAAATAGTCAAAGTGCCGTTTGTGATGTTTTCATTGGCATGCTATAAACCAGGCAGGAATCATACATACGGCGGAGAATACTATGTTATTATAAACATGACTAGACCCGAGGTGAGCTAAATGACTATGAAAAAATGTATTATGTGCGGTAAAATGTTTGATCCAGAGCAGATCACAGCAGATAGTAAAAACCCTTTCCTTGATGATGATGACGAAGATATGCCCCAAAAGACACCTTCTTTTTGCCAGCAATGTGAAGCCAAAATACGCCATGAGGCGGATGATACTAGAAAAGGAGTAAAACCAATGTAGCACCAATTTGGTTAATTGTATAACTGGCAATCGTTAGCTTCAATAAATTGTTTCAATAAATTAAGGAGGGGATTTGTTGCAAAACGGCGTTAAGTGGCTAACAATAATATTAATCACAGTTTTAGTGATATTCTTGCTAGTGGCCAAGTGGGGTGCCAACCTTTATGTTGACTGGCTGTGGTTCCAGTCTCTTGGTTATAGTAATACATTTACAACCATATTGCTATCCGAATTAGGCCTGCGTGCATTGGTTGGCTTAACAGCATTTTTATTCATTTTCATTAATTTAATGTTATCCAGAAAACCGGTACTCCAGAGCATCAATGCTCGTCAGGTTAATCATACTGATGATGATATCATTACTATTTACCAGTCACCTATGAATAAGTATTTAACTCCGCGTCTTCTTACCCTTACCTACTTGGCCATAAGTACCGCTTTTGCTATATTCATCAGCACGTCTGTAACCGGTGATTGGGTTATCTTTCAAAAATATCTGCATAGCACCGCCTTTGGAATTACTGATCCTATTTTTAATAATGATATAGGCAAGTACGTTTTTAGCTTGCCCTTTTACCAATTTCTGTACAAGCTATTAACCTTGTTTATTATTCTATCCGCTTTCATAGTAGCAATAGTATACTCCCTGGCAGGAACCGGCAATGATGGACTGGGCAAACTTTTTAACTCCCTGCCGGCCAGGCTACATCTTTCGTTTTTAGCAGCATTATTTTTCGTAGTTCGTGCCTGGGGTTACCGGTTGGAGCAATACATGCTTTTATATTCCAGCAACGGTGTTACCTTCGGACCAGGTTATACAGATATTCATGCCCGGCTGCTGGCTTATAAAGCGCTTTTTTTCATCGCTCTGATCATTGCCCTGGTTATCATCATCAATTTATTTATGCGTCGGTTTAAACTAATCCTTTACAGCATAGGTGCTTTGTTTTTGGCATCAATAATTTTAGGCGGCTTATATCCATCGTTAATTCAAAATCTTATAGTTAAACCAAATGAGCTGAACAAAGAGACGCCATACATTGCCAATTCTATAAAATATACCCGTATGGCATATAACCTGGATCAAGTGGATACAAAAAAATTCCCTGCGGGTCAGGTCCTTAACAGCGCTGATATAGAAAACAACCGGGATACAGTTAACAACATAAGACTTTGGGATTGGCGACCTCTGCAAGAAACTTATCAACAATTGCAAGGGATCAGACCATATTACGAGCTGAAAAATATTGATATCGACCGTTATTTAATCAATGGAGAATACCGGCAGGTCATGCTGGCAGCCAGAGAGCTTGATCAGGCACAATTGTCGGATACGGCTAAAACATGGATTAACCAGCGACTTAAATACACCCACGGTTATGGTATAACAATGAACCCCGTCAATAAAATGACTTCAGAAGGATTACCAGATCTATTTATCAAGAACATTCCACCAACCAGCACCATAGACAAAGAGGTAACGCAGCCAGAGATATATTTTGGCGAGCTAACGGATAATTATGTGCTGGTAAACACAAAAGCCGAGGAATTTGACTACCCTGTAGGCACCGAAAACGCTTATACCACCTATGAAGGCAAAAAAGGTGTTAAGGTAAATGGATTTTTGCGCAAAGCAATTTTTGCCCTGGCCTTTTCTGACTATAAAATGCTACTGGCCAGCGATCTGAATAATAGTAGCCAAATACTGTATTACCGAAATATCAAAGAAAGAGTACCAAAACTAGCCCCTTTTCTTAATTACGACAGTGATCCGTATATAGTGGTTGATGATGCCGGTGCTTTGCACTGGATGTGGGATGCTTATACCACATCAGACATGTACCCTTATTCCGAACCTTTCAAGGGCGGGAATAATTATATCCGCAATGCGGTAAAGGTGGTTGTCAACGCCTATACCGGACAGGTGGATTTTTATGTAGCCGATGCCAAGGACCCGATTATTAAAACATACTCTAAAATATTTCCTGGAGTTTTTAAACCAATTAGTGAAATGCCAAAGGATTTAAGGGAGCATATCCGTTATCCCGAAGACATTTTTAATATTCAAGCGGCAAAATATACCATTTACCATATGACAAATACTGAAGTATTATATAATCAAGAGGACAAATGGAACGTACCTACTGAAAAAATTTATAATGAAGAAGTATTGATGGAACCTTATTATAATATAATTAGGTTGCCGGAAAATGAAAAATCAGAATATGTTTTAATTATGCCGTTCACGCCTAATAACAAAACAAATATGATTGGCTGGATGGCTGCCAGATCAGATCAACCCAATTACGGCGAGCTAATCGTATATGAGTTCCCTAAACAGGAATTAGTGTACGGTCCGATGCAAATAGAAGCCCGTATTGACCAGGATACTCTAATTTCACAGCAGCTGACCCTGTGGGATCAGGGGGGCTCATCAGTAATCAGGGGAAACCTGCTGGTTATACCGGTCAAGGACTCTTTACTTTATGTGGAGCCGCTATATTTGCAATCTGAACAAAGCAGAATGCCGGAATTGCGCCGGGTAATCGTAGCCCATAATGACAAAATTATCATGGAACCAACTCTGGACATAGCTTTAAACAAAATATTTGGAACTGCGCTGAATGATACCACACTTCATGAACAGGATGAGGAGCAAGCACCCACCACAAATGAACCGTCAACGACGACAATTAAAGATTTGATAGACACAGCGAACAATCTATACAATGAAGCCCAAAGCAAATTAAAAAATGGCGACTGGGCTGGCTATGGTGAAGCAATTGGCAAACTAAGGGAAACCTTAAATGACATGTCCGCAAAAGCGGAATAACATTATAATAAATTTAGAAAGGAGATGAGTATAACATGTTTTTTGGACAATGGTGGCAGGGAATAATATTTGGCATAGTAACTACTATCGCTATGGCGGCCCTTTGTTACGCCTTTGCACTAAAATGGGGTAAATTCACAGGAGAAGATAAAAAGCCCGTTCAATCATACGAAGTTCATCACTGAAATACTTTAGGCTAGTGTCCAAGTGATTAATTTTATGCCTTCATGAGGTAGACTAAAAGGTAGCTTTTCCCTGAACACTAGAGACCGGTTTCAGTTAAAATTTATCTTATATACCACCGGTTGTAAGGTTGCCGGTGGCTTTTTTATTATGGAGGAATTACATTGCCTAAAGTTGTTATCGATAGTAAAATATTTTATTATGACGCCGGGATCCCTAAGCAAGCTTGTAAATGCGCTATTATCTTTATTCACGGCGCAGGCGGCAGTCATGAACATTGGACCCAGCAAACCGCCGAACTAGGACAAAAATTTTTAACTATAGCCGTTGACCTACCGGGGCATGGTGATTCAGAAGGCGAAACATTTGACAAACTTGAGGGTTACAGTAATTTTTTATATGACTTTGCCGAGCGGGTATTGGGTACAAAGTTTGTTTTAGCCAGCCACTCAATGGGCGGAGCCATTGCTTTGGACTTTGCCCTTCGTTTTCCCGATAAACTAAGCGGATTGATTTTAATTGGCACCGGGGCCCGAATGCGAGTAACACCCGCCATTATGGACATTTTCGCCTCCGGTAAATCATTTCCCGAATTCACAACCTTTACCAATAGTGCTGCTGCTAACCCCGAAGTATTCAAACAGGCTGGGATAGATACCGTATATTACCATGATTTTTTATTCTGCGATGGGTTCGATTATATGGAACGGATTAAATACATTGATACACCCACACTGGTTATCGGGGCCACGGAAGATCCTATAAAACCGCCCAAATGCAGCCAATATCTTGCAAATAATATCCCCAACTCCCAACTGCAAATTATCGAACAAGCCGGTCACATGATGATGTTAGAAAAACCTCAGCAAGTAAACGCCAGCATTGAACAATTTATCGCTAGTATAATATAAGGGGGTGTTTATATATGGCTAAATCAGTTGCTAAACGAATTGGAGTTTTGACCGGGGGAGGCGATGCGCCAGGTTTAAACGCGGTAATTCGCGCGGTTGTTAAAACCGCCATACGGGAATATCAAATGACCGTCGTTGGTTTTGAAAACGGCTTTGGTGGGTTAATCAAAAATCAGGCCAGAGAGTTGACCGAGATTGACGTAGTGGGCATACTGCCCAGGGGTGGTACCATTCTGGGCACCACCAACCGTGATAATCCATTTCATTACCCCGTGGTTAAAGGTAATGAAAAAACCTTTGCCGATGTATCGGACCGGGTTTTTGAAAACATCAGCATCCACGGTATAGATGCGCTCATCGTAATAGGCGGTGACGGCAGTCTGGCCATTGGTAAAGAATTACAGGATAAAGGATTAAAAGTTATAGGAGTTCCGAAAACTATTGACAACGACCTTTCAGCTACTGATCAAACCTTTGGTTTTGATACTGCTCTCACCACAGCATCAGAAGCTATTGACAAACTCCATACTACAGCTGAATCCCATCACCGGGTAATGGTCTTGGAAGTAATGGGCCGTTACGCCGGGTGGATAGCGCTAGCATCAGGTTTGGCGGGAGGAGCTGACGTTATAATAATCCCAGAAATACCTTATAATATGGATATTATAGTAAATAAGATCAATGCCCGCACCAGAGGAAATAAAAAATTCAGTATCATCGTGGTTGCCGAAGGTGCCAAACCCGTCGGTGGAGATATGGTAGTCAATAAACATGTTGAAGATAGCTTCGATCCCATTCGCTTGGGCGGTATCGGCAACGTTATAGCACAGGCCGTTGAAACCGCTACCGGCAAAGAATCCAGGGTAACCGTGCTGGGGCACCTGCAAAGGGGCGGGTCACCCACAGCCTATGACCGCATCCTGGCCACTCGTTATGGTACAGCTGCAGTCAATTTAGTCGGCGAGGGTAAATTCGGCAATATGGTATGTCTCAAGGGACAGCTTATTGAGCATGTCCCATTGGAACAGGCCATCGGCGAATTGCATAAAGTACCCGTAGACGGGGAACTGGTCCGAGTAGCTAGACAGCTAGGCATTTGCCTTGGTGATTAATACTAATTAGAGGGGAGATATTATGCATCTAGAACCACCAGTCTATAGACCACCCAGTGAAGCTTACAGCCTTATATTTCAGCTTACCATAGGATGTAGACATAATGCCTGCACTTTTTGCGGCCTGTATAAGGGCAAACCATACCGCAGTAAAACATGGGAACAAATAAAAAATGATATTGATTCCTGTGCACATCTGAGGGGTGTCCAAAGAGTTTTTTTAGCCGATGGTGATGCTTTGGCTGCAGACACACCCTTAATCTTAAAAACCGCATTTTACCTGGATAAAAAATTCCCAGGTCTGGAACGAATTGCTATGTATGCCGGTCCCAAGGATATCCTGAAAAAATCTCTAGACGAACTCAAGCAAATTCGCGCCAGTAATATCAAGATGTTGTATTTGGGTGTAGAAAGCGGCAGTAATAATATACTCAAAGCTGTTCATAAAGGAGTAACCGCCGAGGAAATGGTAGAAGCCGGTAGAAAGGCTCTACAAGCAGGCTTTGAACTATCGGTGACCATCATCACTGGTCTTGGAGGTACTGAGTTATGGGAGGAGCACGCCAGTGAAACCGGTAAAATCATTACTGCTATAGACCCAACTTATCTCAGTGCACTAACGCTAATGCCACTTCCTCATACAGTCTTATATGGCCAAATACAGCAGGGCAAATTTACAGTACCTGATACTATGCAAATGTTTAGAGAAATGAAATACCTGTTAGAAAATTTGGATTTAAAGAACTGTATTTTTAGATGCAACCATGCAACAAATTACCTGCCGCTCCGCGGAGTATTAAATAGGGATAAAGAAGCCCTGATAGCTATACTGGACCGGGCCATAACCCAACCGGGAACTATACCCCTAAGGCCAGAAAGCGCCAGAGGCATGTAAAAAAGTTTAAAACATACAAAATGATCAAGCAATTGCTTACATAATATGGTATTATATACTTGTATTTCCATATTAAGGGAGGCAATTGCTTTGCTTATGAAAACTATAATTCCGCTCATACTTAGTCTATTTCTATCTCTATACTGTTCCAACGTCCAATGTGCTGTTAGTCAGCAAACAGTATATTCATATGCTGATAATCAAAGTATAGTTCAGTTAGTCAAGCAAGCGGTAGAATATGAATGGTGGTCAGACCAACTGGATTACCAGGTGGAACTCAGAAAGTTTTATGAAAATCCGGCGCTGGAAAATATCACACAATCAATGAAACAATACAAAGAAATCAGTACGGATTGGTACAGCTTGACTTTTATAGAAAAGTGTCATATTGTTTATAATAATGGAAATATCGCCATAATCATAGCATCCTTAAAAGAAACTGATATTACAACGAATGACATACAAACAGGTAAGGGAGTGTTTATTTTACATAACACAAGTGATGGTTGGCGCATTAAAAGAATGAATTATTATTGGCACGCTGCTGACAGCCAGCTGTTATATCCGGAGGTGACTAATCTTTGAGCCTAAAAATAGGTATCTTCACAGACAGTTACCGGCCTTATACCAGTGGCGTGGTACGTTCAATTGAAACTTTTTCCGATGAACTACGAACCCAGAGTCACGAAGTATTTATTTTTGCACCCGAATATCCCAATCATCATCAAGAGCAATTGGAAGAAGACGGTGTATTTAGATTTTCTTCCATACCTGCTCCAACAAATCATGATTATGCTCTTGCTCTACCATTTTCAATACGACTACACTCCACCTTAAAGAAAATTGGGCTAGATGTTATTCACGTCCATTCACCTTTTTTACTGGGACGTTTGGGGGCACATTACGCTAAAAAATTGAACATACCATTGGTTTTTACTTTTCACACGCTTTACGACCAATATGTTCATTACGTACCTATTGGACAGAATTTTACAAAAAAGATTACTAAGAAATTTTGTGCCGATTTTTGTAACCACTGTGATTTGGTGATCGTACCCACCGGTATAATTGGCGAACACTTGCAAGCATGGGGAGTTAGCACCGAAATAAAAGCTTTACCCACCGGTATTAATATCAACAGCTTTAGAACTGAGGAAAAAAATTGGCTTTACCAAAAATTTAATATAGATACCTCCGAAAAATTATTAATCTCCGTAGGCCGACTGGGCAAAGAAAAGAATTTTGAATTTATATTAAAAACCTTTGGAAACATCAATGCAGCATTCCCGAAAACCAAATTAGTACTGGTAGGTAACGGACCTGAAAAAGATGAGTTGGTTAAGATTGCAAAAGAACTTGACATCTTAGAAAAGGTAATATTTACTGGCACATTATCCAGGGATGAAACAGCCAAGGCATACAATAGTGCATATATTTTCGTTTTTGCGTCGGTTACCGAAACCCAGGGATTGGTAGTGGGAGAGGCAAAAGCAGCAGGTTTACCAACGGTGGCAGTGAAAGCTTTTGGTGTTTCCGAAATGGTGGAAAACGGTGTTGACGGATTTTTAACAAATTTAGATATTAGTGAATTTGTGGATAAAGTAAATTTATTACTAGGTGATGAAAATTTACGATATACAATGAGTCAAAATGCTATGAAAAAATCTGAAGCTATATCTTCAAAAAACTGTGCTCAAAAACTATTACAATATTACTACGACGTGATTCAAAAATGTAATAATAAATTAAAGCTTCACAATTTGAATTAAATTATTGTTAAAAAATATAATTTTTAATAGGAACACAATGTGTGTTCCTATTTTACTAATCATGTTCTGCAGCAAACATAATTTATGGAGGATAGTTAGCGGATGGCAATGGAACAATGGTGGCCGGTAATATTCAGTTACTTATTTATTTTTGGTGCCAGAGTAATTGATATGTCACTGGACGTGATACGCATATTAATGTTGATGCGAGATCGACGTGTCTTGGCAGCGGTAATAGGTTTTTTTGAAATATCCATATTTGTACTGGCATTAAATGAGGTACTAAAGGGTGGCTTAAATGATCCGGGTAAAGTCATTGCTTATGCCGGTGGTTTCGCAACCGGAAACTACATAGGCAGTTTAATTGAAGAACGGTTGGCTATGGGGTATTTATCCATTCAGATATTCCCACCAATGCTTAGAGTAAATGATATTATTAATAATATGCGCAACGAAGGTTTCGGTGTAACCAGCGTCACTGGTTGCGGAAGAGACGGGGAGAGAATAATATTGTTTTTATTAATTAAACGAAAAGACCTCAACAAAGCCATGCAAGTAATTAATAAAATCGACCCGGAAGTTTTCTTTAACATCTCAGATGCCAAACGCATTCACGGCGGCGTTTTCCCGATAAGGAAAGATAAGTAAAATACAAGTTTACATAACACTGCATAACGCTTTTAGAGTTTCCTATAGTTATATACTTAATGGAAACTCTTTTTTTTCGCTAATGAATACATTACTTATGAAACACTCATGAAAGACTTAAAATGACGCTTATTAAGTCAAAGCTTACATTCATTTTCATTTTTCATTTATTGAATTTCATTTATTGTACTTTATTAGACCTACATAAGAGTCAATAGTCTGTGTCATCACATTTGGGAAGGCCAACGCGACACCAACGTACGTGCTGTGTTCATCCAAGGGCTAGTAAGATTAAAGGGAAGTGAATGTGGAATGTGGTATTCATTTTTTAGTTTACATAATATCTATTATCGGAAGTTACTAGTTATTTTATTTACTCAAGAAACATACCCTGCCCTTCTAAAAATATGTTATAAAGCAGAGTCATTGCGACTCATTAGGACTAATCGCCATTAAAGTCTAGAGTACCGTTCTGAATGCTAGGTAATTTATTTAAGCAATTATATAAAAATGTTTAAAAAACAGGCCCAAAATAATAGGCCTGTTTTTTAACAAATCTAAAAAAAGTTTTGTTTTATATTTTTTATATTAATGTAATCTTGTTATTAAGCCATTACTATTAACAATTCACCGCTTTGTACTACTTGACCCTTCCGTACATGCACTTCTTTTATCTTACCGTCCATAGGAGCTTTAACTTCATTCTCCATTTTCATTGCTTCCAATATAATCAATACATCTCCAGCATTAACCTGGTCACCCACAGTTACTTTTATATCATTAATATTGCCTGGCAAGGGGGCTGTCACCGCATTAGCCCCATGCACCTGAGCTTTGGCTTTCTTAGAAACAGCAACCGGAGCCACTTTTGTAGAAAGATTTTCATGTAAGCCCGCTTGTGTTATGGTAGCCAACTCTTCAACTTCCACATCAAAGGATTCACCGTTGACCACAACCTTAAATTTTTTCATTTATTAAATACCTCCCCTAGATTGGGAAATGGAGCTGCTAAAAGCTATAACACAGGGCCAAGACTTTTTTGCAGCAATCCCTTATTACTTAAGGCTATAATCTCTGCCCGTCATTATTTCAACCATCCCTGAATGTTTCCAGGGATCCATTTGCCCGTTATATTTTGTAATTCCGACCACACGGTCACCGGGATTTAAATATCCCCCTACCGCTAGTACAGCCGTAATAGCTGCCACGATTTTGGGATCAACGGTTAGTTTAGAACCATCCTTGGTTAGTGCCCCCATTTATCTAGTCCCTCCACTTAACCAGTCTCATAATTGTTGACATATTGTTGACATATCTTTCAAAGTGGGTTATCGCCTGCCCTCTAAACGGGTAAATTGCCATGTTTTTTACGGGGCCGATATTCCCGTTTGCAACTCAACATATCCAAGGCGTCTATAATCTTGACCCTGGTATCCCGCGGGTCAATAACCTCACTCACATAACCCCGGGAACTGGCTACATATGGGTTAGCAAAGTTGTCCCGGTATTCTTGCACAAGGCGGTCTCTTTCTTCTTCTGGATTTTTGGCGTCTGTAATTTCATTACGGTTAATAATATTAACCGCGCCCTCAGGACCCATAACCGCAATTTCTGAAGTGGGCCATGCATAAACAATATCCGCCCGCAACGAACTGCTACACATGGCTATGTAGGCACCACCATAGGCTTTGCGTAATATGACGGTAATTTTGGGCACCGTGGCTTCAGAATAAGCATATAGCACCTTGGCACCATGCCTTATTATACCACCGAATTCCTGGGCCGTACCGGGTAAGAATCCGGGCACATCCATAAAAGTAACCAGTGGGATATTAAAAGCATCGCAGAACCGGATAAAGCGGCTTATTTTATCTGACGCATTAATATCCAGAGATCCAGCCATAAAACTCGGTTGGTTAGCAATAATACCTACAGATTGACCATTGACTCTTGCAAAACCAACAACCGCATTCTTAGCATACAGTGGTAATACTTCCAAAAATTGGCTGTCATCGACTATGGCATTAATAATTTTCTTTACGTCATAGGGCTTCTTAGGTTTATCTGGAACAATATTGAGCAGTTCTTCCTGGTCAACTTCCGGTTCCCTGACAGCATAACAAGGAGGCTCCTCTAGATTATTGGATGGCAGAAAGCTTAATAGTTGTTTAACCATATCCAAACAGTGTTCTTCATCCTCACCCATAAAGTGAGCCACACCACTAGTTTGGTTATGGGTTAAAGCACCACCCAATTGTTCCATGGAAACTTCTTCCATTGTGACAGCCTTGATTACCTGCGGACCGGTGATAAACATTTGAGAAGTGCCATCAACCATAAATATAAAATCCGTTAAAGCGGGTGAGTAAACAGCACCCCCGGCACATGGCCCCATGATAACTGATAATTGAGGGATGACCCCTGAAGCAATAGTATTGCGGAAAAATATTTCCCCATACCCATTTAAAGCAGCCACACCCTCCTGGATTCTTGCCCCACCGGAATCGTTCAAACCAATTATCGGTGCACCCATCTTCAAGGCCAAATCCATTACATTGCAAATTTTTTGAGCATGAATTATGCCTAGTGAACCACCGTTTACTGTAAAGTCCTGTGCATAAATGTATACTTTTCGGCCATTTACAAAACCATATCCGGTAACTACACCTTCACTCGGGTTATTGATGGAATCCCCAGTATAAACATCAATTTCCCTGAAAGTATCCGGATCAAAAAGATAGTTGATTCTTTCTCTAGCTGTTTTTTTGCCTACTGCGTATTGTTTGGCAATCTTTTTTTCACCGCCGCCGGACTGTACTTTATCTCTCAGTACCTGCAGTTGTTCAAGCTTTTCCTGCATACTCATTCTTTAGCAAACCCCCTATATTCGCGTTCATACAATTAAAACCTGTATATCAAACCTGCGTATCACCAGCTGATCTTGGGATAAGTCAGGCAATTTTTGTACATACCAACGGCTCAACGCCCGGTTTTTCTATCGGCTAATTAAATCACCATTCACTATGTTAACCTTTTTTTAGCACTGACAATCTTACTCTAAATTTAACCTGTAAAAGACTGTGTACTGGTGACTAAAAGTGGTTTGCCTTAATCAAGCAATTACCACAAACATCCTCATTGTTAACAAAGTCCTCTGGCAAAGAGAACCATATTCTCCTTTACAGACAACCAGGAGTTATTTAAGCACCTGGCAAAGTAAATCAGTCACTTCAAAGGGCAGAGTAGCTACTTTGGCACCCGCAGCTTGCAAAGCTTCCACTTTGCCTATATAGGTTCCTTTGTCTCTTTCAATGATAGCACCGGCATGTCCCATACGTTTACCTGGAGGAGCACTCTTTCCGGCAATATAAGCTACCACTGGCTTGGTCATCTTATTAATGTATTGTGAAGCTTCTTCCTCGGCGTTGCCGCCGATTTCTCCTACTAAAACTACTGCTTTAGTGCAATAATCCTTTTCAAACTTTTCTAAAATATCCACAAAAGAAAGCCCCGCTATCCTATCGCCACCTAGGCCGACTACCGTGGATTGGCCTAAACCATTGGCTGTAAGGTTACTCACAATTTCGTAAGTCAGGGTTCCACTGCGGCCTACTAAACCAACAGGGCCCTCAACAAAGAACTGGTTGGGAGGAATACCTATTTTACATTTTCCAGATGATACAATACCAAAAGTATTGGGGCCCACCACAGCGGTTCCCTTGCAGCGTGCAAAATCAACAATCTCCATTTCATCATGCACGGGTATATGCTCGGTAATGATAACCAGTACTTTAATACCTGCTGAAATTGCCTCAAATGCCGCATCTTTAGCTGCAGCTGCATTTACAAATAAAACTGAGGCATCCACCTGCTGCTCTTCACAGGCAGCACAAACAGTATCATACACCGGTACACCTTCCACTTCTTGCCCGCTTTTGCCGGGGGAAACACCGCCTATAACCTTGGTGCCATAAAAAAGCATTTGACGGGTATGAAACCTACCCTGGCTACCAGTAATCCCTTGGACAATAACATTGGTCTTTTCATTGATAATTATGGCCAATATATAGACACTCCTTTACCAGACACGTTAATTGGCATTGTTGGCTATTTCAACGGCCTTGGCTGCGGCTTCCTGCATTGTTTTATAAGCTGTTATACCGTTTTCCTTAAGTATCCTGATTCCTTCTTCCTCATTGGTACCAACTAACCGGATAACTACAGGTACAGGGATCCCTCTAGCCTTTTTAACCTGGATAAGAGCATTGGCCACATCGTCACAGCGTGTAATACCACCAAAAATATTAATAAAGATAACCTTGGGATCAGTTTGCAGCAACAATTCGATGGCTTTTGCGGTACCTTCCATACCGGTGCCACCACCAGCATCCAAGAAATTAGCCGGCTTACCGCCATAGTAGGACAGGGTATCCAAAGTACCCATAGACATCCCTGCCCCATTGGCCATAACGGCAATATTACCGTCAAGTTCAACAAATGCAAGCCCAAGGTCATGGGCTTGCTTTTCAATAGCGGTACGTTCCTCAACGCATGGTAAATCCTTTTGCCGGGTCAGCGCATCGTCATCTATAGTTACTTTAGCATCTGCGGCAATTAGTTTACCGTCACTAACTACCAGCGGGTTAATTTCCACCAGTTCAGCATCCTTTTCCCGGAATAGTTTATATAGTTGGGTCAACACATGATTAAAATCTTTGCTAACTTGTCCGGTAAGTCCCAACCGCCTGGAAATTTCCCTGCTTAAAAATGGGTACACTCCCATACTTATATCAATGTGTTTTTTTACTATGTATTCATCTGGCACTAACTCAATTTCCATACCCCCCTGGGCAGAAGCAATAATTAACGGTTTTTTAGCTTCACCGTCGACAGTGATGGCCAAGTACAATTCCAGATCAATTCTAATTTTCTCCTCCACCAACACCTTAACTACTTTATGACCGTTTAAAACCATTGCTAACACCTGGGAAACTGCTTCCTTGGCCTGATCAGGACTGTCGGCAAACCTAATGCCACCGCCTTTGCCCCTTTTCCCGGCCAGGATTTGAGACTTCACAACCACAGGGCCACCAATTTCTAGGGCCACTTTAGCTGCCTCGCCGGGATCAGTCACTATTCTACCCCGGGGTACAGTTATATCAAAGGATGAAAAAAGATCCTTGCCCATGTGCTCAAATAATTTCACATCAATCCTCCCGTTATTTTTTACTTTTAACTAATCGCGTATTTTTTAGTGCCTTCTTCATATAAATCCCCACCGAGGGTATCGTTAACTACAATTACAGGAAAATCTTCAACTTCCAAGCGGTATATCGCCTCCGGTCCCAGTTCCGGGTAAGCAACTACTTCACATTTCTTTATACTTTTACTAATAAGAGCGGCTGCACCACCAACAGCAGCAAAATATACTGAATTATACTGTTTTAAGGCCTTGATTACATCGGGTGAACGCTTACCCTTTCCAACCATGCCTTTTAAACCCAGGGCAATTAGTTTGGGAGCATATAAATCCATTCTGCCGCTGGTGGTAGGCCCGGCTGATCCGATAATTTGGCCAGGCTTGGCGGGAGATGGTCCCACGTAATAAATTATCTGCCCCTGCAAATCTATTGGTAATCCTTTACCACTGTCAAGTAATTCCACCAGTTTTTTATGTGCCGCATCACGGCCGGTATATAAAACACCATTTAATAGTACTTTCTGGCCAATACGTAGTTTTTTAATTACATCATCGGTAACAGGTGTAATTAGTTTGATTTCAGACATTGAACATTTTCACCCCACTGCCTTATAAAATTATTTCTTTATGCCTGTTTGCGTGGCAATTGATATTAACCGCAACCGGCAGGCTGGCAATGTGAGCGGGATAAACATCCACATGTACGGCTAACGCTGTAATACGGCCACCTAGACCCTGCGGCCCAATACCCAGATTATTTATGCTAATTAACAATTCTTTTTCCAAATCGGCTATGTCCGGCCTGGGGTTTGGTGTTCCCACCGCCCTCAATAAAGACTCTTTGGATAACATGGCTGCTTTTTCAAACGTACCGCCAATACCTACGCCGACAACAACCGGTGGGCATGGATTTGATCCTGCTGCCAAGACAGTATCCAGTACAAACTGCTTAACCCCTTCTAGCCCTTCAGCAGGTTTCAGCATTTTAATGGCACTCATGTTTTCACTGCCGCCCCCTTTAGGGGCCACGGTTATTTTTAATTTATCACCTGGTACTAATTTATAGTATACCACAGCAGGTGTGTTATCACCAGTATTTTCCCGCTCCAGCGGATGTCCAACAATAGATTTTCTCAAGTATCCATCAGTATATCCCCTGCGCACACCCTCATTGATAGCATTTTCCAGGGAACCTCCCTCAATATGTACATCCTGCCCCAACTCCACAAAGATTACTGCAAAACCGGTATCCTGGCACATAGGAACTTCTTCCGACTTAGCCACAACAGCATTATCCATAATTTGCTTTAAAATTTCTTTACCGGTCAGAGAAATTTCCTGATCATACGCATTTTGCAAAGCATCTATCATATCCTGTCCTAGAAAATAATTAGCATCTATACAAAGTTTGGCCACCGCTTGTGATATATTGTTCACATTAATTGACTTAATGATGTTTCCCTCCTCGTTTGACAAGGTTGTCCAATGATAAAATAACCGTAATATTTAATGTCTTTATGCTAACCCTGTTAATCATACCATATTAGTTAAATTTTAACATATTTTCTCATTAAAAAATACCGCTTATTTAATTAAGTTTAGCTCCCTCAGGTAAATGCCTATAATAATGTTTTGTATTGATAGTTACCTTTTAAGATCCCACGTAGAACTCTATTTTTGATAAATTGGACTATTTTAAATTAAACCCTCCTAGAAATTAAATTTATTCTTTACGAACACATGTTTACTTGCCATTGATTTATGATATAATTGTTATATATTTGGAAAGGTGCTGTTATATATTGAAAGATAACCTGAGTAAACGTGAGAGTGAAATTTTAAGGTTTATCCAATATAACATACGTAAAAAAGGATATCCGCCTTCGGTGAGAGAAATCGGGCAAGCCGTAGGGTTAAAGTCAAGTTCCACTGTACATACTTACTTGCGCAGACTTGAGGAAAGAAGATTGCTCAGAAGAGACCCCGCTAAACCAAGAGCCATTGAAGTAATGCACAATAACGATAATCCCTTTAAGGAGATAGTTTCCGTTCCGGTGCTGGGTCAGGTTGCAGCCGGTACCCCTTTACTAGCCGTAGAAAATTACGATGATATGTTCCCCTTACCGTTAGATTTTGTCGGGCATGGCGAGTTTTTCATGCTAAGTGTTAAAGGCGACAGCATGATTGAAGCAGGTATTTTGGAGAAGGACCTGGTGCTGGTAAAACGTCAATCATGTGTAGAAAACGGAGATATTACCGTCGCGTTAATAGAAGATGAAGCTACTATCAAAAGGTTTTTTAAAGAAAACGACCACATACGGCTGCAACCTGAAAACTACAGACTATCACCCATATTAGTAAAAGAAGTACAGATACTAGGTAAAGTTGTTGGTCTTGTAAGAAAATTTTAAACGAAACTAAGAACTCCTTATTAACTAAGCAATAAGGAGTTTAATTTTTATAATGTTAATGGCAATCGTCATTGTATTCTTTTAACATGTCCACAAAAGCATCAGTAGCATAATTGGCAATACCTGGATGATATCTAGCCAGATAAAAACTACGGGTCAAGTTAATACCCTTTAATTTTGTCTCCCCCAATTTACCGGCTTCGATAATATCGGCGGCGGCCCAATTAGAAACAAGGGCTATACCCATACCGGCCTGTACAGCGCTAATTACCGACCTTGTACTACCCAGCTCCATTTCTACTGTTAAATCATCTATACAAAGGCCTTGTTTTTCCAATATATTGAACATAGATTTTCGTGTACCCGAGCCTTCTTCTCGTAGTATAAGCTTTTCACCAAGTAATTCAGAGATATCAATAGTTTTTCCTGACCATCGGTGACCTGGGGGAACAACCAGTACCAGTTCATCATCAAGCCATTTAGTAAACTCCACATTATCCTGCTCCCCAATGGCACCTATCACGCCTAAATCAATATCTCTTTCCTGCAACCATTTGAGCACATCACCACTACCCGCAATGCGGAGGTTCACCCGAACTCCGGGGTATTTGCTCCGGAAAGAACCGATAATACCGGGCAAAAGGTATTCTCCGGGAATAGTACTGGCACCAATTATCATATGACCGGCCTTCAGCCCTCGCAGCGCATCTAATCCCGCTTTGATTTTATTATAATGGCCCAACATCTGTTTCGCCTCAGGATAAAGTAGCCGTCCTGCCTCTGTAAGAGCAACTTTTCTTTCACTGCGCTGTAAAAGGGTTACACTGAGGTCTTCTTCCAAAGCTTTGATTTGAAAGCTAATAGCAGGCTGGCTCATATATAACTGCCTGGCTGCTCTGGTAAAACTCTGCAGTTCGGCTACCCGGACAAAAGCTTCCAATTGTTTAAAATTCATTCGTCATCACCGCCGTAAAATTTCCTCGGCCGCCTTCATTAAGCCTATTTTGGTGTATTGAAATGAAAGTCCACCCTGAAAATAGGCTATATACGGTTCTCGCAGAGGCGCATCAGCAGTAAACTCCAGCGAAGCCCCCTGTATAAAAGTGCCCGCGGCCATAATAACCGGATAGGCGTAACCGGGCATAGGAGCAGGAACAGGTGCCACATGACTGTCCACTGGCGAAGCACCCTGCACACCCCGACAAAATGCCTGCAAGCGTTCAGCTGATCCAAGCACTATAGCCTGGATTATATCTGTGCGGGGCATCTCCGGGATAGGATAAACTTCATAGCCAAGTGCTTGAAATAAACATGCCCCCCAAATAGCCCCACGTAAAGCCTCCATAACAATATGCGGGGCCATATAAAACCCCTGGTAAAACTGGCGCTGCCAGCCCAATGTGGGTCCTACATCAGCTCCGATACCAGGAGCCGTCAATCTCCGGGCGGCTAGCTGCACTAACTGTTGCTTGCCTGCCACATAGCCTCCGGTAGGTGCCAGCCCCCCACCAGGGTTTTTAATCAGTGAACCTGCTAACAAATCAGCACCGTGTTCAGTTGGCTCAGACTGTTCAACAAACTCACCGTAACAATTGTCTACAAATATTACGGTATCCGGCTGCCTGTATTTAATAAACCGGCAAAGCTTTTCCAGCTGTACCATATCTAACGATGGCCTAGTGCTATAGCCACAAGAACGTTGCAGCAACACCATTTTTACCGGATAACGTAACGCCTCATCAATACTAGACCAGTCAAGCTCATCTCCAGGCAATAATTCAATTTGCCGGTAGCGTACCCCCATGCTTAACAGTGAGCCTTCAATAGCGTTATGCGCACCAATTATTTCTTCTAGCGTATCATACGGCTTACCTTGAACGGTCAATAATGTATCACCGTTCTTTAATACTCCGAATAAACACAAGGCAATGGCATGGGTACCACTAACAATCTGTCCTCGCACCAGAGCATCTTCGGTATTAAAAACCCGGGCGAATACCTTTTCCAAGGTTGTACGGCCATCGTCATCATAGCCATAACCGGTTGACCCCCTGAGATGGTATGAACTTACCCGCGCCTCTTTAAAAGCATTCAATACTCTGCAATGATTTTTATACTCAATAGGCTTTAATGTACTTAGTAATTCCTCAGCCCTTTGATCAACTCCTGCAGCTATAGCTGTTAAATCTTTCAACTGCACCTATCCACTCCTTGGTATTTATGATTAGTTTTGCACGCTATCCCGTGCACCCACCATATCCTCCCTACTTAACAGCATCAAATCTTCCTTGGTTATTTCTTTCTTGTCCATTAGCCGTACCGCTTGTACACGCATGGCCCTTTCAATCAGGTTGCGCACCAACCTGGCATTGCCATTATGCTCATGCAACCTGGGCATGGCTTCGATAATCATCCTTAGCTCTTCCCTGGATCCACTGGATAAACTATACTGTCTTTGCTGCAGCATCATATCCGCTATGGCCAGCAATTCATCGGTAGAATAGTCTGGAAAATTAATATGTATAGGAAAGCGGGATCGTAAGCCCGGGTTGGTTTGCATAAATCTATTCATTTCCTCTACATAACCGGCCAGTATAATAATTAAATTATCCTTGTGGTCCTCCATGCCCTTGACTAATGTATCAATGGCCTCCTTACCAAAGTCCTTTTCGCCACCCCTAGCCAAAGAATACGCCTCGTCTATAAATAAAATACCACCAAGGGATTTTTTGATCTGATCTCTGGTTTTTTGAGCTGTATGACCAATATATTCTCCCACCAAATCAGCCCGTTCCACCTCCACTAAATGACCCTTGGGTAAAATACCCGCTTCCCGGAATAATTTGCCCAGTATTCTGGCTACAGTGGTTTTACCGGTACCCGGATTTCCTTTAAATACCATATGCAGCGCTTGAGATTCAATGTGCAATTTTTCCCTGGAACGACGTTTTTGTATTTCCATAAATGCGTATATTTCATTTATATGTTTTTTTATATTATTTAAACCTACGAGTGAATCCAGCTCTTTTTTTATCTCATGAACTTTATTTACCGTATCTACAGACTTGGCCCCGTTTTTTTCTGAAATTAATAAAACTTTATCGTTTCCCTGGGTATCAAGCTCCTCACCCGCCCCACTACCCCCAGTTGTGTGCCACATTTTAATCTTAACCATTCCATCACCTCACCGGGCGTTTTATTAATGTCTATGCACCGGCCAGGTGAACCTGACTAAAAATTAAAGTCTCTCTAAAAAGAGAGACCAGGTCAAATAGCGGGTTTAAACAAACGAACATGATAAGTAAAAAAATAGATATTTTTAACCCAGTATATAAGATGACATGGTCTGAACACCCTTTTTTCAGCTAGGCTTATATTCAGAGAATGATGTATTGACCGGCTTCATAGGACTAACTGTAGAAATGGCGTGTTTATAAACCATCATTTGTTTGCCTTCGCTTTCCATAATTACTGTAAAATTATCAAAACCTTTTATCATACCCTTTAATTGAAACCCATTTACTAAAAAAATTGTTACAGGTATATTATCCTTTCTAACCTGGTTTAAATAAGCGTCCTGTAAATTTATCTGAGGCTTTGTCATATAGTTCCCTCCGTTAATTTTATACTTTTCTTTCTATCGACACCGGGCAGTTAGCCAAAGAGAATTGATCTCTTTTGCAACATTATTAATTGTATCATACTTCTCCATATCTATCCATTTGATACTACTATATCGTCTAAACCAAGTCAACTGCCGCTTAGCAAATCTTCTAGTATTTCTTTTCAATAACTGTACTGCTTCATCCAAAGAATACTCGTTATATATAAAACCGGCAATCTCTTTATATCCCAAACCCTGCATGGATACCAAACCGCGATGATATCCGGCATCCAACAAACCCTGAACCTCCTTAACCAAACCGCGGTCTATCATCTTATCCACCCGGGTTTCAATACGTTTGTACAGCGTTTCCCGCTCGTAGTATAGAACAATGAATAATACATCGTAATCCTGGTAGGTCTGTTTATTATTATTTCTAAACAGTGCGCCCGCAGCACCGGTTTGCCTTTGTATTTCCAACGCACGAATAGTTCTCTTCAAATCATTTACATGTATACGGGCCGCTGTATCTGGATCAACCGTTTGAAGCAGTTTGTGCACAGCTTCGTTTCCCTTTTGTTCAGCCTTTTGTTGCAGGGATTTTCTAAACTCGTCGTCCGCTCTCGCGCCACTAAAATCATAGTCGTAAATTACCGCATCAATATAAAATCCGGTACCACCAACCAATAGCGGTATTCTTCCGCAAAGATAAATGCTTTTTATAGCCTCCCTGGCCAGCTTTTGAAAAATAGCTACTGTAAAATCCGTATCTGGATCAATTATGTCTATTAAATGATGGGAAACACCTTTCATTTCCTGCACATTCGGCTTGGCCGTACCTATATCCATAAAATGATATATTTGCATGGAATCAGCTGATACTATTTCACCATTAAGCTCTCGTGCCACCTCCACAGCGACTTCTGTCTTACCGGTAGCCGTAGGACCGGCAATAACAACGAGTGGTATTTTACTATAACTTTTCATAACCATCCCCAATCATTCTTCCTTAGCAATAACACTATATTTTGGTTATAAGTCCTTATTGTTAATCATCGTATAATTTTTTCCAAACCTGATCACTTTTATACGATAACACAACCAAGCCCTATTCCAGTTAAGTGCGTTTAAACATGACATCCAACTCCCGGCGGGTGAAGGATATCATAGTGGGACGGCCATGTGGACAAGTGTATGGTTCATCAGCACTCGCAAGTAGTGTTATCAGCGTTTGCATAGCTTCATCAGAAAGTCTCTCACCAGCCTTAATGGCCGCCTTACACGCCAATAGAGCAGCAACTGTATGTTTATTCCCAGCATCGCCGGCCTTGCCATGCTCCAAAATGGTATCAACCACGTCGGCCATTAATCGTTCACTTTGCCCAGGAGAAAAATCCATTGGTATACCACGCAGCAAAAAGCTATCTCCCCCGAAATCTTCAAAAACAAATCCCACGGCCTGTAAATAAGAAGCATGCTCCTTGAGTAGTTCTTTTTCATGTACCCTTAAATTTATATTAACCGGTGTTAATAAATACTGGACTTCCGGTGAGATCGTGGTTAATGTATAGAAAAATTTTTCATACAAAACACGCTCATGGGCGGCATGTTGATCAACAACAAAAAAGCCATTCCCAGTCTGGGTCAAAATATACGCATTCATTAACTGCCCGATAATCCGTAAATCCGGAAATTCCGGGTTATTATTATAATCGATGGCCACTTCAGCCAACTGGCCGGGTGAGTAATTAGCTTTTGGCACTGAAGCTGTGAAAGTTGATTTTTTTTCTCCATTAGCATCCGACATCGGGCATACAGATTGCTGACAGCCGTCGGCTTTACGCAAAACAGGCACAGTTTGAACGTTTGTATCTGCAACGTCTTGCTTAGCCCCCTCATCATTTGCTTCAACCATTTTTTCTTTAGTAGCAATCTTTTGGGGCAAAGAATATTGATTTATGGCAGTTGGGAAATGTAGTTTATATGGCTCACTAGTAGCAGGAAATTTTGTCTGGCTGGGAATTAAGTCGGTATCCCTTAATGCTCTGCTCGACGCATCGGTAACCAACTTCATTACTTGCTCCTCATTTTCCATTTTTATTTCCATCTTGGCAGGGTGTATGTTAACATCTACTTTGTCTGGCGATAGCCAAATTAATATAACCGCCACCGGGTAGCGGCCAACGGTCAACTTACCCCGGTATGCCTGTTCAAGGGCCGTATTGACAGCTGCGCTATGCACCAGCCGGCCATTCACCGCTACGGTTATTTGCTGGCGTGTGCTGCGGCTAAGCTCCGGTTTACTTATAAAACCTTCTACTTTAACACCAGCGTCTTCACTATTTATCGAAAGCATTATATTCGCCGCGCGAGCGTCATAAATCGAGGCCAGCACATCTATTATTCTACCCGAACCAGGGGAACGGAAAATTTCTCGCCCATTGTGGTTAAAAATAAATTTGGTCTGCGGTCTAACGAGTGCCATTTTGTAAACTAAATCGGCAATAAGTCCACCCTCCGTGGACTTGGATTTTAAATGTTTACGACGTGCAGGTGTGTTAAAAAAGATGTCCTTTACACTAATAATTGTACCCACCGGACAGCCAACCGGTCCTTTTTGCAGCACATGCCCACCCTGAAGAACCATATGATAACCTTCGTTATTTGTCGGCACTTTTGTTTTAATGGTTAGATGTGCAATCGACGCAATGCTAGGTAGCGCCTCGCCCCTGAAACCCAGGGTATTAATATCCTCCAAGTCAGCAGCACTTTTAATTTTACTGGTGGCATGACGATGAAAAGCCAGGGGGGTATCCTCCTTGCTAATGCCGCACCCGTTATCAACCACTTCAATTGCTCCAATACCTCCGTCGGTGATAGCTATATTAATCAAATCAGCCCCAGCATCCAGTGAATTCTCCACCAATTCCTTAACAATGGAAACAGGCCGTTCAATCACTTCGCCTGCTGCAATACGACAAGCTGTATATTCATTCAATAAAATAATTTTCGGCATTTATTCTCTTACCCTTCCGTTACCCATTCCTGTTCCTTGCTTTTTGCATAAGTCCTGCACGTATCTGTGAATTTATCTTGCATATAAACATAATCATATTCTTGTCTCTTTTTAACCTGCTCGTAAATATCATAGGCCTCACTTTGACAGGTTTGACAAGCCTGCAAGGGTATGGTAATAGCATAAATGCTAACCGGTGCCGGATTACCCCTGTTAGCCCGGGATGCTATTGCTATATATCCGGGACATTCATCACACCTACGCACTTGCTCAAGCTGTATTTCTTCAATATAATCAGTATCATAGTAGATAAACTTTTTCCTCTGATAATATTTCCCAGAACCAAATAATTTGTGCAAATCCGCATGTTCCTTGTTTGTCCATGTTTCTAACAATTGCTCCACCGTGCGGTGCACTTGTGCTGTTTTTTCAGGGCTTTCTTTAAATTTTCCAGGCCAATAATCGGGTTCCATAACGTTAGAGTAATCAATATCGGCCAAGGCTAGGATAATGGCCAGGTTAACATAGGGTAGAGCAGTTTCTATGGCATAACCGCCCTCCAACACAGCCAAGTTAGGCTTTAATTTTTTGGTAAAATCAGCATAGGCACCGGCAGTAAACCGCATACTGCCCAACGGATCGCTGTAATGATTATCCTGCCCCGCTGAATTTATGATCAGCTCAGGCTGAAAATCATTAACCACCGGCAATACCAGGTTATCCACTACATACATAAAAGTCTCGTCCACAGTACCCGGAGGCAAGGGAACATTCAGCGTTTTTGCATAGGCACCGGGGCCACCCAGTTCATTACTAAAGCCTGAACCAGGATAAATAGTACGCCCATCTTGGTGAAAAGATATAAACAGAACATCAGGGTCATGGAAAAAAATATCCTGGGTACCATCACCATGATGCACATCCGAATCTACAATGGCGATTTTTTTAATGCAATGACGACGGCGTAAATAATCTACGAGAATAGCTTCATTGTTAATGTTGCAAAAACCCCGATTGCCATGGACAACACGCATAGCATGGTGCCCCGGTGGTCGGACGATAGCAAAACCGTTTTTTATTTCTCCACTAACCACACTGTCTCCAAGCTGTAATATAGACCCGGAGGCAATCAAATGTGCCTCAGTTATCTGACTTTGCACTTGCGGCACGCAGAAATGCGTCCTGGATATATCATGTATAGAGGCCAACCGTGGAGCATATTCGTGAATCTGAGGTAAATCCATGACACCCTCTTCAAAAATTTGATCGCGGGTATACAGTAATCTCTCCTCTCTTTCGGGATGCGTGGGAGATATGGCCCAGTCAAACGCTGGGAAAAATATTAATCCGGTTTTTTTATGCATTACTAAACCCATCCTTTGCGCCAATATGGCCTATAATTCCTCTGGGTGTTTGTACACTAATATCATATATTCTTCCGGTGGTATTCCAGTTACGCACCATATTAAAAACGTCCCGGCGATTAATTTCCGTATTACCCACTATGTTATCCAATCCATATTTTTCCGCTCGCTTTTTCAGCCACTCATCGGCTAATAGCAAAGCATCTTCTTCAGTAAAGGAGGCTTTTTCAATTTTCCCCTGGTATCCCTCTTGCTCAATAATGTAATTCCCCTGTTCGGTATCAGCCCGCAGGCTGACCTGTAGCGTGGGTATCGCCACAGCAGCGCCTATGGCATTTGCCACCGGTGCATATGGTGGGATCACCGGGTTACCGCCTACTTTGGCTGCTATCTGAGTAATAAAACCAGCCGCTCCGCCGCCCACCCCCACGACCATATCCGGTCGTTCCTTACGCTTTTGTAGAACCTCCCAGACCCGGTAAGCTGGTTCCTGCTCCCACTGTGTAAACATATTCTCTATTTCCTGCACAATCACGTTTATAACTGAATTTATTATTCTTTGGGCAGCTTCATAGTAGCTAATACCCAGAGGCTGGCCCAGTATATCCATCGCTTCCGCGGCTTGCTTGGCATTGCCCACCCCGGTAAGCCCCAGCACCCTTAAAGCATCGGTTGGCGTAGGCATTGGCCCGCCCATACAGAACGGCGGTCCTAGTCTTTTAGGACAAACTAGAATTTCTTGGTCTACCCGCTCCACTAAGCTATCCCCACCTACAGCCACGGATTTAACTGCAAGTGCCCGCACCTGGGTAAGCTGTTCGTAAACCGGCGCGCCCTTTGAGGAAAGCAACGGCTGGCCGCTTAAAATTAAAGCCAGGTCAGTTGTAGTGCCACCGATATCCACCACCACTGCTGTTTCCCCTGATGGTATAAGCGCCTGCACCCCCAGGGTGCTGGCCGCCGGTCCGCTGAAAATAGTTTCAATGGGTACGCCAGTTACCTTATTAAGTAGCATAGTACCGCCATCCGCTTTAAGAATGTATACGGGTCCCTTGATACCACGCATGGTAAGAGCCGCTTGCACCGATTCCACAAAAAAGGAATATTTATCCCTAGTGGCACAAGCCAGCATGGTGGAAACCACACGACGGGGGAAATTTAGCTGGCCAGCCACCTGATGCCCCATTTCCACATGCCAGTCCGGTTGCAAGCATTTTATCCTAGAAACAATCTCTTGTTCATGCTTATTGTTCCGCACGGAAAACTTCCCTACTACTGCTACCTTTTTATAGCCCTTGGCGCTTAAATTATTAATAGCTTTTTCTATTTCATCGTCAGATAGGGGCATAATTTCCCGCCCTCGGTAATCAATAGCACCTGAAATAATCAACGTATCGGTGTGAAATTGATAATGCTCGTGGCTTAAGCCTGGTCCGGGTATGAGAATCAAGCCCACCGGAGCATATTTTTTTTCCGCAATTAAATTTGTAATCAACGTCGTGCTTAACACAACCCGCTCAATTAATTCGGCGGTCACACCTGTCATAATTTTATCCAGCGCTTCTAACAATGAGGTAATAATATCAGCACTGCTAGGCACTGTGGCAGAATCCCGCACTAAACCATTATCTAAAAGCACCGCATTAGTACTAGTCCCCCCCACATCAATACCGATATACATATCGTTACCCCCCCGGCCAGTATAAACCGTAAAAATTTATTTCTTGGAACTTAACCTATACTCCTTTAACTATTGTCACTTATTTACACTTAACTTTTAATTTTATCTATCCATTGATACAACAAGTTCATCGCTTCCATAGGTGTAATACGCATAACATTTATTTTAGCAAGTTCACCGAGTAAAAATTTATCTCTACAATTATCACAGAAATCAGTTTTAGAATTAACCGGTAACTTGTCATTTTTTTCTCCCTTGTATTCTACAATACCGCTTGTACCACCACTACGCATTTCCATTTGATGCAAAGCATCTTGGGCACGATCTAAAATTTTATCCGGCAAGCCAGCCAACCGGGCTACCTGAATGCCATAACTTTTATCCACTTTACCTGGTAATACCTTTCTTATAAAAATTATTTCATCATTCTCCTCATGAACACTGACTGTATAATTAACCACACCAGGTAAAGCATCTAAGTCTGTTAATTCATGATAATGCGTAGAGAAAAACGTTCTCGCACCGATTTGATCATGGATGTATTCCACCAAAGCCCTGGCGATACTAATACCATCGTATGTACTTGTACCCCTGCCAACTTCGTCCATAATGATTAAGCTATTAGAAGTGGCATTATTAACAATATCCCGACACTCGCTCATTTCCACCATAAAAGTACTGCGGCCGCCAGCCAGATCATCCGCTGCACCAATACGAGTAAAAATGCAGTCCACCATACCAATTTCAGCATTGGCCGCCGGTACAAAACTCCCCATCTGAGCCATCAATATGATCAGCGCAACCTGGCGCATGTATGTACTTTTTCCTGCCATATTAGGCCCGGTAAGCAATATAAAGGTGCTATTTTCATCTATATAGGTGTCATTGGGCACGAAATTACCCGCATTTAATACCCGCTCCACCACTGGATGCCTGCCATCAGTAATAACAATTTTCTTATTAGTATTAACAATAGGTCTGACTAAATTCGCCCGTTCGGCCGCCTCAGCGAGAGAAACCAGCACATCCAAAACGGCCAAATTGCTTGCGGTACTCTGTATTCGAAGCAATTCACCGGCTACAAGGCGCTTAATATCATCAAACAATTGAAATTCCAACTGAATCAGCCGCTCTTCAGCACCAATAATCATATCCTCATACTCTTTTAACTGATTTGTAACAAACCGCTCAGCATTAGACAAAGTTTGTTTGCGTATAAAATAATCAGGTACTTGAGATAAATTGGCTTTGGTAATCTCCAGGTAATAGCCAAATACTTTGTTATAACCCACTCTTAGCGATTTAATACCCGTCTTCTGCCGCTCGTCAGACTCCAACTGGGCCAGCCAGTCTTTACCGTTTTTGCATGCCGCGCGTAAGCGATCAACCTCGGAATGATAGCCATCTTTGATAATACCACCATCCCTAACTTGCAGAGGGGGATCATCCTCCAGCGCTTGATGCAACAATTCATTTATGTCAGACATATCATCAAGAAGTTCAATTATATCAACTAAAAATTGAGTATGTACACCATCTGACAATTTTTTAATCACCGGTAATATATCAAAGGACTTTCTTAATGACAATAAATCCCTGGCATTGGCGCTGCCGTAAGCCACTCGCCCCGCCAACCGTTCCAAATCATACACTTGTTTTAATGCATCCTTGATCTGAGTACGCATTATTAAATTATTTAATAGTTCTTCCACTGCATCTAATCGTTTGTTTATTAAATCCGTATCCAACAGCGGTTGTTCTATCCACTGTTTTAACAACCGACCTCCCATAGCCGTGCTTGTATAATCAAGCACCCAGATAAGTGTACCCCAGCGCATTGCGTCTTTAATAGAGCTGGTTAGCTCCAAATTACGCCTTGAAACGGCATCTATCTTCATATATTGTTTTGTATTGTATAACTTGGGACTGTCTATTTGCTGTAGGCTTCTTTTCTGGGTTTCCAGTAAATAAAACAATACTACTCCGGCAGCACGCAAACCAAATACTAAACGATCAATGCCCGTTTTCAGCCAATTCCCGCCAAACTGGCGATCCATGATAGTACTAGCCGACTCAGCAGTAAATAGCTTATCATCAATAGCAGTAATCAACACATTGGCCATTCCCACCAGCATTTTAGTCAGATTACCGTCATAACTACAAGGTAACAGTATCTCAGCCGGCCGCAGACGATATATTTCGTCAACCAATTCATTATAAGCATTATCACCGGTAAATTGCGTAACCTTAAACAAACCTGTTGAAATGTCGGAAAAAGCCAACCCACAGCCTTTATCTTCTGCCAAAACTGCTACCAGGTAATTATTATTTTTATCATCCAAACTTTGCCCTTCCATAACCGTACCAGGGGTAACAATTCTAGTCACCTCTCTTTTGACAAGCCCCTTAGCTTGTCTGGGATCCTCCGTCTGTTCGCATATGACCACCCGGCGCCCCTTCTCTATGAGCCGGGCTATATAGGATTGGGCGGCATGATGAGGCACACCACACATGGGCACTTTTTCCCCACCGCCCCCTTCACGAGCAGTTAAAGCAATTTCTAACTCCTTGGATGCCAGCAGTGCATCGTCAAAGAACATTTCATAAAAATCTCCCATGCGAAACATCAGAATATGATTTTGATAATCTTGCTTAATTTGCAGGTATTGTTGCATCATCGGAGAATAAGCCACCAAATATCCCTCCCGGGAATATTATAACATAAAGAAATTTAATCATTCGAGTACAGGAGCAAGCCTAATCAATAAAAAAACCGGCGCGCAATTACGCCGGAGTTTTTACCTGCTCAATGACCGCAACCGCTGCAGGAGGAGCAGCATTCATCACTGCAGGAATCATTACCACTTATAGCTTGTGAAATTATATTATTAATTTCTTCCAATACTTTTTCAAATTTTTGCTGTGCTTGAAAGTAACTATATATCAGAGGATTATCCAGCATCCGTTTTTCCAAATCAGCAACTTCTTGCTTTTGGACATCTGTTAATTGCTGTCCCTGCTTTTGCATTTCCAGATACAATTTTTGTTTTGAATCAAACTCCTGAATAATACTTTGGGCATTAGAATCCTGCAGCATATATTGTTCTGCAGTTTTCATATCGTTTAGTTCCTCGGAAGTTAAAATCTCTTGACCCAGCTCATATGCTTTTTCTAATATTGACATATTTTACCCCCTATACATTAATTTATTCCGCCAGGATAACCTCTCCCTCAAGATGAGTAAGACTGCAACCGGTAATATGAAGCTGAACCGGCTTACCTACCATATCTCGTTTACCCCGGAAAACAACAATTTTATTGGTTCTTGTCCGTGCACTCATTAAATCAGCATTTGTTTTACTCGGCCCTTCTACAATGCAGGACTGTGTTTTACCAACTTCCATTTTATTTTTACATAAACTTATTTTGTTCTGCATAGCTATAAGCTCCTCAATACGAGCAACTTTTTTTTCATCTGAAACCTGCTCTTCCATACCGGCCGCAGGGGTGCCCCGCCTTTTGTTATAGATAAAAGTAAAGGCGCTATCAAATTCAACATTTTTTATAAGTTCAATAGTATCCTCAAAATCAGCGTCCGACTCTCCAGGAAAACCCACCATAATATCGGTAGTTAATGACACACCCGGAATAGCCAAACGAATTTTTTCAACCAACTCCAGGTAATACTCACGTGTGTACCCCCGGTTCATTCTCTTTAGTATATTGTTACTCCCAGCCTGCACAGGCAGGTGAATGTGTTCACATACTTTTGATAAATGTGATATAGTTATTATTAGTTTATCACTAAAATCTTTGGGATGGGAAGTCATATAGCGAATTCTATTTAAGTCTTTTATATCGCTTATCATGACCAGTAAATCAGCAAAATCAATACCGGACATTAAATCTTTGCCATAAGAATTGACATTTTGACCCAGTAAGGTAACTTCTTGATAGCCTTGACTTACCAGTTCTTCAATCTCACTAATAATGTCTTCAGGCTGTCTGCTTTTCTCCCTGCCCCGCACGTAAGGTACTATGCAATAAGTGCAAAAATTATTGCACCCGAACATAATACTAACCCAGGCTCGAACACCTTGAAAGCGCTTAACCGACAAACCTTCTTTAATATCTTTTTGCTCAGACCAAATATCAATAATCTGCTTTTTTTGGCTCTCTATTCGATCTATTAATTCCGGCAGCACATGAATATTATGAGTACCAAATAGTATATCCACATACTTAAAACGCTGCTTTATTTTTAAACCAATATGCTCTTGCTGGCTCATGCACCCACCCATTGCTATAATCAAGTGAGGTTTTTGTTTTTTAAGCTGGCCAAGTCTGCCCAATAGCCCAAATACCTTATTCTCAGCAGTTTCTCGAACGCAGCAAGTATTCAAGACAATTATATCGGCATCATTTTGGTCTTCTGCAGAGAGATACCCCTTATTCTCCAACATACCGGCAATTAACTCGGAATCATGTTCATTCATTTGGCAACCAAATGTTATAATAAGATACTTTTTCAATTTTTCACCATCTTTTGATGCAATAACTGAATGTTATTATAACATATTTATTTTGAATAATACAAAAAAAAAGACGGCCAAGACCGTCCTTTATATTTATTTACCTTTAAATTCGGGCTTTCTCTTATCCAAGTAAGAAGAAAATCCTTCATCCCTATCTTCCGTGGAAAACGCAACCCCAAATATATCAGCTTCATGCATAAATCCTTTTTCCAGATCCATCTCCAGACCGTCATTTATTGCTTCCTTAGTCAGCTGTACTGCTATGGGACCGCATGCAGCTATACGCTTTGCCATATTCATACAAAATTTCATCAATTCAGCGCTCGGTACAACATGATTTACCAAGCCTATACGCCGCGCAGCTTCGGCACTATACATATCAGCAGTAAATAACATTTCCTTGGCTATACCTGGATTAACCAATCTAGTTAAGCGTTGTGTTGCACCAAAACCGGCATTTATACCCAAACTAACTTCAGGTTGACCAAGTTTGGCATTTTCTGAGGCAACGCGAATATCACATGCCATGGACAGCTCACATCCTCCACCCAAGGCAAAACCGTTAATAGCAGCAATTACCGGTTTGTTTAGATTTTCAATCTTACTAAATACCTTTTGTCCCAACCGTGAGAATTTTTTAGCCTCCAACGGTTTAAGCATTTGCATGAATGCAATGTCAGCACCGGCCACAAATGCTTTATTGCCAGCACCGGTAACAATAACCACCCTAACTTCATCATCATTATCCAGTTGATCCATGGCTAAACCAATTTCTTGTAAAGTTTCCGCATCCAGGGCATTTAGTACGTCAGGTCTATTTACAGTCAATACGGCAATGCCATTTTCTTTTTCAAGTAAAATATTATTCCAACCCATAATAAACCTCCTGCGGTATTATTTATTTATCATATACATAAAAACCGCGTCCGGTTTTTCTGCCCAGCCAGCCGGCCGCCACATATTTGCGCAGTAGTGGGCAGGGGCGATATTTACTGTCACCAAGGCCTTCATGCAACACTTGCATTATGGAAAGGCATGTATCAAGTCCGATCAAATCGGCCAGTGCCAAAGGTCCCATGGGGTGATTCGCACCTAGTTTCATATTTTGGTCTACCGCTTCAGGGGTGGCAATCCCTTCATGTACGCAGTAGATAGCTTCGTTAATCATGGGAATTAACACACGGTTGAGTACAAAACCGGGGGAGTCGTTTACTTCCACAGGCACTTTTTTCATCCGTTCACTAAGTTCCTTTACCGCGTTAAAGGTATCATCACTGGTAGCCAGTCCACGAATAACTTCCACAAGCTTCATTACCGGCACAGGATTCATAAAATGCATGCCGATAACCTTTTCCGGGCGCTTGGTTACAGCGGCTATTTCAGTAATAGGTAAAGAAGAAGTATTTGTAGCTAAAATTGCATGCTGCGGTGTAATTTCATCCAAATCCCGAAATATCTTGCTTTTTATTTCCATATTTTCTACGGCTGCTTCAACAACCAGGTCTACATCACTAGCATCCTTAATACTCGTGGACGGTGTAATACGCTTCATTATTGCTTCCTTACCAGCATCGTCCAACTGCCCTTTACTTACCTCACGGTTTAGGTTCTTCTCGATAATGCCAATTCCCCTATTAACAAACTCATCTTTAATATCGTTCAAAACTATTTCTAATCCAGCTACAGCGGCTACCTGAGCAATACCCGAGCCCATTTGCCCGGCACCAATAATCATTATTTTATTAATTACCATATTAACACCTCCAACGTGCTTGTGTTAATTTAAAATTACTGAGCATTTATAACGAAAGCTATAACCAGTTTTATATATTTTCTATCACCATGGCAACACCCTGCCCGCCACCAATACATAATGTAGCTAAACCATATTTGCTGTTCCGCCGTTTCATTTCATGCATTAGAGTAACCAGTATTCTGGTTCCGCTGGCACCAATAGGATGTCCAATGGCAATAGCACCGCCATTAACATTTGTTTTATCCATGGGCAGGTCCAGCCCCCTAGCTACTGCCAGTGACTGGGCCGCAAATGCTTCGTTAGCCTCTATCAAGTCGATATCCGCAATGCCAAGACCAGCCTTTGCCAGCGCTTTCTTACTGGCAGGAATCGGCCCTGTACCCATATATGCAGGATCAACACCGGCGGTGGCTGATGAGCGAATGGTGAATAAAGGTTTAAGTCCCAGTTCAGCCGCTTTTTTAGCAGACATGACTACCACGGCAGCCGCTGAATCGTTAATACCTGAAGCATTACCGGCCGTTACAGTGCCGTCCTTCTTAAAGGCAGGTTTTAACTTAGCCAGCGCTTCAACTGTGGTGCCACGGCGCGGGAACTCATCAGTATCAAAATATACAGGTTGACCTTTTTTAGCGGGTACCTGTATCGGTACTATTTCATCCTTGAAGCGCCCTGCGTCAATAGCTGCGATAGCCTTCTGCTGACTGCCGGCTGAAAAAATGTCCTGATCTTCCCTTGTAATACCATATTTTTCAGCAATATTCTCTGCAGTTATGCCCATATGCACATCGCCAAATGCACACCATAAGCCGTCTTTAATCATTGTATCTACCATTTTGGCATCGCCCATGCGGTAACCCCAGCGGGCTTTTGGCACCAGATAAGGTGCAGCTGACATGTTTTCAGTACCTCCGGCCACGATTATATCGGCTTCACCGGCGGTAATCATCTGAGCAGCCGTAGCCACTGATTTTAAACCTGATCCGCATACAATATTTAATGTCCATGCAGGTATTTCAACAGGTATACCCGCTTTTACAGATGCTTGACGAGCCGGGTTTTGTCCTAAACCTGCCTGCACAACATTACCCATAATTACCTCGTCAACCTGATCGGGCTGAACACCTGTCCTGCGTAGAGCCTCGGCTATAACTAAGCCCCCCATGTCTGCAGCGCTAATATCCGCCAATGAACCACCGTATGAACCAACTGCTGTACGAACTGAGCCTACAATTACTACTTCCTGCATAATTTATCTTTCTCCTTTCTGATTTTCCATATTTTGATCAACTATACTATGCATGTTCGACTGCTTTTATATATTTTTCCCAGTCCCCCCCTTATTTTTAATTTGTTATAGAGTATTTTAAACAACTATAAGTGATATATTTATACTTATTTAGCTTTAACTGATTTTTTATTTGTTTAACAAATATAAATCCACATTACATATAGTTTAGATATCTAAGCAAGTTTTATGCCAATTTCCAAAAACATGATAACACTCATTATCCATTTGCAATTAGTTCTCAAGTTTAGTTTTATTAGCTACCTATTTAAGAGACAATAGCCACTTCTCCTAGACCAATCCAGCTTGCCTCTAAGTAACCATAATAGTAATTAAATTACAGCACTAAAATATTTTATGTCAAATGATTTCTGATAAAGCTATGGGTGTCTGATTTTTGTACAGACTTCGCCGTTAGACTGTTTAAGATCTTTCCTTATTAAGTATCTATTTATAAATTACGGCAAAAAACATAATATCCCTTTTTTTCTAATTGCAAAAATTAAAAATTTTTTCAAATATTACACTTTTATTTATATTATATTCAATAAACATGTGTTTTAAAATATAAAACTTCTTAAAAAATATTTAAGCCAGCGAAAATATTCCGCCGGCTTAAATATTTTTAATCAATACTTACATACTAAATTACTTTTATTTTATTGCATATAACGAGCAACTAGTTCCGCAATATCTCTTACCTGCACATTTTCTTCTTGACCCTTATCTTTTAGACCGTCTTCAAGCATGGTCAGGCAGAATGGGCAGTTAACAGCAATTAGATCTGGTTGGGTTTGCAAGGCCTGTTCCGTTCTCATCACATTAATCCGAGTGCCATGCTCTTCCAACCACATCCGGCCACCGCCGGCTCCGCAACAAAATGCACTGTTTCTATTGCGTTCCATTTCCGCCAGGGAGGCACCAGGTATTTTGCTGATAATATTACGCGGTGCATCGTATTCATTATTGTAACGTCCAAGCATGCATGAATCGTGATAAGTTAGTTTTAATCTTTCTTCAGCACCTTGCAGGTTAATCTTTTTATCTTGCAGCAATTTGCTAATTAGCTGGGTATGGTGAATGACCTCATAATTACCGCCAAATTGTGGATATTCATTTTTCAACGAATTGAAGCAGTGCGGGCAGCAAGTAATAATCTTTTTAACCCCGTAACCATTCATTGTTTCAATATTTTCATCCACCAGCGATTTGAATAAGTATTCATTTCCCAACCTACGAGCTGAATCACCACAGCACTTTTCTTCACTGCCTAGGATCGCAAAACTAATGCCAGCGGCTTTTAATATTTTTACCATAGATTTGGCAACATTCTTAATCCGTTCATCGAAGGCGCCTGCACAACCCACATAGAACAAATATTCAACATCTGAATTATCTTCCATAAGCGGCACATCAAGCCCATCGGCCCAATCACCCCTGGTGGTCCAACCCACGCCCCAAGGATTAGAATTACGTTCCATATTTGTGAAAGCCAGCTGAGCTTCACCAGGGAATTCACTAACATCTAATACCAGGTGACGCCTTAAGTCAATTAGTTTATTGATATGCTCATTTAATTGCGGGCAGTGTTCCTGGCAAGCATAACAATTAGTACATGCCCAGATAATATCTTCACTGAGAATTTCACCGGCCACTTCCGGCAAATCAGCCTTATTGTCGCCTTTATTGGGTAAATGTTCCCGTAAAGTAAGGATTACCTTTTTAGGTGATAATGGCTTGCCACTGAGGTTGGCCGGACAATTATCTTGGCAGCGACCACATTCGGCGCAAGCATAACAATCAAGCAGCTGTTTCCAGGTATAATCGGTAATTTTACTTACCCCGAAATTCATTTCTTCATCTTCGTCTTCATCTTCGTCTTCATCTTCGTCTTCTTCGTCGCCTAGATTTATTTTTTTAATTTGGCCGCCCCGGGGCTGCAAATTGCGGAAATAAATATTGATGGGGGCCGCTAGTGGGTGTACTAAAGGAGAATAACGGAAGAAAACTAGTAATCCCAAGGCAGGTAAAATAGCTAACCAGTAAAATACTTGATATAAAACACCCGCTGCTGTCATTCCGGCAAAAGCGTTCACCAACATACCAGTTATCGGAGCCATTTCATAGCGAGCTTCTGTACCGGACGCAACGGCATTGGCAGCACTGCCGATATAATAACTAACAATCATTAAAATAATGGCAACAGTTAAGGCAACTATCATTTTTTCTTCTTCCCAGGGCCCTACATCAAGGCGCGGGACTTTAGCAACATATCTGCGCCAAGTGGCAATTGCCATACCAAGGAAACCAAAAACACCAAAAATATCAATTAATAAGTAAAAAAACGGATTGTTAAATTTTATTACAGGAAATAAGCCCTCTAAAATAAATAAAACCAGACCAATGGCGAAAAGGTTGATGCCCCAAAAAATACAAACGTGCATAAAACCAGCTGAACTATCACGCAGTAATCTTTTTTGCCCCAGCACGTTACCCAGCATTCCCCATAATCTTTCCGTGGACTGGTCAAACCTGTTTTCAGGCATGGCCATAGCCAGCTTTTCGTAGCGTTCCTTGATACCCATAGCCAAAGAGTACACTGCGAAAATGCCCAAAGCTAATAAAATAACAATATTAATTATGTTCATGTTGACCCTTCACCTCATCGATTATTTCGGTATATTCCCGTGTCGACACCCCTCGTTCAACACACCGTTCCTGTCCGAAATTGACCGAATATTTTATCAAATAATAGTTTACAGCAGAGCAGTATTAACTACTCTGCTGTAAAAACTTAAACTATTAAGCAATTACTTTCTTGACTTCTTCTTTTAGAATAGGCACAACATCAAACAAGTCACCAACAACACCATAGTCGGCTACTTTAAAGATATTGGCTTCTTCATCCTTGTTAACGGCCACAATGCACTTGGCGGAACTCATACCGGCCAGGTGCTGGATAGCGCCGGAAATACCACATGCAACGTACAATACGGGAGAAACTGTTTTACCGGTTTGGCCAACCTGGAAACTCTGAGCAATCCAGCCAGCATCCACAGCCGCCCTGGAAGCGCCCACAGCAGCTCCGACCACATCAGCCAGTTCTTCTAAAATCTTAAAGTTTTCAGGTCCCTTCATACCACGGCCGCCGCTGACAATGATATCAGCTTCGGTAAGTTCCGGACGTTCAGAGGCCACGCGAATGACTTCCTTAACAACCTGGCGTACTTCACCAACATTGGCATCAACGGTGACCACTTCGGCTGCTTTAGCATTCGAGGCAACCGGGAAAGTATTGGGACGGATAGTGGCCATAGCGGGCCGTGCATCAGGAACGCAAGCCTTGACTATAACCTTGCCAGCATATATCGGGCGGGTAAAAACCAGCTGGCCATCTGCAACTTCCATACCAATGCAGTCGGTCATTAAACCGGTTTGCATGCGCTGGGCCACCTGGGCAGCCAAGTCGCGGCCAGTAACAGTACAGCCAAGCAATAATGCGCTGGGCTCATATTGTTTAATTAAATCAGCGATTACATTAGTGTAACCATCAGTGGAATAATTTTCTAAAGCAGCATTATCCACCACATATACTTTATCCGCACCGTATTCACCAAGGGATGCGGCTAATCCGGCTACATCTTTACCTACTAAAACTGCACATAACTCTTCACCCAGTGTGTCAGCAGCTTTACGGCCTTCACTTAAAAGTTCAAAAGAAACTTTTTTAATTTGTCCTCCAAGCTGTTCGGCAAAAACCCAAATCCCTTTCGCCATTAACTATTTCCCTCCTTTAAAGAATGTGCTATTTAACTAGATAACCTTTGCTTCTTCGCGCAACAGCTTAGCAAGTTCAGCGGCGGCTTCAGCTGCTTCGCCCGGTATAACTTTACCAGCTTGACGCGCTTCGGGCAGCGAGAAGGAAATTGCCTTTACTTTGGGAGCAATCTGGCTGTCATCCAAACCGACATCGGCCAAAGTCTTTTTCGCTAAAGGTTTTTTCTTGGCTTTCATAATACCCTTCATGGAAGGATAACGGGGTTCATTTAAACCTTTTTGAGCTGTGATAACTGCCGGCAGAGAGACTTCAAGAACTTCATTTCCGCCTTCGATTTCGCGGGTAGCTACAGCCTTGCCACCAGCAACTTCAAGTTTGGTAACCACATTAACTACCGGAATGTTTAAGATTTCGGCAACTCTTCCGGCAACCTGAGCAGAACCGTCATCAATGGCCCTAAAGCCACCCAAAACGAGGTCATATTCCATACCGCTGATCGCTTTGGCCAGAATAGTGGCGGTGGAGTATTCATCCAACTCCTTATCACCAGCATCAACCAGCACAGCATCATCGGCGCCCATGGCCAGAGCCTGTCTTAAGGCATCCTGGGCCTGCTGTTCACCAACGCTGATTACGGTAACTTGACCGCCATCTTTTTCGACGATTTTCAGGGCTTCTTCTACAGCAAACTCATCGTACGGGTTTACAATCATGCTAACCCCTTTACGATCTATTTTGCCGTTACCGTCCAGAACGATTTTGGCCTCCGTGTCAAAGGTTTGCTTCAGGCAAACTAGGATTTTCATACGCTTCCTCCTTTGCTGATTAAGTATAACTTATTGTATTGGGTCCCTTACAAGAATTGGACCTAGGTATTAGTTAAACGATGGCATTTATTTGCCGTTAAACCCATGACTTTTACCACAACTAATTAGTGAAAACGCAGACATTCCCAAAGCTCTAATAGTGTATCTATTTCGGGATGCTCCAGGATAAAGTCTAACATGCTTCACTAATTAAAGTGGTATCGCATAGGTTTGGTTATACTATTGGTGGCATGCCATCGATAAATATGATTTCGTTATAAATATCAGAAATCCTTTTTTTCTTTAAAACATTATTGCTGTATTTAAAAATAATTATTATTGAGGCAACTTAATTATTTCGCAAGGATTTGGCCAGCAATAACTATGCGCTGTACTTCACTGGTGCCTTCATAAATTTCAGTAATTTTGGCATCACGCATCATACGTTCTACCGGATACTCGCGGGTATAGCCATAACCACCGTGAATTTGCACGGCCTTCTCAGTTACCCACATGGCAGTTTCAGCTGCATACAATTTACACATGGCTGATTCCTTACTATATGGCAGATGCTGGTCTTTCAAATAAGCAGCACGATACACCAGCATTCTGGCTGCTTCTATACGGGTGGCCATATCAGCCATCATCCACTGCAATCCTTGGAAACTGCTGAGCGGAGCACCGAATTGTTCACGAAGCTTGCTATATTTAACAGCTTCATCAAAAGCGCCTTGAGCAATACCCAGTGCCTGGGAAGCGATACCAATCCGGCCGCCGTCAAGGGTCATCAAAGCGACTTTAAAGCCCTGGCCAATTTCACCGAGCAGATTTTCTTTGGGAATTCGGCAATTTTCAAACACTAACTCATAGGTTTTCGAGGCCCTGATGCCCATTTTGTGTTCTTTTTTACCAAAAGTAAAGCCGGGCGTACCCTTCTCAACTATAAAAGCAGTTAATCCCTTGCTGCCTTTAGACTTATCCATTTGAGCGATGACCACATAAACTGAACCCACTTCACCGTTGGTAATAAAAATTTTGGAACCGTTTAATACATATTCATCACCATCAAGCACAGCCGATGTCTTTACAGAACCAGCGTCAGTACCAGCTCCCGGTTCAGTCAGGCCAAGCGCGCCGATTTTTTCACCGCTAGCTAGCGGAACCAAATATTTTTGCTTTTGTTCTTCTGTACCAAAGTTATAAATTGGCCAGCAACACAGTGAGGTGTGGGCGGAAACTAAAACTCCGGAAGAACCGCATACACGGGAAAGTTCCTCTACAGTTATGGCATACGAAAGGTTATCCATCCCGGCACCGCCATACTCTTCGGGGAAGGGAACACCACTAAGGCCCATCTCAGCCATGGCGTCCCATAAAGACCAATCATACTCTTCCTCTTCGTCCATGGGACCCGCCTTGGGAGCGATTTCCTTTTCTGCAAAATTCCGTACTGTTTTACGGAGCATTTCTTGTTCTTCACTAAGCAAAAAATCCATTCTTTTCTTTCTCCTCCTCTTGTTGCATTTGTTATATGGGGACAATCTATTTAAATATATATTATTTTAACAACTAAACATACCATTAGCAATAGAAGTTGTCCCCGTTTTTACCATGAAATTTAAAGCAAAAAACATACCAAGCCCTTGCAAATCAACCAAGCATAATGTATGTAAAGCACATGGACCAATAATCCATAGCATTTAAGTGTTTAGATCAATGTATTATGGTAAACGGTAAAAAATATTTAAATAATAGAAGACCTCCAATATAAAGCGCATAAAGTATTATCTATATATGTATATATGTCTACATTAATAGACATATATACATAATTAATTCTCTATTGTACCATCCTTATAATTTATTGGCATTTTTTAGATGGGATTCTTCGGCATTCTTTTGAAATATATCATTAAACTTTTACTTATCATACTTTTTATTCAAAAACGGTTATTATATAACTTTTAGAAGGAATATAAAATCATTTATCGAATTATAAATGCAAATCCTGGAAAAGGAAGTGCTTTATTTGCCGAAGGAAGCAATAAACATAAAAGGAACTAAACAGGGCCTCGTTATCTTACTCGACCCCAAAGGGGATTTTGAAGATATTAAAGCCGGTTTAAAACACAAAATGGAATCTTCAAGCGGATTTTTTTCAGGCGCAAAATTTACACTATATCGCGAAAATCAACTTTTTCCCGCAGAAATAAATGAATTAGAGTCTATCTGCAAGGCATATGGTCTCATTCCTAACCCGGAGGCCCAGTGGCCACCAGCGCATGGCAAAATCAAAGATAAACTGGAATTATCAGTTAATGATGACGGAGTTAACCAATATTCCATGCCCGGGGAAGCCGCTTTACTAGTAAAACACACCCTGCGTTCTGGGCAAATGATCGAATATAACGGACATTTAACAGTTCTGGGTAGCATTCACCCGGGAGCCAAGTTGTTAGCTGCGGGTAATATTATAGTAATGGGTACTTGTTCCGGATTTGTCCATGCCGGTTATTTTGGTAATCAAAATACTTATATTGTGGCTTTACGTTTTAAAAACGTCCACTTAAGAATCGCAGATCAAATGTTTTATCTCAATCGGGAACAATCACTGAATGGACCTGTAATAGCAAGAATTAACCAAAACAAAATTACTCTGGTCGATTATATAGACAAACGGCCTTAAAGTAATGACCCGAATTGGGTATTATTTCAATTTAACAAGCCAAAGAGTCACAGTAATCCGGCGCTGTAGGCAAGACAAAATCAATCCGGTATAGATGATTGACTTATGAATCTTTCGGCGGCCAGCAGGCCAACAATGGTTTTGGCATCTATAATTTGACCACTGGCTGCCATTTGCAAAGCCGCAGATAATGAGATTTTTTCCACTTCAATAAATTCATCCTGATCAAGTTTTTGACTGTATTTGGTTAAGTCACTGGCCAAGAGTAAATAAATCTGTTCCGTGCAGAATCCCGGTGACGCGTAAAAGGAATATATTTGGTGCCAATTTTGAGCTAGGTAACCCGTTTCCTCTTCCAACTCCCTTTGGGCACATTGTAGCGGTTTTTCACCAGCTTCTATTTTTCCGGCTGGTATTTCCCATAGCTCTTGGCCTACCGGATGGCGATATTGTTTAACCATGAGTACCTCATTTCGATCTGTTAATGCCACCACCGCAACTGCATCAGCACAGGCTACCACCTCCCGGATACCTGAATGACCATTGGGGAACCTCATCAGGTCCTTGCGCACAGTGATAATTTTTCCAGTATAAACGGTTTCCGAAGCAATTGTTTTTTCAGTCATACCAAACCCTCCCAAAAGTTAAATCTGGACGATTCTTTTCATCTCCCAAAGAGTCAGTCCAGGTAACAAAGCATAATCTTCAGTATGAAGATGACTGGGCGCCGAGGCATCAAACAAAACATTGCCCGAAGGTGGAAACTCATCATCCCCCTCCCATAAAACAAAGGTAATGGGGATTTTGGGCAGCACGGGCACCGTTACAGCCACATCGCCTATGTCTTCTTTCCACCCGCCAAGCTTCAGCGCCGCTTCGACCAGTTTTTTAGTTTTACCGGCAAATATAGCAACCAGGGGCTTGATTGCCCGGCTGGTAAAAGGACCGATATATATTGAGCCGCTAGGTAACTCCTTAAAGGACACCTTGGTATTTTCCACCACCCGGGGACTGCAATGGGTAAGGTAATGCAGAAGTACTATCTGGTAATCTATTTGCACTTCCTCTGTCTTCTCACCTTCCCCATCACAATATTTCACTTCTCCCCCTGGATAATATACATGATACTTAGAGCCTAAAAAAGGTACAGTTAAAAAAAACCCGGACTGGTCAAAATCAACCAAGGCATTACCAGCCATGTCCTCGGGCACGGCACGGGCAAATTCCTTAATAGCTTTCTTATGAGCGGGTATTAAATTTATTAGTGCCATAGAAACCAAAACCCCCTTTTAAAACCAAGCCTTTTAAGGCCCACCATACAAGCATTTTACCACAAAAAACATTTTTTTAAGTATTTAAGTCTAATCGATCTATAGCTTATTTTTCTTTACATCGGCAAGGATTTTTTTCTATTTGCATAGAATTATTATATTACTTATATTAAACATCAATTCTGTCGGGAGTGTATTAAACGTGCTTCGCATTGGCATACCAAGCGCTTTATTTTATTATGTATATTATCCCATGTGGAAGACTTTTTTAGAAGAACTGGATGTTCAAGTGGTAACCTCTGGTGATACAACTCGTCAATTACTTAATTACGGCGTACGTGAAGCACTCGCCGATGCTTGCGTTCCCGTAAAAGTTTTTTTCGGTCACGTCATGGCATTAATTGACCAAGTGGATTATTTATTTATTCCACGCATCGTTTGTTTAAATAAAAAAACTGTATACTGCCCCAAATTCTTGGGTTTACCAGATATGATTCGTTATGGAATTGCTAATATGCCTCCCATTATTGATGTGCGTATAGATGCCCGTGATCATAAAGACAAACTATTTGCCGCTTATTACAAAGTAGGTAAAATACTTGGTAAAACCCCAAGGCAAATTACCAAAGCATTATTAAAAGCTAAAACCAGCCAGTATAAATTCCAAAAGTTATTACGTAGCGGCTTGCAGCCAATAGAGGCTATTGATAATATTTCGACCGGTAAAAAGCAAAAACCGCTTGACAATAAAGGAGAATTAAAATTTGCCGTGGTAGGCTACCCATATATTATTCATGACCAGTACATTAGCGTTGGTATAATAAATAAATTACATAAAATGAACATAAATGTAGTAACATCGGATAACATTTCCCCTTTTACTCTGAAGTTGCAACGACATGGATCGTCCAAGCGTTTGTTTTGGACTTTTAGCGAGCGTACCCTTCGGGCAACCCGTTATTTTGCCGGACGAAAAGATATCGACGGGATAATACATCTATCAGCCTTCGGTTGCGGACCGGACTCAATATTGGACAGGTTTATTCAATTAAATAATCAATCAAGTACCATACCATTTATGAGCCTGGTCATTGACGAACAGAGTGGCGAAGCCGGAGTTACTACCAGATTGGAAGCGTTTGTGGATATGGTCAAAAGAAAAAAAGGGGCGTACCGTAATGCGTAAAGTAACCTTTCCCCACATGGGCGAATCCTACCGCGCTTTTAAAATGTTATTAAATGACTTGGGCAATGAAGTAATACTACCTCCCCGGCCCAGCCTTAAAACTTTAAATTTAGGCGTTCAGTATACGCCTGAATTTGCTTGTTTTCCTTTAAAAGTATTAATGGGTACTTACCTTGAAACTATCGAAAAGGGTGCCAATATTTTGGTCACCACCGGAGGGGTGGGACCCTGCCGGGCCGGGCTTTATGCCGAATTACATAAAAAAATACTGCATGACCTGGGGCTCTCTATAGAAATGATTGTATTTGAACCACCCCGTTTATACCCCTTTAATTTTATCCGCAATGTACATAAACTTAATTCGGGCAGATTATCCATTAAAGCTATAGTTGATCGCATAAAAAAAGGCTGGCGCAAATTACAGGCCCTGGATAATGCAGAAAAGTTAACCCATATTATAAGACCCAGAGAGCTAAAAAAAGGTACAACAACCCAAAAATATAGACAAGTACTGGAATGGATTGATAATGCCAATACAACAAGTGACATTATTGAAGCCGAAGCGGCAGCTCTTGAAGAGTTGCATAAAATCCCCCAGGATCTTGGCCGGTTAGTTGTAAAAGTAGGTATTGTCGGTGAAATATACGTGCTGTTGGAACCGACCGCTAATCTGGAAATTGAGGAAACGCTGGGCAACCTGGGGGTCGAGGTGGAACGTTCCATGTTTTTAACAGGTTGGGCAAGGGACAATACCTGGAAAGAGACTGTGGAGGGCATGACTGTTAAGGATGCCGCCCACCCTTACCTGCCTGAATTAATTGGCGGGCACGGCAGGGACTCCATCGGTAATACGGTTTTATACGCCAAACGCAAGTTTGATGGTATTATCCAACTGGCCCCCTTCACCTGCATTCCTGAAATAGTGGCACGTACCATATTGCCTGCAGTCAGCAAAGATTATAACATACCTGTGCTCACCTTTTTTCTTGATGAGCAAACCGGGAAAGCCGGAATGAATACCCGTTTGGAAGCTTTTGTAGACCTCATGAAACGTAAAAAATTTAAAAAACAGCATCAAGCTAATATATGGCTACCCTCCGAGGCCACTAATTAATAATTCAACCCAAGGAAGTGACTTTATGCAAGCGTATCTTGGCATAGATGTAGGATCTGTCAGCACCAACCTAGTGATACAAGATCAGGCCGGAAAAATTATTGCCGGCCTTTATTTACGAACCAAGGGTCGCCCGGTTGAAACCATCCAGGCTGGTTTGCAGCAAATAGTCCAATTAATACCCGAACAGATACAGATATGTGGTGTAGGCACAACGGGCAGTGGGCGTTACCTGGCCGGGGTGATGGTTGGCGCGGATGCAATTAAAAACGAGATTACCGCCCATGCTGTTGCCGCCTCTCATTTTATTCCACAGGTACAAACAATTCTCGAAATAGGCGGGCAGGATTCGAAGATAATAATACTTAGAGACGGTATTGTCACCGATTTTGCTATGAATACCGTTTGTGCCGCTGGCACCGGGTCTTTTTTGGACCAACAGGCCTCCCGACTGGGCATTCCTATCACCGAATTCGGTGACTTGGCCTTAGAATCTCATAACCCTGTGCGCATCGCCGGGCGTTGTACGGTATTCGCAGAATCAGACATGATCCATAAACAGCAAATGGGACATCCCATACCAGATATTATCAACGGTTTATGCGAGGCACTAGTGCGCAATTATTTAAATAATATCGGCAAGGGCAAGGAAATACTGGCTCCGGTTGTTTTCCAGGGAGGAGTAGCCGCCAATACAGGAATAAAGATGGCTTTTGAAAAGGCGTTAGGCATGGAAATAACGGTACCTCCCCACCACGATGTGATGGGCGCCATTGGCGCGGCCATGCTGGCCAAAGAAGAACTTATAGATACGCATAAAACCACACGATTTAAAGGTTTTTCCATTACTGGATTAACTTATCGTACCAGCAGCTTTGATTGCAACGGATGTCCAAATAGCTGTGAAATTGCTCAAATTTACGAGGAAGACAGTATTATAGGGCGCTGGGGGGCAAGGTGCCCAAGATGGGATATCATTCAGGAGGGGTAGCGTGACAGAGCACGATTTAAAAATACTGGCGATTTTTTTTAACACTGTAATTGTGGTTATTATGCTCGTCTCCGGCATTTGGGTGGGGATTGATGCCCGTAAAACGGGGCATACCCTGGTAGAGTCAATTACCTGGGGAATATTTGCCGGGTGGATGTTAATCGTGGGACCAGTACTTTACTATTTTTTTAAAAACAAACTTTACAAATAAAACCATTTTTTAATCGCTGGCACATTAACTTTTCGCCCGGGTTACCCCGGGCGATTATTTAACAAGGATCTTTTAACTGTTACAGCCACTGCTGCTAAACTGATCAATATTCCTATCCTTAAGCTCTCTTAAACATTGCAGTGCAAAATCCACATCTTCAGGCTTATTAAAGTATGAAAAACTAAACCTGACCAGCATGCTATTTAGGGTACCCAACGTGCGGTGGGCATCGGGGGAACAATGCAGGCCAGCCCGGCAGGCGATATTATACCACTGGTCCAGAGCGCCACCTACGGCTATGGTATCCTTATCCCGCATTTGAAATGATACCACCGGTACCCGGCTGGCACTATCCGGCGGCCCAAATATTTTTATTCCGGGGATCCGCCGGGCTCCCTCTAAAAACCTATTGACCAGCGCCAGCTCATGCTCTAGTATTTTAAACAGCCCGGTATGGCGAATAAAATTCACCCCGGCACCCAACCCCGCAATACCCATAAAGTTTAAAGTGCCGCTCTCATACTTCTCAGGTAGAACATCGGGTTGTCCAGCAACTGCCGAATTACTGCCTGTGCCCCCTTCACGCCAATTTTTTAACCTTATCCGCTCTCCTACATAAAGAATTCCCGTGCCCGGTGGTCCCATTAACCCCTTATGCCCGGGCATAGCCAGTAAATCAATATTCATCTCAGCCACGTTTATATCCAGTAGACCAGCGGTTTGCGCCGCGTCAACAATAAATATAACACCGGCTTGGCGGGCTATTTCCCCTATTTCCCTTACGGGCATCACAGTGCCAGTGACATTTGAAGCATGGGTTAATATAATAGCCCTGGTATCGTATCGCATAGCTTTTTTAACCTGGTCCGGGTCCAGCGTACCGTCAGAAGCGCAGCGCACCTTGGTTACCGATATTTTTCCCCATTGGCCGTTAAGTGGCCTAGTCACCGAGTTATGTTCCATAGAACTAGTTATCACATGGTCACCTACTCTTAGTGACCCTTTGATAGCCATGTTTAATGCATCTGTGGCATTAAGAGTAAAAATCACCCGATTATAATCATTGATATTAAATAGCTCGGCTATTGATTGTCGAGTGTCATCAACAATTTTACCAGCTGCCAGTGACATTTTATGGCCAGATCGGCCCGGATTAGACCCCACGATTTCCAAACAATAACGCATCGCTTCCAACACTTCGGGCGGTTTGGGCCAAGTAGTAGCGGCATTATCAAAGTATATCAATAAAGGACCTCCCGACAGTAAATTAATAATATAGTTATTAATTTACCCATTAACTTATGCCAGGAAAAAAATGAGTAAATGCTTTACTATAATATATATTGTTTACTCAATAACAAAATTAAAGGCGTAGCTTTAAATAATAAAAACACATCCAATTATAAAGAAAAGGGATACCACTAGGCATCCCTATGAAATCACTTGTCTGCTATTTTTTTTGAATAAACCTACCAACCTGGCCACCATTCTCACCAAAGGATGGGTTAAATGATCTTCCAAGAACTTATATTCATTTTTTATTTTAGTTAACTCTTGTTGGGCCAAGCGTAGCGCATTGCTAAGTTTTTCCTCTTCAGCCATGAAATGTTTTAAATCAGCACTTAGCGTATTAATCTCCTCATGCCATATTTTCTGCTCCTGGCCTGCATTTTCCTTAAACCTCTCCAACTTTTGTTTTAATTCAACAATCTCAGTTTGTAACTCTGCGACCCGATTGGCATGGTTTTCTTTCATCTCAATCAATCTGGCCTTATTTTCACGGTCCCGCTCTTTATATTGCTGTAGCTTAGTAAATAACGACTCCTGACTGGATTGGCTCATATTCAATAATTGTTGTATCTTTAAATTCTCTTTTTCCTTATCTTTAAATTTGGCTACCCAAAGCCTGCACTGGTACAATATACTATTCGCCTTGGCCTCCAGTTTTTGCAAGTGCTCCTTATATCGATATATCTCCTTCTTCCTAAGCGCCAGCAGCAAATCTTTTTCAGCCATCTGAGTAGTCATTTGCTCATACCTACCAGTTTCGTTCTGGCGCAAAGCTAATGCTGCTGCAACCTCACGATGGGTTGCCGACACTTCCTCAATTTGTTTTTGCAATCCGGCGTTTTTAAGAGTCCATTTATAGCGCTCTCGATTCCACCGATCTCTTTGGCGTTTAATAGCTTCTAAATATCTTTTAATTATACGATCGTAAATAACCCTGGCTTCTGAATTGTAGCACCACACCCCATTGCCGATTTCATCAAAATAAGGGAACTTTTTTAGAACCTCATGTATTTCTTTTTGTCTTATATTTCGCCAGTTACCAACCACATCAGTTAATTGGGTAAGAGAAAGACCAGTAGGGTATATCTTTAGGGCTTTGATTATTAAATGCTTTAATGAATAATGTTCTGTTTCCACTTCCCATTCTGTCAATCCCCATTGACCATTGGCTAGTTGAATAAATCTGCCGTCGTTAATTAATTCCGCCTGTTCCGCCAACGCTTTACTTTTTTTCTTTTTTAAGCTATTTTTGGATAGCTCGTTTGAACTAAGGGGTTGTTGTTTTTTAAGTAAAAGATTATATAATTGGTCATTATCCCGTTTTCCTTCCAGGTTCAAGACCCATATACAACCATTACTACTCTCGAAACATTTATGTTGTTCTAAACATAAGCAAATTTTTTCCTCTACTTGTTCTTGTGTATAATCCGCCAGCATCTGCTTGTGCACATAAGGGGTCAATTCTGCTACAGCTAGAGATTCAAAGAAAAACAAAGTCTTTTTAAGTACATCGGTAAGTGAATTTAATTTACCGCTCATTTAATGCACCACCTTAAGCATGTTATTTACATATATTTCCTAAATGTATACTTCATCTTTTTTTTAAAATATCCTTCCTAAATTTTTAATTTTTTTCTAATTTTTTCCTGTTGTTTTAAATTATTTAAGGACACTTACAACCATATAAATAGAGAAATTAATCACATACTTTCTTAATTGAGGCCATTACCCGGATATTTGGCAATATCAGAAAATGTTAAGTAAGTTTTTTGGAAGTACTTGCATGACGCAGGTTTCCACAGCATATTACCAATAATAATGATGCCCATAACTTAAGCCCACGTCATTAAAATAAATGCGTGGGCTTATTATTTGCGTAATATCTTAAGTTAGGAGCTCTATTATAACAGCAGTAGTAAAATTTTTATCACATGTAAGCATTAGACCCTAAGGGAAAAATACCACATGTTTAAAGTATCAGCGCAAGCTGTAGTTGGGTGCCTCCTTTGTAATTACAACATCATGAGGATGGCTTTCTTGTAAGCCAGCCGAAGTAATACGAATAAACTTGGAATTTTTCTTTAGCTCTTCAATGCTGGGCGTCCCACAGTACCCCATACCTGCCTGTAGACCACCAATAAGTTGGAAAGCGGTGTCGGCCAGCGTGCCCCGGAAAGGAACTCTCCCCTCAACCCCTTCAGGAACAAGTTTCTTTTGATTTTCCTGGAAGTACCGGTCCCTACTACCTCCCTTCATAGCAGTCAATGAACCCATACCCCGGTAAACCTTATAACTACGTCCCTGGTATATTTCCATATCTCCCGGGCTTTCTTCCGTGCCCGCCAGCAAACTGCCCAGCATTACCACATCAGCACCGGCAGCTATAGCCTTGGTAACATCTCCGGAATACTTTATTCCACCATCGGCTATGATTGGTATATCATACTTGGCAGCTTCCTGAGCACAGTCATAAATGGCTGTTATTTGCGGCACACCCACTCCAGTCACTACCCTGGTTGTACAAATAGAACCGGGACCGATACCAACCTTAACCGCATCGGCGCCGGCTATGATTAAATCCCGTGTGCCTTCCGCCGTAGCAACATTGCCTGCAATAATTTCCAGATCCGGGAATTTATTTTTCAAAGCATTCACTGTATTCAATACCCCACGAGATTGTCCATGGGCAGTATCAATAACAATAACATCTACCTTCGCTTCTACCAGCGCGAAAGCTCGTGACATGGTATCAGCGGTAACACCAACAGCTGCAGCTACCAGCAGCCTGCCCCCCGCATCTTTGGCGGATAACGGATATTGACGGGCTTTTTCGATGTCTTTAATAGTAATTAAGCCCCTCAAATTAAAATCATTGTCAACTATAGGCAACTTCTCAACTTTATGGACTTGTAGAATTTCCTTTGCCTCTTCCAGGGTGGTGCCTACGGGCGCGGTTATCAAGTTCTCCCTGGTCATAACATTGCCCACTCTTTGCTGAAAGTTCTTTTCAAACCGTAAATCACGGTTAGTTAAAATACCCACCAGTTTACCATTGTCTGTAATAGGAACACCAGAAATACGGTAACGCTCCATTAAATCCAAAGCTTCACTGATAATATTTTCCGGAGATAAATAAATAGGATCGGAAATCACTCCATGTTCCGAACGTTTTACTCGATCCACTTCCAAGGCCTGCCGCTCAATGGGCATATTTTTGTGAATAACACCAATGCCACCCTCCCGGGCCATAGCAATAGCCATGCGATACTCAGTAACGGTGTCCATGCCAGCGCTCATCAGGGGAATGTTAAGTGTTATTTTTTTTGTCAACCGGGTGGAAGTATCCACATCCCGCGGCAGCACCTCTGAGGCCGACGGCACCAATAATACGTCGTCAAACGTTAATCCTATTTTATTAAATTTATCAGGATACATGTCCCCTCACTCCCCTCAGTTAATGTCTTCTATTTAATATATCTGCTTATTATAGCACAACGTATGGTTATAAGGGGACCAATTATTGATATTTCAATAAAAAAACCTTTATAAACCTTAATCCTGCCCCATAACGTGTCCCAGGCCGTAACGCATAAAATGGTCTCGCAGGTGATAAATTAGCTTTTCCGTAACATTGTAATCCTCTGCCATCTCTACGTCAGACTTGCCGTCCTTTAATCCTTCAATAAAATCGTCAAAATCAATGCCTACCTCTTCGGTCATAAATTTTAAACTAGGTTCAGTACTCCAAGGCACCCTGGAAGGGATATATTCTCCCAATGTTAAAGACACCTCCTTTTTTAAAGGTATTTTATCCGGAAAACGAATCCATTATCATACCATGTTTTTTATGGGTATTATTTCCAAATAAACAATAACATTTTCTGATAACACTACCAGCATAACCTTTAAACGAATCTTATTTCCTTCTACCTCTACCTCCCGGTTATCCACAATCCGGGGCACTAACAGGTAATTAATAGTTTCCAGTTCCTGCCCGGAAATAATTTGTAACCATTCCCTTACTTTTTTCTCCACCGTTAACTCAATAGTGCTTCTTTCATACTCCGAATAATCGCATTCTTCAGTAAAGTTAATGCGAGCGCTAATTTTAGTGACCACCCTGGTATGCATTTCTTCACTAGCTTGTCGCAACTGCTCCAACTCCTTTTCGGTAACCGCTAGATTATCCGCAAGAGACCGGTTTTCAATATATAAATCGTCAATCTGCTTACCTACAAAGACTCCCGTTAGAGCAGCGCCAATTATCATACCAAGTCCCAAAACCGTTACACCAAATATAAAGCGCTTTTTCATGGCCCTTCACCCGACAATATTAATAATAGATAATAACCGCTCTGGGTACCAGCCAAAGCACTGGTTATATAAATCAATTGTTTGATGACTGCCCGCATTTCACCCTGGAAAAGGCCAGATTCCAGCACTTCAAAAGTGGAAAAAGTGCCGCCAATGGCAGCTACAATGGCCCATATTTTAATTTCCCTGGCCAGTTTCATCATGGTACCCACGGGCGGCTCCCGAACTAAAACGGCCGCTAGAGCGCCCACCAGAGCTGCACCAAGCATAATACCAAGAGCAGTAAAAAATATTAGCACCGTTTTATTAATAAACGTATCCATGTTTCTCACCTTCACCAACTATGTCTGGGAGAGTCCGATTTTTACCGGCGACCAAATGGACACTCCTGTCCCAATATATGTATGTTATAATGAAATAAGAACAAAGATACATTGTTCTATTGTTTGAAAAAAAAGACCCTCTTGGGGTCGTTGTGAATTATATTATAGTATTTTTAATGATCTTTAATTTTGGATTCCAATTCTACTATTTGCCTGTTCTTCTTCAATAACCAGCAAGCATACTTGTAATTATTCCGGTGTAAACGGCGGTTTTCCTTTTCCAGCCTGGTTAAGAATAAGGTCTTTTCTTTTTCCACTTTTTCAATTAAGTTCATCAATACCCTACGGCTAAGACGGAGTTGGTCCACCTTATCCTCTAATTCCTGTATCCTGCGCTGGAAATATTTTAAATCCGGATTTTCTTCCATCGCAACACCACCTTGACCGTCTTCTGATTTTATTATATGTCGAGTGGTATTTAAATAGACATATCACCTGTCCCTAGCTTAAAAATTCACCAATACGGTGCACAGCCTCTTGCAGCAAGGACTCATCCTGAACAAGAGCAATACGCAGGTACCCCTCACCCATTTCCCCGAACGCATTACCAGGTATCACCAGCACACCAGACCTGTGTAGCATTTTAATAGCAAATTCTTTAGAAGTACACTCATACCCCTTGGGCAGGGGTGCCCAGACAAACATTGAGGCCTTGGGTCGGGGGACCTCCCAGCCCAGACGAGCCAAGCCGTCCACCAGCACATCACGGCGACGACGGTAAAGCTCTGCATTTTCCCGCACACAGTCCTGGGGCCCTTCCAGGGCGGCTACACCGGCCTCCTGAACAACATTGAACACACCATAGTCAATATTGGTTTTTATCCTGCTCAGCGCACTCAGGACACCGGCGTTACCGATGGCAAAACCAATCCGGCACCCAGCCATGTTATATGTCTTGGACAGTGAATAAAACTCAATCCCCACCTCCCGAGCCCCGGGTATTTCTAGAAAACTAATTGGTTTATAACCATCGAAAGCCAGCTCACAATAAGCAATATCATGACACACAATAATATCATATTTATGAGCGTAATATACCAGCTCAGTAAAAAATTTCCGGTCAGCCGAAGCAGCTACCGGATTGTTCGGGTAATTCACCCATAACAGTTTGGCCCGCTGGGCAACCTCTTGTGGAATGGCTTTTAAATCCGGTAAAAAATTGTTTTTCGCCAGCAAAGGCATGGGATAAATTTCTCCTTCGGCAAGTATTATACTGGCGGCATAAATGGGGTAGCCAGGATCGGGAATCAGAGCAATATCACCCGGGTTGATGTATGCCAGTGCTATGTGGGCCAAACCATCCTGGGACCCCATTAAAACAAGCACCTCGTTATCCGGGTTTAACTCCACCCCAAACCTGTTATAATACCAGTTAGCCAACGCCCGTCGTAATGCCGGACTACCTACCAGAGTGTAACGGTAATTATCCAACTTATCCAGGGCATTATGCATGGCTTCGATAATATGTGGTGCAGGCGGCCGATCCGGGCTGCCCACCCCCAAATTAATCACCTTTATACCCCGTTGTTCAACCTGCCTTTTTATTTCTTCCATTTCATTAAAAATTGCTGAACTAATGTTTTGTATTCTACGTGCGATTTCCAAATAAATCTCCTCCAACCATATATCTAAAATGTTACGAAAATTATGTTACTTAATGTTTTCCACGGCAAGCGCCCGCAGCTGCATAACCACTACATATGGCACTCTAGTCTCACCAAGCCGCCCGTGCCCCGTTACACCTACACCGTGAAAATCAGAGCCGCCAGTGCCTACCAGTCCGTACTGGCTGCAAAACCCGAGATAATAATTCTCCATTTCCCGCGTATGTTTTGGGTGATATACTTCCAGTCCTTGCAACCCGGCATCAATCAAGGTCATTATAAATTTTTCTCCGCATGAAATGCCGGGATGGGCCAGCACAGGTACTCCGCCCAGCTTTCTGACTAATTTGACCATATTCACCGGATGATATTTTAAACGGGGTACATATGCTGGTTTGCCAACACCGATATATTGTTCAAATGCCTCAGTAATACTGCTGACCTTATCAATGGCCAGTAAAGCCTGAGCTATATGTGGTCTACCCACAGAACCAGAGCCAGCCAGTTTTAGTACTTGATCATATCTAATATCAATGCCCATTTGATGTAGTTTTTCTACAATTTTGCGTGCTCTGCTCAGCCGGGCATTGCGAAAAACATTTAAATGTTCCTGCAAGCCGGTATTTCCAGAGTCTATACAATAAGCAAGTATATGTATTTCCATGCCTTCATGTTCAGTGCTTAATTCCACTCCATCGAGAATATCTATACCATGCAATGCGGCTTCCGACTTAGCTGGTCCTACACCTTCCATTGTATCATGATCAGTTACAGCCACAGCCCGCAATTTAGCATGTGCCGCCATTCTTACTACTTCCCCCGGCGTACTGACACCATCGGAGGAAGTAGTATGTATATGCAAATCAGCAAACATTACTCTCACCCTAACATATCGCATCTCGAACTAAAACCCAGTGTCTATTTTACCATACTTATATTAGCGTATCCCGATGATTTTGTATTTTTATTTTAAAACCCTGTCCAGCAACCTTAACCAATTTTCTCCCATCATACCGGATATTTGCCCATTACTATAACCATGCTTCAATAGTGCCTCCGCCAAGCGCAAACCACAAGTTGCATCATGTAATCCGGGCGTGACTCTATCCATGCCGTCAAAATCAGACCCCAATCCAATACAATCTGTACCAAAACGAGAGGCAATATGATCTATATGCTTAATAAATGTCGCCAGGCAGGGATTATGCTGATCTACAAACTCGGGGACAAAAGTCAGGCCAATTATACCCCCGCTCTTGGCCAGGTATTCTATCTGGGTATCGTCCAAATTCCGGGGATGATCGCATACCTCCCGGCAATTAGCATGGGTAGCAGCAAAGGGTAAATTCGAGGTTTTAGCCACATCCCAAAAACCCTGGGTAGCCAGATGAGCTACGTCAATTAACATACCCAGATTATTCATAGCCTGCACCACCAACCGACCAAACGAACTCAGACCACCAGCAGCAACCCCTTCCCCCACTCCGTCAGCAAGCTCATTGCGTCCATTCCAAGTTAAAGTTATTGAGCGTACTCCCAACTTGTAATACGTTCTTAATAACGCTACATCACCAGCCAGCGCTTCACCACCTTCAATAGTTAGTAACGCAGCAATTTTACCTGTCCCGGTAATCCGGTGAATATCCCCTGCATATAAGACCAGATCAACGATGGTCCGGTCTTGAAGTATTTGGGTATAGAAAACATCGATCAACTGCAAACATCTTTTTAAGGCCATATCTTTATACTTTGGCGCTATAAAAGCCGCAAAAAACTGTACATTAATACCGCCCGCCCGCATACGTGATAAATCCAACTGTCCACTGGCGGATTTTTCAACAAAAGTACGGTTTTGTTCAAGTAAGGCAGTCAGTGTATCACAATGGCCGTCCACTATCCATGGCAAATCCAATATCTTTACCCCCGTTCTATAAAAACTAAAAAACCTGTTTATTCTTTAATGAGAATAAACAGGTTATCTTATATGCTCAAAATATATGCAACAAAATATTTAATCATTACCGGGGTTCGACAATTAATTTAATTGCTGTTCTCTCTTCTCCGTCTATTATAATATCCGTAAATGCCGGGATACAAATCAGATCCACACCGCTCGGCGCAACAAAACCTCTGGCAATAGCTACCGCCTTTACTGCCTGATTTAAAGCACCAGCACCAATGGCCTGCATTTCTGCACATCCCTTTTCCCTAAGCACTCCAGCAAGGGCACCGGCTACAGAGTTTGGATTAGATTTTGCTGAAACTTTTAACACTTCCATTCATCGAACCTCCTTCTTCTCTAGAAAGAATGTATGCAATTATCCCTATCTTTCTAAATTATATTCTGCAAGACCGGTAAAATTCCTTTTCTACACAATATTTTTTTATTCTTTAAATTAACTATTCAAAGTTTTGAATTCTCCTTATAGCCACAGCCTGACCTGTTTCCCGCTGAACATCAATTATAACAGCGTTAAACTGGTACAAACCGGTAGCAGCCTCAAATTTTTGAGGCATTTGGGTTAAAAATTTATTTAAAACAGGCTCTTTTTTTACTCCGATCACTGAATCACGCGGACCAGTCATGCCTATATCGGTAATAAATGCAGTTCCCCCTTCCAGGATACGCTCATCCGCAGTCTGCACATGGGTATGCGTACCACAGATAGCGGATAACCTACCGTCCAAGTAAAAAGCCATCGCTGCTTTTTCTGACGTTGCCTCAGCATGAAAGTCCATTATTATGATTGAAGTTTTTTCTCTTATAAGAGGTATAACTTGATCAGCACACCTAAAAGGACAGTCCAGTTCCGGCATAAATATCCTACCGGACATATTAATTACACCGGCCGTATCATTATTTTTTGTTTTAAATAAACCAAAACCCGTTCCAGGAGTTCCTGGCGGATAATTATACGGCCTAACTATTCTATTCTCCTTGTCCAGGTAATTAATAATTTCTTTTTTGTTCCATACATGATTACCCATAGTAATTACATCAACACCGGCCTCAAAAATTTCCAAGGCGTTTTCCCTGGTAATTCCGTTTCCCCCGGCGGCATTTTCACCATTAGCTAAAACAAGGTCAATTTTTTGTTCCCGTAACAATTCAGGTACATTATCCTTAAGAGCCCGGCGTCCTGAACGCCCAAACACATCACCTATCATCATTATACGTATCAAAGCAATAACCACCTATTTATTAAAAACCAGAACCTTACCTTCTTCACGAAAGGCATATAAACGTTTATCTTCCACTGAGCCCCTAACACTTTCCAACATATGCTCAATAATTTCTTCCTGAACAATTAAATCTTCCTCAATTATAGCTTCATTTAAGTCAGAAACCAAATTTCCACCCATAAACTGATTAAAAACCGCCACCACCAAAGCAATTTCTTCCTGAACCAGTGTACCAACATCTCTTTTAATCTCTATCAATGTTAAATCATCATAAACCTGGTGTACAATTTCAATTAACGCTGCATCTTTCTTTTCCAGATAATTATATGTTTGAATAGAGTTTACAAGTAACATTTTAAACTCTTCATATTCATGTTCATTCAAAACCCGGGAACAAATAAAGTTGAACCTTAATATTTGCTCCCACGGGTCAAAATTTATGGAAGCTACTTGGGGATAACGAACAAGTATGGAAATCAATAAACCCACACAATCTGTAACGTCATCACCTTCTTTATAATGGGTATGCAAAAATATTCACCTTCCTTCCATTATCCCAAACGTTATAAAGATTTCGTTGTTATTTGTATTTTTCCTGCCTTCCTTTTGGCTAAATGGGAATCAATATATTCCATATTAAAAAACGATCTCTTTTCTTCAATATTCTTCACCGACCTTTTTAAGGCGGATATCGAAGAATATTGTGTCACGTTAAAGAGATCGTTAATTTTTCTTACTTTGCGTAACCTACAACTCTCGTTTCCCGGATAATCATTACTTTTATTTGACCAGGGTAATCCAGTTCACTTTCTATTTTTTTAGCAATTTCCCTGACCAACTTTACGGCACCCAAATCGTCAACCTTCTCGGGTTTTACCATAATCCTAATTTCACGTCCGGCCTGAATAGCATATGATTTTTCCACCCCATCAAAGGTGCTGGCAATCTCCTCCAGTTTTTGTAACCGCTTAATATAATTCTCAAGCGTTTCACGCCTGGCTCCCGGGCGGGCTGCTGAAATGGCATCTGCAGCCTGCACCAAACCCGCCACGATTGTTTTGGGCTCCTCATCACCGTGGTGCGCAGCAATAGCATGAATAACCTCTTTGTTTTCCCGGTATTTTTGCGCCAATTCGACACCAATAGTTACATGAGGTCCTTCAACTTCATGGTCTACTGCCTTACCTATGTCGTGCAAAAGGCCAGCCCTTTTAGCCAGCTGCACATCCACACCCAGTTCGGCTGCCATTAACCCCGCTAGATGGGCAACTTCAACGGAATGCTTTAATACATTTTGTCCATAACTGGTACGAAACTTTAGCCGGCCAAGCAAGTTAATCAATTCAGGGTGCAAACCATTAATACCGGTATCAAATACGGCTTGTTCACCAGCCTCTCGTATTTGTTGTTCAACTTCCTTGCGGGCCTTTTCTACCATTTCCTCAATGCGGGCCGGGTGAATACGTCCGTCCACAATTAGCTTTTCCAGGGACATACGTGCCACTTCACGGCGTATTGGATCAAAACCCGATAAAATAACCGCCTCTGGGGTATCATCAATAATCAGGTCAATACCGGTGGCTGTTTCAAAAGCTCTTATATTTCGGCCTTCCCGGCCGATAATCCGGCCTTTCATCTCATCATTAGGTAAAGGGATCACCGCCACCGTTGTCTCGGCGACATGATCGGCAGCACAGCGCTGAATAGCCGAGGTGATAATCTCCTTGGCTCGTTTCTCCCCTTCCTCTTTGGCCTTATTCTCAATCTCCTTGATTAATATGGCTGCTTCATGCTGAATTTCCTTTTCTATGTCGGAAAGCAATATCTGCCGGGCATCATCAGAAGTAAGACCGGATATTCTCTCCAACTCTTCAACCTGGCGGCTGTAAATAGCTGATAGATCTGCTTTCAGCGCTTCAGCCTCCATGTCTTTTTTGATCAATGCTTCCTCTTTTTTTTCTATACCTTCCACTTTGCGATCAAGTGTTTCTTCCTTTTGAACCAGCCTGCGTTCCTGCCTTTGCAACTCGGAACGACGTTCTTTATTTTCCCGCTCCATCTCGTTGCGTTGCTTTAATATTTCTTCCTTAGCCTCTAAAATAGCTTCCCGTTTTTTGCCCTCAGCTTCTTTTTGAGCCTCTTCCAAAATTCTCATAGCCTGCGTTTCGGCGGATGCGATTTTGGATTCGGCAATTAATTTTCTTACTAAAAATCCTGCACCAAAAGCAACAAATACAGCAATAATTACAACAGTGATAAATACTGTAAGGCTTGCTTGCAACATTTCACCTCCTAGTAAAAATAATGTATAGTAATTTGGCTCAGTTAACAAAAAAAACACCGAGCGATACTCGGTAAGAAAAAGAATCGGACTATTTTAACCACAGTTGTCCCAGAAGCGGTTAAAAATACATATTTACCGCCACTGCGCATAAATATAACAAAGCAGCAACTAATAAAATAAATTTCCCTTGCCTGCTCCATATATTATTTTATGGTAATATATATGAACCCGATAACCGGTTAATTCCAATTCTACTTTCTCCCAGATCTCATTGTACTTTTTTTAAATCAACGTGTCAAGATATATCCAGCCGACCATTATCCACCATTATATTACATACTTTTAACACCACATCGTGAGAGAAACCACGCCGCCCCAGGTAACTGACCAGCCTGCGCCAGGTTAGTTTAGTACAGCGCTCCGCTCTTTTTCTGGCCAGCGCCAGGGCCTTTTGCAATTCATCGCTAGTGGCATAATCATGCAATGATTCTTCAATAATATCACTATCAACACCCTTGTGCCGTAATTCGGACCGCAAGTACTCCCTGCCCACCGGCTTTACAGAAAGCCTCCACCTAACCCAGTCACTGGCAAAAAGTTTATCATTTAATAAGCCGGTTCTATGCAAAACTGAAATTGTTTCTTCAATGACGGCAGTGTCAAATCCTGCTTGTTTTAAACGGCACTTCAACTCGTATTCCGTTCTGGGTCGGTAAGTTAATAACCTTAAGCACTTATCCTTAGCCACTTGAACATCTTTTGCATATGACAAGTTAATCAATCCACCTTGGCAGTTTCATCATCAACAGCTTGGATTTGTTTACTCATAACAGTCAACCCCATCTTTTGGCGCACCATCATATCCAACCCTTCCGCCAAATCCAAACGTTCCCTTAGCAGTTCCTTGACATTTTCCCGGCCTTGACCCAACCGCTCATCTTTATAGGAATACCAGGCCCCGCTTTTATTAACTATTCCTATATCTACCGCCACGTCCAGTATACAACCCTCCCGGGAGATACCGGTACCGTACATAATATCAAACTCAGCCTGTTTAAATGGTGGTGCTACCTTATTTTTGACTACCTTCACTTTGGTTCGGTTGCCTATTACATCGTTCCCTTGCTTTAATGTATCAATTTTACGAACGTCTAGGCGCACAGAGGCGTAGAACTTTAGCGCCCGTCCACCGGGCGTTGTTTCAGGGTTGCCAAACATTACTCCCACTTTTTCCCTTAACTGGTTAATAAAAATAGCGGTACAGCGAGATTTGCTAATTGCACCAGTCAGTTTACGCAACGCCTGGGACATTAATCGTGCCTGCAGTCCAACATGGGTATCGCCCATCTCACCCTCAATTTCCGCCCGGGGTACCAACGCTGCTACGCTATCAATAACCACCAAATCCATAGCACCACTGCGCACTAGTTGTTCCGCAATTTCCAAGGCCTGTTCCCCGGTGTCGGGCTGGGATACATAAAGATTTTCAATATCTACGCCTATTCTACTAGCGTAACTGGCATCCAGGGCATGCTCAGCATCAATAAAAGCTGCCAACCCACCAGCCTTTTGCGCCTGAGCAATAATATGCAGGGCCACCGTAGTTTTACCCGACGACTCGGGGCCAAATATTTCAACCACTCTACCCCTGGGTACCCCGCCTACCCCTAGGGCTACATCCAGAGATATCGAGCCCGTAGGAATAACCTCAACATTTAACCCCGCTGTACTCTCGCCCAATTTCATAATAGAGCCCTTGCCAAATTGCTTTTCAATATTTTGAAGTGCATTCTCCAACGCCTTTAGCTTATCAGTCAAGCCAACCCCTCCTAAAACATATGTTCAATGTTGGTGCCACGCAATCCCAATTTAGTTAGCCCATATCCAGCAAATATTGCCGAAGCATATCAAGTGCTGCACTGGTTGCGCTGGAACGCACCTCTCCCCGCTGCCCCGGGAAAATATATCTTTGGCAATTAGTTTTGGTTTCTCCGGCTACAGCAATATATACCAAACCAGTAGGTTTTTCCTCCGTACCACCGCCGGGTCCGGCAATGCCTGTTATTCCAACACCCAAGTAAGTACCGGTGATATTTTTTATGCCTTCGGCCATCAACCTGGCAGTTTGCTCGCTTACTGCTCCATATTGGTCAATTATGGCCCGGGGGATGCCTAGCAAGTTGATTTTTAAATCGTTACTATAGGACACTATCCCACCGGCTAAATAACGAGAACTTCCGGGAACATCAGATAAATACTTCATAACTTGGCCACCGGTGCATGATTCAGCCAAGGACACCGTCATACCTCGGTCAACCAGCATAACCCCGACAGTTTCATTCAATGACTCTTCTTCCCTATGCAATTTATGGCCACCTCGCTTAATGTGCATATTCGTGCCACCCAAAGGTAATTCCTTCTATAACTCTAAAAAACATATTGTAATGACCATCAATCAATATAACCTGTATGAACATTACAGAACTTGATAAAGTTCAACATATGCTCATCTCTTTAGTGTACAAAAAAAGTGCAGTATATTATAGCACCGTTGTAGACAACATCGGCGAACCATAATATGCTACACTAGTCATAGCTAAACTTCTTTAGTTACTAAAACCCTTTCATCATCATTCTAAATTGCTCACCTGAGATCTTCTCCTCAGCCAGCAACATGTGTACAATTTGTTTAATGGCCCCATGCATACGGGTCAGAAATTCTTTAACCTTCTTTTCCTGCTCCCTGATTATGCCGGTAACAACCCGGTAACGCAGATCCGGAGGTAGAATTTCCAGGTCTACTACACCCAGCTCGGACATACCGGAACGTATTATCTGCGCAGCTGTTTTTAGAGCCTGCTCAAAATCATTGGCAGCCCCAGTACTACGATTACCAAGCACCATTTCTTCAGCCAACGACCCAGCCAGCAGCACCCGGATTTGGCTTTCTAAATAATCTCGCGTATGCAGGTAAGTATCGTCCTCAGGTATCTGCCTCATGTACCCCAACGCCTGACCGCGCGGTGTAATAGTAAGGGTAGATACAGAACCCGGCCGGTTTTTTTCACTGATCAGGGCATGTCCAATTTCGTGAACAGCTACCCGCTCCAATTCGTGTATGGATGGACGCCGGTCCAGTTTCTCACCCATCATAACCTTGTCAATAGCCTCATGCAGGTGTCGGTGCTCAATTTTCAGACAACCTTCCCGCATAGCCAAAATAGCGCCTTCATTAGCCAGGCTTTCCAGGTGTGCCCCGCTAAAACTAAATGTTTGTCTAGCAATTTCTTCTAAATCAATGTCTTCCGCCAGAGGTTTATTACGACAGTGCAGTTTTAATATCTCCAGCCGTCCCTGTTTATCTGGTAAATCCACTTTAACGTGACGATCAAAACGTCCCGGGCGTAACAGAGCCGGGTCCAGCATATCCACCCGGTTGGTGGCGGCCACAACTAGAACACGTACCTTATCGTTAACTTTTAGGCCATCCATCTCCACCAGCAGTTGGTTAAGCGTTTGGTCATATTCGTGATGACTAGTGTTCTGACCCCTTTTACCACCTAAGATATCTATTTCATCAATAAAAATCAAAGCACTGTCCTTTTTTTGTTTTTGGCCTGTATCCCGGGCAGTTTGGAAGAGCTGGCGCACCCGCTGGGCACCAACACCAGCGTACATTTCGATGAATTCTGAACCGCTACAGGCAATAAACACCGAGTCGGTATATCCCGCAGCGGCTTTGGCTAATAATGTTTTTCCGGTACCAGGCGGGCCTGTGAGTAATATACCTTTAATAGGCCTGATGCCCAGTTTAATAATTTGCTCTTGATTTTTTATAAAATCCAGTGCCTCTTTTAACTCATTGATAGCAGAGTTTTGCCCGCCAATATCATCAAAACCTATTTCCGAGCGGTGGGCTAGCGGCGCAGAGTTAAATACTCTGGTAGTAAGACCGCGGGACCGGAGAATATAAAACAGCGCACCGGCAGCCACTACCATGAAAATCACTGGGGTAACATCACGACCGGAAATACCCAGAAAAATGATCATAGCCAGGCCAATCCCTAAACTCACATCTTTAAGCACCACTTGCCCCCCTTTCCGAGGCGTTTACGGGCAAAGCCCTTCTGGGTATTACAGCATACAGAAAATATGCGTCATCCTTCATCTGCCAATATATGTTGTCATTATCGATATACACCTTTGACTCCACACCGTTGGCGCGCGCATACTGGCTCATGGAATTAGACATATCCCTAAAATTGCCTTTGACCATAGCTTCATGAATGGCAAACTGCCCCTCGTTATAAATATCATTTAGCCGGTCATTTCGATGGTCAGCCAGTTCAATAACAAAGGAGCGTTTGCCCATGATATCCTGAACCCGGTCATTTATTAGAGAATATGTTTGCCTTAAATCATCGGTTTCACGCAGGGTTACAACTATTGTGTATACACCGGCATCATCTTTAATTTGATAATCAGTTATCTGTTTATTATTTTCCATTTCCTTTTTTAACGGCTGCTGGAAATTTAAGCTGGTATATAACCACTGGGCACCTAAAAAAGCTGCCAGCGCAACCAGCATTGATATAGCTACCACATGAACTTTAATGCCCTGCCAGCGCATGTTACCATCCCTTTCCATACAAACAACCGCAGTTGCTGATTCTAACGCTGTTCTGACATTAAACAATTATATCATAACCAGTAAGCCCTTTTAGCAGGTAATTGTCACCATCAGTTACTTAAATACGTAATGGCAAGAATAAAAAACAACCTACCGCATTGCAGAAAGGTTGTGTTTCAATAACTAGTTTTCCTTTGATCGCAATAAGAAACCGGCCTGCTGAAAATAATTCATGCCTGACCAAGTGGTAAAAATAACCGCCAAGACCATAGCCATGTTGCCAAAAGGTATGTTAATTAAGCTAAATGGGTAATCCCTCAAGAACAAAGCCACAATGGCAACAATTTGGGTCACCGTTTTAATTTTGCCCAGCTTACTGGCGGCTAGGACCATCCCTTCGGCAGCCGCCAGGGAACGCAACCCAGTCACGGCAAATTCACGTCCTACAATCACCACAGCCACCCAACCGGATAGTCTACCAAGCTCCACCAGAGCAATCAGCGCGGCTGATATTAGTAACTTATCAGCTAACGGGTCCAACAATTTACCCAGGCTGGTGATTTGTTTGTGCTTGCGAGCCATATAGCCGTCCAGTCCATCGGTGCAGGCGGCCAGCACAAATACGGTGGCTGCGATATAATCCCCCCACGGCAAGTGTAAAGCAAGCACTACCAAAAAGACCGGTACCATTAAAATTCTAAGTAATGTCAAGCGATTAGGCAAATTCATTTTGTTCGTACCCCAGACAAATCATATTCCGTAGCATCCAGCACTTTGACCCGCAGGAAATCCCCTTCACGAGCCAATGCACGGGATGTAAAAAAAACCTTGCCGTCTATCTCCGGAGCATCAGCTTCTGTCCTGCCCCAGTACATTTTCACATCATCGTCCCAGCCCTCCACCAGCACAGTAAGCTCCCGGCCCACCTTTTTAAGGTTATGGGCCAACGAAATACGCTGTTGTAAAAACATAGCCCGACTTACTCTCTCTGCCACCAAATCATCACTAATGCGGCCAGGCAGTACCTCGGCCGGAGTGCCCTCTTCTGGTGAATAACCAAAAACACCGGCCCGTTCAAACTTAATTTGTTCCATAAAATCAAGTAATTCAATAAATTCCTGCTCAGTTTCACCAGGAAAACCTACAATAAAGGTAGTCCGCAGCGTCACACCGGGAATTGTCTGGCGCAGCTTATCAACAAGCTTAATAATATCTTCCTTACTTCCCCGTCTGTTCATCACGCGCAACAGCCGGTTATTGATATGCTGCAAGGGCAAATCCACATAACGACATATTTTGGGAGATGTTGCCAGTAATTCGATGAGTCCATCAGTTAAGGAATCGGGATAACAATACATCACCCTGATCCAACGGCATTCATCGATAGCTGAAACTTTTTGCAAAAGTTCGGCCAGAGCATACCGGCCATAAATATCCCGGCCATAGCGGGTGGTTTCCTGGGCTACAATAATTAGCTCTTTAACCCCTTCAGAACATAACCATTTCGCTTCACTTATAATATCGTCCATGGCACGGCTGCGGTAAGGTCCTCTAATAGCGGGAATGGCACAATAGGAGCAGCAATTGTCACATCCTTCGGCAATTTTAAGATAAGCTGTATATTGGGGCGTGGTCAGCACCCTGGGCCCTGGCCCCTGCTGGATATAGCCGGGTGCGCCAATTGCCAGCGGCCTTTGGCCCGATTGTATTTTTTTCAACACCGCCACGACCTCCGACACCGCTCCAGTCCCCATAATGCCATCAATTTCCGGCATTTCCTGTAACAATTCATTACCATAACGCTGGGACAGACAACCCGCCACCAGCAGAAATTGACACCGACCGATTGTCTTACACCGGGCCGCTTCCAATATGGTCGCTATTGATTCTTCTTTAGCCGAGTCGATAAAACCACAGGTATTGATAATAATTATCTCTGCCTCATTAATATCGCCTGTTAAAGCATAGCCTGCCTGGCGCAAATGCCCTAGCATTGTTTCCGAATCTACCCTGTTTTTTGCACAACCCAAGCTGATAAACCCTATTGCAGTTGCCATTTTTAAAACACCTTTTCTAAAATTCTTCAACCAAGTATAACTTACCTCAAGTAGCACTGTCAAACAGTATGTAAATTCACACAAAACCGGGGGAAGTTACCCCCCGGCCGTTTCTTGATCATCCTTTTCTGTAAATGTCCTGGTAACTACCTGCCCTGGCCCGTCAAGAAAACCATAATCTTTGCCATTTACTCGTACTTTGACCACTCCGGCATTACCAAATTTCACCCATATCCTTTCCCGTCCCGTAAATTGTTTTACATTATTGGGTCCAACAGTTCCCTCAAATACACTTTCATTGTCTACTACCACGCGCATCCAACTTTCTCCCCCAATAACCTGCAAAACCATGTCTATCCCTTTAGTTTCCTGGACCACATCACTTTTATTAGAGTCCGGTACCGGGTCTTGATTTCCAACCGTATTATTTTGAGTATCGGAGGTCCCCGGGCGCTGTCCGCTGTCCTTAATGTTATTCGTCGGATTAAATATCATGGCACCACCCTGATATATCAGGGCAATCAACAACAGAGCCAGTGCAGCAACAGCTAAACCCTTCCACGGGACTACTAGTTTGGTATTACGAAAAACCGATTGTTGAGCCTCATCTGCATCATCCTCACCCTGGGATGTCAACTGTTCATCATATCGGTCGACCAATGCTTCTCCGTCTAAACCCAAAAATCGAGCATACATACGCAAAAAACCCTTGACATATACCTTACCGGGTAACACATCAAAGGCATCGTTTTCCATGGCAATGATATACTTGGTACGAATTTTGGTTTCGTTTTCCACATCGAGCAATGAGGCTTTCATCTGTTCCCTGGCCTGCCTTAGCTCTTCACCAATAGACAAAACCATCCACCTCCACGGAATGTTACATTCCGGCAAATGCCCGCTCAAATATTTTTTAAAAGACTCAAATATTTGTTAACGGTTCGTATTTCAAAATTAATTTACCCTTCGACACAAAACATTATAATCCTCTTTTCATTTATCATTTCCGGCCTGGGAAGCAATTACATCATAAAATTGATTATTATATTCATCTTCCGTAATTAATACCGTCCGGGGTTTGCTTCCTTCGTAACCACCCACATAACCTTTTTTCTCCATTATATCCACTAATCTGGCGGCCCGGGAGTAACCGATATGCAAGCGGCGCTGCAGCAGTGAGATAGAGGCATGACCGGTTTCCATAAAAATTCTCACTGCCAGGGGCAGCATATCATCGATGATTTCCAATAGTTCACCTGTTTTACCAACCTCATCCGCAATACCGGTATCATATTCCGGCTCGGATTGCTGTTTCCAATGCCGAACCAGCAATTCCACCTCCCGGTCAGATAAGTAGGCTCCCTGTACTCTAATCGGCTTTCCCGCCCCCACAGGGTAAAACAGCATATCACCCCGGCCCAACAATTTTTCCGCCCCGCCCATATCTAAAATAGTTCTGGAATCTATCTGTGATGAAACCGCAAAACTGATGCGGGAAGGTATATTGGCTTTGATCAGACCGGTTATAATATCCACCGATGGCCGCTGGGTGGCTACCACCAAGTGAATGCCCGCCGCCCTGGCCATCTGGGCTAGCCGGCATATAGCATCTTCCACGTCCGCGGGTGCCACCATCATCAAATCCGCTAGCTCATCAATAATAATCACCAGCAAGGGCAACTGCGCATTATTTTGCTGTAACATTAACTTATTGTATCGGGCTATATCCCGCACCCCGCAGCCAGCAAACAAATCATATCGATATTCCATTTCCTTAACTGCCCAGCGCAAAGATGTAGCAGCTTTTTTAGGATCTGTGACCACCGGAGAAACCAAGTGTGGAATACCGTTAAACGCAGCCAATTCCACCATTTTAGGATCAATAATCATAAATTTCACCTGATCAGGGGTTGATTTAAACAAAAAGCCGGCAATTAGCGTGTTTAAGCACACGCTTTTCCCCGCTCCGGTGGCCCCGGCAATCAGCAAATGCGGCATGCGGGCTAAGTCGTCTAAAACAGGTTGACCCGCAATATCCTTGCCTAAAGCTATAGTAAGATGTGAGTTGGATTGTTGATACTCCATTGATTCCACCAGTTCGCGCAAAAAAACCGTGGCGATTTCCCTATTCGGTACTTCAATGCCCACTACCGCCTTGCCCGGTACCGGTGCCTCTATGCGCACATTAGATGTCGCCATATTTAAAGCAATATCATCTGACAGTCCGACAATTCTACTCACCTTCACCCCGGGTGGAGGTTGAATCTCATACCTGGTTATCGCCGGACCCTTGGATACCTGTGTAACCCTAGCCTTGATACCAAAACTACCCAACGTTTCTTCAAGCACTTTAATGTTATCATTAATATCGCGGTTATCCTTACTTGCTTTCCCACGAGAAGGTTTTACCAGCAGAGAAACGGGCGGTAAATAGTATTTTTTTTCACTGGTGGAGATCTCCCCATTTCCGGGTCTGAACCGGCCAGATGTTAATTTCGATTCACCTGGTTCACTTCCTGCCACCTTTTCATTAATAAAATGCTTTTCATTAATACCAGGCTGTTTTAAAGGGTGGTAACTAATAACGTTAGGTTTTTTTTCTTTTTCCCCGTCGCTTGAAACTGCACTGCACATTTCGAGGTAATCCTCATCACAAGTATCCTGGGATGTTAGTTGTTCTGCATGACACCGGTCAATTATTACGGGATACATGTCCTGCTCTTCGTCAGATTCATCATTTTTAGTAAACAAAAATTCATCCACCATAAGTATTGTTTTTTTTAAACCCTGACTAATTTTATCTATTATGTTTTTAAACAGAGCTACTATAGATTGGTTGGTGGACAGTAACAAGCCAACCATGAACATAGTGGCCAGTATAATGTAAACTCCGGGCTTGCCGAATGACTTAATCAATAAGAAATAGGTAACTCCACCTATAATGCCACCACCATCACCCTGCCACCCGGCCTTAATAATATAATTCCCCGGAATGGACAAGTGCAGAAGAGTTAGCATAACCACGGTTATAATTATCGCACCGAATAAATTGAAAACTTTTTTCGTTTTCTTTCTTCGGTATAACATTTTATATCCGGCCACTGCCAGCAAAACGGGAAATAAAAACCTTCCTTCCCCGGCCAAGCGCATCAATGCAACGTTTAATAAACTTCCCACCAAGCCAACCGAAGGATTCACGATACTGAGCAATACCAGCAAGGCTAAGCCCAATAATATAATTCCAGTAATTTCATATTCTAACTTATCCGGCATATTTATCCCACCTTTACTTAATAATTAAGTTATTCCATTATTTACATATAATTCCTTCTGGGTATAAAAAAATCTTTTCTCCGAATAAAAAAAACACCAAAAAGCCGTTTTATAGGCTTTTAGATGCTCTTTAAGCGCACAAAGTTTAGTTGTAGGATAAAATATTTAACATATAAATAAAAGTTGCTATCACAGCCAGGTAACGGTTGCATTAATCTGCCTTATCTAATGAAATAAACAACTATAACCACTAACCCAGCCAAAAAACGATACCAGACAAAAATAGAATAACTGCGCCGTTCCAGATAGTTTAGCAAAAATTTGATGGATAAAAAACCCACCACCGCTGATACCGCCACCCCAACAATAAAGGCTGTGTTAATATCGCCAGGGGATACCTCGGTTAACTTTTTTAATCCCGCACCAGCAACAATGGGCGTGGATAATAAAAACGAAAAGCGGGCTGATGTTTCACGAGTTAAACCCATTAACCGACCGGCAGTCATAGTAATGCCTGAGCGGGAAACTCCGGGGATAATAGCCAGGGCCTGGGATATACCAATCATTAGTCCTTCTTTTAAACCCACTTCCTCCAGCTTTTTAATGGAAAGGGATCGTGTATCCACCAGATGTAAAATAACACCCATGATTATTAGTAAAATGCCAATTAACAAAGGATTGCGAAAAATTGTCTCAGCCTGATCTTCCAGCAAATACCCCACCAGTGCGCCGGGTATGGTACCAAATATTATGTACCAAAATAATTTTCCCTCAACAGTTTTTTTAGCCTGTAGCCCATCCCCGATCAAAATCAGCCAGTCACGCCAGAAAAAAGCTATCACCGCAAAAAGTGTGCCCACATGCAAGGCCACGTCAAAAGTTAATCCGGCATATGGCCAACCAGCTAGCCAGGGAATAAGCACCAAATGAGCAGAGCTAGATATTGGCAAGAACTCACCTAAACCTTGCACAATGCCTAACACTACAGCTTGAAATAAATCCAAATAACCACCACCTTTTATAAATAAACAGCATCATTATAACATATAGACAAACCCGGCTGCCAAACAATATATTTTTTCTCTGTTCGAAATAATAAAAGGCTGTGATATTTATTATTAAAATAAATACCACAGCCTTTTATTAATACATAAACTTGGATCAAATTCTAATCGTTATTTATCTACTTGGTATTACCGGTGCTCCCGGGTATAGATCCATACGCAGATAGTCTTTGGGGTTGGTACTTAAAAGCTGCACTAACTCCTCCTGGCCCCCCACATTACGTACTAGTGCCGGCACCCCGTTAACAGTTGCTTTTCTCTCAGGATAATGTTTCATTTGCTCCAATCCGGCTAGTACAAGTTCTAATTGCATGGGTGTGTAAAGAATCATTGCATGATCCCCTCGTTTCTGGACTTCCAATCTTCAACCAAGCTTTTAAGCTTATCCATCGCGTTATGCACACCGCCAACCTCATTTATCAAACCGCATTCAACAGCTTCATGCCCGATTAAAACAGTGCCGATATCGCGAGCCAACTCACCGGTGCGAAACATCAGCTCTCTGAATTTTTCCTGGGTAACATGCGAGTGTGCAGTAACAAAACGCACTACCCGGTCCTGCATTTTATCAAGGTACTCATAAGTTTGGGGAACACCAATAACCAACCCGTTTAAGCGAATAGGGTGAATAGTCATACTGGCGGTTTCAGCTATAAAAGAATAATCTGTGGCCACCGCTATAGGCACACCTATACTGTGACCGCCTCCCAGCACTACGGATACAGTGGGTTTAGATAAACTGGAAATCATTTCGGCAATAGCTAGACCTGCCTCTACATCACCGCCCACTGTATTTAAAACAACTACGATACCTTCAACCTCCGTGCTTTGTTCCAAAGCCACCAGTTGGGGTATCATGTGCTCATATTTGGTGGTTTTATTCTGCGGCGGGAGCACTAAATGGCCTTCTATTTGGCCTACGATAGTTAAACAATGTATGTTGCTCTTTATTTCAGGCACCTGGGTGGTGCCCATCTCCTTAACTGTTTCCAAAGTATTCTTGGCCTTGCCAACTACCCTGTTTCTTTCGGTATTTGGATCGTCGCAGGGGTTATCAGTCCGGTGCGGGTCAGTTTCCGGCCCGGGCTGGGATGGTGGATGATAAGGGAATAAACCGGGCACCTCATCAAAAGATTGGTAGTATGACATCAATATCCTCTCCGTTCTACATGTTGATCTGGAAATTCTCTTTTAGTATGCATAATAATGCAAAAAAATACACAGGTATAAACCTGTGTATTTTTGGCAAGTATTCATACTTCCATGATGATGGGTAGAATCATTGGCCTTCTCCTGGTTTTTTCAAATAGAAATTTACTTAGATCATCTCTTACCTGAGATTTTATTGATGACCATTCCGATATCTTACGAGAAGTACATTTATCCAGGGCTGATCTCACCTTTTCCTTGGCTTGATCCATTAATTGCTCGGATTCTCGAACATATACAAATCCCCTGGAAACAATATCCGGTCCGGATACAATCAAACCTGAATCACGACTGATAGTCACCACAACAATTAAAATACCGTCCTGGGATAGTTGGCGACGGTCACGCAATACAATATTTCCCACATCACCCACCCCCAGGCCATCCACTAGCACACGCCCGGAGGTAACCCGCCCGGCAAAGCGACCAATACGCTTGGTAAGCTCCACCACCTGGCCGTTTTCACCCACAAAAATATTGGATTCAGGGACACCCATATCCTGGGCCAGTCGGGCATGTTTAATTAGCATGCGGTATTCCCCGTGTACTGGCATAAAAAACTTGGGCTTAACCAAGTTAATCATTAGTTTTAATTCCTCCTGGCTGGGGTGCCCGCTGACATGGATGCCCGATACAGCCTCGTAGATGACATTGGCACCAAGTTTGAAAAGCTGATCAATAACTTTAGCTACCAGTTTTTCATTGCCGGGAATAGGGTAAGCAGAGATTATAATTGTATCGCCGGTCATTATTTCCACCTGGCGGTGATCACGACTGGCCATCCTTGTTAGAGCACTCATCGGCTCTCCCTGGCTACCAGTAGTAAGATAAACAACTTGATTCCTGGGCAGTTTGGACGCCTCGTCAAGTTCCACTAGTAACCCGTCCGGCATTTGGAGATACCCCAGATCACAGGCGATGTTAACTACGTTAACCATACTGCGTCCAACAACAGCCACTTTTCTATTATAGTAACTGGCCATAGTAATAGCCTGCTGCAACCTGTGTACATTAGAGGCAAAGGTGGCTACAATAATTCTTTCCCGGGCCTCTCTAAAAGTATCGTCAAAAGTTTGTCCTACTACCCGTTCGGACATAGTGTACCCGGGCCTTTCCACATTAGTACTGTCACTTAAAAGAGCCAGTACACCTTTCTCCCCTCGCTGGGCAAACCGGTAAAAATCAGTTACTTCACCGTCCACAGGAGTTTGATCAATCTTAAAATCACCGGTATGGATAATCACTCCCACAGGTGTCTCAATAGCCAGTGCCACTGCACCGGGGATACTGTGCGAAACCCGAATAAACTCCACCTTAAAAGGGCCTATCTGTACTATATCCCTCGGTATTACGCAATTTAACTTAACATTGTCCAGCATATGCTGCTCGCGTAGCTTTCCGCCTAAGATCCCCAAAGTAAGTTTAGTGCCATATACCGGTACATTAAGCTGTTTAAGCACATACGGCAAAGCCCCGATATGATCCTCATGACCATGCGTAAGCACAATACCACGTACAATGTTTTTATTCTCCAAAAGATAAGTGATATCCGGAATAACAATGTCTATACCCAGCAAATCTTCTTCAGGAAACATCAGGCCGGAATCAATAACCAAAATATTTTCCCCGTATCTCACCACCATCATGTTCTTGCCAATCTCACCCAGTCCCCCCAAAGGGATCAAGGATACTTTAGGTTCACGCGCCATACCATACCTCCTAATTTTGTACAATTTTTTATTAGTAAAATGTAGAATTTGGTGAGAATTAGGAGAAGGTGGGAAAAATATTTTGTTTTTGTTATCAGTCCGTTCAGAACTCGTTATTATATTATACTTTATCTTGAAACCTATAACAAGGAATAACCATCCTTTCTGAAAATATTAATTTCCATAAAATACAATTACAATACAAAAAGGAGCCTCATAAGGCTCCTTAAGAATAGTTCTCTTATTTATAACAGTTTGGCATCGGACAGCAATTTCTTTATAACATCCTTTTCATCCGGGCTGGCATCCACCAAAGGGAGTCTAGGTGCGCCCACTTGCCATCCGAGCATATTCAGGGCCGTTTTAACGGGCACCGGGTTGGTTGTGATAAACATGCCCTTAAAAATAGGGAATAAACTACAGTGTATCTTGGTAGCCATGGTGATATTCCCGGAAGTATAGGCATTTACCATTTCTTGGATGCGTTGTCCAATGATATGTGATACAACACTAATAACACCCCTGCCACCCAATGATAAAATGGGCAGGGTTAATGAATCATCCCCGCTATAAATAGCAAAATGATCCGGTAACGAGCGCCGTAGTTCGCTAACCTGGTCAAGGCTGCCCGACGCTTCCTTTATAGCCACTATGTTATCTATTGCTGATAGCCGGACAACCGTTTGTGGCAAAATGTTTACCGCTGTACGCCCCGGTACATTGTAGATTAAGACCGGCAAATTAGTACTCTGGGCGATGGTTTTAAAATGCTGGTACAGCCCCTCCTGGGAAGGCTTGTTGTAATATGGCCCCACCAGCATGACACCATCGGCTCCCACCTTTTCCGCAGCCTGGGTCATTTCTATACTGGCCGCAGTATCATTACTTCCCGTACCTGCAATGACCACGGCATCACCGCCAACCTCTTCCACTACCACACGAAAAAGCTCCACTTTTTCTTCCTTTGTCAGGGTGGGCGACTCACCAGTAGTACCGGAAACGACCAAACCGTCCGAACCCGATTGCACCAGGTGACGGGCCAATTTCTTGACTTGGTCAAAATCAATCGTTAGATCCTTTTTAAACGGGGTTACCATGGCCGTTAATACTCGCCCGAAATCAATACCCAAAACTTTCACCTTCCTTCCAGGTTAACTACCCTGCCTAATGGGCCAGCTTGAATTGTCTGTGCAGGGCTCTAACGGCATTTTCCATTTCCTCACGCTTAACCAGCACCCAGACAGTGGTATGAGAGTCGTTACACTGCAGTATCTGGATATCGTCTTTGGTTATCGCTTCTACTATATCCGCTATAACTCCGGGTACTTCGAACATACCCGCACCCACAGCGGATACCTTGGCACACCCGGTAATTACTTCCACGACATAACCAGCGGTTTCCAACACCCTAACCGCTTTTTCAATCATTGCATCCTGAACTGTAAATAAAACTACTGTCGGTAATATATTGATAAAATCGATACTCACCCCGGCCTGTGCCAGCGTCCTAAACATGTGACCTTGCTGTTTAAAGTCCTCATTATTAGAACCGGTATTGACTCTTATCTGAGCTACGCCAGATTTATAAGTTATTCCGGTAATAACGCGATCTCTTGTGATATCTATAAAGCCCTTATTTACTTCGCCAGAGCTGGTCACCAAAGTTCCTGGTGCATCGGAGAAAGTTGACCGAACGCGCAGCGGAATACCCTTTTGCATAGCAATCTCTACCGCCCGGGGGTGTATCACTTTGGCCCCTTCATGGGCCAGGTGACATATTTCATCGTAGGTAATGACCTCAAGTGTTCTAGCCTCAGTCACAATGCGAGGGTCAGCGGTCATGATACCTTCCACATCGGTATATATATCTATATAAACAGCGTTTAAGGCAACCCCCAGTGCCGCAGCAGTAGTGTCACTACCCCCTCGACCAAGAGTAGTCGTTTCACCATCCACAGCAACTCCTTGGAAACCAGCCACCACCACCACATACCCTTCTTGGGTATATTTAGTAATGTTTTGTGGCTGAACCTGTAAAATACGCGCGTCGGAATATTTATTATCAGTGATTATACCTGCCTGCGCACCCGTCAAAAAAACAGCCGGGCAGCCCATATTTTGCAAAGTTGCTGTCATTATTACCCCAGATATTATTTCACCGCAGGAAATCAGTATATCCAAATCGCGTCCCGACAACTCCTGCTTACCTTGTTTAACCAAGTTAAGCAAGGTATCCGTAGCATAAGGATCGCCCTGCCGGCCAATGGCTGAAACCACTACCACAGGCGAATAGCCCTCAGCTTTAGCAGCAATAATCTTGCCTGCCACCTTTTCCCTAAGTTCGGGAGAAACCAGTGAGGTACCCCCGAACTTAAGTACCAAGAACTTCATTCCATTACCTCTTTCCAAGGCAACCGTACTCTATCACCAACTCCGCTATTTGTACCGCATTAGTGGCTGCCCCCTTGCGTAATTGATCAGCCACCACCCATATATTCAGCCCTTTATCCAATGAATTATCCTCCCTGATGCGGCCTACAAATACCTCATCTTTCCCGGATGTGTAAAGGGGCATAGGATACTCCTTATTAGCAGGGCTATCTTGTACAATCACCCCGGGGAAATCCGCTAATATTTTCTTAGCCTGATCTGCAGTAACCTTGCGATCTGTTTCTATATTAATGGACTCCGAATGGCTACGGTAAACCGGAACTCGAACAGTTGTGGCTGTTATGGGAATATTTTGATCATGCAAGATTTTACGGGTTTCCTTTACCATTTTCCATTCTTCTTTAGTGTAATCCATCTCCTGGAATACATCAATATGTGGTATTAAGTTAAAGGCTATTTGATATTGAAACTTGGATGGGACAACCTTACCGTCATCCAATGCAGCCCGAGTATGCTCAGTTAATTCTGTAATCCCTTCAGCTCCGGCACCGCTCACCGCCTGGTAAGTGGATACCACCACCCGCTTGATGCCCGCGGCATCATATATAGCTTTCAAAGGCACCACCATGATAATTGTAGAGCAGTTGGGGTTGGCAATAATACCTTTATGAGTTTTAACATCCTCTGGGTTCACTTCCGGAACCACCAGCGGAACATCCTGGTCCAAGCGGAAATGGCTGCTGTTATCAATAACTACCACACCCTTTTCAGCCGCCAGCGGGCCATATTCTAAACTGGCCTCACCACCGGCAAAAAGAGCAATTTCCATATTGTCAAAAGAAGCTGGCGTGGTCTCCTCAACAGTATAAGATTGACCTTTAAAAAGCATTTTTTGGCCGGCGGAACGTGCGGTGGCGCAAAGTTTCAATTCGCCCACCGGGAAATTTCTTTCTTCCAAAACCTGTAACATTTCCTGTCCGACTGCTCCGGATGCTCCTACAATGATTACTTTATAGCCAGCCAAATCTATCCCTCCATTACCAATATATACAGTTTAGTCGCAAGCAACTAAAACAGGTTGAATCTGCTCTCTCCGCAAAGCATGTTCAATGGTGTCCACCATCTTATTCATCTTGGACTTTAACGAATTTGGTTTGCCGGTGGGACTGTCCTGTCCAAATGGAACCATATATATATTTTTAGCATTTAAAAGCAAACCGATATTTTTGGCATTTAAACTAAGACCATCATTGGTAGAAACAGCTAATACAACCGGACGCTGATTACGCAAATGAGCTTTAATAGCCATGAGCACCGGACTATCAGTAATAGCATTGGCCAGTTTTGCCAGAGTGTTGCCGGTGCACGGCGCCACTACCAGAACATCCAGTAATTCTTGAGGACCAATCGGTTCCGCACCAACAATACTGTTAATTATTTTTTTGCCGCTAATCTCCATAATGTTCTCTTTCCAACTGGCGGATGTACCAAACCTGGTATCAGTCTCATCGACGGCAACACTTACTATAGGATACAATATAGCACCCTCATCGGCAACCCTTTTCATTTCCACCAGCACTTCTTCCAAGGTACAATGAGAGCCCGTTAAAGCAAATCCCACTTTAATACCCTTTAATCTCATAAACACATGCACCTCCTGGTTATAACCGGAAAATTAATGTCCTATCTTCTGCAGTAAAATACCAGGTACCACCCGAGCCAGGATCATACCGGCAGTTTTAGGTGCCACTTTGCCGGGCAAACCGGGCGCTAAAACAGCCTCAATGCCTAACTCCCTGGCCTTTAAAAAATCAGTGCCCCCGGGAGCAGAAGCAAGGTCGATAATCAGGGTTGCCGAGGGTAACCTTTGCAGTATTTCCCCGCTTATAACCGGTGCAGGTATAGTATTAAATATGACATCCACATCACGTAAATAATCTACTAATTCTTTAAAATGGAGCGCTTTTAATCCCATAGCTGACGCTCTGGCCAACTGCGCAGGGTCCCGGGCCACTACCGTAGTATTAGCATGCATATTCGACAGCAACTGAGCCATTGTTTGACCAGTACGGCCGAACCCCAGTACCATCGCATTTGCACCATGAATAGTGATAGGCAACCTCTCCATAGCCATTTGCACGGCCCCTTCAGCAGAAGGAATCGAGTTTGGAATGGCCACTTCATCAAGTTCCATTAGCTCCACAGGTTCCAAAGCGTTTTTTTCCAACAGCTCACGCAGCGGTTTACGGGCAACTCCTACCAGAACAGGCGTCCCGGCAGGCAGTAGTGAAAGAAGTTCCCCGTTAATTTTCGGCTTGGTCTTAAGGTAAGCCGATGATAGCTCCATCTGTTCATTAACCCCTGGGACCGGTAATATTAAAGCCTGCACCCCGATCAGGCATCCCTCCGGTTCCGGACAGGGAATAATATTTGGCCCCTTAACTGGCAACCCAAAAGTTTTAACGGTTGCCCCAACATCAGCCAGACACTCCACCAGAGTTACTTCTCTGGCGTCCCCGCCCATAACAGCCACCGTAAGGCCTGTCAAAATTTGCATGGCCGGCAAACCCACCTCCAACCTTCTTGTACTTACACCAATATATGAATCGTTGGTTTTAGAGGTGCATATGTGGAATTGTAGAAACAAGCCTATTCAAACAAAAGATTTTCTAAACCATATACCACTCCTTCAAGGCGTAACACCGCCCGAATGGCCATTAAAACGCCTGGCATAAAACATTCCCGGGAAGTCGTATCATGTTTTATGGTCAACGTCTGCCCCACACCCCCGAAAATTACCTCTTGATGGGCCACATAGCCGGGTAGCCTAACACTGTGAATACGCAATCCACCGGGCATTTTGCCGCCCCTGACCCCGCTTATCTTTTCTTCCTCCAAACCCAAACCTTGCTGGAAATCACCCCGCTGCTCTAAAATCTTCTCCGCGGTTTTAATGGCTGTACCGGAAGGAGCATCCAGCTTTTGATCATGGTGTTTCTCAATTATTTCAACATTCGGGAAATATTTGGCAGCTTCAGCAGAAAATTTAATCATTAACAATGCCCCAATAGTAAAATTAGGTGCTATTATACATCCTAAATGCATATTTTGGGCCAGTTCAGAAACCTTGGCAAAATCCTCCCCGGACATGCCCGTAGCCCCCACAACAGGACGCACACCAGCTTTTAAGGCTGTTAGTACATTTGCTCCCACCGACCGGGTGTCTGTAAAATCAACCATTACCTGGGCACCAGAAGTGGCTAGAGATTCAGACAGGTTGGAGGTAATTTTAACACCCAGGGTTTCACCACCCAATAGTGTTCCGGCATCAAGTCCGTCGTTACAAACATCAATTGCCGCGCATAATTCGGTATCCTCAGCGCCCACCACGGTTTTTAGCACTTCACGGCCCATCCGCCCGGCCACACCGCAAATAGCAACTTTAATCAATACTGTTTACCAGTAATTAATTTGTGCAACACCTAGAATAAATTAATTACCGGCTACCCCCTTTCCATGCTAAATTTTAAAACACATATATTTACTTACAAAAATCATTCTCTAATATCTCAACAAGTATGTCAAGTGAAAAACCATTACCAACTAAGTCCCGACTAACAATGGCGCTTGGGTACTCCCGCTCTGCTCATACCGGCTCTATATTTGCGGAGCTGTCCTTGTCCCGGGGTATGATCAAACAATTGCACATTTTCCTAGATTGATAAAAAAAATCCGCTGCCGGAGCACCGGAGCATTCTGTAACCACATAATATTTACGACTCGCTGTTTGGTAATTAATTTTACATCCTATAGGCTGCCGATATTTACGTTCCAAAATATATACCTCCCCAATAAAAATACCTGCCCCTAAACTGACAGTTCATTTTACATTTGCAATTACATTTTACATTGTCCGCCAACCTTGTTTATTAATATTTACGTTAATTTGACCGTTTTCTGGATAATCTCTTCGTTCCACCATACCTGAGAATACAAAGTAATTACTGCCGCATTCAGATTCTACTAAACCACTGGCCACTTCAAATTCAGTACGATTACCCCTAATTATTTCTGTGGGATTAAAAGGTTCGGCCAGCTTAAGTTCAGCTGCAACATCCTCATACAAAGTCCACAACAAATTGTTCAATTCATTGTCCGCCAAAATAACCGGCAAACCTATTTCTTCTTTGGCTTCCCGCCGGGCTATCATATGATTATGCGCGTATAACTTTTCGGTCAGGTAATCAACTATATTTTGCGCCTGTTCACTGGTGAACATTTCCCTGCGCAGACTCAACATTTTATTGGCCAGAGAACGTATGAGCATCCAGTTTCGGTGCACATTACCTAGAGCTAAAGGATGAATTTTTTCCGCCAGTAATAAAAAAGCCCTAGCCATGACATTCTCATCATAAATGCCCATCTTTTCCGCAATTAAAGTCATGTAAGAATATACATCCTCAATGCTGACTGGTAATTTGGCTGAAGGATTGAACGGATCCTGGGGATTAAAGGCGTTAATAACACTAGGATCAATTGGACCCAGCTCGCCCATTTTACCCATGACAATTTCATCTGCCCCTAGACATAACAATGTTCCGGCGCTATAAGCTCTAAAAGGCACTAAAACAGAAAAATGTTCCGTATACTCACGAATCAGATTAACCAAACGCCACGGTGTCAGCACGTCACCACCTCTGGTATAAAGAACTAAATCTACCCGCGGCTGATTACCAATAATCTCTAGGTGACTATAAATTACACGTACTACATCCGGGGCAATTCTGGTACTTACATTTTCCCTATCCCCCGTTATATAAGACAGTACAACTGAATTTCGTATGCGGCCTATCTTTTGCAATATATCCACTCTTTGCTGCCGGGCCATAAATTGCCTCCCCGTTTTTGCATTATTATGGCCCATTGTATTGCATTATATAAAGATTATGTACCACTAAAAAAATCCGTGCTAGTGACGGATTTTTTATACTAAGTATTTACTATACCTGGGGATAGTTTGATCAAGCTCTATTATAATCACCTCAAACCCGATCTTTTTTATCAATTCCCAGGGTATTATTAATTCTTGCTTCTCGGCAAAAATACTTAACAAATTACCTTTACGGGGCAACATAATGGACATTATCTGCCCGGTTTCATCATCGATGGCCAAGTCGGTTTCCCCAATTACCCCCAACCGGGCGCCATCGTTTATATTGATAATTTCTTTTCCTGCCAGCTCGCCCAGTCTCATTTTCTATTAGCCTCCTCCCCAAAAAGTCCGATTAAAAATCAAAATCTTCTTCTCACCCATAAGCGCATTACAAAGGGTTGTATGATGGCTAGAACTATTGATAATGTAGCCATCGGCTCCAAGACAATACCGCTTAATTGAAGAGATTGTGGTATTTCTAATTCCAAAAAAGTCTGCATTAATATTAAAGAAAGGTATATGCCGCCGGCCGTGCCCACCATGCCGGTGATGGCCTGAGATAAAGGAGACGGTTTGGCGTCACCGATGGCATCCCAGTTTTTATCCCGCATGGAATGCCATCTAATACGCTCGCGCACAGAAATAATGATTAACAGCACAATAATTAAAACAAAGACTATCATACTAATACTCAAATTTTCACCTCCCGTACCAATTTATATTTACCTCATTGTAAAATATTCCTTGTTTGCAGCTAATTGGCCAAAAAAATTAAAAACATATGTTTTATAAAATTGCAAAAAAAAAAGACCGTTTTCTCAGTCTTTTTATCTACCCGTTGACCCGAACCCCCCCGAAGCTCTGGCCGATGGAGTCAACTCATCAGTATAGGAAATTTCTACCTGCAAGTAAGGCATAAACACAAGCTGGGCAATTCTATCACCTGGCCTTATTTCATAAGGCACCTCACTGTTATTTTGTATGGCACAGATTATCTCGCCCTTATAATCACTATCAATTACACCCACCGCATTGGCCAAGTTTAGACCATGCTTGCTCGCCAAACCACTGCGTGGGAAGACCAGCCCCACTATATTATCAGCTGGTATATCAACCGCCAGCCCGGTAGGAACAAATGCTCTTTCCCGCGGGGAGACAACCAGAGATTCATCTAGAGAAGCGGCCAGGTCAATTCCGGCCGCCCCGGCAGTAGCGTAAGCCGGTTCAGGTATAGTAACCCCAATAGCTTCGTTCAACTTTTTAAATTTTACTTGTATCTGTCCCATCCCTAACCAACCATCATCCTTTATTAATAATATCCTCTAGAATATTGCTGTCATCCCAAGGACCTACACTGGCCATACAAAAATTTTCCGGCTTTAATAATGTTTTTGCCATATCTTTGATATCAATGTCAGATACTTCCATAATGCGACTAACAATTTCATCCGGCGATACAACCTTGCCGAGATACAATTGTGACTTACCTAGCCTGCTCATCCTGGTGCTGATACTTTCTAGGCTAAGCAACAGGTTTCCTTTTAACTGGTCCTTAACCCGCTGCAATTCGGCAGCAGACACCCCGTTTGATTGGATATTGTATATCTCCTTAAAAATTAATTCCAAGGTCGAGCGAACATTTTGTTTGCTAAGCCCTGTATAGATGCAGAACAAACCGGAATCATGGTATGAACTATGATAGGAATATATCGAATAAACCAGCCCGCGCTGTTCCCTGATTTCCTGGAAAAGCCGGGAACTTAACCCACCGCCTAAAATGGTGTTAATAATTTGAAGAATATATATCTTTTTATCATCCAAGGCCAGTCCCTGTGTACCAAGACATATATGTACCTGTTCGTTTTCCTTGGCCCGGCAACCCACCTGGCAGGCGGGCTCTGGTAATGTATAAAGTCTTTCTTTTTTAGTCCCGGTTAATTTACCAAAGGTATCGTTTAAAGCATTAATAACATTTTGATTATCAAAGCTACCTGCTACAGATATCACCATGTTACCAGGGCTGTAATACTTGTGGTAAAAGGATAGTAATTGTTCACGGGATAATCTCTGTACGGTTTTTTCATAACCGCTGATCGGCCTGCCTAGCGGATGTGACTGCCAAATAGTACTAGCGATAACATCATGCACCAATTCATCCGGAGCATCTTCGTACATTTTTATCTCTTCAACAATTACATTTCGCTCCCGGTCAATATCGGCCTGGTCAAAACGGGAATTTAGCAGCATATCGCCAAGCAAGTCAACACCCAGTAGAAAATGTTCATCCAACACCCTGGCATAATAACATGTATATTCTTTAGTAGTAAAGGCGTTTAACTGCCCACCCACAGCATCAAGAGCCTCTGCTATATCTTTAGCGGTACGTTTTTCCGTCCCTTTAAACATTAAATGTTCGATAAAATGTGATATACCTGCCAATTCATTACTTTCATCCCGGGAGCCTATATCCACCCACACACCAATGGCCACCGATCGCACATGCGGAATATTCTCCATCAGCACCTTGATTCCATTAGCCAGTTCGGCTACCTGTATCACGCAGTTACCCCCTGTTTATAAAAATCCCCATTACAACAGTATTTTGTTTAACTTCTTGCTGTTTTAATAAAACTCCTTGTTTTACTAAAACTATTTTTTGTTACAGGCATTTTCTTAATTTTGCACCTTCTAAAATAAAAGACATTTTATCGATAGTACAGCCTGCTACAATATCAGTGGCACCTACTTCATTGCCGTTGAGAAAAACCCTAATTTTACCTAGCGGCTGCCCCTCATATACCGGTGCATTGATATTACGTGATAATCTTACTCTTTTTTCAAGACGGTCTGTTCCGTCCACCCGAAAATTGATTGCAATATCATTTACCGCCTTAACCGGAACTGTATCGTTAACCCCGCCGGTAACCTTAACCCGGTCATACACTGCACCGGCATAAACAGTTTGTATAGTTTTAAATGTGTCAAAGCCGTAGTCCAACAGTCGGCTGGCGTCTTCAAACCGGTCACTCCCATTTAAAATTACTGTGAGCAAGCGCCTGTCCCCCTTAGTAGCAGAAGCAACCAGGCACTTGCCTGCCGCCAAGGTAGTGCCGGTTTTAACACCGTCCGCCCCGGGATAACGCCAAAGTAACTGGTTAGTGTTTTGTAAATAATGGTTTATACCACCCGGTCCTTCAACCACCTGGGCGCGGGTTTTAACTATACGGCAAAATACCGGGTCATGCAGGGCATAACGTGCCAGCAAAGCCAAATCAAGGGCGGTGGTATAATGGCCGGGTGCTGGTAAACCATTGGTATTGCAAAAGCAGGTCTTTTCGGCACCCAGCAGCACCGCCTTTTCATTCATCAAATGCACAAAAGATTCCTCTGTACCAGCCACATGTTCGGCAATGGCCACACAGGCATCATTGCCGGAATTCAGCAATGCTCCATATAACAGCTGTTCCAGGGTAAGTTTTTCTCCTGGTTCAAGATACATGGAAGATTCCCCAACCGCGGCGGCCCGGGGACTTACCGTTACGGTGCCTTTGACATCCGCGCCTGCAAGAGCTACCACCGCTGTCATTATTTTAGTCGTACTTGCCATGGGCCTTGGCTCCATGTAGTTTTTACCATAAAGAATTTGACCGTTTTCCACATCCAATAATATTGCCGACTGGGCACTAATCTGTGGAGGTTGCTGTTGGTTATTGGCAAGGCCGGGTGAGGTACCTATAACTGCAGGTAAAAGACAAAAAAATAACACCAATGGCATGGTAATTCTGGTTAAATACAATGGAAACACCTCATCTTTGAATAATAATATTTGTGTTAGGTTTTCCCATTATGTTTAGTTTTTATTAGGAAATTGTTTCAACATCTTTCCTACAGTAGTTAATTGAAAACCCTGTTCCTTTAAACCGTCAATAATGCCAGGTAGTGCGCTTACAGTAGGTGCAGTTGGATGCATGAGCACAATAGCACCGTTTTCCATTTTGTTTAAAACACGTTCACTGATGACCTCCGGGGCGGGACGCTGCCAATCAACAGTATCAATACTCCAAAGCACCGTACGATAGCCCAATTCCTGCGCAGCCTCTAATACCGCCGGTCCCCTTTCTCCATAAGGAGGAGCATATAACCGAGGTTTTTTACCTGTAATATCAAAAATTATTTTTTCGGCTTTGCTTATATCCTGCAAGTTTTCCTGCAGGGATATATTGTCAGGATGCGGGTGGGAATAACCGTGGCTGCCAATTTCATGGCCCTGGCTAGATATTTTTTTCACCAGTTGGGGAAATTTTTCCGCCCAAGTACCACCAATAAAAAATGTCGCTTTAACATTTTTTTCTTTCAAAATTTCCAACATCTGACTCATATATTCCTCACCCCAAAACACATTACATGTTAGCGCCATAGCCTTCACATTTTCATCACCCTGGTAAATAGGTTCAACAATAGCAGTAGCGGCGACATGCTCACGGGAATAAACCGCCCATAATATAAAGGTCCCTATACTGACCAATAAAAAATATTTTATAACCCGCCTGCGATTAAATAAGATAAATATATACTTTCCCTCCTTACGTAAATTATTTTACATAATACTTATGCACCATAACTTATGAAAATGCTGTAAAAAAAATAAAACCCCTTTTTTTTAGGGGTATAGTAAATTAGCTTGTTCTATTATTTGATGATCGGCGTTGGCTGCGCTGAGGGCGCCGGTTATCCCTATTATCCCTTGGCCTTTCTTTGTTTTCCATACCTTCTGGAACCGGTAACAAATCTTTATGGGACAGTTTTAATCTACCTTGATTGTCGTAACCAATCACTTTAACTTCTAACATTTCCCCTTCGTTGACCACATCTTCCACTTTGTTAACCCGCTCGTGAGCCAACTGAGAAATATGAACCAAACCATCTTTACCTGGTAGGCCTAATACTCCGGGAATTATTTCCACAAAACACCCAAAGTCTGTAATTTTAACCACTTTACCGTTATAAATTTGACCGCTTTCTACATCCTTGGTCAGTTTTTCAACGATGGATAAAGCTTTATAACCTGCCTCAGGATTGACGGCAGCTATAAATACTCGCCCATCATCTTCAATATCAATATCCACGCCGGTCTCTTCAATAATTTTTTTAATGATTTTACCGCCGGGACCAATTACATCCCTGATTTTATCCGGGTCTATGACAGTTTGAATAATCCTAGGCGCGTAGGGAGATAAGTCAGTTCTAGGTTTATCAATCACTTCGAGCATTTTCCCCAGAATATGCATTCTTCCCTCATTTGCCTGGCTCAGAGCAAGCTGCAATATTTCCCGATCAATACCGGCTATTTTAATATCCATTTGCAGGGCGGTAACACCCTTAGCAGTGCCGGCTACCTTAAAGTCCATATCTCCCAAATGATCCTCAAGGCCCTGAATATCAGTTAACACTGCAAATTCATCGCCTTCTTTAATCAATCCCATCGCCACCCCGGCCACCGGTGCCTTAATTGGTACACCTGCATCCATTAGCGATAAGCAACTGCCACAAACACTTCCCATTGAAGTAGATCCATTACTTTCCAAAACTTCTGATACAACTCTTATCGTGTAAGGAAACTTTTCCTCAGACGGAATCATTGGCTCTAGAGCACGCTCAGCCAACGCGCCATGGCCGATTTCCCGCCTGCCCGGCGAGCGCATCGGCTTGGTTTCCCCGGTACTGAATGGTGGAAAATTATAATGGTGCATATAGCGTTTTGTTTCTTCAATACCCAGACCGTCAAGTTTTTGTTCTTCTGATATAGCCCCTAAGGTTACAATAGAAAGCACCTGGGTCTGCCCCCGGGTAAAAAGACCCGAACCGTGTGTGCGTGGTAAAATACCTACCTCAACGCTAACGGGTCGCACTTCGTTAAGTGCCCTGCCGTCAACGCGCACCCGGTCAACTAAAATAAAGCGGCGAACTACTTTCTTCTCCACACTTTCGATAATATTAGCAATGGCTTTATCTTGATCGGGGTACTCTTCCAGCAATTCCGTGGCAAGCTTATCTTTCACCCCATCAAGCAAATCTTCTCTCTCTTTTTTGGATAACTGCTTAACAATACCTTCTTGCACTGCATTCTTGATATCCTCGGTAACCCTTGACATAATAGCGTTTTCCAACTCTTCTTCAATGAGCGTCAATTCAGGGTTATATTTCTCTTTGGCCAAGCCCATGGCCAGCGCCTCGATACGAAAAGATTCGATAAATTCCACAATTTCCTTAACCTTTTCATGCCCGAAAATAATGGCATCCAGCATATCGTTCTCCGGGACTTCTTTGGCGCCCGCCTCCACCATCATTACGGCGTCCCTAGTACCGGCAACCACCAAATGCATATCACTTTTTTCCGCATCGGCTATATTGGGGTTAATAATGAGTTTATTATCCACCCGGCCCACAATAACACCACCAATGGGCCCATTAAAAGGAATATTTGAAATATGCAGGGCAGCCGAAGCCCCTACCATGGCAGCCATTTCCGGGGGATCATCCTTGCCTACCGATAAAACCAGAGCAATAACCTGCACATCATTACGCATACCCTTGGGAAACAAAGGACGGATAGGCCGGTCAATCAACCGCGCCGTTAGAGTGGCCTTTTCACTGGGCCGCCCCTCCCTTTTAATAAAACCACCGGGTATTTTGCCCACTGCATAAAGGCGTTCTTCGTAATCACAAGTGAGTGGAAAAAAGTCAATCCCTTCCCTGGCATACAGGGACATAGTGGCATTAACCAGTACCACGGTATCGCCATAACGAACCAGCACGGCACCTCCGGCCTGTTTGGCCACCCTGCCTGTTTCTATGGTCATTTGTCTGCCGCCGACTTCAATACTTTTCGATAACATTTTTTGTTGCTGCATATCCTGCTTAAATCCGGCTCTAAAAAAAAGGAACCGGTATACCTCCTTCCTCATCCAGTCAAGTTACTTAGGGCTGGTAGAAATTACTTTAATCATAAAAAAACCTCATTCTACATATTTAGTAGTATATCCTGCCTAAAATAAAAAAAATACATGATTTTTTTATTATTTGTATAAAATAAAGCGGGTATATATCCCGCTTTATTTGCGCAATCCCAGTCTTTCAATTAATACACGGTATCGATTAAAATCCCGGCCTTTCAAATAGTTTAACAAAGCCCGGCGCTGGCCAACCATTTTAAGTAGCCCACGCCTGGAATGATGGTCTTTTTTATGGATCTTGAGATGCTCTGTCAGGTCGTTGATCCGTCTGGTCAAGATAGCCACCTGTACTTCGGGGGATCCAGTATCGTTTTCATGCAACTTAAAACTATCAATAACAGACTGTTTATCCGGCACCGATAATGCCACAGGGTTCACCTCCTTTATATTATAATCGCTGCTAGCCAAGCTAATCGTCGGAGATAAACGAGTTCCCTAGCTAACAGTTCACATATTTAAAATTATCATTTGCCTATCACAGTAATCACCAACCGCCCGCCGGATATATCCTTAGCAACAACATCAAACATACGTCCTGACTTAGCAAAAAATCCTCTAAAGCGGGTAGCTGTAGGTATACGACCAGGTATACCGTTGGTGGCAGCTATAATATCAGCGACCGTAATTTTATCCTGACGATAATCACGCAATCGCTTACGCGCATGTTCGGTAATAATCACATTCATTTCCATGTTATTTTAATTAGCCCCTGTCTGGCAGGTTAGTTCATCTTCTTCCTGCGCCAAAAATGCATACAAAGCATCCTGAAAGGCGGCTATTTGAGCATCTTCTTCTGTGTCTGCCTGTAAATATATTTTTTCCAATTCTTTTTTTAAATTCTGAAAGTCCTCGCTCAAACAAATCAGTGCGATATGATTTAACCATTTTTTAATTTCCTCTTCCGGTAAATCGATCTTGGACACCCCCGTTAATGAAAAGTCTCATTTCTAGAGGGACGTTTACTGATTGGGTAACAAAACCGTTTTTGATTATAAATACATTGTAGCATATTCAACCTGACAAGTAAACTTAGTAAGAAATAGCATACCCTGGTGAGCATCAACTTGCAACACCCGGTTACGATTATATAGTATTGGTTAAATCAGTGCGGGCTTCATATATATCCTTTTGAATCTGTTCAATTAACTCTCCAACCGTGTTAAACTTTTTTTCATTGCGCAGCCGCCTAATAAAATATACCTTAATAACCTTTCCGTACAAATCACCACTAAAATCCAGCAAATGCACTTCAATATTTCTAACGAAGGAGTTATTATGAAAAGTAGGCTTAACACCGATATTTGCCACCCCTCCCCAGTTATGCCCATCCACATCAACTTTCACTGAGTATACGCCATTGGCGGGCACCAACAAGTTATGGTCGACATCTATATTGGCTGTGGGAAAACCTAGAGTATTGCCGCGTCTTTCGCCATAAACCACGGTACCCTCAGTTACAGGGCTGTAGCCAAGATATTTCCTGGCCTCGGATATCTCCCCATCAGCCAGCAGACTTCTTATCAGTGTACTGCTAACCGGTTGACCTTCAATACTAACCGGCTGTAATACCTCCACATCAAAACCAAGTTTTTCACCGTATTCCTTTAATAGTTCCGGGGTACCCTGCCCCTTATATCCAAAAGTATAGTTATAACCAACCAAAACAGCACGCACCGCCAGCTGTTCATGTAAAACCTGCTTTATAAAATCCTCAGGACTCAAGCGAGCAAACTCCGGGGAAAAAGGTATCCACAGAAGCACCTCTACTCCTAGCGTGGCAAACATATCCCTTTTCACATCCGGCGGTAAAATCAATGGAGGGGCACCCTGCGGGTTTAATACTGCTAGGGGATGAGGAACAAATGTAAAGACGGCCGGCGTTCCGCCAACCGCTCGCGCTTTAGCCACCAAATCGCCAATCAACCTCTGATGCCCAAAATGTATACCGTCAAAGTTACCAAGCCCGACTATTATGTCTTTAAATTTATCTTTTAACCCTACCCAGTCTCTATAAATATACACTGCTGATATAACCTCCAGATTTGTGTTTAAACCAGTACTTTAACCGGTTGAAGTATATATCGCCCCAACGTGTTAGGGTCATTTTTAATAACCGCCAGGGCAATTAATACGCCAGCCCTTTCCAGGCGAACCAACTGTTTGACGGCAAACCGGTCTACCAAATCATGCACAGGCAGCGTAATACTATTGCCACAGCTAACTGCTTTTGCTAATGAACCTTCAACTGCCACCTCAGGCAAGTATTCCAGTGCTTTTCCCATTGGCACCAGTAATGTATCCACATCCCGCCCGTTAAGCTCGATCAACTGCTCAAGGATAACAGCATCCTCCAACGTAAAAACTCCTACCCGGGTGCGTAATAAAAATGACATATAAGCGCCACAACCCAGCATTTCCCCTAGGTCATGGCAAATTGTTCGTATATATGTGCCCGCGGAACAATTAATATGCAAAATAGCCTTGGGAAATGCGGAGTCTTTATGAAAATCAATCAGCTTAATTTCACTTATGTAAACAGAACGCGGGTCCCTCTCCACATCAATACCAGCCCTGGCCAGCTCATAAAGCTTCTTACCATGATGTTTGATGGCCGATGTCATTGGTGGTATTTGCTTAATCCAGCCTGTAAAACTCTTAAGCGTTTGCTCTACATCATTGGCACTAAAACCATGAACGCCATCCGATTTAATGACGTCACCAAAGGAATCCTGAGTAGAAGTAGATTTACCAAAGGTTACTTCCGCCCGGTAGCATTTACTATCCTTCAAGAACTGAATAATCTTAGTAGCCTTTCCCAGACAAACGGGCAATACACCTGCAGCCCCTGGATCCAGGGTACCCGTATGCCCAGCTTTTTTTTGACCTGTGACCTTGCGAATAAAGCTTACCACATCATGACTGGTCATACCCGGCGGTTTTAGGACATTTAAAATGCCATCCATATTATTCATCCTTTAAGGCAGCCAATGCAGCTTGCAGCAACTGGTTTTTGATATCCTCCAAATCACCTTTCATCAAACAACCAGCCGCCCTTGGATGCCCGCCCCCTCCATAATGGGCTGCCAGTTTGTTGACATCCAAATAATACTTGGATCTTAAGCTGACCTTATATTGGCCATCCTCCAGTTCGCGGAAAAACAAAGCAAGTTCCACACCTTTAATCATGCGCGGGTAGTCTATCACGCCGTCCACATGTTCATCAAATGCGTTTAAAATGTGCAGCGTATCCCTTTTTATAAACATCCAGGCCACCCTGCCACAGTCGCTTATATACAGCGTTTGTAAAACGGCGCTTAATACTTGCAGGCTAACCAGTGGCTTTTCTTCATATAATAGTTTATTAATCCGTGCCGCAGGAACCCCCCGTTTCATTAAATTAGCTGTTCTAAGGTGTGTCTCGCTGCTCGTGTTATCATAGCAAAAAGAGCCGGTATCGGTAACAATAGCTACATACAAACAGGTGGCTATATCTTCATCAATAACCACCGGTAACAGGGGTAGAAAATCGTAAACAATTTCACCCACAGCCGCATTAGCAGGCAAATTTATATACACATTACCAAAGACAGCAGAGCCGGCATGGTGATCTAAAACGACCACCCGGCCCGCCTGGCCGAGCAATTCCTGAAAATGCCCCAACCGGTCGGGCACCGAGCAATCCACGCTAACAAATAAATCAAATCGCCATCGTTGATCAAGCTCTACCCGCACTTCACCTGCACTAGGTAAAAAAGCATACAAATCCGGCACCGGGTCGGGACTATAAAATACTACTTTTTTGCCCATTTTCCGAAGAGCCAACCCCAGGGCCAGCATAGTCCCTAGACAATCACCGTCGGGCATAACGTGGCCGCAAAGCGCTATCTTTTCCGCTTTATTTAGCTCATTAACCATCGCGGAAAAAAGTTGTTGTTTATCTCCTTTATCACACATCTTTGTTATTAACCTCATCCAACAGTTCCATAACCCGAACCCCGTGATCCAAAGATTCATCAAGATTGAAGGATATCTCAGGAACATGTCTCAACCTGATGCGCCGCCCCAACTCGGTGCGGATAAACCCCTGCGCTTTTTTTAAGGCCAGCATGGTGTTTTCCCTCTGCTCATGATTGCCTAAAACACTGACATAGATTTTGGCATATTTCAGATCATTTGATACATCTACCCCGGTTATAGTGGCAAACCCAACCCGCGGGTCCTTTAATTCATTTAATAACAGGTCGGACATTTCTTTTTTTATAGCTTCGGCCAACCTTTCCGGCCGGTGGGACATAATAATCCCTCCCTGCGGTTATAATACAGCATTTACGCCAGTTCCCGTTTAATGGCCTGTATAGTGTACGCCTCTATCTGGTCGCCTTCCCTAATATCATTGAATTTCTCTACAGTGATACCGCACTCGTAGCCCTGCATCACTTCCTTAGCGTCATCCTTAAACCTTTTTAGCGAATCCAAATGCCCCTCATGTATTACAATGCCGTCTCTAATTACGCGTACGCCGGCATCCCTGGATATTTTACCTTCCGTTATATAACACCCTGCTATTGTGCCCACCTTGGTCACTTTAAATGTCTTACGCACTTCGGCCCGTCCCAACACCACTTCTTTATACTCGGGCTCTAAAAGACCGCTCATGGCCGCCTTGATATCTTCAATGGCATCGTAAATAATCCTGTATAAACGTATATCTACCTTTTCCGTTTCCACAGCATTACGGGCATTTACGTCGGGCCGCACATTAAATCCGATAACTATAGCATTAGAGGCCGAAGCCAGCATAATATCAGATTCAGTAATGGCACCAACACCGCCGTGGATAACGTTAACCCTGACCTCATCAGTTCCCATTTGTTCCAGCGCCTGGCGCACGGCTTCCACCGAGCCCTGCACATCTGCCTTAATAATTATGTTCAGTTCTTTAACCTGACCTTCTTGAATCTGATTAAACAAATCATCCAGCGAAATCTTCGGTGCGGAAAGTTTAAACTCTTCCTCCCGTTTTTTAGTAGATCGCTCATCAATGATTTGCTTGCCAAATCTTTCGTCTTCCACTGTATGAAACAATTCCCCGGCCGGTGGCACTCCCGAAAAGCCAAGTACCTCCACCGGCATGGACGGGCCTGCTTTACTCACCCGCCGCCCGGTATAATCCATCATCGCCCTTACTTTACCATAAGCGACACCAGCGATAATGAAATCACCTACCCGCAGGGAACCGTTTTGCACCAACACTGTGGCCACCGGCCCCCGGCCCTTGTCAAGTTCAGCCTCAATTACCGTTCCCCGGGCAGCCCGGTTGGGATTGGCTTTAAATTCACCGATTTCCGCCACCAGTAGGATCATTTCCAAAAGCTCCGGGAGGTTTTGTTTTTCCTTGGCCGAAACTTCCACAAAAATTGTTTCACCGCCCCATTCTTCCGGTATGAGGTTATACTCCGTCAATTCACGCTTCACTTTTTCAGGGTCAGCACCAGGCTTATCGATTTTATTCACTGCCACAATAATGGGAACTTCCGCAGCCCGGGCGTGGTTAATCGCCTCTACGGTCTGAGGCATTACACCGTCGTCAGCGGCTATTACTACTATAGCAATATCAGTTACCTTGGCTCCCCTGGCCCGCATCGCCGTAAATGCCGCGTGCCCGGGCGTATCAACAAAGGTAATTTTCTTACCCTTGTGCTCCACCTGGTAAGCACCGATATGCTGGGTAATACCACCTGCCTCGGAAGCTGTCACGTTGGAATGACGGATGGCATCCAAAAGTGATGTTTTACCGTGGTCCACGTGCCCCATTATAGTAACAACCGGCGGTCGCCAACTCAAATCGTTGGCATCATCTTCAGGTTCCTGCAGCATCAGCTGAGCTTCCCTATCCAGCTCAACCTTTATCTGTACCTCAAAACCCATTTCATTAGCTACAATGGTTGCCGTATCAGCGTCAATTTCCTGATTTATAGTGGCCAATGTGCCAAGTTCCATTAATTTTTTGATTACCTCACCGGCGTTTATGCGCATCCTTTCGGCCAGTGATTTAACGGTAATGGTTTCACCAATAATTACAGGTTTTTTTTCCACTATGGGTGCCGGTTGGCTTTTCCTCCGGGGTCCCTTGTTAAATCTTTTGTTCGAACCAGATTTAAAGCCACGCTCTTTGGAAGCATCCTTAGTAAACCTGTTATCCTTGGTGTCTTTTCCTTTAAAAGCATGCTTTTCAACCTGTTTAGAGCGTTCCTGCGCTTTATTTTTCTCCAATGCTTTTACTTGATCCGGCATGGACTTTTGGGCCAACTTGGCTATACCACCGCCCGCCTGGGTATTTGGACCACTGCCTCCCCTGTAATTTTGACTACTCCGGTCAAAAGGTTTTGGGGGGCGTTGTTGACCGGTAGGCCGGTTATGTTCACCCATTTTGTTACGATCGCGAAAAGCAGGAGCTGGGCCTCTGGTTTGTTCGGGTTTATTCACTTCCGCACGATTTTCAACTGGCGCGTGATCACGGTTGGCTGCCACTCTACCCTGCGGCCCGCTTTCATGTCTGGGCTGATTACTCCCAAGTTGGTTACTCCCGGGTTGATTGCTCCTGGGTTGATTGCTCCTGGGTTGATTGCTCCTAGGTTGATTGCTCCTAGGTTGATTGCTCCTGGGTTGATTGCTCCTGGGTTGATTACCTCTAAACTGATTGTTTTTTGGTTTATCATCTTGTTTCTGGAACCGTGGCTCACTAGTTCGCCCTTTGTCACTAGAGAAATTACCTGCTGCTTTTTCAGTAAATACACGATCAGGCGGGCGATCGGGAACCCGGTCTACCAAACCAGGGCCGCGATCTTGACGACCCCGACCACCGGCAGCCCTAAAGCCCCCGGGCTTTTCATTTTTATGTTGCGCTGACTGAGCCATATTACTGCCACCGCCAACACTCTGATAAAAATTCCTTATCTTATCAATTTCATTGTCCTCCAAAGTGCTCATGTGGGACTTTACTGTAATACCCATTTGATTAAGTTGATGAAGCATATCCTTGCTTTCTATATTAAGCTCCTTAGCAAGTTCATGAACACGCTTTTTTACCATACAATCACCTCCGAATGATTAAAACGTACACAAGTTAACCTCTCCCCTTTCCATCGCTCCGGCGATACCCCGGGCAAGCTGTTCATCTATTATCGCCACCGCTGTTCGGGGCGCCTTTCCCAGCAAAAAACCCAGTTCATTCTTGGAAGAGTAACAAAAAGCAGGAACACTGTTTTCTTGAGCCAACTGTATAAACTTTTCTTGACTTCGCTTCGATGCATCACCAGCTAAAATCAGCAATTTTACTTCGTTTTTTAAAAAAGCATTTTGCACAGCGGTTTCACCGCTGATCACCTTCCCGGCCCGCCTGCATAAACCAAGCAAACTAGCCACCACATCGGTCACGGCTGATCCACCCTCTCCAGCAGGCTATCTTTAATTTCCTGACTAATGGCATGTTTTAATGCCTTTTCAATTCTTTTACCTCTTAATGCCTTATCCAGACACTCTTTACTGGGGCAAATATAAGCGCCCCGCCCCGAACGTTTGCCGGTGCGATCTATTTCTATGGTTTCCTCAGGCGTACGCACTACCCTAATTAGTGTTTTCTTAGGTTTCATTTCCTGACAGCCTAAACACATTCTTTCCGGTATTTTTCTCACCTTAGGCAAGCCGAGACCCCCTATTCAATGAATTCCTCGGCAAACAAATCTTTGTAATCAGGATATAATTCCGCCATTTGGCTTTCACTTTTAATATCTATCTTCCACCCCGTCAACTTAGCGGCCAAGCGAGCGTTTTGCCCCTCCTTACCAATAGCTAAAGAGAGCTGGTAATCGGGTACAATAACCCGAGCTACCTTTTCATCCTCCCATATTTCAACAGCCGCTACTTTAGCCGGACTGAGTGAACTGGCTACAAATTTGGATGGCTCGGAGTCCCACTTAATGATATCCAATTTTTCCCCATGAAGTTCATTAACTATGGTTTGTACACGCATCCCCTTTGGACCGACGCATGCCCCCACCGGATCCACGTTTTCATCTCTAGAAAAAACTGCAATTTTGGAACGATAACCAGCCTCCCGGGCTACGGATTTCAATTCCACCACACCTTCCTGCAGCTCAGGGACCTCCAGTTCAAGCAGTCTTTTCAGTAGGCCCGGATGCGTCCGTGAAACAAAAATCTGCGGCCCCTTGGTAGTTTTTTTCACCTCCACTATATAAGCCTTCACACGATCTCCCGGAGCATAAGTTTCGCCTGGTATCTGCTCTGCGGGAGTTAATATAGCCTCTGTTTTCCCTAATTCAATAAAGGCATTCTTTTGTTCAATCCGCTGTACCACACCGCTAATTATATCGCCTTCCCGGTTGGCAAATTGCTCATAAATTATGTTGCGCTCGGCTTCACGAATCCGCTGTACCACCACTTGCTTGGCCGTTTGGGCCGCGATCCGGCCAAAATTACGCGGTGTAACCTCCGTCTCCACCATATCATCCAAGTTATACAGGGGATCAATGGCCCTAGCTTCGGAAAGCGAAATTTCCAGACGCGGGTCGGCTACTACTTCCACAACATTTCTCTGGGCATAGACTTTACAATCGCCTGTTTCCCGGTCTATAAGCACCTTGGCGTTTTGCAGCGATCCAAAATTTCTTTTATACGCTGAGAGCAGTGCAGCCTCTATCGCCTCCAGTAAAATATTTGAGGAAATGCCCTTTTCTCTTTCCAAGTCTCTCAGGGCTTCCAAAAATTCGGTATTCATTACCGTGTCCCTCCACAAAACTATTCCCATACACAATATTTATGGTCCACTAAAATTGATCTGATAACTTTATAACTCAGGCAACAAACGAGCCGATGCAACCTGTTCCAATGGTAGAACAATACTGGTACCGTTCACATCAAGAGTTATCGAATGGTTTTCGGCAGCTATAATTTTCCCTTTAAACTTACGCTTACCTTCCAACGGAGTATAGGTAGTTAGTTTTACATTCTCACCGGTGAATCTGGCAAAGTCGGCCGGTTTTTTTAACGGTCTATCCAAGCCTGGTGATGATACCTCCAGCGTATACGCATGCGGTATGGGGTCATGTTCATCCAACAGTGGGTCTATATTTTCTGAGACCAACTGGCAGTCTTCAAGACCTATTCCTGTAAGTTTATCAATAAAAACCCTTAAAAACCAGTGCCCTCCCTCCCTGGTGTATTTTATATCTACCAGCTCAATACCCAGTTCAACTAGTTTGGGGTTGATGATTTGTGCTATATCGCTTTCCGTTTTGCTATTACTCATTTCTTTATCCTCCCCAATGCTAAACTCCGTAGTGTTTCCCTTAGTATAATACGAAAGAGTGGGCAATACCCACTCCTTAATAACAGTCTAAATAAAGTCTTTAGTGGTCATCCTTAAATCACCGGCCATGATTACTGGTTCAAAATAACGAATAGGTTCAAAAGCAAATTAATATTATCATAAAAGGGAGCGTTTGACAAGGTGGGCATAACCATACATCATACCTGCACCATTTTAAATATAACTCAAAAGCATCCTTCATCCATCAACCTTAGCCTTGCCTTTACAACATCCACCACGTCATCTAATGGTACCAGTACTGTTTCACCGTCCCGCCGCAGGTAAAGCTCTACCTCACCGTTAGCTAATCCCTTTGACCCCACAGTAACGCGCACAGGGTACCCCACCAGGTCCGCATCATTGAATTTTACCCCGGCCCGCTCCGGCCGGTCATCAATAACAGTTTCCACTCCTGCAATATTAAGGGCGTTATATATTGATTCAGCGACTTGCATAAGATTTTGATCTTTATTGCTCACCGGCACCACGATTACATGATAGGGCGCTATTTGTACGGGCCAGATTATGCCGCGCTCATCATAGTTCTGCTCAACAGCGGCAGCCATCGTCCTGGTTACGCCTATACCGTAGCAGCCCATCACAAACGGTGTGGCCTTACCGTTTTCATCTAAAAAAGTACCGCCTAGCGCTTTACTGTATTTGGTGCCAAGCTTGAATACCTGGCCAACCTCAATCCCCTTGGCCTCCTGCAATTCTGCGCCGCAATGAGGGCATGACTCACCGGCTTTAACTAAACGAATATCGGTAATTAAATCCGGTTTAAAATCCCGCTGCGGGTTGACATTAACCAGATGTTTGTCTTTTTCATTAGCCCCGCATACGGCATTAACCATCCCAATTACTTCAAGGTCAGCCACTATTCTAACTCCGGACAAGCCCACCGGTCCGGCATAGCCCACCGGAGCACCGGTTAACGAATGTACTGTTTGCTCATCTGCCAGATCCAGCCTTACACAGTCCAGAGCATTATAAAGCTTGACTTCATTAATTTCCCGGTCACCTTTAACAATTGCAGCCACGTTCTCCTTATCTGTGGTATATATAATGGTTTTGATCAGTTTTCCTGAAGGCACATTTAGAAACTCGGTTACTTCATTAACTGTGCGGCATCCCGGTGTGGCCACCGTTTGCAGCTCCTCGGGCGCATTATTGGTAAAGCTGGTTGCAGAAACTGTCTCAGCCCGCTCCTGGTTGGCCGCGTAACCGCATTTTTCATTAGCGCAGTAAAGCACGATGGCTTCCCCAGATTCGGCCAGCACCATAAACTCATGGGTATCGCTGCCACCAATAGCTCCAGAGTCTGCCACCACCGGTCTAAACTTTAAACCACAGCGACGAAAAACACTGATATATGCCTCATACATTTTATTATAACTGACATCCAGTCCTGCTTGATCACGATCAAATGAATATAAATCCTTCATAATAAACTCTCTGCCACGCATCAATCCAAACCGCGGGCGACGCTCATCACGATATTTGTTTTGAATTTGATACAGCAGCAAGGGAAGCTGTTTATAAGAATTTACTTCACCTTTAACCAGTGAAGTAATAATTTCCTCGTGGGTCGGACCCAGGCAAAAATCCCGGCCATGCCTGTCTTTAAGCCTGAACAATTCGGGACCATATACATCCCAGCGCCCGGATTCCTGCCATAACTCCGCAGGCTGAATAATGGGCATCATGATTTCCTGGCCGCCCTGCCTGTCCATTTCTTCTCTTATAATTTGCTCGATTTTACGGATTACCCGCCAAGCCAGGGGCAGCAATGTATACACACCGGCCGCCGCCTTACGCATAAAGCCTGCCCGCAACAGCAACTGGTGACTGATCACCTCGGCCTCCGCGGGTACCTCACGTAACGTTGGCAGCAGTAAATTAGAAACCCTCATTTCCGTTACCCCCTTGGATAATATGATTTATTTCTTTCATTAGCTCTTCAACCAGTAAGTTTTCCGATACTTTCCTAATTACCTTTCCTTTACGAAAAATAAGTCCTTCCCCATTGCCGCCCGCAATACCTACATCGGCATGTTTAGCCTCTCCTGGACCGTTAACAGCACAGCCCATCACCGCAACTTTTATCGGCTGCCCAATGAATGCCAGACGCTTTTCCACCTCACCGGCAATGCTAGCCAAATCAATGCGCGTTCGACCGCAGGTAGGACACGATATCAATTCCGCTCCCCGGCGCCTCAGACCCAAGGCCTTTAATATTTCGTAGGCAGCCCGCACCTCCTGTACCGGGTCACCGGTCAAAGAAACCCGGACTGTATCACCTAGTCCTTCCCACAGCAGTGCCCCGATACCCACCGCTGACTTAATGCTTCCCGTAAATATTGTACCTGCTTCGGTAACTCCTATGTGAAACGGGTAATCCACCTTATCAGCCAGCATACGGTATGCGGTTAGCATAAGTGGTACATCTGAGGCCTTTAAAGAAATCTTAATGTCGTAAAAGCCCAGATCCTCTAGTATGGACACATGCCGCAGAGCGCTTTGAACCATTGCTTCAGGTGTTACCCCTTCTCGGAGTAGATCCTTTTCCAACGATCCGGCATTAACGCCGATGCGAATGGGTATATGCCTCTGCTGAGCCGCCTTAACTACCGCCACAACCTTATCCCGCCCACCGATGTTACCCGGATTGATACGTAACCCGTCCACTCCCGCTTCAATAGCCGCTATAGCCAGACGATAATCAAAATGAATATCCGCTACTAAAGGGACGGCCAGCCCCCGCATAATATCAGGCAATGCACGAGCTGCCTGTTGATCAGGCACCGCTACCCTTACGATCTCGCAGCCGGCCTCGATGAGACGCCCAATTTGCGCCCTAGTAGCCATTACATCAGAGGTATCGGTGTTGGTCATAGACTGCACTGAAACCGGCGCATCCCCACCTACAGCAACGCCGCCCAGACGCACCGGCCTGCTTTTCCTACGCTGCATATACTGTCCTCCAAGCTTAAAATGCGCGTTCATGCTTTCGTTTATATTCACATAAACATTAATTACAAACAACATACATTATAACATTTTCGTGCAAGTTTTTCCAAGCAACCAGTTCCGAGCCAAATTATTACCCCGGCAGCCCATGTGCCGGGGTTATGCATCAAACTTTAAAATTTACTTACTTACATTACGGAGACCCCTGGAGACTTTTAGTAAATAGCTGTAAAACATCGTTATAGGTAACAAACACAAACAGCAGTAACAGTAACCCAAACCCCACCATATGGATAAAATTCTCCTTGGAAGGATCTACAGGACGCCCCCTCAGACTTTCCAAACCGAGGAACATTATCCGGCTGCCGTCCAAGGCGGGAATGGGGAACAAGTTAAACAACCCCAAATTGATGCTTAAAAATGCAGCCAACTGCAGGAGATAATAAAAACCTGTATTCACCGCCCGGTCAATCTCCCAAACTATCCGCACAGGACCACCCAGATCCGCAGGTTCCTGACCAACTATCATTTTACCTACAAAATCCAATATCAATACTATTACCTGGAAAGTAAACTTAAAACCATTGGCCAACGCAGCTAGAGGGTTTAATTTCTGTACCCGGGAGATGCCGATCATGGCCCGACCTTCTTCGCCTGCAACGGGGGTGACAGTTAACTCTATCCTTTGATTATTTCTTATTAGTACAAAGTTAGTGGGCTGACCGGGCCGATTGCTGATGGTTGAGATAATCTCTTCCCAGTCGGCCACCTTTTTACCGGCTATAGAGTATATCTGGTCACCAGACCTTATGCCCGCCTGTTCAGCCGGCTGCCCGGGAAAAACATTGGCAACAGTTGTGCCCGTTACAGGCATACCCTGTAACATAAAAATAATAGCCATCAACACCGCCGCCAGCAAAAAGTTCATCAGCGGACCGGCTGTTATTACCGTTATGCGCTGTAGTACGGTTTTATCATTAAAACCTTTGCCTTCCTCCACGTCTTCTTCTTCGGGGTCCATACCTGCCATGCGCACATATCCGCCCAGCGGTAATAACCGCACGTTGTAATCAGTACCTTCACGGTTCTGACAGAACAATTTAGGACCAAAGCCCAAACTGAACTCATGCACCTTTATACCCACCGCTTTAGCTACAGCAAAATGCCCCAGTTCATGAAAAAATATTAAAATAGCAAATACAAAAATGGATGCCCAGAAAGTAGCCATACAGCCCATCCTTTTTGAAAAAATTTTTTCATGCTGCCATGCATTTTTATTAGATAATTATCTCTTCCGCACGGCGGCGCGCCCAATTGTCTGTCTCCATTATTTCCTCAAGAGAATCATATTTAAACGGGCTGTGCTCCTCCATAACCTTAGCCACTAATTTAGGGATAGCTGTAAATTTAATTCTACCAGCTAAAAAGGCGTTTACAGCTACCTCATTAGCGGCGTTCAACACCGCCGGCATGGTTTTACCCACACGCCCCGCCTGAAAAGCCAGGCTTAGGGATGGAAACCGTTCAAAATCTGGCATTTCAAAGGTCAACTCGCTTACAGGCCATTGTAATCTAGGTGCGTTTCCCGCCGGGCGCCGGGGGTATAAAAGAGCGTATTGAATGGGAAGCCGCATGTCAGGAACACCCATTTGAGCCAGCACAGAGCCATCGTTAAATTCTACCATGGAATGGATAATGCTCTGGGGATGGATCACCACATTAATATTATCATAATTAATATCAAACAGCCATCTGGCCTCGATAACTTCCAGTCCTTTATTCATAAGTGTTGCCGAATCGATTGTTATTTTGGCACCCATCTGCCAGTTAGGATGGTTAAGGGCCATAGCAGGGGTAATTTCGGCCATCTGTTCGCTTTTCCAGCAGCGAAACGGCCCCCCGGAAGCAGTAAGGAGAATTCTAGCTACATCATGGGAGTCTTCATCGTTTAAGCACTGCCAGATGGCTGAATGTTCGCTATCCACCGGCATAATATCAACGCCACATTCCCACGCCAAGCGCATAACTAATTCACCAGCGGCCACCAGTGTTTCTTTATTGGCCAAAGCTATGGCCTTACCAGCCTTAATGGCCGCCACAGTGGGCAATAGACCGATCGCACCAGATATAGCGGTTAAAACAGTATCGGCATCAGGGAAAGTAGCTACCGCTAGTAAACCCTCATGGCCATAATGTACTTCTGTTTTCTGATGCCTATCCAGCTGCTGCCGCAACCAACGAGCATCTTCCTCCCTTTGCATGGAAACCAAACGAGGCTTAAATTTTTTAACCTGTTCCAAAAATATCTGTTTATTTTTTCCGGCAGCTAAAGCCACAGGTTTTATATCGCCTGAAAAATTATCCAGAACTTGCATAGTCTGCCGCCCAATAGATCCCGTGCTGCCTAAGATTGCCAGTTGCTTCATCATACTCTCCAAAGTTTGTATATTCACTTATTAACAGAACTTCCCGCTTTTACAGCTGCCAGTATTGCGATAACCAGCATAGGGCCCAATATAAGACCGATAATCCCTATCGTTTTCAATCCCACAAACATAGCTATCAATACAGCCAAAGGATGCAGACCCAAATTCGTCGCCACCACTTTGGCTTCAAGTACTGCCCTAACAACCATCACCAGTAAATAAAGCACAGTAAGTTTGATACCCAATAAAACATCCCCGGTGACAAACGACCAAATGGCCCATGGAACATAAATCGTGCCCGGTCCCAACACCGGTATCATATCCAAAAAACCAACCAGCAAACCAATGGTAAGAGCATATTTAGCACCTATGATACATAGACCAATAATGCTCAAAAAAGTTGTAATGGAAACCAGAATAAATTGTGCCCGTACATAGGCCTGAAAAGCCACGGTCACCTGCTTGCTTACTTCCAATACATGCGTTCCCCACGGCGGAGGAACTATCCTGAGCCAAAGCCGAGCGATTTTTTCCCTGTCTCTGCTGAAAAAATAGGTAGCTATTAAACTAACCAGTATGACCATAATAACACTTGGAATACCACTTAAAATATTAAGCAAGATACTCAACAGTTCTCCTGTCCTGTGTTGTATGGTACTAGTTAGATTATTTAGAGATGCCCGCAAATTATCAGTTACACTTTTAGGTAAAGTACCATAAAATAAAACTCCTTTTTTTACCCACAGGTCGATAAATTGCTGTGCTTCCTCCACCCTTTGGGGTAGCGTCAGGTAAAGATCGCTTAATTCCTTAACCAACCTTAAAATAATAAAGGTTAAAATAGTACTGATACCGCCAAAAAAAACCAGCATGGTAGCAGAGACTGCAACTGTCCGGGAGACCCTGCCGCTGCGGCCGAAAAAAACTACCAGCGGCTCCATAAAAATACTAAAAATAACCGCCAGCAAGAACGGGAATAATATGGCCAGCAAATATAAAAGCCACGACAACACTTCTGGCACCACATATTTCGCGGCCAGGTAAACAGAAAGTAATGTCACCGCACTCGCCAGCACGTATAATAATTTTACAATTATCCGAGGCAACTATTTTTCACCTCAGTTTATTAAAATTATGCTCACATAATAATATACAAGTGGGGCCGTGAACAGCATGCTATCAAAACGATCCAGAATTCCCCCGTGTCCAGGGATCAGTTTTCCGGCATCTTTTATCCCGGCCTGACGTTTGACGGCTGATTCCACCAAATCACCTACCTGAGCCGCCACCCCAATGATAAGCCCTAACAGCAGTACCGGCCACAGTGGTAATTGGGTATAAAACAAAGCTGCCACCCAAGCCGCGATAATACAAGCTAACACACCGCCCAAAGCCCCCTCCACTGTCTTGCCGGGACTAAGTTCAGGTGCTATGCGTCGTCTACCCCAACCGCGACCAACAAAATAAGCTACAGTATCATTGGACCAAGTACAAAACAGCATTATGATCAACCATATCCAACCGCTTGGCAACGTACTGAGTAAATAAAGGAAAATTATCAGACTTACATATATAGTACTAAAAAAGGATACCGCCGTATCAAGGGGAGAAAACTGTGGATAAGCTATGACCATAACAACCAGGTAAACTATCAAAAGCAGTATCACAGCATCGGCCGGATAGCTGTCCTTATAATGATATGCCGCAATTACTAAGAAAAGACAACCCGGTATAACCAAAATTTGGGGTACATACAAATCCAGCCTGGAAAATATCAAACTCATTTCCCGGGCTCCCAATAACATCAATGCTGCGGTTACGGCCAACAATACAACACCACCATACCACACCGCAGAAATTAAAATGGGAACTCCAATAATTGCACTTAATACCCTTTGCCAAAACACTACATCACCAGCCCGGGGCAAAATAATAGCCAATTCTACAAACAAATATAGTCACAGTATAAAACTAATTATGTAACAACCCACCAAAACGCCTTTCCCTTAACTGAAAATCCAATAATGCTTGTAAAAATTCCTTCCTGCCAAAATCCGGCCACATGGTGTCGGTAAGCCAAAGTTCAGTATAGGCTAATTGCCACAGCAAAAAGTTACTCACACGGCAATCACCCGACGGCCTAATCAACAAATCTGGGTCCGGCTGGCCTGCAGTATACAAATGATCAGCCACGACTTGATCATTTATATCTTCAACCTTTATGTCACCGCTAATTATTTTTTGTCCAATTTCCTGCACAGCCCTAAGTAATTCAGACCTGCCACCATAATTAAGAGCTACATTGAAAACCAAGCCGGAATTATTTTTACTGCGCCTAATGGCCATATCCACTGCTTCCCGAGCTTTTTTCGGCAGCTCTGATAATATACCCATTGGATGTATACGTACGTTATTGGCGCACAGTTCGTCGATCTCTTTATTGAGGTACTCGACCAATAAACTCATCAGTATGTTTACTTCCTCACGCGGCCTTTTCCAGTTCTCGGTAGAAAATGCATATACCGTTAAATACTTTAACTTTAGCTCCACGCTTAGTTTTACAATCTCACGTAAAGCATTAACGCCGGCCCTGTGTCCAAACGACCTGGGTGCTCCGCGCCTGGTAGCCCACCGTCCGTTGCCATCCATGATGATAGCCACATGCACGGGCAGTTTGGTAATGTCCAGCTGTTTCAAAAACTCTTCTTCAGTTATTGTCTTTTCCGTGGAAACAGCAGTTTTTCGACGGTCGCCCAACAACCGTTTAAACATTCCGGGCTCCCCTTTCTTACAAAACAACCCCCTCCGGAAACGAGGGGGTTGTTCCATCATTCTTCAATAATGGCTCCGGTGGGGCATTCATCGATACAAGTTCCGCATTCTAAGCATTTATCGGTATCAATACTGTATATATCGCCTTCAATAATCGCCTCATTGGGGCAGGACTCCTTACAGGTTCCACATGCCAAACAATCATCAGTTATTCTATATGCCAATTTTTACACCTCCTTCCCTGGAACATCTTTAGCCACCGTCAGTATAATACTGCCGCCGGTTAGCTCTCGGACACGAAGTACCCTATACCGTCCTGTCGATTCTCCACGTGGTGGCGAGGTAAATTCCACCTCAACTTGCCACCACGCCGAACGGCATAAATTTAGTGCTACATCCAGCTCCAAGGTCAAGAGATCGTAAATTTGCATAATAATCACCACAACCGCAACTAAGATAGCTTAGAAACATTGTTATAACAATTAGTAGCACAATTTCACTCATTTATATAGACAAACCAATAAAAGCTACAATACTGTTTGAACAATTAAACAGCTTAGATAGTTAAAATTTCCTTTTCCTTGGCGGCAAACAATGCATCGATTTCCTTTATGTACTTATCTGTAAGTTTTTGCACTTCATCCTGCAAGCGCCGCAATTCATCTTCAGAAATATCCCCGTTTTTTTGCTGGCTTTTTAATCCATCATTTGCATCTCTGCGCAAATTACGAACGGCTACCCGGCCTTCTTCAGCTTTCTTTTTAATAACTTTAACCAGTTCATTTCTTCTTTCCTTGGTCAATTGCGGTATAGCCAATCTAATTATGTTACCGTCACTGGCCGGAGTAATACCTAAATCTGATTTCATAATAGCTTTTTCAATGTCTGGCAAAGTACTTTTATCCCAAGGCTGAATAACCAGCAATCGTGCCTCCGGAATGTTTATATTAGCCATCTGATTTATCGGTGTAGGGGTACCGTAGTACTGCACCATAATTTTATCCAGCAATGCAGGTGTAGCCCTACCAGCACGTAGCGAGGCAAACTCTTTGTTTACTACTTCTACCGTTTTCTGCATATTTTTCTCGGTATCAGACAGTAGTGTCAATCAAATCACCTCCAACATACGTTCCAACATTTTCACCTAAAACAACCCTCTTTATGTTACCTGGTTCATTAAGGCCAAAGACAAACAAAGGAATATGGTTATCCATACATAGAGAAGTAGCAGTAGAGTCCATTACAGCAAGTCCTTTATTTAACACATCAATGTAACTAAGTTGACCAAATTTAATAGCATCTTTATTTTTTAACGGGTCAGAATCATAAACACCATCAACCCGCTTGGCCATTAGAATAACCTCAGCTTCAATTTCCGCCGCCCGCAAAGCAGCAGTGGTATCAGTAGAAAAATAAGGGTTTCCAGTGCCCGCGGCAAATATTACCACCCGACCCTTTTCTAAATGTCTTATAGCACGTCGCCGGATATATGGCTCAGCCACTTCCCGCATTTCGATAGCGGTTTGCACCCTGGTGTCAACGTTATGTTTGGCTAAAGCATCCTGTAGGGCAAGAGAGTTGATTACTGTGGCCAGCATACCCATGTAATCGGCAGTGGCCCTGTCCATTCCCTTAGTGCTACCGGCCACACCACGCCATATGTTGCCACCGCCAATAACCGCCGCAACTTCAACACCTAACTGAACCACTTCTTTTATCTGTACCGCTATGGAAGATACAACCTCGGGGTCTATGCCATAACCCATGGTTCCTGCCAAGGCCTCACCGCTAAGTTTCAATACAACCCTCTTATATTTGGGTGCATCCATTGGGGCCATATAACCTCCCATCACTTCATTTTATTTATTCTACACAAAGACTAAAATTCCTTTTTTAGTCTATATTATTTTCTTGCTTGGGCCATTACCTCCGCGGCAAAATCATCCTGCCTTTTTTCCAAACCCTCACCAAGTTCATAGCGAACAAAACGGCGCACAGAAATATTTTCTCCAATTTTGGCTATTTTTTCAGTTACCAACTGTTTAATACTTTTATCCTGATCTTTAATAAATGGTTGTTCCAGCAGACAAATTTCCTTATAAAACTTTTCAATTCTGCCTTCCACCATTTTTTCAATAATTTTTTCCGGTTTACCTTCATTAGCCGCCTGAGCAGATAAAATTTCCTTTTCCTTGGCAACCATACTCTCGGGTACTTCTTCCCTATCCACGTATTGCGGGCGAGCAGCGGCTATCTGCATAGCAATATCCCGGACTAACTCTTTGAACTCATCAGTTTTGGCTACAAAGTCTGTTTCACAATTAACTTCTACCAGCACGCCAATTTTACCACCGGCATGAATATAAGACTCCACTAGACCCTCAGCGGTAACCCTGCCTGATTTCTTAGCTGCAGATGCCAAACCCTTTTCACGCAAAAAGTCAACAGCCTTTTCCATGTTACCTTCCGTAGCCAATAAAGCTTTTTTGCAATCCATCATACCTGCACCGGATCTTTCTCGCAACTCTTTAACCATTGCCGCAGTTATTTCAGCCATGTAATAAAACCCCCTATAACATGTTTTTTTCTTGTAATGTATTAGTATATCCAAAAGTATATGCAAATAGAAAAAAACGGGGGCTACCTTTCCAGGTTAATCCCCCGCCAACAAGTTATTCAGCAGTTTGTTCACCCTGGTTGCCTTCAATCACGGCATCCGCCATTTTTGCGGTTAAAAGCCTGACCGCCCTGATGGCATCATCATTACCGGGTATAATGTAGTCGACCTCGTCAGGGTCGCAATTGGTATCCACGATAGCTACAATGGGGATGCCCAATTTGCGCCCCTCGGCAACGGCAATGCGCTCTTTACGCGGGTCAATAACAAACAATGCCTGGGGCAAGCGACGCATTTCCTTAATACCGCCCAAAAATTTAGCTAATCTTTCTTTTTCATGCAATAGCTCAGCAACTTCTTTTTTGGGCAGCTTATCCAGAGTACCGTCCTGTTCCATCTTCTCCAGTGCATGCAGCCTGTCAATTCTCCTGCGAATGGTCTGGAAATTGGTCAGCATACCTCCAAGCCAGCGCTGGTTGACATAAAACATCCCACATCGGTCAGCTTCTTCGTGAACTGATTCCTGAGCTTGTTTTTTAGTACCGACAAATAATATACTGCCGCCTTCTTGTACGGTAGCTTTTATAAAATTATATGCTTCCTCTACCTTTTTTACAGTTTTCTGCAAATCAATAATATATATGCCATTGCGATCTGTAAAAATATAAGTAGCCATTTTAGGGTTCCATCTGCGGGTTTGGTGCCCAAAATGAACACCTGCCTCGAGCAGTTGTTTCATAGATATTACGGCCACTAGTAGTAACACCTCCTCTCCCGCCGGTTTTTACCTCCGCTACCATCATCTTTCCCAGGGCCCCACAGGGAGGAACCACCTGTGTAAAATCCGGCAGCGTGTGTATTTAACACCAGGTTGTATTCTAACATAAACTTCAAGCCATGACAAGGCTACCTATTAACTAGATTAAAAAAATCAGCCACTTCTTCAATGGCTGACTTGTTACTAAAACTTTATTTTAATGTTCCTTTAATCGTTCCAACTCTTCCAGTAAACGGTCATTTAGTACTTTTATAAAAGTGCCCTTCATGCCTAGGGACTTTGATTCAATAACCCCGGCACTTTCAAACTTGCGCAATGCATTTACAATTACAGATCTGGTTATACCAACCCGGTCAGCTATTTTACTGGCCACCAATAGTCCCTCTTCGCCGTCAAGCTGTTCAAATATATGATGTACTGCGTCAAGTTCCGAATACGACAAGGTACCTATGGCTATTTGCACAGCGGCGCGTTTTCTGGCTTCCTCTTCCATGCGATCCTGGCGAGCCCGCAGTATTTCCATACCGATAACAGTAGCGCCAAGTTCAGATAAAATCAAGTCTTCATCCTCAAAGTGTCGTTCAAATCTAGCCAGCACCAGTGTTCCCAACCTGGCACCGGTACCCACTATAGGTACAATTGTGGTAACCATTTTCTTGTTAAAATGACATGTCTTCTCATGATTTAAGTCACAAGTGTCGTACGGGTTACAATAGTTAGCATACGTCTCGTTGATACGCAACACATTTTCATTATATTCGGGCGGAAAACCCGTCGTTGATTCCACAATGCTTCTCGTAATTTCACACTCAAATCCCTTTAGATAGCTGAAACCCAACACCTTTCCCCGACGGTCCAGTATATAAACACTGCATTCTATAATTTCACTCAATATTGCCGAAATTTCTTTAAAATCAACCGGATAACCCGCAGATTTTTGTAATACTTTATTAATAGAGCGGGTTTTGGCAAGTAAATTATGCAAACTATATCGCCTCTTTCTAATACTAATTCAAATGCTAATAATACTATAGCGAACTAAACTTTTTGACCGATTATTTGTAACAAATTATACAGCTTATAGCTAATAGCTTAATTAAAATCTTCGGTCAAACTTACAACGGCCACATATTGAATAAATAATTCATATTTTCTGTAAATTTTTTCTACTTATACTTATACTTATACTTATAGTATATACCTGCTTAAATCTTGATCCTTTACTACCTCACCAAGCTTTTCGACAACATATTGTTCATCAATATTAAATAAGCTGTTTTCCAGGTCAGCGGCGTCGAAAGAAACTTCTTCCAGTAACTTTTCCATAATAGTATGCAATCTTCTAGCACCGATATTTTCAGTTTGCTCATTTACAGTATAAGCGATCTCAGCAATTTTCACAATAGAATTTGGCGAAAATATAACCTCTACCCCTTCAGTGCGTAATAGTTCAATATACTGTCTTATTAAGGAACTTTTGGGCTCAACTAAAATATGCCAAAAATCATCCTTAGTCAAGCTGGTCAGCTCCACCCTGATAGGAAAGCGACCCTGCAGTTCGGGAATCAAATCGGACGGTTTTGACGTGTGAAAGGCACCGGCTGCTATAAACAAAATATGATCTGTTTTAACCGGCCCATATTTAGTCATTAACGTAGACCCCTCCACTATAGGTAATATATCCCTCTGTACGCCACCGCGGGAAACGTCAGGGCCGGCACCACCCTCACGCATAGCTATTTTATCAATTTCGTCCAAAAAAATAATCCCCTCATTTTCCGCCAACTGCACGGCAGATGAAGTCACCTCATCCATATCAATTAGCTTTTGGGCCTCCTGCTGAGTTAAAATTTTGCGTGCCTCAGCAACAGTCAACCTGCGCAGGCGTTTTTTCTTGGGGAAAATGTTGCCCAGCATATCACTTATATTAACGCCCATCTCTTCAACGCCTGAACCCGTAAAAACTTCCATCATAGGCGGCCGGCTGTCTTCTACCTCAATTTCCACGTATTCTCCTTCCAGCTCGCCCCTGGCCAACTTTTCACGCAAGGTTTCCCTCTCGAATTTGACCCGGTTGGCCATTTGTTGATATTGGGTATTTTCCGTCTGATCCGGCTGACGACCGGTACCAAACAGCATTTCCAGAGGATTACGTACTGTTTTATCCTCTTTCGGCAACGGGGCCAGTAGTTCTATAATTCGTTCTTGCCCCATTTTATTGGCTTTTTCTTCCACCATGGCTATTCTTTCGTTACGCACCATGCGTATGGATGTTTCCACCAGATCACGCACCATTGACTCTACATCCCGACCCACGTAACCTACTTCGGTAAACTTAGTGGCTTCCACCTTGACCATTGGCGCTTTAACCAATTTAGCCAGGCGGCGGGCAATTTCAGTTTTACCCACACCCGTCGGTCCAATCATCAATATATTTTTAGGCATTACCTCATCCCGCAAATCTTCGGGCAGCTTACTTCTCCGGTACCTGTTGCGCAACGCAATGGCCACTGCTTTTTTGGCCTGGTTTTGCCCCACCACGTATTTATCAAGTTCCGCTACAATTTGCCTGGGCGTTAGCGAATTCATACTATAAACCTCCGTTTTTCATAATGTCTCAACGATGATATGATTATTAGTGTAAATACAGATATCAGCAGCTATGGTCATGGCCTCCCGGACAATTTCGGCGGCACCTAGCCCGGTATGTTTGACTAGTGCCCGGGCCGCCGCTATTGCGTAAGGCCCCCCGGAGCCAATAGCAACTACTCCGTCATCAGGTTCAATTACTTCGCCATTCCCACTGATGACCAGTATACAATCTTTATCTGCCACAATCAGCAGTGCCTCTAAGCGACGCAAATATTTATCCGAGCGCCATTCTTTGGCCAGTTCAACCGCCGCCCTTTTCATATTACCCTGATGTGACTCAAGTTTAGACTCAAATTTTTCAAACAATGTGATGGCGTCAGCCACTGAACCGGCAAACCCGGCCAACACAGCCCCTCCATGTAAACGACGTAATTTGTGGGCATTATGTTTTAATATCGTATTTTGACCGAAGGTCACCTGGCCATCACCGGCCATAGCCACATCATTATCTATTTTTACGGCCACTATAGTGGTAGCATGAAACATAATGCATTCTCCTTTAAGCTTTTTTGTCACGCTCTTGGGTGACATTGATCATAAACGCGCTTGATACGTTCCTTGCTTAAATGGGTATAAATCTGGGTGGTAGAAAGCCTCGCGTGCCCTAAAAGTTCCTGTACTGACCGCAAGTCGGCACCATTATCCAGCAAGTGGGTAGCATAAGAATGACGAAATGTATGCGGGCTGGTCTTTATTTGCAGCTGCAGTTGCTGTACATATTGTTTAACCAGCCAGCGTACGCCTCGGTCGGAAAGTCGCTTGCCTCGGTTATTTATGAAAAGAGCATATTGGCATCCTTTTTTCCCATCCATTAACAGCGGGCGCACCTGATGCATATAATGACGCACCGCTTCCACGGCGTAGCTTCCCAGCGGCACCAGACGCTCCCGGTTACCCTTGGCAGTAACTTTTATGGTTCCTCTGTTTAGGTCAATGTCACCAATATCAATATGCACCAGCTCACTCACTCTGATACCCGTGCTATATAACGTTTCCAGCACAGCCTGATTCCTGGCACCCAATAGCTTTTGTCGATCGGGGTATTCCACTAACCTCTTCATTTCAATTTCTGACAGAAAGTGAGGCAATTTCCTGTCACGCTTGGGAATACAAACTCTATCAAGAGGATTGTCCTCTAATACTCCCTCCCGGCACAGGTATCTAAAAAAAGACCGCCAGGAAGACATCCGCCTGGCAATGGTAGCACCTGATTTTAGCCGCCCATGCAAATCCGCCAGGTAGCTCCTAAAAATGTCTTTGGTAATCTGGGATGGGTGAATAGCATAGTCTTCTATGCCCATGACCTTAGCAAAAAACATCAGTCCGTCGTATAAATCGTTATCATAACTTTTTATGGTATGGGGAGAAGCATTTTTTTCCGTCTGCAAGTAAATAAAAAAGCCATCTATGTAACCATACATTATCTAACCTCACTATAGCTACCAGTTAAAATACTGGATTATAAGCTGTATACTGGGCAAAAATCTATTCTTGCTTAAGTTTCCAACCGGCCAGCCAATCCTTTCACGGTCATAATAGCCCCGATGCCATACATTTTTATGCTATTGCAGCAGTTCCTGGCACTGCTTTAATTTTTCCAGCGCCCGACTGGCATGCATAGCGTTGCGTTTTTTTTTATCCCGCACCTTTTCCTCCAGTGGTGGGAAAAGGCCGAAGGTCACATTCATGGGCTGGAAATGACGGGCATCTGTCGATGTTATATAATGAGCCATGGCACCATGGGCTGTTTCAGCTGGCCAAACCACCGGTTGACGTCCTTTTAATAGCAAGGCAGCATTTATACCTGCCACCAGCCCCGAGGCCGCTGATTCAACATATCCCTCCACCCCGGTCAACTGCCCGGCAAAAAATAAATCTTCCTTTAATTTGCACTGATAAGTCGGTTTCAATAATACAGGGGAATTGATATATGTATTTCGGTGCATGACGCCATAGCGCATAAACTCAGCCTGTTCCAAACCGGGTATCATGCCAAAAACGCGCTTTTGCTCGTTCCATTTAAGATGTGTTTGAAAACCAACTATATTAAGCAATGTACCCGCGGAATTGTCCCTGCGCAACTGCACCACGGCAAACGGTCTTTTGCCTGTACGCGGGTCAGTCAACCCTACAGGTTTTAGCGGTCCAAAACGCATGGTATCGCGACCTCGCCGGGCCAGCACTTCTATAGGCATACAGCCTTCAAAATTTATTTCTTTATCAAAATCCTTGCGGGGTGCCCGCTCGGCGTTGGCCAGAGCCTGTTGAAAGGCAGCGTACTCGGACTCATTCATAGGACAGTTCAGATAATCGTCCTCACCCTTGTCATATCGGGAGGACCAGAAAGTCTTGTCCATATCGATTGAGTCCAGGTTAACTATAGGAGCCACGGCATCGTGAAAATATAAATACTCGTACCCTGTAAACTCCCTGATTCTCTCCGCCAGCCGATCTGAAGTTAAAGGCCCCGAAGCTACCAGCACCACACCGTTCATTATATCAGTATATTCCTCTCTATACACTGTAATTTGCGGATGTTCTTCCAGCCTACTGGTGATAGCGCGGGCAAAACCTTCCCGGTCCACAGCCAGCGCGCCCCCGGCCGGAACGCTGTAGCAATCGGCGCACTGCATAATAATAGAATCCAGCCTGCGCATTTCCTCTTTTAGTAAACCCACGGCGTTTTCCAAAGCCCGGGCCCTTAGCGAGTTGCTGCAAACCAGCTCGGCAAAATACCCTGTTTGGTGCGCCGGGGTATTAATTTCAGGTCGCATTTCATAAAGCCTCACCGGTATACCCCTGCGAGCCGCCTGCCAAGCCGCCTCGGACCCGGCCAGGCCGGCACCTATGATGATTAATGGTTTTTGCAATATAGCCACCTCTGTACTCCAAAGCTAATTACCACACTTAATAGGCACTAACCGAATCATTTGGTTCATCTGCGGCAATCTTTCTATTTTCCCTTTCATCTTCTTCGGCAGCTTCAATTTTACCTCCGCATTCTTTATTTATACATTGATATAACTTGCCCTTTTTATTTTCCTTTAACACCATCAAGCTGTTACACAGAGGACATTTACGATTAGTAGGCTGATCCCAAACCACGAATTCACATTCCGGATAGTTGCTGCAGCCATAAAATTTTCTACCTTTTTTGCTGCGTCGGAGCACCAGCTCACCCTGGCAATTGGGGCAAGCTACACCCGTCGGTTCAAGCAGCGGCTTAGCGTTTCTACACTCCGGAAACCCCGGACAAGCTAAAAATTTACCATACCTGCCCATTTTAATTACCATATTCCTTCCGCAAAGCTCACATACTTCTTCGGTAACCTCATCTTCCACCTGAATCTGTTCAATTTCCTGGTCGGCAACTTCCAGCGATTCCTGAAAGGGCATATAAAAATCCTTCAGGATATTAACCCAGTTCACATCTCCTTCTTCAACATCATCTAATTTCTGCTCCATTTCAGCAGTAAACTCAACGTCGATTATATTATAAAAATATTTTTTTAAAAGGTCCACCACCACCAAACCAAGTTCGGTGGGGTAAAAATTTTTCTTCTCCCTAATTACATAACCCCTTTTTAAAATAGTATCTACGATCGGTGCATAAGTACTAGGCCGACCAATGCCCTTTTCCTCCAAAATTTTAATTAAGGTGGCGTCGGTAAACCGGGGCGGCGGCTGAGTAAAGTGCTGTTTAGGCACTAATGTCAGAAGTTTTAATTGCTCGCCTTCCTTAAGCTCCGGCAATGTTTTGTCTTCACCGGTATCATCTTCATCATCGCGCCCTTCAATATAAACCTGCATAAAGCCGGGAAATTTAACAATGGAACCGGTTGCTCTAAAAATATACTTGCCTGCCTTTACATCCACGCTGGTGGTATCTATAATCGCAGGGCTCATCTGGCTGGCCACAAATCTTTCCCAGATCAACTTATACAGCCTGTACTGATCACGGGTTAAAAATTGCTTTACATTATCCGGTTCCCGCTGTACAGAGGTAGGCCTGATGGCTTCATGAGCGTCCTGCGCCCTACCCTTTGGTGCCACGCGCCTTTTTTCGGCAGGGACATACTCGGCACTAAAGCGCTCGGCAATGAAAGCAGCAGCTTCTTGCTCGGCAATTTCAGATATCCGGGTTGAATCGGTACGGATATAAGTAACCAGACCCACCGGGCCTTCCTTACCTAAATCAAGTCCTTCATAAAGCTGCTGAGCCAGCAGCATGGTTTTCCGGGCGGTAAAATTTAATTTACGATAAGCCTCTTGCTGCATGCTACTGGTAATAAACGGAGGCGCAGGCTGTCTCTTTTTCTCCCTCCTGGTAACCTTGGCTACCTCAAAAGACTCATTTCGTAAATTATCCCTAATTTCGTTGACATGCGCCTCATCTGGAATATGCGCCTTTTCCCCGTCAATTTTATATAATTTAGCCTCCAGGCTACCCGTTCTGCCCTTAACCAGCTTGGCGGTTAGAGACCAATATTCTTCCGGTTCAAAAGCCTGGATCTCCTCCTCGCGGTCACAAATCAAACGCATAGCCACCGATTGCACCCGCCCGGCGCTTAAACCTTTTTTAACCTTACGCCACAGCAACGGGCTTAGATTATAGCCTACCAACCTGTCTAAAATACGCCTGGCCTGCTGGGCATCCACCTTACGTAAGTCAACAGGGCGTGGATGTTTAACAGCCTGCTGCACCGCTTGTTTAGTAATTTCATTAAATGCAATCCGGCACGGGTCCTGTTCATTAATATTTAACATATTAGCCAAGTGCCATGCAATAGCCTCCCCTTCCCGGTCAGGGTCAGAGGCCAGAAGTACCTTGTCGGCCTTTTTAGTGGCGGCCTTTAGATCTTTAATGATATCCCCCTTACCCCTAATGGTTATATACTTGGGTTTAAAGCCTTCCTCTATATCAACCCCGAATTGGCTTTTTGGCAGGTCCCGTACATGTCCCATAGACGCCTTAACTGTATATTTATTACCAAGAAACTTACCCAAGCTTTTTGCCTTGGCTGGTGATTCCACAATTACTAAAGTTTTTGCCACACAGTTCACCTCAAGTCCTAGGTTTGATAGCCGGTCAAAAATTTCCATACCGGGTACCATCTATAAAATCTATCCTAAATCACGGCCTTTTAGAACATTATTTGCCGGAAAGAGCATAAAGCCTGCCGGGCATCTGCCTGACCAATCCCTTTACTTCCAGAAACATCAAAGCTGACATCACTTCTCCAGCCGCAAGGCCTGATCTTTGAACGATAAGTTCCAGGGAAACACTTTCAAAGTTTAATAATTTAAGCAATAGTTTTTCATTATCATCTAATTTTAAACCCTCATTGGACATAAGTGACGGTTCCGGTTCAATTACCGTAAGGCCCAATTCCTCAATAATATCCCGGGCACCCAACACCGGTGCCGCTCCCTGTTTAATTAGCTCATTAGAACCACGGCTCAACTTAGAAGTAATATTCCCAGGCACAGCCATCACATCCCGTCCCTGCTCCAGCGCTACATGGGCAGTAATCAACGCGCCGCTCCGCTCAGCGGCCTCAACGACCACTATCACCTTGCAAAGGCCACTGATCACCCGATTGCGCACCGGAAAATGCCAGGCATCCGGCAAAGTACCCGGCGGAAACTCACTGATTACAACACCGTTTTGCACAATATTATCCATTAGCCTGCCGTTTTCCTTGGGATAAATCACATCCACCCCGCAACCCAGCACGGCAATAGTTTTACCACCGGTGTCCAATGTACCACGGTGGGCGGCAGCATCTATTCCACGGGCCATGCCACTTACCACAACCACCCCGGCACCGGCCAATTCGCAGGCCAGGTTTTCAGCCACGCTTAATCCGTAGGGAGTAGCCTTCCTTGCACCCACCAAAGCTACGGAGATATCATTAAAGCAATCCGCCCGGCCGCGCAAAAATAATACGGGCGGTGGGTCGTATATATTTTTTAACTGCCCGGGATAGTCGGCATCTGTATAGAAAAGCACCTTGATTTCCTTATTATTCAGATAACTAGCCACTTTGGACAAATCACAGTTTTTCCGACGTACCAACATTTCTATATTATTACTTGGACGTAAACCCTCAAAAGCATTAAACTCATTATCGGGTGCCCCCCAAGCATTTTCGGGTGTACCGAAATGCTTCATGATTGTCCAAAACTTACGTGCTTGCCCGGCCAAAACAATATGCCAGGCAAGCCAGTATATTTTATCATCCATTAAAATCACCACCGGATCCTTTTTCGGTCCATTATTGCAACATGTTCAAGATCAATATGCTTTTTCCTGCTTGTTCCAAAAGTTCTATTGTCCATTATACTTTAAAAAGGACTTGAATCAATACCCTTGGCATCAAGTACTAATGGTTTATCTTCTCCGACAAACAAATCAATATTATTTTTTTTACCGGGCAAGTCCGCAAACAAATCACCAAGCTTTTGCACACGATCGATAATATTTGCGATATTAAATAGCTCCGGTCTAATACACTTTTCTTCTACCTCCGTCCAGGTTAATGGAGTGGATACAAGAGCACCTCGTAATGGTCTAAGACTGTAAGTAAAGGCCATTGTTTTGCCCCGCCCGTTTTGCAGGTAATCCAAATAAACCTTGCCTTTACGCTTGGGGATACTTCTTTCCAAGCTCACCCCACGGGGGTAAGCCCTGGCTATTATTTCAGCCAAATTTTTCATCGCTTCGGTGACCTCGGCAAAGGTGTGTTTCCCAGCTAGGGGGATAAAAATATGCAGACCGCTAGATCCCGAAGTTTTAGGGAAACCGGTTATGCCAAATTCCATAAGCAAATCCCGTACCAGCAGGGCCACTTTTAACACTTCGTTAAAAGGAACCCCCTCGGCGGGGTCCAAATCAAATACCGCCAGGTCCGGGTAATCAATGTCCTCTACCCGGCTGAGCCAGCCGTGAATTTCCACGCAACCCTGGTTAGCCAACCAAACTAGGGTTGCCGTGTCGTTGCACACGATATAATAGATGATCTTCTTGGTATGCAGGACCGGGCAAGTTTCCACCCATTCCGGAGCATAGGAAGGACATTCCTTTTGATAAAAATAATCTCCATTTATTCCATCCGGATATCTTTTCATAACCAGCGGACGATTGCGGATATGCGGCAAAATATAAGGTGCCATATCTAAATAGTATTTAATCAAATGAGCCTTAGTTAAGCCCATATCAGGCCAATAAAGCTTATCAAGGTTGGTAAGTGTCAATACCCGCCCCTGTATCTCCACCATTTCCCGCTTTGCCTTGGACATTAGCCACCACCCTTTTTACTCAATTCTGTCTTCCGGCCTGCCAGCATTCCTCGGGTGCCTTGTCGCCGCGCAACCCCTTATATACCGGGTGCCGCAAAATACCATCCCTGGTTAGGGTTAAATATTCCACCCGACAGACCAGCCGCGGCCGTACCCAATGTATATCATGCACCGGTACCAGGTTACTATCTTGTAAAGGACGGCTGATAGTGCCAAGATCGGCCAGTTTCTTAAGTAAAGACAATTCTTCATCCCGGCTAAAACCACTACCCACCATACCCTGATAAACAAAATTTGCACCGTTCCAGGCGGCCAGCACCAGTGAACCAAGCAATCTACTTCCCTGACCCGCGCGATATCCACAGATAACCAGATCAACCTCCCGGGTATGGCGCAATTTTTTCCAGTATATAGAGCGGGTGCCAGGTACATATATACTGTCCATCCTTTTAGCAACGACCCCTTCAAGTCCTTTATCGACACAAGCCCGATAATATGAAACTCCGTCCCCCAGTACCGGCTGAGATATTATTAAATTATTCCCCGTAATGACAACCTTCTGCAAACAATCCCGGCGTTCACTCAAAGAAAACTGCATCAAGGATTTACCCCGGCGATATAAAATATCAAAGGCTACATAAATAGCCGGCAGTACCTGCGCTGCTCGAAAAACCCGGTTTTCGTTCATCAATTTGGCCCGGGACTGCAAAGCGTCAAAGGAAGGTATACCGTCATTTAATACAATAATTTCGCCATCAAGGACCAGTGGTTTATCCCTTACATATTGACTTAAGCCTCTCAGGTCGGGAAAGGTGTCGGTAATATTTTTCAAGTTTCTAGAAACCAAAGTGGTTTGGCCATCCAGGTAGGCTAAGCAACGGTAACCATCCCACTTGATCTCAAAAAAGTAATCGGTGTCGTCAAAGGGTTGGGCGGGGACTGCCAGCATTGGTTTCACCAGTGGGAGGTCACTTGTATCGACAGGGTTCATGATCCTTTACCCGCCGCTTGGCGTTTTTTCCGGTTACCCCGTTCTTCCTTGGCAATTTCTATACTAGCTTGCAGCGCCGCCATAAGGTCAACCACATTTTCAGCTGCGGGTGCGACTGGTTTCTCCAACACTGCTTCACCGGCAATTTTAGCACGGATCATTTCATGCACCTTTTCACGGTAGGTGCTGGTATACTTGCCGGGTTCAAAATCTGTGGAAAGATTGTCAATCAAATTTACCGCCATCTTGACTTCGTTCTCATGCAGGTTAATTTTGCCGCTAATTTCCTCAACTTGCTCAACCGAACGCACTTCGTCAGCATAAAACATGGTTTCCATGATTAATGCCCGATCTGTGGGTCTAATAACAGCCAGAGACTCCCGATTTCTAATAGTTATCAGAGCAATGGCCGCCCGGGAAGTCTCAAGCATGGCTTGCCTTAAAAGCTCGTACACTTTTTTACCACCATCACCCGGGCCCAAGTAATAGGAGCGATCGTAATAAACCGGATCGATTTTTTGCAGTTCCACAAAATCAATTATATCTACACTGCGATTTTTTTCCCCGGACAAGCCTGTCAGTTCATCCTCAGTAACGGTTATATACTGGCCCTTTTCATACTCATAGCCACGAACTATTTCATCGGTTTTTACTTCCCCGGCACAGTGGGGGCAATAGCGCACATAACGCAGCGGGGTATGGCACCGGGCATGTAGGTAGTTAAACTTCACATCTTTTTTTTCGGTGGCGGCATACATTTTCACGGGTACATAAATTAAGCCAAAGGTAATAGCGCCTTTCCAAAGAGCCCGCATAATTTCACCGTCCTTGATAGATACTGGAATGCACACAACGTGCATCAATTTTATTATTGTTTGAGGACTAAAAAAATAACCCCGTAGATACGGGGTAAATTGTTCCTAATCGTTCTTTCTGGGAAGATTATTAATTAGATTAGCTTAGACTATAGTATTTTGCTTAAAAACTCCCTGGTACGGGTATGGGAAGGGTTGGTAAAAATTGCTTGGGGGCTGGCATCTTCCAGGATTCTCCCGTCATTCATAAAAATAACCCGATCGGCTACCTCACGGGCAAAACCCATTTCGTGGGTGACCACAATCATGGTCATACCTTCTCGGACCAGATCCTTAATCACCTCCAGCACTTCGCCCACCAATTCAGGATCTAAGGCACTGGTAGGTTCATCAAACAGCATTACCCGTGGCTGCATAGCTAGCGCCCTGGCAATAGCCACCCGCTGCTGCTGCCCCCCGGAAAGCTGCACCGGGTAAGCGTCAGCCTTATCGGCCAGCCCCACCTTGGCCAGCAGCGCCAAGGACCGGTCTTTTGCTTCGGTAACCGGAGTTTTAGATACTGTAATCGGTCCTTCCATCACATTTTGCAGCACTGTTTGGTGAGGAAACAAATTAAACCGCTGAAACACCATACCCATGCGGCTTCGTAAACGGTAGACATTCTTTCTGCTGTCATCCACCAAGCGCCCATCGGGCAACTTTATTTTGCCGATGGGCTGGCCCTCTATAGTAATATACCCGTCATCAATGGTCTCCAAATAATTCAGACATCGCAATAGGGTGCTCTTGCCGGATCCGCTGGGTCCGATGATAACCACTACTTCACCCCTGGCCACGGTTAGGCTGACATCCTTTAACACATGGAGCTTACCAAAATGTTTATTAATATGCTCTATTACTATCAAAATTATTTCACCTTCCGTTAGTCACCCTCAGATATGGCCAGACGCTTTTCCAAACGACAAATTATGTAAATAAAAAATGTAGTCATAATTAAATAAATAATACCTACAGTTAAATATATCTCCATAGAACGAAAGTAGGTAGTGTTAAGCAGTATACCGCTGCGCATCAGTTCCACCATAGTAATCACCGAAACCAGCGAGGTATCCTTCATCAAGGCAATAAACTCATTGCCCATGGGCGGCAGGAGACGCCGATAGGCCTGGGGCAAAATTACCCGCCGCATAGCCTGGGTTGAAGACATACCCAGTGACAGGGCTGCTTCCATCTGCCCCTTATCTATGGATTGAATACCCGCCCTGATGATTTCCGCTATATATGCTCCGCCACAAATGCTTAGGCCCAGCACCGCCGCGGCCTTTGGGCTTAGCTGTATATCGAAGTACTGTGCCAAACCATAATACAAAATGAACAGTTGCACCAATAGCGGTATGCCACGGATAACCCAGGTGTAAAAACCACCGATAACCGCTAGCAATTTAAACCGGGAAATTTTCATCAAGGCAACAAATAACCCGATAATGGTGCCAAAAAATATCGATAGCACAGTAAGTTCAATGGTCATTAGCGCGCCTTTAAGTAAAATCGGCGTTATGGCCAGCAAAAATTCCACGTCGATTGGGCCAATGCGCAATATTATACACCCCGTTAAATAGCTTAAAGCTTGATAGGGCGCGAAAAATCGCGCCCCGTTTTTTTACTCCGGCATGGTAATCATGTCTTTGCCGTCAAACCATTTTTTTGAAATTTTGGTCAATGTGCCGTCTTCCATCATTTCTGTTAAAGTCCTATCCAATACTGCCTTCAGGTCCTTATCTGCTTTGCGCAGGCCAATAGCGTACATATCTTCCACCAAGGGTTCTTCAACGATTTTGTAAACATCCGGCTTTTTGCCAATATAATCTTCAGCTGTAGTCACGTCAACCACCACCACGTCAACTCTCCCGATGACCAGGTCCTGAAATGCTTCAGGATATTGGTTGTACTGCTTAAGATTATCTTCCTCAATAATACCCTCTTCCACCAGTTTTTTGCAGGCTTCATATCCAGAACTGCCCGCCTGCGTACCTACTATTTTACCTTTTAAATCATCTTTGTTGTTGATATCCGTATTGTCTTTAAGCACCGCCATACCAATACTGGCGTTAACGTAAGGTATGGAGAAATCAATCACCGCTTTACGCTCATCGGTAATACTCATACCGTTGATCACCACGTCAAATTTCTTAGCATTTAATGCGCCAGTTACACCGCTCCAATCAGTGGGAATCCACTCCAAGGTAATGTCCAGGCGTTTCTCCAATTCTTTACCCATATCAATGTCAAAACCAACCAGTTCACCCTGCTCATTTCGGAAGCCCATGGGACGGAAGGTGTCGTCCAAACCAACGGTCATGACGCCCTTTTCCTGGATCAGTTCCCAGCTAGTTTTTTCAGTATCCTCGCTTGCAGCCTGTCCAGAGGGCTTGTCGGCCGACTTGCCGCCGCAACCAGCTACCACCAGCGTCAGTCCCAGCACAAAAACGAGTAACCATAGATATTTGGTTCTACGCAATTCCGGTCATCTCCTTCGACAAATTATAGAATTCTTTTCTATAATAGATTAACTAACTGAAGAATTGAAGTCAATACATTGACAATGCTGGAAACATTTAAACATACATTATTGAATAAAATAATGAATTAACCAAAGTAAGACATGTTAATTGCGCATAACTATTGTATAATTTTGTTAGTTATATAATGAAATCATACTGTAACTACGGGTTCTTGGAACTCGCAGTTTGTATTTTGAACATCAAAAGAGGCTGCTGCACTATGAACTATTTTGCTCATTGTGCAACAGACAATCATGATAGTGCCTCTCACCACAATTAATGAAAACGGAATACGCAATAAGAATTAAAGTAAGTGGTAATTAAAAGCAACAATTGTAGAATGTGCAAGGGCGGCTATACGGAAAAAAGATAGTTATTTCTATGCAAGATATCAGAGAATAGCTCTAGACGCGGAGGCAAAAGGGCTCTTATCGCAGTAGCTCATAGCATGTTAATAGCAATATACCATATTTTAAAAAATAATCAGCCGTTTAAAGATTTGAAAAATGACTACTACGTAACGGTTAAATTAAGAAAAGATGATAAAAAGAAATCTAAAGTGCATTAGAAAACCTTGGAGCCACAGTAAGCATAACAGAAATTTAGAGGATTATCATATAAAGAAAAAAGCCCACCAAAGAGGTAGGCTTTTTTGTGATGTGATTTTGGCGACTGTCCGACTGTCTATATTATAAGTTTTCAGGACATCCCCTTAATAAACAGTTAAATAAATTTTTTGTATACTTTTTCTCCGTTATAGGTAAACAAGGCCTTCTTACCATCCACAACTGTTTCCATGTGCACCTTCCGCCCCCAAACTTTATGTACATGGGGTAGCGTTCTCTCCAAGTAATAAATGTCCAGGTCCGTTCCCTCATGTACATGCCTCAAGTACAATTCCCCCTGCTTGTTAAAATCGCCGTCCTCCACCACAACGTACGGCAGTCCGCAATTATAGAGACTTCCCACCAAACCGTCACGCACTTTTTCCCAATCCTTATCGGTAACCTTCCAGTCATAACCTTCTTTTTTATAAAGAAACAGGTCATGTTCTTCAACCAGTTCCCTAGTTAAGTAGTTACGTACAAAAGACAAATCATTCTCCGTTTCCCGAACTTCAAAGATTTTCTGTTTCCCCTCGCCTCCCGGGCGACCGTATCTTTCTTTTTCCTCACCGGTGGGATTATCCCACCTTTTTTCAATATTTTCAAATATCTTTAACCCTAAATAATACGGGTTGATCTGGTACTTAGACGTTTGGACGACCCCGGAATGAGTCTTGGCAAACTCCACCGCTTCATCCTCAGTTAAATCCATTTCCCGCATAATGCGCATATGCCAGTAAGTAGCCCATCCTTCGTTCATAATTTTAGTCTGCATCTGAGGCCAAAAATATAACATTTCCTCCCTGAGAATGGATATTATATCTCTTTGCCAGTCATCCAAATCCCGCCCGTAATGCATCATAAACAACAACAGATCCTTATCCGGCTGTTCGGGAATTTTCTTTACCCCGTCTTTTGCTTCCGCGCATTTACCTTCACACTCACCTTTATCCAAGTCCCACAGATCATCATAGGGAGTGGTTTCTTTGTTCTGGCAGCGATTATTACCGGAACAGGTTTGCCCTTGACAGGCCTGCCCTTTGTTTTTACCATTTTTATCCTGGCTCCCAATCAGATTAATGTGCCTACTGGGGTCTATATTTTCTTGTAAAGCAATCACCGCATCTAAAAAGCTTTCCACCTTATCCCGCCCGTATTTAAACTCGTATCCCCTGATACGGTCTGCCGCCAGCGACATGCTTTCCACCATATTCCTGGATGTTCTACTAAAATAGTAGTTATTCTTAAAAAAGTCGCAGTGCGCCAAAACGTGGGCAATGACCATTTTATTTTGCACCAGCGAGTTTCCTTCCAGCAAAAAGGCGTAGCAGGGGTCAGTGTTGATAACCATTTCATATATACGGCTAAGATTATAGTCATATTGCGTTTTCATCTTATGATACGCCTTACCAAATGATACAAAACATATAGAAAGCATTATATTGCTTCCATATAACATAGCACAAAAATGCCCGGCAGATGCCGGGTTATTTTTTTTTACCCTCCCTGCAAGTTTCATCCAACTGCTGATACCGCATCCGTTTCTCCTGTATCCCCCTGCCCACCTCTTTCCAATGCCGCCCAAACTCTTGGGCGCATTGCTGCCGCTGTTCTTCCCGGGACTGAACAAAAGATGAAGGTGGGGCCATCTTAGCAATAAAAGCAGGGCAGTCCTGACCAGACGGCAATCGTACCTTGTTTTAAAATGGTCCCCACATCTAGTGAAATCCGCCGTAGCATTTTGCCCTTGCCGAAAACCTCGTAGGCCTTACCAGCATCATACTCCCACTGGATACGGTCTGCAGACATGAGTAGTATATCCACCATAACCAGTTCCTCTGGCTGCATTTCAGTGACGGTAGATAACACGCCGGGCAATGGCGCCAAGGTGTCCCGGTCGGTGACTAGGCTAAACATATCATGGCGCCGATAAACCAACTCACAGCATTTGCACTTGGTTGAGTCCAAGCGTAAGTCGTCGTCAACTTGCATAACGGTAGCACGTTCCCAAACTGCTTGCGTCTTTTGCCGGAAATGGTCAGCCAGGCGGACCGGTACGAGTAAGTAAAAACATATACTATCGTGCTTTAGTATAATACGGAAAATAAAGCAATCTGGCTCATGGTATATTACCTGCTACCCCCAATTGAGAGTCTAGTTAATAACCAGGAATAGAATTCCGCCATTGCTTTGGCGATGCTCTTCGACCGAGTAGTTGCGTATATTACGTTCAGGCACAAGCTGCAGGGCTATCATTGGCTCCTGTTGCCTCTGAAATATCCCCATCTATAACACCTCCTAAAATAGCTTGATAAGCAGGTAAACGTCCAAGATGAGCCTAACCAGTGCTCCGCTCCGTTCCACTCCACACATAAATATAAAGCTCCCGCACATAGCCCCCAATACGGCGAATATGTCTATGTTTTTAAGGATGTAGCCAGCCACCACAGCATAAGCTCCCCATTGAAAAAGAAGCATATCAATTAAATGCCTCCCATATTGCGAAAAATACCTCCGGCAGCATAAACAGGCCAACGAAGCCTATAATTGACTGCCATATTTGCTGTTTACCTGAGGGATCGCCCATGATGATACGGCACAGCCCCCAGAGAGACATACCTATGCCAACAGCCAAGCCGAACTCCTGTAGCTTCCCCACCAATGGCCATAGCTTTTGTACTAGGTCACCGCCTACCGGTGCAACAGCCAGCATTACCCCCGGTGGCGGGAGCAGTTTTTTTATGACAGCCTCTACCCGGTCCATGGCAGTCAATACCCGCTTTCGCCAATCGCTCACAGTAAGCGCTGCCATAGGCTCTGGAACCACTGCAGGTTCCCATACCCGCCTGTTAATGCGGATTATCATTTCTACCACCTCCATATGGTAATATATTGTAACACTTCCCCCAACTCAACACCCTGGATACCTTCAATAATGTCCTGGTTACGCTTTCTCAATCTAGCTGTAACTATCATGTTTACATTTCACCTCCCGCTTAAAGCTTTATGGTTAACGCTAAACATTTAGTGTTTAACAGATATTACTCAGTGCCGTTTGTCCAATATACCAACAAAAAAACACCCGCACCGTGGCAATTTACGGTACGGGTTCCAAGAAAAACAGATCGTGTAACCTGGCCGGAGGACAATTTAATGCTCGCATTAGCAACAGTACAAACGCAATTCCTGGTTCATACTTACCGCGAATAACGTCCGAAAGGTATACATAGTTAATACCGGTTTCTTGGGATATTTGCCGCTGGGTCTTGCCGCTGATCCGTATGGCCATCTTTAGGTCATTATGCAGGACAGCCTTATTTTTATGTAATGGTTCCTGTTTGGCTACGACATACATTTCGAGCCATTGCGCAATAATAACCTGCAAAAATCGGCTTTCTGTTATTTGTGGGTCGTGCACTTTTGTTTTTTCGTATAAATTTTGAAGTGATTTTCTCATGTCATCTGGTAAATCTAAATAATTTAACAATACTTATCACCTCCAATGTTTAATGTATACGCTAAACTAGCCATGGAAATGCTACGTTTACGGAGGTGTAAAAATTGCTTTGGTCAATTGCAAAAGATAGTAGGGAGTTAAGATATGACTCAGGGGATTATAGTTCAGATAAATATGATTTTGATAAAGCTGCTAAGGATATTGCTAAATGGGATAAAGAGAATAAATAAGACGGCAAAAAATAAACCCTGCTAATGTAGGGTTTTTACATACTTTCAGTAGCTTTCAACGTTTCCTCCAGCACTGTCTTTTCTTCTTTTGCTTACTACAAAGGCATCCTGCAGATCGCTTATTTTACTATAAAGCTCCGAAATTTTATTATCCCTTTCACTTAATAATCGATGGCCATTTAACTGATGATTGGGGCTTAGTTGTACCAACTTTTGAAAGGAATTAAAGGATAAAAAGTATATCTTAAATGAAAGCACAGAAGCCATACATCTCTTCCTTAGTATGTATGGCTCAAAGATATTTAAAAATTTACGTATTTGTACCGTTAAACTAACCAGGCCGGTATAACTATCGATATAGATGAGACCGTTTACAGCCAAAGCTGTAATCATTTCTGAAAATCTTTGATACATGTGGGGTTCACAACTTACAGGGAATGCCTGAACTCCTAGGAGGAATCATTGCTAGTAGCATTCCATAATTTATTTGGCGTTTACAATCTGCCTCAAAAGCCATTATATATATGAAGGTCTTATTTATAGTAAATAATCGGGAGTGAAATATTTATGGATAAACACCAGAAATTTATCGAGTTCGAAACACATTTGCTCAATGATGACAAACCCTCTCTCTATTTTAAAAAGCTGGCTGCCATTGGCTTGTTAAATGATACTTATCCATTTACTCTGCTGGGCGACTTGCAAAAGGTTGAACAATCACCTGAGTTCCATCCGGAAGGCAGCGTTTGGGAACATACCCTGCTGGTGGTGGACCTAGCCGCTGAAAGGAGGCATTTAAGCGAAAACCCACGCGTTTTCATGTGGGCAGCCCTCCTGCATGACCTAGGCAAAGCCCATACCACCAGGGTTCGCCGAGGTAAAATTACCGCCTATGACCACGACAAACATGGCGCCAAATTAGCCATAGATTTTTTAAAGGAATTTACAAAAGACAAGGAATTTATTAGCCAGGTATCTTATATGGTCAGATGGCATATGCAGATTCTTTATGTAATAAAAAAGCTGCCTTTTGCAGATATTGACAAGATGATCAACGAAGTACCCCCGGGAGAAATCGCTCTTTTCTCCGAGTGTGATCGCCTGGGCAGGGGCAATATGGATGAAAAGTCCCAGCAGGCAGAACTAGCTAACGTAAAATTTTTCTTGCAGCAATGTCAGCCAGAACAAGCTACATAAACACTTTATTCAAACTTCCCCGCAACTGCCTCGGCAGTAATTGTAATACCGCCACGAGGTTTTTGGGTAACGGTAACCTTGCACCCAAAAGGTTTACACGTCGAATCTACGTCTTGAGCGATCTGTGCCGCAAGAGCTTCGCAGAACATCCCTTCGTTACGATAACTCCACAAATACAGTTTAAGGCTTTTACTTTCAATACAAAATTTATTTGGTAAGTACTCTATCACAACCGTTTCCCAGTCAGGCTGGCCAGTAACGGGACAGAGACTCGTAACCTCATCACTCTCCAAAATAACTTTTTGCACACCTGCTGGTTTAGGGAAAACTTCAAGTTTGCGGCAAGGTTCTCGAACGCTCTTACCTAGTATCTCGAACTCAAACTGGCTCATTGTCTAGCCTCCTTGTTTTGTTGAGGCGGGTTGCTACGACCGCCAAATAACTCTTTTTTTATGGCGTTGATTAAGTTCAGAAAAACCTCAATTATTTTTTATTCTATACTATATACGACTTCGCCTCTAACAGAATTCCCTCATTTAAAAAAGCAATACTGAGGACATCATTTATGGTATCGCTAGTATCATTGTGCTGCTGTTGGTATTGTTGTACATGATATAAAAAAGATGTCTACTTTTATTTGCCGAAAGGAGCTTTATAAAATATATAGAAATCCTTTTTAGCTTATATTTATAAAGTATTTTCGGAGGTAGAAATGAAAAAGGCTATTGTAATTTTATCTGGGGGCCTGGACAGCACTGTCTGCATGTCAGTAGCTAACCACAAAAACTACGAAATTTATCCAATGACTTTCTCTTATGGCCAGCGCCACATCAGAGAGGTCGAACACGCCAAAAAAGTTGCCGATTATTATAACTGCAAAAGGCACCTGGTTATAGATCTTGGATTTTTTAAAAAGATTGGTGCCAGCGCCCTTACTTCCCAGGAGATTGAGGTGCCAACTAATAGGGATATAGGCAATGAAATTCCCGTAACTTATGTGCCATTTAGAAATGCTGTTTTCCTATCAATGGCCGTGGGTTATGCTGAGGCGATTGGGGCAGAAAAGATTTATATTGGTGTTAATGCCTTGGACTACTCCGGGTACCCTGACTGCCGTCCGCAATTTATAGGGGCCTTTCAAGAGGCCATTAATCTTGGAGCAGCGGCACCCGTAAAGGGCTCACCTATACAAATAGAAACACCACTTATTTCTTTATCAAAGGCTGATATTGTCCGGTTAGGTAGCAAAAATAAAGCGCCCCTGCACTTAACAACAAGCTGTTACAAGGGCGGTGAAAAGGCCTGCGGTCTTTGCGATTCCTGCCGGATTAGGCTAAAAGGGTTCAAAGAGGCAGGAATTCAAGACCCGATTGAATATGAGGATTTAAAATAAATGTAATCTTTACTTTATGCCTATAAGCACGTGAACCTGAGGCATAACTTTAACGTCATCGCTAAATTCAGGGTCTAAGGAAACCTTCGATATAAGCCATTTTAGCATGGGTAAAGGATCTCCGATAGTACAAGCCTGCAGGGTAAGGGGTTGGTGTTTATACATTTGGTGCACTTTCTTGGCATATAAGTAATCTTCTTCTGTACCAACTACCACCTTAAGCTCTTTTGATACCACACTATTCATAATTTTTCTTAAGGATGCATAATCGGTCATATTACCCGAACTAGGGGGTTTAGGTGATATGCACACATGGTTAACTTCGTATATCCAATAGGGTATGATTGACCCCTGAGTTTCAATATGTACGATATAATTCTCATTTTTAAGCAGGCTTATAAGCCTGCTTAAATCATGAATGCAGGGATTTCCGCCTGTAATTGTTACCCTATGAGTAATTCCCTTCGCTCTTTCTTTTATTTGCTCTACAATTTCTTCTTCAAACAGTAACTGCCGGGCCTGTTTAACATCTCTTGCATACTTGGTATCACACCATGAGCACCTATAATCACATCCTGCTACCCTGAGGAACATGGTGCGGCAACCACAGTACATCCCCTCCCCCTGAATTGTCGGCCCAAAAATCTCATATATTGGAATATTAGACATCGGCAGCATACAACTCAACATAACTTGTGGGAGTTTCCCAAAGCTTTACTTTATAAAGTGAAGGCAAGTTATCTTTAACTGATTGACAAATCCATATTGCTATGTTTTCTGCAGTAGGTATGCAAGGCAAAACATCATTTAAATAACAGTGATCTAATTTGCTTACAACATGCTTTTTTACCGAGTGTTTTAACTCATCAAAGTCCATAACCATGCCCGTTTCATGATTTATTTTACCTTTCACGGTTACCTCTAGCTTATATGTATGACCATGTATATTTTTACATTGACCAGGATAATTCGGCAGGCTATGTGCGCTGTCAAATGTAAAAACCTTAGTTATAGTTGCTATGATATTATCTGCCAAGTAAAGCCCATCCTTTCTTATTCTTTAAAAGATTTATCTAAACTATCTCTCTCTGGAATCCAATCAACTATTGCCTTCTTGCTGCACCATATTTCAATTACACTCCTTACGATATTACTATAATTATAGCAAGATGTTTGAAATATATCATGAAATATAAAAGACTTCACCGCAAATTATTAAAACAATACTATCCTCGATTTCTATGGAGCAATTACATTCCCTTTCACATTCGTTTTTAATCGGTACCATGTTACTCCTCCTTTCTTCTAGTGTAGAATATAGTTTTGCAATATGAAAAATTTGGTTAACACAATTGGAAAATTCCTCACATATTCGCTTTCTTTATCCCGGAGCGATTTTTTTATTTTCCACGTTACGCCCCTTCATCTGTAGTGCCGATTATAACGCTAAACAATATTCTGATCCATGAAAATTTGAAGAAATGTAGTGATAGCAAAGCCCCCGGTTCAAATGATTGCCGGGGGTTACGCTTTGGGCAATACAATGCAGCATAGACCTGGTTGTTTTTAGTTGGTAACACTTTCCTCCACACGCGCATAGTATACGCCCGTAACTACAATAAAACCTAAAAAAGGAGGAATGTTTATGGGTTATGGTGCTGGATGTGGAGGAGTTGGTGCCGGTTGTGGTTGCGGAAGTGGCAGTTTTATTCTCTTTCTGATCCTCATTCTGCTGGTGTTTAGTTGTACGGGATTTTGCGGATGCGGCGGAGTATGCAGCGTAGAAAAGTAAATCTAATGCAAAGCGCTCCGGGAGGGGCGTTTTGGCATAATCACGCGAGATGCTGGGCATAGTTAACCTTACCCCATTAAGACTCCTCTTCATATAATGTACTGTTTTCCACGGCCCCTCGTTCGACGTATGGTCAACCGAGGGTTTTGTGTTTTAATAGGTAATTACAATTAGCCATATACCTACCATCCTTTAAAACGCCTTAGTAAAGTAGGTTTTTTTACTTTATGCTCTTCAGCAGTGGTATTAACTTGGTAAATGGTGTTATTTGGTTTTAGATAGGCTATATGTGGCTTAACATTCTTAGTCGAATCGCTTTGTGATCTATCCCAGACTTTATCATCCGCAAACTTAACTATTAAAAAACTTATTATTAAGCCTGCGGCTAAGTGAGCCAACAAATGAAAACCATTTGTTATAACATCCACATGTTTGATACTAGCGATTCCCGTGCTTATTATACCACCATATAATGATATATAAAATATCAGAAGCACCCCGGCTCCTTTTACCGGATAGAAGTCTGTTCCAGTGTAATACAGGACATAACAAATAATCACGCCCGCTAATGCCATTAATGAGATATGGGTAACTGCACCTATAGCTAAAGCAGGGAGGGTGTTAAGTTCCCCTATTCTACAATAGAGTGAACCGGACATTTGCCATATATGCCATTTAATGATCTTTAGAACTACAAAAAGATAATCTACTAAGTTTAATCCTAAGGTAACTAGTGCTCCGATTAACGCACCCAATACTACTTTATCTCTTATACGAAACACGGAGGTTATCCCCCTTATATTTACTACATGATTAGCTTTGTCCAACAACCATGCTTTCTTTTTTCCTTTTAAGAAAATCAGTCTGTAGAACTTGATTTTTATTTTCCCCAGGAAAAGTAGATAAATACACTTTTGTATTTACCAGTTGGCTTAAATATAAAACGCCGTTGTTGAAAATATCTTACCCGTTAACTGCCTAAGGTAAAACCTTAATTCAATATATCCGGGGTTATCTGCGGTCAATAGGGCATTGCCATCAGCACCATAAAGCAAAACCCGGGGCTCAACTTTGTTTCCTTAAGTAAGGTATCAACTATGCTAATCACCTCAGCCTCACAGCGACAACAGTTACATTCGTAACCGCAGAAAAGTCCACATATACCTTTCCATCAGATTGATTAAAAAGTAGTGGCGGTATTGGCCCGATCATTCTTTCTTCTCCGGCTGTAACAGTTATTTCACGGTCCCCGGTCCTGCTTATAAAGCGGGTCGGTGAATATAATATCCGCTTTGGACCTGGTCATAAGACTTTCCACATCAGTGTGTTTTGTAGCATCGCCGCACATCAGGCGGGGTTTATCCAGTTGCCGGATATCGCCCGACTTTGTTACCGGGGCGGTTATTTTCTCTGCCTCTACCTGGGCATCAAAGTCATACGGGTCAGGTGTGGCGCTATCATTTAGTTGGGCGATTAATGCGTTTATCTCGGTTATGTCAAAGCCGGTGATTTCCAAATCATGTCTGAGGTCTCCAGCTCTTTGAGCAGGTTGCCAAGCTTATCATTATCCCAATCACCGCTGATTTTATTTAAGACAGGGTTTAGGGCCTTTTCACGCTGGACATCGAGGTTAACAATGGGAACCTCAAACTCATTATCTCCCCGGGCCTTTAGTATTTTAATACCGCTGGTGGCCACCTACCAGGTTTTCGGTGCGCTCGTTCCAGACCATTGGCTCAACGTAACCGAATTCCTCAATGGACCGGCGGAGCTTTTCGTATTCCGGATCGCCAGGCTGCAGGTCCTTGCGGGGGTTGTATGGCGCCGATTTGATCTATATGGATTCTGCGGATTTCCAGAGTTATCACCTCATCTTTTCCCGAAGTGCTATGTTTTCAAAAAGAAAAGACCCTTGAGGATCCTTATAAATTCATTTTCAGTCTTTAGTTTAGTATACGCTTCCACCTTGCCCCAACTGCTTTAATACCGAGTTTAGGCAAGCTTAGAATTAATGAATTCTTATATCGCTACTTCGTCGTAACCAAATAATTTACCTAACACCCAATGATCAAAGATCGTCTCCGGCTTATCGGGCACGGTCTTTATCACCTCCAGGATGTGGGGTTGTTTATATATCCAAAAAGTAATCCAACCTTTGCAAAGTTGGCCGATGTGGTAGTTAAGACTGTGATCTTTAACAACGAGGGTGATGGCTTTACCAAGAAGTTTCTCTTGGATAGGTAACATGGCTGCTGGTTTCCCTCTCTGCACCATGTAGCAATAAACTTGTATTTTGGTCATACTAGTCCATAAAGATCGCCAACCCTAAAAAGAAAAGAGCCCATGGGGACTCTAAGTTAACTTAATCTAAAGAAACCGCTTTTAATGGCAACCACAAGCCATCCAAAAAAAACTAGCCAAATGATCAGTTTTTTAACTACTTTTGTGAACCACGGCAACCTGAAAACAGCAAAATCAATTATCATTATAGGTAATAATATAAATAAAAAAAGTTTCCAAATAAAACCATGGTTATAATTAACAAGTATATCTATAACGTTCATTGCATTCCCTCCTACCTATTATATTTGACAGAAGAAAGGCTTATCCTTGATAATATTCCGATAAAGTTTACATATTTGGCTATAAAACCATTATCTTCACCGTTTTCTGTTCTACTAAACTGAGAAAACTAAAAACCAAAGGAGGTGCTTAACTTGTTTTATGACAGATATGACTACATGAACCACCATTCAGGTCTTGCAATGTTAACCATCGCGTCGATAGCTTTGACAGTCCCGTTTATTTTTTACGCAAAAGACATTGCAGATTCGATTCGGATAATTGCAGGGAGAAAATAGGTTCCAGCGGCAAATGGTTATTGATAATGGCCGTCCTAACGGACGGCAACCTTTCTTTTTAAAAAACCCCTCTACTTATATTCGCTCCCCGACAAGCCCTATCTTTTTTTTTAAAGGCATAGCTCAAAACACTCTGACCGAAGTCCATTGCTATACCTGCTCTATTTCTCGGATTATATATCCCTTCCCTGCTTCCTCTTATCTATGGTTTCTATACAGAAATCATAAATCTTTGCAAATAAAGGTTTTATAAAGTTAGTTTTTCCCCAACCTCACCGCATACCCCCTTGTCTATCTCAACCCTTCCGGGGTCATCATAAAATGCCAAGGCCGGGCCACTACCCTCGGCTCGGTTTACTTACTTTTATGTCTTGGTTTTAGTGAATATCCATCTATCCACCCAAAAGAACAGACATCCCCCAATAAGATTGCTTAATGCTGCTGCCCACCAATATCCTAAATACGTGAACATTCCAGTAAACACAGCCAACACCGGCGTTGATAGTTGCCATCTGAGCAGGTATAAGAAAAATTTCTTCAATCACTCGTTCCTCCATACCCCAATCTATGCCTTGGATTTCCATTTCCATTATTCTTCCACTGCTTTAATCATATATAACAACCTTTCTAGTTATTTCACAACATCCCCCTCACCGGGCCAAATAAATCTTTGGAATGTAAACAATTTTTTATTCCCGGAATACATACAAAGAAGGTGTTACTTGATTCCCTGTGGAAATTATTACAACATAAAACTAACATAATATTGTTCATTAATTTTTATCGGAGGTTTACAATGAATGATCAATATAATTATTCTATCAACCCAAATCAAAAGTTCGGATTTCTTGAACTTATTGATGTGCCGAATCTCATTGCTTCCTGTACAGAAAAATGGCACAATCAGACTCTCTGTCAGGTGAATGATTGTGTAGTTCGTCTAGCTATTTGCTTAGGAGAATTCCATTGGCATAAACACGATAAAGAGGATGAATTTTTCTTTGTACTGCATGGTAAATTCTTTATTGATCTGGAAAATGAAACAATTGAGTTAAAACAACATCAAGGATATACAATTCCCAAAGGTATTAAGCATCGTACCAGAGCTATAGAGCGGACTGCTGTCCTTTTAGTCGAAGCAGCTACTGTAGAGCCTACAGGGGATTAAAGCATTAAAGTGACCAACTTCGCCTAACATTTCGTATTGATTAAGCAGTAGCCTAAAAAAAGCGTATCACCGGCCACAGTTCTATAATAATACATTTATCACGTTTAGCTTTGATTTCGGCTCGGGCCCTAGCCACTGCCGATCTCACTGGACCATGCACTCAGGCCACTTATGTTGCGCTGCCATAATCAGACCTCCTTTGCTTCATGAATATCTATTTTTTCTATAACTTTCTCAATCTCAGTAATTAATCATCAGTAAACTTCGTGGCGTCGCCGCACATCAAACGGTGTTTACCCAACTGCCAAATATCACTCAGCTTCAATACCGGATATCTAAACTCTTACAGTACTTCCAAACCCAAGTTACCCACGCTTTGCGTATTTTTACCATAAGATTTAAAATAAAGGGTAATTAATGGATTTGTCTAATACAAATAAATATTCATTAACTTTATAAGAGAGGCTAAGCATATATGTTTATAAGCACAGTAAAAGCCTTGCTTAAAAATAAATGTAGACTATGGTTTCCTGAAATACCTGAGAAGGATAAGCCAACTATTGATCATACTTTAGTTTATACAAACATATATCGTTTGCGAGTTATTGCATGGTTTATAATAACTATTATGGGTATCCTTGTGTTAATTCAGCTATCTTACATAGATAGAATTGATTCAAATCAACTTTCATATACAGGTAGGCTTAACCTAACACGCATCCTTAATATTGCACCCAATATCATAATTCTCAGATTTATATTTATTGGGGCAGCAATTATCTTTCTTAAGGTATCCGATCTACCAACATCTCCTGATGTAATTTCACTAAAGCATTACTATTATGAGTTATCTTACTTGCTTATTAACCTCATTGGCTTTGCAGTTTTATCTGGGCTTATACAGTCTGTAGGACCAGGTATAGCATCATCTTATTTAATGGCAGTATTACTTGCTGCTTCATTCATTTATTTTAGATGGTTCGAAGCTATTATTGTTTTTGGGTTGGCCTGGATAGTTATGAGTATAATGGTATGGACTTATCAGCCTGACTGGATTGTAGCTTCATCCGCCTTTGTTAATGGAAGCATAATTACTATTTTAGCTTTTGTTGTTTCACAGATTATATATATTAACTGTGTTAAAAATCTCTTAATAAATAACGAGTTAAAACGGTTGTCTTATTATGATGCTTTAACAAACATACCCAATAGGCATATCTTTAACGAATGTTTAAATATGGAGTGGAGACGGGCCTATAGGGAGAAAGAATCTTTGTGTTTACTTATGGTTGATATAGACCAATTCAAACTTTATAACGACACATTTGGCCATCAGGCTGGAGACGATATTTTAGTTAAAGTAGCCCAAACATTGAACGAAGCCATAAAACGACCATGCGATTTGGTTGCCCGTTTTGGTGAAGAAGAGTTTATAATTGTTTTACCCAAAACTAATTTAGACGGTGGTTGCTCAGTCGCTAATCACATGATTCAGGCTGTTAAAAGGTTAAATATTTATCACCCATCATCTCCAACTGGCCGGTTAAGCATTAGTATTGGCATAGCTTGGGCATACCCATTTAACAGCAAAGAGCTGCCTGAAAATTTTATAGAATTAGCGGATAAAGCTTTATGTAGTGCTAAAAGTTACGGCGGGGACTGCTACGTTTTGGGTAACAAATTAAATACACTGTAATTTACGGCAGTAATCCTATGGTTTTTTCCTTCGTATGATATGGGTTTATTTAAGTAATTCGGCGTTTTATATCTCCCAAATAAATACCTCCATTCTTGGCCTCTCCCGGTCATCCTCTAGCTTTGGCACCATCACCCGCACCCAGTCGCCACGATCCAATTTGACCTCTCTTTCAATGCCAAAACCGATTACATTAATTTTTTGGTACTCTCTTAATTTTTTCTGATTATCAAATGATTAACGCCATCTTACAAGCATGTCACATTCTCTTGATGGGTAAAGAAATAATTAGGGTTTGCTGAACAGAACAAATCCCCAATAAAATCAAGGAATTAGTA
>JAENZP010000015.1 GCA_016841205.1 Desulfoscipio geothermicus
CCCAGCAAAACGGTTTCATTTTTTCATCTGTCTACTTGACAGGGAGCAGTTCAAAATGTAGGGGAATTTCTGTTAGTGGTTCATTAGGATAATGGTAGAAACCATTAAACCTTTCATGAATATATTTCCCTCAATGGCAAAGCTATTTAACGGTTAAAGCAACAAAGCACTCCCTAAGAGGGAATGCTCTGCAGTGTTATTATAGGAGGAGTCAATGGTTAAAGTGAAATATTATGGTAAGAGTAAGTCATTCTATCCTATTCATTTATTTTTCGGCGGCAATAAATCCACAACCACACATACCAAATACCAGGAGTATCAGTATTAGGAACAGAATGAAACTACCGTCGAAACCGCAACCTGCTCCAAAGCCCATGTTTTTTCCCCCTTTCTTTGTTTTTACCAACCTCTCGCTTTATAATATGGGCCGCATGAATTTTTGTTACTAAAATGATTAAATTGGTATAATATTCCGAAAGGTGGAAAAGTACACTAGTATAGTGCCTTACCAAGAGGTAATTGAATTTCTTGATAGCACATACAGGAGAAGGGATACCCGGATGGATAATATGGTGCAGGGATGACTAAAGGTAGCGTGACCAGGATCAGTGAGGGCCAGGCTCGAAAGTTGGGATTGCTACCGGGGAGGGCAAAGAAAGAAAAACTCCGTACACCTATCGCCCGTCCAGTGGTATGCACAATATATCCCCGGTGGTTTATGGATACAGGTGCCACAGGTGCCACCCAGTTTGAAAGTGTGGAAGAATTGGCACTGGGTAAAGCAGGGGAGATATAAGAAGGGGCTGACTGAAGCAATCCGGGGCCTGGCCATGAAACTGCCCAGGTATCACAGGGCTACGGTGCAGGCGATTATCTATTTTCCTGTGCAACGAATCAGAGACCCTGCCGACAACTATAACCAGAAGTTTCTCATGGATGCGTTAGTAAGGGGCGGTATCCTGGAGGATGACCGGGAGAGGCCAAGAATAGAGGTATTTATTTGGGAGATATATAACGCCGAATTACTTAAATAAACCCATATCATACGAAGGAAAAAACCATAGGATTACTGCCGTAAATTACAGTGTATTTAATTTGTTACCCAAAACGTAGCAGTCCCCGCCGTAACTTTTAGCACTACATAAAGCTTTATCCGCTAATTCTATAAAATTTTCAGGCAGCTCTTTGCTGTTAAATGGGTATGCCCAAGCTATGCCAATACTAATGCTTAACCGGCCAGTTGGAGATGATGGGTGATAAATATTTAACCTTTTAACAGCCTGAATCATGTGATTAGCGACTGAGCAACCACCGTCTAAATTAGTTTTGGGTAAAACAATTATAAACTCTTCTTCACCAAAACGGGCAACCAAATCGCATGGTCGTTTTATGGCTTCGTTCAATGTTTGGGCTACTTTAACTAAAATATCGTCTCCAGCCTGATGGCCAAATGTGTCGTTATAAAGTTTGAATTGGTCTATATCAACCATAAGTAAACACAAAGATTCTTTCTCCCTATAGGCCCGTCTCCACTCCATATTTAAACATTCGTTAAAGATATGCCTATTGGGTATGTTTGTTAAAGCATCATAATAAGACAACCGTTTTAACTCGTTATTTATTAAGAGATTTTTAACACAGTTAATATATATAATCTGTGAAACAACAAAAGCTAAAATAGTAATTATGCTTCCATTAACAAAGGCGGATGAAGCTACAATCCAGTCAGGCTGATAAGTCCATACCATTATACTCATAACTATCCAGGCCAACCCAAAAACAATAATAGCTTCGAACCATCTAAAATAAATGAATGAAGCAGCAAGTAATACTGCCATTAAATAAGATGATGCTATACCTGGTCCTACAGACTGTATAAGCCCAGATAAAACTGCAAAGCCAATGAGGTTAATAAGCAAGTAAGATAACTCATAATAGTAATGCTTTAGTGAAATTACATCAGGAGATGTTGGTAGATCGGATACCTTAAGAAAGATAATTGCTGCCCCAATAAATATAAATCTGAGAATTATGATATTGGGTGCAATATTAAGGATGCGTGTTAGGTTAAGCCTACCTGTATATGAAAGTTGATTTGAATCAATTCTATCTATGTAAGATAGCTGAATTAACACAAGGATACCCATAATAGTTATTATAAACCATGCAATAACTCGCAAACGATATATGTTTGTATAAACTAAAGTATGATCAATAGTTGGCTTATCCTTCTCAGGTATTTCAGGAAACCATAGTCTACATTTATTTTTAAGCAAGGCTTTTACTGTGCTTATAAACATATATGCTTAGCCTCTCTTATAAAGTTAATGAATATTTATTTGTATTAGACAAATCCATTAATTACCCTTTATTTTAAATCTTATGGTAAAAATACGCAAAGCGTGGGTAACTTGGGTTTGGAAGTACTGTAAGAGTTTAGATATCCGGTATTGAAGCTGAGTGATATTTGGCAGTTGGGTAAACACCGTTTGATGTGCGGCGACGCCACGAAGTACACTGATGATCAATTACCGAGATTGAGAAAGATGGCACAATCAGACTCTCTGTCAGGTGAATGATATAGCATACTGAGTATCCGATACCATACTGCCGTAATACAATGGGCATCACCTTGGCCGTGCGAAATAACCGAAGCGATTTCTTATACTCAGGTCCTGCATAAACCCACCCCCTTAGAAATAATAAAGAGGCCCCAAGCTTTACGCCTAGACCTCCCGGTTTTCGAGCCAGCCCCCACCCTGTATGATTTCTTTATATCCCACTTCACCAGCCGGCCGTCCTGCACTTTTAGCACAACCTCTCTGTATTGAAGTTGGTCAAGCTCTTCGGCCTGGTGCTTGATTTCGTTAGTTAGTTGACCAGTTAATTTTGCCCTAAATATAGTCTCACCCCCATAAATGTATTACACGTTGGAAAATCGAAGGGAGGACATCATGTAATTGGAAAGCTTATTAGCTAGTACACACATTACCAACTGTCACCGTGGGTGGCTGATTACGTTAATTATCGCCTGTTGTAGCGTTGAGATAATTTGTCGGAATAATTGTCAAGGATATGCCTTCTTTTTGCCGAATGGTACGAAAAAAGGAGAGGTGAAGAACAAAGATGTCTAATGAAATGCGCGCATTATGGTTAATAGATGGATCTTATTTATATAAAGCAATGAGAGAATACCAGGATAATCATTCGCAATTTACAAACTTAGGTGTTGATTATACAAAACTCAAATCAGAAATAAAAAGAATATTCGCTGTAGATAGAATAGATTGTTTTTATTTCAATTCTACGCCTGATCCTGCAACTGATGCTCAAAACCAATTTCATACATGGCTTAAATCTGCTGAGCCAAATGGTCCTAATATTAGAGTAAAGTTATACGGTTTAAAAGAAAAAACTATGCGTTGTAAATCATGCAAAAACATTATAAAGTATAAGGTACAAAAAGGCGTAGATGTTGGAATTGCAACCACTGCTTTAAAAATATATGAGAAATATAATGCTATTGTATTGTCTGCTGGTGATGGTGATTTTGAAGATTTTATTGAGTTTTTAGTAGAAGATAAAGACTTAAAATTATTTATAGTTGGATTTAATGGTAGTATATCTCCAGATATTCAGCAATATAGTTCATCAGTGTATTTAATAGATGAACATTATGGCGATATTTGTGATACTAGAATAACTAAGCCATTTGATACAGCAGATGAGGTTTAAGATTTAGTATAGAAAAATTTTTATAATACTCTCATAGAGTAAGACACAAAATTTAAAAGTAAGTTATATTTAAAACATGAAAAAGCGAAACTATTATTCAGCCGAATATGCCAAGGAAGCTACTATAAATAATTGCTATTCCGATTGTAGTATGTCCGTTAATGCGGAAGAGATTAATGCTTTCATATATCCAGGAAATACTGTAACATCCTGTTATTATAATTCCGACATTACCTATGCTTCCGATACCCTTGCCACACCCAAAACCACCGCAGAAATGATATTGCAAGCTACATTTACAAGCTGGGATTTTGCGGCAATTTTAGAAAATGTCCAGTATAACAGATGGTTACCCGGTACTGCTATGGCAGTCCGGTGATAACTATGCGCCTAACTATCCCCGGCCAGCGTTATCCAACTCCAATTCCACGCAGGAGACAGCGACCCGTATGTCATGGGCCGTTTTTTAATGATCGGACGCAGTATAAGGTAGGCGACCCAACGGTATCAATAGATGCCCGCAACAGCATTGGCACGTACCTGAAAGACCTGAGTTTCGACGAGTGTAGCTACTACCCGTCTATGCAGCTAAAAACACTATTTGAGCAGATCTTATCCAGTATGGGCATTACAAATTATTACGTCGGCGCTAACACAAGGTAAATGGGTATACAGTTAAGCCAAGCCAAATAGTGCTTGACGGCATATCCGAAATACTCAAATTTACAACTAATTGGATGATACGGGAAAACGCTGAAAAAGTTACCATTGATTCGGGCGGTAAGGTCGGCAAGCCTATGTTGAGCGATTACCTGGCCGAGATTTCCAACCGGATAAGCCAAGGCACGGCAAAAATAACGTATTAGGTGGTGGTATATAAAATTTAAACAAGTATACCTATGTAAACTTTAGCAAAAAAGGGCTTAGAAGTATACCGCCAGTGGGCGGTTATTTTATTTTAGTTACTGGAGGTGGGGCGGGAAAGTAAAAAACGAAATCTCTAAAATGGCTGCATCGCAAGGGATTTTTGCGATACTATTTGTGGCGCTGCTTTTTTATGTGTTGCAAGAGAGTACAAGGCGGGAGGAGGCAAGTGCACAGAGGTAATTAAAATATCAGGAAATTATTACTGAACTTGCAAAAAAAATTAAAACCAAAATAGAGGATATTCGCAAGGATGTGAAGGAAATCAAGAATAAAGTTTACAGTTAGGGGAGAATGTGATATGACACCGCAAGAATTTCTTAAGACACTTGGCCCGGCGGCGACGCAGCTTTACCAAAAGACAGGAATTTTTGCTAGCGTGACATTAGCACAGGCCGCGCTTGAAAGCGGTTGGCTGAAAAAGTTTCCGGTGGACAAGTACACCGGAAAAATCAGCTATAACGCCTTCGGCATAAAGGGGTTTGGCACTGTTGGCAGCGTCACCTACGATTCCGACGAAGTTATTAATGGCCAGCGTATTAGCGTGGAGTCGCAGTTCCGGTCCTACAACAATTATTATGAGTCCATGGCCGACCATCATAAGTTCCTGGAGGCTGACAAATATAAGCCAGTACGCAACGCGGCCACACCGGAAGAAGCGTCTCGGCAATTGTATGCTTGTGGCTATGCAACGGATCCGGAGTACCCGGCAAAGTTGATTAGGATTATTAGCCAATACGGCCTTAAACAATACGATGTTAAGGAGGACAAGAAAAGTATGAAAATCTATATCGACAAAGGACATGGGGAGGATGGAGATCCAGGAGCATGTAATGACGGTCTAATTGAGCGCGATATGACCATTATCACCGGGAATGCACTCGGAAAACGCCTTGAAGAATATGGCTGGGGCGTGGTACTTGAGCAGGGCAATCTTGAGATTACCGAGTCTGCCAATGCTGCTAATGGGTGTGGCGCCGATCTGTGTATATCGGTTCACTATAATGCCGGTGGCGGTGATAGGGGTGAGGTTATACACTCATGGAAATCAGGCGCAGTCGAGTTGGCCAACGCTGTAGCGCAAGGGCTGAAAAAAGCCGGGCAAACCAAATTAAAAATCATTAAGTGCAAAGCTAACGGTAAGGGAACTGCTGAGCATTTCGGTATTCTCAGGACTACGAAAATGCCGGCTGTAATCGTGGAGCCGTGTTTTATCGACAATGCGGCCGACCGCATTATAGCTGATACGATGGAGGAACAAAAGAATATAGGTATTTGCATTGCCGATGCGCTGGCGGAGGTTTATGGAGGTTCCCTGGCAAAGACAGATGCTGCAACGGTTGCAGCGATAAACGCCATCCATACGGCTGGAGTCAGCAGCAGCCCAGACTACTGGTTGGAGAATGCAGCCCCTGGCAAGCAGGTGAACGGGGGATATGTTGGCAGCTTGGTTAAGAAAGCTACAGGTAAGACCACCGTAGCGGAGGCAATTGATGCTCTGCAGCTTAGCAATCCGGCTTATTGGCTGGAGCATGCGGTACCCGGTAAGACTGCGGACGGTAAGTTTGTGGGCTATCTCATCCAAAAGATAGCCAAAATTTTATAGAAGGCAATTACATTGTCGGACAAGCTGAAAAACGTGGACCTAAACAAGGCTTGTATCTATTTTATGGAGGCCTGCCTGGCGGTCTTCCTTGTAGCTGTATTTATCCCTAGCTTTTCAGACAGCCGTTTATCCCTTATTTAGATCAGTTTCAATATTTTGGCCTTGCTACTGGAGTAGGCGGGGCCGCTGCAATAGCAAGGAAGTAATATAATAATTGACATCTATTGACATCTAATGAAGAGACATATATACTTTTAATTGACATCTAACATTCTAATAAAGGGTAAGGTATCAGCAGAAAATGAAAAAATAATTCACTCAGCTATTTGTAAAATGAGGATTTGAATAAAGTCGTAATCGGTGAGCGGCTTTATTTATATGCATTTTATTAAACGTATGAGTGGATAGTGTTCTATAAACTGCTGGTAGCTTGGTTTAATAATATGTACAGCCCTAGTTTGCTACTTTGATCTTAATGTGTACTACTGTTAAATGATTTCGGTGCACAGTATGGATTACGTGCAATTTTAGGTTGTAAATATTTTGACGCTATCCTCTCCGGTTTATAAGGAGGGGTTTTTATTTTATTACTAGAATGCAGTAATATTAAAAAGTATTTTGGAAATCGGCTGATCATCTTCATAGAGAGTTTGAGAGTATATTCTGAAGACAGAATAGGAATTATTGGTGTAAATGGAGTCGGTAAAACTACATTGGTTAATATTCTAAGCCAAAAGTTAGAGCCTGATGAAGGGTGGATTAAGATATACGGAAGGTGCTCTTATATATCCCAGCTTGAACCGCCTAAGAACAAAAGGATACGTCCAGAAATGGCCTCCAAATTTGAGGTTGCAAGTATCTGGAACGAAAATATGAGTGGAGGAGAGAAGACCCGCTTTAAGCTTGCCGAGAGCTTTTGTAATGATAGCCTGATGATATTTGCAGATGAACCTACCAGTAATATTGATATAGAAGGCATTGAACTTATGGAAAGCATGTTTGCGAAGTACCAGGGTGGGCTTGTTCTGATATCTCATGATCGAAGCTTTTTAGATATGCTGTGTAACAAGATATTAGAGATAGAGCACGGTAAGCTAAAGATATACAGTGGTAACTATAGCGATTATATTGTCCAGAAAACTGAAGAAAGAGAAAGGACTCGATCTGAATATCAGCAATATATCAATGAAAAGAAGCGGCTTGAAAGAGTTATAGTTAATATAGAGCAAAAAGTAACGTCCATAAAGAAAGCTCCTAAAAGGATGGGTAATTCTGAAGCGAGACTTCATAAGATGGGAGATCAAAAGGCGAAGGCTTCTCTTGGGCGTGCAGTAAAAAATGCTAAAGAAAGAATAAAGCATTTAGACGTTAAGGAAAAGCCTGTGGAACAAAAGAACATAAAACTTGATCTTGCAGATTCAGCTAAGCTTCATAGTAAAGTTGTTATTGAAGGTAAAAATATCAGTAAAATCTTTGGCGAAAAGATCCTATTCAAGGATGCTGAGTTCAATATTAGTAATGGCTCCAAGGTCGCCTTAATTGGTCCGAACGGATGCGGAAAAAGTACTTTGCTTAAAATGATAATTTATAAAAACGCTTCCATTATTATTGCCCCGGGAGCTAAGATTGGCTACTTTAGTCAGGATATGAGCATCTTAGATGAAAACTTGACCATCCTCGAAAATGTAATGAAAAGCAGCATTTATCAGGAAACTTTTGTAAGAATATTACTCGCGAGGTTGTTATTTAAGCGGGAGGACGTATATAAGCAGGTAAGTATATTAAGCGGTGGAGAGCGAGTCAAGGTTTCGTTTGGGAAAGTACTCTTACAAGACATAAACCTTCTGCTTTTAGATGAGCCGACCAATTATATGGATATCAACTCACTTGAAGCCATTGAGGAAGCACTACGGAAATATGATAAAACCTTATTATTTGTTTCTCATGATCGAAGGTTTATAAGTTCCGTTGCGGATCACATTATGACGATTGAAAATCATGAGATCAAAATATTTAAAGGAAGTTATCAAGAGTATTTAGCAAAAAAAAGTCAAACTTTGGATAATGACTTGGGGGATATTGAAAGACAGATTTTCATCTTACAAAATCGCCTATCGGAAATTATAGGAAGATTATCCGTACCGTCGAAGAAGGATGATCTTCGAGCACTCGATAAGAAATATCATGAGGTATTGGGTAAACTGAAAAGACTTAAGGCTAGTCTTGAAAACAGAAATTAACAAGATGCCGGGTTCTAACTGCATCTAGTTCAAAAATTATCGCATTTGGCGGCGATTCTGTGACCATCAAATAAGTACGTTGCCCCACATTTCCGCATAGCTATTAAAATTTATCCTGGCAAACTTCACCAACCTCCAAGGGTGGCACCCACCAAGCGCCGCCTTTTTCTGTACAGTAAATATTACCCCAAAAACAAACAGCCCCCGGCCAGCATCTAACCGGGGGCTGTGCTAATAGGGAGAGAGCAGAATATGCTTCTGCTACAACATGAATGCCCGGCACCATAGGCAAGCGTATTGACCGAAGAGCTGCGGGGAAGGTAACAGGCCGGCTGTTGGGGAAGTTGTTTAAGTAGAGATTGGCCCGGCCTGGTGCCGGGCTTTTTGTTTGATATAAATTATCATTGACTGATACGCATTTTTTGCAAAACTGTCAAGCAGCCGTCAACCAAAACGGTAGTCAGTCTGATTGACACAAAATAAAAGAGCCGCGAATGCTTGCAGCTCTTTGTTTTCTATGGCCTCCCGGGAGGGATTCGAACCCGCGGCCTACGGATTAGAAGTCCGTTGCTCTATCCAGCTGAGCTACCGGGAGATAAATTTGGAGCGGGTGATGGGAATCGGACCCACATAACTGGCTTGGAAGGCCAGCGCTCTACCACTGAGCTACACCCGCCCATCTGAAGCGAACAATGTTATTATACAAAAAATTTCTCGTAGAGTCAAAGTAAAATTTTTCGGATAAAGGAATTATTAATGTTTTAACTAAATAACTACTTTAAGCATACTTTTATAATTGAAAGTTGGTGCTTAAATATGTTAACGGTTATTAATCAAATCGTCAATTTTATCAACGACCTGCATGATAATATCTGGGGATATAGCAGGCAGTTGGGACTTCCTTTTACGGATAAGGATTTGCACTTTTGGGTAATCGGTTTACTTGGCGTGATTTTTTTCGTATTTACAGATACCATTTTTAAATGGCTGGCTAAAATTAATATTTCCTTGATTTCCTTTTTCTTTACCTCTGCCATTATATCCATCCTGGTATTAATCCTGGAAGTTGAGCAAAAATTGACGGGGCGTGGTGGTATGGAACTATGGGATATTTTAGCTGGTTTGTTGGGGTTTCTGGTTTTGCTTAGTATTTACCAGTTTTGCAGGTTGTTATTAAAGAGCTTGTTAAATTTGATAAAGAAGTGAAGTCTCTCCTCAAAACCCCATGCTAATAAATATGAGCAATAGTATACTGTGATATAAAAACCTAGTTAACAATGCTACATAAACACTTGTTATTGAAGAGCCACATATATAAGTGTCCAAGTAAACGCTTAAGTAACAGTTGAAAAAGATATTAACATGAGTTCGATAATCTCTCAATTTTCCTTAATCCTTGAGCTCACTTCTAAAACAGGATTCTTTCAATGTCTATTTCCAATTTCGGATCTTTTTTTAAATATCTCCTTTTATCCATAAAAAATAATCCCCCTTCGCTACCCTTCTACATTAAACTTCTTATTACTTCTTCGGTTTTACAAAACGAACTTTATTTATTTTCTTTTTTGCAGGTTCAGGAAGCAAAAAAAACCTTCTTAATTTTTTTGAACTATCTGATGCATTTTCATTTTTAGGTTCTTTATTAAATGAACCAATTTTGTCCAGGATATAACCTGTTAATAACCCATTACCAAAAATAAAACCCCCAAAAGAAATCCAAGGTAAAATCAAGGAGTTTTTTCCCAAGTTTGCACCGGGAAATACAATGATAAAAAGAAAATAAGCACTTGATGCACTAAGTGCTACACTTTTTAAGTAAAGGTAATCCTTTCCGGTTATTAATAGAATTAAGCTCAAAAGTACCCCATTCATCGCCGATAGACCTATTGCGTCTAACGCACCATGAACCTGAGCAAGTAAGGTCTGTGACAACTGTTTATTATAAAAAATTCCACTCATAGCCTGCCAAAAAGTTTTATAATTAACACCTAACAGGAGAAACAGAGTATTCCATATAAGGTGGACAGCACCACCAATTGCCCCTGCTACCAGACCCGCAACAAACCAATCATCTATTTTCTTCATGCTCTTTTCTCCTCATGGAGTGTTTTTATGTAAGTTAATTATTCCCCAGAAAAAAACAAACATGCAGGAGTCTCTCCAACATGTAAAGGTTTGCCCTCGGATTCTCTTTAAGGTGGACCCCATTGTCAAGACACATTTTTTTAAATTTTAAGATACAAACATATGTACTTGGTTAGCTATTGATGTGCTATTCAAAGATTAATTTTGATATTCAAGTTCCATATTTGCTATATAATGACACTTCGTATGGTTGCCTGACCCAAGGTTTTGGCCGCTTGCGGAGCCCTTGATATGGAGTGCGGCCTGTGTTAGCCTGTTTTGGCGGGAGGCCTAAGCACAGCATGGCCTCCCCGTTGGCCTCCAGGAAACACAGGCCGAGAGGCTCCATGTCAAGGGCGGCCAAAGCCTCATGGTAGCAGATAGACTTCCGCTGGTGTTTGATAACCCAGGGACTGGTGAGGGCGCTCATGATTATAAAAATTAAGGTAATCACCAACCCTTTGGCGGGCTTGACGTGGAGTAGTATATTCGTTCAAGTACACTTCTTCGTACTTCAGATTCCGCCAGAGTCGTTCAGTAATAACATTATCTATGGCCCGGCCCTTACTGTCCATGCTAATCTTTACGCCGGCACCCTGGAGCACCTGAATATACTGAGAGCTTGTAAAATGACTCCCCTGGTCACTATTTAAGATAACCGGTATGGTTTGCATTAGCGCTTGTTCAACGGCTTTTAAAACAAAGTCGATCTCTAAGGTTTGATCCATTCCCCAACTAACTACATAGTGAGAATACCAGTCTATCAAGGCTACTAAGTACATCCACCCCCGTGCTAGCCTGATGTAAGTAATATCAATGCCCCAAACGTGATTGGGGTATCCTGGATTGATACCTCTTAGAAGGTAAGGGAATATCTTGTGCTCCATCCTTCGTTTGCTCAGGCTAGGCCCGGGGCAGATCCCGGCAATACCCATCTCACGCATATGCCGTTGTACAGCTTTCCGGTTGATGCAAAAGCCCTCCCGGCAAAGTTGAGCGGTTATTCGGCGGGACCCGTAAAAGGGGTATTTCGTATAAATCTCATCGATACGGTGTTTAATAGTTATTTCTTCTAATGATGGTTCTACCGGCTTGTAGTAAAGGTTAGAGCGGTTAATGCTCAGCAGCTCAGCCTGGGTTTTTAACGTTAGTTCAGGATTTTCCCAGTCAACAAGGGCCATGCGTTCATTACGGGTCAAGACCAGATTTTTTTTTCAACCAGTTAAGCTGTGTGGTTAATCTCCCAACTTCCGCATAGAGGTCCTGTATTTGTTTTTCATAATCTGATCTAATGGTATCCAAGCTTTTGCTTTCATAAGTAAATAACTGTGGCAAACCTTCAAGGGCTTGTTTTTTCCACCGGTTTAGCTGGGTGGTATGTATCCCATATTCCGAAGAAATCTGTGATAGTGATTTTTCTTCCTTGAGAATTTCCAGTACAATTTTAGTTTTGAAATCAGCAGGATACTTTTTGCGAACAGACATTTGTGTCTTAAGACCCCCTGTTTCTGTGTCTAAATTCTTGGGTCCATTATACTTCGTGTCTACTCATTCAAGCTAGTTTAGGTGTTTTGTGGTATTTTTGAAGAATTTTTAGTAAGTTTATGCGTAGAAGCAAATCACAAACAAGCCCAAAGCAAGTTAATAAATCAACTGCTGCAATGCAAGAAAAATAAAATGTGTTAGCCTGCGACTTTTTCGTTTATCTACACACCCCAACATGGCGTTACCAGTTTTTTTCTTAGTTTTCTCTGTTTTTTAGTAGATACTATGGACAAAAGTAATAATGGCTTTCTAAAAAAGATATTAAATATAGTTCAGATATTTGACTCCAATATTGAAATAGCAGATAAAGCTGTTTAAACGCTGATGAGGAGGGTTAAAGGATAATTTAGAACGGCAAGCTGAAGAATTGGAACATCTAATGGACAAGTATAAATTACCTCTAAGCAAAAATATGCATAAAAGAAATTACAATGTCCTGAGTAACATAATAATGAGGTGAAGTCTATGTTTAAAATCAAAGACCGCATTATATTAGGTGCTATAAGTGGGGTAATAGCTGCGTTCCCAAGTAGAATATTAAATAGATACAGCTATAAAAAGAGGTTAACCGATATAAGGTATAACCCAATGGCAGCCCAATTATTTCTTCCCAATAATAAGTGCCAAACCCCTCAGGGCATTCTTAACGGAGCGATAATTAATAACATTAATGCGGTTCCTCCCGCTGTGGTACTTACCTACATTCTTTCTACCACAGGCAAAGACTACTCGGTTTTAAAAGGCATGGGGGTTGGTGCTTTCTTTTGGATTATGATAGACGGTTTGGTTGGTGCCCAAATACTCAAAATTAAAAGCAGTAATTCCATAGCTCCGACTGTAAGATTAATCGACCATTTACTTTATGGAAAATTATGTTCAACACTAATAACACATCTTGGTGATGACACTTTATTTCCTCCTAAGAAAAATGATACTTTAGAAAGAACTCCTTTGGTATACACTGGAATGGGTCAGATAGCCGATTCGCAAAAAGTTAATCCTAATTTAAAAATAGAAAATCAACCAAGAAATAGTTAGAACTTAATTTCAGAAATTATGAGCAAGTTATATAGTGGGTAGCAACAGAAATACATAGATTTAGATTGTTAAGGGGAAAAGCAAAGCTAGAATAATGCATTTAAATTGAATGTATCGAGTTGTACCAGTCGGGATATTTATTCGAAAAAAGCGGGTTTTAATTTTTTAGTATTGAATCTTCCGGATAACGGTTTAAATAGATGTTGATAATCTTTCAAGGTAGTTTCGCTTAATCCTTGAGCTTACTTCCAAAAGAGAATTCCACTAAAGCTTTTTTCCAGATCACAGGGTTCTTTTTAACCATTTTACCTTTTCGCCATAAAAATAAATCCTCCTTAGCTACCCTAGTATTTATCGTCAGATAGCATAAAGGAGGAATCCAATGTGCCTCGCTCAAAGGACAATTAGTAATTAGGCCCTTCTCCGAATTCCCTTTCAAATAGCGGTTTGGTGCGGGCGAGAGGATTTGAACCTCCACGAGTTGCCCCACTGGATCCTAAGTCCAGCGCGTCTGCCGTTCCGCCACGCCCGCAAATTAATAGCTTAATCGCAAAACTTAGTATATCATTTTTTGATTTAGGTTTCAAGGACTTTTAATGATCATATTTCTAAATGACATTTATTACATAGCAAATAAATTAGTATTTTGGAGATAATAAAATAAGATTTTACCACAAATATGAGGAGGAATATAAAAAATGAATCAACACATCCATTGCCTTATTAATAATTGCCATTACTGGACAAATGGCAACAAGTGCGAGGCCAATGAAATTTTAGTAACCCCTGATAACTTTGCAGCCAATAAGCAGGACAGCATAGATGCCACAATAGCTAAACAGCTAACCCCCGCATCAGCGGACTCCTGTATGTCCACTTGCTGTAAAACCTTTATTCATAAAGGTTCTGATAAAATAGATGCCGACAATATCAATAAGATATTCTAAAACATTAGCATACAGGCTGTAAAAGACAGCCTGTATTTTGTTATTATCCTTTCAGATTTTCATACCTTATTTTATTTATTGACATAATCTATGACAGCAGAATAAAATATAAAATATAATATTATAGGCAATACATTTTTATGATGCGTTTAACTAAGCTAGATTTATCTGCAGCAGGTGAAGGAAAAACCTGTGGGACTATTATAGTTGCCACAGGTTTTATGTATGTCGTTATTTATTTTTTAGTCTGTCGCCAATGTTGATTTAGAATCAAATGATTATACAAAATACCTGTTTTAAACGGAGACATAAACGCTCTTTGTGAGCTAATGGATGGGTATTGGCTGTGAAGTTAACCCCTATGATCCGGCTATGCTGTCCATGGCGAAAGGCTTGGCATCGCCAGGAGCCATATGTTTGACGGCAAGTTATTTACGGAATATCCCTTTACTAATAGCTAAAAATAAGGTTGAGATCATCATTGCGGCAAAAGGATCGACTTAGAGTATAAAATTACTATATAAAAACCGGGGTTATCTTATAATGTTTTTCATAAAAGATATCAGTGTTAATAGAATTAATATACTCATGGCCGACTCTCCTAATCAGATAGTTCTTGGACATAATTAGTCGTTTTTATACTATGCTTTTATAGCGAAATAGGTGCTAATAAATTACGATTTTTTTCGTCATTTATCGTGTTATATTTACACCTGTAATCATAATCCAACAGCATATAACATATACTCGCTTTGTATATTTTATACAGCTATTTTGTCACTACGATTTTAGGGTATTTTTAGTTACTGCACCTCTAGCCAACCTGCATATATATACAAAATATTTCCGTATTGGCCGTTTTCTAGATTTAAGGATACGAGTAAAAAGATAAGAAAATCCTTTTCTTTTAACAGGATTTATCATATAATTTAGTTGCGGGTAGGCCGTTTTTTTGTGTTTTTTATAGTGAAACTATAAATATAATACAGTGTACGAATAAAATAGCATACAGTCAAACTACTAACCAATATATACATTTACTATTATTCATTATAAATAATTAAATAATGAAGATTAATTTATTTAGGAAGGGGGATTCAAGTGAGCTTCATTGACGCAGATAAGAGAAAATTTTTCAATGAAGTCAGGGAAAAAAGTGGACAACCCATTGATCTTTGCTACCAATGCCAGAAGTGCGCGTCGGGTTGCATAGCTACGGGTTTCGCTGATTACTACCCTAATGAAATTATCCGCCTGGTACAGCTGGGCCAAAAAGAGCGCGTGTTAAACAGCTCAAGCATCTGGATTTGCTCCAGTTGTGAAATGTGTGGGGCGCGGTGTCCTAACGGCATTAATACTGCTGAAGTGATGGATGCGCTGAAGGAAATGGCCATTGCGGCCGGTACAGTGCAGGAGAAAAACATTAATTTGTTCCACACTACCTTTTTGAACTCGGCACGGACTTTCGGCCGGGTGCATGAGGCCAGTATGATGGCCATTTATAAGATTAAGAGCGGCGATTTGATGTCCGACATGGATTTTGGCATGGATATGTTTAAAAAGGGCAAGATGCCGATACTGCCGCACCGAGTCAAGGCCAGGGGCAAAATTAAAAATATTTTTAACAAGACCGCCCACTGATTACATCAACCAACCTATTAATCTGCTATTCAAGGAAAGGGGTTACATAAATTGAAACTTTCCTATTTCCCAGGATGTTCTTTAGAAGCCACCGCTAAAGAATATGATATGTCCGCCCGGGCCGCCTGCCAGGGGCTGGGTATTGAGCTGGTCGAGCTCAAGGACTGGGTTTGCTGCGGAGCTACTTCGGCCCACAGCACCAACCATCTGCTATCTGTCGCGCTGCCGTCGCGCAACGTAGCCCTGGCCCAAGAGGCGGGTATGGACTTAGCTATCCCCTGCTCGGCTTGTTACAGCCGGGTTAAAAAGGCCGACTATGTTTTACGCAATGATGACGAACTGCGCCAGAAAATTGAAGATATAGTTGATTTTAAATACAACGACAGCGTCAATGTCCTTTCACTTCTGGAGGTGGTCAGCCAGTTAGGCGAAAAAGCCATCGCTGAAAAGGTACAAAAACCGCTTAAAGGACTGAAAGTGGTCTGTTACTACGGATGCCTGTTGGTCAGGCCCCCCCAAGTTACCCACTTTGATAACACTGAACATCCCATGTCATTGGATAAAATAGTTAAAGCCCTGGGCGCCGAGCCTATCCAATGGTCGTATAAAACGGAATGCTGCGGGGCTAGCATGAGTATAACAAGCAAAGATGTTGTACATGGCATGGTTGGCCGGATAATTGATGCGGCCAAAGAAGTGGAGGCAATGGCTATTGTCACTGCCTGCCCGTTATGCCAGTCCAACATGGAAATGCGTCAAGCAAAAGGCACCAACCTGCCGGCCTTTTACTTCACCGAACTGATTGGTCTGGCACTGGGACTACCAGCCGCTAAAAAGTGGCTTAACCTGCATTTAGTGAACCCCAACCCGCTGCTGCAATCATTGTCACTGGCGGACTAAATTTTTAATGGAGGTCTGGATTGATTGTGAGTAATAACATGGTAGGCTCCGTGCTGGTTATCGGCGCGGGCATCAGCGGCATGCAATCCTCCCTGGATCTGGCGGAGGTGGGGTACAAGGTTTATATTGTGGAGAAATCGCCGGGTATCGGCGGTCGCATGCCCATGCTGGACAAAACTTTCCCCACCAACGATTGTGCCATGTGTACCCTTTCCCCTAAGCTGGTGGAATGCGGACGTCACCGAAATATAGATATATTAACCTGCTCGGAAGTAATCGGGCTGTCTGGAGAGGCCGGCGACTACACGGTCCAGGTGAAAAAGCACCCCCGCTACGTGGACGCTACAAAATGCGTGGGCTGCGGTTCCTGCTCCGAGGTTTGCCCGGTAAAGGTGCCCAACGAGTTCAACCAGAACATGGGCCAGCGCAAAGCCATTTACAAGCTCTATCCCCAGGCGTATCCCAACGCCTACGCGATTGACGCTACCAAATGTTTGCGGAAGAAAAATCCCAAAGCCTGTGGTAAGTGTATTGAGGTCTGCCAGTCTAATGCCATTGACCATAATATGCAGGAAGAAATCGTTACCTTAAATGTGGGAGCAATTATCCTGTGCGCAGGCTATGAATTATTTAACGCTGAGCTGCGTGGTGAGTATGGCTACGGCGTGTACGAAAACGTATACACCAGTATGCAGTTTGAGCGCATGCTGAGCGCTTCGGGACCGTATGAAGGCCACGTGCAAAAGTCAGACGGTACCACCCCTAAGAAAATCGCTTTTATCCAGTGCATCGGTTCTCGGGACGTATCTTTATGCAATGGTTACTGTTCTGCGGTATGCTGTATGTACGCTACCAAAGAAGCTATGATTGCCCAAGATCACGTGCCAGGTCTAGACACGACTATTTTTAATATGGACATCCGGGCTTTCGGTAAGGACTACGAAAAGTATTACAACCGTGCCCAAAACCAATACAACGTACACTACATTAAGAGTATGATTTCATCGGTGAAAGAGCTGCCCAAGACTAAAGAGTTACGGGTCCGCTACCGCACCCCTGAAGGAATGATAGAAGAAGATTTTGAAATGCTGGTGCTGTCGGTTGGCTTAAAACCTACCCAGGAGGCCGTGGATTTAGCCGGAGTACTGGGCGTTGATCTAAACGACTACAATTTCTGCCAGCTTGAGGAACTGTCCGGTGTAAAAACTTCAAAAGAAGGAATTTACGTCGCCGGTGTGTTCAGCGGTCCCAAAGATATACCGGAAACCGTCATGCAGGCCAGCGCGGCCGCCGGGGACACTGCGGCCTTTTTGTCAGCAGTGCGCAATACCCAGGTAACCCCTATGGAATTCCCCCAGGAGAAAGATGTCAGCCAGGAGGAACCGCGCATCGGGGTGTTTGTATGTCACTGCGGTACTAACATTGCCAGCGTAGTAGATGTGTCCGCGGTAGTGGAGCATGTGAAGCAGCTGCCGTATGTGGTTTACGCCACCAATAACTTGTACGTCTGCGCCCAGGACAGCCAGTTGGCCATGAAGGAATTAATCGAGGAACACAAGCTCAACCGCATTGTGGTAGCCTCCTGCACTATCCGCACCCATAAGCCCTTGTTCCAGGAAACCATGAAGGAGGCAGGCTTAAATCCTGCTTTGTTCGAAATGGCTAATATTCGGGACCAGTGTTCATGGGTGCACTCGCAGGAACCCGAAAAGGCCACCCTTAAAGCCAAGGACTTGGTGAGCGGGGCCGTGGCCAAGGCGGCCACCCTAAATGCTACTAAAAATGTGACAGTTGAGGTAAACAACACCGCACTGGTCATTGGCGGCGGCGTGTCCGGCATGACTTCAGCGCTGAGCCTGGTGGACCAGGGCTATAATGTGCACTTGTTAGAAAAGAGCAACCAGCTGGGCGGCATGGCGCTGCGCATCCGTGAAGGTTTTAACGGTGAGAATATACCTGCATTTGTGCAGCAGTTAGTTGACAAGGTTAAAAATAGCTCCAACATAAACTTATGCATGGGCAGTGATATAGAGGAAGTAACCGGCTATATAGGTAACTTTAAAACTAAACTATCCAGCGGGCAGGTATTGGAGCACGGTGTATCCATCATCGCTACCGGGGCCGAAGAGTCCAAGCCTACCGAATATTTATACGGCCAGGACAACCGGGTAATGACCCAGCTGGAGTTGGATGAGGCCATCGCCAATAACGACCCCAGGGTCAAGTCGGTCGAGAATATCGTCATGATCCAGTGCGTAGGCTCCCGAGAGGAAAACCGTCCCTACTGCAGCCGCATTTGCTGCACCAAGACCATGAAGCTGGCGCTCAAGCTGAAGGAAATTAATCCCGATGCGTCCATTATCGTACTGTACCGGGATATCCGCACTTACAGCTTTAATGAAGACTATTACCGGGAGGCCCGGTCGAAGGGCGTAATATTCTTCCGCTACGATGTGGAGAATAAGCCGAAAGTGGAACTGGTGAACGAAAACGGCCAGAGCAAACTGCGGGTTACCGCTACTGATCACATCATGGGTGAAACCTATGATATTGACGTGGACCTGCTCACCCTGGCAGCGCCTATTGTGCCGCCCGAGTCCAACAATAAACTTTCCCAGCTGCTCAAGGTGCCCTTGAACCCGGATAACTTCTACCAGGAAGCCCACATGAAGCTGCGCCCGGTGGACTTTTCTGCCGAGGGTATTTATATGTGTGGTTTGGCGCATGGCCCTAAATCCATAGAGGAGAGCATTTCCCAGGCCAAAGCGGCCGCCGGACGAGCCACCAGTATCTTAAGCCGCGACGAGTTGGAGTCCAGTGGAACAGTGGCAGTAGTAGACCCGGGCCTCTGTGCGGCCTGTCTGACCTGCGTGCGGTTGTGTCCCTTTAAGGCCCCGCGCATCAAAGGGCACAAGGCGGAAATAGAAGCGGTCGTTTGCCAGGGCTGCGGCGCCTGCGCAGGTGAATGCCCAAACAAGGCCATCACCCTGCAAAGTTACAGCCCCAAGCAGTTAGGTGCCCAAGTAGAAGGTATACTTGTCCAGCCCCAGCAGTAGAACTAAAATACAGCTGAAAAATAAATCCCTCTTAACGAGGGATTTTTCTTTTGTTAGCAGGGTCTACCATAATATTCATGGCATGCTGGTGAAGCTTACTGGACAAAATTAGAAGCAAACTTATGAAATGAGGTGTTTTGATGACTGCCGAACTAGGTGCACATGAAATAATGCAATTGCATGAGGTTTTAACAGATACTATAGATGGTATCAACCAATTCCAGCTTTACCGCCCAAATGTACAGGATCTACAATTGCGTACAATACTTGACAATCAGATAGGCTTTTTAACCCAGGAATACAACAACATGGTGCAAACTGTACAGCAGCAAAGCAAGAGCGAAGCAGTTCCTTACCGCAGGGTCAAAAACGCTTCTCCGTCATATGGCTTAAAAAACCCCTCGCCCAATGCACCTAATATTTCACACGATGAAATGGACGATAGGGATGTGGCCAGCGGTATGTTGGGCTGCCAAAAAGCATCAGCCAACCTTAGAATGACCGCTTCGCTGGAATTCGCAGACCCCACATTAAGAAGAATGCTCCAGCAAGGAGCCATTAACTGCAGTGAACAATCCTTTGAGGTATGGAATTATATGAACCAAAAGGGCATGTACCAGGTACCTACCATGAAACAAATGACCACCAGCACCGTGATTAATTCGTTTGATATGGCCCAAATGCCACATCTAAGTTAAAGCCCATTTAAGAAGGACAGCTTGGGCTGTCCTTCTTTGCTGAGCCCCCAAAAACCAGGCAAATCAGTAATACAAGACCCATTTTTACCGGGACCCGGTAGCCTCCTCCCAGGTAGCCTGGTAAACCACCAGATCCCGGTTGCTAAACAAAACAAACCGGATAAGCCCGGGCAGTTCATTATTACCCGCAAATTCACGCACCGCGGCCACGGCAATGGCGGCCGCCTGTTTTATAGGGTAACTGTAGACCCCGGTGCTGATGGAAGGAAAGGCAATGCTTTTAATGCCCTTTACCTGCGCCAACTGCAGGCTATTACAGTAGGCATCCCGCAACAGTGCCGCCTCATTATGACCGCCCCCGTGCCACACCGGCCCAACGGTGTGAATAACATAGCGAGCAGGTAAATCACCCCCGCTGGTGATTACCGCCTGGCCGGTGGAACAGCCGCCCTGCCGCGCAATGATTTTTTTACACTCCTCCAATATCTGTGGCCCACCGGCCTGATGGATGGCCCCGTCCACGCCACCGCCCCCCAAAAGGCTGGAATTTGCCGCGTTAACTATGGCCTCGGTATCCTGTCTGGTAATGTCACCGCGTATAAATTCCACCCGAGTGTGGTTCACTAAAAACTGCATAAAAGCTACCTCCTTAACCTTTCCCCCTCATCAGTTTAGTAATGACCACAGCACCCAAAACACCCACAGCAATACCGCCGATCATGCTTAATTTTTCTGTAAGACCTGCTTCGGCGGCTAAAAGATAATATGTACCCATCGATGCAAGCGCCGTCAGTAGCATGGGCAAGAAAGTTCTACTCATGTTTTGTCCCTACCTACCGCCTTTGCGCCACAAAATCTAGCACCGCCTCAGGCATTTGATCACGGTCTACCACGGTAGTATGTCGCACCGGGCGATTGGCTAGGTCGCTTAAGGCGGAGGGCACGGGTAGACCGCTAAAGTCAGACAGCAGCTGCAACAACGCAAATTCGTCCAGGCCCATTGTTTGCTCCTCACCCAGCAGTGCCCTAGCCACACTGGCGTTAAATTTAAAAGGACTCGCGGTGGACAGCACCACGGTGAGCCGGTCATCGCCGGTGCTCTGACGGTACCGGTTATACACATGCAGACCCACTGCCGTGTGGGTGTCCACCACATAACCGTACCGGCGGTAAATTTCCTTAATGGATGACATGGTGGCCGCATCATCGGCATAGTCCGACCAGAATATTGATTGCACCTGCTCCCGGGTGGTGTCATCCACCGTATACCATCCCTTCTCTCCGAGGTCGGCCATCCACTGCCGAACCCGGGAGGCGTTAAAATCGGTGAGCTCATACAGCAGCCGCTCCAGGTTGCTGGAAATCAGTATGTCCATCGAAGGAGAGATGGTGCACTTAAAATCGCGATTGCGGTTATAAGTACCGCTGGCAATGAAATCAGTAAGCACATTGTTCTCGTTGGCGGCGCACACTAGCCGGTGCACGGGCAGCCCCATTTGCCGGGCGTAAAAACCGGCCAGTATATTGCCGAAGTTGCCCGTGGGCACCACAAAGTTCACTGCCTCGCCGAGCTGCACCCGCCCCCGGGCTAAAAGATCGGCGTAGGCCGAGAAATAATACACAATCTGTGGCACCAGCCGGCCCCAGTTGATGGAATTGGCCGAGGAAAACTTGAAGCCACGTCCCGCAACGGCCTGCTGCATGGCCGCATCGCCAAATATGGCTTTGACACTGTTCTGGGTATCGTCGAAATTACCTCGGACGGCATAAACGCCTACGTTGCTGCCCTCCTGAGTGACCATCTGGGTTTTTTGCACTTCGCTGACCCCTTTTTCCGGGTAAAACACCATAATGGCAGTGTGGGGCACATCCTTAAAACCCTCTAGGGCAGCCTTGCCCGTATCGCCTGAAGTAGCAACTAAAATAAGAATGCCCTCGTTCTCTCCGGTTTTTTCCATAGATTTGACCAACAGGTGGGGCAATATCTGCAGAGCCATATCCTTAAAAGCGCAAGTAGGACCGTGCCACAACTCCAGCACGCTGAGTTTGGCGTCCAGCTCGGCCATCGGGGCTATGTCAGGGTGGTCGAAGCTGGCTCTGTTATAAGCATCATTTACTGAACTGCGAATTTCGTCCGCAGTAAAACCAGTCAAATAAGGCCCTAATATTTTAACAGCCCGCTGCTGGTAATTCTGCGAAGCCATAGCAGCAATTTCCTCCATAGACAGCATCACCCGCCCAGTGGGCACAAACAGGCCTCCGTCGGGGGCAATGCCCAGTTTTATGGCCTCTGCGACAGGCAGCGGCCCGTAATTGCCTCTGGTGCTTGCATATAACATAAATAATTCCTCCTGCCCAATAATTGCTTAATTACTATTACATTAAACACCCAAAAAGCTATGGCAGTCAATGAATGCTCAGGTTAGTAAAGTCATAAATATAGCCGGTGATCCTTTCTTTAAGGAACCACCGGCTGCTCTGTATTATAGCCATACCGAAAACTGCGTAAAACCACCCGGCCGCATCATACTCCGGTTGGTTTTTTTAGGGTTGACCAACCCATAAGGTCATAGACAATTCAGTAAGCAAAAAACGCTTCGACAAACTGAAATAAGGCAAACAATACCGCCAAAACCGCCCAAAACCCGGTTAGTACCTTCACTGCGGCAAGACCAATCAGCAAAAGCCCAATTATAGTTCTAACAATTCTATCTGTATTGCCCAAGTTGCGCTGCCAATCCAAATGCATTATATCAATCCTTCCATTTTACTTGTCCTCACCTGCGGCAGGCTCCCATTTACCAAACACCTGCCCGCAACTGCAGCCGTAAGTTACATAATGATAGCGCGGGTTTTCCTCAATGCTTAAAATCCGCACGTTACTTTGATAAGTATAAATATGATCCCCGCAGCCGGGACATTTATCCCCATTAATAATACTTTTAGCTTTAATTAAAGACCATTTGGGTTCCCGAGTGGCATATACATAATAATCAGCAAAGCTAAATTTGGTGATATGATAGCGATCCAGTACGGCCCGGATAGTCTTCAACATAATATCCCGGGTTTTACCAGTCTGGGTAAACAAAAACGTATCGACAGCAGCCCTGATAACATGCTGGTCATCGGTGGTGGGGAATTCAAGTACATTAGCGGTCTGCATGTTTTACCCTCCATAAAAATCTATCCTCTATTGTACATTATTAATTGACATTTTGGATAGATTTGATACATTTAAATCATATTTTTTTAATATTCTCAAATTTCCACCCCTATTTAGAGAAATTTTGTAATTTTCTTAAAATGTTGGTATACTAGCTTTAGCGTTTGATTATCTCTATCCGTAACTTCGTTTACCGTAATGTGAGGAATCTTAATATGCTGAGTGACGATAAACTTTCAAGCATTTTGTCCGGTATGGAGAACACCGCATTTGAACACATGGTGCTGGGTAAGCCCGTGCTAATACAAGAAATCACACTGCTGCCAGTCTTATCTATATCCGCCACCTACGGTGGTACTAATTCACTGCAGGGCGCGGGAGGCGGAGGAATCCGCTTGGACCCGGTGGCAGTGGTGGCTGTAATAAAGGATCGCGTTAGTGTTTTTTCACTGCGTCCCGGCCAGGTCATCAGCCCCTTGGAGAGCTTGGCAACACTGCTTCCCGAAATATTATCCACAGGGCGAGCAGACCGGGAAAACGGGGAGCAGCACCGCCAAAAATAAGGAGGCTTAAAATGCGTATTGGAATTGACATTGACGGCGTGATTGCCAATACGTTTCCTTTACTGGTGGAAGAATTAAATAAATATTTAAACAAAAATCTAACCTATGACGATATTGTAAGCTATGATATTGCTAAGGTATATAATATAAAAAAAGAGCAGCTCGCAGAGTTTGTCCAGCTAAATAGATACCTGCTACAAGATAACCCGCTGCCCGTACCCTTGGCGGTGGAGTGCATCAATAATCTACGCGACAAAGCGTTTGTGGCTTTAATATCCGCACGCTTTGAACAGTCTCGTGATCGCACCCAAAATTGGCTACAACGGCACGGCATCAGCTGGGATGAACTAATCCTGCTGGGCAGCCATGATAAAGCAGATACCTGCGTAAAACTGGAGCTGGATTTTTTTATTGAGGATAATTTAAATAACGCCCTGCAGGTAAGCTCCTGTGGAATACCGGTTTTTCTTCTAGACGCGCCTTACAACCGTGCACCTATACCTGATTTAGTGCAGCGCGTGCACTCCTGGTCACAGATATATGAAATTATCACACTAAACTCGCCCAATTACTAAGTCATTAAACTAATGATGAGTACAGTGGCATAGAGCTGGCCATCACGGGAGGGAAAGTAGTGACCAATATTGTAAAGGATAGATTGCCCCTGGAAAAGCTTCTGCGCGAGCTGTACACCGCTCAGCAGTGTTCCTTTTTCATGGAAGATGCAATGAATAAAATCATGAACCGGTTTTCGCTTTCGGAAGAGCAGGCTATCGAATTAACCAAACTACTTATGGAAAAGGAGCTTATCTCCACAAAATCCTTTTTACCGGCTGCGTTTCTGCGGCCCCGGAATATCCGCAGTTTTCCCATCGTCCTCAGCACTAAAGCCATAAATCTGATTAAAGAAAGCAGCGCGGACAGTAAATAAATATTAAACCTTAAGCACCTTTGCAAAGGAGAGGTGCTTTTATTTTTAACTTTTTTATATCAAGGACTAACAAAACGTTTATTTTTCGGTATAATGAGTCAGAGGAGTGAAACCATGATTAATATTTTTCAACGCCACTGGCATACCTCTGTGCGCCTTAACCCGCCTACTTCGGGTAATACAGCTGCTGCAAATAATGCTGATGCTGCAATAGGCGCAGAGCAACAGCCAAAAGGGCAGCTTAACGCAGAAACGATTTACCGCGGTACCGATTGTGAGGTTGGTGCCCGGTTGCGAGTGGACCCGATCAGCTTTAAAATCATGGAAGCCACCTGGGAAACCTATTCACTACCTGTGACTATTTCGGACGTCCCCGGGCTGCATGGCATAGAGGCTTATTTTAACTGCGGGCCGGCCATTAATAAAGCAGTGGCTCACCTGGGTCCTTTTCCGCGCGCACTATTTAAAGAAACAATACGAGGCGTTATCCAATCGGAAACTTTTTTGTTAAATGAACGGGGTTTTGCTTCAGCTGCTGATTACAACAAGTATTGGGACAAGTTTTATCTAAATACCTGTCGCTATTACAGCAACCTCGACAGGGTGAGTAAAACCTGGGATTATTCAGATTACAAACGCACCAGCATTTTGTTCAACCGGTTTATCTCGCAGTCCGTTTATGCGGTGCCGGGTGATGGTTACCGAGTAGTCGCCACATTTAGTGATTCTTATCATGAAATGAGCGTTGAGCTGGACACGGAAAACAACCTGGTAATCACCAGGGCCGATGGCATATTACTTCGTGCACCGGATAATGTTTGCATGGAGGCCAATGTTTTTTTACAGCAGTTGGCGGGTTATGACGCCAACAATCCGGTTAAAAAACAAATTGCCGTAGTTTTAGGTCAGGGTGACGGCTGTGTGCACCTTATCGATACGGTGTATGACGCACTGGTAGCAGTTAATATGGCAGCTAAGCGGCATGGCGGTTCGGCCACCCTATAGCAGGTTCTTGTCTCAAAAGGTATTATTTAACAGTTTTTCTCTAGTTTAAAAATTATATTATCGAGGTAAAATAAGGTAAATTGGGGTGATTAAAATTGAATACTAAAAAATTGGATTACCGGATAAACTTTCGTGAGAACAGTCAAATTATTAGCATTGAAATAACCTGCTGTAATAAACATATCGGTGAGATTCGCTATAAGGATGGGGAATCCAAGCAATGTCCCGATTGCGGCGCTGTGCATACCGTAAAAATTCAGCATAATCACTTCCACATAACTTGCAGCGAATAAAATATAAAAGACAAGCCCACAAAGTGAGCGGCAGCTGCCGCTCTTTTTTGTATTCCGAATAATTACGGAAAAGGATTGACTGTGGGCACGCAGAATATAAGTTAATAAGGAGGTGATTGTATGGGTTTTGTCCAAAAAATGGCTGAGAGTGCCAAGCAACTGGGCAACCAAGCTAGAGATCTTAGCGGTATAGCTGGCGACAAAGCAAGGGATATTTCTAAAAAGTCCTCAGAGCTATTTGAAGTCACCAAAATGAAGTATGAAATGAAAAAGATGGAAAGAGAAATGGAAAATAACCTGGCCGGCATCGGTGCATTGTATTACCAGCAACAGTCCGGCCAGGATGACATGACAAAGGAATTGGAAAGACTACTTAGCGACACCAAGGAACTGGAAAGAGAAATGAAAGAACTGGAAAAGCAAATTGGGGAGCTACAGCCCGAAGTGCCTATTTGCGCGGATTGCGGCAAAGAACTGCCCGCCGGTGGCAAGTATTGCAGCTTCTGCGGCAAGCAAGTGGTTGATTAATAGCTAGAGACAAACACCGGTACTAAAAGAAGCATTCATCAAATTACCCTTTTAGCACCGGTGTTTTATTTGTATCAGGCCGTCTTATCGCTATCCATCATCTTTAGCATATCCTTAACCACATCGGTATTGATACCAGTATATACTGCTTTTACTGACCCGTATTTTTTTTGTTTTGCCTCATTTTTAGAAACCACCCGCAGGCCGGGCGCATCCATCTCCCGGGCTACCCGGTTGGCCCCGGAATACAGGAAAAATGTATGGGGAGGATCGACGTTTTTAGTGATATGCAGAATCTTTTTATCACCCTGCAGATAAATCACTGCATAATTGTCTTCCACTTTCTTTAGCCTGGTTATACCTTCTTCTACCATACCATCAATAACAGCGACAATTTTTAAAAAAGCGTCACTTTTCACACTCGGAGTAACTACTTTTTTAGTTTGTTTTACGGGCTTTTGAGCCAGCCCAACCCGGCTTAATAGGTTATTAATAAATGCAGGCATAAGACTTTCCTCCTTCTGTAAGTATTAATTACATTTTTCAACAAAAACCATACTATATCCTGCTCGATAAAAAGTTGACAGTAAAAAATGTTCTCAAGGTAATTAAGCCATTAAGAAGAATGGAGGTATTAATTTTGTCATATGATCAAAAAATCAAAGAAATTGCTCGTTTAATCCAGGAATCCAATAAAACACTGGCCCTTACCGGGGCAGGCATTAGTACGGAAAGTGGCATTCGCGACTATCGCAGCCCGGGCACCGGTCTTTGGGAAAAGCACGACCCGGCCAAAACAGCCAGTCTCACCGCACTGCGCAGAGACCCCGCCCTTTTTTATAGCACAAACCTGAAACGCTGGACCTCCTTTAACGATGCCCAGCCCAACGTCGCCCATCTGGCCCTAGCCCAGCTGGAAAAGAAAGGGCTGCTGGACGGGGTAATTACTCAGAATATCGACAGCCTGCACGTAAAGGCCGGCTCCATCCAGGTATGGGAAGTGCATGGACACCTGCGCACCTGCCACTGCATGGATTGCCGGGCCTCCTACAGCTTTAACCACCTGGAGCAATGCTTTTACAAAGGTGAAAATCCACCCCGTTGCCTTAAATGCGGCGGTGTATTGCGGCCGGACGTGGTGTTGTTTGAAGACCAGATGAATGATGACTACTACCAGGTCACCTTTGAGATTTCGGGCTGTCAGCTCCTGCTGGTAGTAGGCAGCAGCCTTACTGTATATCCTGTGGCCGGTTTACCAAGTTATGCCAAGGAAATTGTAATCATTAACAACACTCCTACTCCTTATGACGATGAAGCGGCAGTGGTCGTCCATGAAAGTGCCGGCCAGGTTTTTCAGGATGTTTTGACTGAACTGGGCCATAAAATCTAAATTGCAGTGCTACTCACTATATGCCCGCTCACTACATCACCCGGGGAAGCTCTACTACTGTAGCCAGCGGCAGATGATCCGACGCCTGGCTAGCAAAAACCCTGGATTCGTTCAAAATCCAGTGATTGGAATAAAGAATGTAATCAATTTTGTATTTGGGCTGATCAGAAGGGAAGGTCAATCCGGCCCCGGTTAGATCACCGGTTTGCAGTACTGTTTGCAGGCGAACAACTTCCTCACTCTCCAGGCTGGCGTTAAAATCCCCGGCCAGCAGCAGCGGCCCGGACACGCCACCGGAGACCTCTATAATTTTGTCCACCTGCTGTAATCGTTCTTGATGATTCAGCCCTAGGTGGGTGTTTAAAAAAACCACGATCTGTCCGGCAAGCTTAATTTCCACCCGGAGCAGCCCTCTTTGTTCGCCCTGGCTGGGCAGCAGGTAATTCTGCCAATAAACAATGGGGTAGCGGGACAATACGGCGTTACCAAACCGGGCCACACCGCCCCAGGTGACATTTGGCCCGTAAATATGGTACATACCTAACATACTGCCTAGTTTAGCCGTCTGGTCAGCAAAGGAGCTGCGGGGATTGAAACAGTCAACTTCCTGGAGGCCCACTAGATCAGGATGCGTACCAGCGATGGCAGATGCCACTACCTTTAAAGAAACCTTGCCGTTCATACCGCGACAGTATCTAATATTGTAGGAAAGCACGCGTATTTTCATTGGCCCACCTTTAAGCTCTTTTAAATTATTATTATGCAAGCTATAGATAAAGGAAACCGGTGTTACAATAGTTTTATAAAAAATACTACCTTAACCAACGCAAATATTATGCAATGAGATAACCTAAAGGAGAATAAAAAGTTAATGAGTGTAACCATATTAAGCGTGGAAACATCTTGCGATGAAACCGCGGCGGCCGTTTTAGTTGACGGCACTACCGTCAAAGCTAATATCATATCCTCCCAGGTAGACGTACACCGTAAATTTGGCGGTGTTGTACCAGAGGTCGCCTCCCGCAAGCACCTGGAGCTGATCAACCACGTTATCCGGGAAGCACTCGATGAGGCCGGTATTAATTTTGACAGACTGGACGCTGTAGCCGTCACTTACGGTCCCGGTCTGGTGGGTGCGCTGCTGGTAGGCGTAGCCGCAGCTAAAGCGATTGCCTTTGGGCTGGACATACCTCTAATCGGTGTTAACCACCTGGAGGGTCACGTCAGCGCCAACTTTTTAAGTGAACCCGAACCGGCTTTTCCGGTTATTTGCCTGGTCGTGTCGGGAGGGCATACCGACCTGGTGTTGATTTCCGGTTTTGGTCAGTACGAGCTTTTGGGGGCTACCCGGGACGACGCCGCAGGCGAAGCATTTGACAAAGTAGCCCGGGTGCTGGGCCTGGGTTATCCGGGCGGACCACTAATTGACGAACTGGCCGCATCCGGCGATGATACCGCCGTACCCTTGCCCCGGTCCTATCTTGCTGAAGGCAGCCTGGACTTTAGTTTCAGCGGACTGAAAACAGCAGTGATAAATTATCTGCATCGGGCCGAACAAAAAGGACTGCCGATAAATAAGGCCGACGTAGCGGCCAGTTTTAGGCGAGCCGCGGTGGATGTGCTGGTTGATAAAACCCTATTTGCCGCCCGGCATCACCAAACCGGTACCATTATGCTGGCCGGCGGGGTAGCGGCTAACCAGCTATTAAGGCGGGAAATGGCCTGCCGTGCAGCCCGAGAAGGCAAGCGGGTGGTTTACCCTCCGCCGTTACTGTGCACTGACAATGCGGCAATGATTGGTTGCGCAGCCTACCATAAATATATGCGCGGCGATTTTGCCCCCCTGACCTTAAACGCGATACCCAATTTACCGCTAGGCCAGGACCGGTATTAACCTGCAGCCTGTACTAAACCTAGAAAGCTGCATTTTATACACAAAGTAATTCACAACTTATCCACAAAGCTCTGGGTTGGCGTATAGCCCAAAACCCTTGCTATTAAAGATTATTAATTTATCTGGATTTGTTTATTTTGCTAACAATAGTTTTGCTGAACATGGCTACGATTAGTTTTCCATGTGGATAATGTGGATAAGTCTGTTGATAACTTGACAATAAGGAGTTTGACCTGTGGGTGATAATTCACCGGTCATTTGACGATTTTTGTCGAATAGCTATTCTACTGGGATTACCAGGCCAGCATAATTTCGCCCGTGGATATTGGAAAAGTTGTGAAAAATCCTTTTGTTTAAGAACAAGTTGTGTTATCCTTTTTCTATAATCAAGTGGGGAAAGGGAGAAAGTTTGATAACTTTCTATATAATCGCATAAAAACTTTCCGTAGCAAGAGTTACATCAGAGGATATTGAGTCACTGGACAATTTGAGAAACTTCCTTTCATCGCAAAGCAAAATTTTCGGACAACTGCCCGTTTGGTATGTTTGCTGTGGCATATCTGCACACATCAAGCTGGTGGAACCTCGTACTTATCCCCCGCAGCGAAGGTAAAGCTTAAATAGTAGTGTAAGCGAGAAATATAATCACCGACTTTTACGAATAGGCATAGAAAGGAGCGAGTTAGATGAAGGTAAAACAAATATCTGTCTTTTTGGAAAATAAATACGGGCGTCTAGCTCAGGTAACCAGAGTACTGGGCGACAACAACATTAACATTCGGGCAATGTCCATTGCCGATACTGCTGATTTCGGCATACTGCGGTTAATTGTCAATGACCCCGACGCGGCATTGCAGGTGCTTAAAGAAGCCGGTTTCACCGTTAGCTCTACAGATGTCATTGCTGTGGAAATAAAAGACGAACCCGGCGGCCTGGCCAGCGTATTAGATGTACTACAGCAAGTCAATATAAATATTGAATACTTGTACGCATTTGTGCAAAAATCCACCAACGCCGCCCTGGTAGTTTTCAGGGTGGAACAGATAGACGAAGCCATCGAGGTACTGCAGAAAAATAACATCAGCATACTACCGGGCAGTCATGTATACACATTGTAAAGTATTTAGTGTCACATTATTAACATAGTCCTATGCAAATCCTCCCCGAAACACGGGAGGATTTATTATTTCGACAAATTAATGCATCCAAGTGGTATAATGAGAATGGCATAGTAGTCATTGTTTTTGTCACTGCCAATAACTATCCTACCGGCTAAATATAACACAATTATTCTTGGAGGAATTAACGTGTCTAAGCTAGAATTAAGGAAGGATGTAATTGCCCGGCGCAATGCCCTACCGTTGCAGAAATTAAAGGATAATAGCGCAACAATTGTCACCAAATTGCTGGCTCTGCCAGAATACCGTCGGGCCGCCACAGTGATGGCTTATGTCGACTTTCGCAACGAGGTACAAACTGCATCCATTCTGGAAAACGCTCTACAGCAAAGCAAGCGGTTGCTGTTGCCTATTACCGACGTGCCCAACAAAAAGCTTATACCGTCGCAGGTACTTCATTTCCCTGATGATTTAACCCCGGGCCCCTGGGGAATCTTTGAACCCAAGCCCCAGTACGTACGGCCGGTGGACCCAGGGGAAATCGACATGGTTATTGTGCCCGGGGTAGCCTTCGATACCGCGGGCAATCGGATTGGTTACGGTGGGGGCTTTTACGATCGTTTTCTGCCCGGCACCAGGGTTGACACAACGCTGGTATCCCTGGCCTTTGAACTGCAGGTCAGATCCAATGTTTACCCCGCCGAGCACGACGTACGCATACACATACTAATCACCGAAGAGAGAGTTTTGGATTTCCGCGTTAATCATTAGCTTGATAATTAGTTGATTAAGCTGGGGGGAGGGAACATTTTGTCAGTCTGTCATTGTGAGCAAACCCGGGAGGCACAGTACCAGGAATTGCAAAAAGTAATTGATAAGTATCTTAATGTGGAAGGTTCTTTAATCCCGCTGCTGCAAGAAGCGCAGGAAATCTTCGGATACCTGTCCGGGGACGTGATGAAAAAAATCTCAGCTGAAATTAAGGTTCCCTTCAGCAAGACTTACGGTGTAGCCACTTTTTATTCCCAGTTTCACCTACAACCCAGGGGACGCAATATCATTCGCGTCTGTCAGGGAACAGCCTGCCATGTTAGAGGCGGAGCCAAAATCCTGGATGCAGCTGCTGAAAAACTTGGTGTAGCTGAAAACGGCACCACCAAAGACTTGCGCTACACCTTGGAAACAGTGGCCTGTTTAGGTGCCTGCGGACAAGGCCCTGTTTTAATGGTAAATGATGATACTCATGGACGATTGGCCGCTAAAGACGTGCCGAAAATTCTTGATAAATACGAGTAGGAGGCTAAAATGGGCCATCTAAGCGAATTGCATGCTCGGTGTACAGATCAATATATAGAAAAATTCAACAGAAGCCGTGTTATAGTTGGCCTGGGGACATGTGGCATTGCTGCCGGGGGAGATAAAGTAATGGCGGCCATCCAGCATGAAGCAGCCAGTAAAAATATGCATATTGACATAGACTTCACTAGCTGTATAGGTATATGCTTCAGAGAGCCTACGGTTGAAATTTCCCTGCCGGGCTTTGCCGGCGTGATCTATGGGGATATGACACCCGATAAGGTACCTTACTTACTGGAAAGCCATATTATCAATAGGCATCCTGTTGAGGAATGGGCTGTGATGCAAATTTCAGAAGGCTCTACTGCTCTTTATGAGAATATTACCAAAATGAATGACTATCCATTTTACAGTAAACAGGTGCGCACGGTAACCTCGCGGTTAGGGCGCACCAATCCCGAAAGCCTTACAGATTACGTGGCCACCGATGGTTATAAGGCCTTGGAAAAAGCCTTAAGCATGCAACAGCTCGATATCATTGAAGAAATCAAAAAATCCGGCCTGCGCGGCCGGGGTGGCGGCGGTTTCCCCACCGGTATGAAATGGGGCTTTGTTTACCAGGCCGTGGGAGCTAAAAAATATGTAGTTTGCAACGCTGACGAGGGCGATCCCGGCGCTTTTATGGACCGCAGTGTACTGGAAGGGGACCCGCACTCCGTTCTGGAAGGAATGGCCATCTGTGGGTACGCTGTAGGCGCCGATGAAGGCTATATTTTCGTGAGGGCTGAATATCCCCTAGCCATTAAACGGCTGCAAACAGCCATTGCTCAGGCTGAAAAGTACGGTCTGCTGGGCAATAATATTCTGGATACCGGTTTTAACTTTAAAATCAAGATTAAGGCCGGAGCGGGCGCTTTTGTATGTGGCGAAGAGACCGCTCTGTTAACATCTATAGAAGGGAACCGCGGCATGCCACGGGTACGCCCTCCTTTCCCGGCTAACCAGGGGCTCTGGGGGAAACCAACCAATCTGAATAACGTAGAAACATACGTTAACGTACCTTTTATCATTAACCGCGGAAGCGATTGGTACACCTCTATGGGTACTGAGGAAAGCAAAGGCAGTAAAGTATTCTGCCTGACCGGAAAAATTAACAATACGGGGCTGGCCGAAGTACCGATGGGTATTTCACTCCGGGATATTATATATTCCGTTGGCGGCGGCATTCAAAACGGCAAAAGATTTAAAGCTGTGCAAATAGGCGGGCCCTCCGGTGGCTGTATCCGTGAGGAAGACTTGGATTTACCGGTGGACTATGATTCGCTTACCGCCGCCGGGGCTATGATGGGCTCAGGGGGCCTGGTGGTCATGGACGAAACTACCTGTATGGTGGACGTGGCCAAATTCTTCCTTAGTTTCACCCAAACTGAATCCTGCGGCAAGTGCACCCCCTGCCGGGAAGGCACTAAGCGAATGCTGGAAATTTTGAACCGACTCTGCAGCGGTGCAGGCAGAATGGAAGATTTAGATACCCTTGAACGCCTAGGACGAGTGGTTAAAAATACTGCCCTGTGCGGGCTGGGCCAAACCTGCCCCAACCCCATTTTGTCTACTATACTCTATTATAGGGATGAATACCTGGCCCATATCCAGGATAAGCGCTGTCCGGCCGGTGCCTGCAGCGCCCTGTTGGTGTACCAAATTGACCCTGATAAATGCAAGGGCTGCAGCAAATGTGCCAAAAATTGCCCTGCAGGAGCTATTACAGGCGGGAAGAAAAAGCCCTACTTCATCGACGTAGATAAGTGTATCAAATGCGGCGCCTGCCTGCCGGGTTGCCAATTTGAGGCCATTTACAATGACGCAGCACCACACCGGAACAACTGCCGGCCAGCCACCCGTAGGACTGCCTGACCTGCAATTCAACTGCTACTGCCGGTTACTCAATTGACCAATTAAACACCGGGAAGGAAGGGATACTTGACGGTGACGGAAATTACATTAACTATTAACGACATAACCGTAACCGTTCCCCAGGGGGCCACCGTGCTTGAGGCCGCCCACCAGGCAGGGGTGTTTATACCTACCTTTTGCCATGACCCGGAGCTAACCAAGTTTGGGGCCTGCCGAATGTGCGTGGTGGAAATAGCGGGCATACGCAATCTGCCTGCCTCCTGTGTCACCGTGGCTACAGAGGGCATGGTGGTACACGCTGATTCACCGGCGGTCCAGGAAGCCAGGAAAACGGTACTGGAGTTAATGCTGGCCAACCACCCGTTGGACTGCCTCACCTGCGGCAAAAGCGGGGACTGCCGGCTGCAAGATTACGCCTACCTGTACGGTGTTAAAACCGGGTCCTTTGAGGGTGAAAGGCATTGCTATCCTTTAGAGGACGATAACCCCTTTATCGTAAGAGATATGAATAAATGTATCTTGTGCGGCAGATGTGTGCGTGCCTGTGCCGAAATCCAGGGCAACAGCATCGTTGAATTTACTAACCGTGGCTTTAATGCCAAAATCACCCCGGCTATGGACGTGTCCCTGGCGGCTTCGGACTGCGTTTTTTGCGGCAACTGCGTTGCAGTATGCCCGGTAGGTGCTCTGCAGGAAAAAAGGCTGCGCAGAGCAGCCCGCACCTGGGAAGTGCGCAAGGTCAAAACCACCTGCCCGTACTGCGGTACAGGCTGCAGTTTTGATCTCAACGTCAAGGACAATAAGGTGGTGGGAGTTACCTCCTGCGACGGCGACGTCAATGGCCGGGCACTGTGCGTCAAGGGACGCTTCGGCTACGGGTTTATTCACCACCCCGACCGCTTAACCACACCGCTTATTAAAAAAAACGGCATATTCGTGAAGGCTACCTGGGATGAAGCCATTGGCTTGGTAGCCCAAAAGCTTGGTCAGGTCAAAGCACAATACGGCAGTGACGCGCTGGCGGTACTCAGCTCGGCTCGCTGTACCAATGAAGAAAACTATTTGCTGCAGAAATTCACCCGCGCGGTACTCGGTACCAACAGTATTGATCACTGTGCCCGTCTCTGACACGCTCCTACCGTCGCCGGTCTGGCGAATGCATTTGGGAGCGGGGCAATGACCAACAGTATTGCTGAAATCGCCGGAGCCGACTTTATTTTGGCCATCGGCACCAATACCACGGAAGCGCACCCCATTATCAGCCTGAAAGCTAAAAAGGCCCAGCGCAACGGCGCCACCCTAGTAGTGGTAGACCCGCGGCGCACCGAGCTGGCGGAACTGGCTAACGTACACTTGCAGCTTAAATCAGGCTCCGACATTGCATTGCTTAACGCTTTGGCCCATGTCATTATTGCTGAGGAACTGTGGAACAATGATTTCGTGGCCGGCCGCACCGAAGATTTTGAGGCCTTTAAAGCTATTGTGGCCAAATATACTCCGGAATTGGCCGAGCAAATTACGGGCATTTCCGCAGAAACGATAAGAGAAGTAGCCCGGGGCTATGCCCGAGCGCAAAAAGCCACCATTTTATATACGATGGGAATTACCCAGCACATTTGCGGCACCCATAACGTGTTAGCCGTAGCTAACCTGGCCATGCTCTGCGGGCAGATCGGCAAAGAGAGCAGCGGTGTCAACCCGCTGCGGGGCCAAAACAATGTGCAAGGGTCCTGTGACATGGGCGCGCTACCCAGTGTTTTCACAGGCTACCAGGCAGTCACCGCATATGACCAGCGGGCTAAGTTTGCCAAAGCCTGGCACGTTGCCGAACTACCTGCCCGGCCCGGCCTGACCGTGGGTGAAATGATGGATAAAGCCGGTACGGACGAGTTGAAAGGTATGTACATCATGGGAGAAAACCCCGTGCTGTCTGACCCCGACAGCAACCATGTAGTACATGCTCTAGAGAAATTGGACTTTCTGGTGGTACAAGACATCTTCCTTACTGAAACGGCTGCCCTGGCTGACGTGGTACTACCTGCGGCCAGCTTTGCCGAAAAAGACGGCACCTTCAGCAACACTGAGCGCCGGGTGCAGCGGGTGCGCAAGGCCATCGACCCGGTAGGCAACGCCCGGCCGGACTGGCAGATAATCTGTGCCGTGTCTGCCGCAATGGGCTATCCCATGCAGTATGCCACTGCCTCCGACATCTTCGATGAAATGGCCTTGCTAACCCCGACTTATGCAGGTATATCCTATGCCCGACTGGAGCAGGGAGACATCCAGTGGCCCTGTCCCAACGCCAACCACCCGGGCACCACTTACCTGCATAAGGATAAGTTTTTGCGAGGCTTGGGCAAATTTAACCCGGTAGAGTATATTCCCCCGGCGGAAATGCCCGATGCCGGCTACCCACTGTTGTTAAGCACCGGGCGGCGGTATTTCCACTACCACACCGGTACTATGACCCAACGTACCGGTGCCCTGGAAGTGCACTATGGCACCGAATACCTGGAAATTAATCAGGCGGATGCCGCCTCCCTGGGCATCGCCGACGGCGATATGGCCCAAGTATCCTCCCGCCGCGGCCAGGTGAAGATAGCAGCCCGTATAAGCAAAGTAGTACCCCAAGGGCTGGTATTTACCTCGTTCCACTTCCCGGAAGTGGCTATAAATAAGCTGACCAACCCGGCGAAAGACTCGTTGTCCAAGATACCGGAACTGAAGGTATGCGCCGTAAGGGTGGAAAAGGCGAGTTGATTGGTTTACAGCAGCATCGATAGTGGATGTAGTGGATGGGGTCAGACCTTGACATTTGACACGTAGTTAAGTGTCAAATGTCAAGGTCTGACCCCATCACACATGTAAACGGTTTTTCCATACAGTATTGGTGTCATATGGGTACATGTTAATAATTTTTCAGCAGCATAAATAAAATCTAAACATAGTATGGAGGTGTATAAAGAAAATATAGAGGTGTATATTAATGGTCGATTTAAACAAAGTATGGTATAAAAATTACTCCCCCAATGTGCGGCCGCATCTTCATTACCCGGACATAACCATACCCCAGTATCTGGATAAATCGGCCAAGGATTTCCCGGAGCGAGCTGCTGTTGTATTCGCCGGCACCAGGTATTCTTACCAAATGCTGGCGGGGATGGTCAATCAATGCGCTGGTGCTCTGGCAGCATTGGGCGTAAAAAAAGGTGACCGGGTGGCTATAATGACCCCCAATTGCCCCCAGTACATACTGGGCTTTTTAGCCACCTTGAAATTAGGTGCCATTGTAGTGCAGGTTAACCCCATGTATGTAGAAAGGGAACTGGAGTATATTTTAAAAGACTCGGGCGCTCAAACCATAATTGCTTACGATGCCCTATACCAGCGCATTAAAAACGTGCGCAGCCGTACAGCGCTGGAAAACGTTATTGTTTTCGCACTGGGCAAGCCTGCCGGCGCTATTGACGAAAACGCCATCCAGGCAGAGGTACTGCTGCCTCAGTACCCGCTCCAATTCCAGCAAGTGCCCGTAAATATGGATGAAGATGTAGCTGTGTTCCAGTACACCGGCGGCACCACCGGCGTGTCCAAAGGTGCCATGCTAACCAATCGCAACCTTACCGCCAATACCCTCCAAGTTACCGAGTGGATTGAAACATTGGACTACGGCAAAGAAAAAGTGCTCAGTGCACTGCCTTTTTTCCATTCCTACGGCATGACCAGCTGCCTTAATCTAAGCATTATGAACGCTGCCACAATGATTATCATGGCCCAGTTCAATATCAGGGAATGCCTGGAATTGATTAAGAACGAAAAACCAACTATATTCCCGGGCGTGCCCACTATGTACATTGCCGTAAATAATTATCCCAATGTACAGGAATACGGCATTAAAACCATTAAAAGCTGCATGAGCGGCTCGGCACCCCTGCCAATGGAAGTAGTGGAAATATTTGAAATGTTGACAGGAGGATTATTAGTAGAAGGCTACGGCCTGTCGGAAGCCTCCCCAGTGACGCATTGCAATCCCCTGCTGAACCGGCGCAAGGTTGGTTCTATCGGTATTCCGTTGCCCGACACGGACTGCAAAATAATGGACTTAGAAACTGGAGAACGGGAACTAGCCCCGGGTGAATCCGGCGAACTTTGCGTCAGAGGGCCCCAGGTGATGAAAGGGTACTGGAATATGCCCGAAGAAACCGCCAATATACTAAAAAATGGCTGGGTTTATACAGGTGATATTGCCTGGATGGACGACGAAGGGTACTGCTATATTGTAGACCGCAAAAAAGATATTATTATAGCGGGCGGCTATAATATTTACCCTCGGGAAATTGAAGAAGTTTTGTTTGAACATCCCAAAATACTGGAAGCAGTGACGGTTGGCGTGCCAGATCCGTACCGTGGTGAAACCGTCAAAGCGTTCATCGTACTAAAAGAAGGCAAGCAGGCCACCGAAAGGGAAATCATCCAATACTGCAGAGCTAATCTGGCCAGATACAAAGTACCTAAACATGTGGAATTCCGACCCGCACTGCCCCAAAACATCGTGGGAAAGGTGCTTAGGCGTGTACTCAGAGAAGAAGAAAGACAAAAATTTTCAAACTTATCATCCAAAATATAGCACCCTGATGCAAAGAATATTTTGACAAAACCTCTAAAACAATCTGATACCATTCTATTGCATAAATTATGAAAATTGTGCTACAATTTTTTTAATACAATATAATACAAATTTATTATACAATTAACATTATTTAACATAACGATATAACTATTAAAAGCTTTTAAGGAGGTGTCGGGCAATGGAGCTAGGCAAAACCGTGCTTTGGGGCTTGCTGGGCGGCATGGGGCTTTTGCTATACGGAATGTATATCATGAGTGAAGGCCTGCAAAAAATTGCCGGACACAGGCTTAGGAGCATCCTCAGCACCCTCACTCACAACCGCTTCTCAGCGCTTATCGTGGGTGCACTGGTTACTATGCTCTTTCAGAGCAGCACTGCCACCACCGTAATTTTAGTAGGTTTAACCAGCGCATCCATCATGTCGTTAAAACAAACCCTGGGGGTAATCTTAGGCGCAGATATTGGAACCACCGTTACAGCCCAGCTAATCGCCCTTAAAGTTACTGAAATATCCTTACCAATTGTGGGCATCGGTGCCATCATTATATTTTTTACCAAACGGGATCATTACAGACGAGTGGGCCAGGTGCTGATGGGTTTCGGGCTGCTTTTCTTAGGCCTTAAATTCATGGCTGATACCATGCAGCCGCTGAAAGACGAACTCTTTTTCCGCCAAATGCTGATGAGCGCCAGTGACTACCCGCTGCTGGCCATTGCCGCCGCCGCACTCTTTACATTTTTAGTACACAGCAGTGCGGCATCATTAGGCGTAATCATGATTATGGCCATGCAGGACTTGGTGTCACTGCACTCCGCCATCTACCTTCTATTCGGGGCCAACATTGGTACTTCTTTTACGGCGCTGCTTTCCAGTCTGGGCTCGTCAAGAGAGGCCCAGCGGGTGGCCGCGGCCCACCTGCTGTTTAAAGTAACCGGTGTGCTGGTGTTGCTGCCCTTTGTCAATCCCTATGCCCTACTAATGACTAAAATCACAGCCGTACCGGGGTACCAGGTGGCCAACGCCCATACTTTTTTTAATATCGGTATTGCGATTTTGTTTTTACCGTTTACAAATCAATTTGCCAGGGTGCTGCAATTAATTGTCCCGGACCGTAAAGGGTCTCGTGAAAAACAGTTAACACCCAAATACCTGGATGAAAAATTAATTAATACACCATCCATTGCTCTGGGGCTAGCGACCAAGGAAATAGGTAACGCCGCCGATCAGGTTTACATCATGATCCAATCTATTATTAAAATATTTGAAAGAAGCGATACAAAGCTTCTAGAAAAAATCAATAAACAAGAAGACTACCTGGATTTACTGAGCAAGTCCTTAACCGATTACTTAACCAATGTGATGCGCCAGCCACTCTCCAGCAAAGAATTTTACCGGTCTATGAGCCATATGCATATCGTGGCCGATTTAGAGCACATTGGAGATATTATCGAAAAGGATATTACTTATCTAGCCAACTGCAAGATAAAACAGCAGTCTCAATTCTCCGAGGCAGGCTGGAAAGAGATCAAGGATATGCACCTCCGGCTGGTCGATTTAATGCGCGTAGCCAATGTGGCCCTGGCTTCCAACGATACCGAGCTGGCCAATGCAGCCATCAAAGAATGCCCCAAGTTCGCCCGCATGGAAAGACATCTGCGAGCACAGCACTTTAAACGGCTTAAAGAAGGCACCGCGCTATCCATTTCCACCAGCTCACTGCACCTGGATTTAATCAATTCATTTTTACGCATTAGTGAGCACATCCATAATATATGCTTTGAAATAATAAACCAGGGCAACGACAGCGAAATTAACCAAAGCCATCATGCGGATGATAAAACCATGTCTCACAACGACCTTCCTAAAATCATAAATAGTTAACAAAGAGCTGGTTTCACCAACAGTGAACCGGCTCTTTTTATCCAGCATGCTTTTTATTTATTAGTGCAGGAATAGCACATATGCCGTCGAATAATGCTATGAGTAGTTTATTTTAATTATTGTATATATTTAAAGCGGAGTAAATTTTATCATGTAACAGCCAGTGCTTATAATTTTGTTTATTCAGCTCAACGAAAAGGAAGGGGGATATAATTGAAATTAAAGGCCCTAATCGTTGACGATGAAAACTCCGCACGCCATGAGCTACGTTACCTGTTAAGCAGCTTTAAAAATATCGAAATTATAGGAGAGGCTGCAAGCGCCCAGGAGGCCCTGGCACTGGTCAAAGCACTGGAATACCAGGTGCTTTTTTTAGACGTGTTCATGCCCGACATGACAGGATTGGAATTGAGTGAGGCCATCCAGAAACTGCCTAACCCGCCCAAGGTGATATTTGTCACAGCCGATGATGAATATGCCTTTAAAGCTTTTGAAGTCAACGCAATAGATTACCTTTTAAAACCAGTGGAACCAGGCCGACTCAAAAAAGCCATCGATAAGCTAACCATGTTCTACCAAAAACCTGCCAACGATAATGAAAAAATCCAAAACCCGGAAGACGGCTCTAACAAACCCGTTACGTCTCAAATTAAGCTAGATCGCATCCCGGTGGAAAAGCAGGGCAAAACCATACTACTTGCTGAATCGGATATTTTCTACGCCTTTTCTGAGCAGGATTATATTTATATAAAAACCTATTGTGATAAGCTGGTCATCCGCTTTACTTTAAAAGAACTGGAAGCCCGGCTCAATCCTCAGTTTTTTTTCCGAACCCACCGCTGCTACCTGGTTAATTTGCACAAAGTAAAAGAAATAGTGCCCTTCTTTAACGGCACCTATAACCTGGTAGTTGATGACGAAGAACAAAGCAAAGTGCCTGTGAGCAGAGCACAGGCTAAAAAATTGCGCAAAATAATTGGTTTTTAATCACCACGCCTTTTTGCTCATATACGTATATGTACCAAATTACTAGTTAAGAATGTAAATGAATAAGCAAATTTTAAACCTGCTCATAGGCAGGTTTTTCATTTAGCGCGTTGAACCATGACAGTATTAGTTAATAAATTTATTTGGAAAGAGTGTTGATCTAACATGGGATAATTGGCATAGGCACTGATATAATAGAAATCGAAAGGATAAAAAAGGCGGCCTCTCGAAGAGAAAGATTTTTAAACCGTGTTTTTACACCCTGGGAAATTGCTTTTTGTATGCGCCGCCACAATCCCTGGCCCGGCCTAGCTGCCCGGTTTGCCGCTAAAGAAGCGGTTTTCAAGGCTCTAGGCACCGGGGTTACGGTCTGGCATGAAGTGGAGATCCGTGGCGGCGGCAATCAGCCGGTGCAAGTAATACTTACCGGTGCGGCTGTACAAATTGCCCGGACCGGTCATGTCGATAAAGTACTGTTGTCCATATCTCATGACCAGGGGCGGGCGGTAGCCTTTGCTACGGTGATATCTAAGGGAGAGTGATACAAATGCGGCTGGTAACTGCGCAAGAAATGGGTGCAATGGACCAAAAGGCCAGCAAGGAATATGGCATCCCCAGCGTGGTGCTGATGGAAAATGCCGGGCTCAAAGTGGCTGATTTAGTTTCTACCCTTCTGGGCAACCTAGCCGACCGTACTGTTGTCGTTATTGCAGGCAAAGGCAATAACGGCGGTGACGGCTTTGTGGTGGCACGGCATTTATTTAACCGGGGAGCTGAAGTCCAGATTTTCTTGGCTGCGGAGGCAGAGAAGATCAAGGGTGATGCCCTGATTAATTTAAACATTTGGCAGAAGATGGGGCAGAAAGTCTTCCAGATAATTAAAAACAGTGACACCAACCTGTTCCGGCTGGCGTTAATGAAGGCCGACCTGGTGGTGGATGCCTTGTACGGGACAGGCTTTACAGGAGCAGTGCGAGATCAGATGGTATCCGTCATTGAGGCCGTTAATGCCAGTGGGAAGCCCGTGGTGGCTATAGACATACCCTCGGGGCTAGAAGCCGACACCGGCCTGGCCAACGGCCCGTGCATTATAGCCAAACATACGGTGACCTTTGCCCTGCCTAAGCTGGGCCTGGTACTGCCTACCGCCCAAAAATACGTGGGTGAACTGCATGTTGCAGATATATCCATTCCCGCCGCAGTAACTGCCGGCAGCACGAAAGATAAGGGCAAGAGCACCATTTTAAGTAAAAACAGGAACAGTACCTTGGGCGAAAATGACAGCACAATGGGTTACCGATACTTAATTACCGACCGGCTGGTGCGGGAGTGGTGGCCCCGGCGTACGGGCACCGAGCATAAGGGCAATTTCGGGCGGGTGCTGGTAATCGCCGGTTCACGGGGCATGTCCGGAGCGGCTGTGATGGCTGCCCAGGCCGCGGCCCGGTCGGGTGCTGGTCTGGTCACTCTGGGAGTGCCCGCCGGCATCCACAATATCGCCGAGACCAAGCTAACCGAAGTGATGACCTTCCCGTTGTCCCAGACCGACCGGGGAACGCTCAGTATAGCAGCCCTTGAGGAAATTATGGATCGTGCCGGTAATAGTGACGTACTGGCCCTGGGTCCTGGACTGGGCACCGGCGACGAAACTGCGGAATTAGTAAAAGAAATACTGCTAAAATTGAAAATACCCTGCGTTCTTGATGCCGATGGTCTAAATGTACTAGCTGGTAAAGCCGAGCTGTTTAAAGCGGTGCAGCCTGACCTGGTGCTCACCCCCCACCCTGGAGAAATGGCCCGTCTAACGGGGCGCAGCATTGAACAGATACAAAACAACCGGCTGGGCGTAGCGGCCGCTAAAGCCGCCCAGTGGGGCTCCGTAGTGGTTCTGAAAGGCGCAGGTACAGTAGTGGCCGGCCCGGATCACACGCTTTTTATTAACAACACGGGCAACCCGGGTATGGCCGCAGGCGGCTCTGGCGATGTGCTGACGGGCATTATAGCCGGCCTTTTAGCCCAGGGTATACCGGCACTGCACGCCGCAGCCGCGGGTGTCTACCTGCACGGGCTGGCAGGTGACACCGCTGCCCGGGAGAAGGGCATGGCCGGCCTTTTAGCCGGCGATCTATTGGAACAGCTGCCCGCAGTGCTAAAAACGATAGAGTAGAATCATCAAGCATCCGGAGGTTTATTATGATTTACCATGCACCGGTATGGTCTGATATCAATCTCGGAGCTCTGGCCCACAATGTCCGACAGCTCAGGAGCGTCACCAACCCACAGGCTGAGCTAATGGCGATAGTCAAGGCCAACGCTTATGGTCACGGCGCCGAGCAGGTAGCCAGGACAGCCCTGGCCAGCGGAGCCACCCGACTGGGGGTGGCCCGGGTCAGAGAAGGGATCGAGCTGCGCGAGGCGGGCATTGATGCACCAGTGCTGGTGCTGGGATATACCATACCGGAAGAATTTCATTTAATAATTGAGAACAACCTTATCCAAACCGTTTACAACGTTGAAATAGCCCGGGGGCTCTCTGCAACAGCCTCCCGGGCCAATAAAAATGTGCTGGTACATATTAAAGTGGATACCGGCATGGGACGCCTGGGCTTTTTACCGGATATCGGCGGCATGCGGGATATTATCAATATCGCCAGGCTGCCCCACCTGGAATTGGCAGGTATCTTTACCCATTTCGCTACCGCAGACAGCCGCGATAAAAGCTATGCCCTGCAGCAGTGGGAAAAATTCATCGGCTTTTTAGACGCCCTTGCCCATGCAGGACTTAAATTTCCCTGCCGACACGCGGCCAACAGTGCGGCACTGTTAGATATGCCGGAAACTCACCTGGACATGGTACGGGCCGGTATTGCGGTTTATGGCGTTAATCCTTCCAATGAGTTGGTCAACCACCAGGTGCACCTGCAGCCCGTGATGACAGTTAAGTCCAGGATAGCCCACGTTAAGCAGGTGCCCGCAGGTTTCGGGGTCAGCTACGGGGCAACTTATATTACCCCTGCTCCCACAGTGATAGCTACCATACCGGCAGGCTACGCCGACGGATACAGCCGCCTGCTCTCATCCCGGGGGGATGTGCTGATCCGCGGTCAGCGGGCACCGGTAATCGGACGCATCTGTATGGACCAGTTCATGGTGAACGCGGGACACATACCCGGTGTTGAAACGGGTGAAGAGGTGGTGCTGCTGGGCCGACAGGGTAACGAAGAAATCACTGCTAACGACATCGCCGAAAAAACATGCACTATTTCCTATGAGGTACTGTGCGCCATCAACTACCGGCGGGTACCCAGAAATTATATTTAAGAATGTACCTAGCAGTTAAATACTACACGTGTCTTAATACTGGTTTATCAGGCTACCTTATCGCAAGACTTCTGGTTAATTGAGCTGACCTCAAAGGATAGTGCTTTTTTGGGGCAGCTATGCACACATGATAAGCACCTCAGGCAGTCGCTGGAATCCAAGAAATTACCACTGTCCATTTCGTTAGGGGTCAACTGCATGGGGCAGACCTTAGCACAAATTCCGCACGATACACAGCTGTTGCTGGTCTGCAAAGGTTTTTGACCACGGGCAATCCAGTGAGCTACCGTACCCATTGGGCAGATGTGGCACCAGGTGCGAGGGTGAATAGCCCAGCCCAGCAATATGCCCACCACCGTAGTAATCGTCAGTACCCTGACCAGAGCCAGCCCCATGGCCGGCAGGTTACCCCAGGCAAGATAAAACTGTATACCTAGCACAGTAAAAATCAGCAGCAGCATAAAAGTGCGCACCGCTTCATGCTTAAATAAAGAAGGAATGTTGACTTTTCTACTAACGGGTCCCAGGAACAGGTCTAGAAAGGCACCTCGGGGACACATCCAGTCGCACCAGTTACGGCCCCGGAAAAAGGAGACACCCACCGCACCCAGCATACACGCGAACAGCAAAAACCCCAGCAGGGGATAAAACCAGCCGCCGATGGCCACCAGCGGCAGGACTACCCAGGTATATGCCTGTAGGTTAGTCCTGTGCAGCAAAGCTTCGTGAACTTTCATTGATTGTTCCTCCTTGAGTTAACCTATTATTTATATATCTAATTATACAGTTTATTAGATAATAGTCAATTACTTAGAGACCACTTAGTAATTTCATTTTTTGTATCCGATAGCTGCCTCTAATATTCCGCTTCTTAAAGAGGGAAATATACCCTCCGGGCACGAAAGCGGCGCTACGCTCCCGGATAACAACTTCTAAGATTCAAAAAGTTAAACCATACTGAATTATGAATTTTTTTATACAAAAGTATAATATTTTTTATGCCCTTTTAGAAAAATACTCATAATATACAGGCATAACCCGCATACTAAAGCGATTTTTAACGTTGGCTGGTATAAAATATTTGAAAGGGGTGATTGGTATTTCTTCCGTTACATTGGTCGGGATTGGGATTATTAGTAGGCACCCTGGCAAGTTTTGCCGAGCTGGGCGGCGGCTTTTTGATAGTGCCGCTACTGATTTTTTAGGTTAATCCGAGTCCAAAGCCGTGGGCACTTCGTTTTTAACCATTTTTATTATTTCCATATCAGCACTGGTAGCGCATAATAAACTGGCCAATGTAGATTACCGGTTGGGCTTACTGATGGGCCTTGGGCGTATAATAGGCGCCAAAATCGGCTTACGTCTAGCTGAATATGTACCCCAGGCATTGTTCAACAAAATTTTTGCTTTACTATTGGTGGTCGTGGCAGTCCGCATGATTTTTGCCAAAGTTTGATATAATGAAAGCCGTTCCCCTGCCAATTGCATTTGGAAACGGCTTTGATTTTATCATTATATTCCGCAGTTTGAGTTTTGTTACTGGTTATGGCTTCTTTGCATAGCTATTCTCAAAGCGCCAGGTAAGACGGGCATCGCCATTCAACTGCATAAAGTAGTAATCCGCCCTGGAATTGACCTTAAACAAATACAGGTGGTTTTCATTGCCCGGCAGCTTAAAATTACGGGCTACCACAGCCTGTTCCACATCCAAAGGACTGTAGGAGCACCCCAAGGCATCAATTATTTGCACTTTGTCTCTGTCAAACTTAGCGTCGGTAACCAAAGCCAACCCCACAAATACCCGACCTGGTTCCGCAACGGCCACGTTTTTTGATAAATACGATAAATCCAACGTTTCAGAAAAAACAGGTTCACCGCCTCTGGCCACATAATGTTCCCCATTTACGTCAACTTGCTGTCCCAACAATACATATTGGACGGGTATCTTCACTGTAGGCACTCCGACCCGGTCGCTGGTCTGAGTGTACAGCCAGTAAACGATAAAAAAAATCCCCGGTGCAAAGATTAAAAATATAAGCATCTTTCTTTTAAACTGATCAGCTTCTTTATTGGATATCTTTCCCACCGTTCCATCCCTCCAGAAAAATATTTCGCCAAGACGCATCAAGCCCTCGCGTTATAGTCTACAAAATTTAACAAAAAATCCCCTGCATATTATTATTGGCTTACCAGCAATTTTTGTCAACCAGCTACACCCTGATAATAAATAGTTTACCTGATTCAAGAATTTGTACATAAAAATACAGCTAACTGGTATATTATTTTAAAAAAAGTGCCAGACTAGTACCGTTTTAGCAATAATATTGCGGAGGTGCATCTCAATGCATGCAGAAGTAGATCAGGACCTTTGTATCAGCTGCGGGGCTTGTATAGATACCTGCCCGGATGTTTTTAATTGGAACGATGACGAAAAAGCCCATTCCGTCGTAGATGAAGTACCTGGTGATTTGGAGGAACTTGCATCAGAGGCTGCCGATGGATGTCCTACGGAAGCCATAAGCGTTAATTAAATGTCAGGCGCACAACAAGGCGCGGCTGCTATAAAGCAGTCGCGCTTTTTTGTTTGTTGACTGGCCAACCGCCAATATTTTAGCTATAATTAATAATGTTATTTGCCGAAAGGATAATTTTACATGAAGAGATTATACCTCCGGGCCATACTGCTCGGATCCATAATAACCATACTTGCCTGCGGACTGTGGCCGTCCGGCATAACCAAAGCCCCAACAGTGCCTTCTGTATACGGCTATGGGCTGCTCAAGCCAAAGGCTGCCGAATATCCCCCGGAACCGGGTCATATTTACCTGATCACAGTTGACCGCCTAGTACTGCAGGACCTGGCCGGACACCCTGATCTGTTTAATGGCATAACCGGGCGGGCCGCCCTGGGATTGATGAGCGTGGGGGTAGATGGCAGTTTAATAGCAGAAAGTACTTATGCGTCCATCGGTGCCGGAGCTCCCATCAATGCATCGGGCACCGACGCGCATGGGTTAAATAACCGGGAACTGCTCCAAGGCATCCCGGCCAGTGAAATATTCCGACAGAGAACCGGACTGAAGGCACTTGACGAAGCCGTGCTGCAGCTAGATATTGCTCACATCAAAAAAATAAACGAAGCTAATCGATACTCGGCAATACCAGGCATGCTGGGCACAGTACTGCAGGATAACCATATAGCAGTGTCCGTACTGGGCAGCGCCGACAGCAATGGTAAATCAGCCCGCCCGGCAGTGGCATTGGCCATGAACAAAGACGGTCAGGTGCAGAGCGGCGACGTTAGCGGTAATTTATTATTCCATGACCCGTATTTTCCCGGAGGTCTACGGACCAACTATGACAAACTGCTACCTCTACTGTCAGAGCAGCGCCAGCACCCTGGTTTGACGGTTGTTGAATTGGGAGACCTGGAGCGCTTGGAAATGCAAGGAGGATACCTGGAAGATAGTGTATTGCAGGCCAAGCGATGGGAAACCCTGACCCGAATAGCCTCTTTAATTACCCAATTGCTTGGGCAGCTGGATCAAGAGCGAGATCTGTTGCTGCTGGTTTCACCTACACCCAGGGGTAACTACCTACCGAGTACTAACTATTTGACCCCTGTGCTTACCGCGGGCTGTTCTATCGAGCCCGGCCTATTAACCTCGCCAACTACCAAGCGCCCTGGCATAATTAGAAATTCTGACCTAGCTCCAACGATACTGGCTTTTTACCATTTAAACACACCATCACAAATGTACGGCCGCCCGCTGCAGACTATAAGCGCAGACCAAAACGTAACCAGACTAACCTCGTTATACTGGCAATTGGAGCAAACTTACCAGTCCCGCTCCCCGGTACTGCACAATTATGTACTGGTACTGCTGATACTGGTACTGCTGTCTCTGGCAGCTATATTTTTGCCCCACACCAATGCACTGATGCATATACTAAAACCACTGCTACTGGCGGTAATGGCCGTACCCGTGGCCTTACTACTGGTCACCTTGCTGCCCCATGAGTCTCTAATGGTACTTGTGTTGGAATTAATTGCCTTAACTTTGGGCATTACAGCCGCTATAAATTTATGGCTGGTAAACCATGCCAATGATCTCGACCCGTTTATCATCGTAAGCCTATTAACATCACTGTGTATTCTCATTGATTTGTTTTGGGGCTCACCGCTACAGAAAAATTCACTGCTGGGCTATGACCCCATAGCAGGAGCCAGATTTTACGGCATTGGCAACGAATACATGGGCGTACTGATTGGTTCCACCATCATCGGCACCACCGCCTTGATTACCCGTTTGACCACCTGCTGTCGCAAAGGGATTTTAGCCGGCACCGGCCTGTACTTTTTAATTACTTTATACGCCATCGCAGCTCCGGAGAAGGGCACCAATGTCGGCGGGGCGCTGGCAGGGGCCTTTGCCTTGCTGGTTACCTTTTTAATGCTGGCCGGCGTCAAATTCGATATTAAAACTATTATTAAAACGGTTTTCACCGTCGGCCTTTTTATGTTGCTGTTAATCATCTATGACCTACAAAGACCGCTGGAAAGCCAGTCCCATATCGGCCGGACAGCCCACCTTATTTTACAAAACGGCCCGGGTGAAATAATTAACATAATTATTCGTAAAGTAAGTATGAACATCAAACTAATTAAGTACACTATTTGGAGCCGGGTTTTCCTGGCCAGCCTGGCTAGCTTGGTAATCCTATTTTACCGGCCGGTGGGTGTCATGCAGCGTATCTTTTCCCGCTACACCGATATGTATATAGGATTTATCGGAGTGACCACGGCCAGTATTATGGCGCTTATTTTCAATGACTCCGGTGTAGTTGCCGCAGCCACCGCTATGATTTTCGGTGCCCCGCCACTGCTCTACCTGGTCATCCGCTCGCTGCACCCGGAAGTGCACTAATACAATGTAAATATAGTGCAAAACAGAGTAAAACAAAGATATCTCTTTGAAAGACAACCTAATCCAAGCAAATCCAAATAACACATAAAATATTGTTGACATTACATGATTTTATGCTAAAATTGAGTTTGGTTGGTATAAGGTAGTTATTTTACTATCGTAGGCTAATCTAAAACAATTAAATAAAGGGGGAAGATAATAAGAATGAAACCTTTGGGCCGCCATGTATTAGCTGAAATCTATGGATGTGAATACGATATTCTCAATGATATAACCAAAGTGGAAAAAATTATGGTTAACGCTGCACTTGAGGCCGGTGCCGAGATCAGAGAATTTGTATTCCATAAATTCAGCCCGCAGGGGGTCAGCGGGGTGGTTGTCATATCTGAATCACATTTAGCCATTCACACCTGGCCTGAACTGGGTTATGCTGCTGTCGATGTATTTACCTGTGGAGACAAGGTGGATCCCTGGGATGCATGCAATTTTTTAACAGAGCAATTCTGCGCCAAGCATCTCACAGCTAAAGAGACAAAACGGGGTATACTTCCTGATATAATGCTTCAGGAAGCCGTAAATCTTTAGGAGGGATATTTATTAGTACCAACTTAAGTGAAGATTAGCATGACCTTGCTGTTTGGCACACAAACGCAAGGTCATTGCTTTTTTCGGGCAAATATATGTCGATAGAAGGAAATCTTAATGCAGCACCGAATATATTAGTGTTTAAGCAAAGGAGGCTGCACTAAAAATGCAAATTTTCCAGCATATCAATGATGATTTAGACATGGTACATAAGCTAATTCATAAAAATTTATTTATCAGAACAGGCCATATTAAAGATTATGTTAAGCAAGACGTTAGTTATTTATATAACAATTTAAGACCCGCACTGGTACTGATCTGCCATCGCCTATTCAGCCCGGCCAACCGACAGACCGTGGCCCTGGCAGCCGTACTACAGTTTATTTTTATGGCTTCCCAAGTGCATATAAGATTATTGGAAGACAGACCCGGCGAAGAAAAACCTGCGGATACCCGCACCGGCTACCAATTTCCCGTGCTGGTGGGGGACTACTTATATGGCAGATTCTTTACCACCCTATGCAATGCCGGTATTGTACATTACTTGAAAAATATGGCGGAACTTATCTGCACCATGAATAAAAACGAAGTAATGGAGTTGAATAATCCGGATCTGGCCAGCACCGATCCGCTGGCATACCATGAAGTAATCCGTGGCGAATGTGCGGAACTGTTGGCCTGCGGTGCCTATCTAGGTGCTGATTTAGCTGGTGCCGACAACTTTGCTAAAGATAAACTGTATCAATTAGGACTTAATTTGGGCATGGCTTTCGGGCTGCTGGTAAGGAACGCCCCAGCTAAACAAATCAATGAGTATGCTGGTAAAGCAGAGCTTATTTTAACCCAGCTGCCGTCCGGCAAAGATAAAGAGAGCCTGCAGAAATTGCTTGATTTATGTGCTGCAGAAAACACCACGTTAAAACGCATGGTAGTATAATACAGCACAACAATGATTAAACATATCTCGATTGGCATACTGTGGATCCCATTTCCATGTAATGGAGGAGGGTTTTGAAATGTCCAGAATACGCATTGGGCAGGTTGAACATATTAGCTGCATACCGGTTTACCATGCCCTGGAAGAGGGCCTTCTGGTAAGCGATATAGAATTGGTCAAAGGTCAGCCCAGTCAGTTAAATAATATGTTTTTCAACGGCGAACTGGATATAACACCCCTATCTTCCATTGAATATGCAAGGCATACCAATGAATGCATTATATTACCTAACCTGTCCATCAGCACCGATGGCCGGTCAGAAAACATCCTTTTTTTCAGTCAGCTGCCGCCCACTGAACTGGAGAGCAAAACCATTGCCGTAACTACGTCTTCCGCCACCTCGGTGGTGCTGCTGCGCATACTGTTCGAGCACTTTTACCATGTGGATGTGAAGATGGTCAGTGCCGCCCCTGAACTGAACGCCATGCTGGGTGCAACGGACGGGGCATTGCTCATCGGGGATAATGCCATGCGTGCCCACCAGCAAGTGATAAATGCTCACCGGGATCTTATTGTCACTGACCTGGGCGAGGCATGGAAAGAGTTTACCAGGCAAAAAATGGTTTACGCCGTGTGGGTAGCCAATGCCGCCCTTGCCCAAACAGCTCCGTACATCATCGAAAAAATTGCCAACCTGCTTTATGAATCTAATCTAACCGGGTGGACCCAAAGGGAAGCACTCCTCGATAAGGCCCAGCGGCGTTCCGGGTTGCCATTTGAAGTGGTGGATCATTACCTGGATATCCTTAACCAGGAACTAGGAGAAGACGAACAAAAAGCTCTGCTCACCTATTTCGACTTTGCTTATAAAAGCGGTATTATAGACGAGCGGGTAAAGCTAAACATTTTTTGAACCCTTTACACTCCAAAAATATTGTCAGACCTTGCACCGGCTAACGGCAGCAGGGTTTTTATCATGAAAGCACTAATTTTTCTCCCAAACTCATTGTTAAGGCCTTTATCTTTTGGTATTCTATAATTCAAACAGTGACGAATATTTTTAATTATTGCTGTTAAACAAGCCACCAAAAGCCAATAATATGGTTACGCAGTACTATTAACTTCCTGCCATACCAATATTAACAAGCAAAACCAGAGGTAATAATGCCAAGAAGAAAACTAAAACTAGGACAACCGCTGCTCATAAGCTACGCACTGGTCGACCTGGTTGGTACACTACTTCTTTTGCTACCCATAGCATCCACCCAACCGGGATCAACTAATCTGATTGAAGCCTGGTTTACCGCCACCTCCGCGCTTACGGTAAGCGGGCTCACAGTGGTATCCACAGCAGGCCACTGGACCACGTTCGGGCATCTAGTGATCTTAGTGTTAATGCAAACCGGCGGACTGGGGATCGCGGCCCTGGTTACCATCACAATGACCATGTTAGGTCTGCGTATCCATTTGGGCCAGCGCATGCTAATTACCCAGGATCGCAATTATTATAACATGTCCGGGGTAATACGCCTGGTGCGCAACATTCTATTTCTAACTCTACTGCTAGAGACCATAGGTGCAGTTTTATTAAGCTTTCTTTTTCCCAACGTATGGGATAACGGTATAATTAAGGGGCTACTATTCATCGCCTTTCATGCGGTTAGCGCATTTAACGGCGCAGGCTTTGACTTGACAGGGCAGAGCATGGAACCATTCACCCATTACATTGGTATCAACATAGTGATGATGACCCTGATAATACTGGGCAGCTTGGGCTTCGTTGTTTTACAAGAACTTTTTTTGGTACGGAACTGGCACAGGCTCAGCCTGCACAGCCGCATGGTTTTACTGGTTACGGGTGCCATTATACTGGTAGGTAGTATTTTTTTCTTAGCCAGTGAATATAATCACAATCTAGCGGGCGCACCTCTTGAGGATAAAATTGTGATCAGCCTGTTTCAAGCTGTCACCCGTACCGCCGGTTTTACCACAGTACCGGTAACGGTTTGGAACGAACCATTTATTTTCCTAATGATTGTTATGATGTTTATCGGGGCCAGTCCGGGTTCCGTCGGTGGGGGAATCAAGACAACCTCTTTCGGCACGGTTGTTTTAGCAATTTGGTCCATTGTCCGCGGTAAAAAAGCAGTGGTGCTTTTTGAAAGGGAAATCACCCCGCAAACCGTAACCAAAGCTTTTACCGTGGTGGTTATGTCCAATATGCTGGTTATAGTAAGTACTTTTCTGCTGATGACGGTAGAAGGCCTGCCGCTGGTGCCGGTACTTTTTGAAGTTGTTTCGGCACTAGCTACGGTAGGCCTATCTATGGGTATAACATCGCAATTATCCCCCTTTGGACAGGTGCTGATCGGGCTTTTGATGTTCGTGGGCCGCATCGGTGTTTTAACGGTGGTAATGATACTGGCCGGTAGAGAAAAACGACATTACCATTACTTGAAGGAGGATATCCTTATCGGTTGAACCATCCAAATACATGCATGATAGGAAGGTGCGTTAAATACTGTGAAAAAATCCGTGCTGGTTATCGGTGCAGGCCGTTTCGGCCGGGGCGTGATCGAAGGACTATACGATAGAGGGCATGATATTTTCGCCATTGACCAGGATGAAGAAAAACTTGATAATATACGGGATATGATTGTATCAGGTGCCGTGCTTGATGTGGGAGATAATGACGATGAATTAGTTAAAATTGTCGGCGAAAAGAATTTTGATGAGGCCGTGGTGGCTATGACTTCAGATTTTGAAGGTGCCTTAATTGCCACCAGCATATTAAAGGATGCCGGTGTAACGGTATCTGCAAAGGCGCAAAATCTAAGGAGAGGCAATGTATTACAGAAGATGGGCGCCGACCGGATTGTTTTCCCGGAGCGAGATATGGGTCTGCGGCTGGCCCACGTTATCTCCACCGAGGCGGAAATTGATACTCTGGAACTGCCTCAAGGCTTTGTAGTAGAACAACTGGAAGTAGGTCCGGGCTTTGCGAATAAAACTTTGGAAAAGCTTAACACCTTTCACCGGTTTGGCATCTGGGTTTTGCTGGTATATCAAGGTTACGAACCAGTTCAACCTGCAGCCCACACCCTCCTAAAACAAGGTGATATCATCGTTGTCTTTGGCAGGAATACAAGGCTGTCTAAATTTGAAGAAGCCAATATGGGAAAAAGGAAAAAGACGTCAGGCAAATAGCTACCCCTGGTACCGGCTACCTAATACCAGTCTGAAATGCTACAAGTTTTATCAATAGGAGTATGTGCTGTATATAAATATATTAATGTGAGGTGCCTGGTGAAAGCGACCCGGCACCTCATTCTTATACCTTAATTATGTACTATACTGTTTTGGCTATACTTTTTGCATTTACTTGCTGCGGCAGTACCTGCATTTATTTTAGCAAACTGCAGAACAATATTATTAGAGGATTTACCTAAATAATCTTGAAATGTAAGGATAATTAACCGTGTCAGTATGGTAATGTGCTGCCAGCCTGTTATAAATACCGTTTAAAGGAGAGCGCCCTATTGTCCAGCATATTAATAAATAACGCACTTATCGTTACTATGAACTCAGACCGCCAGGTGCTGCAGGGCAACCTGCTGGTAGAAGACGACCGTATCACCGCCATCGGCAGCATTAACCAAACTGCCAACCGGGTTATTGATGCCCGTGGGCAAGTGTTAATTCCCGGGTTGATTCAGACCCACGTGCACCTCTGCCAAACACTTTTCAGAGGCCAAGCTGACGATATGCCATTAATGGACTGGCTGCAAACTCGCATCTGGCCCCTGGAAGGGGCCCATGACCCAGAAACCGTCTATTACTCGGCCCTTTTGGGTATCGGCGAATTATTTCGGGGCGGCACCACCGCCATCATTGATATGGAGACAGTGCATCACACCGAGTACGCCTTCCAGGCTATCGTTGACGCAGGCATTCGGGCCATCAGCGGCAAATGTATGATGGACTGTGGGCCTGAAGGTGTCGGTAACCTGCTGGAGGATACCGACACCTCCTTGCAGCAAAGCGTCGACCTGCTGGAAAAATGGCATGGTGCGGCCGAAGGTCGCCTGCTTTACGCCTTTACCCCCCGTTTTGCCGTTTCTTGCAGCGAGGAGCTGCTGGTGCAGGTGCGCGATTTAGCTCGCCAATACAACGTCGCAGTGCATACTCACGCTTCGGAGAATCAGGACGAAATTGCTATTGTGCAAACCGGACGAGGTATGCGCAATATCGTTTATTTAGATCACCTGGGACTGACCGGCACCAACTTAATACTGGCACACTGCATATGGGTGGATAGCCAGGAAATAGAGATATTGCGCAGCAGTGGCACTAGAGTGGTACATTGCCCTTCCTCCAATCTCAAACTTGGCTCGGGCATAGCCCCCATACCCCAAATGTTGAAACAAGGTGTCCATGTATCCATCGGAGCCGACGGTGCCCCTTGTAATAATAACCTGGACCAGTTTATGGAAATGCGCATTGCGGCCTTAATCCAAAAACCACTGTACGGGCCCACAGCCATGCCGGCCTGGCAAACCTTTGAGTTGGCTACACGGGGTGGAGCTGCAGCAATGGGTTTAGGGCAACACATTGGTACCCTGGAAGTAGGCAAAAAAGCTGATTTGGCTTTAGTTAATATAAACAATCTGCATTGTGCGCCAGGGGATGACACCAATATATATAGCCAACTAGTCTACCAGGCCAGGAGCAGCGATGTCACACTGACTATGGTGGACGGGCAAATAGTTTATGAAAATGGCTGGTTGACCACTATTGACGAGCCAGACGTGCTGATGCAATCCAATGATGCGATTAAGCGGGTGCGTAGGCGGGCCGGGCTTTGAAAGTGCTTCGGAACTCCACTTGCGCCGCAGTCGCCACTGCCATATAATGTGATAGCAGGAGGATCTTTATGTATGATAATAAACCTAACAGCTTGTTAAGGCACATACCACCAGTGGATGAGGTGCTCAAAAACCCCGTAATAGCGTCCTTGGCCAAGTCTGCGCCACGGCCTTTAATGCTGCAGGCAATCAGGGATACCATTACCCAATTAAGAGAGGAACTAACGGCTGGTCGGCTGCTGGTACAACCCGAACTGCAGCCCAGGGATTTTTTTATGTCTTTAATTGTTCAAAGGGCATTAGACCATGCCCGCTCCCAAAACCGACCCAACTTGCGCCAGGTGATCAATGCCACCGGTGTCGTGCTGCATACCAACCTGGGACGGGCAGTGCTGGGGGAAAGCGCCCGGCAGGCGATAAATAACGCCACCTCAGGTTATACCAACCTGGAAATGGACCTGGCCACCGGCAAGCGAGGATCTCGCTACGCCCCGGTGGAACAATTACTTGCCCAATTGACCGGAGCCGAAGCGGCACTGGTGGTAAATAACAACGCTGCCGCTGTTTTGCTGACTTTAAGCACCTTGGCCCGTGGCCGTGAAGTAATTGTATCCCGAGGGCAGTTGGTGGAGATCGGAGGTTCTTTTCGCATACCGGAAGTGATGGCCCAGAGTGGTTCCCGCTTGGTAGAAGTGGGTACCACTAACAAAACCTATCCCACCGACTACCAAAGAGCAATCACACCTGAAACAGCCTTATTGCTGCATGTACATACCAGCAACTACCGCATTGTGGGCTTTACCAGGGAAACATCCATCGCCGAGTTGGTTGAACTGGGCCAAGCAAACAAACTACCGGTGATATCCGATTTGGGCAGTGGCTCACTGATTGACTTAAGCGTTTGCGGGCTGCCATCAGAGCCAACTGTACAGCAGGTAGTCAAAGAAGGTGCCGATGTAGTCACTTTTTCCGGGGACAAGCTGTTGGGCGGCCCTCAGGCAGGTATCATTGTGGGACAAAAGGTTTACATAGAACGCATGAAAAAGAACCCGCTCACCAGGGCGGTTCGTATCGATAAATTTACAGTAGCCGCTCTGGAAGCCACCCTGCGGGAATACATTGACCCCCAAACAGTCTGGCAGCACATCCCTACTTTGGATATGCTTGCTGCCGACATCAACATTTTAAAGCAAAGAGCGGAATCCTTAGCCGAAAAGCTGACCGCTTCAGTAGGGGGTCGGGCCTTATGCACTCCGGTGCAAACGTCTTCTGCCGTGGGGGGGGGAGCAGTGCCAACCACCGGTTTACCTTCCTGGGGAGTAGAAGTGGCCCCCCGTGACATAACTGTTTTCGAACTGGCAGGTAAGCTACGGGAGGAAGAACCAGCGGTGATCGGCCGACTACAGGATGATAAATTACTAATGGACGTGCGCACAATTTTACCAGGCCAGGAAAGCGCCCTAGTGAAAGTGCTGGGCGGAGTGCTCAAGGGAGGTGCCTCATCATAAAACATATCATTATCGGCACGGCAGGCCACGTAGATCATGGCAAAACGGTGCTTATCAAGGCGCTGACCGGCGTGGACACAGACCGACTCAAAGAAGAGAAAGAGCGGGGCATATCCATTGAATTGGGTTTCGCCTACCTTAAGCTGGCCAACGGACAAACCGCAGGCATCATTGACGTGCCCGGCCACGAAAGGTTTATTAAAAACATGCTGGCCGGGGTGGGTGGCATAGATATTGTTTTACTCGTCATCGCAGCAGATGAGGGGGTTATGCCCCAAACCAGGGAACATCTGGATATCATCCAACTGCTCAATGTTAACAGGGGCGTAGTAGTGATTACTAAAAAAGATCTGGTGGATGAAGAATGGCTTGAGATGGTTACCGAAGATATCCGCGATTTTATAAAAGGTACCGTACTGGAGAATGTACCGCTGATTAGCGTTTCCGCCGTCAAAGGTGATGGTATGGACGAACTGCTACTGGTGATCAATCAATTGGCCGCCGAAGCCGAGATACAGGGAAGAAAATATACAGGGCCGCCTCGCCTACCTGTTGACCGTGTATTCACCATCACCGGTTTTGGTACTGTGGCTACGGGCACGCTGCTTTCGGGGCAAATAAACACCGGCGACAGCCTGCAGATTTACCCGGACGGTAGAGTATACCGGGTGCGCAATATCCAGGTGCATGGGCACAAGGTTACAACTGCCGAAGCAGGCCAACGAGTGGCCATTAACTTATCCGGATTGGAAATCGGAGAACTGGACCGCGGCCAGGTACTGGCTGCTCAGGGCAGCCTGCAGCCCACCCACCGGCTGGATGTTAAATTACAGTTTTTACACAGCGCACCCAAGCCATTAAAACACCGAGCCAGGGTGCGGGTTTATTTGGGCACGGCAGAAATATTGGGCCGTGTAATCCTGCTGGACCGCGAGGAACTGGAACCGGGCGATGAGGCCTATATTCAGCTACAAATGGAAGAACATGTTGCAGCAGCTAGGGGTGACCACCTGGTGATACGCTCTTATTCGCCTATGCGCACTATCGGGGGAGGTGTGGTTGTCGACCCAACTGCGATCAAGCATAAACGCTACCGGGAAGAGCTCATCAAAGCGCTGAACACTGCGGAAAAGGGTACCCCCGCCGAACTGCTGGAACAATACCTGGCAGCCAACGCACGCCTGTACACCCCAGCCGATCTAACCGCAGGAACAGGTTTGACGGCAGAAACGGTGGCGGGCGCATTGCGGGAACTGCTTGACCAGGGACATGCCGTGAAGTTGGTTTATGAAGGAGAAAAGACCTACCTGTCAGTCCAGGTAATGGACAGTTGGGAGGATAAAATCAAACAGGCTCTGACGGAATACCACCAAAAATACCCCTTGCGGGAGGGATATCCTAAGGAAGAGTTGCGCTCCAGACTATTTCCCGCCCTGAGCAACAAACATTTTCAGATGCTGCTGCTGGGATTAGAGCAGACCGGCAGACTTGACTTAAGGGCCAACAGCGTGGCCATTAGTGGCTTTTTGCCCCAGCCCGGTTCCGCCCAAAGCACCGCTATTAAACAGCTGGAGAAAATTTACTTGGCCAACCCCTACCAACCCCCGGGCTGGAGTGATGCAACCCAGGAAGCGGGTATAAACAAAGACGATCAGGAGATACTGAACTATTTATTAAACCGGGGCACCCTAGTGAAAATAGCTGATGGTATGTTTTTCCACCACCGGGCACTGGCGGAAATAATGGCCCTAGTAAAAAACCATCTGCTCGAAAAGGGAGAATTATTGCTGGGTGAATTAAGGGACTTACTGCAAACCTCTCGCAAATACGCGTTGCCGCTGTTGGAGTACATGGACCGGGAAAAATTTACCCGTCGAGTGGGTGATAAGCGCGTGGCGGGCAGGGCGTTGTCTACGGTAAGGAAAACAGATAATTAGTGGAAGGCAAACCGTACCAAGGAGTGGTTTTATTGCCTGATCTGGCTAAGATTATCCATCAGGAAATAGAGTTACGCGGGCACATAACCTTTGCCCGCTTCATGGAGCAAGCCCTTTACCATCCCCAACTTGGGTATTATACATCACCGGGTACCAAAATTGGCCGCGCCGGCGATTTTTACACCGCACCCACCGTAAACCCACTGTTCGGTGCCATGATGGCTCGTCAGCTTTACCAAATGTGGGTTTGGGCCGGCCGCCCGGCCCAATGGGTGGTGGCCGAATACGGCCCCGGCACAGGTATACTGGCCCGGGACATCACCGCCGCCATTAGCCGGGACCACCCTAGTTTATATGCTGCACTGGTCTATTATTTAATCGAAATCAGCGATGAGTTAAAAAAAATTCAGCAGCAGACACTTGCTACAAGCGAACTGGTTGAAATCCACAAATTCCATTGGGTCGAAAATCTGGCAGGAATAGGCCCTGGATACATAGAAAATGGTTGTGTTTTAGCCAATGAATTAGTGGACGCCTTTCCGGTGCACCTAGTCAAGCAAAGCGATAGCGGGTTGCAGGAACTGTATGTGAGTCTGAGCGGCAGCGAAGGTAACAGTGTTTTTACACTGATGGCAGGACCACTGTCCACCCCGGAACTGTCTGAATACTTCAGTATACAAAACGTGCGCTTGGAAAAAGACCAGCGAGCCGAAGTCAACCTGCAGGCCCGCGAGTGGTTGGCTGAAGTGTCCTCTCACCTGAAGCGGGGCTACTTGATAACTATTGACTACGGTACCACTTCAGAAGAACTTTACGCCGCCCACCGCTTTGACGGCACCCTACGCTGTTTTTACAAACACCGGCTAGTGGAGAACCCGTTAATTAACATCGGAGTCCAGGATATCACAGCCCACGTTAATTTTTCTACGTTAGCCACCTGGGGTCAACAACTAGGACTGCAAAAAAAGGAACTAATTACCCAGCCACAATTTTTATTAAACCTCGGCATTTTAGATATACTGCAAAAACAACCGGATTACACCCAAAATACGGATTTCGCTAAAATAACATCAGCCATCAAACAACTAGTGCTGCCCGGCGGTATGGGCGATATTTTCAAGGTACTTGTTCAGGAGAAAGATGTTTCGTAAGGTAATAATATGTATTTAACCGGACTTGACCGGGTACAATAAAGGCAGGAGGTGATGTACTCTTGTCTATTATAAGTAGCTCATCCAGTTCAAACTCAAACTCTAGCTCCAGCTCAAATGATTGGAGCGAAATTCAAACTGCCAAGCCAAATGAAGCAAAGGAATCGGTAGAATCAGAATCTTCATTGGAAGAATCAGAAGAATCAATGGAAAGCCTGGAGTCGGAGGCAAATTGTCCGGAAGACTTATAAAATTTTAGGCAGAACAAATGAATTTAAAACGTTTAACGGGGCCGATGGCCCCGTTTTTCCGTATATGGATAATATACCAGAATATAGACGTCATTTCTTTAGTAATATAAAATAAATAAGGTTAAACCTTTACTTAAAATTTTTTTTCGGAGGTGAAAGTATGCACGTTTTTGCTATGATTCTGGCTGTACTATTTTTCATTGCCGGGCTGGCCGGATCGTTTTTGCCCGTGATACCGGGGGCGATATTAATTTGGGTAGGTATGCTTGTTTATGGTATTCTAACCAAGTTTGCTACGCTGGGCACTGCTTTCTTTATTGGGCAGGCCCTGGCAGCAGCCCTAGTTTATAGCGTGGACTACCTGGCCGGTGCCTACGGGGCTAAAAGATTTGGTGGCTCCCAGTATGCCTTCTACGGTAGTATCATTGGCACCGTGGTGGGTTTAATTTTCCTGGGTCCTGCCGGCATCATCTTCGGTCCATTTGCAGGAGCCATCATCGGGGAATTGCTAAACCAAAAACCACTAGACGAAGCATTTAGGATTAGTGTGGGTACGATGCTGGGTCTGCTTAGCGGTACTATCATCAAGCTGGTCATACAGATTATCATGATTATCTGGTTTTTCTGGGCCATTTACTATTAGCAAGCTGTAAAATAATCAAGTTCAAAACACATAATAACCATAAACCGTGGGCAAGGAATAATATGTTAAAGGATAAATATGTTAATTGTTGTTAAAATTTGAAAATTCAAATTTTTATATTGACAATCAACTCCATATTAAGTATATTATAAGTAACACATTTTACTAATAGGAGGTTTGAGATATGTACAAGAAGATTTTAGTTCCCTTGGATGGCTCAACTCCCTCATTAGAGGCAGCAAAGCATGCAGTAAAAATTGCCGCAAGCTTTAGCGCACAAGTAACGTTTTTTCATGTTCAAAACAGTCTAGAAAGTTATTTAAGCCTCCCTCATGCTTTCGCAACAGAAACCTACAACCAGCTGCGAGAAGAAATGAAAGCCCAAGGTGAAACTATTTTGGAGGATGCAATTAAAGAAGTTGGTGCACAGGGTGTAAACATAGATAAGAAACTGTTATCAGGCGATCCTGCCAAGCAGATAATTGAAGAGAGCAAAGAAGGTCAGTATGATTTGGTTGTCATGGGTAGTCGTGGCCTTAGCGGCGTACAAGATTTCCTAATGGGTAGCGTAAGCAGCCGGGTTTCCAAACATGCCCCGTGTGCGGTATTAATAGTCAGGTAGTAAGTACAAGCATCACCATTACCGTTAATTATTTAATTAATTTTCCAAGTAAACAAAGCTAATGTTTGAACAACATTAGCTTTGTTTATTTTTTACTCTGGAAATGTACCACTATCAGGTAGGATTGTCAGGTAACCGGGAATAATTTTTTATAGCGTTAACAGCCAGTCTGTCACAACGGTTGTTATATTCATTATCCGCATGTCCTTTCACCCACACCCACCGCACCTGATGGCCTTCAGCTAATTGCAGTAACCTTTCCCATAAATCCACATTTTTCGCTTCTTCTTTACTATTGCGCATCCAGCCTTTAGACCGCCACTTGGTCACCCAACCTTTGGTAATAGCATCTACCACATATTTACTATCCGAGTATATAGTCACCCGGCAGGGTTCATTCAGGCTTTCCAACCCTTTAATGACCGACATCAGTTCCATGCGGTTGTTAGTGGTATTTTCATACGCGCCAGCCAATTCTTTTTCATGAACGCCATATTTAAGTACCGTACCGTAACCCCCGGGCCCGGGATTGCCGCTACAGGCCCCGTCCGCGTATATTTCTACTTCCTTCATTATCTCACCCACCTTAACTACTCAAAACAGAAAATCTCGTCACTTTTTTCTTAACTGCAATTCTAACTGCTTACAAGCATTAAGACCGCCACGCAGGTAATTTTATCATACCTGTTATTTACTGGCAATAACTTCAACAACCGTTTTAGTTTTTTGTCGCAATAAGAAGGATTCTACCTAGTCAGCAAGAATAGGATTAATGTTATTCATTTGCAGGGGAGGGGTAATTAATTATTAGATGATTTTTTAACTAAATAGAAAATATTTTATTAAATTTATAAGGAGGTCAAGTTATGAAATTAAAGGCTCTGCTAGCAATGGCTGCGGTACTGCTGGCTGCTTTTCTGGCCACCGGTTGCGGCGGGGAAAAAGCTAAAGAAACGGCTAATAACCAGACGAACGGCGAAAAACTAAAGGTTGGATTTGTATACATAGGGCCGGTAAACGATGCCGGCTGGACCCAAGCCCACGACGAAGCCCGTCAATATTTGATGGCCCAGCTTCCTTACGTTGACGCTAGTGATTACGTGGAAAACGTACCTGAGAACCCCACAGACGCCGAAAGAGTGATTACTCAACTGGTGGAACAGGGCAACAAAATCATTTTCACCACCAGCTTCGGTTACATGGACCCCACCATCAAAGTAGCTAAAAAATACCCCGATGTTACATTCCTGCACTGCTCGGGTTACCAGACGGCACCCAACGTAGGTGCTTATTTCGGCAGGATGTATCAGGTTCGTTACCTGTCAGGCCTAGTAGCCGGCAAGGCTACTAAATCCAATCTTATTGGTTACGTTGCGGCAATGCCCATCCCCGAAGTGATTCGCGGTATCAACGCTTTCACCCTGGGCGTACAGAAAGTTAACCCGGAGGCTAAGGTCAAGGTAGTCTGGACCAACACCTGGGTAGATCCGGCCATTGAAAAGGATGCCGCTAAAGCACTGCTTGATGAAGGCGCAGATGTCATCGCCCAGCACCAGGACTCCGCTTCCCCACAGCAGGCGGCTGAAGAAGCAGGCAAACTAGGCATTGGCTACAACAGCGATATGGGCAAGATAGCGCCCAAAGCTACCATGACCTCGCCGGTATGGAACTGGGGACCTTATTATGTAGATACTGTCAAGGCCATTAAAGAAGGCACTTGGAAGAGCACACCCACAGCAGGCAGCCTGACATACTGGGGCGGCATCAAGGAAGGCATAGTGGGTTTGGCTCCCTACCGCCCAATGGTACCGGAAGATGTTAAACAGCTGGTAGAAAAGGAACAGCAGCGCATTGTCAGTGGTGAATGGGATGTATTTAACGGTCCCATCAAGGACCAGTCCGGCGCTATTAAAGTTACCGCAGGCCAGTCATTGAGCGACGACGAAAAACTGAACATGAACTGGTTTGTACAGGGTGTAATTGGCTCACCCAAGTAGCCTTAAAAACTACTATACAACATATAAATATATGGCTGCCGTTTTTCGTCGGCAGCCATTTTTATACCAGTATTACCAGTAAGGAGCAAACCCGATGAACCAACCTAACCTGGTGGAACTAAACAACATCACCAAAAAGTTTCCCGGCGTGACAGCCAATGACCAGGTCAACTTCAGCGTCAGACCAGGTGAAATACACGTGCTGCTGGGCGAAAACGGTTCGGGCAAAAGCACATTGATGTCGGTACTATGCGGGCTGTACAGCCCGGATGCCGGTGATATTATCATCCGGGGCACCAAAATGCAATTTCGCTCTCCCCGGCAGGCCATCAACGCCGGTATCGGAATGGTGCACCAGCATTTTAAATTGATAGAATCTTTTTCCGTGGCCGAGAATGTTATTTTAGGTGACCAAAGCATACCGCAAGTATTAAAGATGCACCAAATTAAAAATTACCTGACAAAGTTATCCCAACGTTTTGGGCTACAGATCAATCCTTCAGCAATGGTCTGGCAGTTATCCGTGGGGGAAAAACAGCGTGTGGAAATAGTTAAAATGCTCTACCGCGGCTCCCAGGTGCTCATTCTCGACGAACCCACCGCCGTACTCACCCCTCAGGAAACAGGAGAGCTTTTCCGCACCCTGCGGGAAATGACTGCCACAGGGCGGGGGATAGTGGTGATTACCCATAAAATGCACGAAGTGATGGAAATTGCTGACCGGGTCACCGTGCTGCGCCGGGGCCGGTCGGTGGCCACTCTGGAAAAGCAGCAGATCAACCAGCAAGACCTGGCCTGGCTAATGGTCGGCCAAGACATCCTCAGGCAGGAAAAGAAAAAAATACCGCCCGGGGATAAGCACGTACTTGAGTTAAAAAATGTGCACTGCTTAAACGACCAAGGCCTCCCGGGCCTAACGGATATATCCTTCACTGTGCACAGCGGAGAGATATTTGGCATCGCCGGCATAGCGGGCAGCGGGCAGCGAGAACTGGCTGAAGTAATCGCAAGGCTGCGCCCGGTCTCCAGCGGTGATGTCCTAATCAATAACCAGGCCATCACAGGCTGTTCCCCCCGGCAGGCCATTGACCATGGCGTAGCCATGGTGCCCGAGGACAGGTTGGGCACTGGTCTGGTGCCCAATATGGACGCAATGGACAATCTAATTCTAAAAAGCTACCGCAACAAGTCACTGCGGCGGGGTCCGTTTTTGAACCGGACGTTAACCAGGGAGAAGGTTAATCAGCTGGTCAGTCGTTTTGAAATTAGGCTAAACGCTCCGGATGCTCCGGTGAAGCTGCTATCTGGAGGAAACCTGCAAAGGCTGCTGCTGGCCAGGGAAATCACCTCGGATCCCCAGCTGCTCATCGCCGTCTACCCGGTACGGGGCCTGGATATTAAAGCTACTGAAGCCGTACACAACCTGCTGTTGGAACAACGAAGCAAGGGTCTGGCCGTACTATTAATTTCTGAAGACCTAGAAGAAATTTTTAAGCTTAGTGACCGCGTCGGCGTACTATGCGACGGCCGCATTACCGGCATTCGACCGGCCGATGCGACCGGTGTGGAGGAAATCGGCCTGCTGATGATGGACGCACAAAACCAGGGAGAAACAACTATATGATTAAATTACCCGGAACAAATCTGTTAATTGAAAAAAAATTATCCCCTGACCCAGCGGCCTTTTTCGTAGTGCCGGTAATTTCGATACTGCTGGCGCTACTGGTGGGAGCCTTTTCTCTGGCCCTGTCGGGCCGTGACTACCAGCAGATTTACGCTACTATGTTCAGCGGTGCCTTCGGATCAACTTACGGTTTAAGCGAAACCATCGTTAAAACCATCCCCCTGACCATTACAAGTTTAGGCATAGCCCTGGCTTTTCGCATGCAGCTGTGGAACATTGGGGGCGAGGGACAGATTTACATGGGCGCTTTCGCCGCCACCTGGGCAGCCTTGTTTTTCCCCGTCGGGACCGGCTGGTGGACGATGCCCTGTATGATTCTGCTGGGTATGCTCGCCGGCGGACTTTGGGCATTGCTGACCGCTATTCCCCGGGCTATCTGGGGTGTAAATGAGATTATCACCACCCTAATGATGAATTACGTAGCGATCTTTTGGGTGAACTACCTGGTGTATGGCCCTTGGAAGGATCCTCAGGGTTATAATTTCCCACTGACGGCAACTTTTCCGCCCGAAGCCATACTGCCCACCCTGGGTGTATCCCGCATTCACTTCGGTTTGTTTTTAGGGCTACTGCTTACTGTGTTAATGTATGCCGTAGTTCAGCATACCCGCTGGGGTTATGAAATCAAGGTCACCGGCGAAAGCGTCAGCGCCGCTCGCTACGCTGGTATCAACAGCAAAAGGAATATTTTGCTGGTCATGTTTTTCAGCGGTGCGATCTGCGGCCTTACCGGCATGACGGAAGTGTCCGGTATTGCCTACCGGCTACAACCCGGCCTCAGTACCGGCTACGGCTTTACCGCTATTATTATCGCCTGGCTGGCCAGGCTCAATCCATTTGCCATTGTATTAGTATCCTTTTTATTCGGTGGTCTGCAGGTAGGGGGCTACATCGTGCAAACCAGCGGCATTCCATCCTCTATGGTCACCATGCTCCAGGGCTTGCTGCTTTTCTTTGTGCTGGGAGGAGAACTGCTGACTTATTATAAAATTAGCAAAGCCCCGGCATCATCCGGGCAAGATACATAAGCTACTTACGGAGGCTGATAATATAATGAGCCAGGAAATATTTGTGGCCATATTAGCCACAGCCATCACTGCTGGCACACCCATACTATACGCTGCGCTTGGTGAAGTGCTGGCGGAACGATCCGGTATATTAAACCTGGGAGTGGAGGGTATGATGCTGGTGGGGGCCGTCAGCGGTTTCATTTGCGCTTATGAGACCGCCAACCCCTGGTACGGGCTTGTAGTGGCCATGCTGGCAGGCGGAATGATGGCCCTGGTGCACGCTTTTTTAACCGTCACTTTACGAGCCAACCAGGTAGTTAGCGGGCTTGCCCTTACTATGTTCGGCATCGGTCTCAGTGGCTATCTGGGACAATCCTATGTTGGCCTGCCGTTGCCCGCGCCTTTTAAAATCATACCCTTACCGGCGCTAAGTGATATTCCGGTACTGGGCCCTGTTTTTTTTAATCATGACCCGGTGGTTTACTTAAGCTATCTGCTGGTACCAATGCTCTGGTTCTACATATTCCACACCCGGGCCGGGCTGCAGCTGCGAGCGGTGGGTGAAAACCCTGCAGCAGCCGACTCAATGGGTATTAACGTTTTCCGGGCCCGGTACTTTTACGTAATTGTTGGCGGCATGCTGGCCGGTATAGGCGGGGCCTACCTGTCACTGTACTATGTGCCAAGCTGGATGGATAATATGATCGCTGGCCGGGGCTGGATAGCGGTAGCCTTGGTGATATTCGCCACCTGGAACCCAGCCAATGCACTGTGGGGATCATACCTATTCGGCGGTATTGATGCCCTGGGCTTCCGACTGCAGACCTTGAACGTGACAGTATCGCCTTATTTCTTGAAGATGCTGCCTTACATATTTACCATTCTGGTGCTAATCCTGGTTACGAAACGCAACCTGGCCGGCCGCATAGGCTCTCCACAGGCCTTGGGACTACCCTACGACCGGGAAGAACGATAGAGGGGGATTAAAATTGCGGAGCTTGCAGGAAAAGATTATTAATGAAGGTCAGGTTATATCAGATACTATTTTAAAAGTGGACTCTTTTTTAAACCACCAAATCGACCCTGAATTTGTTATGGCTATGGGGAGGGAACTGGCCAACCGCTATGCGGGCGAGGAGGTTACCAAAGTACTCACCGTGGAAGCTTCAGGCATTGCTCTTGCTCTGACAACCGGTCTAGCGCTTAAGACACCCGTGGTATTTGCCAAGAAGAAAAAAGCGGCCACCCAGGACTCCCAGACTTACTCCACCAAAATATTCTCTTTTACCCGCCAGGAAGCGGTGGATATCTACGTAAATAAAAAACTTATCCATGCCCGGGACCGGGTTTTAATCATTGATGATTTTCTCGCTCATGGTGAAGCGCTCCGGGGATTAGCGGACATAGTAGAGCAGGCGGGTGCAACCCTTGTGGGAGTGGGCATAGCTATTGAAAAAGTTTTCCAGAACGGCGGCCAGGCGCTACGGAAAAAGGGCATACGCATTGAATCACTGGCCCCAATTACCTCCTTATCTGGAGGCCGGGTTAGTTTTGTTTAAATTAACGAATTGCTCAGCTAGGCTTGAAGATTAAAAGGAGCCCGGCGTATTGTATAATTAACTAAAATGATGTACAATAATTACAAATATTCACACAAGGGAGGATTAAAGAATGTACAAAAAGATCTTGGTCCCCCTGGATGGCTCGCCCCCTGCTACGTCAGCAGCAAAGCATGCCATACAAATCGCCGCCAAGTTTGACGCAGAGGTTACTTTTTTTCATGTCTGCCCTAATTTTAATTTTATCAATGAATTTAGTATACATGCAGCTATTGATTACACACAGCTAAAGGAAGATTTTACTCTGCAGGGCGAAAGAATATTGGCGAATGCCGTGTTGGAATACGCAGACACAGATTTAACAATTCATAAAAAACTAATGTGGGGCTACCCCTCCGAGGAGATTATCCGGGAATCTAAGGACGGAGAGTACGATTTAATTGTCACGGGCAGCCGCGGTCTTAGTGCCATAAGAGGTTACCTGATGGGCAGCGTAAGCAACCGGGTCACCAAACATGCCCCGTGCCCGGTGTTGGTAGTTAGATAGAAAACCTGTTTTATCCATATGGATAAGTCATTATTGTTTTTAAGGCCGAGATATAATAAAATACAATAGTACTAGTAAGATTGCTTTTCGGCCTTAATAGGCCGGAATTTTTATTTTTTTAAACATCGCATAAAACCCTGGAGGTGTGCATATATGGCAATACAGGAAGTGCGAGTCCAAACCATGCCCTACCTGGAAGATGTTAAGGGCAAATATTTGCTGCATGAAATTCAAAACACACTGCACATTACAAGCATCACCGAGCTGGTTACCGCCAAGGTTTACCGTTTGGAAGGAATTTCCGCCCAACAGGCCGAGTTTTTAGCCCGCCATTTGCTGGCCGAAGAAGTGTTTCAAATTTATAAGGTCAACGAAGCTATTATCAAAAACGCTGATAAGCTGGTGGAAGTAGCCTACAAGCCGGGTGTAATGAACCCGGAAGCAGGCTCCATATTAAAGGCTGCCGCAGATTTAGGCATCCCCGAAATGGTGGCTGCCGACTCCAGCTATGAATACGGCCTTTACGGTACTTTAACAGATGCTGAAACCGAGCTCATCTTAACCAGATTACTGGTTAATGAAACAGTGGAAAGAGTAGTCACGGAAAAACCAGCCACCCTAATCATTAAGGGGCAGCCCGGCGGGACCAGGGTGATCCCCATCAGAAATATGAACGATGCGGCACTGCTGGATCTTAGCAAGGACAATCTGTTTTTAAACCTTGAAGAAATGCAGGCCATCCAGAACTACTTTGCCGCCCTGGACCGCGACCCCACTGACTGTGAGATAGAAACCCTGGCCCAAACCTGGTCGGAGCACTGTGGGCATAAAACCTTTAAGGCCACCGTGATGATAGACGGCCAGGCAAAAGAGCCCTTTTATCAAAGGCTGCGGGAATCTACCAACCAGACTGCCCACCCGCTGGTATTATCCGCCTTCGAGGATAATTCGGGTGTGATAGACTTTTATGACGGCCTGGCCCTGTGTGGCAAGGTGGAAACCCACAACTCACCGTCGGCCATTGAACCATACGGCGGTGCCATGACCGGCAGCGGTGGGGTTTTCCGTGACATCTTGGGTACCGGTAAAAGTGCCAAAGTAATTGCCTCCACAGATATGTTTTGCTTTGCGCCGCCGGACTTACCTGACAGCGAGGTTCCCCCGGGCTGTTTGCACCCCCATTACCTTCTTCGCCGGGTAGTAGACGGGGTTCGGGATTACGGCAACCGCATGGGCATCCCCACCAACAATGGTTCGGTGCATTTCCACCGGGACTTTAGGGCCAAACCCTCGGTTATCGTAGGCGCCTACGGCCTCATGCCTGCTGCAGATGCCGGTAAAGGACAGCCGGTAAACGGCGATTTGGCTGTGACTATAGGAGGCCGGACCGGCCGGGACGGCATCCACGGGGCTACCTTTTCCAGCGGTGAAATGACTTCCCGTACTATGGACGTCAACGCCAGCGCAGTGCAGATCGGCCATGCCATTGAAGAAAAACGCATTAGCGACGCTCTTTTGCGCGCGCGTGATGAAGAGTTAATTCAGGCCATTACCGATTGCGGGGCTGGCGGTTTCGCTTCCGCCTTCGGGGAAATGGGTGAGGACACCGGTGTGCGCATTTACCTGGACCGAGCACCGCTGAAATACCAGGGCCTGGCGCCGTGGGAAATCTGGGTGTCGGAAAGCCAGGAAAGAATGGCCTTGGCCGTCGCCCCGGAACATATGGAGCGCCTGGCGGCCATCTGCCGGGAACATAATGTGGAAGTTACCGTTATCGGTGAGTTCACAGGTACCGGTAAGCTTGAACTTTTCTACTATGATGAGATGGTCGGCGAGCTGACGATGGAATTTTTGCACCACGGCCTGCCCAAGCGCATCATGACTGCCGTACCACATGAACACTCTGTGCAAGTTAGCGAACCCGGTTTACCATGCGATTGGGAGCAGGTCTGCACTCAAGTAATGCAGCATCTCAACGTATGCTCCAAAGAGCCCATCGTGCGCATGTACGACCACGGTGTGCAGGGCAGCAGCGCACTGCCGCCTTTTGCCGGGGTAGCGGGCGATGCCCCTAACGACGCGGTGGTAATTGCCCCGGTACCCGGCCAAAAATACGGGGTCATGATTGCTCACGGACTAAACCCCGTTTTGAATAGCTTAAACCCTTACGCCGGCAGCATCTGGGCAGCCACTGAGGCGGTGTCCAACGCCGTTGCGTCGGGTGCCAACCCGGATGAACTGGTTTTAATAGATAACTTCATCTGGCCCTATCCGGACGAGGCGTCACTTTATGACCTTGACCGGGCTGTAGATGCCTGTGTAGATTTTGTCACAGCCACGGGCATGCCTTTTATATCGGGCAAGGACAGCCTGAGCAGTACCTACCGAGCTTTGGACGGCTCGGTGCTTAAGATACCGCCCGTACTTTGCATATCTTGCTTCGGGCGTGTAGCAGACGTAACGCAAACAATATCCACTGACTTTAAGCGCCCAGGCAGTATTATCGCCCTGATAGGCAGGCGCAATGTGCAGCAAATGGGCGGCTCCGCTTATTTTGACGTTACAGGTGCAGCCTCCCCCCGGGTGCCGCTAATTGACCCAGCCCAGCTGATCACCACGTTGCGCAGCCTTTACCAAGCCAATCGCAGCGACTCGGTTTTAGCATGCCATGACATCAGCGAAGGCGGGCTGCTGGCTGCGCTGGCCGAAATGTGCCTGGGCGGGGAAATGGGCGCCGCCGTAAACCTGCCAGCCAACGAGCGGGCGGATTACAGCCTATTTAATGAAACAGCGGGCTGCTTCTTGGTGGAACTGGCCGACCAGGCTCAGTCCGAGGAGCTGTTTAAGGATGTGCCTCATATCATACTGGGCCACACCACCGCTGAGCCAAATATTTCGGTTACCCAGGCAAACAACAATATCTTTAATATATCCACAGCCAAACTGTTTACAGCCTGGCAAAAACCCATGCAGGAGGTGTTCGGCGGATGTTAAATATGAATAAATCTAAGCCGCGAGTATGTATATTGCGCACCGACGGCACCAATTGTGACCAGGAAACGGCTTATGCCTTCAACAAGTCCGGTGGAGACAGCCGTTTAGTGCACGTCAACCAGCTGAGAAGCGGTGCTGAAAAACTCGCCGACTACCAGATATTGGCCGTGCCCGGAGGGTTTTCCTACGGCGACGACATCCACTCCGGCAAAGTGTTATCCGTTGAACTGGCCTCCTTTTTAAATGACCAGCTGCGCCGGTTTGTGGACGACGGTAAGCTGGTGCTAGGCATCTGCAACGGCTTTCAGGTGCTGGTACGCACCGGGCTTTTGCCCTGGGGCGAGCTGGGTAGTATCCAGGCCACGCTGATGCAAAACGACAGCGGCCATTTTGAATGTCGCTGGACCAACCTTTTGGTTGAGCAAAACAACTGCGTATTCACCCAAGGCCTGGCAGGCACTATGGTACAGTACCAGGCTGCCCACGGTGAAGGTAAATTTCACACCAACGAGGCAACTTTACAAAAAATTGAGCAGGCCGGGCAGGTAGTGTTTCGCTACGCTAATGTTGCAAGTGGGCAGCCAACGCAGGATTACCCGCAGAACCCCAACGGTTCACTGCACGCCATCGCAGGCATATGCGACCAAACCGGCCGAATACTGGGACTGATGCCGCACCCGGAAAGGTTTGTGGAAACCTTCCACCACCCCAACTGGCGGCGGGTCTCATTAGGCGAGCCCCACGGCCTACCCATATTCCGCAATGCCGTGGCCTACGCCGCCCAAACCGGGGCAGGGTGCTAGGTATGGCTTTGGCGCTGTAGGCGCCACAGTGCGCCGGTACAGCTTAAGATGCAGGCTTTGATGCCTGGGTACCGGTAAATTAATCCCGGGGATATACCGTAAAAGGCAGGGGATTAAATTGCTTTTTCGTAAAGCTAAAATTTCGGATATTGAATCCATCCATCAACTAATTACTCACTTTGCCGATAAGGACCTAATGTTAGCCCGCTCCCGTTCATCTTTATATGAAAGTTTGCGGGAATTTAGCGTTGCAGATGTAGGTGGGCGCGTTATTGGGGCAGGCTCACTGCATATCATTTGGGACGATTTGGCGGAAATACGCTCTCTGGCTATAGAAGAAGAATTCCAGAATCAAAATGTCGGCCACGGCCTGGTGGACGCTTTCTTGGCCGAGGCCGTTGACCTGGAAATACCCAGGGTTTTTGCCCTTACTTATCAAGCCCAATTCTTTATCAAGTGCGGCTTTAAGCTGATTGCCAAAGAAGACTTACCCCAAAAAGTGTGGAAGGAATGCATCAACTGTCCTAAATTCCCCAATTGTGATGAAGTGGCAGTAATTAAGGAGCTGGACTTTTAAAAAATAATCCCCTCAATTGTATAACGTGTATAGCGCAAGCTTTACCGGGTGATATTGAAATAAGAATGAACAACAAGGAGGAATTACTATGCCTGAACCTCAACCGGTAATGCCCCGTAGCTGGCGCGTACAAACCAAGCCGCATAAATTTTGCCCCGGGTGTGGCCACGGACTGGTTTTAAAATGCCTGGGTGAAGCCATCGACGAACTGGGCATCCAGCAGCGCGCCGTATATGGCTGCGATATCGGCTGTTCATTACTGTCCTATGATTTTTTCAACTTGGACAGTATACAAACGCACCACGGGCGCACCACCCCTGTGGTCACCGGCATCAAAAGAGCCAACCCCGATACTGTATGTATAGCCTACATGGGCGACGGTGGTGGCTATGCGATTGGCTCCCAGCACCTCGTAAACGCAGCCGGCCGCAATGAAAATATCACGGTTATTTTGGTCAACAATACCATTTACGCCATGACCGGTGGCCAGATGGCCCCCACCACAATGCCGGGCCAAAAAACCGAAACCACCCCATATGGTCGAGACCCCGGCCCAACGGGCTATCCGATGCTGGGACCGGAAATGGTGGCCGCTATCACCATGGAAGGTGCCTACGTAGCACGGGGCACCATCGCTAATTTAAGGCAGCTAAAAGCCTATATCAAGAAAGCGCTGGAAAACCAGCTAGCCGAGCGGGGTTTTTCCTTTGTCGAGGCATTGTCTGCATGTCCCACCAACTGGCGCACTAACGCCGAAGAGACCTGGCGGTTTGTGGAAAAAGAAATGACAAGCTATTTTAAAGTTGGTGAATTAAAAAATCCCACTGCAGGCGAAATAGCAAAGCCGGCCCATTAATAAATGGGCCGGCTTTATAAAATTATGGGCTAAGGGGGATTCAACCATCATCCGGTTAAGATTAACTATTCGCCCCAACGCAGTCGGATCCACCCAAGCCCATACCGAGCACCAATACGCCATCAAAGAAACCCTCCACTAATAATCAACGCAAAATTGAATATTTTGACTTTTTTAGGTAGAACTAAAAAAATACCGTATAATACATAAATTCCAAAGTGTTACGATATTCTTGATTTGTATTATAAGCAGCCGTCGCAACGGCCATTTTGAATAAGTACATTATACCCCTCCTTTCATTCACTCCCATAATGATTAAAATTAAACGCAACACAGAATATTTTGTCAATTTTAAACAGGAGTTAATCAAATAATGTAGGCCTACATAAATTACGCCATGGATTGATAGCTTGGGCAAAAGCAGAATGCCAATGCAAGCACTGCCTTTTAAAACAGTTCCATACTAACCTCCTTTCATTTATTTTAGCCTAATACAGGCTTATAAACGTTTGAATATTTAAACATTTTTTAAGTAAAAAATACAAACTACTTATGATATGTTGTAAAGAACGGGATTTTCGCCGAGAATATTTGCGAGGAGTATTTAAATATTACACGCTTAATTGAATATTGCGACATTTTAAAAAATAATCTAACCTAATATGTATTCTATTCAACAAGCTAACAAAAATGTGCATGTAATTGGTAATAGAAGGTAAAAATTAGATTAAAAAATTAAATATCGGAAATACTTTCTATAGGTATTTACCAATGTTATTTTAACACAGTATCAAAAGGTTTACAATGGAGGTTTTAATCAAATGTTTAGCAACCGCATAAATTATTATATGCAAAACCCACCCCGGGATGAACGCACCCGTCTGGCTCAGACCGTGGACTTTGCGCTTACTTTATTATTTACCTGGTTTATCACAATTATTGCCGCCCAGTTATTACCTATGGCTCTAATAGCAGTAAAAATCATAGTCATTTTCGTAATGCTAATTGAGTTAATATTAATCACCAAAGTAAAAATCAGCCGTCGCAAAGCACTGAACACTCACCGAAACATCTGGTATAGTGCCCGCAAATGCCGCGAAAATATCTATGCCATTAAAGACCGGGGGAAATTCGCCCAGCTCGTTAAGGAATTGCTCGAAGGCCTAACCCCTTTTGGAAAACTAAAAGACCTTCACCCATGTGCAGATTCAACCATTGATATCTCATGTAACCTAGGCAATCATAAAATCGGCGTCATGTGTATAAACTTAGCAGGGGAAGACCAAAAGGTATCCGCTAATCAAATTAGGGACTTTTTGAAGGAAATTAATCAAGCTCATTATAACAAAGGCATGGTGATAACCAGCAGCTCGTTTACCGAAGAAGCTCGCCGGTTTGTCCGGCAAATGAATGGGCGGGTCAAAATCCACCTTATCGACGGTCATGGGCTGCTACGCTTGGCCAAGCGCACTCAACACCCTATTTTTTCGCTTGAAAAATGGAAGGAGGACAGGGACAACCTCATATCAGGTAAGGAAATTGCCCTTTCAATTAAGGAAAATATTTTGACTTCTAGAAAAAGAGCCCTGTTATTAACCATGCTAGGTCTGGTATTTTTAGTTATTGCCGCTTTACAAAATGAGTTATTTAGCGCCATTTATTTTGTTTTTGGCGTGATTAATTTATTCATTGGCCTGACTGGTTTTATACTATGCCTTTTGCGCAAAAACGAATTAATATTCGATTAACCAAAATAAAGTCATGGGCACCAGCCATGCCCATGACTATGTTATTTATAACTATTTTTCTTTCGCACCATAGAAGCCAAGCATGGGAAGAAGATCAGCAACAATAACAATAACAAGATTAAACTACCACCGCCACCACCGTAGGCCATTTTATTACCCTCCTCTTTTATATGTTTAATTCAATTTTTCCCTTCATGTTATTCAATGTGTTAATAAAATATACATGCCATGTTCAGATGAACCGGTACTAATAGGTCGAGGATTTGACCTGATTCTCGGCTAAAATGTAGTTTTACTTGCTGATTTAAACTTGCCAAGCTGTGCATTTTTGAGGGAGTTTACACAAGGTGCCAGGCACCGTAAAATTAACTTATTATCCCTAAACAATATTATATAGTTTTCTGGTGACCATACTGAAAATGATACACCCGTTCCCATATCGAACACAGAAGTTAAGCTCTTCAAGGCAGATGGTACTTGGACTTAGCTCAGCTGTGTGCCCCGCTTCGCTTGTGCCTCAAAGGGGTAAAGGATTATGAGAGTAGGTCGTTGCCGGAATTAATTGAATTCGCATTTTAGCATAATTAATATGCAGATCTTTTTATTTATTTCTTAACAGGGGTTTTGTCGGAAATGTTGGCGGTACCCCAATATAAAAACTATAAAATAAGCTTATACATAAAACACATTAAATAATTTATTTTAATTTGAATAATCAATAATTTTTATACATCCTAAAAAAGTAGCCCCTAAAAAAGTTAACAAGCTTTAGCCTTTTTTTGTAATACTATAATCATCAGTTGATTCGATGGTGTGACAAACTAGCATTTACCTAAGGTCGGATATAAAGTGGTACATCTTAAGTGGTGAGTTACTCTTATTGCTTTTAGTTGTTTCACTCTGGTACGTTAGGCGATGATATTTGCTGGAGGGCTGTTGAAATGAAATGGTTTAGTAAAAAGAATATGCTAACGGCAGCCTTCATTATGATTCTTGGAATTGTATTTTACTTATGTCAAAAATCAGGAATGTTTGAGAACCCCACAGCGGAGGGGCTAAAAGAATATATAGCTTCTTGTGGCGTTTTTGGTCCTATTGTTTATATGATCATGTTTTCCGTAATTCCATCAGGTTCAGTTATTGCAATTGCTGGCGGAATGGCTTTTGGAATGTATTTTGGAACCTTATACACCATAATTGGAGCAACGATTGGTGCAACGGTGGCGTTCTATATTTCCAGGCTTCTAGGGATTGGTGCCGTTGAAAAACTTTTTAAAGGTAAAATGCTCAAAATCGAGGATGGAACTGAACGTGGTGGTTTTCTCCTCATACTAATCTTGCGGCTTATTCCTATCATACCCTTTAATGCGATAAGTTTTGGAGCTGGGCTTACCAGGATTAAATATATTGACTACATGTTAGCTACAATGATTGGAATTATTCCCGGATCTCTTGTATTTATTAACCTAGGAGACAAGGCTTTAAATGTAAGATCCCCTGAATTTATTTTAGCTATTGGAATATTGTTGCTGATAGTTATTGTCTCTACCCTTTTAAAGGGGAGATTTTCCTTTGAAGATTTGCAAGCTAAGGTTTTGCACAAAAAAAGATGAATTGATAATGCTTATATCTATTTTAATATCGATACTGTGAAAAGGGTGAAATGATCAATTTTGTTACCGATGACCGCTACCCTACTACTACAGGTAAAGAATATCGTCAAGCAAGGTGGTCTACTCCGGTCAGGGATTACATGAACTTTATTGCTGTATAGCTGGCAAGTTATGGAGAAGCCATTTGGAATTTGCCTAAGGGGGATTACTATTACGGCCAAGTAAACATTAAGGAATTTGCTTTCAATTATTACAGATTTACACAACAGTTCTAAGAGACGGTACTAGCTAAGAGGTTATACCTATTGTTACGAACGACGAACAGCAGGTTGTCTCCATGTTAGCGGCATAGGAAGCTAACCATGAAAACATAAACTTTAACAAAAACGCTATGAAGTTCATATCACTCATAGCGTCTTATTTTTGGTTATCTTTAGTTTAAGCATTGACATATAGTCTGAGCACAGCTATAATTTTTTAGTAATTTAGTTGTTTAGTTAATTTGTTAAATTAAGAGGTAAATTAATGAAAATACTTACAACTTTAAAGCATAAACCGGTAATAGTATCTAAAGACTATGAGAATGTTGACGGTAGAAATGCTTATAATTCAGATGCCAAAGGTCTTTCATTAGGATTGGCTCAATGGAATGATCGGGCGAAGGTAGATATATCCGCCAAAGTATTGAGATATACAGGCGAAAAATGGTCCAGACCAGTCAGAGGAATTGCCGTTGCACCATGTACTCGACCTTTCAATTCTAGTTTGTAGAACAAAACTTTATTTCCAAGAAGCATATCGGTATGAGAAACTATAGATAATGAAAAGCCCGTGATCGACAGAATGGGTTTACAGGGTGACGCCATGACAGTGGCTATATGCACTGACAATGAAAAGATCAATGAGGATATTAAATTATTCATCCAACCTCTCAGTAATGATGATGAGCATATTGGAGAATGGTTGCGTACTTTATCAAGGATTTTAGGGGAGATGGGATATTAATCCATGGACAAAAGCAGAAAAAAAGAACTAAGAGAACAATACAAGCGAACGAAACCTCAGATGGGAATATTTATCATTCGCTCTAAAATAACTAACAAATGCTATATTGAAGGAACTCAAGACCTGAGAGGCAAAATTAACGGCACTAAAGCTAGATTGGGTGGTGGGATTCATCCCAACCGGGAACTACAGAAGGCATGGCAGGATGATGGTGAAGCAAACTTTACAATTGAGATACTTGAAAATCTCGAATACGATAAGGATGAATCAAAAACCGACTATAAAGAAGATTTGGCTTTATTGCAAATGATTTGGGAAGATAAATTGATTAATGAAAATGTGGAGTTCTATAAAAAAAGAATATAAAATGGGGATTACTTGTAATGAAAGTTGATGAAATTATAAAACTCTGATTGATCAGGAAGAATTACCTTACTGTGGCGGTATCACTGTGATTTATACGCAGGCCACACACCGGGACACACATTTGTCTGTATCATAAATGCAGCAAAGCACTAATAGCTGTTAATCTGCTTGCTATTTATAAGGTTTCGTTTCCACCCCCTGAGATTTTATAGGGCATCAATCACATAAAAGTAATCCTATTTTTACATTTTCCGACCCCTTCAGCATACTAGTTAACTTACCAGAGGTTTTGGAGTACACCTCTGATATAATGAATGTACATTGAAAAAATATAAACCATAAATTACCGGTTGCATTAAAGCCTCCAAAATGATAACATAACAAATGTCGCTGCTACGGTAGCGGCGCAAGAAACCAAATCAGGGCAATAATGGTAAGCGGCAATTCAATAGAACAGACGCACCCACAAATTGCCTTTGACACAGACAGACACAAAGTGCTACAATACAATTCCGGCCGCGAAAACGGCCGAACGGTCCTTGAAAACTAAACAGTGCAAAGAGATGGAAATC
>JAENZP010000030.1 GCA_016841205.1 Desulfoscipio geothermicus
TTATGCTACTAATTCCTTGATTTTATTGGGGATTTGTTCTGTTCAGCAAACCCTATTTATAGCTCAAGGAAATTCTGTCTGTATTAACAATTGAAGTAACTATTGTTGGAGCTGTTTTCTTAAAACTCCATCTTTCAAGCATGTTTTCATCAGCAAACTTATCTTTCGGCTTTTTGGCTCTGGCGGGGAACTATGTTTGTCCAAGCGTTTAACATTGCCTACGAAGAAATTGGAGATAAAATTGATGAGCCAGGGGCAGATTTTCAAGTTCCTTTGAAATATCATCATGCACCAAATAAGTTGGGGAACTTTAGAAATTTTATTGGTTACGTCAGATGGTTTAATGAATTATATGATATTTAAGTGTCTAAAGGTCGAAGCTGATCCAATGTTGAAGGAAAAATCTAACCTCTCTATTCAACAATTTGCCGGGTTACTATAAGTTAAAAAAATACTGCACTGCCATCGTTTAATTCCCTTTATTTTCAGATGCCCATAGATCAAACAATTTGTGAACTTTAATTTCGCCTGTTTTTATATCAATGATAAGAATCGCATTTTTAAATTGCTCAGCTAGCGTCATCGGCTTAGGGTAGAGTACCAACCGCTGGTCTGTTGTTTTTACCGGTTCCTTTTGGGTGTGCTTCCTCCTCGGTTCATATGTTCTGGTAGTGCCTTTTAAGGTCTCGGTTAATGTCATTTTCGCTTCGCCACCTTCTCTATCTTTATTTAGGCTACCTTTATTATACAAAACCGATTTATCTATAGAAGTTTTACCTAAGTCGTAAGAATGGCACCATAATCAGTAGCTCCACTTTTTCATGTATTTCTGATGAAACAGCAATCTGCTACGCAATATTTACAACTCCCAGGCTATGTACAAACAAGGCAGGATCATACCGGAAAATATCTTTAATAAAGTCGTGTAATATTTTGGGATCAATCAAATTTTTCACTCTCTTAAAAACGCCAGATGTATCGCTAAATTTACCTCCATATGTAAAAGTCTGGAGTAGCCTAACAGCATTTCATAACCGGCTGATTTGGCATTTTTATCTTCTTCTGGCCTGTACTAGCATGCTTGTTCAAATCAAGGTATAAGTATTTGTTTTAGTTTTTTCCCTGGAACAAAGACCGGCACTTCTTTTGCCAAAATCTCAACTTGTTCCCCAGTCTTAGGGTTCCTTCCAGCCCTAGCAGCCCGGCTCCGGACCTTAAAGGTTCCAAAACCTACAAGCCGTATTTCATTTCTTTCTTTTATAGCTTCCGATACAACCTCTGTAAATGCATTGATAATTTTAGTTGTTTCCTTCTTGGTTATACCCGCTTTTTCAGCAACTACATCCACTAACTCACTCTTGTTCATTTTTATAACCATTCCTTTCGTTTCGCTCAAGGCACAAAATGGCATGAAACCGTTGCCTTCGAGTTTTTTTTTGTTTTAAAACTATCTTATTGAGATAACAGGCAGTCACAAATCACGTGAGAACGAGTGCGCTACTCCTTTGGGAGCAGACCGCTATTTTTATATGTGTAGACTATCCTTTCAAGCACAAATAAGTGTGCCTTTAGAGCACGAAGACTTATCTTTTTGCAAACAAATCGTTTATAGCTGGACAGTCAGTCAATGCCTGCTATTCTCCAATAATTCTTTTGCCAAGGAAGACTTTGATGTTAATAATTGTTTTCCAATCTGTATGTAATGTAATATTTTTGTTATTAAAGATTGAAATTGAGGTCGGCTTTTTGTATTTTGGGTACCATCGTCACCAACAGCCCCTGATTCGGTTTCAGTTATTTCTTCACGAAAAGTACTCACTAAGTTGTCTGCGTCTAAGTCAAGGAAACGGGCATAGGAACGTAAAAAACCTACCGTATAAACTAAACCAGGAAGAACGTTGTAATCCTCTTCTTCCAATGCTTGTAGATATTTACTGCGAATCTTGGTAGCTTCCTTAACCTCTTTTAACTCTATTCCTTTAGCTTGTCTAGCTTTACGCAATTGCTCGGCAACTCTGTCCATGTATGTATCACCACCTTAAGAAAAGCTTACCATAGGAGATTGCCAACAGCTTTACCAGAGGCACTTTAGGCAGCGGTCAATCTCTATATCGTTTTCTATTACTATTTTATATGTTTTTGCTCATAACCATCATTCCTTGGATTACGAACAAACACCTGTCCCGGGGATAATGAGGGATCTTTGATTAATCTTCCTGTAGCATCCTTACGGTGCCCAATTATACCTACCTTAAGTTTATCCTGCTGAACTTGGCTAACAATTATAATAGGGTATTCAGTATTGTTTAAAAATTTAAAGTCAATTAAATCAGCGGCAATGGTGGCATCCTTACCCAGTGGAGCATAAGTAACCGGCATTGTGTGCGGAACCCTTTCTATTACCGTTAAATCTGATAACAGTACAGCATTATAGAGGGTAGTCACTACTTGGCATACACCCCCGCCATAATCATATATTAATTTATTGTCAACGATAACTGGTGCCTGTTGATAACCGAATTCAGGACTTCTAGGTCCCAAAGCTTTGTTCATGGAGAAAATCTCCCCTGGTTTAACCATAGTATTATTAATTAATTGACTGGCTAATTTTACATTGTGGCTGCGTTCATTATCGGCAAGATTAAACTCGGTAACAAAAACAGCCAACCTGGTATTTATATCCTTATACTCCTCTGCCGAAATTGAGGGTTCAATAGCCTTAAATTGCAGTTTTAATTCATGATGGCCGGGGGGTAATTCCCCCAGTTTATCCATAGTTGCTTTAATATCTATTTTTTGACCTTTTACATCTTGAAATAACGTAACATTATCACCAATTAAAGCTAACTGTGCATCTTGGGGTGGCCGGTAAAACTGGGGGGCCAAGTTATTTAGTACACCGCGAAAAGCTTCCTTGTCAAACTTAATTTTTGCAGGAATGTTAAGTCCATTATTTATTGTGCCAAACAGTAAATTTAGATTTGGCCAAGCGTAAGTATACTGGCTATATTTTATCGCATAATCTACGGCTCCTTCGTAATCAATCGCAAGATGAATGCTTAAGCATGATATATCTGCTTTATTTCCTTCAGTGCCCACCAAGGTAAGTAAACTGTCCGGCTTAGGCCAGGGGAGTTTTTGTTTTAGCTTGCTCACTGCTTGTTGGTATTTAAAACCTCCTATATCAACGCCCTCAATAAAAACACCTGGCAAAACAGATCCCCTGTAATAATACTTCAAAGAAGCACAGGACAGGCTAATACTAACAAATAGCTGAATCCCCAAAACCACTGCTACTACTGTTGTAAGTTTTGTTTTACTCACGGGTATTGATGGTTAACTCCACAAATTTATCTGCAGCAACAGCCCTGTCCACTATCTCCTGGGTAACTTTCTCGCCCTGTTCAGCGATAATATCTCCTTGTTCGGTTAAAATATCTGTAGTAACTGTGCGTCCCACTAGATATTGTTTTTGTTTATCGTCAAAGTATTTTAATGGATCTACTTCCGTTACTAGAGAAGGTACGTCATCTTTTATGATGGCCGGTGCATAATTCTCCAATAGTGAAATGTCCTCCAGTAGCTCCATTTCAAAATTATCTTCAACAACCAACATCTCCTTGCCAAAGGTGATAACAAGATTGACAGGTATTAAGCCTGTTTTATCTTCCGCTACCCATCTGCAAGCGGAAATCTTACCGGTTTTATCGTCTATTATTATCTCATCAACTGAGCCACTTATCTTTCCGTTCCTTGTCATAACCCGTGCTCCTATTACCCCAACGGATTTATGTAATAGTTCTATAGCATTAGGTACAGTGGTAATTGATACCACTTTGTCTTTGGTTTCGGTTGTTACAGCATCCTGACCAATGGCTGCGACATCTTTAATAGAGATTACATAACGTTCCTGATACCATTGTTCAGGTTCAATCATCAGATATTCAACCGAGCCATTAACCGGGTTAATCACCAAGTTTTGTACATTACCCAAGTAAGCTACCTCAATAATACTTAAGACAGGTAATCCAACAATTTGGTTTTTAAATTTCATCTAAATTTCTCCTTATGAAGATATTGATTTTTATTCCTTGAACTTTCTAAAAGCCTCTTTAAGAACCGTTTTGGGAATCTGCTCATAGGGAACATTTTCCGGGCAGCAATCTATTAATAATTTATTAAGAGTATTGATAAATTTCATTTTTTGCCGAAGGTTTTCCGCCCCCGGATGGCTTTTAAGGGTAGGTTGTTTTATAAATAATTCAATTATATCTGACGCCATAGAGTAAAAGCCCAGATATTGATAGACTGAGCTTAACTCATTAATGACCAAGTATAGTAGTTCCGGTGGTGGGTTTAAAAATATAACTTTTCTAAAGCAGTGAATGGCTTTAGAAAACTCCTGATTTTTTCTATAAAGCAGGCCTTTCGCCATTATAGATTGGTAAGATTCATTAGGTAGAACTTCATCTTTGGTTTCCTTTTCCTGCATATCAACTATGTATACTTCTTCTTGCCCGGGGCTATTTTCCAGTTCCGGTTCATGAGTTTCAACTTTATCATCAGAGAAAACCAAGGCAACTTCTTCAACTGCAGTTTGATCCAACCTTTGTTCATTATTTATTTTATTAGTTGAGATCTCTCCCAGATCTTTTCCTTGCCCAGTTTTCCCCCCGGATTCCAGCTGTAATACATCTTCAGCGGCAGATTCCGGTAACTCCACCAGTTTAGGGATAATCTCTAAGATTGGCGAATCTTTATGTATTTCATTGTCTAGAGTAAATAGTCCTGATGAACAGGGCTCAAGTTGTTTTGTACACCTCTGCAGGTATTTATTGACTAGATAACCTTGCAACAGAAGTAATACACTAATTAATAAAGCTGTTTGCCAGAGCAAAAGTTTAGACTGTAATATTGGAAACAACAATCCCAGAATAAAGGTGGTGGTTGATGTTATTAAGGCAATGTCTTTTGGCAGGAACCCACTAACTATGAAATAAGATAAAACGCAAATTAAAGCTAAGATAACCCAATAAACCCACATTAAATACTCCTAATATCCATGTTTATTTAATCATAACCCACTCATGAAAATGGGAAGATGGCAATCAATCATTTTCTCATTAAAATAATTTTTTTTATGAAAATATATTTTATAATTTGACTCTGTATTTAGTCTAGTATTAATATCGGAATAAAAATCTTTTTCTTTGCAGGACTTATTTCCTAATAAAATAGGACTTTTTAGCTAAGCAATCAAGATTTTTTTGACTCTTCTTCCCGTCTTAAGTTAGGTTACTTCCGAATCATAAAACTAACAATTTATATGTTTAACAATTTAACGTTATAGAAAATACGTTTATCCAAAGTCGACGCTCCAGGAGATGGACGAGCTGTTCCGCCGGGAACTGGATAAGCACTTCCCCGGTGCCAAAGTGGAGTACCTGGTATAATCAATAGCAGCATGAACAGGTAAAAACATATAATAAAAACATGCCCTATGTTTTCAGAAACAGAGCACGCCAAGGGAGAGAACTTCTCTTTTCTGTTGCTTGCTTCAATTTCTTTGAGCGACATGCCTATATCATTTTTCCATTCCGCAAAACCGTTTGAGTTTTTTCTGCTGACAAAAAGTATCGGCAAAAGACAGACTAGACACTCCTTGAGCATTGTACAAGGAAGCTTATATATTTTGCCCGTCCCAATTTTGTTGATCTACTTCAATTTTGCGTAAATTGTCCCAGGAAGATTAAATTAAATAGCGAGGCTGTTGCAGCACTTAGCCCATACATGACCAGTCACATTATTGGAAGAAAAAACTGGCTATTCGCAAATACCCCGCGTGGTGCAAGGGCCAGTGCGATTATCTACAGCATCATTGAAACAGCTAAGGAGAATGGGCTAAACCCCTTTATGTATCTTAGCTTTCTCTTCGAGAAACTTCCCAACCAGGATATTAAGAACCAGGGTGTCTTAGATGAGCTACTTCCCTGGTCGGACAGTTTACCCGTTTTCTGTCAGGTATATAAATAAGCATATTTAATCCCCACTTTTAAGGTGGGGATTACTTTACACTTACAACGATAGAAATAAAGAAGTTAATGAACATAAACGCCTTAAGAGTAGACCCCGAATCCTAAAAAACGTACGCTTAGGGCTCGCTGATTAAATAATTCGGGAATTTTTAATGTTTATAGCACAATAATATTGTCTAAATCATTTCGTGCAAATGTTACGTGAAAAGGGGATTATTAAATATGTACTGTTAAATAAATATATATGTTTAACAAAATTTACATAATGAGTTAAAATAACATTTATCATACGGTTATTTTTTAAGGGTGCGAAATAACAAAGTCTTGCTCCCACTTATATAAATTTCTAACTTGAAGATATGGGATCTTAGCGAAAGTCATTATTTTCAGAATAGAATTTATATATTTCTCCTCAGTCTCTAAATATTCTTCAATTGTAAAAACTTTATCATTGTATTTTTTCCCAACATCATAGAGAGAAGTCCATTCATCTTTTGTATAACTGCCATTCTCATCTCTAAAGTTTGGATTATATTTAGTTATTCGCCAGCAGTATTTCATTCTTTAATCTCCCATCTTATTCAGTAATGCATCATACGTTCCCGATCTGGTTAATCGATTTTGCTTTTTTCCAGACACCTCCGATATGAGAATCAATATCAGGTGAAATATAATCCTTTCTATTCGTATAAATTAGCTGACCATTACGGGTACGATAATTAGTCTTTTTATATCCTAAATATTTAGCTAAATCCCTAGCTTGTTTTGTTGTTAATGGTGCTTGTGTATTCCGGTTTATCCGGACAGTAATTCCGGGTACATCCGGACACTGATTC
>JAENZP010000016.1 GCA_016841205.1 Desulfoscipio geothermicus
GGAATCAGTGTCCGGATGTACCCGGAATTACTGTCCGGATAAGCCGGAATAGACACATGGTTTCATTTGAGCCATGTTTTAATATAATCACTCTCCAGCATTTTTTAATTCCCAACTAGCATCCCAACCCTTTTCAGTATTTTAGACGCTAAACCTCTATAATTTTGTAGAGTGTGGCTATTCCATTTAAGCTAACGAGCCACATTTTTAAAATTTTTAGACATACTGTGTTTCATAATGAGCACATGAAAGGCTTCAATCTGGATGGTGAGAGAACTAAGGTATACATATTCTGTGGCAGGCTCTGCCACAGCTGCGATATCTTTGTACAAGTTTACCGTGCCGCTAATTCTGAGACATTAAGCCCTAATTAAAGTAGTAACCATTTTTTCTCATACTTCATAATATATTTTAAGACCAGAGAGGTTATGGTCATCATTCTGAAAGGAGTAGATTATATGGAAGAACAAGGTATAAACGAAAGATGGAAACAAAATTGTGGCACACAAATTAAGGATTGTTTTGTTGTAATATTCTGCGGTGAAGTCGATGTGAATACTAAAGATTTTGAAAGAACACTACAAGAAGGGAATCTTATGGGACATAATAAAAACAAATGTGAACAGGAAGGTTGTCGCATAGAAATCAAGGATAGTAAAGTAGTGATACTTTGCGGTGAAGTCGATTTTGATAAGGTTAAAGAATGCATTACAGAAACATTTATGAAGTAAAAGGCAATGAAGCATCTGCAAGTCAGGAATAAAAATAACCCTTATCTTAAAAAATAATTATTATCAAGATTTAAGTAATGTGTAAATAAAAACAAATTTTAAGCGTCGAACTAAAATCGGCGCTTTTTGCTTATACTCAAAACAGCGTCTCCAAGGTTCGAACCCCTGCCTTTCCGCCAGATATCTTATAAATCAAGGGGGTGTAGCCTTTAATGGGCGATGTCAGCATTGCGCTAGCAAGGACTGAGCTGAAAAATGGCTTTTTAGTCACCAGTACCACTGCGCTGGGCTTGGTAACGACTTATCAGGTGGAAGAATTGCAAGGCTTTCAGAAAACTGTAGGCTTTTTGTCGACAACTATGCTTTGACCGCGGAGGTATAGCATAGACTTCTATCAATATTACCAGTTGATGAGATAGACTAAAAATCTTAAGTTCATCCCATCAACTGGTATGTCTTGTGCATTAAACATCTGACAACTTAAAAAAAATACTAAGTTGTAAAGGGATATATTTATGAGCATAGTGATGTTATTATAAGGATAAGCAATATAAATTACAGAAATAAACGAATGCCAGGACTTTATTTTTCTAAAATAATCAACTAAACTATAAAATAGTTATTAAATGAGGTAAATACGTAGAATATGGATGAAAAAGTCTGGATTTGAAAACAAAAAATAATTAAATGAGGGGGAATAGGTAAAATATGCAGAAAAAAGTTTGGATTAGAGTTATATCTGGTTTATTAGTCATTTTGGCGGCTTTTTTACTGGGTGGATGTACTTCCAGTAATCAACAGGAGGAGACCAATAAACAAAAACTTGTTTTTGCTGATCCCCAATGGGATAGCGTACAATTCAATAATTCTGTGGCTCAATACATTATAAGTAATGGGTACGGGTATCCGACGGATACAATCAACGGATCTTCGGCAATAACATTTGAAGGATTAGTAAACGGTGACATTGATATATATATGGAAGCTTGGACAGGTAACCTACAGCCTAGATATGGAGAAGAACTTGAAAGTGGTACTATCAAAGAAGTTGGCGTAAATTATAGCGACAATACCCAGGGGCTTTTTGTTCCTACATATTTGATTGAGGGTGATCCTGCAAGAGGCATAGAACCGCTGGCGCCTGATTTAAAATCGGTGCAGGATCTGCCAAAATACTGGCAGTTATTCAAGGATCCCGAGGACCCGTCAAAAGGTAGAATTTTGGGGTCTCCCGCCGGGTGGGAAGTAGATAAGATTCTTCAGGATAAAATTAAAAATTACGGGCTTGATAAAAATTACAATTATTTCAGTCCCGGTTCAGACACAGCTCTTTCCACTTCCATAGCCAAAGCCTATGAAGAAGGAACTCCTTGGGTTGGATATTATTGGACACCAACTTGGGTCATGGGTAAATACAACATGACTTTACTTGAAGATACAACTTATAGTGAAGAATTGTGGGAAAATGGCTATAGATGTGAAATCCCGTCAATGGAAATAACAATAGCCGTTAACAAAGATGTTCCTGAAAAGGCGCCGGATGTTGTAGAATTCTTAGAAAATTATCAAACAAACAGCGAGTTGTTGAGCAGTGTTCTGGCATATATGCAGCAAAACGATATTAATGCGGATCAAGCCGCCGTCTGGTTCTTGAAAAACAATGAAGATATTTGGACGAAATGGGTTCCGAGTGACATTGCTCAAAAAGTTAAAGCTACATTAGAGTAAGATTTATTTACATTTGTTAAAATTAGGACAAAGTCGCATGTTTAATATCGGCTTTGTCCTTTTTAGAGAGGTAAAAAATGAATCAATTTCCAGAAATTTTAAAAATAGATATCGGGCAATATATAGAGTTATTTATTAGATGGTTAATGCACAATTTTGGGGGATTTTTTCATGTAATTTCGTTCAGTATTTTATGGTTTCTTCTGCAAATGCAAAATTTATTATTTTTAATGCCTTGGTGGCTGGTATTACTTATAATATTTGTGGTCGGATGGAAAGTTATAGACTTAAAGTCTAGTATTATTTATACCTTTCTGGTTTTCTTAATAGGGACGTTTGGACTTTGGGATTCCATGATGTTGACTTTAGCTATTGTCGTGACTTCCGTAGTGATCTCCATGCTGCTGGGAATTCCCCTGGGTATTCTCATGGCTTATAACGATACATTTAATGCTTTAATGAGACCAATTCTGGATAGTATGCAGACGATGCCCAGTTTCGTATATTTAATACCTGCTTTGTTGCTTTTTGGGATGGGCAAAGTACCTGCGGTATTTGCCACAATGATTTACGCTATACCTCCCGTTATTAGATTAACCGATTTGGGGATACGTAGTGTTCCCAAAGAAATGGTTGAAGCTGCTCATGCCTTTGGTTCCTCCAACTGGCAAACCCTGGTTAAGATTCAGCTTCCCCAAGCCCTGCCCACAATTATGACCGGTATTAATCAAACAATTATGATGGCTTTGGCCATGGTTGTTATCGCGTCCATGATAGGGGCTAAAGGATTGGGGCTTGATGTATTGGAAGCAATTCAGCACATTGATATTGGACAAGGTTTTGAAGCCGGTGTCAGTATTGTCTTTCTGGCTATTATTATAGACAGGCTGTCTCAATCTGTGGCCACACGATTTAAGTATCCGAAATAGGAGTATAATCAAAAAATGAACAAAAAACTAAAAGTTGAACAATTAACAAAAGTTTTTGGGCATAATCCCCGTTCAGTTCTACCTAAATTATCAAAGGGTCTGTCCAAGGAACGAATTCTTAAAGAAACCGGGCACACAGTAGGTGTAAATAATGTTTCCTTTGAAGTTAATGAAGGTGAGATTTTTGTTATTATGGGCCTGTCAGGAAGCGGCAAGTCGACATTGATTCGCTGCTTGAATCTTCTCAACAAACCCACCGAGGGGAAAATATATGTGGATGGGAAAGACATTGTATATTATGACAACAAAGATTTAAAGGTATTTAGACAAACGAAAGTGGCCATGGTATTTCAGCATTTTGGCTTATTTACTCATAGAAGTGTAATTGATAATGTCGCGTATGGCTTGGAAATCAAAAAGGTACCTCAGTCGGAACGTTATAAGATAGCCGGGGAAACTTTAAGTAGTGTAGGGCTGCAAGGATGGGAAGACAAATACCCTAATGAATTAAGCGGAGGAATGCAGCAAAGGGTGGGTTTGGCCAGGGCCCTCGCCACCAATCCGGATATTCTCCTTATGGATGAGCCTTTTAGCGCTCTTGACCCCTTGATTAAGCGGGAAATGCAACAGGAATTGCTGGATATTCAATCACGCTTAAAAAAGACTATTATTTTTATTACTCATGATATTAATGAAGCTTTTAAGCTGGGTGATCGGGTTGCGATTATGAAAGATGCGGTTATTGAACAAATCGGAACTCCGGAAGAAATCCTGGCTAAGCCTAAAAATGAATATATTCAAAAATTTGTCCAGGATATTGACCGTTCAAAAGTACTGCAAGCAAAAAATATTATGTTTAAACCTTCCTCTTTGGTTTCCACTAAAGTTGGTTTAAAAGTCGCCATCAAGGAAATGGAACAGGGCGGAATTTCTAGTATTTTTGTATTGGATAATGATCGCCGGCTGCAAGGACTGGTGACTATTGACGATGCAATTAGGGCTCTAAGAGAGGATAAAAGTTTAAATGATATTATAAAACAGGAATTCTACACTACAAGTCCGGATACTTACATCCATGAACTAATTCCCTATGCCACAGAAACTAAATACCCTATTGTTGTGGTTGATGAAAACAAAAAAATGTTAGGTATTATCATGAGAGTAACGATATTATCTAATTTGGTTTAAATACAAGGTTATTAAGTTTCCTAAAGTAAAAAAATTACCCCAAGATGCATGAAAAATGCGGTAAGCATTGCCGATAAGACAAGAGAACTACGGCAGATTAAGTGGCCTTGAGCAGTCCTTTAAGAATTTAGAAGCACTCAAAGGAATCAGTTTTTCCATACCAAAGGGTAGTATTTTTGCCCTGATGGGATAAAATGGCGCGGGCAAGACCACAATGAATAAAATCCTAAACACTTTACTCATACCGATAATGAGAGCGCTCAGATTTGCTATTGAATGCGGTTGAGCCGGCGGAGTCGTTGTGTTGATTCACCGAATGAATGGTAATTGTAAATATCGTATAAGATTATAAATCGATAATGTGCGCTTTCTTTTCCTCTTTGAGATTTTGGACTCTAGATTTACTAATATTCTTGAGTTCTTTCATATCGCATGTGTACCTCTTAATCCGACTTTGGACTTTGGCCTCGGTCCCATAGAAGAAGCGGGTCTTCCACCCAAATTCACTATGGTATTTAAATTGCCAATATTGTTTCATTTGGACCCATCCTCTCTTATGGTGTTCCTCGTCACTAAAAATACTAATATACTGTCCAAACTGCACAAAAGGTTCATTCGAATAGGCTGACCTTCTCCAATGTATAGGCTAACAATGCCTAACGAGCTTCGAGATTAGAAATATAAAATTTCAAAACTAATTATCGCAAACTAAACATCACTATATTGTATTATAAAGAATGTTTATTATTTTTGTTTGACACTAAATGATGCTAAGCGGTACTAAATATTATTTTATAATATGTTATAATATTTGACAAGAAGTTATAAGAATTTTACCCTTGTTTTTGTATGAGGTGAAAACATGACTGATCCGTTATCCTATTCGCCGGAAGAAATAGGCAAGCTATTAAAAATATCCAGAGGAACAGTTTACGAATTATTAAAACGTGGAGAAATCCCCTCTTATCGCGTTGGTAAGAAAATTCGCATCAGTCAAGCCGACCTACAAGTATATATGCACGTTTCAGAAGCTCCAATAAAATCAACCACTGCGAATATACAAATCTCGTTGGAGAAACTAATTATCGAAAACCAGGGATTGATTATCTGTGGACAGGATATCGTATTGGATGTGCTGACACGATATCTGGAAAAAAAGAATCCAATGCTCCGTTCGTTACGTTCATACGTGGGAAGCATTGATGGTTTGCTGGCGCTTTATAAAGGAACAGCTAATATCACGGCAACTCACCTTTGGGATGGCGAAACAGGAGAATATAATATCCCCTATGTACGCAGATTGCTACCTGGTCAACGTACCGTTATTATTAATCTTGTTTATCGGACTCTAGGGTTATATGTTGCTTCCGGTAATCCCAAAGCTATTCGTGATTGGCCGGACCTGCTCAAACCAAATGTAACATTTGTTAACCGTGATAAAGGTTCAGGAACACGGGTAATGCTTGATGAGCATTTGCGCAATTTAAATATTGATTCACGTGATATCAAAGGTTATCAGAATGAAGAAATGAGCCATATAGCAGTTGCCAGCACCGTTGCCAGAGGGCTTGCTGATGTTGGACTAGGCACAGAAAAAGATGCTTTACAGGTACCTGAAATAGAATTTGTTCCTTTGAAGAAAGAACGCTACGATCTCGTCTTATATAAAAATGATTTGGAAAAATCTAATTTTCAAACATTGCTTTCTATTTTGAGGTCAGTTGAATTCAAAGAAGAAGTAAACGGAATGGGTGGATATGATACTTCAATGATGGGCGAGATTGTAGGGGAATTATAAACTTATTTTTTGGCGGTGACTAATCAAAGATGAAACCATCGCATCTTTTTCAATGACTTTGTTGGTAGTTAGCTTACCGCCAAGGAGCGTGAACCGCTACAACTAACGAGGTAAATGGAACTGGTGAAGAAAATGATCTAGATAATATGAAAATACATCTTATGCCTGTGGATTGGCTTAATGTTGACAATTATACTATAGTTATTGATTCTGAGATTGAAAATAATGGGATATGAAGTAAATGTCCAATTTGAAGTGCAATAAAGAATAGTAAAAGGGGGCTCCTGCACAACGAACTAAATAGTTCGTACTGACAGCCTTTTTTACTCTTTTTTTATATTGACATATAAAAATTTACAAATAACATAGCGTGACAGTATCTCTAGAGGAAATTATAGTATCTATAAAGAATTTTTTATTTAGTCTACTGGAGATTTTCTATGGGTGGGTTGTATTAATGGGAAATGAGGATAAATCAAAAGAACAGTTGATAAATGAATTGTGTAAATTAAAAAAACGAAATGTTCAAATAGTTGATGACCTAAATTCACACAAAAAGCATATTAAGGAATTTGGAACTGAAGGGAAACTATTAAAAAGAGTAACAACAAAGGAAAAATACCATAATATTTTTAAAAACACAATAGTTGGGATTTATCAAAGTTCTCCTGAAGGGCATTATATCATGGTAAACCCTGCTTTTGCTTATATACTTGGTTATGAATCACCTAAAGAATTATTGAGTTCAGTAACAGACATAGGAAGACAATTGTATGTGAATGCAGAGGACCGCGACAAATGTATTCAACAGGTACTGGAAAATGGTTCCTGCAGTTATGAAGTTAATATTTACCGTAAAGATGGAAGCAAAGTTTGGATATATAATAACGTACGTGTCGTTCGGGATAACAACGGTAATATTGTTTATTTTGAGGGTGTGGCCCAAGATATTACCCAACGCAAGGAAGCAATAGATAATTTAATAAAAGTCAATGAGAAACTAAATAAAGAAATTTTTGAGCGTAAGAGTATAGAAGGAAAACTAAAACTTAGTGAATCCCGTCTTGAAGCTCTATTGAAACTTAATCAAATGACAGAAGAATCTTTAAAAAAAATTACCGACTTTACTCTTGAGGAAGGCATTAGGCTTACAGGAAGCAGCATTGGATATATTGCTTTTTTTGATGAGGATAAAAAAGAGTTAAAAATGCATTCCTGGTCAAAAGGCTCAAGGGAGCATTGTGCCATAACCAATAAGCCAATTATTTATCCATTAGAAAAAACAGGGCTTTGGGGAGAAGCGGTACGTCAAAGAAAACCTATTGTAACAAACGATTACTCTGCTTCTAATCCTTATAAAAAAGGATATCCAAAAGGGCATGTTCATTTGCTGCGCCATATGAATATACCCGTATTTGATGGCCAGCGTATTGTAATGATAGCTGGTGTGGGTAATAAGAAGGAAGATTACGATGAGTCCGATGTTAATCAGTTAGACCTACTTATGAGCGGCATGTGGAGGATTATTCAACGCAAAAAGGCAGAGGAAAAATTAAGAAAATACCGCGACCACCTTGAAGATATAGTTGATGATCGCACAACACAACTACAAACAGCTTTAGCTAAACTTCAACTGGAAATTGCTGAACGTAAGCAAGCTGTAGAGTCATTAAAAACGGAACGTCAAAGACTCTTTTCCCTTTTAGATGGACTACCAGCAATTATTTATCTTAGGGATTCTGATTATAATATTTGCTTTAGTAACCAATATTTTTGGAATTTATTTGAAAAACCTAGAAACAAACGTTGCTTTGAAGTTATGCATAATAGACAAGAACCATGTGAAGAATGTCCTTCAGATCGTGTCTTAAATACGAAGATTCCACAAACTTGGGAAAAAACATATCCTAATGGTAGAATATTTGAAATATATACATATCCTTTCCAGGATATTAATGGTTCACCGCTAGTGCTGGAATTACTTATTGATATCACTAGTAGGAAACAGTTTGAAAAGGAAATGGCCCGTCTTTCTAAATTAAACCTTATTGGAGAAATGGCTGCAGGAATTGCTCATGAAGTTAGAAACCCAATGACCACAGTTAGGGGTTTTCTACAATTACTGGGGCAAAAAGAAAGATACCATCAGGACAAGGAATATTTTAACCTTATGATTCAAGAACTGGATCGTGCCAATTCAATAATAACGGAATTCCTCTCTCTTGCTAAAAATAGGAATGTAGATTTTAAAATGCAAAATCTTAACCATATATTGGATAACTTATTTCCGTTGATTGAAGCTGATGCTATGGTGTCAGATAAATATGTTACTTTAGACCTAAATGAAGTCCCTGATTTGTTCGTAGATGAGAAGGAAATTCGTCAATTAGTTTTAAATTTAACTCGCAACGGTTTGGAAGCATTGTGTTCAAGGGAATGCCTAAGTATAAAAACGTATTTAGATGATGGTGAAGTAGTGCTATCGGTTCAAGATCATGGAAAAGGAATACCTGATGACATACTTGAAAAACTTGGTACTCCCTTTTTTACTACTAAGGATAATGGAACAGGTTTAGGATTAGCAACATGTTATAGTATTGCTGCAAAGCACAATGCAAGTATCAATTTTGATACCGGGCCAGATGGAACTACCTTTTATATTAGGTTTAAGGTATTTTAAAAAAATAAACTTATTAAAGCTAAACAAATTATTCATATAATCGTCGATTAGAAAGCCCTTACAGCAAGTATCCGTTATTTAATAAAATTCAATGATAATAATTAGTAATAATTATCTTTTATTGATAAACCATTTGACAACAATCCAGAGACAGCCTAGCACCAAAAATGTCCTCGCAACAATATATAAAACCAAAGAGCTGATACTTAATTTCTCTTCTGATTTCTTAGAAATTCCGGGAGCATTTATATTGCTATTATTACTTAAATTCTCTTCAGTTGTTTTGGCGGTTGTCTCTACTTGTGTAGTAAATTTAATGATTATTGGTTGGTTGTTTGAGGGCAGTAGTTACTTCTGCCTCTGTACTCGAAGAATTTCCGTTACTGGTTGTTAAGTAGGCTCCAATTAAGCTAAACGGTTTAATGTCTGTACCAGTATCAGTACCAGCGGCCAGCGTTGCCGTAGTCAGTGTATTTAGAAATAAGAAAGTGCAGATGATAAAGAGCGTTTGCCTATTTTTTTTCATAATTAGAAGTCCCTGAATATTAATTTATCACTCATTAAACTTGGTTTTAACTCTATATCCGGCACACCATTTTTTAAAATTATCTGTCCACCTGTTGGTAAACATCGCCGGGACAAGGCATATTACTAAAATAGATTAACATTCTTATTTTAATAATACAATCTGAAACTGATGTAGGTAAATTTAATACATATAAATCCCATAATAATACATATAAGTAAAAACTTTCTATCAGACACATGATTGAGTGCGTAATAAGGATAGAAAGGTAGGTTGTACTGGACATATTAAATAAGTAAATGGGGATGTCGAAATGGAAATTGTTAAAGGGATCGATATGCTTGAAATACCTGTAATTATAATGGGAGCACCAAGCATCATTTATCCTACATTGATATGGGACAGTGATTCAGTGGTTCTTATCGATGCCGGATATCCAGGTCAATTATCATTAATCCATAATGCATTTGAGAAGGCTGGAGTGCCATTTAATAAATTAAATATAACCATTCTTACACATCAAGATATTGATCACATTGGAAACCTTTTGAGTATTCAAAAAGAACTGCCTAATGTTAAGGCACTTACCCATGAAGAAGAAAAAGCATATATCCAGGGTGATAAGTGTCCGGTTAAAGTGGCTCAACTTGAGACAAGTCTAAATTCCCTATCACCGGAGATGAAAGTGATTTATGAAAAACTCAAAGCTGGATTCCAAAGCTGCAAAGCCAAAATTGATAAGACTCTGATTGATCGGGAACAATTACCATACTGCGGCGGTATCACTGTTATTTATACGCCGGGGCATACACCGGGACATATTTGCCTGTATCATAATGATAGTAAAACATTAATAGCTGGTGATTTGCTGGTTATTGAAGAAGGAATACTAGTCAAAACCCAGCCATCTATTAATTTTGATAATGATTTAATGCAAAAGTCATTGAAAAAGCTTACTCAATATGATATCAGTCAAGTTATTTGCTATCACGGGGGGGTATTTAAAGATAACGTCAAAGGTCGAATTGCTGAGTTAGCCGAATGTAAATTAGTTTAATGGTATTACAGAATTCTATGGGTGGGTTATATTATGATAGATAAGGATAAATCAAAGGAACAATTAATACTTGAACTGGTTGAATTAAGAAAACAAAATGCAGATATAACAGACAAATTTCAGTTAAATATAAATAAAATAAAAGAACTTGAAATTGAGAAGGAAAAGTACCGTAATATTTTTGAAAATACTATAGTTGGAATTTACCAAAGCTCACCAGAAGGGCAATATATTTTGGCAAACCCTGCATTTGCTTATATATTGGGTTACGAATCATCTGAAGAATTATTGAGTTCAATAGAAGCACCTCAGCTTTATGTTAATAAAGAGGATCGTGCTAAGTGTATTCATGAGGTTTTAAAACATGGTGTCGGTAGCTTTGAAGTGCAGGTTTACCGCAAAGATGGAAGTAAAGTATGGATATCTAATTATGTTCGTGTCGTTCGGGATAAGGGCGGAAACGTAATTTGCTTTGAAGGTATGGTTGGGGATATTAACCAGCGTAAACAAGTAGAGGATGAAATAAATGAATATAGCCATAAACTCGAAGAAATAATAAATCAACGTACATTGGAGCTGCAAACAACTCTTGCCCAACTTCGACAGGAAATTGTTGAACGGGAATTGGCTAAAAAAGTATTATATTCGTCACAGGAACGGTTTCGTAAGGCATTTTACGCAAGTCCATGTATGATGGTTATATCCAAGCTATCGGATAATATTATGATTGAGGTTAACGATAGTTTTGTACGATCCGTTGGTTATAGTCGTGAAGAAATAGTAGGCCGAACGGCATCAGATTTAAACTTATGGGCAAACACAGAACAACGTGACAAAACCATAAGTTTGCTGCAAGAACAACATTCAGTTCGTGACATGGAAGTTGCCTTCAATACAAAATCGGGTGAGCTCCGGGAAGCCCTTTTATCAGCTGAGTTAATTGAGATAAATGGTGAAAAGTGTTTACTGGTTGCAGGAATTGATATTACCGAAAGAAAAAGGTTTGAAAAAGAATTAAGAGATAGTGAAGAAAAATATCGCAACTTATTTCATAATGCCAATGATGCGATATACTTATATGAATTAAAAGATGATGGTATACTAGGTACCTTTATTGAAGTTAATGATGTAGCGTGCCAAAGGATGGGTTATACAAAAGATGAATTTCTTGGGGTGACACCCAAGGACATATATCCTAAAGAACAGGCAGACAAGTTATATGGATTTATTCAAAATATTTTAACACAGAACCATCTTACTTGTGAAATGATACATATTTCGAAAAATGGCTTAAAGATTCCGGTTGAAATTAGTTCTCATTTTTATAATTTGGAAGATAAAAAAGTAATCCTAACAATTGCCCGTGACATTACGGAGCGTAAACAGGCTGAGGAAGTACTTTTAAATCAGTTTAGGCAAATGAGTACAATATTTGATTCAATTAATGCATTGGTTTATGTTACTGACATGGAAAATTATGAGCTTCTTTTTGTTAATAAGTATGGTCTGGATCTATTTGGAACAAGCATTATAGGAAGACCATGTTATGAGGTTTTACAAGTGAACCAAAGCGAACCCTGTCCTTATTGCACTAATCATCTACTGGTTTATGAAACAACGCAACCTTCTCATATTTGGGAGTTTAAAAATACTATACTAAATAGATGGTTTCAGTGTATTGATAGGGCTATACCTTGGGTTGATGGTCGTTTGGTGCGGATGGAAATAGCGTTTGATATTACTGGGCTTAAGAAGACAGAAGACGAGTTGCGTTTATCAAAAGAAAGGTTTTCTAAAGCTTTTAACGCCACTCCTGCTTTAATGACAATCAGCACAATAGCAGACGGGCGTTATATATCAGTAAACGATACCTTCCTAAATATTACTGGTTTTCGGTCTGAGGAGGTTATAGGTCATAAGGTGGTCGAACTAAACCTCATTTCGGAAGCTCGCGATCAAATGATTTCGGTACTGAAAAAGCAAGGGAAAGTTTGCAATTGGGAAATTAAATTTCGCTTAAAGTCGGGAGAAACTCGTATAGGATTATTTTCAGCTGATTTTATTGAACTTGACGGTGAACAGTGTTTACTAATCGTTGTAAATGATATATCAAAATATAAGCAATTAGAAGTGGAACTGTCCCGTTTAAGTCGCTTGAATTTAATAGGAGAAATGGCAGCCGGTATTGCTCATGAGATCAGGAACCCTATGACCACAGTTAGGGGGTTGTTGCAAATTTTAGGCCAAAAAGAGAGATATCACCAGGACAAGGAATATTTTAACCTTATGATTCAAGAACTGGATCGGGCCAATTTAATAATAACGGAATTTCTATCTCTTGCTAAAAATAGGAATGTAGATTTTAAAACGCAAAATCTTAACCATATATTAGATTCTTTATTTCCGTTGATTAAAGCTGATGCCATGGTATCGGGTAAGTATGTTGCTCTAGATCAAAATGAAGTTCCTAATTTGCTTTTAGATGAGAAGGAAATTCGTCAATTGGTTTTAAATTTAACCCGCAACGGCTTGGAAGCATTGCTTTCAGGGGGATGCCTAACTATAAAAACGTATTTAGATGATGGTAAAGTCGTGCTATCGGTACATGACCAAGGGAAAGGAATACCTGATGAAATACTTGAAAAAATTGGTACTCCCTTTTTTACAACTAAGGATAACGGGACAGGTTTAGGATTAGCAACATGTTATAGTATTGCCGCAAAGCATAATGCAAGTATCAGTTTTGATACCGGGCCGGATGGTACAACCTTTTATGTTAGATTTAAGGGATAATAAAAAATTCATCTATCAAAATGAGAATGCAGGATATTAAATTCTTTCCACCACAAAAGTAATAAAATGTTAACTTCTAATTTGCATTTATTCACCATAATATACTATAAAATCAATTTTGTGGAGGTAGCAAAGAATGGCGAATTTATCAGTATCACTTGGGGATTTGAATTTCAAAAATCCGATATTTGCATCTGCAGGCGATCCAACCTTATCAGCAAAGTTGGCCACAAAATCCATTGAAGCCGGGGTGGGTGCAGTTGTAGTGAAGACATGCTCGGTCCATGAAGAAGAGTATGTGGTGACAAGAGCAACTCGGGGCTTTCCGGACCGGTATGTGGAACGGGGAAATTATATGAATCTTTCCCCTGGTATTGCATTTAAAACTCCTGAGGAAGAGGCCGAAATAATTCAGTCAATAAAGCCTATTGCGAAAAAAGAGAGTTGTGTAGTTATCGGTAGTATAGGCGCTCCAGCCCGCGCTTTTAATGAATGGGAGTCCATGGCTAAAATTGTGGAACAGGCTGGGGCCGACGCCATTGAGATAATGATGTGCTGTCCGGTTCCACAGGTTCCGGGATTGGGGGCAGAAGGTGCAACGGAGGAAAATCTGCGAGATATATTAAAAGCAATCAGTAAAGTAGTTAAAATACCTCTAATAATGAAAACTTCAGAAACCCATCCACTTTTTCTTAGGCAGCTCGCCAAAGGGGTAACTGATGGTGGTGCACTTGCATGGCATGTACAAGGGCACTCAGATATGCCTGTAATTGATGTGAATACCGGCGAGACGATTCTTCCGCCAGGGGCGGGATGGGGAAGACCCCAACGCGGGATAGGTGTTCAGGCTTGTCTTGTTTCATCAGGTTTTTCCACAGTTCCACTGTTAAGCACCGGCGGTGTATATGACTGGAGATCTGTCGTAGAGAGGTTGATGGCTGGTGCTACTATGGTGGGAATCCATTCAGAGATTACCTATAAAGGATTTAAAATTCTTCCAAAAATCATTAAAGAGTTGGAGCAGTTTTTAGACCAGAAGGGTTATTCTGGAGTGCAGGACATAATCGGAAAAGCAGTTCCTTGTACTGCGCCGGAATGGAAACAGAATTGGTATGTATCTCATGCTGTACCAAAGGAAAAGGTAGAAATCGTGGTAAACGAAAAAAAATGCAACGGATGCGAAAGTTGTCTTGGATGCATATTTGATGCCATAGAAGTTGATGAGAGCACGAAAAAGGCAAAGGTTATCCTGGAAGACTGTGAACGTTGCGGAAGATGTGTATCTTTATGTCCCAGAGACGCTATAAGCATCCGGCTGTTGTAACCTTATTTAGGAGAAACAACCTTGGTTTAGTTCGTTTAACTGCTCCTTGAGCGGGAGTGGCATGGAAAAATTTTATTTAGAGGAACAATAGAATGCAGGTTGGGTAGAAAGACGCCTAACCGGCACATTTTTTTGTGTAAATAGTGCTAATAGAAAATTGAAGTATGTTGCTGGAGATGAGTGATTGACAGAAATTATCGTGAGTGCTAAAATCAATTTATCATAATAAAATATAAACCGATGAGCAAGAGAAGTAAGAATGATTGGATGTACACAGAGAGCCGCTAACCGGTGTGAATGCGGTTACAGAGATGATTCTGAATGGACTTGCGAGGGCAGCCCGAAATCGAAAGAGAATAGGCGCTGACGGGAACTCTGTCCGTTATCAGTAGGGTGTATATGATAGTATACAAAATGAGTGGGCGATTTATCGTCAATTTGGGTGGTACCGCAGAAGCTTAAAGCTTTTGCCCCTGTGATTAGGGGCAAAAGCTTTTTTATTTTTCTAAAGCCCGCTAATGTATCAATAACCAGAAAGGAAGGTGCTATACATGTCAAACGGGCACTTTGGAATCCATGGTGGACAATATATTCCCGAGACGCTAATGAATGCGGTCATTGAGCTGGAAGAGGCCTATAATCACTACAAGAACGATCCCGGCTTTCAGGAGGAACTGGCGGAATTGCTGAGAAATTACGCTGGGCGCCCTTCGTTGCTATACTTTGCAGCAAAGATGACCGGAGATCTGAAGGGGGCCAAAATCTATCTCAAGCGGGAGGATCTCAATCACACAGGTTCACATAAGATCAACAATGTGCTTGGACAGGTGCTTTTGGCTAAACGCATGGGCAAGACCCGCGTGATTGCGGAAACGGGTGCGGGGCAGCACGGTGTGGCCACAGCAACCGCCGCCGCGCTCATAGGGATGGCCTGCGAGATTTTTATGGGCAAGGAGGACACCGACCGGCAAAGGCTCAATGTTTACCGAATGGAACTCTTGGGCGCAAAAGTGCATGCGGTGACGAGCGGTACCCAGACGCTCAAAGATGCAGTAAACGAAACCATGCGTGAATGGACGAAGCGTGTGGCAGATACCCATTATGTGCTCGGCTCGGTCATGGGACCGCATCCTTTCCCGATTATGGTGCGTGATTTTCAAAGCTTGATTGGCCGCGAAGTCAAGCAGCAGATGTTGCAAAAAGAGGGCAGGCTACCGGATGCCTTGCTTGCCTGCGTAGGCGGTGGCAGCAATGCGATGGGACTGTTTTATGATTTTGTCAAAGATCCAGGGGTTCGTTTGATAGGCTGTGAAGCCGCCGGACGTGGCATAGATACAGCCGAGACCGCCGCAACCATGGCAACCGGAACGCTGGGTATCTTTCACGGCATGAAATCTTACTTCTGCCAGGACCAGTACGGTCAGATCGCGCCTGTTTATTCCATATCAGCGGGGCTTGACTATCCTGGCGTGGGTCCTGAGCATGCTAACCTCCGCGATACGGGCAGGGCGGAATATGTGCCGGTAACTGATGACGAGGCGGTAGAAGCATTCGAATATCTCTCGCGTACGGAAGGAATTATTCCTGCCATCGAAAGCGCACACGCGGTTGCCTACGCAAGAAAGCTTGCCCCTACTATGGGTAAAGATCAAATCCTGGTAGTCAATCTTTCCGGTCGGGGTGATAAAGATGTGGCTGCGATAGCACGTTACAGGGGGGAGCAAATCGATGAATAAACTACAACAGGTGTTTGCCGGCGGCAAGGCGTTTATTCCATTTATTACAGCGGGCGACCCATCATTGGAAATTACTGAACAATTGGTGCTTCAGATGGCTGAGGCCGGCGCGGATTTAATCGAGCTGGGGATACCTTTTTCCGATCCAATTGCAGAAGGCCCTGTAATTCAAGAGGCAGATAATCGTGCTCTAGCCGGTGGTGCAACGACGGATAAAATATTTTCCATGGTAGAGAGTATTCGAAAGTCCTGCCAGGTACCTTTAGCTTTTATGACCTATGTAAATCCGATCTTTACTTATGGCACGGATAAGTTTATGAAGAAATGTAAAGAAATTGGTATTGATGCGGTGATCGTGCCTGACGTGCCATTTGAAGAAAAAGAGGAACTTTTGCCTTTTTGCTCAAAATACGATGTCACCCTGATCTCCATGATTGCTCCCACATCCAATAACCGCATTCGCATGATTGCTAGTGAAGCGCAAGGCTTTATTTATTGCGTATCATCTATGGGGGTCACTGGAGTTAGACAGGAGATTGGCAACGATGTTGAGGAAATGATCAAGTTAGTTAAAGAGGTTAAGGACATTCCCTGCGCAATCGGCTTCGGTATCTCGACACCAGAACAAGCTAAGCAAATGGCCCAGTTTGCAGATGGAGTAATTGTGGGCAGTGCCATAGTAAAAATCATCGGCCAATACGGTGTGGACTGTGTACCTCAGGTTGTGGAATATGTGCGCAGCATGAAAAATAGTATTAAGTAACTGTAAATTTAATAATCATAATCAAACCAATGAGCAAGAGAAGTAGGTATTGGAAAGTATCACAGAGAGCCGCTGTTGCTGGGAAAGCGGTATACTGGAAAATGCTGAATGGACTTGTGAGGGCGGCTTGAAACCAATGGGGAGTAGACGTCGACGGGAACCCTGTCCGTTATCAGTGGGGTGCATAATAATCATGCAAAATGAGCGGGCGATTTATCGTCAATTTGGGTGGTACCGCAGAAGTTTAAGCTTTTGTCCCTGAGCAGGGATAAAAGCTTTTTTTGTTGCCATAGAGTGGCCATTTATTGGTGAAATGAGGTTGAACAGATGATTAGACCTGATTCCGGGAGCATCCAGACACTGGCGAATGAGTACAGTATCATACCGATATGCCGAGAAATCTATGCCGATGTAATTACTCCCATTGCGTTGCTTAGAAAGTTTTCAGGCATTAGCAGACGTTATTACCTGCTGGAGAGTATCGAGGGCGGGGAAAAATGGGGCCGTTATTCTTTTCTAGGCTTCGACCCGGTTTTGCGGGTGTATTGTAAAGAACAAACGGTTACCATCGAGCAGAATGATGAGATTGCGAAGATTAAAACTAACCACCCTTATGATGTATTGCGGAAAATTCAACAGGATTACAAATCTCCCCGAATACCCGGTATGCCACCGTTTACCGGGGGATTTGTCGGCTACTGGGCCTACGCCATGCTTGGTTACGCGGAGCCAAAATTATCAATTAAGCGGGGCGAATTCAACGATTTTGATCTTATGTTGTTTGACAAGGTGATCGCTTATGATCATCTCAAGCAGAAAATCTGTATTGTGGTCAACATGAAAACTGACCAGGTGTTGGAAAACTACGGCAAAGCCACCGCGGAATTAGAGGCCATTGCCGGCTTGATCAGGGATACCCGGAGGTTACCCCAGCCTAAGAGTGATAAAAATGTCAATTTTACATGCAATGTCAGCAAGGAAGAATACTGCAATATGGTTGAACGGACCAAAGAATACATTCGTGAGGGAGACATCTTTCAGGCAGTAATCTCACGGCAGTTTGCAGCTCCTTACCAAGGCAGTTTGCTAAATGCATACCGGGTTTTGAGAACAACCAATCCTTCACCCTACATGGTTTACATGAACATGGATGGAGACGAAATAATGAGCACATCTCCGGAAACGCTGGTGCGTTTACAAAACGGGCGGCTGACTACTTTCCCGGTGGCAGGGTCCCGGCCGAGAGGAAAAACCGACGAAGAGGATAAACACTTGGAAAATGAGTTGTTGGCTGATGAAAAAGAACTGGCGGAACATAATATGCTGGTTGACCTCGGCAGGAACGACCTGGGTAAAATTTCGCAGTTCTCCTCGGTAGAAGTCACCAATTATATGGCTATACATCGCTATTCAACTATTATGCATATCTGTTCCCAGGTGGAAAGTAATATACTGCCCAATTGTGACGGGTACAGTGCCATTGAGGCTGTGCTGCCGGCAGGAACCCTGTCCGGCGCGCCAAAGATCAGAGCCTGCGAAATTATTAACGAGATGGAAGCCCAGCCGCGCGGGATATACGGAGGCGCACTGGGATATCTGGATTTTACCGGGAATATGGATACCTGCATCGCCATTCGCATGGCCGTAAAGAAGGATAATAAAGTTTATGTGCAGGCGGGTGGTGGTATTGTAGCCGATAGTATTCCTGAAAATGAGTATGAAGAATCCGGCAATAAGGCCCTGGCGGTAATTAACGCTATTTGCAATGCCGCGGAGGTTGATGACTGATGATTTTGCTGATCGATAATTACGATAGCTTTTCCTATAATCTGGTACAGCTGGCCGGCGGCATCAATCCGGATATTAGAGTTATACGAAATGATGAACTGAGCGTGTCGGGGATTGAAGCGCTGAAGCCTTCTCACGTCATTCTTTCGCCCGGCCCTGGTTATCCGAAGGATGCCGGTATTTGCGAAGATGTGGTCCTTAGCCTGGCCGGAGAAGTTCCTATCCTGGGAGTGTGCCTGGGACATCAGGCTATTTGTGAAGTGTATGGAGCAGAAATCTCTCATGCCAAACGGCTGATGCACGGAAAAAAGTGTACCATAAGCCTTGACGACACGTGCTTTCTCTTCCATGGGCTTCCCCGGCATATTGAGGCCGCGCGTTATCATTCGCTGGCTGCACGGGAAGAAACGCTCCCCGCCCAATTGCAGGTAATTGCTGAAGATGAGCTGGGAGAAGTAATGGCCGTTAAACACGAAAAATTTGATGTTTTTGGAGTGCAGTTTCACCCGGAATCTATTATGACCCCTCTGGGGCATGTAGTTATACAAAATTTTTTAAATTTATAGGGGGAAAATAAAATGATAAAGAATGCTATTCAGGCAGTAATCGATGGCAAAGATCTTGACTTTGAAACCGCTAAATTAGTTATGAACGCCATGATGGACGGTACTGCTACCCAGGCGCAAATGGGTGCGTTATTAACCGGGCTGAGAATGAAGGGCGAAACAGTAGAGGAAATAACCGCCTGCGCCACGGTGATGCGTGAAAAAGGTCTTAGGATTAACCCGGTACGCAATGTTATTGATATCGTCGGAACCGGCGGTGACGGGACGAACACCTTCAATATTTCCACTACATCCGCTTTCGTTATTGCGGCAGGTGGAGTTCCGGTAGCCAAACACGGGAATCGCGGGGTATCAAGCAAAAGTGGTGCGGCTGATGTTCTGGAGTGTCTGGGGATTAATCTCAACCTGACGCCTGAACAAAGCGAAGAAGTATTAGAAAAGACCAATATTTGTTTCATGTTCGCCCAACTCTATCATACATCAATGAAATACGCGGCACCGGTACGCAAAGAAATGGGAGTTCGCACCATCTTCAACGTATTGGGACCCCTGGCCAACCCGGCGGGAGCGACCATGCAGTTAATGGGTGTATATGACCGTAAGTTGATAGAGCCCCTGGCGCAGGTGCTTTCAAATCTTGGTGTGGTAAGGGGGCTGGCGGTAAGCGGCGGCAGTGAGGGAATGGATGAAGTAACTCTGACTGGAGAAACCTATGTTTGTGAAATTAGGAATGGAGAGCTAGTTTCATATGAAATAACGCCGGAACAGTTTGGGTTCAGCCGCTGTACCCTTGAGGATTTGGCCGGCGGCAGCCCTGCGGAAAATGCGCAAATTACCCTGGATATATTAAACGGCCGGGAAAGAGGACCCAAGCGTGACGTGGTAGTCTTGAATTCGGCTATGGGCCTTTATTTAGGTATTGATAATTGTACCGTATCGGAATGTATTAAAACGGCCCAGGATATCATTGATAGTGGAAAAGCCGCAGCTAAACTGGAACAGTTTCGCAAGCTGACCAATGAGGTTGCCCAATGATCCTCGATACTATTGCGGCTGCCACTAGAATTAGAGTAGAGCGCAAGAAAGCGGAGGCGCCGCTTGAACAAGTTAGAAAAGCGGCTCTGAGCATGAATGCCGAAACAGGTTTTCCTTTTGAAGCGGCCATAAACAAACCGGACATCAGTTTTATCTGTGAAGTTAAAAAAGCATCACCATCAAAAGGAATGATTGTGGCCGATTTTCCGTATGTACAAATTGCCGGAGAATACGAGATGGCCGGAGCGGATGCCATATCCGTACTGACGGAACCGGAATACTTTCTTGGCAGCGATGATTACTTAGTGCAAATAAAAGATGCGGTTTCAATACCTGTGCTCCGTAAAGACTTTATAGTTGATTCTTATCAAATTTATGAAGCCAAAACCCTTGGAGCGTCAGCTGTTCTGCTTATCTGCGCGCTTTTGGATAGCAAGAAAATCCAGAACTGTCTTGCTATATGCGATGAACTGGGTTTGTCAGCGCTGGTCGAAGCGCATGACGATAGGGAAGTTGAATTGGCACTGGCAGCCCAAGCCAGAGTTATCGGGGTGAACAATCGAAATCTTAAGGATTTTACGGTAGACATCGGCAACAGTATCAGACTACGCAAATTGGTGCCGGACAACATTCTCTTTATCGCAGAAAGTGGTATTAAAACTGCTTCCGATATTGAAATGCTGCGGCAGGCCAAAGTCAACGGTGTCCTAATCGGTGAAACGCTGATGCGCAGTCCGGATAAGAAAAAAATGTTCGCCGAATTGCGGGGTATAGCTAAATGACCAAAATTAAAATATGCGGTTTGACACGAAAAGAGGATATAGAAGCAGTAAACCGCTGGCTGCCGGACTACGTTGGTTTCGTGTTTTGCCAAAGCCGCCGGCGGGTGACACCTGAACAGGCAGCTCTTCTTAAAACTGATCTTAATGTTCGTATTAAAGCGGTGGGGGTTTTTGTCAATGAATCGGTTCCCTCCATTGTTAAACTATGCAATACCTGTGTAATAGATGTGGTACAGCTGCATGGGGATGAAAGCGAAGCATATATAATGGAACTTAAAGATCAAATTGATTGTCCGGTAATCAAAGTAGTGCGGGTGCAGAGTACGGAACAGGTTCGGCAGGCAGAGAAGTTATCCTGTGATTTGCTTTTGCTGGATACTTATCAAAAAGCAGAGTATGGTGGCAGTGGAAAAACATTCGATCATTCAATGATCCCACTCCTTGAGAAGCGATTCTTTCTAGCCGGTGGATTGGAAAATAGCAATATAGCCCGGGTAATCGAGAAATATAATCCTTATGGGGTTGATATAAGCAGTGGTGTAGAAACTGATGGCATAAAGGATGAGGACAAGATTAGGCAGATCGTCCAAACGGTCAGAAGTTTAGAATGCAAATAAGGGAGGCTGTAGGATGATATTTGTATTAAAACCGGGTGTGCCTCAAGAAAAAATTGAGCAATTTCAACTGATGATCGAGTCGCGCGGTTTCAAAACTTTTCTAAATACCGGCACGGAACATACTGTAGTCTGTTTGATTGGCAACACGGTTGTAATAGATTTGGATTCGGTTGTTCAAAACAACGATATTGTGGAATATGGCAAACGCGTGACTGAACCATATAAAGCAGTTAACCGAACTATACATCCGGAGGATACGATGGTAAATGTAAACGGTATAACCATTGGCGAGGGCATGTTTCAAGTTATAGCGGGACCATGCTCGGTAGAAAGTGAAGAACAGATTATAGCGGTTGCCAGGTCCGTGAAAGCCAGCGGGGCAACTATGCTGAGGGGCGGCGCTTTTAAGCCGCGCACTTCACCGTATGCCTTTATGGGACTGCATGAGGATGGATTGCGCCTTTTGCTTAAGGCCAAAAAAGAGACCGGCTTACCGATTGTTACTGAAATAATGAATCAAACTCAGCTGCCTTTATTCGAGGAAATCGATATTATCCAGGTCGGCGCCAGAAATATGCAGAATTTCGATCTACTCACTGAAGTGGGGCGGTTTAACAAGCCGGTACTGCTTAAACGGGGGCTTGCCAATACGTTGGAAGAGCTGTTGATGAGTGCCGAATATATTTTATCCGCAGGAAACAGTCAGGTTATTTTATGCGAAAGAGGGATTCGTACCTTTGAGACAGCTACCCGAAATACTCTTGACTTATCGGCAATTCCACTCTTAAAACAGAAATCTCATCTCCCGGTTATTGTTGACCCCAGTCATGCCGCCGGTCTTCGGAGTCTGGTGGCGCCGTTGGCGCGTGCCGCGGTAGCGGCGGGAGCGGATGGATTAATGATTGAAACCCATAATGATCCTGCCAGGGCTCTGTGTGATGGTGCCCAGTCTCTAGACCTGGTGCAGTTTAGCGATTTAATGGAGGATTTAAAACGTCGTATCGCATTTGAGGGAAAACAGATAGAAGTTGTTTAGTTCCTGTGATGGACTTATAAAATTATTTTTTTGCTTGTGGTTGAGTGTACATGATGTTAAATTTGTGATAAAAAAATAATATAGTTGTAAATATTAAATGTCTATGCGGGAAGTGAATATTGTGCTGGGTGCAATAATAGGTGATATTGTTGGGTCTATATATGAGTTCAATAATATTAAAACAAAGTCATTTGAGCTAATCTCAAGCAATTCAAGATTTACCGACGATACGGTTTTGACTATGGCAACAATCGATTCATTATTAAATGAGGTACCTTTTGTTATAGCATATAAAAAATGGTTTAATAAATATCCTAATGTTGGATACGGTGGAAGCTTTATGGAGTGGGCGAAATCTGATAGCAGTGAGCCTTATAATAGCTGGGGTAACGGCTCTGCCATGAGAGTAAGTCCGGTTGGGTTATATTTTAAAACACTGGAAGAAGTCCTGGCTAAAGCCAAAGAAAGTTCAGAAGTTACCCATAATCACCCGGAAGGTATTAAAGGAGCACAAGTTACAGCTTTATCTGTTTTTTTGGCTAAGACAGGCAGGAAAAAGTCAGAGATCAAAAAATTTATTGAAGATAATTTTAAGTATAATTTAGATGAGTCCACATCGAGTATTAGAAAATGGTATAAGTTTGATGTGTCTTGTCAAGGAAGTGTGCCGCAAGCTATAATAGCTTTTTTAGAATCAAGTGATTTTGAGGATGCCATAAGAAATGCTGTCTCTATTGGAGGAGATAGTGATACGATTGCATGTATTACAGGTTCAATCGCAGAAGCTTACTATAAAGACATACCTGAAGAAATTAAAACTGTGGTTCTAAGTAAGCTGGATAGTGAGATGCGGACGCTGATTGAAAGGTTTTATAAATTTATAGGCTGAGATTTCTTGAATCATGACCATTTACTTGAAAATTAATTTCAAAATAGGCGCTATGAGTGATATAAGCTTATAGCGTTTTATAATTTGTTTTAAATTATTTTTAGTTGCTAACATTGACATTTAGTATTGACTAGGATATAATTCAAACATAATTTTAGTAATTTAGTAATCAACTAAATTATGAGGTAGAATTATGGTAATACAAGATAGACTGTTTACTGGTATAGAGATATTAGATGTTATTGGCACAAATATGTAATTCATTTAGTCAGGAAAGGAAGTAAAAATATGGACAAGAAAAAGCGCAAGGAGTTGTTGGAGGAGTACAAACGGCTGAAAACCTATATGGGTGTAATCCAAATAACAAACAATGCTAACGGCAAAATTTACATAGCCGCCTATCCCAACCTGAAAAACAAATGGTTGACCATACAGGGCCAGTTGGTCATGGGTAGGCATGCAAATGCCCGGCTGCAAAAGGACTGGAAGGAACTGGGCCCTAAAGCTTTCACATACGAGGTGCTGGAGGAAAAGGATGCAGGCGAAGTTACCGATATGCGCTGGGAGCTTAAACAAATGGAAAAGCCGTGGTTGGAGAAATTACAGCCCTACGAAGACAGGGGATATAATAAGCCTCCGAGGGAATGATAAGCCAAATATTAATTAGGCTTGTATTTTTCAAAGAAATTATATATAATAATATTATTGTGGCCCCATGGTCAAGCGGTAAAGACGCTGCCCTCTCAAGGCGGAAACAGGGGTTCGATTCCCCTTGGGGCTACCATTAAATTTATAAAAATATATAACCATCTTTCAAAAATGAAAGATGGTTATATATTTTTATATGAATTTATCATAAAAGGAAAGAATTTAATGAGCTCAAAATTATTAGAGAATTGTACTCTATGTCCGAGGGGTTGTCATGTAGACCGCACGCATGGGCAGAAAGGGTATTGCAGAGAAACAGATGAGTTAGTAGTTGCAAGGGCCGCGTTGCATATGTGGGAGGAACCTTGCATCTCTGGAAAAAATGGTTCAGGAACCGTATTCTTCTCGGGATGTTCCATGGGCTGCGTTTATTGTCAGAATTATAACATTGCTAAAGGATTGGCAGGCAAGAAAATCACAGTGGAACGGCTTGCGGATATATTTTTAGAACTTCAGGTGCAAGCAGCAAATAATATCAATTTGGTTACACCAAGCCATTATGTGCCACAGATTATTGAAGCCATAACACTATCAAGGGAAAAAGGACTTTATGTGCCAATAGTGTATAATTGCAGCGGATATGAGAAATTGGAGACACTGAAATTGCTGGAGGGTTATGTAGATATCTATCTTCCGGATTTTAAATATATGTCCAAAGAGATCGCCAAGAAGTATTCCAATGCTGAAGATTATTTTAATTATGCCTCTGAAGCAATTAAGGAAATGTTACGTCAAGTAGGTAAACCTTCTTTTAATGAAAATGGCATGATGACAAGAGGTGTGCTTGTCAGGCATTTAACACTGCCAGGGTATCTCAAAGATTCGAAGGAGATTATTAAATATTTATATGAAACCTTTGGAGATGCAATATTTATAAGTATTATGAACCAGTACACACCGATATCAACTGTCAAACAATATCCGGAAATTAACCGGAGAGTAACAGATAAAGAATATAATGAATTAGTAAATTACGCCATTTTTTTGGGTCTAGAAAATGGATTTATTCAGCAAGGAGAAACAGCGTCGGAAAGCTTTATTCCGGAATTTAACCAAGAAGGAGTTTAGAATCATAAAAAAGATTTTAGTTATAGCCGGGTTATATTTTTAAAAACTTTTAATAAATAATTAGCTGATGACAAGGTTTACAGGTTGTGGTATAGTACCCATAGTAGAGGACTACGAGACTAGTATAGTTATTAGAAAATTTTATACGGAGTGGTTGAGAAGAGATGAGCTTGGAGATAGTATGGATGAGCAGAGTTAACCGTCTTAAACCAGGCTGAGAAGTCTGGATTTTTTATGAGATGAGGAGATGAGAAACGTATCCTAGACATGTATTCAGAGAATACTCAAAAAAATTTGTGGGAGGTTATTTAATGAAGAAGTTCATGTCAGTAGTTATTTTGGTATGCCTATCATTACTAATGACCTCGTTGGTTGGATGTACATCCAGTCAGAAGCAATCGGGGGAATCATCAAAGGATGATAATAAATTACAGATAGGGATTGTACAAATCGTAGAGCATCCATCTCTTAACACCATCAGAGAGTCATTAATTAAGGAATTGGGCGCTCAAGGATTTAAAGATGGTGAAAATATAGTAATTGATTATCAAAATGCTCAAGGCGATCAGACCAATCTCAAAACCATCTGCCAGAAGTTTGTAAACAATAAGTATGACTTAATTATTGCCATAGCTACCCCGTCTGCCCAGGCGGCGGTAGGTGAAACCAAGGAAATTCCGATAGTATTTTCAGCCTGTACAGATCCGGTAGGGTCAGGACTGGTGAGCAATTTGGAGAAGCCCGGCCAAAATGTTACCGGAACCTCTGATGCAGTATCAGCCGAAAAGATTATGGAACTGGCCAAGCGTATAACGCCCGGCATTAAGACAGTAGGAGCATTATATACCTCCAGCGAAACTAATTCCGTATCAGTTGTTAATAATCTTAAAGATTACGCTGCAAAAAATAGCCTGACAGTTGTGGAAGCAACTGTAACTAATTCATCAGAAGTTCAACAAGCAGTCAGCTCTTTAGTTGGCAAGGTTGATGCCATATTCTCACCCATAGATAACACGGTTGCTTCAGCTATGCCGTTGGTTGCGCAGGTGGCTAATAAGGCGAAAAAGCCTGTATATGTAGGTGCGGATTCGATGGTGAAAGATGGTGGATTGGCTACATTTGGTATTAACTACACCATTTTGGGACAGGAAACAGCCAAAATGGCTGCGGAGATACTAAACGGAAAAAATGCCGGCGATATCCCGGTTAAGACCATGACTGATATGGACATTTATGTTAATAAAGATACTGCTGCTGCTATTGGGGTTACTATACCTGATGATGTTTTAAAAGCAGCTACGATATTTGGAAAGTAAATTCAAAGGAGTCGGCAACTTGATGAGTTTCTTGGCTTTTCAGGGCTCAATTGAATTGGGAATTATCTATGCCATAATGGCACTGGGAGTGTTTCTCTCCTTTCGAACCTTAAATTTTCCTGACTTGACTGTAGATGGCAGCTTCGTTACCGGGGCTGCCTTTTCAGCGGTGTTATGTATCAACGGACATCCGGTATGGGGATTGGTACTGGGGTTGGTAGCCGGAAGTGCGGCTGGATGTATAACCGCCCTGTTGCATACCAAGCTGGAAATTCAGCCATTACTGGCGGGAATCCTGGTCATGCTGGGCTTATACTCCATAAATTTAAAGGTAATGGGTACCAGAGCTAATATTCCCTTGGTAAACCAAACGACCGTATTTAGCTCTCTGGAAGGTACAGCTTTGGAAGCGTACGCCCAATTGCTTATCCCTTTGGGAATCCTGCTGGCCTTATTAATTTTATTGTTTTTGTTTTTAAAGACCAAACTTGGTTTTAGTCTTCGGGCCACAGGTGACAATGCCCAGATGGTACGGGCTTTGGGAGTTAATACCGATACAACGATTTTAATTGGTATGGCGCTTTCCAATTCTTTGGTGGCTTTATCCGGCGCTCTGCTGTCGCAGTATCAATCATTTACCGATATTGGCATGGGTATAGGTATGGTAGTTATAGGTTTAGCCTCGGTGATTATTGGTGAGGTTATTTTTGGTACTAGTTCACTGCTGCGGCGTCTGATCGCGGTGATCCTTGGGGCAGTACTCTACCGAATGATTATTGCGGTGGCCCTGGAAATGGGGATGCCGGCTACGGATTTGAAGTTGGTATCCGCAACACTGGTAGCTTTAGCGTTAGCAATGCCGATTATTAAGAAAAAGGCTTTATTTTACAAACGGAAAATAGCGGCTCAGGGTATTAAGCGGGGAGGGTAAGAAGATTGGTTATAATTGAAGGTCTCAGCAAAGTCTTCGACCATGGGACCACTAACGAAAAGCTGGCCCTTGATAATATTAACCTTTCCCTGGGAACGGGTGAGTTTGTAACCGTAATTGGTGGCAACGGCGCCGGCAAATCCACTTTACTAAATTGTATCGCCGGGGTATTCGAAATAGACACGGGCAGAATTATGCTGGGAAATAAAGATATGACTTACTGGCCTGAATATAAACGTTCCAGGCATATTGGCCGGGTATTTCAGGATCCTCTCCAAGGAACCGCTTTTGATATGACTATTGAAGAAAACCTGGCGATAGCTTATGCGAAAGGTAAACCCCAGGGTTTAAGAAGAGGCATTAACAAAGCTGACCTGCAGAAGTTTAGAGAGCGACTGTCCTTGCTTGACTTGGGCCTTGAAGATAGGATGAAACAAAAAGTAGGAACCCTTTCCGGTGGGCAGCGTCAGGCCCTAACGCTTCTGATGGCAACCATGGTTGAACCGCAGCTGTTATTGCTGGATGAGCATACGGCTGCTTTGGATCCAGGGATGGCTAAAAAAGTTATCTCGCTTACCGGGGAGATGGTTGAGCAATATCATTTATGCACCTTAATGGTGACTCACAATATGAAGGCTGCTTTAGAATACGGCAGCCGGACAATCATGATGCATGAAGGCAGAATCATCATGGATATAACCGGCCGGGAAAGAGAAACGATGACGGTTGAGTTGTTAATAAAGCAGTTTGGCAGTCGCAGCGGGACTGAACTGGATAATGACAGGCTTCTCTTGAGTTAAAGTGAACGAAAACCAGCTCCTTACGCTATCAATGATATAAACATAACCTTGACAATTAGAAGGGGCACTTTTATAATCAATTTATTATTAGTAATTTAGTAAGCCACTAAGATTGAGGGGGCCAAATAATGAAAATACCAACTACTTTAAAGCATAAACCGGTTATAGTATCTGAAAACTACGAAAACGTTGACGGCAGGTATGCGTATAATTCAGATGCTAAGGGTCTTTCATTAGGATTGGCGCAATGGAATGACCGGGGTAAAGTAGAAATATCCGCCAAAGTGTGGAGGTACACAGGTGAAAAATGGTCCAGACAGTCTGAGGAAATGCCGCTGCACCGTGTACTTGACCTGGCTATTTTAGTTTGTAGAGCAAAACTTCATTTTCAAGAAGCTTACCGGTATGAGAAGTTATACGACCCTGAGAAACCTGTCATTGACAGAGTGGGTTTACAGGGTGACGCCATGACGGTTGCTGTTTGTACCGATAATGAAAAGATCAATGAGGATATAAAGTTATTCAGCCAAGCTCTTAGTAATGATGATGAACTTCTCGGAGAGCGATTAAAAACTTTAGCAAGGGTTTTAAACGAGATGGGTTATTAATCCAGGGCTATAACAGAAGTTTTTTCCACGGGTCATTTCGGCAGTTATCAATTTCCTTACTGCGGGCAATTATATAACTTTTGATTGCCTTATATTCGGATAGCCTCTTCCATACAGAAAGAACCCGCCTAACAAAGCGGGGGTCCAGCCTGCGCATATCACCAAGCTGTACTAGGGGACAGATTAACCGGCCACCTTCATCGAATACCAGGCCAATGTCTTTTTCGGCTTCAATATAGGGGGTCAGGGGAAAAGTGCGACATAACAGGGGACGTTGACGCCTGGGACACTTGCCCCGGCAGTGCAGAATGTAAGAATGTTCCCCGGGGAAAGCTGCTTCTATTTTGGGGATCAGGGCTGTATTACACCAATCCAGCCCTTGAAATATCTTTTCTTCACCGGGTAGCAGATATACTCCCGCCCCATTATCCCATTCGGTACAGCACTTGGACCCGCAGAGCTTACCGCAATCGACCGGCAGCGGTGTGACACTGTCCAACTGTTGGTATAAACTTGACCAATTTATTTTTTCCATATAGTTAAACCCCCAACCATTACATTCTATATTACTACATTTTTATATGCCTGTACAAAAATTGGCGTAAATAATTGTTCAATACATGTCAACATCTGGGGATATTGTAAGGCTTATTAAGTAGGTGTGAATATGTCATATGAAAGTAAAATTAATGAATTGAGAGGGATATATTCTAACGTAGACTAATACCGTTTGTTGGGACAGGACTAACCATATCCTTTTTCTGTCCCCGATTGGGCTACTTTAATACGAAAAATAGCTGCATAACATTTTAGTTTAAGCTGCATTAATGATGTCAACATCTTGGTTGATAAATGCCAATACTGGGAAGCAATTGCTGTCATTAAACAGCATTGGGGGGGGGCAGACTTTCAATTGCAAGAGGAGGTATGCAATCACTTACATGGTCTCGTTGAAGATCCCGGTTCACATACCATTAAATTTAATGTTTTGTCCTTACAAACATATTGTTTAGTTTCTTCCAAAGGGAAGGAGTAAGATTTTTCACATTAAGTATAATGACAGGGGGAGTAGGTGAATCCTGGGGAGTAAGTTCATTATTAGTTTCGTTGGTTTTCTTGTTAGCACCAATACTTATCTTGTTAGCATTAGTTTTTTTCTCATTAGCGCCAATGTATTTCTTGTAAAAGTATTTTACGTAAACAAGAGCCATTGTGATTCCAAAGATGGAATGTCCTATAAACGCACTTATATTAGATAAAGGTTTAGCCGGTGCGTAACCTGTTGTGAAAGGTAAGTTGTGGTAGAGTATGCCATAAAAGCATAACCAAGCGAATAGCCCGACGCCTAAACCTTTCAACATGTAATGTTGTTGTCCCCGCCATTCTATTAATAAACCCATAATTATTCCGAACATCCCTCCAACCGTTAAATCCACTAAAAGCCCTGCAACCGTTCCCCAAAATGTTTCAATGTCTGGCTTATTAACAAGCAAGGATGATCCAACATTCCAAATATAGAAATCTGCAAATCCAACCAGTTTTGCAAAAAAACTATAAGTATCCCTAACTATTACCGCTATAATTCCTGAAACAACCCATAGGGCAAAGGGATCAATACGGTTTGTCAAAGTGTCCACCTCCAAGTTATATTTAGTCTTACATAACTTATAGATGATTATTCTTTAATGGACCTTCAAAAGACATTTTATAGAGCAAGTGTTACTGATATAACAGATAAATATGGTAATAGTTAGTTAACATGATAGATTAAAAGTCGAGTATGCTAACAGTTAAAACGGTAATCTCACCGTTGAGACTATGCACACTAGTACTGGTGTACATAACTCAGGAAATGCTTCTGTGCAATCCTTCCTCGTTTCGTACTTTACCGTGCGTGATGGATTACATCTACCCTGTAATCATGGGAATCGAAGGGCTCCCTGGCTTTGTAGTGCTTTCGCTATAGGCAAACAAAAAAGCATTGAGTACCCTTTTTAGGAGGGTGCACAATGCTTTTTATTTGCCTTAAATAGTGCTAAGTAAATCAAGAAGGAATAACATAAACAAAAATAAATATTCCCTGGGCCAGGCTTTAATAGCAACAGCTGGCTTTGTATAAACAGGATTGATTCTGAAAGTGTATGGATACCTATAAGGATTACTAGGAATTAAACCGAATGTGGCAGAGTGCTAATTCCCCGTGGAAGGTGTATTAACAGGGGAACAAACATACCAGCCATTTTTGTGGACGGGATGAAGAAGAATAAATGTTATTTTGTAGGGATTTGGTGACAGAAACTTGACATATTTAATAGTATATAAAAGTATTTTTAAATTACTCTTTCCTGTATACGCAAAGATTCTATTTCCCCATTTGTGCGTACCTCATTACGATATTGATGGAGCTTGGCACTGGTGTAGAGGTAGGTGTTTGATACCGGTTTCTATGAAGAAGTCTATGCCGAATCTCAGCTGGATTTTTTTTGACAACTGAGGGGGTGCAATGCGCATAGACCAAATCTTTTCTTCCATGCAATACGGCAGTGACATCAATGATACCGTTTTAGTTATGCAAAAGGTGCTTATTTACCACGGAATTATGCCCCCGAAGGCCGATCTGCTGAGTGGGCACAATCACCTATCAATTTAAAAAACCAGTTTGAGCGGGCAATTACCACCACAAAGTATTAGAAGCAGGAACTGCATCAAGCGGGCTATGACACTAATAGCAGTGTTCAATTATTACCATAAAAAAATTAAAAAGATCTTCCCTTTGTATCGCCAGTTAATTATGGAAGGTTTTGAGGTTGGTGATAAACTTGATCGGAAATTTAATTAATGCCGTAATCGCCGGCATTGGTGTTTGCGTGCCGGACCGGGTGCTAACTAACAATGATTTGGAGAACATTGTGCATACCAGTGATGAGTGGATCCTTTCCAGGTCTGGAATTAGGGAGAGACGCATCGCTTCTCCGAGGGAAGCCACATCGGACCTTGCCACCGTAGCGGCAGTGCGGGCTATGGAGGACGCTGAAGTGATGCCGGAACAAGTGGATCTGGTCATCGTGGCCACTAACAGTCCCGACATGCTTTTCCCTGCTACCGCCTGCTTGGTGCAAGATCGGATCGGGGCCAAAAACGCCGGAGCCTTCGACCTGGCCGCCGGTTGCACCGGTTTTATATACGCCCTGTGCGTTGGAAGCCAATTTATAGCTACCGGTTCCTACAGCACGGTTCTGGTGATCGGATCAGAAACTTTATCCAGGTTTGTCAATTGGGAGGACCGCGGCACTTGTGTTATTTTTGGCGATGGTGCCGGCGCCGTGGTTTTAAAACCCGTATCGGAGGACAACGGAATTCTAGCTTTCAAGCTCTGGTCTGACGGTGGCGCCGGGCGTCACCTGACATTGCCTGCGGGAGGATCAAAACGCCCAGCTACCAAAGATACTGTGGATAGCAAACTCCACTATATCCAGATGAACGGGCATGAGGTTTTTAAATTAGCGGTCAGGGCCATGGGAAAGGTAGCTCAAGAGGTGCTGGCGTCTGCCGGTTTAAAAAAATCGGAGCTTGACTTTTTCATTCCCCACCAAGCTAACCTAAAAATTATTGAAGCTGTGGCCAGGAGGCTTGATATACCTACTGAAAAAGTTTTGATTAATGTTGACCGTTATGGTAACACTTCCACAGCATCCATTCCCCTGGCCCTGGAAGAGGCCTTACGCAGCGGCAGGATTAAGAAAGGAGACCACATTGTTATGGTAGGCTTTGGCGCAGGTATGACCTGGGGAGGAGTAGCTATAAAATGGTGAACGAGGAGGAAATTAATGATGGAAATATTTGATAAGGTAAAAGCAATTCTTGTTGAGCAGTTTTTTAGGGAAGAAGCAGAAATAAAAAGCGAAGCGTCCTTTGTCAATGATTTGGGGGTTGAATCTTTGGATTTTGTTGAACTGATGCTTGCTTTGGAAGAAGAGTTTGACCTGGTTATATCTGATGACGATGCAGAGAAAATCCGTACAGTAGGCGATGTTGTGAAGTTTATTGAGGATCGTCAATAACTGCACTAAAAATAACGGAATTAAGGGGTAGACCATTTCTGAGCCAATATTAGTGAATAAACTGGTCAGGCCGAGAATTAACATCTAATCCCAATATATAGCACTTGTCTAATGATAGGTTTAACATCATAGATTAAAGAATAGTTCAGGATAAACGATTATAATTGCCAGGGCGGGTATAATCATAAATATTTGCTGAATACGCGCGGCCATAATAAAATTCAGCCAATTATCCTTGGTAGCACTTCCAACTACATTGTTCAGCATGCTTCCTGCGCGGTAATGGTTATTAAATAGATTACCGGAAATACGAAGGCCCCTAGTTCAAAGTAGAATTGTACTAGGGGCTGTTTACTAATTTACAACCAGTAAATGGCTAACCAGGCTAATAACAAACCTGCTACAATGGAAAGAAGAATATTGGCGGCACTAAGCAAAAAATTACCACTTTCAGCCAGCATAAAACTTTCAAACATTAAGGTGGAATAGGTAGTAAATGAGCCCATGAAACCTACACCTAAAGCTACACGGGCACTTCCGCCCATAGAAGTATACAAGAAATAGGGGTGACCTATTAGCAAGCCCAGGGCAAAGCTTCCCAGCATATTAACCACAAAAGTACCCAGTGGAAAATCACTAATCCATGCTTTACCAAAAAATCGTCCAATAAAGTACCGACTGGTAGCACCCAAAAATCCGCCGGCACCGATTGCGATCAGATCAGACATTTCTATCTCCCTTTACGATTAAACTATTCCATTTTTCGACCCAGTCTTGGTTAAAATGAATTGCCCCGTGGTATAACCGAGCCAGGTAAAGATAAGCCCCCCAAGAATGGTTAGTCCCAGGTAAAACAATGCCAAAAAAGCCGACGTTTGAAAAAGCACTAGGCCTTCCACGCTAAGAGTGGAAAAAGTGGTAAACGATCCGATAAAGCCTGTAGAAACGGCCAGGACGAAATAGGACTGGCTGCTTAATTTATGCAGCACCAGGTTCAGGAATAAGGCAATAATAAAGCAGCCTGCTATGTTTACGGCAAAAGTCCCCCAGGGAAGCATGCCTTTGTCATTTAATAATAAACTTAAAGCATAACGGGTTACCGCACCTAAAATGCCACCTATACCAACGCTGAGAAAACGCAATAGCATCACCTTGTTTCTATGTGACTACGGTTACCCGGCAGGTGGCCAGGTGAATGACCTTATTACCGACACCACCAAGTAGCGCTTCCTTTATATTACCCAATCCTCAGGTGCCCATGACAATAGGATTTCGCAGTATAGCATCCTACCTGTTTTCTATGTTCGTCTGATATATCTGTGAGCCGATGGGATTTACTTTATACTATTTGATTGTATTTTCAAGCATATTAAAGAAACCTAGCGGGTCGAATATTAAATACAAAGCAGTCATAATGATGGGTTGGTGGAGAAGATAAATAATAAGAGTATGCCGCCCAAAAGCGGCAAAGGGCTTGGAAAGCTTGTTTGCTGACTTGATAAAGCTTATTTTTTGTTTATAAACTAGCTTGTTTATGGATACCCCCCATAAAAACAACCCAAACCAGGGGATTAATGGATAGTAATCTGCGGAAGAAAAGCTTGGCGTTCTAAACCCCAGCGGCACAAACCAGTTTTGGCTAACTGGTAACTGTGAAGTATATTCACCGCCCAGAATAATAGCCGATCCCGCTGCTGCCAGTACATAAGGTGTAATATTTTTAATTGCCGGGTAGAGTAAAAGGCAAACACCCAAAAACTGCAATATGCCGAATACAATGTTCGAACCCGGCACTACTACATAGGTTACCAGAAAAATAATGCAGCCCCATATAATTAATTTTAGACCTCTAAGTAAATTATTTTTGCTGAAAGAACTGCTTATTCCGGCCACTAGAATAAATAATATGGCAGCTGATTTACCTATCAAGTAAATTAAGCCCTTATCGTAAGCAATGTTAAAGTCAAAAAATACATTGAGGTCGTAAAGAAGATGGTAGATAATCATCAAGACTAAAGCAATACCCCTGGTCACGTCGATTTCCCATAATCGTTGAGAAATAGGTTTTTGCATATGCATTAATTCCTTCTTTTGTAAATTAGGATTATTTATTTGCACTATAACAAATAAGGTAATAAAAGGGCAAGTAGGATGTACTCGATTATAAAACAAGACAAACGACCGTTAATCACTGAATGTTGTATTTAAACCAGTAATGTGTTAAATTATGATAAAAAATTTATGGGGGTGCTTAAAAATGAGTATAAATGAAACGGTTTTAAAAACCTTGGGGGATTCTAAAGAAGCTTTAAAAGCAGGCGAAATTGCAGAGTCTGCAGGTATTGATAAAAAAGAGGTTGATAAAGCACTCAAAGCCCTTAAAAAAGAAGGTAAAATTGCCTCTCCTAAAAGATGTTACTATGGTTTAAGCGAATAATCTCTATGGGGCGTTGCGATAAATACAATGTCCTAAAGGGGATCTGTAACCCCCTTTAGGGCATTGTCGCGCTTTCACATAGTTTTTTGCAGTATTCCGCGGCCTTGGCCAATGCAGCCCCGTGTTTCAGAATATCGCCTTTTTATCTGGCGGAATTGCCATTTTTGCGGGCTGCAGGATAGAGCCAGGCAACTGATATTCATATTAACTAGCTCTTCTGTGAGAATTCATCCTTGCCGGCACTGCATACGGGGCATGTCCAATCATCCGGGAGTTTGTCAAAGGGAGTCCCCGGGGCAACGCCATTTTCCGGATCGCCTTTAGCCGGGTCGTAAACATAACCACAAACATTGCACACATAGCTATTCATTTTTTCATTCTCTTTAGCTTGTTTGGGCACATAATTCGGGGCGGTTGGGGGCACAGTACCTCTTTTTACCTGCTGGTAATAAGCATAAGTCATTGGAACGCCTTCTATAAACACCTCGGCGTTAGTTATCCGGCCTATGAAAATATGATGTGTTTCTGCGTCTACTTCATTGATCACTTCGGCCTCGAGGCAGGCTAGCACATGATCTGTTATCAAGGGTACTCCACTGGTGCTTTTTTTGTAATTAACTTCATTAAACTTATTTACATCTCTGCCGGATTTAAAACCAAAGTTTCCTATTAATGATAGTGGGGCTTCCTGTGCCAGTATGGAAACTCCGAAAACTTTACTTTCCCTGATAAATTCGTTGGTTAAGTTTTGTTTGTTAATGCTTATTGCCACGGTGGCCGGGTCGCTGGAAATTTGAAAAACCGTATTAGCTATTTGCCCGTTGGTTTGCTCGCCTTTTTTGGAAGTAATGATATAAAGGCCATAGCTAATTTTATAAAGTGCATGTAAATCCAAATTTTGCACCCCCTTTGAAAAATAGATCTTACCAACGTTATGAAAATATTACAGTATAATAGCTATTTATACCGTGCTGCCGATTTTACCGATTAGTAATTGGGGCACCATAGTTCATAATAACTTTGCGGGTGGTCGCAGGCCGGGCATGTTTCAGGGGCTTCCATACCTTCATGCAGATAACCGCAATTGCGGCACTTCCACACTACTTTTTCGGCGCGCTTGAATACCTGGTCTTTCTGGATATTTTCCAGGAAGGCAAGAAAACGTTTTTCATGGCCTACTTCTGCTGCTGCAATGGCTCTGAATACTTTAGCGAGTTCCGGAAAACCTTCTTTTTCCGCAATTTGGGCGAACTCGGGATACATTGTAGTGTGCTCGTGGTTTTCACCGGCTGCGGAGGCCTGTAAATTTTCTAATGTGGTGCCAATTTTCCCGGCGGGAAAGCTAGCGGTAATTTCCAGGTCACCGCCTTCTAAAAATTTAAACAGCCTTTTGGCGTGCTCTTTTTCATGATCGGCAGTTTCTAGATATACAGCCGAGATTTGCTCATAACCTTCCTTTTTCGCTGCACTAGCAAAATAGGTGTAGCGGTTTCTAGCCTGAGATTCCCCGGCAAAGGCGGCGAGAAGGTTCTTTTCAGTACGTGTTCCTTTAATTTGCATGATCATCACCCCACTATTTAATTAGGCCTTCCAGTGGCCGTGCAGGTTGCAGTATGTCCGGGCAGTAATGTTACCGGAGCTGATATTAAATATTGCTTCGGGATTGTCTCCGGGTTTTAAAAACTTCCTGTAAGTTTGGTTGTCCGCAATGACCTCGATCCATTCAATGTAATGCTTTTCTTCCATAGGATGTGCTACGCTGCCTACCTTGACCGTCACCTGACCATCAGCTTTTTCCACCACAGGTACGTGTTTTTCCTTAGAGGCATCGACAGTGTTTTCCTCTTGCAGGGTCATGTCTTTGTTACAGCAAACCAGCTGTCCTTTGCCTGCATGCAAAACTTCCACAATATTACCGCAAACTTCACACTTGTAAACTTGTCCTAATTCAGCCATTTTAACCCTCCTTTATTTCAGTAATTATTTTAATATCACCATAGATTAATTTCTTTGATAAGTAGTTAATATTTATAATCAATTCGCCCAGCTTTTTACCGACATTTTTGACTGATTCCAACTCTTCAGGGTCAGGTAAATATTGCATGTTGACCGTTTCCAGAGGCATTTCCATGCCCATTTCCTGAATGGCCGCTGCTACTTCCCGGCTACTCAGACCGCCCCAGCCGTAGGAACCAAAGGCGAAACCAAGTAGGTTTTTGGGCTGTAAAGCTTCTTATGTTTATATAGAATACTAATTTAAAATAATTATAAATTAGTATTCTATATCTGTCAATACTAATTTATAAATTTGTTTCAAGAATTTGCTTTTTACAAAATAGTCCGTTAACAAAACAAAGGCGTAACAATATCAAGGATTTAGGAGAATATTTGTCGAAGTAAGATGCATGAAAAATGCGGTAAAGATTGCTTTGATGGGAGTGTAAGCGTTGTCTAAGAAAAGCACACAGCAGGAAAATATTTTTACACCATCCGGCCACCAAGTGGACAAGGATTTAATGAAGGTGACGGTAAAAGTTTCGCCGTCGCTGCAGGCGTTAATTGCCAACCAGATTGATTTGTTAGAGATGGTGGAGGGCAAAGGAGCTATAAACTCCGTTTTTGTTGAACAGCATAGGGTGGAAGTGTTGCAGGTGGAAGAAGAGATAGCCAGTGCTTTTTCAATCTATATACATAAGAAGGAAAAGAACAGGGAACAGCGGTTGTTGAAAAAGCAGTTAATTGAGGAGTCCGGTAAGCATTCTGAGGAAGAACAGCATATGGAAGACCTGCAGACCCGTTTGATGGGGAATACTGCCGTGCCATTTGATATGGTAGACGAAAATAGGACTGATAAACCTGCTTTGGAGGGGAAACGTATTAAGGATTCAGTGGCGCGAGAAGATGATCGTTCTTTGGAGTACAACATGTATTTTGATATTGAGACGGCAAGTCAGGGAACAGGTCTGCCATCGTCCAAGTATGAAATCGGCGTTCGTCCTGCACCTATAAAGACTGCCGGGGTGGATGTGCGACTGGTGGCTTTGGGTGCTTCAATAAAAGCATTACAGAGCTTTCTCGGCCGTGAATTAAATGAAGAGGAAATTAGATCACTTGAAAACCAGGTGGACTTATATTTGGCATAGTCGGGTAATTATCATAGCAACAAACGGAGTTCCAGGCCGCTTTAACCGTAAAGCTTGGCGTAAAGGGCCATGCGACGTAATTTGCGGCGCATGGCGGGTGAGGAGATGCGGTAAATATCCAGCACTTCCTGAAAAAACTTACCGGCCACTTTCGCTTGTCCTACGCTCTTAAAATATTTACCCGCATCGAAAAATGTTTTCACCGCGCCATGTCGTAATAAATTTTCTTGCAGTTCTTCTGCTTGTGTACTGTTATCCTTACTCTCGTATTTTAATAAATAAAGATAGGGATAGCCCTGAGCTACTTTAGGGTTAATTTCAATGGCTTTGGCAACTTCTCTAAGCCCCTCCGACCGGCTTAGATTTAACAATGAGGCGCCAAGGTAAAAATGGGCTAGTGCCGAGTTTTCCATTTTTACCAGTGCCTTTTGCAGCTGATCCACTGCTCGTTTATAATCGCCCTGATCAAAATACAGCTCACCCAATTCCATCCGGGCATTAGCATTGTACGGGTTAACTTCCACTTCTTGCTGCAGCCGGCCCAGTCTTTTCCTCCGGTGCAGGGGGGCAGAGAAATCAGGCAAAATACCGATAAAATTACGGTCAATGAACATATAAATTAAGATAATGATTAATAATGCCAGCAGTGGGTTACGGGTAAGCATGGATATAATTAGATAAAGTCCAATGGTTTTCAATGATATCCCTCAATTATTTAATAATGGTTACCGGTATACTTGAATTATGCAGTACCTTTTGGCTTACGCTGCCCAATACCATGCTTTTCAATGCACCCATGCCTCGGTGACCCATGATAATGTTATCAATTTTTTGCTCTTGGGCGTATTTGATGATGGTATCGGCAGGCTCTCCCTCCATTAGTATGGTATGTACTGTTAATCCTGCATTGATAAAAGCATTTCTGGCTTTTTCCAAGATCATACCGGCCCGTGTTTCCGTAAACGGTGCAATTACGCTGAGGATGGTAACCTGAGTTTTGGGGTTTTCCCTGGCCAAAGCAACAGCAAAATTAACTGCTTGCATGGCGTTATTCGAACCATCAACGGGCACTAAAACGTGCATCTATAATCTCCTTTCGGTTGCCAAAGCACCCTGTTATTTTTGCTTTGTATTTATTATATTTTAGCAAGATTAAATGCACAAGAGAAGAGAATTAATATATATTTTTCTAAAAAATTACTATTTGATATTGACAGGCTAAAAAATTTTTATTAAGATAAGGTCAGGAAAAGTCAAAGTCAATGTCAAATTGTGTGGCTGGCAAGTGTAGTACACAAGTAGGGTAGCAATTATAGTTAGTGTAGGTAGTTATATCAACATAAATCTGATAATAATAGACATTATTAACAAACGATTATGACCGGGATGCACCCGGAAGAATTTTAAAGGAGGTTTTGCAAATGGGAAAAACTGTAGGTATTGATCTTGGTACCACTAACTCGGTGGTGGCGGTAATGGAAGGTGGCAAGCCTACGGTCATCGTCAATGCGGAAGGCTCCCGTACTACCCCATCAGTGGTAGCTTTTAAGGATGACGGGGAAAGGTTGGTGGGCCAAGTAGCCCGGCGTCAATCGGTATTGAACCCTGAAAATACACTGTATTCCGTAAAAAGGTTTATTGGCCGGCGATATTCTGAAGTGGCTGATGAACGTGCACTGGTCCCCTATAAGGTGGTGGCCGGCCCCAGCGATGCCGTGCGGTTTCAAATACGCGGCAAGGATTATGCACCTGAGGAAATCTCCGCCATGGTGCTGCGTAAGCTGGTTGATGACGCCTCTAAATACCTGGGGGAAACCGTTACCGATGCGGTAATCACTGTGCCTGCATATTTTAACGATGCCCAGCGGCAGGCTACCAAAAACGCTGGTAAGATAGCGGGGCTTAATGTGCTGCGGATCATTAACGAACCCACGGCGGCGGCGCTGGCCTATGGCATGGATAAAAAGTTGAACCAGACTATCCTTGTATTTGACCTGGGCGGCGGCACCTTTGATGTTTCTATATTAGAGGTGGGCGACGGGGTGTTTGAGGTGAAATCAACCAATGGGGACACTCACCTGGGCGGCGACGATTTCGATAAGGCCCTTGTGGATTGGTTGGCCGATGGGTTTAAAAAAGATTATGGCATTGATTTGCGCAGTGACAAACAATCTTTGCAGAGGCTGACTGAAGCGGCGGAGAAGGCTAAAATTGAGCTTTCCTCCACTATGGAAACCCAAATCAGCCTGCCCTTTATTACTGCTGATGCTACCGGTCCAAAACATCTGGAAAGCAAGTTGTCACGGGCTAAATTGGAAGACCTGACCCATCATTTGGTGGAGCGCTGCCGGGGACCGGTGCTGGTGGCTTTGGCGGACGCCAAACTTACGGCCCGGGATATTAACGATGTCATTTTGGTGGGTGGCTCCACCCGGATACCTGCGGTGCAAAACCTGGTGCGTGAACTAACCGGTGGCAAGCAGCCCAACCAGAGTGTTAACCCGGATGAAGTGGTGGCTGTGGGTGCGGCTGTTCAAGGCGGCGTACTGGCCGGGGAAGTAAAAGACGTTCTGCTGTTGGATGTTACCCCGCTGTCCCTGGGGGTGGAAACGCTGGGTGGTGTAACGTCTAAGATTATCGAACGCAATACCACCATTCCGGTGCGACGGAGCCAGGTATTTACTACAGCGGAGGATAGCCAGCCTGCTGTTGACATTCACGTGCTGCAGGGTGAGCGTGAAATGGCCCGGGATAACCGTTCGCTGGGACAGTTTAAGCTGGAGGGCATTCGCCAGGCGCCTCGGGGCGTACCGCAAATAGAGGTCACCTTTGATATTGATGCTAACGGTATTCTCAAGGTGAGTGCCCGGGACAATGAAGCCGGCAAAGAGCAGACCATTACCATCACGGGTTCCACCAGCCTGGACAAGGCGGAAATAGACCGCATGGTACGGGAGGGCGAAATGAACGCCTCTGAGGATAAAAAACGCCGTGAGGAAGCGGAAATGCGCAATGAGGCCGACTCCCTGATTTACCAGGTGGATCGCCAGCTCAAGGAGCTGGGTGATAAGGTGCCCATGAGTGATAAGTCCCGTATAGAGCAAATACAAAATAATTTAAGGTCTGCCCTGAAGGAAAATGCGTCTGCTGATCGCATTCGCACCCTTACCGAGGAATTAAAACAGGCGGCTTATAGCCTGTCCCAGCAGGCCTACCAGCAAGCTGGCCCCGGTGCAGGCGCTGGCCCTGCTGCTGGTGCAAACAAGGGCGGCGATGATGTGGTGGATGCTGATTATGATGAAAACCCCAATGCATAAAGTAAATAAACAAAAACTACCCGGTGAGGCAGGTGAGTAAATGAATGGGAGTAACCTTCCAGGATTATTATAAAACCCTTGGGGTTAGTCGTGATGCCACGGAAAAAGAGATAAAGACGGCTTATCGCAAGCTGGCCCGGAAATGGCACCCGGATTTGCATACGGGTAAAGCAAAAGAAGAGGCTGAAGAGAAAATCAAGCAAATTAATGAAGCCTATGAAGTGTTAAAGGATGCCGAAAAAAGGGCTAAATATGACCAGCTGGGGGCTAATTGGCAGTCGGGGCAGGATTTCAGGCCGCCACCCGATATGGATGGGTTCCATTTTTATACTAATATGAACGGTGAGGCCGGGGGGTTTAGTGATTTCTTTGAAATGCTGTTTGGCGGTGCCGCGCCCGGCGGTTATGGCAGGGCCGGGCGCGGGGTGCGCCGTGGCCCGGTACGCGGCCGGGATATTGAAGCTGAGTTGGAGCTTACCTTGGAGGAAGCCTACCGGGGTGGTGATAAAGTGCTGCAGTTGGCAAACCGGGAAGTATGTCCGGCCTGTAGTGGTTCAGGTCAAACTGGCAGTGCTTTTTGTTATCGCTGTGGTGGAACCGGAGAGATTATGAGCAGCAAGACTCTTACGGTGAAGATTCCCTCGGGAGTGCACCAGGGCAGTCGCGTCAGGTTAAAAGGACAGGGCGGTGACGGTTTGGCCGGGGGCGCTCAGGGCGACTTGTACCTGAAAGTGCGGCTGCTGCCGCATCCCTTGTTTAAAGTGCAGGACAACGATCTGGAGACTGAAATAACCCTGCGGCCGGAACAGGCTGTGCTTGGCGACCGGGTTTCGGTGCCCACCCTGGATAGCCCGGTATTGATGAAAGTGCCTCCCGGCATGCGGGCCGGCAAGCGCTTGCGGCTGCGGGGCAAAGGGCTGCCGGCTAAGAATGGCCGGGGGGATGAATATGTGCGCATCAAAATCGATATCCCTGAGCAGCTATCGGCAGAAGAGGAACAGCTTTACCGGCAGCTGGCTGAGTTAAGGAAAGGGGTGTAAGCAGTGCCGCAGTTTTACCTGCAGATATATCGACATATCCTGTCCGCCGAAGATGAGGGCAATTGGGTGGAACTGTCCAGCCTGGGCATACACCCCGAAATGATCCAGCAGCTAGCCGAATTCGGTGTAATTGAAGTTCAGCAGGGGCGAATACCCGTGCAGCAGGTCCAACGCTTGCACCGGTTGCTGCGCTTGCGCCAAACCCTGGGATTAAACTTTACCGGAGCGATTATTATTATGGATTTATTGGAACGCATCGAACAATTAGAAGATGAAATAGAGCGATTAAAAAATAACTGGTAACAGAGGAGGTGGAAATATCTATGGATATCAACCGTTATACGCAAAAATCGCGGGAAGCCTTGGAGGCAGCCCAGCATTTGGCTGCCTCCAGGCATCACCAGGAGGTAACCGGTCAGCATCTGCTGGCAGCGCTGTTAGCTCAAGAAAACGGCATGGCTGCCCGTTTTTTGGAGCTCGCCGGAGTAAGCCCGGTCAACTTGACTGGCCAGGTGGATGCTATATTGAAAAAAATCCCAGTGGTAATGGGTTATGAAGGCTCCCTGCATCTTGGCAGCAGGTTGGCCCGGGTACTGGCCCGTTCAGAAAAGGAAGCCCGGAATATGAAAGATGACTACATCAGCGTGGAGCACTTACTGTTGGCGCTGTTGGAGGAAGGCGAACCGGATATCCGCGACGTGCTGCGCCGGAACGGCTTAACCCGGGATGTGCTGCTTAATTCACTGCGGGCGGTGCGGGGCAATCAGCGGGTAACCAGTGAAAACCCCGAGGAGACTTACGAGTCGCTGGAACGTTACGGCCGGGACATGACTAAACTGGCTGCCGAGGGCAAGCTGGACCCGGTGATTGGCAGGGATAACGAAATCCGGCGGGTCATAGAAATACTTTCACGGCGTACAAAGAATAATCCCGTGCTTATTGGGGAGCCCGGGGTGGGTAAAACCGCTATTGTGGAAGGCCTGGCCCGGCGCATTGTGGCCGGTGACGTGCCCGAAGGCTTGAAAGAAAAGCGCATTATCGGACTAGATATGGGTTCACTACTGGCCGGGGCCAAATACCGGGGTGAGTTCGAGGAACGGCTGAAGGCAGTGCTCAAAGAGGTGCTGCAGTCTCAGGGGCGGATCATTTTGTTCATTGACGAACTGCATACCGTGGTGGGGGCCGGTAAAGCGGAAGGGGCTATGGATGCAGGCAATATATTAAAGCCCATGCTGGCCCGTGGGGAGCTGCGTACCATTGGAGCTACCACCCTGGATGAATATCGTAAAAACGTGGAAAAGGATGCCGCGCTGGAAAGGCGTTTTCAACCCGTGCAGGTACAGCCGCCATCGGTGGAGGATACCATTTCCATTTTACGTGGTCTCAAGGAACGTTATGAGGTACACCACGGTGTGCGCATCCAGGATAGCGCTTTGGTGGCGGCGGCCACTTTGTCAGACCGCTATATTTCGGATCGGTTTTTGCCGGATAAGGCCATTGACCTGATGGATGAAGCGGGAGCCCGGCTACGCACAGAGATTGACAGTATGCCGGCTGAACTTGATGAAATTACCCGCCGGATCATGCAGCTGGAAATTGAAGATGCCGCATTAAATAAGGAGACCGATCCGGCTTCGGCGGAACGGTTGAAAAAAATCAAGGCTGAGCTGGCTGAATTGCGGGAAGAGTCCGGTGCCATGCAGGCCCAGTGGCAGGTAGAAAAGCAGGCCATCTCCCGGGTGCGCCAGCTGAAAAAGGAAATTGAAGAAACCCGCCAGGAAATTGAGCGGGCCGAGCGGGAATATGATTTAAACCGCCTGGCCGAGCTTAAGTATGGCCGGTTGAATGAACTGGAGCGCCGTTTGAATGGCGAAGAAGAGCATCTGTCCGGTAAGCAAAAGCACGGCATGCTGCTAAAAGAGGAAGTAGATGAAGAGGATATCGCCCGGGTGGTGAGCCGGTGGACAGGTATTCCTGTGACGAAGTTAATGGAAGGTGAAAAGGAAAAACTAATCCACCTGGATGAAGAACTGCATAAGCGGGTGGTTGGCCAGGAAGAGGCGGTACAGGCAGTGGCCGATGCCGTGTTGCGTGCCCGGGCCGGCATTAAAGACCCGCACCGGCCGATCGGCAGTTTTATTTTCCTGGGTCCTACCGGTGTTGGTAAGACCGAGTTGGCCCGGGCACTGGCTCAGGCTCTGTTTGACGATGAGCGCAATATGACTCGGCTGGATATGTCGGAATACATGGAGAAGCACACCGTGGCCCGGCTCATTGGCGCGCCTCCGGGTTACGTGGGTTATGAGGAAGGCGGCCAGCTTACCGAAGCGGTACGACGCAAACCTTACTCGGTGCTATTGTTGGATGAGATTGAAAAGGCCCATCCGGACGTATTTAACGTGCTGCTGCAGCTTTTGGATGATGGCCGACTAACTGACGGGCAGGGGCGTACCGTTAATTTTCAGAACACGGTGGTCATTATGACCTCCAATCTAGGCAGTCACGAAATACTGGCCCAACAGGAGCGGGGCAGTGATTATGATAAGATGAAGGAAGCCGTGCTGGGTATTCTGCGGCAGCATTTCCACCCTGAGTTTTTAAACCGGGTGGATGAGACAGTGGTGTTCCACGCCCTGAATCAGGCCCAGGTGCGGCAGATTGCGGGCTTGCTCTTGGAAAACTTGGCCGGGCGCATTTACGCCGGTACAGGTATTAAGCTGGCCTGGGAGGAAAGCGCTTTAAATTACCTGGCTAATCAAGGTTACGAGCCGGTTTACGGTGCCCGCCCACTAAAAAGGGTTATTCAGCAGTCGGTGGAAACCGCTCTTTCCCGGATGATCATCAAGGGGGAAGTGGGGCCTCAGCAAACTGTAACCCTGCGGGTGGAGGAAGGCAGGTTATGCTTGCTAAGATTGTGTTGACATAATAGAATTCGTAGATTATAATTCTAGCAAAATATAAAAATTTTGGATACAATGAGGTATTATAAGCGAGGAAGCTGTCCGCAATTGCGGGCAGCTTTTTTGTGTTTGTGATGTAAAGGATGATTCCCAATGGCGTTGGTATACTTTCTGATATAAAAAAAGGTTATCAGTATTTAGAGGCAAACTGGTCAAACGACAACACTGGAAATTTTATTTATTCTCTGCCGCCCGCAGGTCTGGCTAATGCTGGGGTGGGAGATTGGTGGCGTAGATCTATGGCTGGGGAAACATATACTTCAGAAATTTATACATTGGCAATTACCCGTCAGCCATGCATTACCGTATCTGTCCCTATTCGCGGGATCGTGGAGTAACCGGCGTACTGGGTGCAGATATAAAGTTAACATAATATAAATAATGCGCGGAAAGAATATTTCAGGTGATCTTAGTAATGAACATAGTAGAATCAAAATTGGACATCAATAAAATTATTATAGACAAAGCAGTTATAACGCTGTTCCAACCCATAATTTCTATTAATCAAAAATCTGTTATTGGGATAGAAGCTTTGTCTCGCGGCCTTTGTCACGACGGTTCTTTAGTGCCTCCAAAGATACTTTTCGACCTGGCTGGATATAACAAAAAAACCATAGACTTAGACAGATTATGTAGAGAGAAGGCTTTGAAAAATTTTAAGTATCTGTATAATTTGTTTCCGAACATACTACTGTTTATGAATTTTGATGCTTCCGTAATCGATCTGGGTGTAGCAGGTTCCGGTTATTTATTTAGCCAGGTGCGTAACTTAAATTTGAGTCCGAATAACATTGTTATTGAAATCATCGAATCCAAAGTCAACGATACAAAAGCGCTGAGTAAATTTATAAACGTTTATAGGAATTATGGTTTTCTTATTGCCCTGGATGACATTGGCTGCGGATATTCTAACCTTGACAGGATCAGTGTTACTGGTCCTGATTTTCTAAAAGTGGATCATTCCTTAATATCCGGATTGGAAAGTAGCTATTATAAACAGGAAGTACTTAAATCGATTGTGAATTTGGCCAAAAAAATTGGCTCATTAGTAATTGCCGAAGGAATTGAACGAGAAGAAGAAGCCGTAGTTTCCCTGGAATTAGGTGTAAACATGCTTCAGGGTTTTTATTTTTCAAAACCTACCTCCGTAAATTGTAATATAAATAAAATTAACAAAAGGATAAACTTGATTTCTAATATGTTTAGAGAACACATGGTGGATAAAATATACAGTGCAAAGCGAAAGTTTCAAAGGTGTCAAATGATTACGGATGACATTATTAGGCGACTCTCCATGTCTTGCGTAGCTGACTGTGATATTCTTTTGGAAGAAATAATTATTAATAACTCTAATTTAGAGTGCATATATTTGCTGGATGAAAGAGGAGTTCAGATAAGTGATACATTCTGTAAAAGCCAAGGTATACCGGGACACCGTAGTTCCATTTTTAAACCTGCTCCTAGAGGAACCGATCATTCTTTGAAGGAGTATTATTATTTATTGTTAAATACCGGACTGGAGAGGTATACAACTGAACCATACATTTCTTTGGCTTCCGGTAAACTGTGCATAACCATATCTTCACTTTTTAATTGTTTGGTAGACGGGCAAAGGTATATAATTTGCATCGACGTGAACCTTTAAACTTAAATCAAAAAATAAAAAAACCCGGATTACCCGGGTAATATAATCAAAGATTTTTAATCACAGCAATTGATCCCGTTGTTGGTAGTTGATTCTCCCCATTCATCGGTCATCCCTGACTTGCTAATAAAATTATCACACAATCGTTTATTGGCTTCCACCGGCTGCTGGGTCTTTTTACATACGCAAGCTTCAATTTTTTTCCACTGCTTGAAATGCAGGCAGTCCTTACATAGCATGTTTACACCTCAACTCCTACCTGAAGAAAATCACTATGGACACTAATACATTATAAACTATTGTAGTTGGAAAATCCAGAACTTTTAAAATTTAGCCCTGCATAATTTTACAAAAAATGGATTATTTAAGTCCTGTAATCTTTACATAAAGTATAATTATGGTAAAATAAAGTAACAAGTTGAAATGCGAGGAGGCTTTTTATGAAAACGGATTCTTTCGGACAAGGCACCCTGGGTGCTATAAGGTATAATGATGATGTAATCAAAACTATAATTAGTATGGCTTTGTCTGAGGTTGAGGGTATTGTAGGTATTGAGAGCCGTGCTGCAAGTAATCTACTAAGCCGCAAAAGCGATTCCCATATTAATAAAATAACGATGGATGGAAAAAATCTGACCATTGATTTGACCATTGCGGTGAAATACGGGCTGTCGCTTCGGGACGCAGCACAAAACGTACAGAACAAGGTTCAGGAGAAGATCGAAGCCATGACGGATTTAAAAGTCAATGCCGTTAATGTAACTGTAGCGGGGCTGGATATTGAAGAGTAGCCTCGCCGGACCGGTAACTGAACTGTTTCGGACTGTATTACTAATAAGTGGTCTCAACCTTAGAAAAATAATACCCGGCAGCTGCCGGGATATTTTTCTAAGTTAACTATTTTTCTGTATATGCAGTTTTTCTCCAAGGGAATTAAACAGGTCTACCCAGACCAGGGTGTCCTTATCACCTTGCGCTGCTTTCCGCTGCAGATAGGGGTAAAATTCATGTAGTATTCGGTAGAAAATATTCTGTATCCTCCATAATTCTACCTCAAAAGGCAGTACGTGAGTAAGACTGGTCATCGTATCCAGATTGCCCAGCAGAGTTAGGCTTGTTGGGTCTGCATACAGATCTTGAGCTATTTTTTCTAAGTTTGCTTTTAATACATAGCCCAGGCTGACGTCATCGAGCTTAATATCCAGAATTTTAGCCTCGTCAAATAGGGTATTAATTTGCTCGATATTCGGTTCTTTCTCGGCCAAGGCATGGCGCAGTTCCGCGTTCAGGTTTAGGTCGGCGGCACACAACAGGGCTTGAGGTAGGGGTATGCCTAAATCCTTTAAAAACCGCATTAGTGTAGCATTATGATGGTAAATTTGCTTATATTCAGCTTCTATTTCCTCCAGCGTAGTGTTCAGTATTTTGCTTAATATCATACGCCGCCGGTCACGGAAAAGCTCTTTTAATGAGAAAAATGAACCCTTTTCAAAATATCGGTCTAATATTTGGATAACTTTATGAAAATCAGCCCGGTTAAAGGCATCGGTTACTTTTTTCAGTAATCTCTGGTAGTGCTGTTCGTTGGTAAATTCCTCTATACTACAGCTGACATTATGCAGGGCGAAATAAATCGCTCCGTAATATAGGGTAGCTGAATCCATAGTCACCAGGGAGGTTACTCGTATTTTACCAATGGTTAGCTTAGTGGAGCCTGCCTCCCTGGTGTGGGTATCCAGCCTTTCTATATCATAACAACGAATACTAGAATGCCGGCCAAAGCTTTCAAACAATGAGCAGGTGGCATAGTGGCCGCCCACATCAGATAAATTTACCATGGCCGGTGTTATTTTTTTGTGATATATATAGGCGCCGTTCCGGTATTGGGGATCGTTGCTTTTAGCCCGAGACAGCATTTCCAGAAATAGTGGCTCCAGCTGAATTGCAAAAATATCATTGGCCAATTGGATTACCCGCCGGGCGTATTGAAGAACCTGTATTGTTTCAATTCCGGATAAGTCGTCAAAAAACCAGCCGCAGCTGGTGAACATCAGCATGGCATGTCGCTGTATTTCCAGCAGTTTGAGCGCCGTAATATGTTCTTCGGCATCCAATGTATGGGTCGCGTGGTTGGCCAGAAACCGTTCCCTGTTCTCCGGGGAACGTTCCAGAACCACGCTGATATAATCATTACGGGCAGTCCAGGGATCTTGAAAAAGCCGACCGGCGTGTTTTTCGTATTCAGGGGTTATAGTGTCGCGAAGCCAGTTCAACGCTTGGCGCAGCGGGGCCCGCCAGGCCTGGGTCCAGTCTTGGTGCATGCCGGTGCGGCACCCACAGTCACTTTGCCACCGGCCCAACCCGTGAGCGCAGCTCCAGGCTGTATTCTCTTTGATTTCCACCTCATGGGTGGGTGGGAACATGGACAGGAACTCGCCGTAGTTGGTAATACGGGCCATGTGATTGGACTCTATATAATCAAGAGCATAAGCCAGTGCCATTTCACCATGCCGGTGGTGGTGACCGTAGGTTTCGCCGTCGGTGGCAATGTGTACCAGCTGAGGCCGGTCGCTATCGGAAAAACCGCTTAGCAGCCGGTGTGCGAAATATTCACCATTGGCTAGCAGATTCTCAAAGGCTACAGCCTGGGAAATTGGACCGTTGTAAAAGAAAATATTAATCTGGCGACCTGTTTCGGGCAGGCGCAGCAGGTAGGGCATGGTGGGATCTATACCCATAGGGCCAACCTCTTGCCAATCGCCCCCGATAGCCCGTACCCGCCGGGCCTGGTAAGGTGACAAAATTGTAAATTTAATACCTTCTTGTACCAGTATATCCAGTGTTTCCAGGTCCACTGCAGTCTCGGGCAGCCACATGCCCTCCGGTTCCCGTCCAAAACGATATTTGAAATCCTCGATACCCCAGCGCACCTGGGTAAGTTTATCCCGGCTGCTCGCCAGGGGCATGATCATATGGTTATGGGCCTGGGCAATAGCCGAGCCGTGCCCGGAAAAAACCTGGCGGCTAGTGCGGTCAGCTTTGATAATTTCCTGGTAAACTTCGGGGTCGCTTGTTTCCAGCCAGTCCATTAGTGTGGGTCCAAAGTTAAAGCTAATCCGGGAGTAATTATTAAATATTTTCCTGATTAGGTTCTTATCGTTTAAAATACGAGCCGCAGTGTTGGGTGCATAGCACTCGGCATTGATACGGTCGTTCCAATCGTGATAGGGATAGGCCGAATCTTGAATCTCAACGAATTCAAGCCACGGGTTTTCCCTGGGCGGCTGGTAAAAGTGGCCGTGAATGCACAGAAAACGCTCCATTTAAACACCCTTTCTTGATGGGAACTCTTAAGCCTTATACCACAGACCATAAGCTAAAAGCTTCGGGTCTGCAAGTGTTTTATTGAGCCTGCCAACAGACTAAATACATATGCTTCACTTTCGACTGAGCAGGGTGATAGCTGTTTTCCCAATAGACTCCAGAATGGTGGAAACCAATGTTTCAGTTACAATATATGCTAGGGTCAGACTAAAACGTTCTTAGAATCGACATTATTATCTTGGTATGTAGACACAAGGCTTAATCATGATGCTGTGCATGATCGTAGTTTACTCTGGTATGACTTGCGTTATGCCAGTCACCATCTTTTGCTTCCTTAGCAGGTTGATTTTCCGTAGAGTTTTCAATACCCCGGGTATCCTGGTGAATTCCTCAATATCCCGGCCGGCCTTGCGCCGCCAGTTGGGATATTCGTGGGTTGTGCCGGGAATGTTCTGGGGTGCCGTTTCCAACCACAGATCTTCCAAATTCACCAGCATAACCCGCGCCCGGCTTGCTGCAAGGTGCTTTAAACAACCGTTTAAAATATGGCGGGGATGGCAGGTGGGCGCCGGCAGCCAGCCCTGGCGAAATAAAAAGTGGGACAGGCCTAGCCGGCTGCGCCGGTCCTCCTGCTGCCAGTAAGCCGCGAAGGGGGGCATATCATGGGTGTTCAGCGCGGCCAGGGACCGGGCCGGGGGGCGATGCGGACCCCGGCGGGGTATCCTGTCGGTTTCAAAAGGCATGATATGCATCCGGTAAATTTTATGTTTGTCCATGGATGTTCGGACTGCCGGCGGCACAGTGCCCAGATCTTCGCCTACTAGAAGTGTCCGGTGGCGGTGAGATTCCAGTGCCAGTATAGCGTAAAATTCCTCAGCCCGGTATTTGACGTACACACCGTCCCGGGCTGTTAAACCCTTGGGAATCCAAAAGAGGCGGTGCAAGCCCATGATGTGATCCATGCGTAGTATGCCGGCGTGCTGCATGTGGTGGCGCAGGGTGGCTATATAATAACGGTAACCCTGCTGCCTGATGCCTTCGGGGTGCAAGGGCGGAAATTCCCAATTTTGCCCTGAAGTATTAAGTTGATCCGGTGGCGCGCCGCAGTCTACCCCCCTGGCAAAGGCTTGTTGTTCACGCCACACGTCGTATCCGGCTTGGTGTACCCCCAGCGGTAAATCAAGATACAAGCCCGCACCCCGTTGTCTGGCTTGACCGGCCAGCGCATGCAATTGATTGTGGGCCAGCCATTGAACATATAAATGGTAGTGCTCTTTGGATGGCTCGTAATCCCCTGGTTGGAGTGCTCCATTACGCATCTGGTTGGGCCAATGTGGCCAAACTGTGTGCTGTTTTTCCATAGTGGCCCGAAAACGGGCGTAATCTTGGACCGCCGGATATGCCGACGCCCAGCTCCGCAGCTCAGCATCCCTGGCTGGTACCCTGGTGCAATATTGGGCCAGTAATTCCAAAATACGGCGTTTTACTGCCATACCCTGGTGGTAATCCACCAGGGGGGCCTGGCGCAGTATGGCTAGATCTTTTTGAAAGGCCGCTGAATTAAGCAAATCCTGCGCTGCTGTACATAATTTTAGCTCAGGAGCAGCGCATATGTCCAGATAAAACTCGTTCCAAAACAAACGGCTGGCAGGTGAGTATGGACTGGGGGAGAAAGGTTCATCTAAAAAAGCCGCCAACAGTGGCAGTGTGCCCACTGTGCTGCCGCCCAGGTTCCAGGTCCAGTGCAGTAATTGTTCCAGATCGGCAATATCTCCGGCCGCCCAACTGTGCCCGGAGCGCAGCGCATAAAGGGGAATAAAAATTCCCCACTTTCGTTTTTTTGCTTCTCCTGGGGGCAAGTAAGCTTGTTGTGGCGCGACTATAAGCATTACCTGGCAGGTTAAGCCGGGCATGGTTATAGAGCACTGGTGATAACCTGTGGGCAGGTTGCCGGGCAGGGAGAGCTGCTTGACTTGATAATTTACGCTTTCCACCGTAGCTTCTTTTACCGGGGACAGCAGGGCCAGATCAAAAGTCCATTCTTGTATCTCGCCGTTTTCAAGCTCCAATCGGCAGTATGCCCGGCTTTCGCTCAAGCACACCGGCAGGCGCAGCTCGATATGGGCGGGACGGTCTTTCCGGGCCACAACCACCGGCTCACTGCAGCGCTGCCACTGCTCCAGGCGACTTTGCCGCAGAGCGTCAGGTGCATCAGCCAGCCCGACTAAAGGAGCACCCAGCGTCTGCAACGCGGCCAGCAGCGTTTGTTCCGGTACCAGGCGGAGTTGCCCTCCTGTTTCCCGGTAGGCCGTTTGCAGCCCGTACATGCCGGACAGCTGACGCAGCGTGTCATACTGCTTATCCAATGGCTTTCCCCCCCACCTTTAATAAAGCCATAAACTATAATTTTATTGGTAAAAGTCAAATATTATAAGTTTAAACTGTGAATTCCTATTTGCTAACTTTCGGTTATTGTATGCAATTTTATTGAATTTAAACAACTGATAACCATGCGATGATTACGGGGTTTAAATAAAGCTGTAAGCTAATGGAATCAAAACAATGTTTCACCTTGGGCATGGTAGAGTTTATATTTTTAAACATTTTCAATGTATTTATAAAAATTCCTTTAATTTTTCTTATTATGAGAATAATGATCTTTAGTGAAAATTCTTTTAATGCATATTACATAAATTATATTGCACAAGGAACCGTAAGCTTTTATAATTACAAGAATATATCTTGGCGTTAGTTTAACCCTTTGATTTAATTAATACTTGTAAACGGGATATGCGTACGGGACCTGTTCCGACATCAAATATATTTATGGGAGTGTATTATGCTGAAGGTAAACTCTGTTAACAGGCCATCCCAGGGAAAAAAGAATTCAGTTGTAAAAAATAGCGTCGATCATAATTTTTCTGCAAGCATGGATATGGCTAAAAGAGATAATGATAAAAAAGAGTTAATGGAAATGTTGAAAAAAATAAGTGAATTGGGAGAGGAATTAAAAGACAAACCAAGTACGCAAAGGATTTTAGAATATAAAAAACAGATTAAGGACTACCTTTCTTTTGTCCTCAAACACTATTACAAAGTATCACATAGTGGTAGTAGATATTCCACACAAGTGCTGGTCCGGGTGGAAGTGATCAATAGAAAAATCGAAGAGTTAACCGACGATTTCATTCATCAGCAAAAAGTTACTATTGATATTGTTAATAAGATAGATGCTATATCTGGTTTGCTAATTGATTTATATTCATAGGGATCTTTGCTGGCGCCGCTCCCTTTATATATAGTGAGCTTTTTGTAATTACATATAAATAAATTATATGACACAAGTAAAAGATAAAAATCGAATAGCCATTTCAGTTCTGTCTAAAGGAAACCGTTATATTACCCTAATGAGGGTTTATATAAGTTGTATGGCAATAACTGTTTTAGAATAAAAAAAACAGCCATATGGCTGGTAATATATGTCTTAATATGATAACTTCTTAATGTTGAGCCCTTTCTTTCGCTACAGTACAGCTTTTTTAAACTCCTCAATACCGATGCGCTCTATGAAACGTGCTGTTCTTTCCTTATTATTGGCGTTGGCGGCATAATATTCAAAGCATTTTTTAGCCAGGGCAACAACTTCTTCGCTGCTTATATTTTCGGCGATGACGTCCCCGATGCGGGGGCGGGCACCTGAATTGCCGCCAAAAATGACGGTCCAGCCCGATTTTTTACCAAAGGCGCCAAAGTCTTTTACGTAGCCTTCGCTACAGTTCATAGGACAACCGGATATGCCAATCTTGGTTTTTGCGGGCATCTCCATGCCTACGAACATTTTCTCCAGTTCCCCGGCCAGTCCCAGGGAGTCCTGCATGCCGAAGCGGCATACTGTTGTGCCCGGGCAGGCTTGTACATAATGTACACACAGTCCCACGGCGGGCCCTACTTCCAACCCCAGTTCCTGCCATACTTCATCGACAATTTCCGGTTTCATGCCTACCAGCGCCAGACGCTGGGCTGAAGTGATCTTAATGATGGGGATTTCGTGTTTACGGGCTACTTTAGCTATATTTTCTAAAATATCCGGGGTTATCAGGCCCATGGGGGTTCTGGGCACAATGGCATAGGTTTCCTTATCACGTTGGAGAATGGCTCCTCTAGGTTCGTCTGCCATGATTATTCCTCCTTTTGACAAATATTTTAATTTTCATGCGGTTATGATATATTCCAGGTAACAGGCATTTTTTCCTTCTTGGGGCCTTCCTTCTTGTTCCTTCTTGGGGTCAGACCTCATTTGACAAATCGCAACATACATAACACAAACCTATTTTAGGATTTAGTGTCTGTAAGTGATATTTGTCCATGGATTATCAATAATCCTCTTTTCACGCCATACTTATTTTACCTTGTTTCGCCTTATAACGGGGCGTTTTTTTGTTTTTATCAAAACAGCGATGGTACGAATATGGTGTGGTACTTAAGTACATTTGAACGTTTTGTGCCGTAAAACTATGTTAAATGTGATTGAAATTGGATTATACAGTAAAAGGTTGAGTTTAGGCTATGCTATTCAATTAGTCACTTTTGCCCGGGCAGTCCTGGCTGACGGGGGTTCTTATTGCTCGGGATAAAGCATGGAGAGAATTTATTAAAGCTCTGGGTATGAAGTAAAAATCACAGATGATATCAAATAACCTATATGGAGCTTGGTGAGGTTTTTTGGATGCAATTTCATAAGCAGGGTGAAATGCTTGGTGTAATGGATTATAATGCATTATAAACCATATGTATGATACCAAATTGAGGAGTGAAACGTTTTGTATAAAGAGGTCCTGCCAAATCTTTATCAGATAAAAATTCCCCTGCCCAATAACCCCCTTAAAGAACTCAATTCATATGTTATTAAAGGTCCGGAAAGATACTTAATGATAGATACCGGGATGAACCGGAAGGAATGCTCAGAGGTAATGTATTCAGCTTTAAAGAAACTTAATGTACAGCTGGAGAACACTGATTTCTTTATTACTCATATGCATTCTGACCATTGTGGCTTAGTGGGGACTCTGGCCACAGCTACCTCCAAAATATATTGCAGCCAGCCGGATGCGGAGGTTATTTTAGACCCTGCATCCAGGGGTGTTGAGCTTTTGGATAGTGCCCGTGCGTATGGCTTTCCCGAAGACGAACTGAAAAATGTACTGGCCAGACACCCGGGTTTTAAATACGCACCCCAGGGCGATATAAAAATTGACCTGGTTAAGGACGGGGATGACATAAAGATTGGGGATTATCATTTTAAATGTGTGGCCACCCCTGGCCATACCGACGGGCACATGTGCCTGTATGAACCTAGAAAAAAAGTGTTGGTTTCCGGTGACCACATACTTGATGACATAACGCCCAATATTTCTCTGTTTATATCTGGGAACCCCCTGGAAGATTACCTAGCCAACTTGGACAAAGTCTACCTGATGGATATTGAACTGACGCTGTCGGGGCACAGGAATCTTATATATAATGTAAGGAAAAGAATCAATGAGCTAAAAAAACACCATCAAGAAAGGTGCAAAGAGGTTCTGGAGATCTTGCGTAAAGACAATGCAGATGCTTATAAGGTTGCTACACAAATGAATTGGGATATAGATTGCCCGTCCTGGGAGCAGTATCCCACGCCGCAAAAATGGTTCGCCTCTGGAGAAGCCATTGCCCACTTGCGGTATCTTGAGGGGTTAGGCAAAGTAAGCAAAGAGATGATAAATGATATTAATATCTTTTCGATAAGATAAATTTTAAAGTTTTCCAAATTCCTATTTTTTTTATGAAAAACAATTGGAACTAAATAGGATAGCTGCCGGTCCAAAAAATAGGTGAATAATAGAAACAATAAATTAAGTAAAACTTTTTGCGGCAGTAATTTTAGGGAGGCTTTATTATGATAATGTAAAAATTAGCTCGTAGGACCTACTTTCGTTGAAGTTTAGCTTTTAAATATAGTCTACGCTAGCTTAATTATTGAACTTTATAAGTAATAACATTTGATATCTAAGCAGGAACAGATTAGCCAACATAGTTCAATTAACCTGTTGCACTTTTCAAAGACCGAATAAAATTTCGGTCTTTTTTCTTATATGGCTTGATAGTAAGGATGCAATTTTCGATATTATTTAAGAACAAATTTAGGTGCAGTCATAGAACCGGTGTCAGAAGGCTGGCCGGTATAGAATGGCACCCGTCAGTGCCCGGATTGGGTAAAATAAATCCATATGATCATTGCACATTGTTAAATAATGGTTGCTTGACGGAACATATTTTCACCACTATAATATGTTGTATTACGACACGTTGCAATAAGACGTAAATGCAAGGAGTGCAGATAATGTTGGAAGAAGATCGGGCGAGCCAAAAACTGATTGAGCATTTACTTTTTCTGTTTAGGGCATTGCGCCACGGGGCGAAGTGCCGGGCAATGGAAGACGGATTTACAGTCCCTCAAAGATTTGTTATGGGACACTTGCTCAGATACGGTGATCTGAGCGTAAAAGAATTAAGTCAACAAGTCGGACTTACGCATAGTACCGTATCGGGAATTGTGGACAGGTTGGAACGTAAAGGACTGGCCAAACGTATTCGGGACCCGCAAGATCGGCGTATCACAAAAGTATCCTTAACTGATTTGGCAAAAGACCACTTTAACAGCATGATGACGCAACGGATGTTTTCAGGTGTTGTTGACGTGTTTAACCGGGCAACGGCCGGGGAACAAATGAAAATTCTTGAAGGACTTAAAACCTTGCGGGAACTATTGGACAAGGGGGAATAAAGAAGTGAATAGCTTGGATTTGAATTTTGCTTGTTAACTACTAACTAACGGGAGAAGATATAACCATGGTTAAGTTATTAAGGTTCTTAAAGCCATTCGCCTGGTCAGTTTCCACTGTCCTGGTGCTTGTGCTTTTTCAATCCCTTGCAGACCTTTATCTGCCGACTTTGATGTCCGATATTGTGGATATTGGTATCATTAACGGTGATAATCAGTACATTCTCAGGGTTGGCGGTTTAATGCTGTTTTTTGCTGCCGGTAGTGCTTTATGTATGATTGCGGCGAGCTTTTTATCTGCCAAAATAGCCATCGGATTCGGTAAAAATCTGCGCAGCATGGTTTTTTCACGGGTAGAGAGCTATTCGCTTCATGAGTTTGACCAACTGGGTACAGCCTCCCTGATTACCAGGACCACTAACGATATTACCCAGATACAGCAAGTATTGATTGTAATATTGCGTATGATGGTCAGCGCGCCTATGATGAGTATTGGTGGCATAATTATGGCGGTTTCAAAAGACGCTGTGTTGTCGCTGGTTTTCGTTGTGGCGATGCCGGTCCTGGCCGGTGCGATCCTGCTCATTTTCCGAAGAGGTGTGCCGCTCTTTAAGACAATGCAGGTCAATCTTGATAAATTAAACCGGGTTCTGCGCGAAGGTCTTACCGGCATTAGAGTTGTCCGCGCCTTTAACCGCCTCGACCATGAGAGGGAACGTTTTCAAATGACCAACAGCGATCTGACCGTAACAGCCATTAATGTCAATAAACTTATGGCCGCCTTAATGCCCGTTATGATGTTGGTGATGAATTTCTCAACCATTGCGATTGTCTGGTTCGGGGGTATCCGGGTTGACCACGGCGACATGCAGGTCGGTGATATGATGGCCTTTCTGCAATATGCCATGCATATTATGTTTTCTCTTGTTATGATCTCTTTTATGTTTATCATGCTCCCCCGGGCGGAAGCTTCAGCCGTAAGGATTAATGAAGTGCTTGATATCGTGCCTGAAATCAAGGATGCTGAAAAAGTAAAGCATACTGCCGGCAGGAGAGGTTTTGTAGAGTTTATAAACGTTACCTTTGGTTATCCCGGTGCCGAGCAACCCGCGATCAGCAATATTTCATTTACAGCCGGTCCCGGTGAGGTTACGGCCATTATCGGTGGTACCGGTTCGGGGAAGTCGACTTTGATCAACTTGATCCCTCGTTTCTATGATATTGATGAGGGCAGCATTTTAATTGACGGCGTTGATGTGCGGGAAATGTCCCAGGAAAGCCTGAGAGCTAAAATAGGCTTGGTACCACAAAAGGCGGTGCTTTTTACCGGTACTATTGCCGACAACATCCGGTATGGCAAAGAAGATGCCGCGGATGAAGAGATCAGGCGTGCCGCTGAAACCGCACAGGCCACGGATTTTATCACTACCATGAAAGATGGCTTTGATTCACTTATCGCACAGGGCGGCACCAATATTTCGGGTGGGCAAAAGCAGCGTCTTTCTATCGCCAGAGCTTTGGTGAGGAAACCGGAAATCTATGTTCTCGACGATGCCCTCTCCGCCCTGGACTATAAAACAGATGCCAGGCTGCGCATTGCGCTCAGAAAAGAAACAGCCGATGCTACCGTGCTGATTGTGGCTCAGAGGGTCAGCACAGTGATGGGCGCCGACCGGATCATCGTCATGGAAAAAGGCAAAATTGCCGGTATCGGCAGCCACAGGGAACTCTTGAATACCTGTGAAGTATATCGTGAGATTGTATTATCACAGTTTTCCGGGGAGGAGATAGCATGAGGGCAGAACACAGAGCGCTGGGACCACAGGCCGGAGGGCACGGAGGAGGCTTCGGCAGAGGCCCGATGGGGGGGCATATGGGTATACCGGTGCAAAAAGCCAGGGATTTTAAAGGAACCATGAAAAGGCTGCTCGGTTATTTAAAACCCCGTAGATTTAGGCTGTCGACCGTGTTTGTCATGGCTATTCTCAGCACCGTTTTCAGCATCGTAAGCCCGAAAATACTGGGCGAAGCCACTACAAAACTGTTTGAAGGCGTGATGATGAAATATCATCATGTTCCCGGAGCCAGGGTCGACTTTGAGTACATTGCGCAGATATTGTCTCTTTTGATCGGATTATATATTTTCAGCGCTTTTTTTGGTTATCTGCAGCAATATATCATGGCCGGGGTAGCCCAAAAGACGGTCTATGATATTCGCAATGATGTTAATGATAAACTGGCCCGTCTCCCGCTTAAATTTTTTGATTCACGCACTCATGGTGAAATCTTAAGCCGGGTTACCAATGATGTTGACAACATTAGTTCTACTTTGCAGCAAAGTTTGACCCAGTTAATTAGTTCGATCGTGACCATTGCCGGTATTCTGATTATGATGTTGACCATCAGCCCGTTAATGACTCTAATTGCGCTTGTAACCCTGCCGCTTTCGTTTGTTGTAACGGTGATGATCGCCAGGCGCTCTCAGAAATATTTTGCGGCTCAACAGAAGGAGCTCGGAATACTTAACGGGCATGTTGAAGAGATGTACACCGGCCATCAGATTGTTAAAGCCTTCGGGCGGGAGAGTGAATCCATCGCCAAATTTGATGATATTAACGAAAGGCTCTATCATGCAGGCTGGAAAGCCCAGTTCGTTTCCGGCATCATCTTTCCGCTGATGAACTTTATCAGCAACATCGGATATGTTTTGGTCTGCGTAGTGGGAAGTATTCTGGTCATGAAAAAGACAATTGAAATCGGTGATGTGCAAGCCTTTATCCAATACTCCAGGCAGTTTAACCATCCGATCATCCAGATGTCCAACATAGCCAATATCATCCAGTCCACGGTGGCTTCCGCCGAGCGGGTGTTTGAGCTGCTGGACGAGATCGAACAAATACCGGACATGGAAGATTCAAAGAGAATTGATTTCCCGAAAGGCGAGGTCAGATTCCAAAATGTTCAATTCGGCTATAAAGAAAGCACTACTCTGTTGGAGGACATGAATATAGATGTCAAACCGGGTCAGACCATTGCTATCGTAGGCCCGACAGGCGCTGGAAAAACCACCCTGGTCAACCTATTGATGCGCTTTTATGAGATAAATGCCGGAAAAATTACCGTGGACGGCATCGATATCAGGGATTTAAAGCGCGGTGATTTGCGTACACTGTTCGGCATGGTGCTGCAGGACACCTGGCTTTTTAACGGCACGATCAGAGATAATATCGCCTATGGCCGGACGGGAGCCACCGAAGAAGAAATTGTGCGGGCAGCCAAAGCGGCGCACGCCGACCACTTTATCCGGACCCTGCCTGATGGTTACAACACCATTCTCAATGAGGAAGCCTCGAATATTTCGCAGGGTCAAAAGCAGCTGCTGACCATTGCCAGGGCAATTCTTGCCGATCCGGCGATTTTGATTCTTGACGAAGCTACCAGCAGCGTTGACACCAGAACAGAACTCTTAATTCAAAAGGCGATGACAGCACTGATGAAGGGAAGGACCAGTTTTGTGATTGCCCACCGGTTATCCACTATTCGGGACGCCGACTTGATCCTGGTAATGAATAACGGCAGCATTATTGAAACAGGCAGCCACCATGAGCTTCTGGCGCAGGACGGCTTCTATGCGGACCTTTACCAAAGCCAGTTTGCAGGTGGAAATATTGAGAAAGAAGCTGTATAACCTCACCAATTAGGTAATAGTCATGATGAGCCAGAACGGTTAAAACAAGAACGCTATATTAGGGCGGGGGCTTAATTGCCCCGCCTTTTTTAGCGGAAAGGCAAGAGAAGTACCAGTAAGGCATCCAAGAACGATTTAGAATTCATCTAGTAAAGTCTATTATCTGTAGTTTTCATGTATGGATTATTTAAGAAGGATAATTGAGTGTGATATAGAATTTAATGTAATAGCAACGTAGGCATGAGCAACATGTATTCGTTGTTTACTTTTTTATTGAGGTGCTATTTTATTGAAATTATTATGAATACGCTTATGTAGGGTACCTTGGAATTTAGCCATTTGGAAGAAGTAATGTGATTAGGATTTAACAAATTTAATGAAGGAGAAAATAACATGAAGTATTCAACTAATTAAGCACAAGCAACAATCGAACCGGCAGAGTTTCAAAAATTAGAAGAACAACTGAATAAGGAGATTATTAAGGGGGGAAATTTAAAACCGTTATTCTTATTAAATGAAAATGATGAAAAATCTATAGATGAAAGATCTACAATGGATGTCTGGGGTGAAGGATTTAAGAAATCAATTTTGCCGGACGAAGGAAAAAAAAGTGATACTTTAAATGTCAATGGTACAACAATTAAGAAGTCAATTTCGCTGGATGAAGATGATAAAAGGGATATTATGGATGTTTATAATAAAGGGATTACTGTAAAGTTGGCAAGTAATTTTGAGACGACTCCGATTGTCCCTTACTTTAAAAATAAAGGTGTAGATCTTCCTCAAGAGATAAAAACTGCTATTGAAACCAAATATGATTTTTACTCGGTTGAAGTCACTTTTAGAAGTATTATTGATGAACATGATATATATTTGAAACGAGCGGAGTTAACAATAGAAATTACTGATGATGTAGAAAAAAGGGAGAGGCAAACCAGGGTTTATAAACTGTTTCCGGACGGTATTTACAAAGATTATTTCAAAGCCCATGCCGGGGGAAAGATTGCTTTGGATGCAGGTTTAAACTTTGCATTGAATATACCGGAGGAGTTAGCTGAGCTTATAGATGCCAAAATTAAACCGGAAGTGGGCATTAATACTGGAATTGATTTTGATTTAGGGTCATATGCATTTCGTAAGGCCAAAGTTGAAGCAATGGGGGAAAGCGATAAGGAAGCTGTATGGATATATAATATGAGTTATAGTGAGAAGAAGAACGACGATTACAAATCAATAGTCATTCTTAAGGTTCCAGAAGAAGCAAAAAAGGTTGCAATATATGCAAAACTAAAAGTATCTCCGTATAGGACTAGATGGGATTGGAAAAATTTATTTAGGTCAAAGTCGGAACTACAACTTCCTCCTTTACAGTGTGAACCGGTTAAACTATTCATAGAGTTGCAAGAAAATAATTAACGTAAATTTAATTCATCGAAAGCAGGCCGGAGGACCTGAACGGTCTGGCTGGTTAACATGCTCGGGCATCGGGAAGTCGCAGAAGCACAGGGTTTGAACATTGGTTTGGATTACCGGGACGCCGCGCAGATCAGCAGCGGCAAGATAATTGGGTCACTGTCGGATTGATAAAAAAGAGCAGTCTTAGCTGCTCTTTTCCTTTTTTTCCACTGTAATTGATTCCTCATGCAAAGGTTTTGGTGTTCTTAAATATTTAACCCCTGTCCAGATCAGCACGGCGGCGAAGATAACGCGTAAAGCCCCCTCAGGCATGATATGGGCAAGAGAGCCACCCAGGTACGTGCCTAATAGAATGCCAGGGATTAATCCCGGCAATATGCCGGTGTTAACGTTCCCCAAGCGCCAGTGAGTAAAAGCCCCTACTATTCCCACCGGGACCATGGCCAGGAGGGAGCTGCCTTGGGCGGCGTATTGGGTGAAGCCGGTAAGCAGTACCATTGAAGGTACCATGATCGTACCTCCTCCGACCCCCATCATGCCGGAGAGGAAGCCGGTTAAGATCCCGGTTAATAAAAGAACTGATATTTTTAGCCATCCTGTGGCGGGCTCGTCAACATGGTACAGGTAAGGTTTCATAAGCAGGAGCAGGGAGGTCAGGATTAATAACCCGCCGAAATATCTCTTGAGCTTCCAATCCGGAAGGGCATTGCCATAGCGTGCGCCCGCCCTGGCGGTAAATATAGCGGTGGAGGCCAGAAGCAAAGAGGCAAGTAAATCCACCGAACCATTTAAGGTGTAAGTGAATGCTCCCGATATTCCTGTGAAAACAAGCGCTACAAGACTTGTGCCGTGAGCCTTGTGCTGGCTCATTTTTAGGATGCCTACCATCAGGGGGATCATGATTACTCCGCCACCAAGGCCCACAAGCCCTCCGAAGAACCCCGCGGCAAGACCTATTAATAAGTTTATCATTTCTATAGCCTCAACAATTAAAATCAAATTTTTATTCCGCTCGATCCATGATCTTCTGGATTATCGAGGTTTAATTCATTTTATCAAGTTATTGCTATTATATCAGCTCTTATAGATCCATTTTAATCAAACTTTATTATTACCCAACATGTGTGTCGGTAAAAAGGAACTGATCGTTGCTGGTTTTGCAAAGAAAATCAGATCTAGAAGGATATACCGGTTATGTGGAAATAAACATTGGTTGACAAATTATATATATTACAGCAATTTGTCTCAATGATGTGATACTATATGATAAAATATGGGAGAAGAAAAAACAACCATGTTCCGTACCAAATAAAAGCAAGAGGTCCGAGCCAAAAGCAAAGGCAAACGGGCCAAGTTAAATAGAATTAGCATACTGATAGGAGCGTAAAAAATGCTGAAGGAACTTTAAAAGCATTGATAAGTTAACTAAATTCTTGGGCAAAAAATAATGTTATTACATGCCCAAATAGGACATGCCGATAGAGTTAGAGCAGGAAATTATGGCAATGTTGTGGTGAAAATAAAAAGTCCAGCGGTAATATGTCAAGCCCCTGAATCTTGTGAATTGGAAATTTTC
>JAENZP010000031.1 GCA_016841205.1 Desulfoscipio geothermicus
GATATTTTTAGTGATTTAGTTGAAATAATGAGACCGTTCAGCAAGCCCTAATTAACAAATTTTAAAACAGTTTACGCAATTTAATGCCTATTATAAAACAAACCTCAATTTTTGCTTAAAGTTGCAAGTTCCTTAAAGTCCCAAGTATTTTTTATTACATCTGCAAGAATTGTTTTAAATTTTTCTAAATGATTGGTCAAATTCTTAAATTGTTCAATTACTTTTGATTTATTCCATTCTTCTGTTCCATCCCATCTATCTGGTAAATTTCTATATGCAATCATTTCTACATCCCATTGGTACATATATAGATTTCCATAATTTTTTACATAGATATCAATAACTCTTTTCAATTGCTTTGATTTAATGTTTTTTTTGTGTGGTAAAATTGTTCTTTCAATTGCATCATGTAGAAGTTCATCTCCAATAATCAAATGATTTAATGCGTAACCAAGCTGTGGATGAAATATCTCAATTGTTGCAAGATTGGCCTTTTTTAGAACATTTCCAAAATAACCCATTTCATCAAAAAAATCTTTTAACCTATTACCTAATAATTCACTTTTCGATATATCATCAATTATCAAATATACTTCTTTAGATATACCTTCTAAGCGTATTACTGATCCATATAGTTCAATAAATGTTCCAACAGCAATATAATTCTCCTTTTCCTGTTTTCGTTCTTTTAAAAGCTTATGAATTTCAACGATAACATCTAAAAAAAACTTACCAATTTGTACCTGCATAAGCCTCCTCCTTAAATTATTTATTTTTACATAACATATAAAAATAAATTAGCTTTATATTTAGCTCACTATAAATTTTTTGTAACATTTGTGGTAGGCTTTTTTATCAATATAATTTATATCTTTAATTTGATTAGCTAAGTATTTGCATATAACACTAATACTTAGGGAAAACATTGACATAATTACCATGCTGCGGCACTAAAATACGCCTTACCGCGGCGGGCTTATCCCATATTTGGCCACTTCCTCTATCACATCATTCCATTCCTTCAATTGAAAATCCTGTGTTGATAGGTAATCCTTATAAAAAATTAAACGGCGTATTAACCTACCATATGTCCTTTCCGGAGCAATCCAATCATTATGCCAGTAATCCTGAGGTTCCTCCCCAATGGGATATCATTTGTCCAGGATTATAACCAGCAAGGGTACAGTAGTTTATAAAACGAAAAATAGAGAAATTTGCTGTTAATTTTTTAAAAAAATTATTTACATTAAATAGTAAAAAATACATAAAGATATTGAGGTGGATTTTTCTTAAAAAGTGATGGTTTTAATCTTGGCTTTTTTTATTTTAGGAGGTGAATTAGTACGGGTGATTTTCCACCCAATTAACTGTTGCATCGCTAGTAAAAGACTCTATTCTTAACCAATAGACTAAATGTCTACTGCGCAACACATCAAGCTTATGAAACTAAAGGGGGAAATAATTTGGCTAAAAAATTATATGGCATACCTTTACAAATAATAAAAGATGCCAACGGGAATACTCATCCATGGTACATGAGTGGTACTGCCTCAATTGACGAGAATGGATTAATTACTACGACTACTCACCTTGAAAGTCATATTCAATATTCTGGATTTACAGGAGGAATGGTTGCCGCTTTTTTAAATGTTAATGGACAAGCAGTTTATACAACTCCAATTCTTCAGTATGGTGTAGACGGTTATAAAGCTCCTTCCTGGCTTGGCGCGACACCATCTCCGCGTGACGTTTCAGCGTCTATACAGGTAGATCCCAGCATATATACTCAGACAGATAAGATTACGATATGTCTATTCCATGCACCGAAAAACCGTTTTGGAGCTATTATAGGCAAAGCTTTACCAGTTATACTTGATATTATTAAATGGATAGTTACTATATTTGGGTCTACAAGTGAATCCAATGTTTATAGCAGCACCAGTTCCTCACTTATTTCTACACCTCCCACTTCTACTACTAAAATACGTTGTGCTATAAAGACAATAAACGGCAACCCTTTGACAATTGTTGAAGGTGGCGGACTTGGAGGACCGAATTCAGGTCCAGGTTCAACTGCTCTCCATACTGATGCAAGCCGTGCCGCTGAGTGGGAAACTTTTAAAATAGAGTGGTTGGACGCAACAAAAACTAAATTTGCGTTAAAAACAAAAAATGGTAATTATGTTACGGCGGTAAATGGCGGTGGTATTGGTGGACCAAATGATTCTACCTGCCCTGTTCATACAGATGCAACTTGGATTGGACCGTGGGAACGTCTTACATTAATTATGGTTAATAGTGATACAGTATATATACAGACCCCCGATGGTACTTATTTAAACGCAGCTAACGGCGGAGGTTTTGGTGAACCTGCAAATAAACAACCAATCCATACCGATGCTACAAGTATAGGTCCCTGGGAAACATTTACCTTAGTTAAGTTATAGGACTGCTCTGCACTTTGTGAGAAACAAAATCAGAAATACCTGCCTAAGGTTTTCTTGTTAGGTGGGTATTTTTTACTAAAAAGTTACAAGTAGATTTAAAAGATAAGATAATCTGTTTGGTTTTTAATTATGGCAAAGAGAAGAATCATTCATTATGGAGTACTGATATACCATGGCATATGTTTTAAATAGATAGATAATATTTAGTATTTATTTAATCATATCTTGATGTGGATTAATCACATGTGCGTCAAAGTATAGATTCGATTTAAAAGTAGACCCCCTTGATCTAAGGGGGTCTACTTTTAACGCAAAACCCATATTTACGCGTATCAGTATACTTTATGGCCAAAACACTAAAGATGCTTTTTTATGTGTCTCAAAACTCACATTCAAGAGGTCGCTGTCGCCCCCCTCCCCCTCAGCAAATATATTTCCTTGCCCAATTTTCAATCCACACTGCGCCGTTCCACGAACCACCGCCCAAGGTTGTTACCTCCGATGCGGGTGCAGCGTTCAAAAAAGAGGTACTTGTCCCGGCCCCGGATGCGCACAGTGTAGCGGTCACCCTGGCCTCCGGCTTACAGTGCGGCTGCCGGTCGGATATCCAATACCCGGTCGATGATATATTGCCGGCCGTCTTCCCAAGTGAGGGAGATGAGACGACCATAAGATAGAGGTTTGGTATTAAAGGCTGAGAGAAGTGCTGATTTTGTGGCGAAGAGAAAACGGGGCAGATGTGATTTTGCATCTGCCCCATTATAATATGTGTATTTTATTCTTTTCCGTACTGTTTCAGAAATAGATCTGCTGCCTCTATGCAATTATCGAAGAGAGTTTGAATCTCTTCCTTGCTGGCGTTGTCGATGTGGATTCCGGCTGAGATGGAGACCGGTTCCTTCGTCGCAAGGCATAGCTTCTTCGCGATTGCGTTCGCAACACTAAAATCCTTGTGTCCGGGAAGTGTCAGAGTCCATTCATCGCAACTGCTCAATGGTTGCGCATTCTCTTTGAGAGCGGTCCCTGGAGAAACCAGGGCAAGACCGCCCACGTGCGGCTGCGTTCCGCCGTATAAAAAACAGCTCAAGCCGTGACCACCCGTGGATAATACATGTAAGGTTACCCGATATTTCCCGGTTCCCGCACTTGCATTCATCTCCATCGTATTTCACCGGCCTTCCCAGGGTCTGAACTTATCGTAGGAAAGATTAAACTGCATCAGAATCTTCCCAATGACGTGGTCCACCTGTTCATCCAGCGTCGAATACTCACTATAGAACGTCAGCATAGGTGGAAGAATAACATATCCGGCTTCCTTTGCTGCGAGCAGATTTCGGCAGTGAATGAGGTTGAGAGGAAATTCCCGCGGAACCAGGACCACTTTCCGGCCTTCCTTTAAGCAGACATCTGCCGCCCGTACTAGCAGGTTATCATCATAAGCATTCGCGATGGCGCTGAGGCTCTTCATGCTGCAGGGAATTACCACCATACCGTCCGTACGGAACGAGCCACTGGAAATCGCCGCCGCGAGATCGTCGACATCATAGACAACATCTGCAAGGGCTTTTACTTCTTTCACGTCCATCTTCATTTCGCAACGGAAGATTTCATCCGCTCCGTGGCTCATGACGAGATGGGTTTCCACCTCCGGTGTCTTTTTCAGAACCTGCAATAAGCGCACGCCCATCTGTACGCCGGATGCGCCGCTGATCCCAATAATCAACTTTTTCATGGGTTGTTGTCGCCCCTTTCCGGTATTGTCAGCTGGTCTTCCAAAACGTTTCTTTCGGACAATGGGGGCGTAAGGTCTTAAAAGCCGTACTCTTCCCAGTTCGCGATTACGTGTTTCTGGAGTTCCTCTGGGTAGCCACGGAAGGATGCCTCTGCGGGCTTCAATTCATCCGGCCACATATGGAAGGGGGTCAGACAGTTGTAAATGACACGGGTGGAGACTGCCGCTTTCTTCTCTTCCTGGCTCAGATAAGCGACGAGCGGGAAAATATACTGATTTTCAATCGCAACACGCTTAGCCGGATGATGGCGGGTCGCAAGAGCCCAGACCACTTGATTTAAGTCGCTCGGATTGATGTCATCGTCTACCACGAAAACTTTCGGAATATAGGACCCACCCTTTGAAGCGAAGACCGCCTTGCCGATATCGAGCGCGAGTTGTTCATCGTCTTCCGTCTTGCGGTTTCGATCCACGGAAACGACAAACCAGTGGGCCGCCGACTCAAAGGGAATGAAGCATTTCTTGATAGGGAAGCCTTGGTTCCGCAGTACATTCTGAATACTTGCAGCGATACTGATACCCCAGTTGGTGTGGTTTTCTTCCGTTGGAACGCCCGCGACGCAGATTGGCATGATGGGATTTGTCCGGTGTGTCATGGCGGTGACCTTGAAGAGTGGTGCGGTCTTATGGTTACCGCACCAGACATAACCGCCGTATTCGCCCATAGGTCCTTCCGTTACGACAGTATCGAGAGATGCGAAACCTTCGATGACGATTTCGCTGGAAGCAGGAACAAGGAGGTCGTTCGTTTCGCACTTTACAACGTCAACGCCTTCTCCGTACCAACCACCGATTTGATCACACTCATTGACGCGGGAAGGAAGGGGATAGCCCGCAATCATAGCAATAGCGGGATCGACACCAAGGCAGAGCGCGAAGGGCATCTCTTTTCCAATCTCTTTCCATTCGCTGAAGATTTTGCCGAAATCCTGAGTAGGGATAACGACGCCGGCAATGGTCCTGGGGCCGTCCAGCATGGCACGGGAAATCGCCCAGTTTACCCAGGAACCGTCCGGGGTCTTAGCGATGAAGATGCCATAGGTGTTGATATAGCGTCCACCGTCTCCGTAATGAATGAAGGGAATCGGAAGCTTTGTCAGGTCGATGTCATCCCCAAAAAGCTTATGTTCCTTGCAGGCGCCCGTTTCTACCAAATGGGGAGGGATGGGTGCCACATCGGGAAGACGGGACCACTCTTCGACGAGCTTTGTCGCGGGTGTATCGATGGGGAGACCCAGGGAAAGCGCAATCCGGATGCAGGGATGATTTTTGTTCGGGCTGAAGCCCACAGGGGCGCCCAGAACATCAAAGCCCGGTGTGCAGCCCTTGATATTTTTGAAAAGCGGTGCAGGAGCGGGCAGATCATAGGCACGGCGGGCAATGGCGCTCATCTCGAGATTCCAGTCCACCTCTTTTTTAACGGTAACGACTTCGTGATTCTCTTTCAGAGCTTCCACGTATTCGCGGAAACTTTTGATTATTTGCAGCATAAATGTCCCTCCTAATTGCGTTTGTTGCACATAAGTCATTATACGTGGCACATTTTTCTTCGTCAATCATAATGTGTGTACAATATTGGCAATTTTGAGTTAATAAATTTTTCCGTGCTGAGGAATAAAAAGGGACAAAATCCGAATTTGTAGTATCCGTCAAAGTGGGAATAAGTCAATCTGTGCTATGATAAGATTGAAATTCATTTTGTTGATGCAAAAACGGAGATAAACATGGGAAATGAACCGAAAAGAGGATATTCCCTCAGCGATGAGCGCGAGTTCAGGGGTGATTTACTGTAAAAGTGTACCTCTGCGGCAAAGGGCCTGTCCTTTCTGTTGGACCGGGGCTATGAGATCCAAGGTGCGTCTGCTTTTGTCGGAAATCATTATCTCTTGTCCAAACGGTAGCGGCTTGCCATCATACGTCTCGTATCTTCGACAGCAGATATCCATTTGCGGAAATCAAAAGAAATCTTGCCGGAACAGCTGCCTCCCGATATTGACGTGCATATAGACGGCTTCAATACGATCATTACCCTTGAGGTCGCTCTGTCAGCTTCTCCGGTCTTTCGCTGCATGGACGGGACGTTCCGGGATCTGGCCGGACTACGCGGTACCTATCTTGTGATCGATCAAACCAGGGAAGCGATCAGGTTGATCCTGGGTGAACTCGATTCTTTGAAGATCAGAAGCGCAAACTTTTTTCTAGACGCTCCGGTTCCCAACTCAAGCAGGCTGAAATACTGCATTACCGAATTGGCAGAAGCTTTCAACGTTGCAGTATTGCAGGCCGTCCTCCTAGGTGAGAGACAATGGCAGCAGCCTCCCGTCACAGTCAAAACTGGCGACGACTTCTACATAAACTTTCAAATCCACTATTACCCTTCATCCAGTGCATTCTGCCTGCCCAACAATCCCGGAATGCCCTGGGCAATTATGAAATTATTTATTTCTTGAGGAGATATGTTTTATAACAGCAGAGTATGTTGTAGCAAAGTGAAAGCCCCGGCCATCGTGATATGCTCCCCTCAAAGTAGACAGTTAGAATAAAAAAACTAACTGGATACAAG
>JAENZP010000017.1 GCA_016841205.1 Desulfoscipio geothermicus
AACGACTGTCCGGATAATTCCGGTTTAGGTGTCCGGATGTGGCCGAAATATACACTTGTTCAGCCCTAGCACGTGGATCATCCTTGCACCCATGTTGTTCATAATATGGGCTTCGGTAGCCAGTATGGCTATCGTGAAAATAATATTCATTTTTTGGGCAATCAGTGATTCGAATACGCACCGGAGAGATTTGGTCGATCCAATTATTTAAATAATTGTCAGACTCTACCTTCAACTCATTTATTACCATCAATACATGTTCGGAGTCTTCGGCTGCGTCATGGCGAATAGATGTTGCTTTTGATGAATCGTTTGGGTTTGTGATATCTGGATCCTGCACTGCCATTTCCTGATATAGCAGATACTTAAGAATAACTGCACTAATGAATGTAGAAATGCCACCTTTTTTGAACTCATCTTGCTTGAGTACACCGATTACTTTATAAATCTCAGCCAATTGCGGGTTGATCAGGCTGAATAATTCAGCTTTTGAGGAACGTTTTGCATCTCGTTGTGGAATATAATTGCCATTTATATAGTCTGTGACTCCTTTAAGGATGCCGCCCTGTGTGGAAATAGTCTGGCGACGATTTGCGTCGGCAATGATAGTGCTGATGTCATTGAGTAACTGATTGTAATCGATTCCTTCACCCGACGGGATAATAATATTTAGTAAAGTCGCACCTATTACATTATACGGGGCGGGCAGTAAGCCAACCAAACCCTTAGTCAGCTTCGTTAGAGTTTCTTCTGCTGTCGGCGTAGCGGCACGGGGAATGTTGGTGTTCATCCAGGCGTTAATCTGTTGGTCCATCTCGAGTTCGCCCGCTGTACCGAAAACCTTGGACACCTGATAAGATACATCTGCTGTCACAGCATCAACCAAGACGTTCTCGAAGACGTAACATATGGTGGAATAATTTGTTACTCTCACTAAAACCGGCGTACCTATTGCGTAGCCGCGGAACTCCTCGCATAAATAGGTAACGGAATCGTCCTCCTGCTTTGTTTCATCATCTAATAAGGGACTTAACTTATCGACAGCAGCAACGAACAATTTGGTTTTCCTATCTACGGAACGTTGTTGCTGTTCAGTCAGGGAGGGAAAGTCCTCTTTTTTTGCTAGTGGTATAGAAACTGGTTTACCTTCCCCGTATGCAAGGTTAGCAAGTTGATCAAGATCGGACTTAGGCAGATCCTCCCAGGCAGAGTACAACTTCTCCCTAATGTAAAACTTTGGATCATTAAAACGGCTAACATCGGTAAAGAAAATATTAATTGACATATGTTCCTCCTTTTAGGACTTTCACTCAGTGTGTCTAGTGTGTGTTTTTTTACCCTCCGAAAATATTTTTTGATCTAAGGGATAAGATAATCAGCTAATTGTTATAAAAGCATCAACTCCCGTTGATATATTTCAACAAACCTGGTTCTGTAGGTGTTGTCTTGATATTGAAGTATTGTAGTAACAATTCTACAATTATAATGGTAGCAACTACACCCATACTATGCCCTATCGTTTTTCTTCCAGATTCTCCGTACCAATCCTCTTCTATCCGCTCACCCTGTGGATAGCTTCTTTCGCAAAAAATAGCCAGCATCACCAAGGATGCTGGCACAAGTTGACAATATGGATATTTGCTAAAATGTTGTATTATCCTGTATATGTTTATAAAAAATTAGCTAAACAGTTAAAATATATGATGCACTTGTAAGTACTGATAAAATGTCTGCTACTGCCATATTTTGTTTTTTCAGCTACCAATTAAAGTTTGTGAGATGTTCCTTCGCCTGTAGATACTTGAAATTACTCCTAACATCGCAGCATTAAAAATTAACTGTGAGCCACCAAAACTAATAAAAGGTAGATCAACTTCACTTATTGGTGCAAATCCTAAATTCATCAATATGTTCCACAGGAATTGGATAACAAAGATGGTGATAAATCCACTGATAAGCATCTTGGCATAATTATTTTTTGCTATTCTGGCTACATGACTCATGCGGATTATAAATATTACAGCCAAAGCAGCTAATATACCGATTGCAATCCAACCGAAAGTAAAAACCATGTAGGAAAAAATGAATTCGGTATGCAGGCCAGGAGGCATAATATTCGATTTTAAAGTAAATCCTTGCCCGAAAGGCCCGGAACTATTAATTAATAGGCTCAATTGATTATTTATATAGCCATTACTAAAAGTCTGACTTCCGGGATTGATAAATTCAATTAATCCAGCCAGTTTGAATGGGTAAATTGTCACGGCTGGTATAATCATACCTGACAACAAGCCTAGCATTAATAAAAAAGTTCTCTTTCCCGCCCCTGAAACTATCATGAGTGTAATGCAAGTCATCGTGTAAATAATACTGGCAGTTATTGAGCCACCCGACAAAATTAAAATTAGTGGTATCACGCATAATAACAAACCCTGAAAAAATTTCTTTGGTTTATTCCAAATCCATTTTTTCAAAATGCCGGCTAATGATATGCTGAATAGTATAGGGCTAATTTTAACAATATCAATGGAAATTAGGCCTAGATCTAAATATGGTTTACCATTAACACGTTGGCCAAATATGATTACGAATACTAAAATTAATATGGTACTGAGATAAATCTGCTTGGAATAGAGTTCCAACTTCCTGTAATCAAATAGATACAATACGGTTGTGATAACTACCCCAATAATTGTGTAAACCAAACTGCAAATAAATATATGAATAGGGGTTGTTGTGAATAAGCCTTGCTTTTCGATAAAAAACATTGATAATAAACCGGTAATCACGAAAAATAGACTTATGCTTAAGATGCTCCATTCGGGTTTTGCTTTGTGAATTTTATTAAGTTGCTTCCCAACAATAGCTGCTTGGCCCATTTGGGCAATTGCTTTGTCAACAGCTTCATCTTCAGAAAAATCTTTTGATAAATAATCATTAACAATATCATGAATATGAGCTTCAAGTTCAAGTTTAATTTCAGGATGAACTTCACGGAATTTGATTTGCGAACATACGTCATTTATATATGCTTCTATTCGCGCATTCTTAGTTAAAGCCATGCATAAGCCTCCCCCGTTAGAATTTTATCGACTGCTGAACGAAATGTTACCCATTCTAGTTCTCTTTCTTTAAGGCAATTGCTACCTTTATTTGTAATCCTATAATATTTTCTTTGGCGACTGCCTTCATTCCCTAACCAATAAGACTCAATCATACCATCTGCCTCCAATGAGTGTAGAATAGGGTATAGTGTTCCTTCCTTGAACATAAAAACGCCATTCGATTTTTTTTCAATTTCTTTTATCATTTTATAGCCATACATGGGTTCACGGTTTAATAAACTTAAAACCAGAATTACTGTGCTTCCTTTTAACAATTCCTTGTTTACTTTCAAGACAATCCCCCTTAGCAATAAATTCTTTATCTATGCATCGTATACCTATGTATTATTGTAGTGTATATTATTTCTAAAATCAATAGGTAATCTCAAATTTTTTGATAATGAAATACAACCACATTATTCTTTACCGGTACCAAGATTCTCTTGTTTCTCAATATCAACTTACTTGTCTAGGGCGGCTTATCTGGTGTTTTTCTGCAGAGGATCAACAAGAGCGCGGAACAATCGAAAACTAGCTGGAATTCGCCCGAGAATACTTCGACCTGCACCAATACAAAAATACAATGTGGCATTTATAAGCAAATAGCAACGTCGCCTAAATGGCGATGTTGCTATTCAATCTAAATATGGTACAATAGCTTAATTTATGCTATAATTAGCATAAATTATCTTACTTAGCTGGCTTCAAGTCAACTACATTATCCTTTACCGGTGACAGACTTTCCTTTATCTTACCCTCAATTTCCGTATACATATCGGGATTCCCTCTTAAAAACTGGCGCACATTATCCCGGCCCTGGCCCAGCCTTGTTTCGCCAAACGAATACCAAGCCCAGGATTTATTTAAAACTTTATACTCCTCGCCAAGGTCAATAAGGCAAGCATCCTTCGGAAATCCTCTCCGTAGTACAGGTCAATTTGAAACTGCTTAAACGGCGGAGCCACCTTATTTTTTGTAACCTTAATTTTTGTTTTGCTGCCTATCTTTTCAGAACCATCTTTAATATCCTCTATCTTTTTAACCTCTAGCCTGATGGAGCTGTAAAACTTTAACGCCCGGCCGCCGGTAGTAGTTTCAGGATGGCTGACGCCGTATGGCATTCCCTGAATTTTCTCTCTTGACTGGTTAATTAATATGACCAATGTTAAAATCTGAATTTCTACGTATTGACAAAGCCTCTCAATGCAACGGCAAACATATTGTTTTTGGTAACTCCAGCTTTCTTCAAAAGGACAGGGCAATGTTATACAGTATCAATACCGCCTTTAGTTAAGTAATTCAACCTCGGGAGTGCATATTTCGGCTATTTAGCCAACTTATAGGCTAATAAATTTAACATTATTATTAAACCTTACATAAAACGTTGTCCCAGTGGAACCAGTCTTAATATCTATCTTGGCATTATGTCTCTGAGCAATGCTATAGCATATAGCAAGCCCCAGTCCAGTACCATTATCTTTGGTTGTAAAGAAAGGTGTACCTATTTTCTCAAGAATTTCTGGTGCAATCCCTATACCCTGGTCTTGCACAGCCAGAACTACTTCATCATCATCCTTAAATGTATTAATGGACAGCAGTCCTCCTGGTGACATTGATTCAAAGCCATTATGTACAAGGTTAAGGATAAGCTGTTTAATCTCATTTTTATCAATAGCTATGTATGGTATATCACCAAGTTCCACTTCGATACTTTTATCTTGTCTCATGGCATCAGCTTGTAGTAAAGGTAAAATAGCCCGTATCTGTTTGTTTAAACTTTGACTTTTCTTTTCAACAGCCTTATCTTTTGCCAACGAAAGAAACTCCGTGATAATTGAATTAGCCCTGTCCAGCTCTTCTATCATCAAATTCATATTTTCCTTGTCTTGGGCATACCTATCCTTTTCTTTGAGTAATTGTAGGAAACCTCTAACTATCGTCATCGGATTCCTGATTTCATGCCCAATTCCAGCAGACATTTCTCCTACAAGATGCAAACGATCTAAACGTGCAATTTCATTATGGTATTGTCTTAATTCTGTAATATCATTAAAAATTGTAAGAACACATCTCTCATTATACCACATTATGGAAACCCCTGACATTAAAGCTGTCACTACTTTACCTGATTTTGTAAGCAAACTTGTTTCGTAATTTGTAACAAAACCTTCTTTATCAATTACTTCTCTAAATTTTTCACGTTCACTTAAATTTAACCAACCATTTATATCAGTTATACTACAACCTATTATCTCTTCTCTGAGATAGCCACTACTCTTGGATAAAGCTTCGTTAATTTCCATAAATGTTTCATTTTCTGTTGATATAATACACATTGGAAGTGGATTAGCATTAAAAGTTAAATAGAATAGTTCTTCTGATTTACGTAAAGCCTCTTCTGTTTTTTTTAGTTCAGTTATGTCTATTGAAGAAAATAGTATACACTTTTCTCTATCTATATCTATTAAATTAACAGTTGAAATTATATAACCAGTCTCACCTGATTTAGTTTTAAATTCATATTCCTTATTCCATATATAACCATTTTCAGCAAGTTGTTCCTCCATTTTTTGCTTACCTTCCTGATCTGCCCAGACACCTAGCTCTAAAACACTTTTGCCTATCATTTCTTCCCGATTATAACCGAATAATTTTGCATAGCTGTTGTTCACATCTATATATATACCGTCTTTGAGCCTTCTAATGCCCATCGCCGTTTGATTATGATAAAAGGCTTTATAGAATTTATCCTCAGACAAACGAAGAGCTTCTTCTACCTTTTTACGTTCAGTAATATCTCGAACAAATACACTATATAAAATGTTACCTTTATAACCTTTATATGGATTTGATGTAACTTCAGCAGGAAATTTCGTTCCATCTTTACGTATAAATATAACCTCACCTTTATAGCTTCCTGTCTTTTCTATTGCGTCAATAGCACTCATGATACTTGAATCTAAATCAACAACTCCATTCATCCCAGCACCACACAATTCCTCTTCGGTCCTACCAAGCATATTACAAGCTGAAGGATTGGCGGATAGTATTGTGTTTTCTTGATTAGTTAATAAAATACCATCAAGGCACGTATCAAATATGGTACGGTAACGTTCTTTACTTTCAACTAGTTTTTCTTTAGTACCAACATTTTTAGTAACATCATTTAGTGTATAAATCAGTAAATCAACCTCTCCGAACGAATCAAGAACAGGTGTAAGTGTCCAGTCCCAATAAGTGAGTCCCCATTCAGGATGGTCAAAGAATGTGAAGGGGCTGGCTGATGCCTTATAGGTTTCTTTTGTCTTGACAACATTATCAAATATTTCTTTATAATCAGAAGGGTAAAATTCAAAGTGATTGTGGCCTGGATAATCAGAAACATCGCGAGAACATGCTTTAGCAAATGCCTTATTTACACGGATATAATTATAATTTCTATCAAGAATAACCACTGATGAAAATGTATAATTGAAGAAGGCTTCTAAAACCGCCTCTGATTTTTTTCTTTTTTCAATTTCCTCTCTTAGTCTTATATTTTCTGCTTCAAGCTCTCGGATAGGTGATGTTTTGTATTCGATTAACTGGGAACTTTTTTGGTTTATTGTGCTAGCAGTGTGATCGGATTTTACATATTGCTCAGATATTTCATCTTTAGTTATAGCCAAAGTGTTCATCCTTTCGTTTACTATATAAGACCCTTTGTTATTTAAACAGCAAATTCGTTTTTACCTTCGGGAATAATGTAATATATTGTCGAACCATGAAATATTTCCATGAGAAACATGTTAACTTAGACGTGCAAGTCAAAAAAATAACCCCACATGTTAGCGGGGTTTAATTTAGTATTTATTGATTCTAAACAGCTGGAAACTCCAACCTCATGACCTTCCAAAATTCTTTGGCGACAGCCTTATACCCATCTAAGCTTAAATGTATGTTATATGGGTTAGGAAGAAACTTAGTATAATTTATTTCAATCGCGTCAGCCGTTGGGACAAATATTGCCCCCGTTTGTTCTGCAGCCATTTGCATACCATTGTTAAAACCAGCCATTAAATCTTCAATGCCATCCTGCATTTCTTCGGGAAGGTATGGGAATGGATTATAGTAACCCATTAAATATACATTAACATCTGAGTTTAAATATTTGATGGCCCTTATAATTAAACCAACATTATAACAAGCTAATTCTGCGGCCTCTTGTACTTCACTTGGGTTGAATACAACTGTCCCATTTTCGTTAAATGTCATAGTTTGAATAATATCATTTGCCCCTATGTCTATTGTTATCACATCGGCCGATGCAACCCCTGCTTTCACTGAGTCCAAATTAAGTTGTTCTAAGATACTGAATGTTGTATAACCGGATACTCCATAGTTATTAAGATTTACTTGGTAGCCCTCTTCCTCAATTCTATCCGCAATAAAATCTACGTAGCTTTCATCAAAACCTCTTTCAGGTGTCATTCCTTCTGCCAAAGAATCTCCCAGCGCCGTATAATTTACAACCGGGGCATCTGCAAAAACGGCAGATGGTAACACAAAAATAGTCAAAATAAAAATAACAGACCACATTAATTGATTAGTTTTAAAAAATTTCATAAAAGCCCACCTTTCATCTTTTTCTCAAAGCATTCTCTAAAACAAAAGGAATATCCTTCATCAATTTATAAAACCTTCTTACCTATTCTCCATATTGAACAAACACATATTGGCATATATCATTACCATTAGAGATAATATTTGTACAAGTTACCATATACGCCCGCGTTTCCTCCGAAGACCAGCAAAAGCCTGTTTTCTTCTGACTGGGAACTAAATTTCTGCCTTGAGAAAAACCCCGGGCTTATCTTAAATGAATTAGGTTAATTACCCCAATATTTCCGCTCCATACCGCGGTACTGAACTGCTTCAGCCACATGCTCCACCTGTATGTCCGAGCACCCGGCAAGATCCGCCAGGGTACGAGCCACCTTTATAATTTTATTGTGGGCGCGAGCACTCAGTTTAAGTCTAGTAAAGGCCGCGCGTAATAAATCCATGGCTTCCCTGTTCAACCGGCAGTACTTCTTCAATTGCGACGGCGACATATCGGCATTGCACATATCTTTGCTAAAACGGGCTGACTGCGTTTCCCTGGCCATCTGCACCCTTTGGCGAATGGTTTCTGATGTTTCACCCGGCGGGCTGTTTTCCAAATCATTAAAAGTTATGCGAAGCACATCTAGCGGCCCGGAGAGACGATTTAAATAGCGCTGCACTTGCAGGGGGGTGCATGTGCACTCCCTCTCCGCATCGCCCAAAAAACCGCACGGGCAGGGGTTCATAGAAGCTATCAGCATGATCCTTGCGGGATAAGTTATCGAGGCATGGACCCTGGATATAGATACCACACCGTCCTCCAGGGGCTGGCGCAGTGCTTCCAGGGCATCTCTTCTAAATTCGGCAACCTCGTCGAGGAAAAGCACACCCAGATGAGCCAGGCTAATTTCACCCGGCTTCGGATATTTACCGCCCCCGACTATGGCTGATGTTGATGTATTGTGATGCGGGGATCGAAACGGACGCTCCGTAACCAGCGGCTGACCGGACTGCAGCAGCCCTGCCAGGCTGTATAAATTAGTTACTTCCAGTGCTTCAGCCAGTGACAGCCCAGGCAATATGCCAGGCAGCCGGCGGGCCAGCATCGTTTTCCCAGATCCGGGAGAACCAAGCATTAAGACATTATGCCCACCAGCGGCCGCCACCTCCAGACCGCGTTTGACAGCCAGCTGGCCACGCACCTCGGACATATCCCCTGTAATATAACGGCCGGTCCAGAATTTATTGACATCCACCGTATGGGAGCTGATTGGCTCTTCACCTTGTAAGTGGCGTATTAATTGGCTCAGGTTGGCCGCGGGGTATACTTTTATGATTTACGAAATGGAAAATGCTCTTTTTAAACTTAGAAAAACCTTAGCCAGTAAATATAAAATAAAATTCCCCAATTTTGATTTAGCCTACGCTGTATATTGGAAAAGAACCCATCCACAACAGCCACTTAATAAAAATAATTTTCCACTAATGGATGAAGGAAGTCTATTTGCAAATTTTGTCTCTACTGTACAAGACTTACCCTATGTAAACCTATTGCCAAATGCAGCTAAAGTGTATAAAAATTTGACCGGTTTTGTTAGTGATTGGTGGCTAAAACAAGGTAAACAGACCCTTCGTGACCTTGCTTTGATGGAACCAACAGACATAGCCAACAGATTACCGGCATATTGGGCTAAAAATACTTACGAAGCGCTATGGGGAGATAAACGGATTGATAGTATGTTTTTCAGTCGTGACAAATGGGTACGTGAGTTATCGCCCAACTACCCGGAGTTTTATGGGTGATATCAGGGCGAGAAAAGCTTCGTTGGGAGGAAGAAAAACTTATTTGGACGGAGGTCGTAACCCAACACCCGATGGGTGAACTGGCAGATACCGATGCAATAAAGTTTCTGGCATCCTGTGCATTAATAATGAACAAACTCAAAAGGTCATACTTCAAGCCTGTAAGGGAGTTCCTTTTTACCTTGACCTTGCTGTGGATATTTATTTTGAGGTGATCAGAGAAAAAAACAGGGACCCCTTCCTGATGATTATGGCAAAACCCCATTAGCGTTATTCACTCGTTTTCTTCGTCATCTTAGCCAAGCAGAAATAGAAACTTTAAAAGTACTTTCAGCTCCCCGTTTTTGGGATGTTGATTTATTTAAATTGCTAATTTCCTAATTTCAACCGGTTATTCGTTAACGGCTTTAGCCTCTTTATGTTGATTTTCATTTATTTATGAAGGAGATATACCCAATACATGGCGCATGCACCAATTAATGGGGGAAAGCTTGCAGGATTACCAAGACCAAGATATTAGGAAAAATGTTCATCTGTTTCTATTTAAACATTACCAAAATCAATTAAATGAGCGACATCCCTAAACAATCTGGCTGGGTTATATAAATACCAGGGTAAATACGCCGAAGCGTATTCGTTAGTATCCAAAACGAATTTATCCAACCTGTAAACAAAATAATAAAGCTATTATTAATGTAAATTACGTTTGTAATTATTTTAAGTACGGATTATTCTCTAATTTGCTATCTTTTTTTCAAATAATATACTTTCGTCTTGAGTTGAGTTTACATGACTATGTTATTTGAGTCCACCAGAAATGGTGGATTTTTATTTACAGCAAATTAATATTAAAACAACCACGACAAATATTCCGCCAATTATACTTCGATTAAATCTATCTATGATTAAACCGCACTGATTATTTCACTTAAACTCTAATAATTATTCGAGTTTAAGTGGCCTCTTTAGACGAATCTTTCCATCTTTTTTCTCAATTTTTCTCGCCGGAGAGGGAACCAGATGATACTTCATAAACCTTTTTTTGTCTTCTCTAACCATATTATCAGCAAAGAATCTGTTAAATAAATATGCCATATAGTAACCATAAGGAATAAAACAAATAGTTGCAGAATAATATGTCAAAGGATTGTGTTGAACTGCATGATAATCTAAAGCAGGGAATAAAACCATGAATGTAAAAATGGTGGTCGCCATAGCTATCGAGAATGATTTTAATACTAGATGGGCTCTACCTGTAGATTTAATAAGGAGTGCTGTTAATAATCCATTAGCAATTGAGCCATTAAGCGATGCTAAAAATCCATAGAGCTGTGAATACCAATAATAGACCTCAGGAGGTTTAAATAAAATCATAGAGATATCTACCCAGGGAGTAGTTGTATTCATACCTAAAATTTTAATCAAAAACACGGTAAGGTTAAATATAATTCCTGATACGGCTCCAATTATTATTCCTGCAACATACCAATCTTTCATTTTTGACATAGCACCTACTTTATCATAATAGTTCTAACCCTAGTATGGGTTACTCTACTTATACATATATTTATTATTTTCCGGAAAAACCGGGAAAATTCATTTAGAATAATTGTATTGGCACGTTGCAAGTTGAGGTTTATGGTGGTTCATGCAGGGGTAGCCCTTTTAGGTAAACAAAAAAGCCCTGAGTATCAAGGCTATTAAACTAAGCAGTGCCGCGGAAGCGGAACCACTATACAAGCGGGCTTTGGAGATCAGTGAAAGAGCCTTGGTAAAAAAAACTCAAGAACATTGATAATTTTAGAGAATTACATTTCCTTACTTATAAAGATAGTGAAAAAAGATAGAGCAGACCTTATTTAACAAAGAGTTAATAAAAACCGATAAGTATGTATGGCTGCAAACCTTATTTAGCTTTTGTAGTATTACAGGAAATTAAGGGTAATGTAATTTTAGTCTTTTTTATTGGATAGGAATTAGGCCCTTATGCCTAACTTGGTACCGAGGATCAGAGCAATTAAGATAAGCTGTTCCCCGATCGGACACAGTATCCAAATTACTATCTTTATCAACGGGTACATGGTACCCAAATTGGTAGGAAGTTCGCCAATTATTTAAAAATAAAAAAATTCAGTACAGGTGTTATTTAAAATACAAATAATGGATTGGAAAATACCTAAATCGGTAATCTGTACAACTACCATTGTTATGAAATGCATCTGGAATATGGGCCGACGAATTCAAACCCGGGCAGCCCACTTGACACATCCACCTCTACCCGTACGATATAACCTTCAAGACCATTTAAGGCCAAACTTCTGACAATGGTTAACATGTTTAGATACCTCCGCCGTTTTTTTCGCCAAAACTATTGACAATCCCTGCTAATTGATTTGAGGAATAAGTTCATTCGGTTAGGGTTAAGTAAAAAAAGCTGTTGCACCACGAACTATTAATTCGTTGTACAACAGCCCCTATTGGATTTTTCTAAATAATCCACTATTAGCCTTGAATATATGGTAAGTTATGGTAGATATATGGGGTGATGTCCTGGACGACTTCCATTGATCTACTTTGGAAAACCAAGAACAGGCTGACTTGTGCTAACAGTCTGTCCTTTTCTTACTTGTTTTTTACTTTACGTTTTTACTTATTATTCTTATATAGTCGGTACCTGTAAAGCTAATCCCATCTAAAGTTTCTCCAGTAAGCGTTGCTTCCTCATCGCCAACAGCCAGACCCAGGGTCTCGGTATCAAAATGTAATACGAGATCCAGAATTCCATCACAATTCACATCTTCCGGTTCCCCCCATTTGACAGGTGAAGCTTCAGATTTGGTGAATTTCACGGTTTCGGGGTTGATTTGGCAAACATCAAACTCTGTACTGCCCAGGATAGCAACAGGAACCACACCCTTGCTCTTTAGATTGATGCTATTCGGGTCGCCACCGGGCTTGATGTCTATATTAACAGTCTTAGCAACAGAAGTAAGTCTAATGTTATCAACGCTATAATCAGCATTGCCACTTACATTGTTGACACGCAATTGACAAAGTTCAATACCATCAACACCTAATGCAGTACTTGTTAGAGTGGAATAAGACGAAGACGTTGGGGTCAGTACAATATGTTTGGCCGTTGCCCCATCATAAGGAAAAGGGAATGCCCAAACATGTATGCAATAAGATCCGTTATTGTTAAATAAATTATTGTAATCAAGCGAATTAAAGTAGAAATTTCCTCCGTCCACAGATCCAATGCATACCTCTGCGCCATATACATTAAGCGCTGAGTCCTTTAAAACGTGGTTGCCAGCTACATCACCAATTTCTGGCAAGTCTCCAAAGCCTATATAATTGATATAGAAGCCATCCTGCTGGTGTTGTTCAAAGGTACCCGTAGGTAGTGAATCAAAATCAAGATTGACGGATCCTGTTACTGCCAATGCCGGAAGAACATTACCACCTATCAATGATAGAGATATAGCAAAACAAAGAGCAATTATAAATATCAGGTTTTTACAATATTTTCTCATTTTCTTACCCCTTTCTCAAAATAATTGTTTTTCAGATAACTAAGTAGATATTCCTTTAGCTTTAGCGTATAGTATCACCTCCAAATATTAAAATAAAAAAATACTTACCATAAAAACTAACTCATTCTGGGCAAAATCAGTTGCATGATACTTACAGCAGCATCAGGATAGCTTTTTCGTTATAGTTTCTCATTCGTTAACTCACTTATTTAAAAATTTACCGTAAAACACAATACCACCATTGAATGCCCCACCGGTAGTTTTAAAAGAAGACTGATCCTCCCATTTCAGGCAATCAAAACAAGCTTCTGCCACATTATTAATGGCGGGAGCTTTGTCATATTCCTTCTCTGCTAACCAGAGCGCAACAGTGGTTATTTGTCCAACCGGAATGGTAACCATTTTTTCTATTATTTTCATAATTATTGTCCACTTATTTGAAACAATCAGGTTTTTAAACTTTTGCAAATATCCTACATCACCGGCATGGACAACGAGATCCCCCCCTTGCTGGGCAGCTTCCCGTTCGGCGTTTTGTACAGCCTCTTCACCAGCCTCTTCCACAAAGCCTTCAAGAACTGCCTCATCAAATTGGGCAGCATATCCGTTTCCGACAGCTTCCATACCTTCCTCAACGGCTTGTGTAGACGATGAGGCAGCCGACACCACAGCCCCTCCAATCACCGCCATTAGCACCTGTATAGCCGCACTTAGGGCTATCTGGAAAATCTGAACATCCAGGTCAGGTATTACAGTTATATTGCTGCTGTTTTTGAAGTTGTCCGTATTTGGTACCATAACTAGACCGCCATCTTCACGCAGGATGAAATCAAAGGTAAGGAATTGCTGAACATTATACGCTACCGTTATCTCCCCAGGGCCTGCCCAACCGGGGTATGGGAAGTTGACATTGGACATGGAAATATGAAGGGTTGTCCCATCCAATGCCATTTGGAGGTTTCCTTTAGGAATAGTAGCAATTACATTATTTGAATTGTTTTGGTCATCATCGTAGGAAATAGCCAGCTTAAGCTCATTAATATTGTAAATTACAGTTCCGGTGCTTGCATCAACAGCAAAATCATCAAGCTTTGATTGGGGGACAAGCGCATTGAGCGAAGGCTTCAAATACTCATTAATAACAAGACCCGGTCCTACAAACAAAGCTCCATCGCTTCCCGCCGGAGCTCCGTCTAGAATTCCTCTGTCAACAACTATCTGTTTGTTGCTTGCCTGACGCCCCTGGGTCATGGCAAGCAGTGCAAAAATCCCGATATTTGGGTTATTGGAGCCCAGGGACTCGCAAGCAAAAACCGCGCTTGTAGGAATATCCCAGTCGTTACCACTTTTCAACAGAATACCCCCGAAAACATCTCCTAAAGCATTTATCTGCGATACAACAAGGTTGTTCATTATCTCGATAAGTCTATAGTATGCTGTGCCGGTGACAGTATCGCATTTTTGTGAAATTATCTTTGGAGAACTTTTTCCGCTGTCGCAGGGAACAAGAACATTCAGTTCTGAGGAAGCTTCCCCCTCCTGATTGGAGGGTTTAAGCAATAAACCAAATTGTACGCACCACTCTGAACCACTTATGTCTATAGACTCATTTCCCGGTATGGTTAAAGTTCCTTTTTCTACGACACATTTCAACCACAAAAGGTTGCTGGGAGAGCCTGCAACAAGGCTCCAACTTCCCCAGTCCCCATTTGCGGCGTAACCGGATCCGCCGTTGGTGCCTCCTGTAAAGGTTGATGGAATTCTGCCGCTGGATATCAAAATTTGATTTATTCTGCTAAAGGTAGTGGCATAAACAAGATCCCACCCCATGGTTGTTAAACTCAATGTAATTCACTCCATATTATGTGTATTTTGAACTACTGGCTCTCAAAGCCCAAGCTGCCGCCAAATCTAATTGCCCCGTTCAAGTCCACACTTTGTATTGTAAAATCCTGACTATCTGTCCATACAATGGGCGCGTATATATTTTCCTGTAAAAGATCAATAGATGGAGAATCATTATTTATTATTAAACCGATTATTTGGGGAGAAACCGCAATAAGGCCGACTAGTAAAGCCCCAATAATGCCTATTATTGGCGCCGCCGCACCATCCGTTGCAACAACAAGAACGGCTGCAATTATTGCGACAATTACAGATAAGATGGCATCGGTTATTTCAACCCATTCCTCGATATAATGTCCATGAAAGGTCTCGGTGTCACCAATTTGCTGGTAAAGCATGGTGGTCTGTCCGCTTTTGTTCATGCCCTTTACAATAGTATACCTGTTGGTGGTTCTGCACCAAGCCTGCACTCCGTCTTGTATTTGGGTAAGGGTATATGCCTCAACGGTAATCTGAGGTCCCTCTACGGTAAAGGTAAATTCCTGAAGCATTGGCGTATACCAGTTTCCCTGATGTTCCACCTGAGGTAAGTCTACGGATTGATTGGGCTTTAGCTGAATCATGTTATCTGAGATATTTACCTGCTCAGGCTTGAGATTATTCCATAATGCATGCAAATTGGGAAAAACCATTTTATCCAAAAGTAAGTAACGGGAGATACAAAAGGCCCCCTCCTCACCGCTTTGAACAATACGCTTATCAAGAACCTGCTGCAGGCTCCCGCCGGGTTCACCCATAGTAAGAGCCAGCACTCCAAGAAAGGCATCTTCGTCATTATCTCCGTCAACATAGGCATAGGAAACCTCAGTAGGCTTCAAAAATGCCCATGCTCCCTGGTCAGCCTCATCATTTATGTCTACAATAGAAAAAATATGCTTGAAATCATCAAGATTGTTCTCACACCAACCCATAATGGCTCCCTGTATGACATAAACGGCGGACGCGGGAACTACCGGATTTTGGTGAAAATCCGCACTATAAAGCTCCACTACAGGAATATCGGGCGTCGTGCTAACAGGATTAATTTTCAAAGACTTTTGCTTGTCACCGGTACTAAAAAAATTCAACCGCACCGTGACGATTATAGAAGCACCCTTGCAGCTATAGGAAATATAGCCTGTACCAGCCTTGTACTGACCTGTAATATTGAGGATAGGGATTTTTACGTTTACTCCCCCACCGTCGCCACCACGTACAATGCTCCAATCATCAAAATCACCCTGGCAATAGACCATTGCATCACTCTGGTCTATTGTTTTAAAATTTTTTGGAGAAACCCCTCTGCTTTTAATCGCTTTGTTGACATTTTCAATTCTTACAGCAAAGGCGGTATCCCAGCCAAAGGTTGATATTTCGCCTTCCATAATAAACCCTCCTATTTCGCATTTCCCGACAGCATAAAAGCAGACGCAAAGGTTCCGCCGGTTACTTGCCAGGATTCCACATAGGGCCATTGGACAGCGCCGGTAAAGTTGGTAGCGAAATCATCGATTGTAGGTACATTGCCGGTAGTAATTTCCCCACTGTAGATTGCAGTCATAATTTGAGGTAAAAGTCCAATGGGAATTCCCAACATGCCCCCGAGAACGCCTCCCCATATTTTAAATTTATTAGAGAATAACCCGGATTTGGAGGCCACGCTTTCACCATCTGTGGCAATAGATTCTGTAGCTTCGGTAATTGAACTTGAGGTAGCAGCCTCGATTTCTTCTTCAGTCATGGAGCTTATCCCGCTTTCTATGCTTTCCTCTGATGCCTCGACAACACCCTCGGTAGCTGAAGAGGTACTGGAGGATACCACATCTCCAAGAGCTTCTCCAATAAATCCGCCTAAAAAGCCCAAAGCTACCCCAATTACAATGCTTTCAATAATCATGGCAATCTGGAAATCCTTATTTGCAGTTACATCTGCACGAATGCTGTTGGTACCCAGCCCATCGCCAGGTGTAAAATAATACTTTCCGTCTTGTAATTTTGTCACCCCAAAGGTAAAATACTGGTCCGCCGTTATCTTTACATCGCAAGTACCGTCAGGCGTTGTAAAGGACGCCTGGCTTACTGATAGGTGGAATTCACTCCCGTCCAGAGTAAGCTGAAAATTACCGGGATCAATGGTTGGACAAACGGTTTCCTTGCTGTCCTTATCAAACTGGAAATCTCCCCAGTTAAGAGTGTTTTTATTAGTTACGGTAACACCATTATTGACGATTTCAAAATCGTTTATGGAAGAATTTTTAACACACAAAGGCGCCGATGCCATTACAATATTCTTCATTGCCAGAGTGGAGGCAATAGCAAAGACAGAATTTGTAGGTACTTCGGTCTTTTTGAAAAAGTCAAACATTCTGAGATCAAAATTTTGCTGCGGTAATTCTTCCCCCGAATCTAACTTTCTGGTAAGACTTAAAATTCCAAAATAAGCATCTTTACCTGCAAAGGCCATGGCATATAAGGATTCTTGCGGCTTAAGCCACTGCTTGTCCGCTTCTATGGCTTCTTCCTCCAGCAATACGGACGAAAAGACGGCATCAAAAGCAGCGATATTTTTTTGAAAATAGTCGTTAAAAGCAGCTTCAGCAGCATAAACAATGTACCCTTTTACATTTTGAAAGTTAACGTTCTGAACCTTTGGTTGCTGAAAAGGATCTTCAGAGCTTCCATTGGCCTGAAATATCTTGGCCTTCCCTGTCCCCGATTTTGCACTGGCATCCACTATTGGGGTGCTGCTTTCGTTTTTTGTCAATGTAATTTCAACTTCTACATATCCTCCATCCAAAGCAATCGGAGCCGTCCCGGGAACATTTAAAGTCCCTTTTGTAACGGGGCAATTAATATAAATGCCTGTCCCCTCTCCCCCAATTACAATCCAGTCTCCCCATGTACCGCTTACGGAAGCCCCACCTTGGGAGTCCGTACCCTCAAAGGATGGCGGTGTTGTTTTCTGCGCTACAATAGACTTGTTAAGAGCATCCAATGTTAAGGAAAAAACTGTGTCCCAACCCATTAAATCAATGTTTCCCGTTTCATTTGCATTTGCGATTTCACTTATTGCTGTAGTATTACCCATCTTGAATTTCCTCCTTTTTTGGGCTTTTATTTTTACCATATAGTTTATTAGCTTAATAGTTTATTAGCTTAATATAATTACTAGCTTTTACCTCTTATTACAAAGGCCTCCTCCAAAGAGGCTGTATCAATATTAAAGGAAGCTTGCTGCTCCCAGGAGACTGTATCCATGGGAACATCAATAACTGAAAAATCTCCCTGCCCTGTTAATGCATTTTGTACCGTATTATCCACCACTGTTACTACAATCTCTATAATAGCTCTTACAATAAGGCCGATAAGGCCGGCTATTCCAAGAAGCCAATACTCCCACGGTATATGCTTGTCTACGGATGGCTCACTTTTGCTTAAAAGATTAAACTTAATGGTTTTTGTATTGGGATCATAATAAAGTTCATTTACCACAGTAAGATTATTAAACTCCACCCATGCTCCTGCAAGACCTGTCACGTCAAATTTTCCCGATGCGGTAGTTGTTATTCTATTATTATTTATAACCATAGAATAATGTGTTATTTTGGGGTAATAATGTATTCCCGCATTTTCTACAGAAGGCATGTCAAACTGATAGTTATTTACGATAGAGCATTGATTTTGCTGGTTGGGTTGTGTCGGACCGACAAATCTGAATGCATCAGCCGTTACCCCTGTGCCTATAGATTTTGGAATAGCCGGCAAGAGTATGTTTTTCATAAAAACACTTTTTGAAAGAGCATAAAAAAGTGTATTGCCTACGTTAAGCAGGCTGGGATCAACCGCTGTCGACAGCCCACCGGCATCCCAGGGGGATTGAGTCAGAGTTTTTATGGCTACTGCCTGGGTTAGACCATCCTGAGAGCTGAAATAAGTAATTCCCGTTGCTTTTGGCGTAAGCCAGGGCTTGCCGGAAGGAGCCATGAAAAGAGACGCAAAAACAAAGGAAATTTTGTCGGCATTTTGAATGAAGCATTTGGGCAGATTGTCCGAAATAATTGCGGCAACTGTTTTGCTTGGATCTCTTTTTATCAAAAGCCCACTTTCATCAGGATTTGCCATATATATATCCCCATCCTTTGAAGTACCCGGATCTGTGGATATATCTTTAAAGTCAAAGCTCAGATCTTGTGTTCCCGGCTGGCTTTTGTTCTCAATGAGAGTTAAGGCAACGTTCAGCAAAGGTTCGATGCCATTAAGCTGAAAGTCTGAAAAACCAGGTGCATTGAGAGTTCCGGTTTTGACGGGAACTTGTATGTTGATACGGTTTGCAGAGCCCCCCGGCCTTATTGCCCATGGCCCGAAAGTTCCCTGAAAATTTATCTGCATAGCATCATTGGAATAAGAAAAGCTGGGAAGAAGCTGCTGTGAAGATTGCGCCAAAATTTCATTTAATTTTGCCACACTACTGGCATATATTACATCCCATCCACTCATATCCATAGTAATATCTCCTTATACATTTATTTGTCTTGCTTGAAGCTTTTTACTATTATGTAATGTATGCTTTTTGCATACATATGTACATAGGCTAAATTTCCTAAATTTAATATTTAGTAATTTAGAGACCATCACCTCCCTCTTTATCTAATATATGCTTGTACATATAAAATAGTTTTAAAATCTAACATTTACAAAAAATCTGTTGGCCATATAATCCCTCCCGTAAGACTCTCATCTATCCGCTTACCCATGATGGATTATTATTAAAGGTTTTTGTCTTATGTCATGAAAAATAGCCGCATTTTTATAGATTATGGCACAAGCTGCTAATAATGTTAATTCTCTATATGGTTTCATAATCCTTCATTTATTGCACATATATGTATTTTTTTTCTTATAATTGTTAATCCCACGGTTATCTTCTACAAGCGGCCGGTTTTCGGGTTTGAGGCTCCGGTAGTTCACCTGATTACCCGCAATCGCAGCCCGCTGACCAGGATTCCGGCTAAGCGGGGGATGCCAACACGAATTGAATTACGCATCCCCGATCCAGTCAGCAATCCCTATCTAGCTATGGCGGTCTGCCTTAAGGACGGCTTGGATGGAAATAAAAAAAAGAGGCACTAAAAGTTAAAAAGATCAAGTTAAGCTTTGATGAGTACGTCTGGACAAGTTTATTAGAGGAAAAGAGATTAAAATGGGACCGCTACAGAATTCAAGTGCACCCTTGAAAGACTGAGGAATTACCACATCAAATTTTAACAGGAGATACGGCTGAGATATAGAAGTTAGTTATATGCTCGTTATTTGAGAACCTATAATGGTTTGCAGGATAGTTAATAAATAATTGGCAACCCTACAGTTGAAATTTATGTTATTATGGTGAGATGTTAAAAGGAGCGAAGTTATAATCAAGGAGGAATGAAAATTGAAAAGTAATGTGGTCAAACACGGATTAGAAAAGGCACCGCATCGCTCACTGTTTCGGTCCCTGGGTTTAAACGATGAAGAAATTGACCGCCCTTTTATTGGTATAGTTAATTCCTTTAATGATATCGTACCCGGTCATATTAATCTGGACAAAATTGGACAAGCGGTAAAGGCGGGAGTACGTTTAGCAGGTGGAACCCCTTTTGAGTTCCAGACTATAGGCGTTTGTGATGGAATTGCTATGAACCACCTGGGCATGAAATATTCTCTGGGGAGCCGTGAATTGATTGCCGATTCTATCGAAATTATGGCTATTGCCCACGCCTTTGATGCCCTGGTATTTATACCTAACTGCGATAAAGTTGTTCCAGGTATGCTGATGGCGGCGGCCCGGCTAAACCTGCCTGCAATTTTCGTAAGCGGCGGACCAATGCTAGCCGGTGTTATTAAGCAAAAAACCATTAGTGTTACCCAGGTATTTGAAGGGGTAGGTGAAGCGGCTTCTGGTAAAATTAATCTGCAACAATTGGCGGTTATCGAGGACAACGCTTGTCCCACCTGTGGCTCCTGTGCCGGGATGTTTACAGCTAATTCGATGAACTGCCTAACCGAAGCCTTGGGAATGGGCTTACCCGGCAATGGCACCATTCCAGCCGTTTATTCTGAACGTATCCGCCTGGCCAAGCAGGCTGGGATAAAAGTAATGGAGCTACTGGAAAAAGACATTAAACCCAGTGACATTATGACCTCGGCTTCTTTCCGCAATGCTATGACGATGGATATGGCGATTGGTTGTTCCACTAATTCGGTCTTACATCTTATGGCTATTGCCAGCGAAGCGGGAGTTGAAATCGATTTAAACATGTTTAATGAAATTAGTGCTATTACCCCGCATCTATGTAAGATTAGTCCCGCTGGCGAACATCATATGGAAGATCTGTACCGTGCTGGAGGGGTGCAAGCACTGTTTAACGAGCTTAATAAAAAGGGTCTGGTAAATACTTCTGTCATGACAGTTACGGGCCAAACTATAGGCGAAAATATAGCCTTAACCCCAGTCCAGGATTATTCGGTAATCCGGCCCTTGGATAACCCCTATAGTCTGAGTGGTGGACTGGCCATACTCTTTGGCAACCTGGCACCAGATGGAGCAGTGGTTAAGAAAGGCGCGGTAGCTCCGGAAATGATGCAGCACCAAGGGCCAGCCCGGGTTTTTAACAGCGAAGAAGAAGCTGTAGAGGCTATTATTGGTATGAAAATTAAAGCCGGTGATGTTATTGTCATCCGCTATGAAGGCCCACGGGGAGGTCCGGGTATGAGAGAGATGCTAACTCCTACCTCAGTGGTGGCCGGTATGGGCTTGGATAAAGAAGTGGCATTAATAACCGATGGTCGCTTTTCCGGTGCAACCCGAGGAGCTTCGATTGGACATGTATCCCCGGAGGCCGCTGCCGGTGGCTTAATAGCCTTGGTGGAAGAAGGGGATCTCATTAATATAGACATTAACCAGAACCGCCTGGAACTGCTGGTAGACGATCCCGTTATAACCGCCCGCAAGGAAAAATGGCAGGCGCCTGAACCAAATATTAAGAAGGGATACATGAAGCGGTATGCCAATATGGTTCAATCAGCCAGTACTGGCGCCATATTTAAGAAGTAATCACTTTATCGTCTTTTTGGCATTGTTTTACCAGGCTAATCATTCTTGGGAAACTTATCTTTACCTGGCTCGGTTATACTACGGGGCAATACATTTTAACCACAGACTTGGACGAAAATAAACTAGTTTAATCTTAAGGAAGATAGAAATGGCTGATCCCGATTACAGTCGGGTTGCTAATACATGCTAATTGATTTGAGGAAAAAGTTCGGCCGGTATATAATCAATTTAGCTATAATAAAAATGCTATTTGACCAACAAAGGTGATGCAAAGGATGGCTAAAAAGGTACGCAACCTGCCCGATGGCAGAGTGGAAGCTGTTTTTAAAGGGCCTGACGACACAGTGGAAAAAATAATTGACTGGTGTCACGAGGGTTCACCCCGTGCCAGATTAACTAACTGTGGAAGTAGCGAATGTTAGCAGCGAAGAATTAAAAAAAAATTTCACTGACTTTAAAATAACTACCTAGCTATAAGGGAATAAGAATAATAGAAAATATCTATTTTAATATATCATACGAGGTGATCAAATGGGTGCTCCTTTATTACTTGTCCAAATACCTCCCAAAGATGATCAACAACCAGAAGTAACCAGCGCTATCATTGAGACAGAAGTTATCGCTATTGCAGTTTACGGTAAGGATAATGATGTACCCCCATCGGTATCAACTCAAAGGGTATTCGACTCAGAAAAACCCTTCCGGTTTCCCACTGATATCTCCAAAGGGGCGACCAAAACCAGAATTGTTTACCGTTACACCTTGGCGCAATGGCACGAATTACTGGAAACCACCAATTTGCCCAATACTGCTGAATCTATAAAGCAAATCATGATTCCCATGTTATTATACTTAAGGCAGCTTTACTCGGATATCTTTGACGACATTAAATATGACCACGATTTTGGTGCTGATCGATATGCCGAAGTGGTCCCTATGGAGTAGCCACAGTACAAAAGAAAGCAGCTGAAAGCCAATATAGGCTCAGCTGCTTTCTTAATTATAAAATTTAAAGAAATCCACCCTAAAATGCATTCTCTATATGAGTTATGGTTGTTTCCCCGGCACAGTATACAGCCACCACATCAAAACGCACATCGACGTTATATAATGACCTTTGAACCATGTATGCCTGGGCCAGTCGCCGCAGTTTTTTAATTTTGGTGGACGTAATGCTTTCCTGGGGCAAGCCGCACGACACACTGCTTCTGGTGCGGACCTCGACAAAAACCAGGTAGCCGCCCTGCCGGGCGATAATATCAACTTCACCCAGGCGGCACCTGAAATTACGCTCAACAATCTGCAAACCTTTTTTTTGCAAATAGTCAGCAGCGATATTTTCACCCAAAATACCCAGGCTGCGTCTCTGTATAGTCACGCTAATTACCTGCTCTTCCTGCGGTAATTCTCCCCGGCCTTATGGCTCATTGCAATCACCAAATCTTTATCTAAGCGTTAACAACTCCTTAACAAATTCCCCAAAAGGTCTTTCAGGCTATTTTTTAACCTTGAGCTTTTTCACAGCCGCATTCAGGCCATCTATAGTTAACTCAAACATGGGGAACACTTCGCGAACTAAACTGATTGTGTAACTCCCCTCCACCAAGCCCCAGTATTTCTCAGGTATAGGATTTAACCACACACTGTGTTCAAAATGGCCCGCCAGTCTCTGCATCCATTTCTGGCCGGGTTCCTCGTTAGTCGCCCACCAACTCAGTGCTCCGTAAGGCATCAGTATTTCACTGGCTGCCATACTGGCGTCCCCTACTATGATAAGCCGGTAATCTGAACCGTATTGACGCAAAAAGTCATACGTACTGATGGAGTTTCGATCCGAACAAAATGGATCATTATAAATAGTTTCATACCAACAGTTATGGAAAAAATAAAACTGCAGATCCCGAAAATGCGTCGATTTATTAGCTGCGTTAAATAGCTGGCTGCACAACCTCTGGTAAGCGTTCATAGAACCGCCGGAATCCATAAACAGAATCACTTTAATTCTATTCTTGCGCTCCCTGGCCCACACCAACTCCAACATGCCGGCATTACGCCCGGTAGCATCAACGGTGGCATCTAGATCAAGCACATCCCGCTCTCCCTCCACCGCTGTACTAAGCAAGCGCAGTTTCCGCAGAGCCATCTCAAACTGCCGGGTAGTTAATGTTTCATCCGTACGAAAGTCCCGGTAGTGACGTTCAGCAGCCACTTTAACCGCTGAACGGTTAAGTGATTCACCGCCAATGCGCACACCTGCCGGGTTATAACCAGAATGCCCGAATGGCGAGGTGCCTCCCGTGCCTACCCAATTGCCCCCACCATGATGCTCTTCCGTCTGCTGCGCAAGGCGCTCGGCCAGTTTCCTTTTTAATTCGTCCAGATCCCAATTTAAATCCGGCCTTTTATCTGCCTGATCCATCAACCGCGCCGGCGCAGAATGCTCCAGCCATTTCAGTGCCTCTGCAATTATTTCCGGTGGCGTCTCTATATCCTTGAAGATTTCTAAAAATGCCCGGTCATAGGCATCATACTGGGATTCACTTTTAATCAACAGCGAGCGCGCCAAAAAATAAAAACTAATCAAGCTGCTATTGGCAAGCCCACGCTGCAGCGCCTCCATCAATGTTAACCATTCTATAAGAGAAACGTTAACACCCTCCCGGCGCAAGCCATAGAATAGGCTGGTAAACATTTCATCAACTCCGCCAGTAACCAGTTATATTTTTCTTTGCTGTCGCCCGGGCATCAGCGGCACCACTACCAAACTTGCGCTTCCATAACTCCATATCGTTATCCTTTTTCAAAAGTACCCCGGGCATAGGCATTTCTTTTTCAATTAAATGAGGATCAATACCACCAATCGCCAGTGCCTGAACCCAGTCCAGTAACTCACTAGTGCTGGGCTTTTTCTGTAGTCCCGGCAGGCTTCGGATGCTGTAAAAAGCATTAACTGCAGAACGAACCAGCTCATTTTCCAGATCAGGGTAATGCACTTTGATAATTTGTTTCATCATATCTTGGTCCGGGAAAGCAATATAATGGAATACACACCTGCGCAGGAAAGCATCCGGCAGTTCCTTCTCGGCATTGCTGGTAATCACTACAATGGGACGCTGCTTGGCTGTCACTGTTTCGCCGGTCTCAGGAATATAAAAGTTCATCTGGTCCAATTCCCAAAGCAAGTCATTGGGAAACTCAATGTCCGCTTTATCAATTTCATCAATTAACAATACAACCCGCACTTCCGAAGTAAATGCATCTCCCAGCTTGCCCAGTTTAATATATTGTTTAATATCGCGCACGTCTCCTTCACCAAACTGGCTGTCATACAAACGCTGCACGGTATCATAGACATATAAGCCGTCCTGAGCTTTAGTTGTTGATTTAATGTTCCAGATGATCAGCTCCATCTTTAAATTTTCAGCAACGCTAAGGGCCAGCATGGTTTTACCGGTACCCGGTTCGCCCTTGATTAAAAGCGGCCGGTTTAGCGCCGCCGCCACATTAACAGAACTAATTAATTCGTCTGAGGCAATATATTTCTCAGATCCAAGATATGCCTTGTTGTTCTCCATAATATCCTCCCCAACTATTAAATGTAACATTATTATATCACGAATTATAGACTAACTACAGCAAAAAAAAAAGCCCCTCACATCTAAGTGAGAAGCTTTTTTTTTAAATAACAATACTAATGTAAGAAGAATGTATGTGCAGCACCATTAACGACTTCGGAAAGCGGTCCGGGACAAATACCAATGACCAGTGTAGCTATAGTGGCAAAAACCAACGTCACAGCTACAGGGCTGGATACACTAATCGGTGTTGCGTCAACAGGATCATCGCGATACATGACCAGTGCCACCCGCAGGTAATAATACACTGACACCATGCTCATAATCAAACCAACAAATACAAGCCACAGGAAATCTCCTACAATGGAACTGAACAAGTAGAACTTGCCTGCAAAGCCGGCCAGCGGTGGTATGCCGGCCATGCTCAGCAGCGCCACCAGCATCACTGCAGCCAGTAAAGGAGAACGCTGGGCCAAGCCGGCATAGTCCCTCAATTCATCACTGCCGGAGACGTTATAGTAGTACGTTGCCACCACAAAGGCGGCCATAGTGGCAAATACATACAGGAAACAATAGAACATAACACCTTTGATACCGGCTTCTGTTGCGGTAACCAACCCGACCAGTATATAACCTGCCTGGGCAATACTGGAGTATGCCAGCATCCTTTTGATGTTAGTTTGCGGGATAGCCACCAGGTTACCCACAATAATGGTCACAGCAGCCAGAATGGCCATCACCATCGCCCAATTTTCCCAAATGCCCGGCAGCCCGGAGACAAACAGCCGCAAAATAATTGCAAACGATGCAGCTTTGGAGCCTACGGCCAAATACGCCGTTACCGGAGTTGGGGCTCCTTCGTAAACATCGGGTGACCACATATGGAACGGCACAGCCGATACTTTGAAGCCAAGTCCGGCAATAACCAGCACAACAGCCAGCACAAGAGCAGGCGAGAGAGGTTGCATAGCTATAATCCTGCCTATTTCAAGTATGGTAATGCTGCCGGTCAGACCATAGATGAGGGTTAAACCATAGAGCAGCACTGCCGAGCTCATTCCGGCCAGTAATAAATACTTAATACCCGCCTCCACTGATTTGGCATCTGTTTTACGGAAGCAAACCAAAATGACAAATGACAGCGTCATTAATTCCAGGCCCAGGTAGAAGGTAATAAAGTCTCCCGCCGAGGCCATGACCATCATGCCCAAGGTAGCAAATAAAGTAAGGCTGTAATACTCGGCCTGGTTGCCCATATTATCAACAAAGCGCATGCAGCCCAGTATCACCAGCGCCGCCGCCGTCATGAAAGTAATCTTCCAAAACAGCGCATAATTGTCCAGCAGGTACATACCATTTAGCAGTTCCCGTTTTTCACCCCATAGTGATACGGCCACCGCCATAATGCCCAGTATGCCCAGCAAGCTGACCCAGCCAAGACCATGCCTGGCACCTTTGGGCACGATAATGCCCAGGATGAGCACCAGCATAGCCAGCCCGGCCATCAGCATTTCCAAAGTCAATGCAGAAGGGTCAAAAGGCAACGTTAAAGCAAACATATCAGCTGGCATTTAAAACTTCCCCCCTAACTGGAGCGCGTCGCTTATCGCAGCATGCAGGGGCACGACGCCGCTGTTAATCATGTCAAATAACAAGGAGGGGAGGCAACCTCCAACCACCAGTACGGTACCCAGTACAACCAAAGGCACCATTTCCGGCCCCTTGATATCTTCCAGGTGATCATATTCCGGGCGAGGCGGGCCAAAAAGTGTGTTGGCGCCGGCACGCAGAACGTAAAGTGCCGTGATAATGATGCCCGCAATACCTATAACCGCCACGCCGCCGTAAACCTCGAAACTGGCAACAAAGATGGTAAATTCCGGAATAAAGCTAACTAAACCGGGCAATCCCAGGGAAGCCAAAGCCGCCAGCATAAATCCCACAGCCAGCCGCGGTGTTTGACGAGCCAGTCCACCCATATCCGGAATCCAGCGGGTATGCGTTTTTTCGTAAATAAAGCCGATCATGGAGAAGAACAGGGCAGCCATTACACCATGCGCGAACATATTGGCCACCGCGCCGTTTATACCAATAACATTCATGCAGGCTACAGCTAAAATGACATAGCCCATGTGACTGACACTGGAATAACCAACAACATATTTAAGGTCCTTCTGAGCCATGGCGCCCATAGCAGCATAGGCTACACCAATAACACCCAATACGGCCATGTAGGGGGCAAAGAAGGAAGCACCTAGTGGCAGCATGTACACAGCAATCTTAATTAAACCGTAACCACCGATTTTTTTCAATACACCGGCGTGAATCATACTCACCGCAGTAGGAGCGCCGGCATAGCCGTCGGGTGACCAGGAGTGGAATGGCCACATCGAAATCAGTGAGCCAAAGCCAAACAGCATCAGCGCAAACAGCCAAATTTGATCAAACCGCCCTAACTGCTGAGCTGCCATAGCCATTCCGGTAAAGCTCATATCCGGGTGGCCGGCTATAGCGGTTGTTTTTATAAACAGGGCAATAACGCCTACCAGCAGGAAGCCGCTCCCGATTAGGAGGTACATAGTCAGTTTCATACCGGCATATTCCTTGGTAACCCTCTTGGAGCTACCCCAGATTATCACCAGAATATAAATGGGGATAACCACCACTTCATAGAACAGCAGGAATATAAACAAGTCATGAGCTATAAATGTGCCCATAACACCGGCAATCAACATCAACAGCAGGATAAAGAATTCCTTGGGCCGGTTATTGATGTTCCAGGAAGCAAATATGGCTGAAAAACCTATCAAGTTGGTCAGCAACAGCATAGGCAAGCTAATGCCGTCCACGGCCAGGAAAAAGGTAACGCCCAAATCTTTAATCCAGGGCATCTCATGCCCAAAAACAAACTGCAGACCGCCGATATCCTGGTTATAAGCAAAGTAAGCATACAGGCTCAGAGCCAGGGAAACAAACATACCTGCAGCAGCTATACTTTTAATCAGGATGTTTTCTTCCTTTGGAATAAACATTATCACTAAAGACGCAACCAGCGGTGCCAGTAAAATGGTTAACAAAACCGGAAAATCCATTACTTAACACCTCCCATAACCGGAACGGCGTTAGAGGGGCCGACAAAAGCCATTAATACAGCCACAATCAGCACGCCGATAAAGAAAATCAACACATAGTTCTGCAGCCGACCGGTTTGAAACACACGTAAACCTTCCCCGGTTACCTTAGCGGAAGCACCTATGCCATTAACAATCCCATCCACGATATAAATATCAAACAGGTAGAATATTTTGGCGGCACCATCAACCAGTGCGTGATTGAACCACAGGTACAGTTCGTCAATGTAGTATTTATTAACGAGCACCCGATACGCAGTGCTATACTTTTCAGCCATAGCTTTAGCCTTTACCTTTTCGGTGTCTTTCAAATACATTGTGTAGGCCAGACCAATACCTGCAACGGCCAGCACTACCGACAACATCATAGCACCATAGTTAGCTGCAGCATGGTGCGGACTCCCGAAGTAAATCCATTCCGCCCATACATTGTGCCAAGGAGTACCCAGCCAGCCGGCTCCTATAGCGCCCACGGCTAGAACTAATAGGGGAACAGTCATTGTCCACGGTGACTCTTTAGGATGATTGGCAGGGTTTTCTTTGCCGAAGAAAGCCAAGAAAATCATCCGCCACATATAAAACGCGGTTAAAAACGCAGTAAACGCCGCCATGGCAAACAGCACATAGTGCCCTTCCGCCAGTGTGGCAACTAAAATTTCATCCTTACTCCAAAAGCCCGCAAAAGGAGGGATACCGGCAATGGCCAGACCGCCAATGACAAAAGTCCAGGCGGTGATGGGCATTTTCTTAACCAACCCACCCATTTCCCATACATCAGCCTTGTGATGCAGGGCAACCAACACACTACCAGCGCCAAGGAACATCAGGGCTTTGAAAAAAGCGTGCGTCCACATATGGAACATACTGGCGGTCAGGCTCCCTACCCCCAAAGCCAGCATCATATAGCCCAACTGACTGACTGTGGAATACGCCAGAATCTTTTTAATTTCACGCTGCGTAATAGCAATGGTGGCGGCAAACAACGCTGTAAAAGCACCGGTGACAGCCACCAACTCCATAGCCGATGGTACCTCGTGAAACAGGAACATGGTTCGCCCCACCAAATAAACACCGGCCACGACCATGGTGGCGGCATGGATCAGCGCGCTGACCGGAGTAGGGCCTTCCATAGCATCCGGTAACCACACGTGCAATGGAAACTGACCGGATTTAGCGATCGGACCCATAAATACCAGCACGGCAATCATGGTCAGGATGCCAAAGGTTGTATAATCCTCAAAGTGGGCTATTTTTTCACCCAGCTCGGTCAGGTTCAACGTGCCAAATACTATCTGCAGGGATAAAATACCCAGCAACAGGCCGAAATCCGCTATTCTGCAGGTAACAAAAGCTTTTTTGGCTGCCTCCCGGGCAGATATCTTATGCGTATAAAAGCCAATCAACAGGTATGAACATAGTCCCACCAGTTCCCAGGCGACAAACATCTGCAACAGGTTGCTGGAAATGACCAGCAGGAGCATCGAGGCACCGAACAGTGACAGGTATGAAAAGAACACTGAAAAACCATCTTCACCATTCATATAGCCAATGGAGTACAAAAATATAAATGTAGATATAAACGAAACCATGACCATCATCATGGCCGATACAGGGTCCAACTGTACGCCAACGTTTATTTGCAAATCAGGCATTGCCGGCATTCCCAGGGAAAACCAGCGCGTGGCGTAAACTAACGGTTTTTCAACATACTCATGATTGGTAAAAATCCCGTACGCCGCCAGTGTGGCAATGACACAGGATGAGGCCATTGATCCCACCGCCAAGATAGCACTTAGCATTTGCCATGGGCGGGTGAGGAATACTATCGCCACAAAGGCAAGGGCGGGAAGGAGCGGTACCAACCATGCATGCTGCAATGCAAATTCAACATACATTACTTAAAAGCACCTACCTTCTTTAAAGTCCTACCATTTAAGCCAGTCGAAATCGTCAAGATTTACGGACAGCTTATTGCGGTAGATGGCTATAATAATGGCCAACCCTATACCCACTTCGGCGGCGGCCACAGTGATTACAAAAAGGGAAAATATTTGTCCGGTAAAATCTATTGGGGTAATGTACTTGCTAAAAGCCACCAAATTGATATTTACCGCGTTAAGCATAATTTCAATACAAATCAAGACAGCCACAGCATTGCGCTTGGTTAAAACACCAAACAGGCCGATACTGAATAAAAGGGCCGAAAGCACCACATAATGAGTCAAGCTAATCGTGAGCATTGGCCTTCACCCCCTCATCTACGGCAATTGCACCGGACTCATCCCTGGCTATGACAATGGCACCAATCAGCGCCACCAGCAAAAGAACGGCCACTACTTCAAAAGGAATGACATATTTGCTCATCAATAATGCGCCGATAACCTGTATAGTGTTTTCAGGCACCGCTTGCATTGCTACCAGATCAGTCCAGGCGGTGCGGCCGGCCAGAATAGCGCACATAGCAAACACTAGAGCCACAACACCGGTACCGGCAATCAGTTGAGTGTTAAACAAGTTGGTATCCTTCATATCAGGACGCTGAATCAGCATAATACCAAAGACCACCATAATACATACAGCACCGGCGTATACCAGCACCTGTATAGCGGCGATAAAGTCGGCATCCAGCAGTAAAAATAGCCCGGCCATGGCTATAAAGGTAACGGCTAAAAACAGCACAGAGTGCACAATATTGCGTGCAAATACCACCAGGGCGGCATTACCCAAAATAGTTATTGCTAAGCAGTAAAAAGCAATTACGCTATATATACTGGTTTCCATCGGTTACTCACCCTCCTTATCGGAAGCCTTGCTGGCGGCAACCTCGGATTCGGCCGTAGGCGCTAATGCATCAGCCTTAAGCTGAGGTGTAGGCTTAGCTGCCGGTTTTTCCTGTTCCACCTGTTCAGCGGGAGCTTCACGCTGTACCAAAACTAGAGGGATATTATTGTAAAAATACTGGTTCATATTGATTACCTTGGAAAAATGCAGTGCATCTTTAGGACATGTTTCCACGCACAACCCACAGAACATGCAGTACTGGATATTCATTACATAATTAGTAAGAAACTGTTTGGTGCCTACCTTCTGTTTTTTCAGACTAATTACCTTGTTTGGACAGGCATTGGCACACATACCGCAGACAATGCACTTATCCGTATCCAAAACGAACCGGCCATGAAAGCGTTCCGGAATCGGATTCTGCGCTTCCGGGTACTGAATAACCGTCTTGGGTGACCAAAACTCTTTCCAGGTAATCTCTAAACCTTTTACTAACCCTTTACCAAACATGCCATCACCACCCTATCGCCCGGTAAATGTACATACCTATACCGGTTACAAAGATATTGGCCAGAGAAAGGGGCACCAGCACCTTCCAGCCAAAACCCATTAGCTGGTCCACCCTGATACGGGGGTAGGTCCAGCGAAGCTGCATGATAATAAACATCATGACATACATCTTGATAAAAAACCACAACCAAGATGGAATGAAGTCTAAACCAAATGGTGCATACCAGCCGCCCAGGAACAAAATTGTTACCATGGCGCAAGACACCAGCATATTGGCGTATTCAGCCAGGTAAAACATGGCGAAAGCCATACCGCTGTATTCAGTGTTAAACCCGTTGACCAACTCGGATTCAGCTTCTATTAAGTCAAACGGGGCACGGTTGCATTCTGACACAGAGGCTATAAAGAAAATTAGAAAGGCAATAGGCTGGCTAAATATAAACCAGGTGTGCTCCTGGGCCGCTATAATATCAGACATTTTCAAGCTTCCCGTAATCATGATCACACCCAGAATAGCCAGTACCATCGGCAATTCGTAACTAACCATTTGAGCTACCGAACGCATACCACCGAGCAGTGAATATTTATTGTTGGATGCCCAACCAGCCATCCAAAAAATCAAGGTAGACAGTGAGCCAATAGCTAAAAGGTACAACAAACCAATATTCATATCAATAGCCGCCATATTTTTGCCGAAGGGTATTACTGCAAACACCATTAAAGTAGGCACAAAAACCAGCATCGGAGCAAGCATAAATACCAATTTATCCGTATCTTTATGGATAATAATCTCCTTGCAGATTAATTTGCCTATATCCGCCGTTGTTTGCAAAAGTCCCTTGGGTCCGACCCGGTTGGGGCCAATACGGGCCTGTACAAAAGCGGCAACTTTACGCTCCATGTACACCAACCACAGAGCATTAACTAAGATAAAGACGAGGATAGCAACAAGCTTGACTAGCATTACGATGGCCTCGTTAATTTCCAGGGGTAGGCCACCGAGAAGAGATCTTAGCCCGTTGGCTATGCCTACAAATAAATTTTCGAACATGCCTCTTCTCCCCTATGATCCCGTATTTGTTAACAATCCACTTCACCTAGCATTATGTCGAGACTACCCAGGATAGCCACCACATCAGCTACCAGGTAGCCGCGCAGCATTTCATCCAGATAGCCAAGATTAATAAAGGAAGGCCTGCGCACATGGACACGATACGGCTTAGGACTGCCATCACTAACCACATAATAGCCGATGATGCCCTTGGAAGTTTCAATTTCCGCGTAAGCATCTCCCACCGGTGGTTTAATCACTTTAGGCACTTTGCCGATAACCGGGCCATCAATTTCCTTTATTTGTTGTATAGCCTGTTTGATAATCCTTACTAACTGGCGCATTTCCTTCATCCGGCAGTCAAACCGATCAAAGCAATCACCATTTTTGCCTAGCGGCACATCAAAGTCAAACCGGTCATAAACACCGTAAGGCTTGGCCTTGCGCAGGTCATAGTCAACTCCGCTGCCCCTTAAAGACGGCCCACTAATGCTGTAATTTATGGCCGTTTCCGGCTTAAGCACTCCTACCTCCCTGGTACGGGCCTGGAATATTTCGTTGCCGGTAATTAAACCATCATATTCATCAATACAAGTCGGCATTTTATCCATGAATTTATCAACTTTTTCCAACCAGCCGTCGGGTGCATCAGCCGCCACACCGCCAATACGAGCATAACTCAAAGTCATCCGGGAACCAGTCAATTCTTCCAGCAGGTCCATGGTTGTTTCGCGTTCCCGGAAGGCTAGCAGAAACCCTGTAAAAGCACCAATATCCAATGAGTATGTGCCAATGGCAATCAAGTGACTGGCCAAGCGGGAAAGCTCACCGGATATAACCCTCATGTATTCGGCTTTTTCCGGTACCTCTACACCCATCAGCTTTTCCACGGCCATTACATAGCCCCAGTTCTGGAGCATGGCCGCCAGGTAATCCAAGCGGTCGGTATAAGGAATGAACTGGGTATAGGTGCGGGCTTCCGCAAGTTTTTCAACACCACGATGCAGATAACCGCAAATAGGCTCGGCTTTGACAACTCTTTCTCCATCCAGGGTAAGGAGAATCCGAAAAACACCGTGAGTACTGGGGTGCTGCGGGCCGAAGTTTAAATTATATTCTTGCGTCCTTATCATGAGTTACTCCCTGCCACCTTTCCATTGGAAATCCTTGCGCAGCGGGTGTCCTTCATAATCATAAGGCATCAGAATGCGCTTCGGGTCGGGATGGCCGGTAAAAACGATACCCATCAGGTCATATATTTCCCGTTCCTGCCAATTCGCCCCGCCCCAGATAGGAAACACCGACGGTAATTCGGGGTTATCCCTATTTACAGAGGTCTTAACCATAATGGTGTAACCCTTTTCTATCGAACTGATATTATACACAACTTCGAATTTGTTTTCGCCGGGATAATCCGCCGCCGTCTCGTTAGTTAAAAAGTCCAAGTCATAGTCATCTTTTAAGGCCTGCATAAACTCCAGCAGTTTATCTGCAGGAACGATGACGGTCGACTGCTCGTTTATTTCAACATAGTTAAACTTTTTACCAAGCTCCTCCACCAGCGCACTTGCATTCTCTATCATATCAACCCGTCACCACCCTGCCTTTGAAGTTCTCCAGGTAATCCCTTTTATCAAGAATTTTAGCCCTTAACATGAGGAATCCTTCTATAACAGCTTCTGGCCTGGGCGGGCAGCCGGGCACATAAACATCCACGGGTACCAATTTATTGACACCGGGCACCACACAGTAAGAATCCACAAAGGGCCCACCGGATATGGCACAACCGCCAATAGCTATACACCACTTGGGCTCAGACATCTGTTCCCACAAACGCACTACGAAATCCGCCGCTTTTGTGGTTACGGTACCGGCCACCATCATCACATCGGCCTGGCGGGCTGTATTACGCAAAACCTCATAACCAAAACGAGACAAGTCATAACGGGGACCCTGGGCTGCCATCAAACCCTCAATAGCACAGCAGGCCAAACCAAAACCCAACGGCCAAATGGAATGCGCCCGGGCTAGGTTCAATACCTTTTCCACCGGGGCCAAGTGAACTAACCTTTTCAGCTCGGGCGGAGCCGCATAATCCGGGTTATCCCCGAAGTACTCAGGCGCCCATATGTCTTTTTGAGCTGTTTCTATTTGTTTCCCCTTGTTTACTGCCATTCCAACGCACCTTCCTTCCAGGCGTACCACAAGCCAACAATTAAAATAAAGACAAATATGATCATTTCAATAAATGCAAACAATCCCAGGCTTTGAAATTTAACCGCCCAAGCATACAGGTAAATAGTTTCCACATCAAATATGACAAAAAGCAATGCATAAAGAAAATAACCGGTTTTAAACTGTATCCATGTGGATCCCTGGGTCGGCATACCGCATTCATAAGGTTCCAGTTTTAACGGGGTATCTCGCCTCGGTTGAATAAGAAAACTGGTGGCAATACCACCTGCGCCAAAAATAAGTGCCACTACAAAAAATATAAATACTCCCGCCCAGTCTGACATTTTTCCTCCCCCCTTTCTAAATAAATTTTAGCTAGTTAAAAAGTAATTTATTTAAAAACCGGGAGCTAACGAAATTATGATTTTAAATTTTCCGCAGTTCCCTGGTACACAACTACATTTAACACATAAAGTAAGCATCTCGACATTTTTTTCACAAATGTGTAGTTAATTCACATTAATTGTCGTTTATTAATTAAAGGCCGTCTTTATTAGTAAGTCAATAAAGATCTTTAGCTAACTGTTTAACGGGAGCAAAATCACGTCTATGCAACGGACATGGACCAAATACGGATAGAGCGGTCATATGGGCAACAGTACCATAACCTTTATGCGCATTAAAGCCATATTCCGGATATAACAAATGACAAATATGCATTAACCTGTCTCTGGTTACTTTGGCCACCACTGATGCTGCAGCAATTGAGGGGCACAACCCGTCACCGCCTATTACCGCCTGTTGAGCAAGATTGCTACCAGGCATGGTAAACCGTCCATCTATCAGTACAAGCTCAGGTTGTGTGTCTAAATTGTTTACTGCCCGCAGCATGGCCAGCATGGTGGCCTGGTGAATATTGTAAAGCTCTATCTCAGCCACAGTAGCTATGCCCACCGCCCAGGCAATCGCAGTCTTTTTAATGCTCGCATCTAGCTTGGCACGCTTGGCAGGAGCTATCTTTTTGGAGTCATCCAAATCCTCTAATAAAAAAGCCTCAGGCAATATTACAGCTGCAGCCACCACCGGTCCAGCCAGCGGCCCCCTGCCTGCCTCGTCCACACCTGCCACAACATCACAACACGGCTTTCTTAAAGACCGCTCATACGCTTTCATTTTTTCCAGACGACTAAAATTAGCTTCTTTCTTTTGCCTGATGGTTACATAATGCCTGTACAGCGATTGCACTGAAGAACGCTTATCCAGTGCCATAGCCTGCAGGAGTTCAACAGTGGGTACGCCATTTTGGCCGGCCAGCTCTTTAATTTGCGCCACAGTGAAAGAAGTTATATCCACGTAATTACTCCGACATAAAATTTGAGCTTATATTTTTTTTCGCGATTTAGTTTGAAATCCCTGCCATTTAGTAAAATATTTTTATGGTAATTCGAGGCTATACTTCCCCAATCTACCCTCGCGAAACTCTTTGATAATAAAAACAGCTGTTTTATAACCGTCGATTTTTCCGCCAGATAAGTAGAAACCTCTGTAAACACCAATTCTTTCAATGACTTGCCATGTGTTTTCCGGTAAATCTTCTAGTTTATAACGACTGGTCAGCACATTGGGCGCTTTATCCAACAGCCACTGTACCAGTTTGCTACAAACCTCCTCGGAATTGTATATTTGTTCTTTAATAGCCCCGGTAACCGCCAACTTATATGCCGTTTCGGGATCCTCAAATTTAGGCCAGAGAATGCCGGGTGTATCCAGTAATTCCAACTTTCCCCCCAACTTAATCCATTGCTCGCCCCTTGTTACCCCCGGGCGGTTGCCCGTACGGGCCGCTTTTTTGCCGGCCAGCCTGTTGATCAGCATGGACTTACCCACATTGGGCACCCCTACTACCATACAGCGGGCTAATCTGGCGAACCGTCCCCTGGCCATATATTTTTGCACAGCCGGTCTGGCCTGCTGCTCAGCTAGCGCAATCATTTTTTTTATTCCGATACCATGGTGAGCATCCACAGCCACAGCCGGAAAACCATTACAGCTAAAATAATCCAGCCAGGCTGCCGTAGCATCAGGATCGGCAAGATCCGACTTGTTCAGTACCACCAGTCTTGGCTTATCTTTTAAAATTACATTTATATCGGGGTTTCTGCTGCTGGCAGGTATACGGGCATCCAGCAACTCAATTACTACATCCACCATCTGCAGGTTCTGCTGAACCTGCTTTCGTGCTTTGGCCATATGCCCCGGGTACCATTGGATATCCATTTTTTCCCTAGTCCTTTATATTATCTAGCTTATTCCTTCCAATGGCACTTATGCATAATGCCGGTATTGAAAGGTTTGAAGTAAAGTAGGTTTACAATTTCTTTTATAAAAATCTAATCCGATTTAAAGGCCAGTAAATCAATACTGCTTTACCGATAATATTTTCTTCCGGCAATGCTCCCCAGACTCTACTATCATCGCTGTTATTGCGGTTATCCCCCATCATGAAATAATTGCCGCGGGGTACCTCCACCGGCCCGAAATCAGCAAAGGTAAGTCCCTCCGGAAGATAGTCCTCCTGCACCAGTTGGCCGTTGACATATAATTGACTATTGCGAATAGACAAACTTTCACCACCGACACCAATGGTTCTCTTCACAAAGTCCCGACTGGGGTCAAGAGGAAACTTAAACACCATCACATCGCCCCGTTTTGGTTCGCTGAAATGGTAGTTCAATTTACTAACGATAATTCTATCCCCCACTAGCAAACTGGGAACCATAGATTCGGAAGGGATATAAAAAGGCTGAAACACGAACGTCCTTATAATAACAGCCAACAATATAGCTATGGCTACCGACTCTAAAATGTCCATTATTGCAGACTTGCCTTTTGCCTTTTTTTCCGCCAGTTGATCTTGACCCGAATTTCCCATCTCAATCCCCTCGATTAATCATCATAAATTTCATTTAAAAAGGGACTGTTTTATAAGCAGTCCCTGTAACACTAGCGGCGGCGAATTTCTTTAATACGAGCAGCTTTGCCGCGCAGTTTGCGCAGGTAGTAAAGTCTAGCTCTGCGGACACGTCCTCGCCTGGTAACTTCTATTTTATCAATACGTGGTGAATGCAGTGGAAAAGTTCTTTCCACACCAACTCCATAAGATACTCGGCGCACGGTGAATGTTTCACCAAGACCACCGCCGCGGCGCCTGATTACCACACCTTCAAAAACCTGAATCCTTTCCCGACTGCCTTCTACTACTTTGACATGTACCTTAACAGTATCACCAGGGCTAAAATCAGGTATATTCTCTTTAAATTGATCTTGTTCAATCGCTTTAATTAAATCCATATCTGTAACCTCCTTCCCCCCAGATGTTCATACCCCGGCATTATCGGGATAGCGGACCACCGTAATAAACAAGAAAAATTATACCACAATACCTCCGACGGTGCAACGACCCTTAAAAATTCCTTATCTACGCGAAGCTTTAAGTCTTTTTTTACTCTTTGCGCCTGCTGAATTGGTCGACTTTGTTTAGTAGATACTCTTTAATTTTATCTGTCGGGTTATTGATGAATATATAAATTACACCGCCTGCCACAACTAATAACCCGATAAAAAATGCAGTTTTCCAGCCCGACTTGGCCTGAGGCGGTGGGGTTAAGCCCAGCATTTCCGGAACAGCATTAGCTAAAAGAGCTACCCCGCTTTGCGCCTCCGGTTTTTGATTAGTGTATGTGCCGACTTCAAGCAGCAGCGCAGTGGAAATCAAATCCTGATTGTAGTTGCCCTGTGCCATATATATTTCTTTTACCAGCCCGGGATTTCTTTTGTTGACGAAAGCCATTAAACGCTTGGCAAAGTCCAGATTTGCAGACATTTTGGGATTTTGCCTGCCCACCACCAGGCGAATCTGGGTAACATCCCTGTTGGATATAATCTGGTGATAGAACTCGGGGTCGTCTATACCATCCCGGTGCACATCAAAAATAGCCACCGGGTTTTGTCTCAATATTTTAACGGCTGTCCGACGAGATCGATAATAAGCATTGGCATCATGTGGATCATGGGGTGTTTTATCATAATCCACCTTTACTTCTTTCTCTTTAAGACCATTATTAAAAATTTCGCCTACTTGGAAAATACCGCCCTTAAAAGGGATGGAAGACGCCCCGTCGGTGGGCAAATAGGATTCATCCGAGTGAGTATGATATATACCTACAGGGCGTTTACGCCATTCTTGGTTCGATACAACAGCCACATCTTTGATTTGATCATAATATTCCATATACGACAGTAAATTTTCATCTTTACCAATTAAACTAACCTTGGCCGTTTTGCCCTGCACACTAGTCACTTTATAGTGATACCCTTGGTTATTGATTATTTCATCACCTCTGGCAGGTACGCGAGATGTAAGTGTCACCACAGTGCCATGCTGGTCAATATGTTTATAGCATACCCCGGCTACATGGTCAGCTTGATCCCCGGCCGACGATGGCAAGGGACATATTGTGAACCCAAAACAAATGCTAATTATCACTAATAATAGACGCAATGCTTTCATGACCATAGCCTCCCATTATAAAACATAGTAATTTTATAATGGCCTTATTTAATAGAAACTAGACATTGCAAAGCATATTAATTTATTAGTACTTTTTATCAAAACCTGTCATAAACTATAAAAAAACCATATAGGTAATTCTAATATAGGGAGAGTCAGTCCATGTCAACATCAATATCCCTGGTACCGGCGGCGGCACCAGCCAGGCGGGTGTGTTAAACTATGACCGAGTCAACCAATCAAATACCCTGCCCTTCCGGTCGTTTTTGGATAATCAAGCCGGGGGATACATTCTATTTAATAGCATCGTTTGTGGGCACTACAACTGCCGAACTGGAACAGCTCAACCCCGATATCGACCCTGCTAACCTGCAAATCGGCCAACAAATTTGCCTGCCCCCAGAGAGAGTTTGCCCCTCGGGCGTATTGTGGCTGGTAGCCCGGGGTGATACCCTGTACACCATCGCACTGGCCACAGGAACCACCGTAGAAAAGCTACTGGAGCTAAATCCACACGTCGATCCATTAAAACTTCTACCCGGACAAACTATCTGCCTGCCGGAATAATTTACACAAATCCTAACCTTTGATAACCTCCTGGATGTTTGCTGCTATTTCACGTAAAATATCCCGGTCTTCACTGGCCAGCACTTCTTCCCGTAGCAGGTCGGGGCGGCGTTCCAACGTTTTGAGCAGGGCCTGGCGGCGGCGCCAGCGCCTGATTTTTTCATGATGCCCGCTCATCAGAATCTCCGGCACGGACAAATCCCCGTAATCACGCGGTCGGGTATACTGTGGGTACTCTAATAAACCCCGGTAGAAGGAATCATCCTCAGCGGAGGCCTTTTCGCCCAGCACACCGGGAATCATCCGGGAAACAGCGTCCACCACCACCATCGCCGGCAGCTCGCCACCGGTGAGCACATAATCACCTATAGATAACTCGTCCGTTACAGCCAATTCGCGCACTCGTTCGTCGATACCCTCGTAATGCCCGCAAATAATGACCAGGTGTTCTTCCCGGGCCAGATCCCTGGCCCAGTATTGATCAAAGGTCAAACCAGTGGGGCACATTAATATCACCCTGGCCAGCATACCGCCTCTTTGGCTGCGCACATACTCCAGAGCCCGCATGATGGGCGGCGCCTGCATCACCATACCGGCACCGCCACCGTATGGGGTATCGTCCACAGTGTTATGCTTATTACCGGAAAAATCCCGAATATCAGTAAAACATATCTCCAACAGCCCTTTATCCCTGGCCCGTTTAATAATACTGCTATCAAAGGGACCGGAAAACATTTCAGGAAATAAGGTTAGCATATCTATTTTCATGACAACTCTTCCAACCCTTCAGGCAAACAAACGGTCATTTTTTTTTGCTCCATATCAACGTTACGTACCACTTTTTTAAGCGCCGGTATTAAAAGTGGTCGCCTCCCCTCACCTTCCACAATAAACACGTCATTGGCTCCGGTTTGCAGCACATCCTGTACTTGCCCCAGCCGACGCCCACCATCGGTAAACACTTCCATTCCCACTATATCAAAGATATAAAACGTATCCTCGGGCAACGGCATCAGCTCATCCCTGGAAATCAAAATGGTCGCATTTTTTAGCGTTTCTGCAGCATTCATATCATCAATACCGGCAAACTTAATGATAATAAACTTTTTATGTGGATATATTTTTTCAATACTCATCTGCATCGTTTTCCCATTAAGATCTAAAAAAGCCTTTTTCATAGCGTCAAACCGTTCAGGAAAATCCGTTAGCGGTATAACCCGCACCTCACCCCGGTGCCCCTGGGTATTCACTATTTTACCAATAGTTATATATTGCTCTTCAACACCCGGCAAAAACCATCACCCCAAACATAGAAAAGTTATCATCATTATCAGCGATAGCTTTCAAGAATATGACTCTGAATAAGAAAGAGGGCGGTTCGCCCCCTTTGGTTGTTAGCTTATACAATTAGATAATCTCTACGGTGACCTTTTTGCGCTCCTTGGTGGCTGCAGCTTTTACAACGGTCCGAATAGCTCTGGCAATCTTACCTTGTTTACCAATAACCTTACCCATATCATCCTGGGCAACCCGTAACTCAATCACACAAGACTTTTCTCTTTCAATCATGTCTACGGTCACCATTTCAGGATGGTCGACGAGGGCTTTGGCCAATGTTTCCACCAGTTCCTTCATCGGATAGACCTCCTCTACTGGTCCATTTACTGCCCCTCGCCGCCAACAACGTTCTTATTGATACCAACTTTATTAAACAGCGCTTTAGTGGTATCCGTAAGCTGTGCGCCTTTACTTAACCACTCCACCGCTTTTGCTTCGTTGATATTAATCACGGCCGGGTTTTTCAGCGGGTCATAATAGCCAATTTCTTCTATAAAACGGCCGTCCCTAGGGGAGCGGGAATCAGCAACCACTATCCGGTAAAACGGCTTTTTCTTAGCTCCCATTCTCTTGAGCCTGATTTTTACTGCCACAATATTCACCTCCTTTAGCTGATGTTAATATATCTTATTATTTTTAAAATGGAGATCCCTTTTTACCAAAGCCAAGCAGGTTTTTTTTGCCTTTCTTAGCACCCTTCCCCATATCCATCAACTGGCGCATCATTTTCCTGGTTTGCTCAAACTGTTTAAGCAGGCGGTTAACTTCTTGCACACTGGTGCCACTGCCCTGGGCAATACGCCTACGCCGGCTTCCGTTAATCTCCTGGGGATGCTGCCTTTCCCAGGGAGTCATGGAGCTAATGATAGCTTCCACAAAAACCAGATCCTTATCATCCACCTCTAAATCCTTAAGTTTTTTCATTCCCCCCAAACCGGGGATCATACCCAGGATTTGGTCAAGGGGTCCCATTTTTTTAACCTGGCTTATTTGTTGGACAAAATCCTCCAAGGTAAACTCCATGCTCCTAATGCGATTGTTGAGTATTTCCACCTGTTCTTGATCAAAGTTAGCCTGAGCTTTTTCTATCAAAGTCAGCATATCACCCATGCCTAAAATGCGGTCGGCCATCCGGTCGGGGTGAAAATCTTCCAGAGCGTCTAACTTCTCACCCATACCAACAAATTTTATCGGGCAGCCCGTCACTGTCTTAACTGAAAGCGCAGCCCCTCCCCGGGTATCCCCATCCAGCTTGGTGAGTATCACCCCGGTTAAAGATAAGCGCTCGTTAAAGGCTTTAGCCACATTAACAGCATCCTGCCCGGTCATGGAGTCAACCACCAACAGTATTTCATTGGGTTTGACAGTTTCCATAATGTTTTGAAGCTCAGTCATTAGCCCTTCATCAATATGCAACCGGCCGGCTGTATCAAGAATAACCAAGTCATTACCCTCCCGGCGGGCTTTTTCAACAGCCGTCCGGGCAATATCCGGCGGGGCAACATTGTCACCCATATCAAACACGGGCACATCCAATTGCCCGCCCAGCACCTGCAGCTGTTTAATAGCCGCCGGGCGGTAGATATCACAAGCCACCAGCATAGGCCGGCGCCCCTGGCGGCGCATATGATTGGCTAGTTTGGCGGTAGTAGTGGTTTTACCGCCCCCTTGCAAGCCTACCATCATCACCACCGTGGGCGGTGCCGGGGCTAGCTCTATTTTACTCCGGGTTCCCCCCATTAGAGTAGCTAATTCATCATGTACAATTTTAATTACCTGTTGAGCAGGGGTAAGACTTTGTAAAACATCTAAACCTACGGCCCTTTCCCTGATCCGGGCGATAAAATCCTTGACTACCAAAAAGTTAACATCAGCACCGATAAGCGCCCGGCGCACTTCCTTTAAAGCCTGATCAACATCCTCTTCGGTAAGCCGACCCTTGCCCCGCAATTTTTTGAAGGTCTCCTGGAGCTTTTCAGCTAAACCGGAAAAAACCATACATTTTACCCCCTGTCCATCTCCAGTAGTTCCTGCAATATTTTCCTGGCCCGGGCCAGCTGTTGAGGCGATGGCTCCGGAGGTTCTTCCAACAACCGGGCAACATCAGCCAGTTTATTGCGCTGCAGTAAGAATTTATCAATTAGACCCAATTTGTTTTCATAATTAGCCAGTACACTTTCCGCCCTTTTAAGCATATCATGCACTGCCTGCCGGCTGACCCCGTAGTTTTCAGCAATTTCTCCCAGAGAATAATCATTTCCATAATATAAATCAATAAATTTTTGTTGTCTTTCAGTTAACAGTGGGCCGTAAAAATCGTACAGCAAAGTCATCTTAATAACTTTATCCATAAGCACAGAAAACCTTTCTATATAAAGCCAAAATACTTTACAGCTAATTTTACTTAAATACAATAACTGTGTCAAGCAAATATGTAAAAATTGACACACCTGAATTAGCGTGATACATTTATACCGTGCACAATGTTATGCACAATCCGGGAGGAGAGATTGGATTGGGGATTAATAAACTAACACCAATATCAACACCTGAATCGCTTATTTCTTTAGCCGGTGCACAAGCCTTGCAAAGGGAAGAAGTAAGAACATTACATAAAAATTATGGCAATGCCAGCCTAGTTAACATGCTGGGTATGCTGAACTTCGACCGACAGTTCGTCCGGGCCCAGGGAATCCGGCTGTGGGATAGTGATGGCCGGGACTACCTTGATTTTCTAGGCGGGTACGGTTCTCTGAATCTGGGCCACAATCACCCGCAAATTATCGCTGCACTGCAGCAGGTTAAGGAAATGCCCAATCTATTGCAAGCCAGCGTCCCTACCATGGCAGCAGCGCTGCTGCACAACCTGTCTGTAATTACCCCGGGCAATTTAAAAAGATCCTTTTTAGGAAACAGCGGTGCCGAAGCGGTAGAAGGGGCGTTAAAATTAGCTAGGGCAGCTACGGAGAGAAAAACATTTATTTATTGCCGGAACTCTTTCCATGGCAAATCTTTTGGCGCCCTGTCCGTCACTGGGCGGGAAAAATACCGCAAACCATTTGATCCACTGCTTAGTGAATGCGTTGAAGTACCGTTCGGCGACATAAACGCGCTGCGCCGCGCCCTCAAAGAACACCAGGCCGCAGCTTTCATAGTTGAACCTATCCAGGGCGAAGGCGGCATCAATACACCACCTCCGGGCTACCTGCCGGAAGCAGCCCGGGTTTGTCGGGAAGCCGGCACGTTATTTATCGCAGATGAAATCCAAACCGGTCTTGGCCGCACCGGGACAATGTTTGCCTGCCAGCATGAAAACGTAGAACCGGATATTATGTGCCTGGCTAAATCCCTTGGGGGAGGGATTATGCCCATCGGCGCTTTCATTGCCACTGACGACATATGGAATAAAGCATATGGCAGCATAGAAAAGGCCACCCTGCACACCTCCACCTTCGGCGGTAATACTTGGGCTGCCGCGGCAGGTATAGCCGCTATAGAAGTACTGGTCAAGGAAAACCTGGCGGGTGCAGCCGAAGAAAAGGGCCGTTACTTTATATCGGGGCTGAAAGTTTTACAGAAAAAGTACCCTCTTCTTCAAGAGGTACGGGGGCGGGGATTACTTATCGGCATTGAACTGGCCCAGCCAGGTAACCTGGCCAACAAGGCCACATTGGGGGTAGTTTCCAAACTGTCTAACGAATACCTGGGCAGTATGGTGGCCGTCGAATTGCTTAATAAGCACCGCATTGTAACTGCTTATACCTTAAATAATCCCAATGTAATCAGGCTGGAACCGCCACTGATCGTCAGCAAGGAAGAAATTGATTGTGTACTAAACGCCCTGGAAGACGTACTAAAACATCACAAAGGTTTTCTTAGTTTCGCGGCCACCAGCGTCAAGACAGTGCTAGGCACCATACGAAAAAAATAAATAGATTTTACAAACCCGTCAAAGGAAACCGTACAAACATTAAAGCCCTGGCTTTATTAGCCAAGGCTTTAATCATACCTTAAATTATCCATTATCATTAACTTTACTTCTCTGCACCAATAACTCAGCGCATCGCTGAGCCTCTGCCATAATCACATCCTCATCCAGTGTTAATACACAGTGGTTCTCCATAACTACCCGGCCGTCAATGATCACCGTATGCACATCGGACGACACTGCAGCATACACAATCTGGGCATAAATATCAAACAACGGGTAAAGATGCGGCTTATGCATGTCCATTAAAACTATGTCAGCTTTGAGGCCGCTCACCAACCGCCCGATTTGCTCTTGCATACCCAGCGCCAGGGCCCCGCCGACAGTGGCCATATGCAAAGCCTGATACGCCGGCAGCGCGCTGGCATCACCGGTGTGCAGTTTTTGCAGCAACGCCGCTGCCCGCATTTCCTCAAGCATATCTACATTATTGTTACTGGATGCGCCGTCGGTACCCAGGCCTACTAGTGCTCCCGCTTGCAGCAAACGGGTCACCGGCGCCACCCCGCTGGCTAGCTTCATGTTGCTCTGGGGGTTATGCGCTATACCCACCTGGTGCCGTGCCAAAATAAATATGTCGCTGTCGTTCAAATGCACACAGTGTGCTGCCAGTACAGGCAACTCAAAAAGACCGACCTCTTCCATTAAAGCTATGGGAGTTTTACCATATTTATCATTAATTTCTTTGATCTCATCATTGGTCTCTGCCAAATGGATGTGAATGCCTACACCCATTTCTTTAGCCGCGGCAACCACCTTTTTAAGAAAATCCGGCGGGCAGGTATAAGGGGCATGGGGGCCAAACATGGCGGTAATCCGCCCCCCGGCGTAACCATGCCATTGTTTAATAAATTCCACACTTTCAGCCAGCGCGCTTTCCCCTCCGGGGCCGGCGCCAATCATTCCCCGGCAGAGCACAGCCCGCATGCCCGACTCGTCCGCGGCCCGTGCCACCTGCCCCATGTCAAAGTACATGTCTGCAAAGGTGGTGGTGCCGCCACGGATCATTTCCGCACAGCAAAGTAACGTTCCCTGATAGATATCCTCCCGGGTCAGTTGTGCCTCCAGAGGCCAAATTTTTTCATTAAGCCATTGCATTAAGGGCATGTCATCAGCATAACCCCGAAACAGCGTCATGGCTGCATGAGTATGGCAGTTAATAAAGCCAGGCATGGCCACCATCCGGGGATAATCCAACACCCGTTCCGGTGAAAAGTCACCCGGTGTGGAACCGCTAGGGCCCACGTGGTATATCAAATCATCCCGTACCGCAATTTCACCATTATGGATTATATCACCCTCGCCGTCCATGGTTAAAACGGCCATACATTTGATTAGTAAATCCGCCATTAAAAACCCTCCTTAGTTGGGTCAGGTAAATTTTCTTAAACAAACTCCGGCTTTATGCTCTATCAATTAATCCTGCTGCCCATAGCCGGTCAAGAAGGACTCCCTTACTGCACTAACATCCCCGGGTGGTATCACTACTGCCTGCCCGATTAACTCCGCGAAGATATATACCTGAGCAGCCTTTTCCACCACCTGGCAAACTTGATAGGCCTCCTCCACCGTGCTACCCAGTCCCACCAGACCATGATTAGCCAGCAGCACAGCCTTGCCTTGTCCCAGCGCATCCACAGCCGCAGCGGCCAGGTCAGCGGTGCCCGCTCGAGCATACCGGGCCACCCGCACTGCGCCGCCAACTAATTGCACTTGGTCCTCCAAGATTGGGGGCAAAGTTTTCCCGGCCACTGCCAGGGCGCTAGCATAAATACTATGGCTATGCACGATAGCGCCGGCATGAACGCAGGCGCTGTATATGGCCGTGTGCAGCATTAATTCCGTAGAGGGTTTTCGATCACCCTCAATTATGCGTCCGGCTCCATTCACAACCACTAAATCCGTCTGATTTATCGCTTCATAAGGTATACCGCTGGGGGTTATTACAAACAGGCTCTCACCGGGCAGCCGGGCTGATATATTGCCCCAAGCGCCCGTCACCAAACCGGCAGCAGCCATTCGTGCACCTGTTTTTATCACCTGCTCTTTAACCTTATCCACAACAGCAGACACTCCATAACCCCCTTAGCCAAATTACATCCACTATAAATGGGTTCCACATGTAACCCTAAAACCATGCCCTGCTACTCGCATCGCCACTCATTAATATAACTGAATTGTTCACTGGTAAGCCGATCTATTATTATACCCAGCGATTTTAATTTCAACTCAGCCACCCGGTTGTCTATATCAGGCAAAACATTATATACCTTCTTGTCCAATTCACGGCCATGCTGCAGGATATACAGCGCCGATAGAGCCTGCAAAGCAAAAGACATATCCATAATTTCCGCTGGGTGACCATCCCCGGCCGCCAAGTTCACCAGTCTGCCCTCGGCAAGCAAATACAGGCAACGCCCGTCCGGCTGTTTAAATTTTTCAATATTTTTGCGCACGACGTAGCGGGAAACCGAGACCCTCTCCAGTTCCGGAATATTGATTTCCACATCGAAATGACCGGCATTGGCCAAGATGGCGCCGTCTTTCATGCACTGAAAATGCTTGGCAATCAGCACATCCCGGCACCCCGTGACGGTGATAAAAATATCCCCTTCAGCAGCTGCCTGCTCGGCTTGCATCACGCGGAACCCATCCATATATGCTTCAATGGCTTTTACCGGGTCAATTTCACAAATAATCACCTTTGCCCCTAGCCCCTTAGCGCGCATGGCCACACCTTTCCCGCACCAGCCATAGCCGATAACCACCACAGTTTTACCTGCGGTCACCAGGTTGGTAGTACGCATTATGCCAGACCAGACCGACTCGCCGGTGCCATAACGATTGTCAAACAGATATTTGCACAGGGCATCATTGACTGAGATCATGGGAAATAACAATTGACCGGCCCGCTCCAACGCTCTGAGCCGCAGCACCCCGGTCGTGGTTTCCTCGGCACCGCCCAGCACCTCTCCGGCCTGATCCCGCAAATCGGTGTGTAACAGGTGCACCAAATCTCCCCCATCGTCTATCACCACCTGGGGATGATTGCCCAGTACCAGGCGCAGATGCTCATTATATTCCTCCGCAACGGCACCATACCAGGCATAAACCTGGATGCCCGCCTGAGCCAGAGCAGCGGCAACATCATCCTGGGTGGACAAAGGGTTGGAGCCGGTTATCGCTACCTCAGCCCCTCCGGCGCTGAGCACTTCGGCTAGGTAAGCTGTTTTGGCTTCCAGGTGAATACTCATTGCTACCCGGATTCCCTGAAAGGGTCGATCTCTTTCGAATTCTTCCCGGATAACATTAAGCACAGGCATATGCGCCCCTACCCAATCTATTTTCAGCCGCCCCTGTTCATGCAAATCAATGTCTCTGATAACATAATCCGGCAAAAGATCAGCTCCTTAGATATATGTACCAAACATTGGCTAGCCATGGTTAAACATTATATATATTTTGTTTAAATAATCAAAATGGCCAAGCGCATGGATTGGTATCATATTAACATACTCTGTGTTACTTGCCGGCCACCACTAGTAGTGTTTCGGTATAAGGGGGCCAGGCTATCCCACGATCTGTAATAATCGCGGTAACCAAATGGTTCGGCGTAACGTCAAATGCCGGGTTCCAGACCCTAACCCCCTCCGGTGCTACCTGCTGACCGGCAAAATGGGTCACTTCTCGCTCATCCCTGTTCTCAATAGGAATTTCCTGCCCCCCGGCTATGCTTAAATCAATAGTGGATACAGGCGCAGCTACATAAAAGGGCAGGCCATGCTCTTTGGCCAGCACTGCCACACTATAAGTGCCTATTTTATTAGCCACATCGCCATTGGCGGCAATGCGATCCGCCCCGACAATAACCAGATCCACTTTACCACAGGCCATTAAGTAACCTGCCATGTTATCAGTTAACAGCGTCACCGGTATTTTATCCTGCATCAATTCCCAGGTGGTCAAACGGGCACCCTGAAGCAACGGCCTAGTTTCATCGGCATAAACGTGGATACTTTTACCGGCCTGGTGGGCGGCCCGGATTACCCCCAGAGCAGTGCCAATACCAGCGGTGGCCAGAGCACCGGCATTACAGTGCGTTAAAATAGCCACGCTTTGGGGGATCAGCTTTTCACCAAATTGGCCCATGCGACGATTGCTCTCTAGATCTTCCCGGTAAATGGCATGAGCCTCTGATAACAATATTTCCTTTAATACACCTATATTATCGAAGCCGGTACAACGCAGCACCCCAAGCATCCGGTCTAAAGCCCACTGCAAATTCACCGCCGTGGGCCTGGTGGCAGACAAATCCCGAGCGATTTGCTCCACCGCGACGATAAAATCAGCCCGGCCCGCAGGTTTTAGCATCGCGGCGCCCAGGGCCAGCCCATAAGCAGCGGCAGCCCCAATAGCCGGCGCGCCTCGCACATTTAGCCGGCGGATGGCATCACAAACCGTTGTGTAATGCTCGCACTTGATATACTCAGTCTTTTCCGGCAGCAGCGTCTGATCCAAAATTTCTAAATAACCGTCAACCCAACGCATGGTCTCCATATTGCGCAACACCGGTCCTTTCCAACTATGCGCTCAAAACGAAAGCTACTTTACTGCGGACGGGGACTCGGGCAGATGTTGACACCTGCAGTCGGCTTGCTCGTCAACTGTGGCAATGGCCTCCATAACTAAACCTCTAAAATTATGCACATTCTCATTCATCACACCCACCACTTCTTGGTGAGACAGCGGGTCCGAGGATATTCCGGCGGCAAAATTGGTGACCATGACTATAGTGGCGTAACACATTTCCGCTTCCCGGGCCAGTACCACCTCAGGTACGCTGGTCATACCCACCACATCTCCGCCCAGCTGGCGAAGCATACGAATTTCCGCCGGTGTTTCAAAGCGCGGCCCCTCCATGCATACATACGTCCCCGTTTTGTGGTAAGGCAAACCCAGTTTTTGAGCGGCATCACACAGCACCCGGCGCAGCCGGGGACAATACGGGTCGGTCATATCCAAATGGATAACCCCTTGTTCTGCGAATGTTTGCGGCCTGGATTTGGTAAAATCCAAGAACTGATCTATGAAAACAAAATCCTTAGGCTTCATATCGGTATTTAAAGAGCCCACCGCAGCAGTGGCAAAAATATTTTTTACACCCAACATGCGCAGACCGTGTATGTTGGCCCGGTAATTTATTAAATGTGGCGCAACGGAATGGTCTTCACCATGCCGTGGCATAAATGCCACACGTTTGCCTTGATAACTGCCTACTTTCACCCTGATACTGCCATAAGACGTATCTACTTTTTCCTCTGTAATATCCGTCAATATATTGGGGTCGTATACCCCAGTGCCTCCGATAATGGCAATGCTTACGCTCATCTATATACCCTCCATAACCTTATTTTGCTTATTAGCATTTACTTAGAACATTACCTAATATTCGCGCCTTTTCCACGTATTCCTTTTACTAATAAATTGTGTAGCACTAGGTGCCTTGGATTGTATAACCCCCGAACTTGCTTCAAAAATTAAACCCCGAGACATTGTAATCTTAGGGGTTCACTTATATTAGATGCTAACTTGCTTCAGGTAACCTCTAATTTTGTTTTGAAAGTTCGTCTCAAATGTACAAAATTTTAAGATTTGTCAGTTTATCGATTAATTGTTATAATGACAATAATTTAATAGTAAACGAAATGCAACTTCGTTGTTAAACGGGGAGGGATAGCATTGGATTGGAGATTTGTTTTATCGTTATTATTTGCGGTAATCGTAGCTATTTTCGCAGTGCAAAACGCCAATACTGCGGACATCAAATTCTTATACATGCATTTAACTATATCGCAAGCTTTAATTATTATAGTTTCGGCAATTGTTGGAGCTGTTACAGTTTTCTTGCTAAGTATAATCAGACTTTTTAAGCTAAAGAAAAAAATAAAAGATGCAAATAAAGCTGTAGCTGCGCTTAAAGAAGAAAACGAACAATTAAAGCAGGCTTTGGCGCTGGAAAAGTCTCAGGTTCCTTCTTCAAGTGATAATATTAACAATTAACAGTGTATAGAATTTTTATCTTATTGGGTTATTTGATATATTTTCTGAAAATACGGATATAAGATCCTGTCAAAGATAAAGTTAACCAGTTAGGTGAAAATGAACAGAACCACCTTATTGTTCAGTTTTATTCAGCTGCTTCCTAACAGTATCGATGATCAGGTTCTGGTCAAAATAGCCGTGTAACCGAGGTATGCCGTCTATCACCGTCATAGGCAAAAACACTTGATGAATAATTTTTTCTATCTCGGGGTAGTTTTTAATTGCGCTTGTCTTAACGTCAATGAACTGGCATTCCACCTGATCACCAAAAATATCCTTTAGTTTGGCGGCCAACTCTTGGACATTTTCCTGCAATGTTTTCGAGGGATCGCCGTAGGGAGCCCATCCGCCACGGCAAGACCCGCAATAATCAATGAGTTCGTTATCATCGAAAACGCAGATCATGCTTTTGATTTCTTGCATGCTAATTCCACCTCGCCTATTTTTCGATAAACTTGTATACCCATCAATACCTGTTAGTCTCAGGTACTAACTAAGTCTTTCATTTATAGATTTATCAAGCAGCCTGTAAACTGTCGCCGCGATTGGCACCCCCAATAAAACACCGGCAATTCCCATTAAACCGGCACCAACAGTAATTGCAGCAAATACCCATATTCCCGGAAGCCCTATGCTATCCCCCACTACTTTTGGATATATTACATTTCCTTCAACCTGTTGCAGTACCACAATGAACATAATAAAAAATACGGCCTTAACCGGGTCAACTATGACAATTAACAAAAACCCTACAGCTGCACCTAGATAAGCACCAACCATGGGAATCAGTGCAGTCAGCCCAATAACCGGTCCAATTATAGTTGCATAAGGGAAACGGAAAAACAGCATACCAATGGTACTTAATAAGCCCAAAATAACAGCCTCTTTACATTGCCCAACAATATAGTTTGAAAACGCATCATTCGCTGTTCGCATACCCTCATATAATCTTTCTCTTCGTTCTGCCCTCATATAAGCCTTTAATAATTTGTCAAACTTATCTTTAAGCTCTTCCTTGCCCAACAAGATATAAATAGCAAAAATAATCGCCAGTACAAAATTAGCAACCATACCAAATACTGATCCCATTAAAGAAACCGTTCCCCAAGCCCAATTACCGAGCAGTTCCAAGCCTTTCTTTAAAGCTATCGTTCCATCCATATCAAGTTCTTCCAGCTTCTGTTGCAATATTGGAATCTCATCGATATATTGGCTGGCCCAGGCAAGCACATTGTTGTATATAACAGGAAATCCAGTGGCAAGCAAACCAATAGATTGACTAAATTGTGGGATGACGATACGCAGGAAAAATAATAGCACCAGTATAATAGTCAAAATTGACAATACGATACACATGCCCCTGCGTATGCTATTAATGTATTTATTGTTACTCTTGGGGAAAAATTTTTTTTCATACTCTAAAACTAATATATTAAGAACGTATGCAATTGCAGCGCCAAGCAATAAAGGGAAAATAACCCCATAAAGATATTTAATAGTATTTAAAACTTCATTAAAATTTAGGATTACTAATAAAATAAAGCCTATTAAAAAAACTGTTTTTGCGTTTGATTTTTGTTTATTGTTATTTACCTTATGATTCACATTAAATAACCCCTTTTTTACTTATCATTAATTATACCAAATATTTCATTTAGATTCAAAGGCATTAACCATACCGGCTAGTACGATAAGAGCAACACAAGCTTTTCAAATTTAAACAGTATGTTGGAATCACGTGATATCAGCAGTAGTCTTAACGAAACCATTTTAAGCCCGGCAATTAATCTTGATTCTTTAAATGTTTCATAGACATGTAAAATAGATGAAAATATTTTTTTCAACTCAAATTCAGTGAAGCAAATCAATATTCAATAAACTTAGTTAACAGACAAAAGGAAACAAAACACAACAAAAAATTTAGCTAATAGCCCACTTCAGGCAGGGGAATCGCCTTGCAAACCGAATAGAAATTTATATACCATTTAAACCATTAAGAAGGAGGCAAGGGCTAACCACTTTAAATTCAAAATGTAAAATATTTAACAGGAGGGGAAAGTAGTGCGTCAATCAAAATGGTTTTTGCTTTTAGCGGTGGCCATAATGTCTATGGCCCTGTTAGTAAGCGGATGCGGCGGCACCAAGGAACAGGCCGTCCAGGGCGGCACCAGCGGCGATAAAGTAGTTAAAATCGGCCTAATGACACCCTTGCAGGGTGATGTAAAAACCTATGGAGAATCAGTGCAAAAAGGTTTTGAGCTGGCATTGGAAGAAGCCAACTACAAAGCCGGAGATTACACCATCGAAAAAGTGGTGGGTGATGACCGCAATGACGCCACCGAAGCCACCAACGTAGCCACCAAACTCATCGACCAAGACCAAGTAGCTGCCATTGTTGGTTCAGTTACTTCCAAGTGCACCATCCCTGCCTCGTCCATTGCCCAGGCCAGGGGAGTAGTAATGATTTCCCCCACGGGCACGGCCGCCAAGATTACGATGGATCCGAAACGAAAAGATTATATTTTCCGGGCCTGCTTCATAGATCCCTTCCAGGGCACCGTGGCAGCCAAGTTTGCCGTGAATGATCTGAAAGCTAAAACCGCTGCCATTATGTTCGACCAAGGCAATGATTACACAGTAGGTCTGTCCCAGGCTTTCAAGGCAGAGTTTGAAAATTCCGGCGGCAAGGTTATTGCTGAAGAGGCTTATGCTCAGCAGGATGTGGACTTTTCTGCCGTATTGACAAAAATTGCAAAGCAAGATCCCGATATCCTGTACCTTCCTGACTACTACCAAAAAGTCAGCTTGATTGGCAAGCAAGCCCTGGATAAAGGCATTACCGCGAAGTTCCTGGGCGGTGACGGCTGGGATTCCAGCGAACTGGATTTCGCCACTATGGACGGCGGTTATTTTACCGCCCACTATTCTTCTGATGACCCGCGCCCGGAAGTAGCTAACTGGGTCACCAAGTATAAAGAAAAATACAACACCGAGCCGGATTCCTTCGCCACCCTGGCCTATGATGCCACCAAGCTGCTGCTAAAGGCCATTGAAGACGCCAATTCCAATGACCCGGCCAAAATTAAAGATGCCCTGCAGGCCATCAAAGACTTCCCGGTGGTTTCCGGCAAAATTACCTTCGATGCTGACGGCAACCCTGTTAAATCGGCCACTATCCTCCAAGTACAAAAGGATGGCAGCTATAAGTTCGTTACCAACGTTCAACCTTAATCATTTTTAAATAAACCGGGGGGTTTCTCCCCCGGTATGTTGTTTTTGGGGGTATAGCGGATATGGAGTTTTTTCTGGAACAGGTGATCAACGGATTACAGCTGGGGTTGGTTTATGCTCTAATCGCCCTCGGCTATACCATGGTATACGGTATTGTCAAGTTAATCAATTTCGCCCACGGCGACGTGTTCATGGTGGGTGCGTTCCTGGGCTATTTCGGGTTCACATACTGGGGCTTGCCCTGGCCCGTAGCTATTATAATGTCGATGGTGTTCTGCGCTATTTTGGGGGTGGTGATTGAGCGCATCGCCTACCGGCCGCTGCGTTATGCGCCCCGCATGATTGCCTTGATCAGCGCCATCGGCGTATCTTTTTTCCTAGAGTACTTTTGTTCTCTTCGATTCGTGTTCGGCGCCAACTACCGCGTGGTACAACGCCCGCTATCCGAAGTAAGCTGGCAAATCGGAGGTATAACTATCACAAATATTCAAGTACTGATTCTGGTAGCCGTGGTGGCTATGCTGATCTTTTTGCAGTGGATCGTTCACCGCACTAAGATGGGCGCAGCCATGCGCACGGTATCCTTCGACCACGACGCCGCACGGCTGATGGGCGTCAACGTGGATCGCACCATCTCCTTTACCTTTGCTCTGGGCTCGGCTATGGCGGCTATGGGCGGAGTATTGTATGCCATAGCTTACCCGCAGATCCAGCCCTTTATGGGCATTATGCCTGGTTTAAAAGCTTTTACCGCCGCAGTGCTAGGCGGCATCGGACTTATCCCGGGTGCCGTGCTGGGAGCGTTAATCATGGGCCAGGTGGAAACCATGACAGCTGCTTTTATTTCTTCCCAGTTGCGCGACGCCATTGCCTTCGGTATTCTTATTGTTGTTCTATTATTCAGGCCAACGGGCATCCTCGGCCGGACAGAAACAGAAAAGGTTTAAAAGGCGGTATTGTATATGGGACGTAATAACAATCAATTAATAAAATCAATTGCTGGCGTAATTATTTTCTATGCATTAATAAAGACCGCCATATTGACAGGTTTTTTAAATCCTTACTGGCAGCGGGTTTTAGATCAAAGTCTAATTTACGTCATCGGTTCCCTGGGTCTGAGCCTGATCTTTGGTTTTGCCGGACAGTTTTCCATCGGCCACGCGGCATTTTTCGGTTTAGGGGCCTACAGTGGCGGCCTGGTCAGTAAAATGCTGGGCACGGGGAGCATTCCGGCTTTCCTGCTGGCTTTGCTGGTAAGTATGTTATTTACCGCCCTGGTAGCCTACTTAATTGGCAAACCCGTACTAAGACTGCAGTCGGACTACCTGGGCATCGCCACCCTGGGCTTCGGAGTGATTGTCAAGGTGGCCCTGGATAACGCCAACAAGCTGATCCCGGAAATGGGCGGCGCTACCGGTATGACCGGCGTACCCCAGGTGGTCACCTTTGAATGGGTATTCTTTTTCACCGTGCTGGCGATTATTATTTCCCGTAATTTTTTACATTCCACCTATGGCCGGGTATGTACCTCGATCAGGGAAGACGAAATTGCCACCAGCGCGGTGGGTATCAACCCGGCTAAGTATAAAATGCTGGTATTTGTATTCGGATGCGCCTTGGCCGGGCTGGCCGGCGGTATCTACGCACATTGTTACCCATTTTTACATCCCAGCAGCTTTGATTTCTTACAGTCCTTCAACTTCCTGATTATTGTAGTGGCCGGAGGCATGGGCAGCCTGACGGGCACGGTAGTCACCGCCGTTGGCTGGGTGTTCCTGCAAGAAGGACTGCGGTTCGCGCTGGGCGAGGCATTCATGGACTGGCGCGGGGTTATCTATGCGGTGCTGCTGATCATCCTTGTGCTGGTGCGCCAGCAAGGGCTGTTCGGCAACAAGGAAATTGGGGTTTTAGCACCACGGGCTGTGCTGACAAAAGGGGGTAAAAAAAATGCCGCTCCTGAAAGTTAGTAACCTGTGCAAGTCTTTCGGCGGTCTACAGGCTGTAAGCAATATAAACCTGACACTTGAACCAGGTGAAGTGGTCGGTCTGATCGGTCCAAACGGGGCTGGTAAAACCACGGTATTCAATTTAATTACGGGTCATTTTCCTCCTACCTCGGGTGAAATAGTTTTTGAGGGTAACACCCTGGTGGGAAAAGCCCCCTTTGAAATTTGCAACACTGGTATTGCCAGAACGTTCCAGAATATCCGACTATTTAAGGACAATAACGTGCTTGACAATGTGCGGGCGGCCTTTCACTCCAGTACGGACTATGGACTCCTGGGTGCAATTTTCCGGACCCCCAGGTTTCGCTCAGAGGAAAAAAGAATTACCAACGCAGCCATAAACTTGCTGGAAACTTTAAATCTAGCCAACCGGGCCAATGATACGGCAGCCAGCCTGCCTTACGGAGACCAACGCCGCCTGGAGATAGCCCGGGCCCTAGCCGGCAGTCCCAAGCTGCTTCTGCTGGATGAGCCCGCCGCCGGCATGAACCCTTCCGAGGTAGTAAATCTTGTGGAGTTAATTAAAAACGTTAAAGCCCAATTTAACCTTACAGTGCTCCTCATCGAACACCAGATGGGCTTAGTCATGAACCTGTGTGACCGGGTGGTGGTTATGGACTTCGGCGAGGTGATTGCTGCCGGGCTGCCGAGCGTTATAAGACAAGATCCAAAGGTTTTGGAAGCATACCTGGGCAAGGGGGCGTTCGCCTAATGCTTGAAGTAAAAAATATAGAAGTATATTACGGTTTGATTAAAGCCCTGCATGGCGTATCCTTTGAAGTTAAACAAGGTGAAATTGTAACCCTTATTGGCGCTAACGGCGCGGGCAAGAGCACCTCATTACGCACCATTTCAGCGCTCATAAAACCCAAAGCGGGGACCATTACCTTCCAGGGACAGGATATTACCGGCATGGCTCCCCATAAAATAGTGACACAAGGGCTTTCCCACGTACCCGAAGGACGCAAGGTAATCGGCGACATGACGGTCCTGGAGAATTTACGCATGGGCGCTTATACAAGGCGTGATAAAGGGGAAATTGCCGCCTCCCTGGATGAGGTGTTTTCCCGGTTCCCCCGCTTGAAGGAGCGTGCCAACCAGTTTGCCGGCACCCTTTCGGGTGGCGAGCAGCAAATGCTGGCCATTGGACGGGGCATCATGTCCAGGCCTAAACTGCTGCTGCTGGATGAGCCCTCGATGGGCCTTTCCCCCAAGCTGGTGGAGGAGATCTTTTCCATCATTTCAACCATTAACAGCCAGGGTACCACCATCCTGCTGGTAGAACAAAACGCCTTTATGGCTCTGCAGGTGGCCCACCGGGCCTATGTGCTGGAAGCCGGCAGGGTGGTGCTGTCAGGGGATGCCAAGGAGCTGCAGGCAGATGAAAAGGTTCGCTCGGCCTATCTGGGTGAATAGCCTGATTTATATCATAAGAACCTCCAAAATTGTCACCTATTGCGCGATAATTTGGAGGTTCTTATTTTTTAAATAATTATTATTGGCGTCTCCAAAATCTTAACTGAGCAACTAATTTGTTTTGCCAATCCTTAACCGGCACCAGTCTGCCAAAGAATAAATGGTCTTCCCCCGATAAATTAGACAGTGTCTTAATCACTATTTCTTTGAATTTTACAGTTTTCCCAACAGTTTCCCTTTCGGCTCATAGAGCACTTAATGCCATGTCCGTTCAGCAAACGTTGGTATGCGTGACTAGCATATTGACTACCACGGTCAGAATGTGAAGTAGTCCATAGCCTGGTTTTCGTTGATGTGTGGCTATTCTTAGGGCCTGAACAACTAGCTTCTGCGTCATACACAACCAACTATTTTCCTTTTGGGTGATATTAGTTACAACGAAGAGGGATTGCCTTGCAAATTAACATTTACAAAAAATAAGAGCCATTGTCCTGTTGACTTGCCGGAAGACACCCAATATATATTGGAACGCTTGTTGGCGTATAGGTCTAGTCTTAGTCGCTGCCTGGATTGGGTGGGGGATGTGGAACAGGATAAAGTTACCATAAGCATATCGAAGGCGGTAAAAAGCTTGATTAACATAAGGAATGTTTGATCTGTGAAATAGAAAAGGAGAATGACTAATGGGCTTAGATAAATTGACTTGCCTGTTAAAAACAGTCCTTTTACCAAGGATTACAGTACAGAACAAAGATTGACGGCTTAACGTATCATCAGTTATTATGGTAAAACTTTAAGTAAAAAAGCCTTACGTAGTAACCAATTTAAGCGGTCTGACAAGCGTTAAAATGTCAGCCGCTTTTTTATTCAGAAAAATCTTTCCCCTTTAAACTCTTCCCTCTGTAAATATCTAACCACTACTAGATTATTGGTATGATTAGAAAAGTTACAGGGAATTAATTTTATCTGCAAATTACTTAAAAAACCGCTTTAATTCGCCATATTGCTTATCATTGCAATATCAAATAATACCCAAACTATAAATCCACAAAACTGATTGTTTATTAGTCGGAAATAGCTGTAAATAAAAACGAGGTAGCCATAGGTGTATACTTTGTCCGCTAAAGGCTGTTAAAAAAAGTTAATCATATGGAATTTTTGTCCAGGGCGGGCCGGTTATATGCAAATTAAGAAGCAATTTATCTACAGCAATCTTTATTCGCATTTGTCGAAATTTTATAAATAAATTAATTTAAAACAATATTACATTTTAATATAAAATATGGTAATATTTTCTGGTAACTGTTATAAAGTACTTTTCCATTAGGGTTAGTCTAAAACCGTGAGCTATGTAGTGATTTTGTAATATTGGTGTATATAAGCAAACTGTTTTTTCTCTACGATGTTAGAGGAACAACCAAGCAATCTGTAGCCCTCATCCACATTTTAACAGCATATATTGTTGTTAAACTAAAAAGATCATTGTTAGATCGTAAAGGTAAATTGTCTCACCTGCTTCTACTTGCTTACTATTTCTTGAAAAATAGTTTCGCATTCTATTTTACGTCGTCCTTTTGATATGCGTTTAGGTTTGCGGCGAAGGCGGTAAAAGGTTCGTAAAGATAGGCATCTAGCAATTTTTTAATATTTAACAATGGCTCTTTATACCCTGTTATCAACTTTAGTGACATAAAGAAATAATTTAATTAACGCTAAACAACTTTTTGCACGGCTTGCTGGCTTGTGCCGTGCTTAACTAGAAAGTGTTGTTTAATCCATTTAAAGAACAGTTCTATTTGCCAGCGATTGCGGTAGATGTCACCTATTTATTCGGTGTCCAACTTGAAATCGTTGGTGATGATAGTTACGGGTTTACCTTGAGATCTTCGACTTCCATAAGTCTAAGAGGATGTTTCTATTTGATTAATGCCCTTTGTCCCCAGGTGAACGGTTTGATGCTTTTTAATTTGGCTTGCTGAATCTACCGGAAATTCTTTGATTACTTCAATTTTTGCATTGCCCTTTAGGCCGGTAATAAACCTAGCACTATTTTCGCATTGATTATCAAATTTCTTGTAGTCCTCATATCCTCTGTCAAAAACCATTTAAAGCATCTTTGTCTGTAACTACCAAGGTGTGATTATTGCTTTATCTAGTTGTTATAGAACTTGACATTATAGAAATTCTCTTTATATAACGCTAGTGATTTTAAAGTGAACTTTAATTTTACATTTGTTGGCATTATTAATATCAAATTAAATTGATTACATATTAAGCAATGTTACAAGCGTTGTTGATAAAACTAGAAGTTTGTAGGATGGGTAACTTGTCCGATAATTTTTACAGATGCTTACACCCCCCCAAGTACTAATACGCAAAGTATAATTTAATTATAGGGGTTGCTAAAAATACTTAAACATGTGTTCGCATTAGGAATGTTAAACAATAAAAGGATATGATAGGTGATTATATAGCTAGTTAAGTTAAAGAGGAAATTATTTTAGATTTCTATATGCTGCCTTTGGTAGACAGTTAAACAGGAAGGAGTGAGATATATAATTTATTGCTTTTTATATTATTTGACAGGAGGTGATAAAAAACCACCTTTGGCTGGCTTTAAAGTAAATTCTTTTAAAGAGCCTTTTTACTTCCAAAAATTATCGTTATATTAAGGAGCTGATAAGATGAATAAGCGCATGACAAAAAAAATAATGGTTATTTTTTTAATGTTAATAATTTTGGTTACTTTGAATGTTGGAGTAATATTTGCAAACAGTGATTATGCAGAAAAGACCTATACTACGACGGATGACTTTAACCTGGGAACAAAAATCAATGTAGTCACTACAGATGATGAAATTAAACTTGATGATACTACAAAACCCTTAAACATAATATGGGTAGCAGTATCCACAAAAGGGACTATTGTAAAAATTGATACAGAAACCGGAGATGTGCTTGGTGAATATAAAACAGCGCCGGCTGGAGAACCTACAAATCCTTCCAGAACGACAGTAGATAAAAATGGTAGTGTTTGGGTTGCTAATCGTGACGGCCATTCCGTAACCCGTGTATGTACACCTGAAAGCGGTCTGTGGGTTGACAGAAATGGCAATGGTATATGTGATACCTCCACTGGTCTTGGTGATATAAGAAACTGGACTGGCTCAGATGCTACTACTGCGGATGATGAGTGCATTATAAATTATGTTCTGGTGAGTTCATCTGGCACAAGACATGTTTCTGTCGATGAAAATAACAATGTATGGGTCAGTGGTATAAGTGGCCGAATTTTTAATTTGATTGATGGTGATACAGGGGTAATTATAAGAACAGAGGGTCCCTTTAGTGCTGGTGGATATGGTGGGCTGATTGATGAGAATAACGTAATTTGGTCAGAATCTTCGGGTCAACTTTTAAGATGGGATACTGTTAACGGCACAGTAAACTATTTAGGAAGTGGTTATGGACTTACCATAGATTCGAATGGCAACGTATGGGATACTAGTTATGGCGGAGGCACTATCAGCAAGTATGCTCCAGATGGTAGTTTATTGGGCAAATACTCTCAGGGATTTACTTGGGCTCAAGGTTGTGTTGCTGATGAAAATGACGACATTTGGGTAGCTCATTCCCTTAATGGAGCATCCATAGGACATTTGAAGAATGACGGTACCTATGTAGGAAGCGTTTCTGTTCCTCAAGGGCCAACAGGTGTGGCTGTTGATGCCAAAGGATTTATCTGGGCAACCTGTTATTACGGTCGGGTAGCTGTAAAAATAGATCCTAATGCTGGACCTATCGGGTCTGACGGAGTTACCCATGTTGGCACAGTCGTTGATACAACAGATGACTTGGGTGGGAATTTATACAATTATAGTGACATGACCGGCAGCACCCTGCAAGGCGCTCCAAATATGGGGACATGGTCGGTAATATATAACAGCAGTATTACAGATGCAAAATGGGGCGTAATTGATTGGAATGAAGTTATAGTTGGTGACGGCAACATAAATGTTACAGTGGCAAGCAGTAATGACGGAGTAAACTTTGGTGCTCCATTAGATGTTGTAAATGGTGCTGATACCACTGTTGCTGATGGGCAATATCTCAAGGTTACCGTCAATTTCAAGCGCGCCACTACTGGACAGAGCCCGATTTTAGAGGATATCACCGTAAGAACAGAGGTCACGAATATTCCTCCAGACACTACCAAAGCATACCCAAGCATAGCAACAATCTGGCCCCCAAATCATAAGTTTGTTGATATTAGCATTCTTGGGGTAACAGATCCAGACGGTGATCCGGTTACTATAGAGATCACGGAGATCACCAGCGATGAGGCAACCACTGCGATCAGTTCAGGTGGCGAGACCCACTCGCCTGATGCATCCATAATAGAGAAAAGTATAGCTAGCGTTCGTGCTGAAAGAGCAGGTAATGGCGATGGCAGAGTCTATGAAATTACATTTATTGCTATTGACAGCAGCGGTGGAGAGAGCACGGGAAGTGTTAAGGTAAGCGTACCGAATAATGTAAAGGCTATTGCTACAGATAGCGGACAGAATTATGATGCTACACAAGTAAATTAGTAATATTTCTAACCATAAGGAAAAAGACCGCATTATTTAATAGTGTGGTCTTTTCTTTTTAAAACGGTAATGTCAAATATATTGGTTCTTCCGCACTTTTGATGCTTGGTGAACAAGAGTATAACCTTGTTGCAACTCAAGAATAGGGATAATAAGTTAACTAGTTAACTTAACGGTGCCTGGCACCTTGTGTTCTGTCGTTATCCATTATTCCTGTTCCAGTAAAAAAATCTGATGTTAGCGCCAAATTATAAATGTCATTGAGCCTTACTATGTTTCTTTTTAATTCTTATTTTCCCCCAAACAGTCATCCCAATAAGCACTACTACTCCGGCAATTAAATATAGATAATAGTCATTAAGTAGGACATCTAACTTCATCCTGCTTCGACCAATGATAAACCCTAATGATATTAGCGTAATTATCCAACAAGCAGCTCCTAACACCGCCATGCTGATCGCAGGAATAAAGGGCACTTTATTTATTCCGGAAAGATAAGGTACAGCACTACGGGCCACAGGTAAAAAATAAGCGATAAATATAGCATAAAGGCCGTATTTATTAAACCATTTTTCTATCCTGGCCATTTTTTCAGGTGTTATGCCTCCATAATGACCGTATTTTTCTATAAACGTTGTTCCGATTATTCGGCCGATGTTATATCCCGAAGCAAACCCGCCCAATGTACCAGCCATAGCTACTATAAAAATCCAATATAAATTTAAAATACCCATCTGTGAAAAATATCCCGATAAGGTAAGCATTGTCTTTGATGGCATGGGGATACCCAATGTATCAATAAACATGGTAAAAAAAACCGCCCAGTAGCCATAAAGATCAACGAGTTTCAATACCATACTTTTAAAGTCCACATTTCCCTCCGAATATCTATGATTATTTAAAACAATCCACTATTCTTTTTAGCAATACCCTTTTTACTCATTATATACATAGACTAATACTGCTGTCCTAAAAGAATAAGTATTTTTACGCAGGACGGTTAACTTTGACAAACGCAAATCAAATATTCATCATCAACAGTATATAACGTTATATACTAAAGCCCCCTGGACAAAACCAGGGGGCTCAAAATTAATTCCGGCAACGACCTACTCTCCCGGGGCAAAAGCCCAAGTACCATCG
>JAENZP010000032.1 GCA_016841205.1 Desulfoscipio geothermicus
CCATCCCCGAAATCTGTTGTTTTTTTCACTGTCTACTTGACAGGGTGCAGATCATTGTGCCGGGGTTTGTTTTTTTTACCCAAACGAAAAGTCCCTCAGCTTAATCTTGGTGGAAGAAAAATTATTATTTGTTATAACCTGTTAATAGCCATAATAGCACGTATAATAAAGGTAAGGAGGCGGTGACATTGAGCCTTTATATTATCATTATGCATGTGGTGTTTATCGGTATAATGGGCCTGTTTGCAATTGACATATAAACTTGACAACCGGTGATAATGCATATGGCAGGGGTATTAAAAAAAATTTCTGTAATATGTTAATCCCAACAGGAGTCATTTGAAAGGAAGTTTAAAGCATAATTGGTTGCCCATTAAAGATATACGATCTAGAGAAATCGTTCTACCCGCACTACCAGCTTAAAAAAGGCATAAAATAATATATTACCACACAATTCCTATTGCTATGGCAATAGTGCCGTACACATATTACACAAATGCCCCGATTGCTTAAGCCAATCCACCTGCAGCTAACTAACGTCTTTTTCCTGTGTCTTTTTGTACTAATAATTATTTATGATACATAATATGGAAATATAGCTTGTTTCTGGAGGTGGGGATTATATGCCTAAAAGAATGGAAAATAGATGGAATGGGGTAATTAACAAATCAACTTTAGAAATAGCAAAGCAATTATTATATTGGCAAGAACGGAAAAATCATCTAACAAATGTAGTTTTTTATTCTTTAGGGGCTTGTATTTTTTTAATTATTTTATTCATTAGTTTAAATGGAGTTAATTTACTTAATTGGTTTGATACGCAAATAGACGCAATAATTATTGCAATAATTGTAATTTTAGTTTTTATAAATTTTCACTATTCTGCTTTAAAAGTAAAAGCAATCTTTGAATTTAAAAAGTTAAAAGAAGTATTATTAAAAAAGATTGATGCGGAATTTTGCAATTGTGGTAAGCCATGTAATCATAAAGAAGAATATTTAGACTATATGAAAGCAGAGTATGATTTAAATTTATACTACTTGTAGGTTATAGCTTAAGGCGGCACCCACCCCGCGCCGCCTTTTTCTGCGCCGTATGCATTGCCCTAAAAAAGCAAAGCCCCCGGCCATCATCCAAACCAGGGGCTGTACTAATAAGGAGAGAGTAGAATATGTTTCTGCTATAACATACCCCGCACTGCAGGTGATTATGAACACAAAACGCCCCTTCCGGTGTGCTTTGTGTTTAATCTAGCATCCTCCACTGAACCCACGCTGCATCAGATAAACCCTATACCAAATACCAGAAGAATGAGAATCAGAAAGAGAATAAAACCACCATTTCCGCAACCACAACTACAGCCACCGGCAACTTCTCCACCACATCGAGCACCATAACCCATAAACAGTCCTCTTCTCCTAGGGCTTTATTGTTGTTACCGTTTTATACTATGCACGTATGAAGGAAGGTGTTACCATGGGGACCAAGTGGTGGATATGCGGTGGCCATTTTTGCATAGCCCTTACGAGGGCTTATTTTTTAACCGTTAGCAGTACAACAGGTGAGAGCGACAATGTAATCAATGGTAAAAAGTGTAATTTTGTTAGCCATGAGCAGGTGCCAAGCATACCTCTACCCGACCATTGAAACTGGCCTTTTGATAATTTTTAATTTGAGTGTAAATAATACTATAAGATTGATAATATGTGGGGGCGGTGGAATAGTTTTATGGATAGATTTCATCGGGGTTTTATTGCCGGTGTCATTGCAGGGGTCTTCTTAAATATTTATAACTTTATTTCTTATTATGTATTTAAAATTACTGAAATTCGTTATATTGACTGGACTTCAATTTTAATGTTTGGTCATCGGCCCGAAAATATGAACGCGATCATTGTAAATATAATCTTTCAACTATTATGGGATGGCTTTTTAGGTGTTATATTTGTTTACCTTATCCCGAAAGCAACTTCGAGAGGATATTTAATTAAAGGACCCCTTTATGCCACTTTTCTTACTTTTGTTTTCAGATCGATTGCCGAGTTATATAGAGTTCCTTTTCTTACGGACAAATTCCCTTTAATGACATTTCAAGTCGATATTGTTGGAGTCATATTATGGGGATTAATACTAACCTTTACTTTAAAACAACTGGATCAATATCCTCTGGAAGATGGTTAAACACCGTACCAACCTCCTAGGGATGGTAATCTGTTATTTTATATACGGCCAGACTCCAGCTTCGTGTAGCCAATGTTTCCACTAGTACCGCTTGCAGACCTGATGAAATAAATTTTATTAACAGTTAATTGACTAAATAGTGTATTATAGGTTGAAGGGGTTTTTGACTGCTGCTGGCAATCGCCATAAAAAAATTAAGAAAGGTGGTACCAGAATTATCGTGGATAAAAAAATCAATGCCATGTATTTTAGTGCTACAGGCACTACCCAAAAAATAGTATTAGCAATAGCCAATAAGATCGCTGGATATGATGGTAAAAATGTAAATAATATTGATTTTACTTTGCCCGGAGCTAGAAAGGCAGCGGTATCTTTTACTACAGAGGATTTAGTTGTTTTTGGCGTTCCAGTCATTGCAGGAAGAGTTCCCAACTTATTGTTAAAATATTTAGATACTATTGCGGGCAATGGTGCACTAGCAGTTTGTGTAGTTGTTTACGGCAACCGTAATTATGATGATGCTGCTATTGAATTAAAAGGTATTCTTGAGTCGAAAGGTTTTAAGGTTATTGCAGCTGGTGCATTTATAGGAGAACATTCATTTTCTAAAATCCTCGGCCAAAATAGGCCTGATGAAAAAGATATGTCTATAGCAAATGATTTTGCCGATCAAATATATAAGAAATTAACAGGTCCTGATAGTACTAAGCCTGTATTTGTGCCAGGTAACCAGCCTTTAGGAAATTATTATATGCCCAAAAGTGCCAATGGTGATCCGATTGATATTAGAAAGGTTACCCCAAAAACAAATACCGACGTTTGTATAGATTGTAAGCTTTGTGTCAATGTCTGCCCACTGGGTTCTATTGATGAAGAGGATGTTACCAAATTAAATGGCATTTGTATGAAATGTGGTGCCTGTATCAAAAAATGTCCTACTCAAGCCAAATATTTTGATGATCCAGGTTTCTTAGAACACAAACAGGATATAGAGGTTAAATTCGCCAGCCGGAGAGAGCCGGAATTATTTTTATCTTAAAAACAAAAAGCTGTCACCTTCTTAATTTTAAAAGCAGGTGACGGCTTTTTTTATTAATGGCTTATTTTCCTCCCGCAACGCGTAATACTTCTCCGCTAATATAATCCGCCAGCGGCGAGGCCATGAGCAGTACGGCACCGGCGCCTTCTTCGGGAGTGCCAAACCTTTTAAGGGGTATCATAGGTTTAAGCATTTCACGTCTATTTTCCGGGATACCAACGGATACTTTTTTGCCGTCCAGTTCGATGAGGTCATTCTTTTCTTTAACTTGGGTGAGGCGAGTCTCGATAAAACCAAAAGCTACTGTATTAACACAGACATTCAGCGGTCCCCATTCTTTGGCCAGGCTTTTGGTAAAGCCTACTAGAGCTGCTTTGGCACTAGAGTAGTTGGTTTGCCCGGCGCTGCCGTCCAAACCCGCGGTGGAAGCAATGTTGATGACTTTGCGGGTCACCAAACGGCCCGCTTCTTTTTCTTTTTTAGCCGTTTCCCGGATATAGGGGGCGGCGGCCCGGATAATCCGGAAGGGGGCGGTTAAGTGTATTTTGAGCATGGCGTCCCATTGCTCATCGCTCATTTTGTGGATGACCGAGTCCCAGATATAGCCCGCATTGTTGACGATCACATCAATGCTAGGTCCAAAGGCTTCCACGGCGGTTTTTATCAACCTATCCGGAAATGCTGGGTCGGTTACATCGCCCACGCAGGCCACAGCCTGGCCGCCGCTGGTCTTGATTTCTTCTACTACGTCATTAGCCGGACCTGCGTCCAAATCACTCACTACTACACGGCCGCCTTCTTTAGCAAAAAGCAGTGCGGTAGCCCGCCCGATACCACGTCCCGATCCGGTGATAATGCAATTTTTATCTTTTAGCATAAGTTCCATTATATATATCCCCCTTTGTTGTGTCCTGGAAAACATTACCGTTTGAAGCTTTTAATATAGGCATTCTACTTTTATTTTTAAACTCCTTTAGATTAATAACCTGCTGATTTAGCACCTCCGGGATACCGTGGTAAAATAAGAAAACCCGCCTACATCGGCAGTTGTTTAAGGCTATATGGCACATATTTATCTTAATTTAATATACAGCAAAAGTAAGAGAGGAGGGGGTTAAATAACCTCCTCCTACCAATTGCTAATAGGGGTTTAGCTCTATCGTTACCCGTAAGCCGGGGTGCCTTTCATAGAAATAATGGTAAGCATGATATTCTCTTGATGAAACTTAAATTCCGAAGCTTTGTCCTAGCTAAAACCGTTATTATCAACCTAAATATAAGTACTTGCCAAATCTGTTCCAGGCTTGATTCTAAATATGGACGTGTCAATATCAAAACCGATCTTGATGAGTTTGTTCACATAAGTATATTCATTTCCATTAACACATGCCCTTTTCGCCTTCGTTTAACCATTCAACCTCACCGGAGTTGAGGTGATATTCGGCACCTAATATGGTCAATTCTCCTTTTTTTAGAGCATGTTCCACGATGGGACTCTTTTCGATTTCTGCAATTGTTGTCTTAACGTTTTCCCTAATGGATTTTTCAATTAGTTCTTCCTTGAAAACGTCTCCAGCTTGTTTAGCCTTTTCTACGGACGGTGCAATTTTCTCCACAATTGCACTTATACTGCCAGGGGCTTCCCCGCCTTCAACAGTCGCTGTTACAGCTCCACAACTCTGATGGCCCATTACTACAATGAGGGGTGTCTTGAGATGCTCAACGGCATATTCTACACTTCCCAAGGAAACTGCATCAATTATATTGCCCGCATTGCGTATTACAAACAGGTCACCCAAACCTTGATCGAATATCAACTCCGGTGGTACGCGGGAATCTGAACAGCTGATTATTACTGCAAAAGGTTTTTGCCCTTTTAATAAAGCTTCTCTTTTCGTGCTCCCCGTGTCAATATTTGCCTGCTTAGCTTCCATAAATCTTTTGTTTCCGTCGAAGAGCAGTTGTTTAGCTTCGGTACACGATGCTATTGTTTCAGGTCTCTCATAGACTGGATCCGGTATAACGGTGGTATTAGCTTTGGACACAGTGGTTTTCACTTCCCTTTCTTAAGGTGTACATCCTGACATTAATGATAGTGTAATAATTAGCAAGAGTATGCACCACGGAGTTAACTTCTTTCTTTCACTTAATAACTTAAACATTTCTTAAAATAAATTTTCTTCCGCATATAAAGGCTAAAATCCCCTTGACTAATTTTTCGCGATGTTTGTGAGGAAATCCTTTCTAATTGCAGAAAAATTTAGATTTATACCCTGTTATTGATAGCGGGGTTTACTATAATTTTAAAATGTTAGATTATACCATAACTATAATAAAATCCTGCTTTTGACATTACCCGGTGCGATAAGGCTTATTGTTAGAGGTGGATGAAAGTTTGGTGAGACTGAAGACAGGCTAAATGGACGTTTAAAGACGAAAATGGTGACAAATAAATTGCTGGAATAACAGATAATAATTAGAATTTATGAAATTATTAGTATCTAAAAAAGATAGAAAAACAGAAATTATTAATATATCAGAAAATAATGGCAAACAGAGAGGATTTTATCATCACATGCAGAAATTTACAATAAAGATGGGGGGATAAGGTTTCTATGAAATTTAGAAATAAATTATATATTGATTTTGGTGTTTTTTTGGTTTTAGTAATAATTATCACTGTAGCTTCTCTTAATATGGTTAGCCAATTTAAAAATAACATGAACGAAGTGGTGCGGGTTAACTATGAAGAGGTCCGCTTAGCAAATATTGTTCGCTATGAAATTAGTAATACTAGCAAGCTTTTTAGGGATCTTATCGTGCTAGATAAAGATAAAGAAAGTATTGAAAATGATTTTCAAAGAATAGAAGATTCTAGGGAAAAAACATTAATAGCCCTAAATGATCTGGACAAATCAGTAAAATTAAATCAGACAAAGCAATTAGTGTCCAAGTTAAAATTAATGTATAACACTTATATTGATATGCAAACTGAAGTTCAAACCATGGTTAAAGAGGGTCATAAAGATGAAGCAACTGAGCTAATAGTCGATGCTCAAAATTTTATGAGTAAAATGTTTCAAGTAATAAATCAGATTGTAGGAATTGAAGAACAAGTTATGAGGGATACGCTTGAACAGACCGAAACCT
>JAENZP010000001.1 GCA_016841205.1 Desulfoscipio geothermicus
GTGTAGCCCTGAATTTTTGTTTTTTCAGGTGTCTACTCAAAGGGGAGCTTATCAGATTAGCGGTGGTTCTGCTGTTTTTCCGACAAATTTCAATAGAATTCGATATATTCATTAGGAGCTGACATTTTGACGGAGTCAAATGCTACAATAGAAGCAAAATTATTAGTCAATGCGCTCAGACCTAAATATCCATTTAATGTTATTTGGTTGGCCAATCAAATACTTGACTTTAAACCTGTTGTGCTTGATGAAGAAGATTTCCCTATGGATATATGTGCCATGATTTTGGACAAACCTGAATATACCTCAGTGCATGTTTGCGTTAACAGTAATAGACCACTTACAAGTCAGCGATTTGGCGTGGTACATGAACTAGCACACGTATACCTATGTCACCAGGGCGATATTAGCTTTATTGAGAATGAAGAAGACCCTATACTTCATGCTGAAGCTGATGCCTTTTCAACCGAAATGCTTAAACCTAAACACAATATACTTACCCTAGCCAATAAATACCATAATCCAATGGTCCTAATTCCTAAAATACTGCGCGCTTATAATGTTAGTCTGGAAATGACGTGCAGAAGGCTTTTAGAACTTGAAATTTATAACGGTACTTTTACTTGTTTCAATGAAAATGATTCTTTTTTTACATATAGCACTCTGGGGTTTGAAATTAATACACAACAAATTAGTTACATACCTAAAATTGATCGGGGCTGCTTAGTAACAAGCAAGAATACAATACAAGGTGTACCAGTAAATTGTTATATCAAACGTTTTAAAACTGGTAATTTTCTAGTGGCACTTGTAGAAGAGAAACCAAAATTATTCATAAAAAAACAACCTATCTTCCTACGTGCTTAAAAAAGGTCTTACGCTCCTTTGTGAGCCACAGCACTGTTATACAGAAGATAGGACGCCCTGGCTCGAAAATGTACCAATGCATTCACTGAGATTTTATTGAAAAAGTCGGGGATCGTTTATAAACTGAGGAACTCTGTCAGGACATATAGCTGCTTCCGGATTTGACAACTAATTTCATTATTAAAAATTTGGAGGGTATGCCTGATCTACCTCGAAGTGCATGTGCCTACATACGCGTTGTGGAATGAATACTGCGAACAGTGCCGGTCAACTGGGGAAATGCTATTAATGCTCACGCAGTTCTGTTATCACTACCGCGAATTTTTCCACAAAATGTTCATTCTTATTTGTGAAATCTGTTGATTCTATTTTATCAGTCACACCCCTAAGACATAAATATAACGAGTTGGCTAATTACCAGAGTAGGTTTAGTAAACTAGCATAAGTCTAAGAATATTTTAATGACCCGCGAACCCTTTCTTTTGCTGTTTTTTGGTGGATGTTTTTGGCAACATTAATGTGTAGCACTTAGCTTCCGTTTTTTCTTCCAGTTTTATTTCCAGTTTGCCCTTAACAACGAGCCTCAGCAAGCATTGTTCGATGTCAGGGGCGAAGGCTAAATTCTTTATGACATCGCACCTAGAAGGCTACAATGCTTGCCCTCATTATCAAGGATTTACTTCGTCAAACTGGAAATTCTTAAGTTCCGCAGTGCTCGGAATTGTAACTCCCAGATACAGGGATGAGTTAAAAGGATTAGCAAATCATCTAACTTCTGTGATAATTTGCGAGATAAATGCATTCAGTTTTCATAGTTTCTTTAAGATAAACGATGATAAAATTAAAGCTTACTTTTTAAATTGTATGTTTTTAGGCAACGTAACCTAGATGATGCATTACGTTGCCTACATTAGCTAATTCGCATAAAATTGAAAAACATTATTCTTTGGTTTCAAGAATAGTTTATCCTGCCTGCAAAGCTAGCACTATGGAGCCCGCCTATTTTTATCGCCAAACTGATCCTTTTCAATCGTTAATTCTCAAAGCAACTCCATTTTCTTCTTCAATTTCAGTTTATCAGGGTTTGTATATAATAAGGTAGTATTTACAGAAGAATGACCAGCCTGACTAGCAACTTCATGGATAGAAAAACCCTTCTCAATAGCATTGGTACAGAAAAAGTGGCGTAACTGGTGAGGCGTAGTTTCGTTATGCCCTTGGTTGTACTTTTTAAATATCTTGTTAACCACTGTCCGGTCAAGTTGCCCCCTTTTCTTACTAACAAATAAATAGGGAGAATCACAAGCAGACTTATAATTATCCCGTTTTTTGAGATATTCCTTAACGGCATTTATGACTTCACTATTTAAAATAACTATCCTCTGCCTTTCCCCTTTGCCATTTCTAATCAACAGTTCCCCAGCCGGCAAATTAATATCAGCCATCTTAACCGCCAGGGTCTCGGATATACGCAAGCCTGCATAGGCCAGAAGTACCACGATAGCATAATCTCTTTTATTCTCAGTTTCCAAAATGGCTTGAATGAATCTCCTCACATCAATTTCAGTTACTTTTGTTGGTGATGCATAATCAAGCTGCACAATCACCATATCATCCTTAGTTATCACTAAATTCTGTTGGATATTTTCAGTAATAAGATACTGGTTATATTTTGAAAGACTGCTGAGTTTATGGTTGATGGTTTTTGCATGCTGATTTCGTATATTTAATAGGAAGCTATTGTACTCCAAAACGTTTTGACGGTGCAACTCGATACATTCTTTGCCAAAGGATTCCATAAACCATTTTAGGTACTGTCGCATATCCAGAACATATCCATTTATTGTATTTTGGCTTTTATCCTGCATCTGTAGATATTCGACAAAGCCTTCTAACTTGTGCAAGCAATTTCACCACCAACTAGTTGATCGGCGCAGCAAAAGACAGTTGGTTTGTTCACCTTGTAATTGAGGTCAACCCGGAAAAGGGCCCGTCCGAATGGCTGGAGCCCGTGTCTGATGAAGATTACAACAAGCTGAAATAAGATGGGGGCGACAGATATGGATAAAAAATTTGGCTTTGGCTGCATGAGGCTGCCGTTAGAAGATATTATTAATTAGATGGACAGAAAACGAATATGAACGAAAACCACTTCTGGATGATTACCGATTCTGACCGGAGGCCCCCAGGTGCCGAAACCACAGGAGACTAGAACCTGGAGGGTGCCCTTGCGCAGGTATCCCCAATCATCTTCGTACAGGGCACGGGTAATGTATTGGTTGGGCGCAATCTGGCCCAGGTGCGTATGGCCTGAGAACTGGAGGTCAACCTGGTTAGCCTGGGCTTCTTCAAGGTTAAAAGGCTCGTGGTCCATTAATATAACCGGTAAAGCGGAAGGATCGATCCCTTTTATCAATTCGGACAGATCCTGCCGCCTGCCGCCAACCCGGCTTCCTCGCGACCGATCATCCCGCCCAATCAGATAAAAAGCTGAATCAACCGATAACGCTGCATCACGTAAAAGAGTTACATTACCGGCTTTGAGATAAGCTGGAAGAGTATCGGCCTGACCGCTAATATATTCATGGTTGCCCAGGACGGCAAACGAGCCAAAACGGCTATTTAATTGCCCGAGGACTTCCGGTATTTCCCGTTCTGTCTGGGGATCCACACCTTCATCGATAATATCCCCCACCAGTACGATGAGATCAGGATGGAGTCCGTTCACCATATTGACCATGGTTGAAAGCCGATCAATACCCACGATCCATCCCAGATGAATATCAGAGACCATAGCAATATCAAGCTTGTCAAGGGGACTGTTTTTCTTGGGCAGCACCAGATTATATTCTTTGACTACCGGGTGCCAGGCGTTCCAGGTTCCATAAATGAGAAAACAACAAACCAGTCCGCAGGTACAGAGAAAGACCGGCAAGCGCCATTGCTCCCAGGGAATTGGCGGCACTGGGAAGAGCCTGATGATAAAACGCAGCAGATCAACCGAGACTAAAATTAGGAGAAAGTAATACCAGGCAGCCATCCAGTAGGAACCCGCAAACATCAGGATACGGGTCTGGTCATCCGGCAATGCCCGGGCGGTAAAACGGGCCACAAGGAAGAGACTAGCCAGAATAGCAACACTCCAAACCCAGACCCAGGCCCAGGGACGAGAATAGGGGGCTATGGCCTGCCATCCCCGTATAGCTATATAATAATTGATGCCACCATAAATTAAGATGAATATCGCAACAAAGCCTATAAGAATACGGTTCATCGTTTTGCTCCTTACTGGATTATCGTTCAAAAGGGGAGGTATATTCTCCAGCTTTGCTAGCTGAATTATTCGATTGTGAAATAATGCTCCTCCATGTCTTGAATGGGTCCGGGATGCACTGGCGTCCATTCAAACCGCTCACGAGTCATAGCGCTCAATGCCGGAATGTCTAGGGAAGCGGGCCACCCCAGCCAACCGAAATGGGTGGCGGCTTCTTCGACAGATATGGCAGTAACCGGCAGGTTCAGGCATCGACCAATCACGCCAGCGATATCACGAAACGACACACCTTCGTCGGTAACTGCGTGAAGCCTTGATCCTGCTGGTGCTTTCTCTAGCGCCAGCCTATAAAGGCGCGCATCATCTATTCTGTGAACAGCCGACCAACGGTTAGCCCCATCACCTATATATACTGAAACGCCTTTTTCACGCTCAATATCAATAAGTTGCCTAATAAAGTTGTGATTACCAGCACCATGAACCGACGCCGGAAGACGAAGCACCGCTACGCGTACCCCATGAGATGCCAGCGCAAGGCTATTTCTTCCGAATAGACACGGGGTCCCGTAATGCTAGGATCACCTGCGTCTTCTTCCGTCCGGCCCGTTACGCCAGAAGTAACAATCAAAGGGCGGTGAGATCCTTACCATGTGGCACCTATTTGTTAAATTGATTGTAGCAAAATTCGGAACCTATTGTCAACGGAAATGATTAAATAGTGTTGCTTTTAGGTTACACTAATGTTATAATCTGTCTTATGAAAGGAGGCGCGATTATGAGCGATCTGGGTAAATTTATTGCTGAACACAGAGAAGCCAAAAAGCTCTCTAGACGTAAGCTGGCTGAACTCGCCAACATCAGCCACACAGAGATCCATCGACTTGAAAACGGAGAAAGAAAAAACCCTTCACCGCCGGTGCTTAAGGCCATAGCTAACGCCCTCGGTGTGACTTATGATGAAATTATGAAGGCCGCAGGATATATGGATAGTACATCCCCTTCACCAGTTATCGCAGCACGCATTCCTGGCACAGAGGACTTAACTGATGATGAAATAGAGGAGGTACGCAACTTCATTGACTTTCTGCGCGCCAAGCGCAAATAAAGGAGTTTAGTAGTGCTAACATAAATGTTGACCACCTCGAGAGCCCAATCCTGTATGATTGAAGTTGCTTAGACACCAGCATACAGGAGGAAAGGACATGCTCGAAATGGTCGATATTGAGTATATCAGAAAAAAGCACTTTATAGAAGGCTGGTCAATACGTAAAATCAGCCATAACCTTAACGTTGCACGACAAACCGTTCGTAAAGCACTTCAAACATCTGAAATACCTAAGTATAACCTTACAAAAGCTAAATCCTGTCCTGTAATGGACCCCTACAAAGATATTATTAGGGAATGGTTGGAATCTGATAAAAACCAGCCTAAAAAACAACGACATACTGCGTGCCGTATCTTTTATCGACTCTGTGAAGAATACGATTTTACCGGAAGTGAATCGTCGGTAAGAAATTTTGTGCGCCAGGAGAAAAACATTACTAAGGAAGCTTTTGTCCCCCTAACTGCTGATTGGGGCGAACAAGCTCAGGTAGATTGGGGTAGAGCTAAGGTATACATTGATGGCCGATTAACTGAAGTTTCTCTTTTCTGTCTAAGGCTTAAAGCTAGTCTAGTCCCCTTTGTATGGGCTTCTCCTACCGAAAAACTAGAAGCCTTTTTGGAAGGACATAAACGGGCCTTCGAATGGTTAGGCGGAGTTCCATGGAACCTTGTTTATGATAACCCTAAAACAGCTGTTACAAAAATACTTAAAGGGCCATATCGTGAAGAACACGTTCTGTTTTCCAGTTTGAGAGCCCATTACCTTTTCGATAGTGAGTTTTGCAACCCCGCCAGCGGAAACGAAAAAGGAACAGTAGAAAACCTGGTTAAATATGTGCGGCAAAATGCTATGGTGCCTATACCACAAGTGAATTCATTAGATGAATTAAATCAGAAACTTCTGAGATGGTGTGAAAAGCAGCGTCATATCCGCAGAAAAGACTGGGAGTTAGAACAACATGGATTGAGGCCATTACCAACGATCCCGTTTAAATGTTCAAGAACCCACATAGTTAAATCTAACAGACTGCTTTTGTTTCAGTTTGATAGAAACTACTACTCTGTTCCCGTTGATTGTGGTCATAAAAGCCTTCGCATAGAAGCATTTGTTGACCGGGTAGAAGTTTATGAACATAACAAAATGGTTGCGTTTCATGCGCGTTCATACAGCCGTGGTGAAAAAATCATGGAACTAGAACATTACCTACCAGTTATAGCCACCAAGCCCAGGGCTGTAAAAAACGCACTAGTAGTCAGAAAGCTGCCGGAAATTTACCAGAAACTAAGGATTGAGCTGTGTTATCGTGAGCCTGAAGGTTATCGGGAATATGCTAAAATTCTTCTTCTGAATATGGAGTTTAATTTTGAAGATGTCCTACTGGCTGTAGAAGAAAGCCTAAAATCCGGGTACATAGGATTTGAATATATCATGCAATTATTGATATCACAAGGGTTAAAATCTAAACCTCAACATCAAGGGCCAACCCCTGGTACACTTCCAAAATTGGACATACCCGTAGACAATCCATCCAAGTTTAACTTCCTCATAGGGGGTGTGTCTGCATGAGTGAAACACTGGAACCGAGGGAGGCTATGGTGGATATATACTGTAAGCAACTGAAGCTTCCTGGGTTAAAAGCATCTTTTCGAGAACTAGCCCGAGACGCTATAGCTCAAAATCAGACGCCCACCTCCTTTTTAGCTGCTTGTCTGGCTAAAGAAGTTGAAATGAGGGAGCAAAGAAGGTTATCTACAAGGCTTAAACAATCAAAATTTAGCGAAGTTAAAACCCTGGAAAGCTTTGAGTTCACAAGTATTCCTAAGCTTCCTAAAACAAACATTTTCTCCTTGGCAGAATGTCTTTTTATAAAGAATCGGGAAAACATAATTTGCGTAGGTCAATCAGGAACCGGTAAAACCCATATTGCCACGGCAATTGGGATATCAGCGATTCAACTTGGTTACAGGGTTAGATTTATTAAGGTATATGATTTAATTCAAGAACTTCTAAAGGCAGAAAGCGAATACAGACTCCCCCGATATATCAAGACATGGAATAAGTTTGACCTTGTTATACTGGATGAACTTGGGTATATAAACCTCGGTAACGGAAGTCCGCTGCTCTTCCAATTTTGTTCTGAACGTTATGAAAAGGGCAGTCTAATTATAACAACTAACCTTGATTTTTCTCGCTGGGGGGAGGTATTCGGAGATAATGCTTTAACCATCGCTCTGTTGGACCGATTAACACATCATGCTCACGTAATTCCTTTTGTCGGTGAATCTTACCGGTTTAAGGAAAGTCGGGACAAATTGAACACAACAACACCCTAAACAACTTTAAAAACCGCCTCGGGGTGGTCAATTTTGTGGTTGTCACAGTGGTCAACTTTTAAATTGACATTATTAGAGGCCAATGCCCGGCCCAAGTCTATGCTGGCAAGCATCATCAAGAAGAGTACCCAATTGTCTTTTGCTTGGCTAATTCTGTTTTTTCCTGGTTATGTATAACCATAAACTGGCTCCTTTAACATCAATATCTAAAAAAAATTTTAAATAAGCAACCTAAAAAATTTGTATAGAAGCACTATCTTTATTTATAAGTTAATCTCTTATATTGAAGCTAATTTGCATCTCTTCTTGATAAAAAAAAATTTTTAATGAATAGAAAAAATATGGTTAATAGTGCTGAAGTGCTTCAATAATCTGGTTATTAATATATTCATCTTTGTCATCGTTATCAAAAAATATTGCCATTATATGGATTATAGGAAATTGAATTATTGTTTTTCAAATGTCCAGTATGCTCATTATGCTCATTATAGAAAGTGGCTTGCTCGCTAAATTGAAATTTGTTACTGTTAAATGATTACTTCACCTAAGATTTTATCATGCGGAACAATCAAGCACTTTTCTATCGCTTTCCAATGAGTTTCATACAACTGTTTTTGAGCTTTACCATAATTTTTATCTGTATCGAATTCCCAGTAGAGTGCATAGCGAACACATTTTACAATACGAGTAAGTTTGTCAGGTTGAAGCCCATCCTTAATAGTTTTCATATCCTTTATATAGTGTGTACGCTGTATAAGTCGAATAGATTGACAACCGTCTATTACTTTCATCATTTGAACAGCGTCTTTCATAATAGCTTCAAACTCATTCGTCTTATCTGGCTTTACCTGATAAATACTAATTTCCGAAAATGACATCCTCCTACCTCCTCTAAATTTCTGTTTATCTGCGTGTTGTATAAATAGTAAGTACTTGAATAAATTCTGATTATTTTCGCATTATTAGCCTAATATGAATAATGCGAAGCAGGATTGTATTTCAACAGCTGAATATATTCTTAAGGTATGCCGACACGGCAGCAGTACACATTGTCAACATCCTTTCTTACCCTTTAGCCTCGACAACTAAAGGGTAAGATAAAGTATGGGTGCCTGGCAATGGTTTTTTCCAGTTTTATGCTCGGTTTTTTAGCTTCCGAAGTGCTCTATTTTTATTTTGTCATATACATTATTACCTGCAGCACCGTGTTAAAAAATTACATATATTACAATTGTGGCAGTTGGCTCAATGTAGCTGTCTGGCTCCCTACATCCTAGTTTATATATTGCTTCTTACACATAGCGTAGGCAATCGTTTTTCTACGCTTTTTACGTGTTAAGGCTGGGCCAAATTTATAGCTACCGCTTTTAGCTACATCCTTAATTCTGGGGATGGTGCAACTACTAAATTACAAGCCCTCAGCATGACGCCATTGGTTACACCGATGGCTTTCATGTAGCCAGCAACTTTCAATTTTTTTACCACTTCCTCATTACCTAAATTATGCAAAACAAACCCCTGGCCGAAGGGAGTAATGCCAGAGGTTACATGAGAAAGGTAGAATATACCTGAATATTTTGTGCGGCTAAAACCATAATTGCAAGGCAAAACGCCCCACGTGGGGTACTATACTGTGCTACTGTTGTTGCTGATACGCAGTGTTATTTTGCTGAGTATAATTTAGGTGGCCTTGAAGTGAACTAATTTGCTTTAACATACCATCTTCGAATTCTTTAAACATAGCTTTAACACAATCAATTAGATTTTACTGCCTTACAAACCGGCTTGCATTGGCCCAAAGTACAGCTCAAACTTGTACACCTCACGCATACGATGGTACAACAGCGTTTCTTACTTCTAACGCCTTCATAAATCCACTGAATATCTTTACCTACGAAACGACTCTCTTCCATAGATTTTTCAAGAGCTAGCTGGAATTTTTCAATTGATTTGAGCACTGTTTCAAGTTTATACTTCCACATGCCGCAGTGATGCCCGTTGATATTGTCTAGTGACCGGTAAACACAATTACCAAAACATAGTGGTAAAACTTTACAATTACTGCATTCCTTATAAGAGATCGGATCGAAAGAAATCCATTTGAGTAGTTGAGGACTTACAGGCACACCGGTTTTTATATGCCCTACACGTTCTTCTTCATTACCCACCGTAACCCAGCATTTTTGTAAGCTACCGTCCGGTTCTACAACGAATGCTTTGTCAATTTCTGCAGCGCACAGACCAAACACGTTAGCCGGTACCAGATAAAATTGAGCACTAAAACCCTTTTGAGTGGTTGAAGCATAAAACTGGGTTTGGTACTCGGCCATTTTTTCGTCGTCCAGGCACTTGCTGGTTGTATCGGCACAAACTTTGGCTGAGCCGATAGGTTCTACCATTCCAATGTGTATATCCACCTTGTCTTTTAATTGAGCATTTTCCAGTTCATCCAGAATGTCTAAATAGTTGTTTTCGTTCTCTTTGTCGATATTGATCCTTATATTAATTTTTAGGTAACGGGAAGCTTCCTTGATATTTGTTAATATCTTATCAAAAGTTCCTTTGCCATCTTTAAATGGCCTTCTTGCATTGTGTACTTCACGAGGCCCATCAAGAGTAACCTGGCAAAAGGTTACCATACACTCTGTTGACAAACGTCGGGCAGTTTCACCGTCAAGCAAAGTCCCATTAGTTATAATACCTGATGAATATGAGCAGTTGAGTTCTTTACATATTTCTTGAAATCTTTGGGATAACTCATATATCGTTTCTTTTTCTAGCAACGGTTCCCCGCCATACCATGTAACATCAAGGCGTTTTGCTGACTCAATGTTTTCTTTTACAAAATCAACTAATATATTTTTGGTTTCAGGAGTCATGCATTTTTCGGTGGTCTTTTCGTAACAATACCTGCAATTTAAATTGCACGCTGACGTGGGCATGATTGTTAATCCCAGAACTGACGAATCAAACCTGCGTCTATTCATTTGAACCCGTAATGCTTCCAATTCATTTAAATCATTAGGTACTATAAATTGAGACATCTCTAATTCCTTAAGGATATCTTTTTCTCGCTGACTTAAATTGTCTAATAAGGTGCCAGATATTATTTTATTATAAATCTTCCAGGCTTCTTGACTGAATAATCCTAACGCCGCCGAAGCAGCATTAAAAACAACTGTTTGTCCATCTCGTCTTTCAACAAAAAAATTATATTTAGATGCCTTCATAATCTCACCTCTTATAACGTAAGCTGTATTTGTAGTAAGCACAACGAACGAAAAATGCTTCTATGTGAAATTCATTGTTAGCTTTATTATGACTCAACAAACTTCTAAACGATGGCAAAAAGGTTGACCGATAATTCTGGAAAGGCACTTTTTAGTGCAGAGATCGGATCATCAGTAAACAGTATAGTGTTTTCCGCATCAGCTTCAAGCCACTGGAAAAACGGCTCATCGTATGTTATCAGCATTTGGGTAATTTGGTTGAACTTTTCGATTTTGTCCGGATCGGTAATCCCAAAGTTTGCTGCTTTTGGGAGGGGGCCTTTATCGTAGGATTTGAACGACATGGTAAACACATGCGTTTCAACTCCGTATTCTCGAGGCAAAACCAATGCATGCTTAAACTTAACTGTACGGAAATCCCCATTCTTCATATAACCTTGTTCTCCTTTACAGTGCATAGTCAGCTGGCCGTCTCTATACAAACAAAGGGGTTCCCCCCAGCTGCATGGATACATTTTGACAGACATAATTCAAGTTAAAATCGGAACTTCCGGTCCACTTAATTGGATCCACCGCATTGACCGTTAGAAGATCAATAGCTGGTGAATCATCCGTATTCAACGCATCTATAATATCCGGTGTCAGCATAACCGCGCCCATAATAAGACCAATAACCAGACCGCCCACAATCAGTGCGGAGCCTTCTGTTACCACCGTCAGTATAATCAGTGCAATGGCAGCGACAATTGAGACGACAATTTCAGTAATGATAACGCCCACCGAGTGGTGGATGGTGTGTTCGACATCCCCCTTTTGGGCCTCCTTAAAGACCAATGTCTGGCCGTTTTTGGAGTTTCCCAGTTCAATAGTATACCAGTTTGTCGCCTGGCAGGTAGCAGTAATGCCTGGTAAAACCTCAGTTTCTGTGAAGCTGGTAAGGGTAAAGAGCTTGCCGTTTGACTTCATGTTTAGCCGCACCAGTTTGGGGTAATAAGTTGAACCGTCGTGTTCCACCGGCCCCAGATCAACACTAACCCCGTCTTTAAGATATAATTCGTCCCCCTCATTGTTCATCACAAAATTATTATCGTTTAGACCTTTGTATGCAAGGCAAATGGCTGGCCGAACCAGATCCATTAGGGTGCGCTTTTGGGAAATTGCGAATCCGGCGATACTGCCTTTAGGAATAATATTTTCTGAGATCTGTTCAGCCAGGTTTGTGCCTGTTCTGTCGCCGGTCATGCACAATACGCCCAAGGTGCTGGTTTCCGGGGTTTCACCATCCAGATAGGCATAGCTGATGTAGTTCGGAGTGACAAATCCCCACTGGTCCTTGTCAATCATTCGGTTTAGATCGACCACGTTAAAGATATGGTTAAACTCATTCAGATGCTCATTGCCCCAATTCTTCAGCCCTTCCTCAATGAGGGCATTAGATATAGTTCCAACATCCTTTCCAAGCTCCAGAGAGACCAGGACAAATGCGGGTTGGTCGGGCGAATCGGATGTGTGCTTGACCACCAGCGCATGCGGCTTGCCTTTATAATCGCCGCCCGCGGCGGTATGCGGTATATAGTGCAGGTTCACCTCGATTACAGCAGTTCCGTCCGGGCACTGAATTTGTTTGCCCGTATTGGTATATGTTAGGGTGATATTCTTAAGCGGAATGCGAAAGCGGACATTTTTGCCGTCACCGCCCCGGGTTATCTGCCAGTCGCCAAAACCGCCGGTTACGTTAAAGGCATCTTCGGTATATCTGAAACCGGACGGGGATGATTTTTTGTCTACAATTGCCTTGTTGACCTGAGGAACGGGAATTCCAAATGCAGTATCCCAATCGTAAGTATATAAAGCGGCATCATTTTTTGTACCAGGAGTAGCCATAACAGCCTCCTAACTTTACCCGGCGCGGGTATCTATTTACGTTTCCTTCAATGGTGCAGGGTTTAACCAGCGTTAAACTTCCAGCCTCTTAACCAGGCAATTGCTGCTAAAAGCGACAGCTGCCTGGTCTGGCAGAAATTCGTCAACTACCCACCGCCTACGCTAACGCTTAGAGGCGGGCTTGCAACTAACCAGTAGTACAAACGTCTAGCGACTCCTACCTTTTAGCACCTAAGCGTGTTGTTGCATCAAAGGGTGGCTGACGACACCCTGTTCTTATCAGGAACCTGCCTGAGAAGAAACGGCATGACGGTACTCAATTCCAATTTGCCTTAGATTTAATGAGCCTACTCGGTCATCATTGGTGGTATATCCACAAGAGTTGCACTTAAAAGTGTGTAGTTTCTTGCTGCGGTTGCTTTTATCCGTATGACCGCATCGAGGGCATCTCTGGCTTATGTACTTCGGATCTACTGCAAGTGTCTGAATCCCTGCCAGCTTTGCTTTGTACTCAATATTTCGTCTAAGATCGGCAAAGGCCCACGAAACGGAATAATAGCGATTATTGCGCTTTACCCTTTCAGTGGATATACGAATTCCGGATAGATCTTCTAAGACGATTAACGAGCTTTTGTCGGTAAATTCAACGAGTGCCTTTGCAGTTTGATGGTTTAGATCATTCTGCCAACGGTTTTCTCGGTTGCCGATTCGCTTCAATCTTCTTCTGGAAGAAGGGGTTTGACGTTGTTGCAAGGATTTACGGGTACGCTGAAACTTGGCTTTCTTATTCTTTATATGTCTGCCGCCGATAAATAGAGTTTTATTCTTACTATCGGTTGCCGTAATAAGGTAGTTCATGCTGACATCCACGCCGACTACATTAGCAACCGCGTCATTAGGACAAAAGGTTATATCTTTTTTCACAGCGATGTGTAGATAATATTTACCTTTTTACTTAACCAGTGTAGCTGTCCCGTATTCTCAAGAGCCGTCAAAGTATTGTTCTAACCCTTTGCTTACAAACGGAAGTTTGATTCTGCTTCGGATTGTGCCAACACTGACCGAGCCATCTTTCTAGAAAGAATAGTCTCGATTATAGGAGTATTGCAGTTTGGGCTTTTTGTAGATCGTAAGAGTCGCTTGCTTATTGGCCTTCATGGAAGCATAAGACCCAGCCACCACAGAGCAGACATTACAAGCCATTTGTGACTTCAATCCGTATTCTGCTCTGAGTGTTTCATAAGTGAGCTTTTGTAGCCGCTTAAAAGCGGAAAGCATGTTATGCTCGAAAGCAACTATACTATGTATAGTTAAGCCCGTTTCTAATAGTATGGAGCGTATCATCTAAGAGCGTTATTTGCTCGGGTGAAGGAAGAAGCTTTACCTTTGCCGTACTTCCAATTCCAGTGCTATTCACCACCTTTCAGTGACGCATTCCTCCCCTGCCTATAGAGGACAGGGGAATCCTGCTTCGTGTTAGTTGAATTTATTTGGTTTTTAGGCCAATTTGCAGTGAGGAAGCCAACCAGGCACTCTTCAGGTCATAACCGGAAACGCCCGGCCAGTTATAGGGCAGGATGACTTCATTGGCGAACTCATCAAAGGCGGGAACCTTTTCCCAGTCTCCTTTTGCACAGGCCTCAATAATGTCATAGATCAGCTGCTCGCCGCCCACAATGGCACCAACCGCACCGGCAATTCCACCGAGAACTTTCCAGCGGGTGGCAGTAAACGCATTCTTAAATCCGGTCCAACCGCCGCGGACCTGCTTGGCTGCAGTAGTGCCGGCATCAACTTCATCAAGCAGCACCCAGTCATCTTCCACATCTTTCATCACTGCCGAGAAATTTTTTGCCGTTATCATGGCGGAACCTGCATCATCAGTCACTTCAACCACAGAAAAAGCACCGCGGATTCCGTCCAGAATTGGAAGCCCCGCCGCCAACAAGCCGATAATACCCATGATGGCGTCTTCAACGATATCAACAGTAATGGCCGCCTTGGTTTTGGTCACATTCACCGTCATATTACGGGTAATCTGGTCATACCAGAAGACCTGTCGTCCGCCAATCTCTTTGAGACTCAACTGAACCTGTTCAGTGAAGTTGATATGAATATCATACTCCCAGCTTTCGGGGTATTTTAGATCAATGAATTCAATCTCCAGATAGCTGTGGATAAGGCTCATTTTGAATTGATTTTTTTCGATGGTCACCACTAGCGCGGTATACGCATTGATGTTGTCGCCATCCTTTTCAAGCAGGTACTCCGGCGAACTTCCGCCCTTAGAGAGAAACCAGCTCTTGCCTTTTTCGGTCACTTCTATATAATAACCGGAAACATCAATGCCTACAAAAACTGACTGTTCTCCCACAAACTCCCAGTGTCCGAAGGCATACTGCAAGTCTGATGTTAGTTTGCCGGCATCAAGGTCGCCGGTAAACTTGGCAGAGACACTGCGTACTGGCGAATCGTCTTTTTTGAAGCGACCCCAAGTCAGTTTGGCATTGTTCTGAATGGTCAGACCGTCATTGGTCACTGTGAAGTCACTCTCTTGGGCATCGCAGAAGATTGCCCGGGCGCCGCTAAGCATCATATTCCTCAGGAAGACAGTTCCGTTAACCAAAAAACCGGTATTGGCACCGTTGGAACCGGTACCCGTCGGGATTGCGTTATTTGAAACTTGATGGTTCGAGGCGGCAGTCCGGTTTTGCGTCATAGTCAGTACCCCAAAAACACTATTGTCCAAAGTGCCGTTATCGGTAACGGCATAGCTTGTGGATGTGGGTTTGATCCATTGGTATTTGTCAGACTTAGACAATTGCGGACTTAAATCGAGCACTGAAAAAACGTAGTTAAAATCACCAATATTGGAATTAAACCATTCACTCATCAGTTCGGGCAGTACAGCAGCTGCAATCCCGCTGGTTTTATTGTTTTCGATGGTTACAATTACAACCGCAGGCTGCTCTTTACTGACTTCATCCTGAAGGAATTTCAGATTGTTTCTCCAAGCCTCTTCAAACCTGTAAATATGGAGAAACTCATCTTGGTACTTGTCAAGGTTATAAAAAATGTAGTAATTCGACTTGCCGTCGGTAATCATCCATTCCAGACTATTTTTTATCACTGTTACTGAAGCGCTGTCTGAGAGTGGATTCTTGTGAGCGGCAAAGTCATCTTTTATTATCTGGCTAATGGTGCTTTTATCAAGGGCAGCGACCATTTGATTGACTTTATCGTTGCCGGTAACAGTAAAGGCAAACTGGTCGGGATCCGGAACCCATTCCATTCCCACCTCAATAACCACTTTGTAGTCTTTTAAATTATAACTGGTTCCACCAGCTTCGTAAGTTCCCTCAATGAATGGACAGACCATTCGGATATTTTTGCCGTCGCCTCCAACGGTTAATTGCCACGGACCTAGTATACCCTTTGCATTGAAGCTTGGAGCATCCGAGGCAGTCTGCGAAAACATCTTAACTTTGTCACTGACCGACGACCAGTTATCAGTAATGGCGGTATTGGCATCATTAAATCGGATGCTGAATACGGTATCCCAATCGTAGGTATCCGCATCATTGTGGTTGACAATCTCTGCCACAAAATCTGGAACCGGCAAATTGGTGGTAGTTTTAAGGGTAGTTGTCATAGTCTCCTCCTTAATTTACAGTTCGTTATTTTTCATAAGGTACAAAATCATAACACATTGCCAGTGACATAGAATGCACCTTCAAGCATGGCATTGGTAGGGCTGAATTCCTGGTTGCCGGTATGCCATCTGACAAAAGAAGCCAGGTTCACGACCGAACCGCCAACCGATTTTTCAAACTCATCATTAATGTTGCCCATGCCAATTTTGCTGACTTGATCGGAAAAATTATTGATGCTATCTACGATCACTGAGATAAGCCCCGGCAGGGTGGTTATGCCCACTACTGCCAGCAGCACCCAGTCATACCAATTAATTGTCTGGTTATGGTCGATAGTAGGATTATTGTCATCAAGAAAGGTTACTATGCTGTTGCTGAAGTGTAGCCGATTGCTTGTGTGACAGCTCCAACTGTAGGTGGCACCGGGAAGGTCAGCCAGCCCAAAAAGGAATTTAAGCGGGCCGCTGCCGGAGGCGTAGGTGACCAGGCCATCGCCACTGTCGCTTACAGTTAAAACAAATGAACTGGCGGCAATGGACCCTTTTGATGTCTCGACACTGAAGTTTTCTGAATTTCTGAGCGTACATTTTTCATTTGAAACATCAACATGGAATTCACCGTTTGGAAAGGATTTCTTGATTGCTGGAAGTATGACTTCATTGAAAAACACTTGCTGTGAGATTAGAATTACAGCATTGGCTGAACTGGAAAATGCAGCCGAATCAAACGCCGGTTCTGAAGGCCACTTCTTGTCAGATAGCATACAAAGAAAGCAGAGGGCATCCTGAGCTTTGCTGCTGCTGTAAAAATAGGTCCACTTGAAAGGCTTCAACCAGCCAGCCACATTTGAATTATCTGGAAAGATGCTGGCAAAGATATAACTAATTTTGGTTTTATTATTTATCAACGTTTCTGCTAGGTAGACCCTGAATAGACCCTTGCCTACGGTATCAAGTTTGCCGGCAGAATCATTTATCGACACAATAGAAATATAACCTGGATTATCAGGTGAAGTGATATTGTCAGGTGAGAATATAAGCTCTGTCTTATCACCGCTTCCCTTTATTTGGTGCCTGCTGCCCGGTCCAACCCAGGACAAGGACACCTCAACTACGGCATTCAAGCCCGCCAGGTCATAATGTCCCGAAATTGCCGCACCTTCGACTGTCATTGTCCCTTGCAGAATAGGAAGAGAGAAACGCAACAGTTTATTGCTCCCACCTTTAATGATTTGCCAGGGTGCCATTTTTGCTTTAATGGTGATCTTTGAACCGGTCTCTTTATCTTTGTCCTGATACTCCAGCGTGATATCCGTACCGGTAAGGTTGTTCTTGAGGATATTATTTATTTTTTCTATTTTTAGGCCAAAAGAATAGTCATATCCGTATGTATTCATTTTTTTCTCCATTTACTTCGTATAATCGTTTATGATTGCAACAGGGTATTCATTACCCGTTTTGTGAACCTTAAATAGCTAACGCGAAAATAACCATTTGCCCGGTAAATTTTTAGGTTAAAAAGAGATATGATGTCCACAGAATTTCTTGGGTCTTAATAATATAACTTCTAATTATCTTACTGCTCAACTCAACTTGTCTTTTAGAATTAAGTACATTATTGATGGTTCACGGATCTTTTAACATATATCGAAATAAACGTTCTAAAGACATATTTACCAAATTTCCGCTCCCCAAACATTTTTCAGGATAGACATTTTTGGCTTCTGCCTGTCTTTGTTTGGTTTTTTACCAGGATTCTATGTACTAATCCCTCCAATAGATACTCATTTATCCGGTTACCCCTGTGGATCGTTTCTGTCGCTAAAAAAATAGCCATCATCTCCAAGGATGCTGGTACAAGTTGCTAATGCATTAATTCGTCAAATGGTTCTAATTTCCTTTAATAAACACAATTTAAATATAACATCCATGGGTCTTAATATTACCGGTAATTTTACTCAAAGCAGTTAGTAAGTTTCAATTCCTATCCCCCATACAAATTAATTAATTCGCACACGATCCACTACGCTCTGTAGTTGCTCAATACTTGCTCTACCATAAATGGCCAGGGTGTTTATATCAGCCATACGTATATTGCAAATTTCACTTACTCTAAGAACACAAAATATTAACACATATATGATAGAAGAATCTCGGTATATAGTTTTAGGCGGTCGTCTGAGCTCCTTATCTTTCTCCAGTTCCTGAAATAACTTATTTTGCTGGTTTCGATTAAGCGATTGCGGAGATTGCTTCACCTTTTTAACCCCTTTTACCTTCCTAGCCGGGTTTATCCCAAGCAGCTCCTGGTCTATAGCCCATTCACAAAACATGCGAATAGATGATATAGCTCGGTTTATTGTGGCCGGCTTTCGGTTTAACATGTTCCGCAGGTAGGATCGATAATCTGCAATATCCATCGGTGTGATGTTACCAGGTATGAAATCATCAGAGGTGCTTTCCTTCAGGTACTGTGCAAAATTTTTTAAATCTGATATGTAACCTCGTGCAGTGTTGTGACCAGTTCCTTCATTACATAAGTGCTTTTGAAATTTATCTATATAATCCAAGATACCTACCTCCCCCATTAAAACCATAGGTAACTCGCTTTTATGCAGCCCTGGCTATTATTGTAAGCTGCATTTATTTGATACAAAAATTACAGAATTAAATGATACATTATAGGGATAATTTGCCTGCTTTAGAGAATAGCTATGGTGTGAGTTGCATGTGGTGTTTTTAGCGCTCATTTGTCAACCTCACTTCCCAGAAGGTACGTTCTGTGTAGTTAATTGATTATACTATGTTAACATTATTTGCCTATAGGGTAACGCTGACAAAACATGAAAAATTGTTTCGCTACTTGGTAAATAAAAAACCCGGCACTCCTACGCTAAAGGAATTTCGGGTTTTAATGTGTTATCCAAAATTAGGTGCCGCTGACATAACATAATAACGTTAAACTAGCGTCAAGACCTTTAATGAAAGGGGTTATTATGTTAACAAGACCAATTATTGTACTTGTGGGCTCTTTGTGATTACTTTGGGTGTTATTCACTAGATATCGTTCTGATTGGAACACGTTAGAGTGGTCAGTTATCGGGGTTAGTTATTTTTTTTGTTGTACTCGGGATATAGTTTAATAAAAGATAAACGGATTAAAAAAATGGAGGAATAATACTCATTTCACAAGCAAACAGTATGGTGTTCCGAAATCTGGACTACTCGTTTAAAAAATGAATATCGTGTTCCGTGCTTTCGTCCGTATCAATCAGGAGGTCTTCCGGTATTCGCAGATAGAGAACCGTATCACCAAAGAAGTAGTCCGTTCTTTTCATAGAAAAACCCGTGCCGGTGAACTGAGCCGTGGTGAAGTCATGATAAAATTGGACCGCTTCCAGATGAATCCTTTCCGGCTGAAGTATTTCTAACTGATTATCTTTCAGCCGAATATCCGGCGGATTAGCCAGCGTTAAACGGTTTGATGATTTTGGGGCGTAGCTTAATACCTCCAGCTTGCCGTCGCGGACATCTTTTCTCTCCAGGGCAATGCGAGTAGAATACCGTTCATAATCCGGGGCTGTTATTTTCAGGCGTTCTTCCTGATAATCAAAACTCCACCGGGCAATGATCTCCGCGCCTTCGTAATTGTCCAACCGGCCTTCATAGAACGCATCGTAAAACGCATTGATCTGGGAGTCATGATAAGAATACTGTCCCGGCCCGATCTTAATAACTTCGAACGGCTCCGGCGTACTAGGTTTCGCAATCGCGTAAAACACAGGGACGGAAACAAATAAAAGGGCCATATAGAAGCCGACCACCAGGCGGGTCTTACCCAGCGAAATGCGGACTTTGCTGAAGGCAGAAAACGCAATGATAATCAGCAGAAGGAGCAGCGGGGTTATCAACGAAGAAATCAATGCCATTTCCTGACCTCCATTCTATTGAAAAACAGATTTACACATCCAAAAACGATGGACGATACAAGAACAACCTTCAGGGCGAGGAGCGCGTGGGAACCTTCTGTGGAAAAAAACTCAATAGCGCTGATTAGTGTCCGGGCCTGGCCGGTACTTCGGGCCTCCATAAACAATGTGCCAAAAAACAGGCCCGGTAGCAGCACGACAAAAGCAGGGTGCTGTTGCGTCAGCATGCCAATGAGATACCCAATGATGCTGAGAAGCGCCGCATAGAGGGTGGCGGCGAAGATGCCGCTTAGTAAAGCCGGCGGCGCAATCCAAAAGGCGGGACCGGCATCTACCCCGCCATGGGAAAGGAACATGACCACACGCAACAGTAGGCCGCATAATGTGGCAGTAACCCCGGCGATGACGGCGGCGGTGAGCAGAAAGGCCAGGCTGGAAAGATGGCTGCTCAGTCTGTTTGAAACAAAGGTAAAATCCGTTTTGAACCCATTGTTGGCCATACTGATTCCAATACTGAAAGCCCAGATTAAAGTAAAGATGACGATCACATCGCCGGTGACATATTTTATAGTGAAAGATATGCCCTGATTGCCTCCCCCCGAGGAGCCGGCCACGCCATTAAGGGAGAGGAGAAACGCCAGAAACTGCACCGCAATCAAAGTGAAGAACAGGCCCGCGTGGGCTTTTGTCTTATAGTGATACTGCGTTTTCGCCACAGCAAGTATGCTAGTTTCGGTCAAAGACATCATCGATCCCTCCTTTGTTCCGCGCTGTCAGGTACATACAAAGATCGTCGGTAGCTACTGGTGAAATCGCCACGCCTTCGAGGCGGGCCTTTTGCAGTTCCTCTTCTACAAATTGGTTGCGGACGGCCATATACACGCTGTCCTTCCCCAGCTTTTTCCGGTATAAGACCTCGGCTTTTTCGGCCATCTCCGTAATAGTTTCCTCTTTGCCCTGCAGCCCGACGGCGTATTCTTCCAACTCATTGATAGGCACATGCAGGCGTTTTTCGCCGTCCTTGATCAGTAAAAGATCATCTAAAATGTCGTTGATTTCATTCAATAAGTGACTGGATAGAATGACGGTACGCGGATACTGCATAAAGTCTTTTAACAGTGCACGGTAAAAATCTTTCCGCACCGCCGCGTCCATGCCGGTAGTGGGCTCATCAAAGATGGTCAGCGGACAGCGGGCGGCGAGGCCGAGAATCGCATTAAAGGCGCTGCGCATACCTTTGGAAAGCTTGCTGTGATATTGCCCGGGATGCAGATTGAAGTATGTGAACAGCCCCACGGCTAATTTATGATCCCAATGCGCATAGAAGCGGCCCGCGGATTCTAGAATTTCACCGAGATTCATTGATGCCGGCAAGACCATGTTTTCATCCACAAAAATCATGTTGGCGGAAACCTTGATATTGTTGAATGGGTTTTCCGAGAAAACCTGAATACTGCCTGCATTAGGGAGCAGATATCCGGCAATCATCTTCAAAAGTGTGGTTTTTCCGGCGCCGTTTCGTCCGATTAGTCCGGTGATTTTATTAGGTGCCAGTGTGAAAGACAGGTTGTTTACCGCCGTAATTCGCCCGAATGTTTTTGTCAGCCCGCTGCAATCAACGACATTCATTGTGATCCCTCCTCCTCCTTCGCCTGAAGTTCTGCCGCTATTAGCATGTCAATTAGGTCGTTTCTTCCGACGTCCAGGCGCTTGGCTTCAGCGGCCAACTCCAACACCAGTTGCTTTAGATTACGTTTTATTCGTTTGCTGCGAATGGCCGCTCTGGCATGGGAAGATACAAACATGCCAAGCCCTCTTTTCTTATACAAGAGTTTTTCGCCGGCCAAAATGTTCAACCCTTTGGCAGCGGTGGCCGGGTTGACATTAAACATGTCCGCCAATTGGTACTGGGAATACATTTTTTCATCGCTCACAATGTTGCCGTTTAGAATCTCCATTTCCAGCCATTCTGCAATCTGGACATAAATTGGCTTTAGACTGTCTGTATCCAGCAGCAAACGATCACCTCCCCGTCACCTGCTGGTAGTATAGTACATTACTTTTGTAATGCACTATACTACGGTCTCTGCTTTGATGTCAATAGAAAACTGCTAATAAATCACCCTATCTCCCCCTGGAAGACCGCCGGTTTGACTGAGGGATTAAGGTTGCAGGATGAGCTCTTCGTCCTGCGCCATAAATTTTGCTGCACAGTTCAAAGATTATTCGGCACAAGAAAGGTGCCCTTTTTAAATAGCACAATTAAACCCCTGATATTCCTTAGGTAGGAAAATCGGGGGCTTAATATTCTCAAATAATGTCTTAGCTTTACGGTTTTCGCGTTTTGCTGCACTATCTCTTATAGATATATCATCACTTATTTATATAAAATTTGTATCAAATAATTATGCAACTCACACAATGCCTGATATTATTTTTTTACCGAAATTGTCCAATGTTTTAGAAGTAAGCGTTGATAAATTACTAGGATATGTTAACTTCTGTTAGCCGGGTCCATGTGAATGGCCAGGCCCAGCGCTCCCTGTGCCGTTTCCAATAAGGCCTCGGACAGGGTAGGATGAGTGTGGATGGTTTCAACAATGCCTTTCACGCCTACTTTGTTCTGCATGGCCAAAGCCACCTCGGCAATCAGGTCCCCGGCATGCGGCCCGACAATATGCCCGCCAAGGATTTGTTCGGTTTTGTTGTCCACCACCAGTTTAACCATACCCTCCGACTCGCCCAGTGCCTGGGCCATGCCCAGCGATTTAAAGGGGAAGGAGATGGATTTAACATTAAACTGCGCTTTAGCCTCTTCCTCGCTCATCCCCACCGCAGCAAACTCGGGGACGCTGAATACACAGCGGGGCACCACCCGGTAATTCATAGTCGCCGGGCGTCCCATCGCGTGTTCAGCTGCAGTGATCCCCTCGGCAAAGGCTCCGTGAGCCAGCCAGGTTTTCCCGGCTAAATCGCCTGCCGCGTATATATCGGGCACACCGGTGAGCATATGTTCATCCACCGGCAACGGCATGCCGTCCACCGGCAGGCCGATATTTTCCAGACCGAGGTTTTCAACATTAACCTGGCGGCCTGCGGCCAGCAGCAGTTTTTCCGCTTCCAGGGTGGCGCCCCCAGCCAGAGTAACCTTGACATTTTGAACACCCTGCACCTGTTCCACCCGCACCCCGGTCATTATCTTAACTTTGTGGCGTTTGAGCAAGGACTGCAGGTAAGTAGCCGCCTCGGCATCCTCACGGGGCAAAATGTGCTCTTCCATTTCCAGCAGGGTAACCTTGCTGCCCAGCTCGGCCATGATCACCGCCATCTCTACGCCCACGGCGCCGCCGCCCAGCACCAGCAGCGAGGCCGGGGCAACGGATATTTCCAGAATATCATCGGTGGTCAGAACTCCCGGAATATCGCCGGCCAAGAAACCAGGACGGGATGAGCGGGAGCCGGTGGCCAGTACCACTTTGCGGGCGCAAATCCTGGCTATTCCTTCCTTCCCGGTTACTTCAATCACCCCGGGTTCCAGCAAATGCCCCGCTCCCTGGAACAGGTCGACCCGGTTCTGTTCAAACAGGTATTCGATCCCACCGCGTAATAATTCCACCAACCTGTTTTTACGGGCAATAATTGCCGGTATGTTGGGAGAAACGTTTTCCACATTGATTCCGAAAGACTTACTCTTGCGGGCCAGGCGCAGCACTTCCACCGAGGCCTTAAGGGACTTGGTGGGTATGCAGCCTCGATTAAGGCATACACCGCCCAGGTGCTCCTGCTCCACCACAGCCACCCTGCCGCCGAGCTGGGCAGCGCGGATGGCACCCTGGTAACCGGCGGGCCCGCCACCCAGAAAAACGACGTCATAAGTATCCGTTGTTTTACTCATCTTAGACTCCTGTCTACTGCACGATTTCGATGACCGACTGTATCACGATCTTGCTTTTCAACTAATCAGCAATGGTGAAATATTTGCTGACCAGCGCGATAAAGGCATCCCCCAGGATCATCATGTTCGAGTGCCCGTAAAGCGTTGGCGACCACGCTCTTTATTGTTATTGTTCTGTTTTATTAGTTCTTCCTTAACGGCATCAATGATCAGATCCTCATCCAGGCCACCATAGAACCTGAGCTTGCCATTAATCACCGTCAGCGGCAGGCGTACCCGGTCTAATTTTTTTAATACCTCGGGATAATTTTGAATTTCGCTGGTTCTGACATCAATAAATTTATACTCCACAATGTCACCGTAAACATCATTTATTTTTACAGCCAGTTCCTCGGCCTCTTGCTGCATGGTTTTTGCAGGTTCTTCGCAGCACCTTTTGCCGCAGCAACATCCTCCAGAGACAACGGGTGCATCAACGCCGAAAACGTAAATGCTGGTTTTGTTTCCTACCGTATGCGTACCTCCTTGGGGTAAACCTTGACATTTGACAAACCACCAACAAATTGTTTAGTCCTCTGCTTTGTTTTTTACGTTTCTCACAAGTTTAATTTACTTTTTTGTTGTTAAAGGGCTCCATTTCGTTTTCAATACGCAAACAAACTCCGTAATTACGCTCCATTTTCCGGTTTTCCAAATTGTTGGCTATTTGTTGAAACAGACCATTATTGATAGCTGCTAGCTGTTTGGTAAATATCTTTTTATTTATAGAATAAAAAACCCATCGGCCATCTTTGTCATCAAGTACTATTTTGCTTTTCTTTAAAACCCTGAGGTGATGGGAAACAGCCGGCTGAGACATAGCAAGCTCTTCCATGATTTCGCAGACACACATATCCTGTTTAGATAACATCATAATAATTTTCAGTCTGGTTTCATCAGCTAAAACTTTTAAAAAATCCAACGCATCTTTCATTAATTTTCCTCCAAAATATACTTCCAGGAGCAGTGGCTATTTTTGGGTATGCACTTGTTGCTATCTGGCCTGCAGCGCTGCGTGGTCGAAATATTTCCGTTTAAAAGAAAGGGCTACATTGACTAGCCAGATCATTACAGGCACTTCAATCAGCGGGCCGATTACCGCAGCAAAAGCCTGGCCGGAATTAATACCGAACACTGCCACCGCCACTGCGATAGCCAGCTCAAAATTATTACTCGCAGCGGTAAAGGAAAGAGTAGTGGCCTGTTCGTAGTTAACGCCCATCTTTTTACTCATGAAAAACGAAAACGTGAACATGATTAAAAAGTACAGGACCAGCGGTATGGCAATCCTAACTACATCCATCGGCAGGGCAACAATATAATTACCCTTCAAGGAGAACATTACAAAGATGGTAAAGAGCAAAGCAATTAAAGTTAAAGGACCGATTTTGGGCATAAACTGTTTGTCATACCACTCCTTGCCCTTTAGAGGCATTACGGTAAACCGGGTGATAACACCCGCTAAAAAAGGTATACCCAGGTAGATAAACACACTCTTGGCCACCTCGGCCATCGAAATGTGTACTTCCAAAGACTCCAGGCCGAACCACCGGGGCATCAGGGTAATGAAAAAGTAAGCGTAAATCGAAAAGAAGATCACCTGGAAGATGGAGTTTAGCGCCACCAGGGCGGCAGCGTATTCAGCATCGCCTTTAGCCAGCCCGTTCCACACGATCACCATCGCAATGCAGCGGGCCAAGCCGATCAGGATCAGGCCCATCATGTATTCCGGGTAATCCCTTAAGAAAATAATGGCCAGAAAGAACATCAACAGCGGACCGATGATCCAGTTCTGTATTAAGCTTAGTCCCATGACCCTAATATTAGTAAATACCCGACCGATTTCCTCATATTTTACCCTGGCCAGGGGCGGGTACATCATGATAATTAGGCCGATAGCAATAGGGATATTGGTGGTGCCCACCTGGAACCGTCCCCAGAAATCAGCGATTTGCGGGTAAAGGTAACCCCCCCCCACGCCAATGGCCATCGCCAGGAAAATCCATAGCGTTAAATACCGGTCTAGAAAATTTAGTTTGCCGGTTATTGAATCAGCCATGTATTTTATCCTCCCATGTTATAAAAATATACTAGTTCCCTTATTGTTACTAGTAAAATTTAACTTCCTTACCTTCTTCTTTAAATTTGTCAATTAATTTCTTAACCTTTTCCACCATCAGTGGAAAATAGGTTTTAACATCCATTAGTTTCTGCTTTTCTTCAGCCCAATTGGTAGGCTCAATTTTGCAAACCCAGCCTTCCCCGTAAGGGTCCCGGTTGATTTGCACCGGATCCTCTTCCATGTTGTCGTTCACCTCTTTGATCACGCCACCTACAGGCGAAGTTAAGCCCACTATGGTTTTGGCTTTTTTATAGGGGCTTTTGGCATCCAGGGTACCTAATTCCCCACCCTCATCAACTTCACTGCCAACTTCATTAATCTCTGCAACCATTACCATTCCACCGGTCTTCTGTAGGTAATCGGTAATTCCCACTGTAATCAACCCGTTTTCTTCCTGTTTTGCCCAACACTCATCCTGACTGTAAAGATAATCTTCCTTTACCGGGAAAACAAAATTATCATGGGTAAATTTCAGATACCCTGTTTCACTCATCTTAGCACGCTCCTTTACAATTTTTTTGTCCAGTGTCTGAGATTGCGCTTAAATCAGAGTTTGCTGTTCATCTCACGCCCCTTTTAAATTTATATTTTTTATAAATTTATAGATTTATGTTTTAAAGTAAAATGTTATATAAAAATAAAATTATATAATAATTCATGTAATATGCATGTTAATTGCTGTTATTAAAAAGCTAAAACAAACAGCTCATTAATTGTTTTGAAGTCAGCCCGCTAATGTATTGCGATGCATCGACCTTTTCAAACAGGGACTGCAAATTGGTCTCCTCATACCGCTGGCCTGTTAAAATAGTCTCCAGCTCCTGCACCGGCTGCTGCTCGAAAAAATCCCCATAAAACTTACACTCCCTGATCAGCCCATGTCTGATATTAAAACTAAGCGTCAGGCTGCCCCCGGCAAAGGTTAATTCTTTTTTATATGCAAAGACGGGAGCACTGCCGAAATTCCATTCCCACGTGCTGTACTTGTCTACCACCAGCTTGTTAACCACATCTATATCCTTTTCGGTTAACTCATATTCCTGGTACGGTTGGTTATGGTAGGCAAAGATGCTTTCAGCCAGCAGGAGCTTAAAGGTTGGCAGGTTCAGGTCATCTGGCAGATATGGCTTGAGGTTGGTTACCAGGCTTTGCACAGACTTTACCGCTCTGGATAAGTATTTCTTTTTAGGCTTTAAGGCCTGGCCCAGCACAGAAAGATCACTGTCGAATAAAATAGTTCCGTGGTGTAAAAGGGTGTTCTTATATAAATACTGGGCGTTGCCGGAAAATTTCTTATAGTCCACAGCGATATCATTTCTGCCGTTAAAGTCTGCCCTTACACCCAGGTTACTTAAACAATAGATAATGGGTTCGGCAAAAACAGAAAAATCAGTAGTAACGAAATTATCACGGTTGAGGAGAAATGTGAAATTAAGGTTACCCAGGTCGTGATATACCGCCCCGCCCCCGGTAAGCCGGCGCACCACCTGGATGTTGTTTTCCTTAACATAGGGATAGTTGATTTCCTCCAGCGCATTCTGGTGCTTACCAATGACGATGGTAGGCGCATTTTGCCAGAGAATCAATTTTTCATCGTCAAGCTCCGCCTGTTTCATAAGATATTCTTCCAATGCCAAGTTGAAATAGGGATTGCTTCTGTTGTTGATAATGTTAATCATGCTATTTTCACCTTTCCGGTTATCGACTGATCAATAGGTGATTGTTCCTTCAACCCCCAGGGTTGGCACCCCTCGCAAATTACCCATGGATATTTTAATCCCATCCGGTTTACTATAGACCCCTTTTAAAATGTAAACCTTAATGCTATTAGCCAGAACCTCATCATAATTTACAGATAGACTTGGTTTTCTTGCAAACACGAAAGGATCACAAGGATTGTCATTTCCACAACATCCACCAAAAGTTCTGCCTACCCCCACTGTAACAATTCCGCCTTTGTCGAGAATATAATCCTAGCAGCTTCGGAAATTTCAACCTTTAGCATTTTCCCCGCATAATTTGGTACATCATGGCTATTGTTGAAACTCATAAAAGAGACTTAAACCACCCTTCCTTATTCAAATTCAATTTTGTATACAGCCGTATGATTAAATTATTGGAAAACCTCTCATTTGGCTCCTTTACACAGACATCCTAAATAAAGTAAAATGCGTCATATAAAAATTTACTTATATAATAGTTATCTAAAAAATACATGTCAATAACCATTTTGTTAAAGATTAAAAACATTTAAATATTTATTGTTGGTGAACCTCCTCCGGGACAAGCCCGGAGGCTTCTTCCCGCAAGGTTTCTCATTTCATCGAAAACTGCCCTGCTAAAACAAGGTCTTACGCTCTCTCGAGAGCTACAGCACTGTGTTCGCCACAGTCTTGGCCCGGTCCATGGGCATCTACTACTCAACGTAGATACGTTACGCAGCCTTTTTCGGCGTTACAACCTTAGGTCGCATGTATTCTACCATTTCAGGCAGTAACCGGTCTTTGGTGAATTGACCGTTAACCACTTGTCCAGGATTCCAGATTGCCAAGTAATTTTTTATGAGTTCCGTGGAAATATTAAATATTGTTTATGTATTTACATTCTCCATGTCAAAGGTGTATAGTATATATGTGTAATCGATTGCACGAATTTATGCTATTGAGGTAACTGCCGATGGAAAATATCGTGGAAATATTGAAGGCGCTGTCTGACGAGACCCGCCTGCGGATCATCAACCTGCTTTATGTGGGGGAATTATGCGTTTGTGACATCATGGAGGTGCTTAATATCACCCAGGCCAAGGCTTCGCGACATCTGGGGGTACTGCGACGGGCGGGGCTGGTCACAGACCGCAAGAGCGCGCAGTGGGTTTATTACACCTTTGCTCCGCTTAAAGAAAACCAATTTCTTGAAAGCATAGTTTTTGATCACCTCAGGACAACCGATCTTTACACGGCTGATTTACAAAACCTTGCTGACTGGCTGGCTGTTAAAAATGACGGGCCTCATAAATACTCCGATGCGCCTGGGTGCTGCCAGCAGCCGGTGGCCTTGCGCAGCATCTCTCGGAACGCAGGCGGCATTCGCGCCGGTGGCCGTAGTTAATCACTGAGGGGGTGCTCTTGTTGTCAATATTCTCCTGGTTAAACGATCAGCTGCTCAGAATGGAGTGGCTCTCAGACCTGGTGACCTTACTGGTCACCAACGGCTTCGGCCTGAATGTAAATACCCAGGTGGGCGGAAGCATTCATTTTTACATTTATGATGTAATTAAAATTTTTATCCTGCTCTCGGTCTTAATATTTACTCTCTCATATATCCAAAGCTTCTTTCCACCTGAAAGAACCAGAAAAACCCTGAGCCGTTTTACCGGTATCAAGGCCAATACTATGGGGGCGCTTTTAGGCACGGTTACGCCCTTTTGCTCCTGCTCCTCCATTCCTTTATTTATCGGGTTTACAAACGCCGGTCTACCCGTCGGGATTACCTTTTCCTTCTTAATATCTTCACCTCTTGTAGACCTGGCGTCGGTGATCCTAATTGCCAGCATTTTTAACTGGAAAATTGCATTTGCTTACGTGGTTGTCGGCATTATCCTGGCCGTCATCGGCGGCACTATTATTAATAACGCGAAGTTGGAAAAATATGTTGAGCCGTTTGTTTATAACAATACTTTGATTGATACCGATCCGGAGGAACTAACAACCCGGGATCGATTAGATTTTGCAGGTGGGCAGGTGCGGGATATTGTTAAAAGAGTGTGGCTGTACATTTTTATCGGTGTCGGCATAGGCGCCGCCATCCATAATTGGATACCGGAATCAATTATCAGTGCTCTGCTCGGTCAGGACAAATGGTACTCTGTGCCGCTGGTGACCTTAATGGGTATACCGATGTATGCAGATATTTTCGGTACCCTGCCGATTGCCGAAGCTTTGGTGGGCAAAGGAGTAGGACTGGGTACGGTGCTGTCCCTGATGATGGCCGTAACCGCGCTTTCCCTCCCGTCACTGATTTTATTGAAGCAAGTGGTAAAAATGAGACTCCTGGCAGTTTTTGTGGGGCTGGTTACCGCTGGCATTATTATTATTGGCTATACCTTTAATGCTTTTACTTACCTGTTCATATAGATAGTGCAATTTACAAAGGCAAGTGCTATAGAATACAAGGCGATGATAGCAGCATTGCCCACTTCCAGAGTTTCTTTAGCTATCTGGTCCTTGAATATTCTAGTGAGTACTTTCTACGTTGCACTTTTGCCCCCTCCTGTTTAAAAGGTACCAGATTAAGTTCCTTTGTCCAAGTCGGTTAGGGGGCTAAATAGATGTCGATTTACTAAGCAGCGAGATGGATAGCTACCCGGAGATTACGAAAATCCTGAATCGAGTCAAGCTTACCCTAATTGTCCTTAACGATCAGCCTCGCTTTCACGGTGGCATTTCTACTGGTATGATCACAGATGCGGTGAGTGATTTAGTAAAAGAATAAGAATTAAGTCTGGAGGTGTAATTATATGGAGATAAAGATATTGGGCACAGGTTGCGCTAAGTGCAATGAACTGTATAAAAGAGTCTCGGAACTAAACGGCGAGCTAGCTCTAGGGGCTGAGGTTAAAAAGATTGAGGATTTAAGAGATATTCTCGCAGCGGGGGTAATGAACACCCCTGCCCTGGTGGTTAACGGCAAGGTTAAAGCATCCGGCAAGGTGCCCGATAAAAAAGCTCTGAAGAAGTATATTGAGGAAGAGCTATAACTTATAGCCCCTGCTGTTTCATTACCTTCTTTGTCGACCTTGACTTAATATCGCAGCAGGCTGGTCGTTACATTTGTAATCACTATGCTGCCTTGGCTATACTGGCTGGATATTTTTTTAATTTAATTTTTAAAAAGAAGGGGGGGATAATCAGATATGGACGGTAGTGCTCCTAGTGCATCCAAAATATATAAGATAGACGTTGGCGGAGATATGATAGGATTGGCTGGAGTAGAGCTGGCTTTTCTTGAGGTAATGAAACTTGGCTTAAAGAGTGATCAAATAGCTGATAAACTATTGGAAATAGTTGAGAGAAGAAACTTTATCCCTGAAACTGCTGAAACGCAATACAAGTGGGCTCTATATTTGGCATATAGAAACTATATATCTGACCCATCTTCAGGGAAAAAAGCCATGGAATTTGAAATACCGCAAGCATGTTGAGACACATGATAGTAACCTCTTCTGTTTTGGTAAAACAGAACTAATTTATAAGAAATGGGCTCGCTAAATGGGAAACCGTTTCAGTTTAAGTTAAACCTCCAAGCAGATATTGAATAAGATTTCTGCCTGGAGGTTTAATTATGGCAAAGAAAACTTAATAAGTAATTATTCCTTCGACCTTTAGGGTTGGAACCCCCCGTATATTTCCCAAGTATATTTTAATCCCATCCGGTCCAGCAACGGCCCCTTTAGAAATGTAAACCTTAATGCCGTCAACAAGAACTTCATTAAAATTTTCAGGAATACGTAACTTTCCTACAAACACGACAGGATCACTAGCGTTGTCAGTGCAGCCAAAGGCTCTTGCTATCATTACAGTAATGATTCCGCCTTTGCCAAGAATATAATCTTTAGCATCCTCGGGAATTTAAACCATAAGAGTTTTCTCAAAATCACTTGATACAGACACTTTAACCATCCTTTCTGATTGTATCATTGGATAATTAAATGTAAAACCAAGGTCTTTTTTAAAATATCAAATTGAAGAAATATCCGGCCAGCATAGCCACCGCCAATATAGTAACCACAAATGCAATGATCAACTTGCGGCGGAAAATGGAGGCTAGGATAATTACTTCCGGAATACTTGCTCCGGAACCGCCGATAATCAGAGCCATTACCGCCCCGATACTCATACCTTTGCCTATGAGCACGGCGCTGATGGGAATGATGGTTTCCGCTCTAATATACATGGGTATGCCAATCAGGGCGGCTACGGGTATGGCCAGGGGATTGCCGGGGCCAGCTAATTTCATGATCAGCGAATCCGGCACAAAGCCATAAATAAAGGAACCAATGGCTGCGCCCAGCATTAAGTAGAGAAAAACCTGCCGAAACAATGGCCAGGCTGCCTCACCGGCCCGCTTTAATTTTATTTTTATAGTATCCGGTTCAGGTTCAGCGGTTAAGTCCAGTTCCAGCATCCCTCCTGCTGTATCACCGCCCTGTTGGATATACACTTTCTTATATTGGTCAGCAAGACCCAACTTTTCCCACAGCATTCCGATAAAAACAGAGGCTATAAAAGTGACAGCGGCATAAATAGCGGTAACTTTCAACCCCAGTAGGCTCAAAAACAAAGCTATAATAACAGGGTTTAAAAGCGGTGAAGCGATTAAAAAAGACATGGTTGCTCCGAAAGGAGCACGTGCGTTTAACAGTCCCACCAGGACAGGTATGGTAGAACAGCTTCAAAAGGGAGTAACTGCTCCTAATGCGGCCCCGATGATATTGCCAATGAATTTTTTCTGCCTGGTTAATACTTTCTGGATGGTATCGGGTGGGATAAATTCTTGCAGCAACCCCACTAGGAAGGATATGCCGATAAACAATAAGATAAGTTCCCCGGCGATAACCAGGAAAAACCTTCCTGCCTCGGCTAAATTATTTAGCTCAAACATATGGATACCTCCCCCAATTAAATCCGGTCAGATTATTACCTCAACTTCTTTTAAAATACCACAGTCTGTAAAAAACAACAGTCATGGGAACAGTTAGTTATTCATTTCAAATATCGACATCCTGCCTCCTCCCTGACTATATTTACCGTTCAAGGTATTTTCCTGTCTATGCGCAGAATTTACTAGGATCTCTAAAACAGCTTTAATATTCTCGATCGTAGCAGCATCCTGCTCTTTCAACATTTCATATACATAAGCCGAATACCTATGAACTATTTCCGAGGCCATTTCTTACCCTTTGGCGGTTGTATTTACACAGCACACGCGTCCGTCTGCTGAAGATATCTCACGTGTCACATAACCTTTGTTTTCTAAACGATCAATGATTTTGCTGGCCCCGCTTTTAGTAGAATTTAAGGCATTCCCTATTTCTTAAATAGTAATATTTTCCGAATCTTTATTTTTCTTAAGAGCCATGTATTCCACTAAAGACAAATCCCCGCAACACTCGCCATTAATGCCATGAGCGCCAAAATGCCAGGATAATTCTTGGATTAAATTATAAATATTGACAAAATCTTTATCCATTAGAATTATCTCCTTAATAAATTTTAGTTTCCGTTGTCAACCATTATACGGGTTATAGTTTCCAGCGTCAACTATTAAATTATATGTTTCTACTACCTTGACAAACATAAATCAAAAAAATAATATAATAATATCTTAAATTAGGATAACTTTATATAAGGTTAAACTTATTATCAAGAAAATGATCTTTTTGAAAAAAAAACTGGTTGTGGTCTGCGGATGTCTAGGGAGGATTAAGGTGTGTATTGCCCAATTTATTAACAAACACATGATCAAGCTATTAATGGTGGTAATTGTTCTAGGACTGTTGATGGGTTATATTTTACCGGAAGCAGGCAAACAGCTAAAGGTACTATACCCTGTGGCTCTTTTTGTGATGCTTTATCCAATGATGGTGGGCATAAAAATTAATGAGGTTACTGGTGCTGCCAAACGGGTGGGATTTATGTCGGTAATAATGATTTTTAACTATTTTCTTTCCCCTTTGCTGGCGGCATTGCTGGCTCAAGTGTTTTTAGCCGGTTATCCTGACTTTGCGGTAGGGCTAATCCTGACTGGCGTGGTTCCCTGTGGGGGTATGATTGTGGCCTGGACAGCAATGGCCAAAGGCAACGCTCCCATGACCCTGGTTATTACAGTGACTAGTTTCCTGGCTGGCATTGTACTCATTCCCCTTTGGATGAGTTTCCTGGCCGGAAAATATGTGCCAGTAGACGCTTTAAAAATGCTGCAAACGATTACTTATACCATCATTATTCCACTAATACTGGGTAATCTCACCCGGATATGGCTGGTGAAAAAATGGGGGCTTCAGAAGTTTATGGAACTAAAGCCGGTGTTCCCGGCAGTTTCCTCCCTGGGTATGTATATGGTATTTTTTATATCTATGATGGCCGAGTCCATAGCACTGGTGCGTAATCCACAGTACCTTGGCATCATTGCTGTGCCGCTGGTGGTTTTTTATACGCTGTTGTTCGGTTTATCGGTATTGTACGCCCGACTTACCCGCATCGGTTACCCGGACATGGTGGCGCTGGCTTACGGTGTTAGCGGTAAAAACATCTCCATTGCTCTTGCCCTGGCTGTAGTGTTTTTCTCACCGCTAACGGTAATGATTATTGCCGTTAAACCGCTGATACAGGTGCTTTTTATGGCTGGTTTTTTAAGGCTTACACCCACTCTTCAAAAATACTGGGCGCAAAATATTGAGCCGACCTTGGAGGCTGTAAAAATAAAATAGTTTATAAAGGGATGTGTAAGCTAAATTATTAAGATACTTTCCATAGGCATTGTAAAAAAGTGCAAATTACACTATAATTAAATAATAATTCACTTATATTGTCCTGGAAAACGACCTAAAAGTGGAACTAAAGGATAAATCCTGAATGAAAAGGATGTGAAATCTTTGGATAAGAAGGTGCGTGAACTAATCGCAATTGGGTCCAGTATTGCTGCAAACTGTCAACCTTGATTAACTTATCATTTCAACGCTGCCCGTGGGGCAGGAGCTAACGAAAGTGATATTAAAACGGCCATTGCAATAGGAGAAATGATTCGCGGAAAACCGCAAGAGCACATGCAAAATTTGCTGGATAAGTTAGAAACTGAGTTTAAGACCACTAAATAATCTTTTAAGCGAAATATCTAGCAGATCCGAATAAAAAGAGTAATATTTATGCAGGCGCATACTTTAATTATAGAAGTTAAGGTAGACCCAAAGCAAAACGAAGCAGCTACTTCGCTTAGCTGTAATAAATAATTGGCAATAAATTCATATCTCAAGGCTTATTACCCTGAAAACCTTGCAAATGGTTGTTTAGGGTCTTTTATTTTACCCCTCATTATCATTTAAAGCACTGCATATTTTAATAGGAACTTTAATTTAATATTTTATCCCATAAGAACCATAGGCTTAATACTAGCAGCACCGCACCGCTTATCCTTTGTAAAACATTACTCCATACCTGCAGTCGGCCTATTCTTTTTACCAGTCCCGTAAAGGAGCCGACCAGCAATAAGGGCAGGCTGCGTCCTAAGGCATATATAAATAACAGTGTAAAACCATACAATGCGCTTCCTTTGCCGACGGCATAGACCAAGACACCGGCAGTAACCGGGGTGGTACAGGGCGATGCGGCAAAGGCAAAAGGTATACCCAATAAAAACGCTCCTAATAAGCCTCTTGTTCCACCGGCTTTTAATGTAACGCCCGGCAAGTCCGGCAGGGTAAATAAACCCAATAGGTTTAATCCCATGAGCAACAGTATAAAGGCCAGCACATACCATAAAATATCGCTTTCTAAAAACAAACTGCCGGCCAGAGCAACTACAGCACCCAAAGTGGCCAGGGTGAGAGATAAACCCAACACAAAGGCCAGCGACAGGGCAAACCCGCGCAGCTTGGATTTTTCTGCGTAACCGCCCACGTAACCCACCACAAAAACCACTGTGGGTAGCGTGCAGGGACTAAGGCCGCTGGCTAACCCCCCGGCAAACACTAGTAAACCGGCTAAAGGAGTAATTGATTCGGCTGGCAGGTTAATCATAATCCGTTCACCAACCTTTGAAGCTGTTTATCCATTTCATCAGAATCAATTTCGCCTATAATTGGCGAACTAGCTTGACCGTCCTTCCCTATTAATATCACCGCCGGAATAGATGCGACTGAGTATTTTTTAGCTAGCTTCATTAACGCTCTGCGCTCAGTTTCCTGGTAAAAGGCAACGTCAATCCAAGCAAAATTAACGTAATGTTTATATTTGCTTTCTAATTCTTGGACCGTCAGTTTATGCTGGTTGAAATATTCCCTGGTAGACGGGCAGCAATCAGCCTCATATGTGAAAACCAGCATTGCCGGTTTTTTGCCATTTAAGGCACCTGCAACTAAATTATCCAGATTTTCCTGGGCTGATGAAGGGCTTGATGTAGACGAACTGGACACCGCCGGGTCACCATCCTGCCTGCCTTTATTAAGCGACTGAGCCAATGCGATACCTCCTACCACTAATACCACCAGCACTAGGACTATAACACTCTTATTTTTCATAATAGTTCCTCTAGTCTTCCCTAAACTGCTTTTTTAAGCTTGCTTCTTCAAAGAAACAGCTTCCATCTTCCCTGCTTTACAAAGTAATATATCCGTGTCACTGTCCAACTGATTAAAGCGCAAACATTCTTCTTTAAACTCGGGCAGTTCAGCCAGGTCGGCATGTAAAAAATTAATCATGTTTTTAAAATTTTTATCGATGTAATCCTTTTGTAGACTATAAAAAACCCGCTGAGCCTCTTTCTTTTCGGTGATAAGCCCAGCTTCTTTCATAGTCCGTAGATGTTGCGATATTCTGGGCTGACTCATTTGCAGCACCGATTCCAGCTCACATACGTACATAGGTCTTATAGATAAAAGCTTTAATATCTTTAACCGTGTGGGTTCACCTAAAGCCTTAAAAACTTTGACAAATTTATTTATGCTCATAGCCTTGCCTCCATTAATATTTATTTATATAATTATAGAATTATTATATAATATTTTTATCGATTATTTTAGTTAATTTTATTTAAGAAACTGAAGTGTCAATCTTGACTAGTATAAATATATTTTCATCAGTGCCGGAGCTATACCCCGCAAGTAATTATCCTGGCCTCAAAATAACCACAAGCTGATTGTTGCCTTTGTGATAACTATACTTGTGGCTGTTAAACTAGCCGGATATTCCTTCAATTGAATATTCTAAATGAGAGGAGTATTACAGATATGGGCGGTTGTTGTGATCCTAATGCACCAAAAATCTATAAGCTGGAAATCGACGGCAATATAATCGGATTAGCCGGAGTAGAGCAGGCCTTCCTTGATGTAATAGAACTTGACCTAAAGGACGATGAGGCTGCCGAAAAACTGCTGGAATTAGTGGAAAAGGGAAACTACGTCCCTAAAAGCGCTGAAAGGCATTATAAGCTGGCCATATACGCAGAATATAAAAAGTATGTAGCTAAACTTAACAAATAATAGATTCAACCATATCAAAAGACATATTTGCAGAATTCGCTGCACAAAGGCGGCATTGTCTTACCTGACCCAGTCATTTAATTATTTTTACGCAAAACCTGAATAACCTTATTAAACGGTTGTTCAGGTTTCTTTATTCCTAATTATCATGTGGACTGTTTTCCTATCCGTTATTGGCATTTTCTTTGTGGATATTGCCATATTTAAATGCTTTTTTATTGACATAATATATTTTACAGCGTAATACATGTGTAACGACACATATGAGTAACGGCTAGTATATGATTATTTGAATATGTTTTCTCAAAATGAGATATGCAAAGCATTATCTTGCTATGATGGAGATTTCCATAATAAAAACGGGTCAAGGTAAAGAGGATTATCTTCATCTAAAAAAGGGATTGCGAAATAAATTTCTTCTTGAGTGATAGGTATATTATAGTAATCTACTAGTCTAGATCGAATAATTTCCATTGTCAACCTCCTTTTGTAAATCCTTGTAAAACATCTTTAATCTTTGAAGGGCGAAAGCCCTTTAAATCAATTTACGTATTTTTAGTTGAATCATCATTTGCTCGAACTTCCTGTTATTAGTCGTGGGTTGATTTTTCACAAGGACCAGACCGCAATTTAAAATGCCAGCTTCCATCATTGAGTCGCCCTTGATTCTAAGCATAAAAACATTACCCTGACCGGAGAAAACCTTGGAGTCACAGTAAGCATAGCAGCAATTTAGAGGATTATCATATAAAGAAATAAGCCCACCAAAGAGGTAGGCTTTTTTGTGATGTGATTTTAGAGACTGTCTATATTATTAGAGACTGCCTATATTAATAAGTTTTCAGGACAGCCCCTTTCAGAATCAAAAACTTATTTAAATTTATATTCTAAATAGGTGAGAAAAATGGCAATAGAAATAGCTAGCCAAAATAAAAGTTCGGAAAGCCAAACGGGCCCAGGCAGAAGATATGCTACAATGATTAATATAAAGGCAACTTTGTTTAATAGTTTTTTTAGTTGAATTAAATTAGAACTGACCGACAGCCATTCCATAATTCTTAATTTTATGTCATATAGAATTATCATTTACCATTTTACCCCACTATTTACACCAATTAAAACCAACTGAAAGAAGTCTCACCATAACTGTTAAATTCATAAGTATTTGTATAGGTTATGTCAAACCATAATGTGGTTTCCAAATATCCTCATTTCCATTTCGAAAACCACTTGAGCGCTAGGATTGTATGATTCATGTGTATCCCACGTTCCCAACAAGCCCGTCGAAATTTTCAGTGTAACACGCGCCGGGACCCGTCTGTCAAGGCTCCCCTTCGGCGCCTGTTTATAGTGCATAGCCTTTCCTCTGGGCTCACCTAAAAACATGATTTTCTTATATTAGATCTTTATCCATACGGTGTTCAAAGCTTCAACAAGTCTATGGCGTTCTGTCTCCCTATTTTGATTCTTTCTAAGTAACTTAGTGGCACATTGTCAAACCACGTGGATGCCTCATCAAGACTTTCGTATGGTGTATCAGAGGAAAACATTACTTTGTGAGAATCACATTCCAAAAGAGTATCTAAAAATGCTCTGGTGTGAAAATGTCCGCTTGTTGTAATCCATACGTTATTTTCAAAGTAATAAGTAAGGGGTTTCTTATGATTGCCGCACGGTTTCTGATTATTCAAACGATGCTGAAGCCTGGATAGCCCAAAGGGCAACCCTTCGCCCAGATGTCCTTTTATTTTTTTCACTGTCTACTTTGAGGGGAGCATATCACAATGTAAGAACAGAAAGGTTTTTCAGTACTATAAAATGTGACTGCGTCTATATTAATGAATTCAATAGCCCCGGGAGTTGAGAATTGCTTTATTTCAATATATTCAAGAGTACAATACCTACCGACCCCATTCTTCCATTGGAGGCCAATGCCCGGCCCAAGTCTATGCTGGCAAGGATCATCAAGAAGCTGCTTGAGCATACAAACACGGAAAGGAGGATAACTTACAAAATATTTTCCGTGTCTTGACAATGGGGGGCATTATAATCCATATCTTGCTCTCGTCATTTAAATTTGTTTCATTTTATCATATTCTTCTGAGATGAAAAGTTTAAAAATTTAAAATTAACCGTTCATAAACATTAAAATATTCTCCAGTTTATTTCAATTCATTATAATACTATGGTAATTATGATGCTGTACATTTTAAACACAGTTTTCATTAATTTGTTAAATTTAAATCAAATTAGTTTTTTGGAGGATCATAATTTGCTATTAACAAGGTGTACAAATTTCGCGGAACTTTTACCATTTTTAAAACTTGATTATGCTAATAATTTATATTTCTTTACGTATGCAAGCGAGCTTAGAAAATCTGAAGTTATTGTTTTAGTAGGAAAGTTTAACAGAAAAATAGTATTTTCAATTTTACTTACACCAGTCCACTGCTGTGTTTCTTGCACAGATATTAATTATATAGAATTAATATCTGACCAACTACCACCGGTTACCAGTGTTCATGTCCTTGGAAAACGTGATTTAGTTGAAAAACTAATGCAAGTTACTACAGGACCAGTTCGTGATAATAACCTATACTCATTTAATAGATTAACCTCAATCAAGTTATCCTTAGAGCAAAAAACAACTAGCATTAAAGCTTCTAAATATAACCTTAATGATTTGATAGATTTCTATAATAATAACGACATGTTAATTGATTGTGGCACCAGATTACTTCCCATTCTAAACTGGGGAAAAGTTTATTTTGTCCGAAAGGATAATAAAATAGTTTCTTGTGCTTTGACTACTACTGAAACAAATGATGCGGCTATGATTGGAGCAGTGTTTACGGAACCGGAACATAGAAATAAAGGATATGCAAAGGATTGTGTATTAAACCTTTGTAAAGAATTAATTTTAAATAATAAAACACCCTACTTGTTTTATGAATCAGGCAGTTTATTGCTTACAAGAATGTATACCTCACTAGGATTTAGCAAAATTAATTCATGGTTGGTTGCAACTAGAAAATAGGTATTTCAGTAACTCTAAATCTGCATATTGTTTAGCTACTGTGGATCGTTTCTACTCCCACGCTAGCTTTTCCACAGCATGTTCCAAATCCTGAACCGACGGAATGGTATACCTAGCCTTTGTATTTAGGTTAGCGTGACCCATTAACGCGGCAACCCTGTCCAGGCTCTCCCCTGTATCCACGAGCATCTTGCCAAAAGTGTGACGAAGCATATGCGGGGTAACATCCAAATCTGCCAACCGCCCGTATTTTGTTAGCACATTCTCGGCGGCCCTGGTTGTGATGTGTGCACCCCGGCGACCGGGAAATAACCACCCCTCTTTAGCCCTGCTTATGTATCCATCAACACCCTGCGCACTGTTACATTTAGCGGCACATCCCGGTATTTGTCGACTTTACCCTTACGGACAATGACAAATCCGGAACGTTCCCGGATTATTATAGCGTCCAACCGCTATTCTAAGACCGGTATGTAATAGTAACATAATCAATACTAAATCCCTTTCGCTACCATGCTTTTGGACAACCCGCATGAATTGGCCTAGTTCCCGCCGATCAAGCCACCGGGGTGCATTTTTTTTCTCAGTAGTTGGGTTGCTTTGGATGAACCCCTCGGTACTGGCCCAGGTGAAAAAGCTATTAATTACATCCAGGGCATGGTTGACCGTGGCCGGCTTTTTCTCCCGTTCGATAAGTTGCCTACGATAATCGGCTATATCCAGGGCAGTTACGGTACCAAGGTCGAAATCGCCATAGATATGCTCCAACCATCCTACAAACCGACGCAACGTTGTTACATAGGAACGTACAGTGCGTTGGGATAGGCCCCGGCCTGCAAGTGTGTTTTAAAGTTGTTAGCAGTTTCCACATAACACCCCTCCCACGAATTCCTTATGCGAAGTAAAAAACCCCCGTTAAATGGAGGTTTTTAATAACTTATCTGTAGTTTTCGGCCTTATTTCTTCCCATAAGACTTCTTATCGAAATTTCAAGTCGGTTTTCAAAGTTCCAAAACGATTACCTCTTTATATTAATAGATAAAAGAAAAAACAAGGCATTCGCCTTGTACCGTTGTCCCAAATTGTAGAATATAGTATGATGTTTTACTCATATCATTTTTTAACTCACGTGTCCGCCAGCCCTTGATATTACTGCATTTGCAAGGAATACAAAATCATAAGTCCGGCGGGCCGGAAGGGGAACTTTCCGCCTCCCTTCGCTACCTAAATATGCGCTATACCATGCCTACCGCAATGGCTAAGGGTTTAATGACTATGTTGATATGATATAGTAACCGGGTGTTAGCTTAATACATATATTGTATTATGAAACAGGAACAGCTTACCACAGAACAAGAAAAGATTGTCAAAGCGCTTAAAGTGATTTTTAATATAGCTAAGCGAATTATTGAAAATAGGGACAAATCATCTCAAAAATAAAACCCCGGTATGTACTTATGATGAATCAGGATAATGAAAGAAATCTCTCATAAACTCTGCGGTCCTAGCTAGTTAAATCATTTAAAAACTAAAATCAAGGTAATCCTATAAGAATAATACGACATTATGTGATTCCATTCGATCATTGGCCCACCACGATACTACCTCTTGGTCCCTAGTATCCTCCCAGTTTTCATAATCACAATAGCATACTATGTATTAAACATTATACTACTGCAAAGCATGGGCACCACCTTTGCCATGTGTAATAACCGAAAGCGACATATTATACTCTTTGATCAGGTCCTGCACAAACCGTGTTTTGTAAAATTACCTAATATTAATAGTATAAAGAAATGGCTAATCACAAAATATATATATATCTTTTAGCTTAGAGAGGAATGAAACTGTTTCATGCCTGTATATTTTATATACCCGATTTACACAGCGGTTTTAATGTTAATAGTGCTTGCGGTCGTTCCAAGAAGACAGATTAAAAAGCTAGCGTTATACGGTATTATTTTTGGCGCAGCAACTGATGTGCTTGTCATAGTTTTTCTCAAACTAATAGGTGCTGGTGGATATATAAACATTGGTCCATTTGGCTTTATGAGTATTCCTTTTTTCCCTCCCATAGCTTGGACTGCCTTTTTTATATTACTACTACATTTCTTGCCAGAGAAAAACCCCTGGAATTATATTTACGTCCTGGTCGCAGCTGGGTTTAGTACCATGTTTTCCAATGTTTTGGGAAACTTAGGTATATTTAAATGGAATTATGGTGGTTTAGTTGTTCCATATATTACCTATTTATCATGGTTTTCTTTTACAACCTGGTATTTCTTAAATGATATGAGAGATGAAAAAGTAAATGAAAAATTTATTACCAATAATCAAAAGACCCCATGTATCAAGGTTTTTAGAAATCCGGCATGGAAATTGGACCTTAGCTTTAAGAAGAAGAAAATTAAGTGATTATACCCTTCTCAAACCCACTTTATCCTACGTATGTTGTCTCCCTACCATCGGTCTTACCCCAGGATAACCCTGTCGTACCGCTCTAGATCCCAGCGCCGATACATCACTATCGCCCTGCGGCTAAATGGTTTACCCCTTCTAATATGGCTGATTACTTAGATACCATACGATTTTAAGCGCATCAAGGCATGCTCCTGGTGTTTAATTCCGATTATTTTTTTTTATTATTGTGGATGTTAATTACATTATGTTATGAATTTTTCATCTTTCGGAAAACCTATAACAACAAATCAGAATTAAGATATGGGTTTTTAACGGAGTGTGTGTTAATGCAGCTTAAACATTGGGTTAGTAAAATACTTGGTTATGACGGGCCGCCCGATTCCAAGGATTTTTACCTGGTGGAAACGGATGAGGAGCAGGAAAGTGCATCCGAAGATGCCGGCGAAGAGAATACTCCGTCGAGCAAGTCCAGGCAGCATAAAATTAGAAAACCCAAAAAAACCGGCAGTGCCGGATATAACAACGATGCGGATAAGCCCGGCGAAAGCAGTGATGACGATAACGAAGAACAGTCAAAGCATGATGAATCCCAGCGGGAAATCCATGCTGCCCTAAAAGTGAATAAAAAAAATATTGAACAGCTATTTAACATGCCCTTAAACAAGGATGTGGTGGTACGGGAATTAACATTGTCTACGGAACCACCGGTGCAAGCTTTCTTGGTATTTATGGAGGGCATGGCTGATACAAAGCTCATAAATAACTCCATACTCAAGCCCCTGATGCTGTTAACCAATCTGGATCCAGGCCCCGGCATAAGGCCTGATACCTGTACCAATGTGCTGCAAAAGCACCTGCCCAGCAACCAGGTTAAAAAGTTAACCTTATTTAAAGACGTGGTTACCCAGGTGCTGTCAGGAGCTACAGTGATATTTTTTGAAGGCTCTCCTTGCGCTGTGTCCGCCGAGACCAAGGGTTTTCCGTACAGGGCGGTGGATACGGCCAGAACCGAGCAGGTAGTCCAGGGTCCCCAGGAGGGCTTTGTGGAAAACCTGCGCTCCAATACTTCACTAATCCGCAGGATTATTCGTTCGGAAGAGCTGATTACAGAATATTTACAGGTAGGGGCTCGTAATAACAATAACGTGGCCATTATGTACCTGGCTGATCTGACCAATCCTGATCTTGTACAGGAGGTCAAAAGGCGCATCAAAGGCATTAAAACTGACTATGTTGCCGAAAGCGGTGTATTGGAGGAATTTATTGAAGACCATCCTCTCTCTTTGATGCCACAGATCGTTAAAACTGAGCGGCCTGACCGGGTATCCTCCATGTTGCTAGAGGGTAAGGTAGCCATTATTGTGGATAACACCCCATTTGTAATGCTGGTACCGGGACTGCTATTTGATTTTTTACATAGCCCCGAGGACCATTATGTACGGTTTTCACATAGTGTATGGCTAAGGATTATCCGTGTGTTCGCCGTGTTTTTAACTATACTGCTACCTGCTTTTTATGTAGCCATTGCTACCTTTCACCAGGAAATGATTCCAACCGACTTGCTGCTGTCTATTGCATCTGCCAGGGAACGGGTGCCCTTTCCCACCATTGTGGAAATTCTGTTAATGGAATTATCCTTTGAACTGGTACGGGAGGCTGGGGTGCGCGTACCGGGCATCATCGGCCCAACCCTGGGTATTGTGGGCACATTGATTTTGGGCCAGGCGGCAGTGGCGGCCAGTATTGTCAGCCCTATTTTAATTATTATTGTAGCTGTGACCGGCTTGTCCTCTTATGCCATTCCCAACTATGCCGCCTCTTTTGGGTTTAGGTTTATGAGATTTTTTTTCATTTTCTTAGCGACCACCCTGGGCTTTTTTGGTATTTCCAGCGGTCTGTTTGTGTTACTTTGCTTATTACTAAACATGAAATCCTTCGGGGTGCCTTACTTAGCACCCGTGGCCCCTAAAACAGCCCCGAGCGCTGATATAATTTTTCGCTTCCCCGCCTGGCAGCAAGAAACACGGCCTGATTACCAGCAAACGCTGGACACCCGGCGCCAGCCCGACTTAAGCAGGGTCTGGACAACCAAACGGTCAAAGCAGCCTACAGGAGAAAGTGAAAATAAAGACGGAGATAAAGGCGGAAACGATGCCGGAGCAACTTAAAGGCGGTGATGGTTATAATTAACCAGGTAAAAATTGGACAATCCGAGGCTATTGCCCTTATTGTCACCGTATTGGCAACTAAAGTATTTTTAACTTACCCAGCCTACATCGTTAGTTACGGCGGTAACGCTGCCTGGCAGATATCACTGATTTCCGGGCTGGTCACCATGGTTTTTTTCTGGTTTATACTAAAATATTTGGAGCGGTTTCCAGACCGTACTTTTTCGGAAACCGCGGAATATATCACCGGGCCATATTTAGGTGGACTGATAGTTATTAGTGTACTGGTATCCTGGATGTTTGAAATGGCTATAACCTTCCGCGGATTCGGAGAGTTAATTGTCATGGTCGCACTGCCGGAAACGTCTATCGGCATTATCATGCTCATATTTTTAAGCGGCGCGGGATTAGCTGCCTATCTTGGTTTATCCACAATCGCTAGAGCCTGCTACCTGGCGTTCCCCTTTACCCTGGGGGCAGTCCTTTTGATTTTAGTGCTCAGTTACCCCAGTTGGAACACAGACTGGCTGTTTCCAATTTTGGGCAATGGCGTTTTAGAAACAATTAAATCTAGCGTTATGCGCAGCTCAGACTTTATTGAATTAAACTTTATCTACGCGCTACCCTTGGTTTTTTACACTCATCAGGTAAAAAACATTGGTTATAAAAGTATTATTATCACCACGTTTATTTTAACTATGATAGTACTGTTCTACCTGTTGACCTTTCCTGCCGTGGTGGGGGAGGAACCCTATATACCTCTGTATCAGATGGCTCGCAGTGTTTACCTGGGTCGATTTGTGCAGCGTATTGAGGCTATATTTGTATTCTTTTGGGTAGTTAGCGGCTACCTGTGGGTTTCAGCCGGTGTTTATGGATTCTGCCACATATTAACCCAATGGCTAAAGCTACCGGACTACCGACCTCTGGTTTTACCCACATTGATCATCATTTTTGCAGTGGCTTTTATACCTCAGAGCCTGCCCGACACCGTACTAATAGCCGGTCATACTTATCGGAAATTTGGCTTTATCCTGGTTTTTGGGCTACCGGTGCTGCTTCTATTACTGGCCATACTATTTGGAAAGGGGGGCAGAAACAATGCGAAGGGGTAGCCGACACCACCTTGTCGCCGCCCTGCTGGTAATGTTAATGCTCCTGTTTACAGCGGGCTGTGGCAGTAATTACGAACCTGACGAGCTATCCTATGTGCTGCTCATGGGTATCGACCACGGAGCTCAAAACCGGCTCCGTATATCATATTTAATCGCTGTGCCCAAGGCTATTTCCGGGCCAGGACAAGGCGGTGGTGGCGGAGGAGGAGGCCAGCAGTCAGCATCGGTGGTTACTATAGAATCCCCAAGTATTTATGCTTCTATGAATATGGTTAATTCCTTTGTTGGCCGCAAAATCTCATTGATGCATAACAAAGGCATTATTTTTTCGGAAGCTATGGCTAAAGATGGTTCTATGGGCGTGATTGTCCCCGGCTTAACCCAGTTCCGGGAAACCCGGGGCACTGCTTTTATCGCTGTTTCGCGCCAAAAGCCCGAGGAAATACTGGCTAAAATGAAACCCTTATTGGAAACAAACCCGGCTAAATATTTTGAACTACTGGCCGGCAACCAGTCTTTTACCGGATATATACCCAGCGAAAAACTACAGGATTTTTACAATGATCTTAAAGCAGGAGGTATTAATCCGGTATCTATACTAGTTGCCGAATCCGACGAAAAATTACCGCCGCATAGCGGCCATAACACTTACCGGACGGAAGGGGACTATGTAGCCGGTGAGTTGGTTAAAAAAGGTGGCGTCAGCCTGGAGGCAATGGGGGCCGCGGTTTTTCGGGAAGGGAAAATGGTGGGCATCCTAAACGGTAACGAAACTTCAATTTACTCCATGTTCAGGGGACAATACAAAAGAAGAATTTATACTGTAAAAGATCCCTTGAAGCACGGCAAAGACATTGTAATTATGGAGGTAAACCAAAAAACCAAGCCCCGCATAAAAGTTTTTCTAACCGAGGATGGCGTTGTTGTTGAAACCCGGTTATATCTGGAGGGCAACGTGTTGGGGGTAAACAGTTTAATTGATTACGGCCTACCCCGATATAGGCCGGCATTGGAAAAGGCCTTCGAGGAATTAATTGAGCAGGAAGCCATGAAACTGGTGGAAAAAACCCAGCACGAGTACCGTTCCGATATACTGGGATTTGGCAATAAAGCCCGCCACCTGGTCCTTACCCAAAAGGACTTGGAGCAGCTTAACTGGCCTGCTCTGTACGAGAATGCCCAGGTTAGCGTTAAAGTAGACTTCAAAATCAGGCGCACGGGCACGCTGCTGCGGCTTATGCCCATTGCCAAAAGCAGCAGCGATAACATGCAATAAGGAGATTAAAGAGCGATGATAATAGTCATGGTGCTGGCTATAGCTTTCGTTTTATCGGTTGCAATTAAAACTATTAACTATGGCCGCTGGTCTGCCCGACAGGGTAATTGGCGCGGAGCAATAGGACTTTACCTAATAGCAATACTGCTGTTTTTGTTGCCTACCGGCGTGTATATTTACAATAGGCTGATATAGCTTCTGCCATATTTTTTCGTTTGTCTATTATCTCTTTACGTGAGCATTACATAACATTTAAAAAATCGTTGATTCATTTCAATTTAAAGAAAATCAAAGTTTCGATATATTAATAAGGGACGATTCAGAGAAAGTGTAAAATGATGTCTAATTACAGGAAGTGTTTAGGAGGTATTGTGATATTTTCCACATTTTTTCCAAGCTACAAGCAAGCTATGTTAGAATAATATTACATAATCCATATCTTGGTTTAGAGGTGACTTTATGAACCGGCACCTAGTAGCTGCATATGTCAGAGTATCGACAGAAGAACAAGCTGAGATGGGCCTTTCTATTCCCGCTCAAAAATCCAGGCTTTTAGCTTATTGCCAATCACAAGGCTGGGAGATTTACGACTTTTATGTCGATGACGGCTACTCAGGGAAGGACCTGGAGCGTCCCGCCATTAAACGCCTTATTAAGGACACTGAAAATAAAGTAATCAATATCGCCTTGGTTTTAAAGCTGGACCGCATCTCCCGCCGGCAGAAAGATGTACTTTACCTTCTGGAGGATGTTTTTGAACCCAGAGGCGTAGGCTTTAAGTCTGTTACTGAATCGTTTGATACCACCACCAGTTTTGGAAAGGCTGCCATAGGCATGATGGCTGTTTTCGCCCAGCTGGAACGGGAAACCATTATTGAACGCTCACGTATGGGTAAATTTGAGGCGGCACGGAAAGGCCGTTGGCACGGTGGCACTATATATGGGTACAGTTACGAACCAGGGACGTATATTCTCAAAATTCGCGAATCGGAGGCCAAAATAATACGAGATATTTACAAGCTTTACCTAAACTACAATCAGGGCATACACACCATTGCTAATGAATTAAATGATAGGGGCATCCCCGGTCCTGACGGTGGTCACTGGATCAAGCAAACAGTAAGCTATATCCTCAACAATCCCACTTATGCCGGGTATTCAAAACATAAAAGCAACCTTTACGAGGGCATACATGAGGCCATCATCCCACAGGGACAGTGGAAAAAGGCTCAGGAGCTCCTTGAACAGCGCAAGAAAAAACATTATCGCCGCCCGTCAAATAAGGCTCTGCTGGCAGGCATTATTTATTGTGCTGAATGCGGGGCCCGGATGCGCAATAAAACAGTATGGCAGAACTACCCCCAGGAACCTAAAAAAATCATGCGCTATTACGTTTGTTACTCCCAGGATGGTACCGCAAATCATATGGTTCGTGATCAAAACTGCAAGTGTGGCTATAAAAACATGGAGGATATTGATAACCAGGTAGTTGATAAATTACTTAAGTTAAGTTTTGATGAAAAACTACTTAAAAATATTATAAATGAAGAATTGTCAAACGATAACACCGACCTAAAAAATGCCGCGCGAGGACTAAACCAATCCCAAAAGGAGCTGCATCAAGTTAAAAAAATATTAAACCGCTGGTATGAAGCCTTTGAAAAAGGCGCCCTGGACCCAGATGAACTAACTGAACGGGTAAATGATCTACGGGCCAAACGTGAGTACCTGGAAAAATCCATCAGTGAATGGGAAGAAAAAATGAGAGAAGAAAAGCAGCGGACCATCAATGTAAAAGATTTACTTGAGACAATGAAAAACTTTAGGTTAATATGGGATGCTGCTGATCCGGACGAGAGGCGAGATATTTTAACAAATCTCATCCGAGAAGTACGCGTAAACAAGGAAAGTGATGTTGAAATTATCATATCAACATAGTCAAACACGCCAAAGGGGTGCTCACCGACATTGGTACTGAAGAATAAGTTCCAACATGTTATCAGTAATATTTTTATCAGGAGTCAATAAAGCTCAGCAATTGAGCCGGGCCTATCTTATTTATATAACTTCCCCAACTTCGCGGACCCTCCCTGTGTTAATTGCTTAAGCTAATGGATAAACAATTCATGATTAGCTATGCGTCTTACTGCTATCCTAGCTGCCCAGAATTTTATTATCATCTTTTAAAACTATCTGATGTGGTTATGTCAAACCGAGAAGTAACTGCTGACATATGAGATAGCTATCTTTCATTGAATGCACATCAAACAAATAATGAATTTTAAAAATATGCGAGATTAATACGGTTATTTTCTTTCTCTTGGATTGATGGGTGTAATTGGAGTGTAAATGTTTTTATGGTTTAATAGAAAGAGATGGTTTTAAAAGTCAAGACATACCAAGAAATAGGGGGAATGTCTATGCCGCTCATTTTAATTGTAGGAATACTCATCTTTGCAGGTTTTGTTTTTGGTGAAATTGCAACCATGTTTAAACTACCAAGAGTTACAGGCTATATTGTTGCTGGAGTATTTCTAAATCTTAATTTTTCCAACGTCCTTTTTGATAATCTTGTTTATCAAACCGATATTATCACCAATATTTGCCTTTCCCTTATCACCTTTTCAGTGGGGGGCAGTTTACTATATAGCAGTATCAAAGAACTGGGCAGTGGGATCCTTAATATTGCCATCTTTGAATCATTATTTGCTTTTTTAATTATTTTTCTGGGTTTTCTTGCCATAACGCCGTTTTTAGGACCTTTACATGATTCTTCTTGGATAACTGTGCTTATTCCAGTAAGTATATTAATAGCATCCTTGGGCTCTCCCACAGACCCTTCTGCAACGCTGGCTGTCAAACACCAATATAATGCACAAGGCAAAGTTTCTTCAACCATAATGGGCGTTGCCGCTTTTGACGACGTTGCGGGAATATTAATTTACAGTATGGCAATAGCAATAGCAAAAATGCTTGTACAACCTGAGGAAATATCCGCTGCTTCTTTAGTTTTGGAGCCTGCTGAAACTATTTTCGGAGCAATCTTGCTTGGTATTGTTTTCGGATTTGTCTTTAATTTGGTTATGTCATGGGCACGAAGAGAGACAGAGGGTGTGCTGATTGTGTTGATATTAGGGCTACTGTTTATGTGCTTTGGAGTTTCTGTGGCATTGGAATTTGATGAGCTGTTATCAACTATGGCTATGGGGGCTTTTGTAGTTAATTTCAACCCTCAAAGGGATATAATATTTAAGATGTTGGAAAGATACATTGAAGAGTTGATTTTTGTATTATTTTTCGTCATCAGCGGTATATATCTTGACTTTTCGGTGTTAACTACTACCTTTGTACTGGTAATTGGATTTGTGTTATTTAGGGCAATTGGCAAATTTTTGGGAGCCAGGATAGGTGCTTCCATTTCTCAATCACCGAAAATGGTAAAAAATTACGCAGCTGCAGGACTAATTCCCCAAGGTGGTATCGTTATTGGCCTGGCATTATTGATAACGCAAAACCCTGCCTTTGATACATTTTCCGGTATTATTTTAAACGTTATAATCGGAGCTACCGTCATTCATGAGCTGGTAGGACCTTTGTTGGCGAAAACAGCACTTAAAAAAGCAGGGGAAATAAAGGAATAAGCTGCCATGCCACCCACTTCATTCATTGAACTAATGTAAGTGGCCATTCTTTTTACAAAGCAAGAATAGCAACGGATAGTCGTTGCTTTTTTTGCCTTATAGTATATGAAAGCTGAAAAAAAGGATTTTACATGATTATGGGAGAATTAATAGTAAATTGTAAAATTTTATAATATGACGGCAAAGTTCTTTAATATTATTTAGGCTTTATTTTAAGGCGAAAAACGATAGGAGGTACTTTTAATTGGCTATTAATTTAGAACTAGAAGTAAAATCTGTTAAAGGGTATTGTTCAGCTGGGTGCCAAGTGGGTCAAAAGTTTATAGTTTAGCGATTCTTTAATGATAAGATACACCTCTTTGATTATATGCGTTATCAGTAATGTTTTCATATCTTACAGCAGCATTTAGACAAACACCCAATGATGATTGGATTAAATCAAGTCAACGTACTTCAATGCCCTGATAGTGCAAACACAGTTGTTTTCTCAATAAAAATAATTGGTTAGTTATGTCAATTAGCTACTACGAAAAAGAAATAAAATAAGGAGAGTTGAAATTATGGATGACTTTAACTTAGAAGAAAACTCGGAAGTAAAAAGTGACAGTAGCAGTAATAGTAAAAAAAGAAAAAGAAGGGGTAGCTACAGCTATTTATTTGGTATATTGGTCTTTTTTATTTGGGCAGGTATGTCTGTTTATGGTTTTTATTATGCACAAAACTATTTTGAGCAATATATGAAAAAGATTGAGGAAACAAACGCGCTTAACATACAGTCAATTAACAAGAGAATTGATGTACTAGAAGAAGAAATGGAAAATATAAATGGTACTTTGGATAAAACAGGCAGCAGTCTAAATTCAACTACTAGCGCCAGCACTGAAGTTAATAAGCGGATTACTGAGCTTGATAATCAGTTGAAAGCACTGGAAAAAAGCTTAAAGATACTACAGGAGTCAGGTAATGAAGATTATTAATATATTTTTTTTAACACTTATATTGCCTATAGCTTTATTTGTTGCAGGTGGTGCATACGCCTTAAATAAAAACATAAGCTCAGTAGAACTGCCAGTAGAGAAACTGGACCCTTCTCTTGTTGCGATAGAAGCAGAGACGCAAAATACAATAGAAAAGGCAACCAAAATTAAGGGTAGTGTTGAGTTAGAAGAACAAAAATACCAAGAGCAAAAGGAAATTTTAGCCGGTCTTGCTGATAAAAGTTATGATCAGACAAAATTATCTAATGAGGTATATGAAAAAAAGATAATTGACAGATTAGGAAAACCTATAGACGATTACCATTCCAATCGGGTTGATATTAAAGTTTTTTCACTTAAAGGACTGGGATACAGGGGATATATGGCTAAAGTTAAACTCTACGATTCCAAAGCCTTTAAAGTTGCTTTGGGTAAAGATAAGCTAGGGGAAAGTGAAACAACCAGTGCTGCGGTAAAACGCTATGATGCTATATTTGGTGTTAACGGCGGTGGTTTTTATCAATCAACCTTAAACGGGCGAAATTGTAATGTGCCGATTAGTAACACTGTTATCGATAGTAAATTAATAAACGGCTTTTCTCCATCATATAAAAATTTGTTCTTTGCGGGCGTTGATAGTAGTGGTGAGCTAATTGGTGGGGAATTTTTTAAAAAGGATGAACTGATGAAACTAAAACCCGTTGCCGGAGTGAGTTTTGTCCCGTCTTTGATTAAAAACCGTAAGCCATTGCCTATACCCAAGCAGTGGGCAAATCAAAAGCAACCACGAACAATAATTGGCGAATATGGCAACGATGATCTGTTATTTATTGTTGTCGATGGTCGTCAGGCAGACTGGAGCAGCGGGGTTACGCTTGAACAACTACAAATTAAACTAATAGATTTTGGTGTGATAGAAGCGTACAATCTGGATGGCGGAGGGTCAAGTACATTTGTATTTAAGGGAAGAGTATTAAATAAGCCATCAGATGGTAAAGAACGTCCTGTAACAACAAATATACTTATAATGCCATGAGTTAACCTTATGTGCATCTGCCTGAGCAATGTAACTATAACCAACAGTTTTACTATCTTAGTTAAAACATCAGCTATAATAAAACCTTGTTTATACTTGTAATGATTGCAGTAGCAGCAACTTAGATGAGATGCTCCCTTAGCCGGACAGGTAGTGTCAAATGTTTTGTGCTTTTATCCCAATCCCACCTAAATTATGAACAGCACCCTATAGTCAAGACACGTTTATTAAAAATTTAAGAAACAAACATATGTATTTGGTTAGCCATTATTTTTATATAAAAGAAATGATCACGTATGCAGTGAATGAGCTAGTAAAGGAATAGTCTAAAGGCTGGGGATGTGATATTATCAAAATAAAGGTATCTTTCTTTTCTTCATTGTCGACCTCGACAATTTTAATATCGCGGCAGGCATGAGCATAGGGGCAGTATTGGCACTGATTATTTACGGTGCCGGAGCTACTATTCCGGAAGTAATTATCCTAGCCTCCATCTCCCGCAGCAAGCTAGTCGTTGCATTTGTAATCACTATGCTGGTAGTGGCTATACCGGCTTGATATTTCTTTAATTTGATATTTTAAAAAGAAGGGGGGTTTATCAGATATGGGCAGTTGTGATCCTAATGCATCAAAAATATATAAGATAGACGTTGGTGGAGATAAGATAGGATTGGCTGGAGTAGAGCATGCTTTTCTTGAGGTAATGAAACTTGGCTTAACGGGTGATCAAGTTGCCGAAAAGCTGTTGGAAATAGTTGGGAGAAGAAATTTTATCCCTGAAAGTGCTGAAATGCAATACAAGTGGGCTCTATATTTGGCATATAGAAACTATATAGCTGATCCATCTACAGGAAAAAAGGCCATGGAATTTGATCAGCAACCAGTATGTTGAGACACTTGATAATAACCTCTTCTGTTTTGGTAAAACAGAATTAATTTGTTAGAAGTAGAATCGCTCAATGAGAGACCGTTTCAGATTTTGTGTAAACCTCCATTCAGATACTAGATAAGAGATCTGCTTGGAGGTTTATCATTAGCTTTGGGACATTACAGGACATCGGAAACAGTTAAGACAAGAAGAATAGTGGTCACCAGCACCGCCAGTATTAAAGTATATCCAACTTCACCGGCAAAAGGCCTTTTCACAAACCCCATCTCCTGCACCGTGTATGCAAACAAAAAAATAAATTATGCTCTCCGGATATAACACCAGTAAAATTATCAAATAGAACGTTACCGCCAGTGATGACCGCCCGGCAGCTGCCATGAAAGCTGGGGGCAACAACCTCGGCCGCTGGTTCGTGGAACGGCGCACGGAAAATTAAGCAAGTGATAAATCCTGAATTAATAAAAACAAATATTATCTTCAAATGAACTTGAAAAGTCCCGGCAGTGGCGGGGTAACTTTAGTTTACTTACTTCTCAGGTAAATTTTACCACATTACAGAGTGTTTCCCATATGGAATAAAGCCTTCAAGCCTAGTGGAAGCAGTACGCCCTATATACAAGCGTTAACTTGGTTGAATTAAAGGGGATGTTTTTAAGTATCTTTCTCAGTCTCAGAAAAGACAGATAAAGAAGAAGGCCCTTTAATTTTTTTGTAGCACTTCATATGAAAATCTAGACTTGTACATTATACGTTTTTTTAAACTCTTCGATTTTCATCTCGACATATTTTCTAAGCTTTATTGTTTTTACTAATCTCTTTCCAGCTTTTCTGGATTGCTCTATTGCTTTGTCATTACGTGAAGCTTCATCAGCTTTAAAAAGTTCTAGGACTCTGACGGTATCTACTACTCTATATCCCAAGGCTTCCAACGGTTTAGACATTGCTTCTGGGGTAAAACCCATGTCTTTTTCGTCATGCTGTTCGCAAACCGCTATTACAGCAGCATATTTGCCCCCCAGTACCTCATTAATACTAAGCCAGCAAGAACGGTCTTCTTCTGCAAATACTTCAAAACAATAGCACCTATCAATAAAGGCTTTCATGTTAGCCGATATATTATAAAAATAGGTAGGTGATCCTAAAATAATTCCGTCTGCTTCCAAAAGTAGGGGATATATTTTTTGCATGTCATCATTAATTATACACTTATAAGTATCTTTACACCCTTCACAGCCCGTACAATCTTTTATGGAATAATCGCCAAGAAAAATTATTTCTGTTTCAGCACCTTCTTGTTGGGCCGCTCTAATAACCTCTTGTACTAATCTAGAAGTATTACCCTTTTTTCTATTACTGCCGATAACGCCTAAAATTTTCATTTGTGATTAAACCTCCAGTATAATGCTTTAGTTAATAATTCTTTATGACTTGCTTAATTCCTAGTTAATACGGAGAAAGTAGTAATAGCCGTTTTTTTACTGTCTACTATATAAAGTACAAACCCGTTAGCTTAATAGATGCACTGTTTGAGATTAAGTTCGAACAAAGATCTATTCCTGTGTTGGTACATCAAAAACTTCGTCACATATATCTGCTGTTTCTCAAGTTCTGTCATAAACCCAGGCTCTTTTTTGCGTCTTCTGTATATAAATGAGCAATAAAAAAAACGTATCAAGTCCCAATTTGTGTCCTATCGATATGTAGCGAATATTAAGAATAGTAGAGCTTTACAGCACAGTATTTTTTAATGACATTACTTATGCTATAACTATAAGAGATTATTCTGAGGAGGTCATTCAATGGTTACAACACTTGCCAAAGTAGTAGCTCTGCCGGGAAAGGAATCTTTACTAGCAGAAGTATGCATTAACCTAGCTAAGGAAACCCGTATAAAAGAAAAGGGCTGTTTGCAGTACTTCCCTTATGTTTCCGGAGAAAATCCCGCAGAAATAATCATTATCGGGAAATATGCCGACCAGGAAGCCTTACAAGCGCATATTACATCTCCTCATGCTAAGATTGCTGCAGAGAAATTTGATGGTATCGTGGCAGAGAAAGTTACTGATATCTTGGATGGAAAACTAATAGTAAACATTTTACAAGAACTTATTTAATGGCTGAAAAAACCGGAGGCGGCTGAACGCTTCCGGTTTTTAACTAATTCTTGTGTTTATTATTGCTACTTTACTCTTGCCATGCTTCTCTACCAATAAAAATTCAGACTTATGGCAATCTACACATAAATTCGGAGTCATGATATTAGCTATCAGTATTTCACCCGGTGATGATTGTGCCCAACTCAGCCCAATTGTTATAGCTGAAACCGCCGGGTATGTTTACCGCAAGGCAGGCTCCACGCTCTAGCAGGCAAGAAAGGGAAGCCGAAACCACCTCCCTTTCCCTGACTACCAGTTAGTCCTTAATATCTGGATCTTTCTCTTTTTCTTTGCTTGCCACCCACTCCTGAAACTTCCTCTGGAGCCGGATACCCTTGGTCACTTCCATCAGCTGCCAATACTGGTAAGCATAAAAAGGCCCAGGGGGATGCCAACAGAGCAAAGAAAAAGTTAGCGAGCCGCCATCTGTTATGTTCATGCCCAAGCGGAGAAAGAAAGCAGCGAGCTGATTTAAAATGCCCGTTGCCTTTCCATTACTCAAACAATATGGGTTTACTTTAACTGCGTATCGGTAACGTGTTTTTCTTTGTATGGGAATTTCTTCTCAAAGACTTCCAGTTCTTCTTTGTCTAAATGAAAGACCGAATCTTCATAGAACTTACCGGTGATGCCTTGCAGAGCGCCGGCATATAGCTCCAATACCATAAATGCTTCGAAGTTTGTTCCGTCAGTGGTCGTTATTCCAAAGTTCTCCGCGCTTTTAAAACCGAACCTATGATAATAAGCCGGATTTCCGAATATAACGATGGCCTTATAGCCCATATTCTTAGCCAGTTTTTTTGTATGCTCAATCAGCGCAGAACCGATTCCTTTGTTCTGAAGAGATGGTAAAACGCTGATCGGGCCAAATGTTATTACCTCATGCGCAATATCTTCTCTGTCCACAATTTTTGATTTGGAATAGATGATATTTCCGACGATACGATCATCCTGCATTGCTACAAAATCAAGTTCGGAAATAAAAGCGGAAACCTTCCTGAGCTTGTGGACAAGAAGATGCTCGTCGCATCCGGGCTGATAGATATCCCAAAAAGCTTCCCTTGTTAAGTTCTCAACCTCGTCATAATCTCTTTCGTTTTCCGGGCGGATTATTATATTCATTTTTTATTATCTCCTTCTTTTATAATTACTACATTTCCTTCCTCGTGGCGTTTATCCATTATGCGCCTTGCTTTTCGGTTTTTCACACTGTCAAAAATGATGGAAAAATCATAGTTTTCCGGGTACAGCTCGCCAGCGGCCACATATAGCTTTATGCGTTTGTGGTTTATAAGCTTTTTCTTACCTTTTACCTGGACACCGATTTCTCCCTTTTCATTTGAACGGGCGTAAACAATACCGATTTCCTTTTGAGGATAGACAATTACGCTGTCTCCAATGTTAAATTTACCGCTGTGGGAAAGCGTTTCAGGCTGCTGCTCTTTTTGCCTGACGATACGTGGCACCGCAACGATCCCCTCAGAAACGACAGCGTTTTGCGGCGCCGTCAGCCAATGCCCTTCGACTTTGCTTCCATATGCGGTTTCGTGCGCGCGTCTTAGCATTTGCCGGGGCATGCCCAGCATTTCCGCAATATACAGCGCACAGCTTTCACCGGCCTCTCCGATTTCAAGACGATAGAGCGGCATGAGACTCTTCTTGTCAAATGCCATGCGCGCGTTTGTAAGTTCAGGCTTATTTGCCGCGTATTCTTTTATTTCAGGATAATGCGTTGTCACGACAAATAGGCACCTTTTTGCGCAAAGCTCATCCAAAATCGCAATTGCAAGCCCCATCCCTTCGGTGGGGTCGGTTCCGGAGCCAAGTTCGTCGAGTAGGACAAGGGATTCTTCATTAGCCTGCTTTAAAATATCAATAATGTTCTTCATGTGCGATGAAAAGGTTGAGAGATTTTCCGCTATGCTCTGACTGTCGCCAATGTCGCACAGAACCAGATTATGCATGCAAAAGCTGCTGTTTTCGTCGGCTGGGACATGCAGCCCGCTCTGCACCATCAGGGAAAGAAGCCCCACGGTCTTTAATGTAACGGTTTTTCCCCCGGTATTCGGTCCGGTAATAACCACTCCCGCAGTTTTACACCCAACCTCAAAGTTCAAAGGTACAGCGGAACTAGGGTTTAACAACGGATGTCTTGCGTCGATTGCACGGATCTCCCTGCAGGTGTTAATACCGACGGGCGATGCTTTCATAGAAATGCTTAGCTTTCCTTTGGCAAAGAGGAAATCAAGCGTTTCCATCGTCTCAATATTAAGCTTGATAGCCGGAAGGTTATCACTGATAAGCGCCGTTAGGTAGTATAGAATGCGCCTTACTTCGCTGTCTTCTTCGATTTGCAGGGCGTAAAGCTCCGACTGCAGCCTGCCCACGGATGAAGGCTCAATAAAGCAGGTCCCCCCGGTATTAGACATCTCGATAATAGTACCTGCGACATCGTTCTTGTGTTCGCGCTTTACCGGCAGAGTATAGCGGCCGTTTCTGACTGAGACAAAGCTCTCTGAAAAATAAGCTTTCTTTTTCCGTAAAAGCGCGTCAAGCTTTGCCTTGATCTGATCGGTAGTGATACCTATTTGCCGACGAATACCGTCAAGCTGGACAGACGCCTTGTCATCCACAATGCCGTTCCTTATACATCGCTCAATTTCATTATCTAGCGCACGCAGTTCGTCTATTGATCCGCCATACCATGCAATATTTGAATCTGTTGCCTCGGCTTTCCTAAGGTATGTTTTCATTCTTCGACAGGATACAAGAAAGGACGATACATACGCTATCTGTTCGGGCATCAGCATTGCGTATATGGCAATTAAGTCAATGACCTTTTGGAGCTCCGTCATTGACGAAAGTGGTGGAGTCCCGGTTTGTTCAATAATACGTTTTGCTTGTGTTGTTTCGTTCATCCATCGCCTTACTTCGGCCTCGTTTAATGATGGTTCGAGCGCAAGACATCGGGTTTTGACAATCTCGGACAGTGCGTTTTCTGCAAGCTTTCCAAGTATATTATCAAACTCAAGTGTTATATAATTATTCATTTAGACCTCCTTAAGAAAATGAAATGCCCGCAAAAACATACCACACCTATAAAAGTGTAGAATGCTCCCTGCGGGCAAAAATCTCAATATATAAAAACTGCGCAGCAAGCACACCTTGCCACGCATCAATTATTTAAAGGATTGAAGCAGTCTGTTAGGTATGTCTTTCAAAAGGGCAACACAAAAAAAGGGGTTCGCCCCATAATGCCGCACCTTTTGCAACCATATTTAGTTGAGAACCACCATAACAGACAGAACCGACATCAATACTCCACCTTTTCAAAAATTATGTTTTCAGTGTAAAACCATTTTATCCTATTGTCAATAGAAAACAGGAGCAATTGAATATCATTATTTGAGGCATATTTTTCTTAAACTTTGCCCAGCGTACTAGTTATTACCTTACATTGCTTCCCGATACTTTCTGCCTGTACCAATTTCCAATACATTTTAACTGCCACATTCAGTACACCGCATCCCTTCGAATAATTCACAATCCAATTCCCTATTTCTACTGTTCCATCCTAGTCTATTTAAATTCCGTATTAGCAGTACCCACCCCGGTAACTTCACGGCATCCACAGTTCATACAAAACAAATTTAGGCACGGATATTACCTCTTTCCCTTATCTGATATAATTTTTGATCTATAATCATTCGTTTTGTGCCTTTAATGGTTTATAGATAAAAATAAACCACAAATATGACTGGCTAGGTTCCTGCGTTGCACTTGCCGGTGCCGCAATAATTATCTGGACTCCAAGGTAAACATTCTGATTCTCCTGGCGATGGCAGTGTGGGCTGATGTACCTGCTTCTAGTCAGAGTTGCCCATGATAGGCTAAAGTCAGAAAACATGTTAAAATAAATAAAAAAAATTATGTTTTACCGTATTGGTTAACCCGTCGAAAGGCGGGGACGCTAGAGCCGTAGGTCTAAAGCAAATGCCATGACTGCCAGGCACCAAGGAATACGACTATTACCGGCGTGGGTATGGTTATTTGAGGCCATGCCTATTAACTTATTTAGGGGGAATACCTGTGTCTGCGATCTTTTTCTTTAAAATGATGCAAGACCGTTAAAAAAGAAAAGAGCGACAGGGCGACAGTTACCTTTGTCCAAGCGATTTTGAAAAAAGAAGCATTAACGCCCTAAAGGCTATCTTTAGACCTAAAAGAGATAAGGAGTGGTTTCGTGAGTATTATAAGAGAAACAGATCTACCGGGAATTGGGAGAAAGTTTCAAATTGATACGCGGACTGGAGATAAACTGGTAATAATCGTCCATGACGACGGCAAGCGTGAAATGCACCACTTTGACTATAATGATCCGGAAGAAAGCATATCTATGGTTACTCTTGACGATTCCGAGGCTCGCCGCGTGGGAGCTATCCTCGGGGGTATGGTTTATATGCCGAAAGCTCTGGAATCAGTGAATGTAGCTTTTGATCAAATACTTATTGAGTGGTTTAAGGTTGAGCCCGAAGCCAAAGGTGCCGGCAAAACAATAGGTGAACTACATATCCGCAAGAGAACCGGGGCGGCTATCATTGCTGTTACCATGAAGGATCAAGTAAAAGTTGTCAATCCCGGGCCTGAGCAGGTTATCCATAAAGGAGCTACGCTCGTGGTACTGGGTGAAAGGGGACAGGTTAAGGAATGTAAGCGGCTGATCAACGATGGGAGTATATAAGTAAATGGAACAGAATCTGCTCTTTGAAATTGGTATTGCCATTTGTATTATTGCCTCTGCCGGGCTTTTAGCTGCCCGCCTGCGGTTTTCCATAGTCCCTTTATTGATATTGGCCGGATTAGCCGTGGGTCCGCACATGCCGCAGTTTGGAATCGTTGATTTAAGATTTATCAAAAGTGCCCCGTTAATTGAATTTATGGGAAGGCTAGGCGTTCTTTATCTGATGTTTTACCTTGGCCTGGAATTTTCAGTTGGGCGGCTGTTAAAGGCAAGCCGTACCATCTTGAAGACCGGGTTAATCTATATGATCATCAACTTTACCATCGGAGTTCTGTTTCCTTTTTTATTGGGTTGGCCCCTTAAAGAAATATTGGTGGTTGCGGGGATAATGACAATATCATCCAGTGCCATAGTTGCGAAGGTTCTGGTAGAACTGAAACGGGCCGTAAGGCCTGAAACGGAAGCGATTTTGGGGCTGATGATGTTTCAGGATGTCTTTGTCGCCATTTATTTGTCTATAGTATCCGGGCTGGTATTAACCGGGTCGGCATCGCCTGCACTGGTTATGAAGTCTGCCCTGGTGGCTTTAGGGTTTATGCTGGGGGTATTACTTTTAGGCCGTAAATTAATAGCTTTATTGAACCGCCTGCTTAATATTCCCTCAGATGAAGTGTTTATGCTGGCTTTATTTGCCGCTTTATTTTTGGTAGCGGGATTTTCTGAAACTATTCATGTTGCCGAGGCTATCGGGGCATTACTGGTAGGGCTTGTACTGGCTGAAACCGAACATGTTGAGAGGATAGAACACTTAGTTGTACCTTTCAGGGATTTTTTCGGCGCCCTATTTTTCTTTAGCTTCGGGCTAAGCATAGACCCGCTGGCATTAACCGATGCCGTATGGCCTGCTATAATAGCTGTTTTGCTAACGGTCATTGGAAATTTTGTTTCCGGGATGATTTCCGGGCGTTTGTCGGGCTATTCACACCGGGCCTCCGTGAATATTGGACTAACCATCACTTCCAGGGGGGAGTTTTCAATTATTTTAGCCGGCCTGGCCAAAGCCGGGGCTTTATTACCCGTCCTGCAATCCTTTGCTGCTCTTTATGTCTTGATTCTGGCCGTATTGGGACCGCTGTTAACAAAGGAATCCAAGTGGGTTTATTCCAAATTAGGTCGTTTGTTTAAGTGGCCTCCTATAGTAGATAAAGGCAAAGGAAAACAAGGGAGTAGAGTATTGGCTGAAAATTGTTTAGTCTATAGTAAAGATAGGTGATAGCATGAAGGGTACTACCCCAATTAAGTGTTTTTTTTGGGGATGGCTTTGATTTTTGCTCCGATAACTTTTGATACGTTAACTATAGAAACTCAACCAAACAACAATCGCTGGATATGGCCAAGGAGGTAGATGTAAATAATATTGAACAGGTATACTGCAACAATCGGTGCCGCCACTGTAAGGGCAAAAACATTTGCTGCAACAGGGTTGCTCTCGTAAAAAGCAATGATTTGCCGGTAAATTTCTGTTGCGTTGGCTACATGACCAATGAGAACATCACATATATTTTGAAGTATGAATATCGCTCCTTTCTTCTCCCCCGCCGTCTCAACCGGGGCTTTTCTTTACTTATGTTTGGGGGCTTGTCCATCGGGGCGGCCCTTACGTGCCGCTTAATGCTTTTTTAATAATCTTAGCTACCCGTGCAAGTATTCGATCAATCTCTTCTTGTGTTTTAACACATGCATCGTCACATACTTTTATCCGTGTATTGCCTATTTTGCATTCATCAACAATCATTTATCATACCCCCTAATGCAACATATGGCGGAGTGCTTGTTTTTGTGAATATTTTAGACTGCTCATTTCGTGTCTTTAGGGTTGCTCTTGTAGAAAATGGTTACCTTAAATCGCTTACTTATAATTGCTGATACACTTGGTATCAAAGTTGCATTTAAGGATTTAAACAGAAACCACTCTGGATTATTAGGAAAGGCCAATGCAAGCAAAAGGTAAGTGACATTAGACAACTCGTTAAAATTTTGTACGCGTGAACAAAAGTGTGTTTTAGCTGAAGAAATAGGTCATGTACTCTATCCACTACGACCTGGCCATATAGCTTATCAGGCTCGCGGGTATTACGATATTGATAACATTGAAAGAAGCATGATTAAAGCATTTGTTGCCCAGTATAAGCGTAGAGCACTCGACTGGGCATCAAATGCTTTAATACAAGATGATGTCGAATTTTGGCGAGCTTTGAAAGAGGGAGAAAGCACACTTTATGATTTACATGAATATTTTTCTGTTACGGAATGGTTTTTGAGGTTAAAAATTGGTTATATCAGGAGAAAAGCACGCGATCCTTGAGGTTAGGACAATCGGAAAACTTAAAAGAAATTGATCTTGTATTGAAAAGAGGCATTCATATGTATTGCATGTATTTGCGAAAATCACGTGCTGATGCAGAGGCAGAAGCGCGAGGAGAGGGTGAAACCCTTGCAAGGCACGAAAAGATTTTATTTGAGCTGGCGAAAAGAAGAAATTTAAGTATCACAAAAATTCATAAAGAAATCGTTTCCGGGGAAACAATTTCTTCCAGACCAGTAATGCAACAACTTCTCAATGAGGTTGAACAAAACATATGGGAAGGTGTGCTGGTGGTGGAAGTAGAAAGACTAGCACGTGGGGATACTATAGATCAAGGCTTAGTAGCTCAAACATTTAAATATTCAAATACTAAAATAATAACCCCAATGAAAGTATATGATCCGGCTAATGAGTTTGATGAAGAGTATTTTGAGTTTGGCCTATTTATGTCCCGTCGAGAATATAAAACTATAAATCGCCGCTTACAACGGGGAAGGCTGGAATCGGTAAAAGATGGTAAATATGTGGGAAATAAGCCACCTTACGGGTATATGAGGAAAAAAATAATTGGCCAGCGCGGTTATAGCCTGGAACCGCATCCAGATCAAGCTAATGTGGTAAAGTTAATATTTGACCTTTATGTTAATGGCTATGGTATATCTAAAATAGTTAGAAAGTTAAACGACTTGAAAATACCAACGGTAAAGGGTGGAGATTGGGTAGTATCCAGTATCAGAGGTATTTTGTCTAATCCCATTTATACCGGTAGGGTTCGTTGGAATTTTCGTCCACAAGTTAAAAAGATTATTGATGGTGAAATGACAAGGGAGCGTCCTAGGGCCAAGTCATGGGATATATTTGACGGTTTACATGAAGCTATAATTGACCAAGATGTGTTCAATATTGTACAAAAAATTCTTACTGAAAATCCTTCCACCCCTGCACCAAAAAACCTGGGTGTAAAAAACCCTCTAGCTGGTTTGGTTGTATGTGGTAAATGTGGCCGTAAAATGGTTAGGCGTCCTTATAGAGATGAATACCCAGATACGCTTATGTGTGCAACTACATCATGTAATAATGTAAGCTCACAATTAGTAATTGTGGAGAATAGAATTCTGCAAAAGTTAGCTACATGGCTACATAAATATGAAATAGATATTGCTATAGATGAAAAAGAAGATATGGAAAGTGATTTGATTAGGAAAACTATAGTACAACTTACAGGGGAAATAGAAACCCTGGAAAAACAAATTAATAAATTACATAATTTACTGGAACAAGGAATTTATACCACGGAAACTTTTTTAAATAGAGCTAATATTTTAAATGATAAGATCAATACTGTTAAATTAAATAAGGAACAGTTAGAAACAAAGTTAAAAGAAATGTCAATTAAGGAAAAAAGTAAAACAGAAATAATTCCGGCAATAAAAAAAGTTATAAATGGTTATTTGAAAATAGAAACACAGGAAGAAAAAAATAAAGTACTGAAAGAAGTGTTGGAAAAGGCTGTTTATACTAAAGATGTAAGTGGTCGTTGGCATGCTAAACCTGATGATTTCGAACTGATATTATATCCTAAATTACCCTTAGCTTAAATAATTTTTTATTACCATTACTGATAACTTGATGGTACTGAAGAACTGGCTCATATGGAAATAGTGGCCTCACTGGTATATAAACTCATCGATGGCGCCTCTATCGAAGCTATAAAAGCCGCCGATTTAGGTAGCCATTATGCAGACCACGATCGTTCCCTGTACTGGGAAAATGCCGCCGGGGTACCCTGGGTGGCCGCCTACGTTTCCGCCACCGGAGATCCGGTAGCCGACCTGCACGATAACCTGGCCGCAGAGCAAAAAGCCCGGGCTGTATATGAAAACCTAATTCAATTATCCGATGACCCGCAGGTAACAGATGTGCTGTGCTATTTGCGGGAGCGGGAAGTCGTGCACTACCAGCGCTTTGGTGAAACACTAATGTATGTGCAAGACTATCTGGAAAAAAAGAAAGTATATTAAGCTGATCCACCAGGGGACAATAAACGACATGCAAATAGTTGCCCGTAATATGCGGGCAGCTTTTATTTGTAATGAGTTTTTTATTATAATAGTGTTATAAATGGCCTTATGTAACAAAGGAAGTGATTAAGTGCCTGACAAGTGGAACTTAATTATTTACAATGGTGATAAATTTTGGATTATCAAGGAAGAGGGAACCGCCTCTGAGTATGTTGTAATGAAAAAACCAATTGGTTTATTCGGAAACGGTCATCCCATAAAGCATTATAAAGCTGCCAATAACGAAGAGGCAATTGAAAAGGGTTTAATAATTGCAAAAGAGAACGGATTATTGTAATATTAATATCTTATGTTTTAAAATATTTTGTGACCTGAGCAGAGGGGATTCAAAGTAGTCAGGCTAAAAAACATTTTATATCAATCTTAAAGAATATCAAACCCAAAACCTTGTTCATTGCCAATTAATGGAATTAACACTGATATTTACTATAATGAGCTTATCAAGCAGCTACCTTTGTCAGTGATTTATTCTAGTGTGATATTGATGGTGCTCCAAAAAGCCGCCCGCGATGAAACAGGCAGCTTTTTGGAGCTTGTCTAATCCTCAATTTTGAAGCAGCTTTTCCGTTTCCGAAATAAGTTCTTGCAGTATTTCTACTCCCATACTTGTTTTATCTGGGACTAAACAAATTAATGTGATCGCATAATCGATCTTTTGCTTATAATTTGACGGCTTGATATTAAAAAAATCTATCTTTGTAGCTGCCATTTTTTCATTGAAGCAGTATTCTTCGTTTAACGCAAATATGACTTGGTTTAAACAAGCAATGGTGCGATAACAACAGCCAGCGACATAAGTGAGGTCGTTTTTCTCCACATTGTCTGCAGCATACATTAAGGATAAATTTGCTTCAAACATAAAGTATTTAATAATGGCCTGCTGCATTGGTTTAGGGTACTGTACAGTTTTAGCTTTTAATTCGGCAATTCGATTGGTTGGATCTGCTAATATCTTACCGGTAGCTATTTCACCCATATATATAACATTTAAAAAAGCATGGGGATGTCCGGCATGGTAATGAGCCGCCACATTACCTTTTAAGCATTCATCAATAACCTGTGAGACTTGCTCTATATCACGAAATACAAAATCAAAAAGGTTTCCTTCAATCTCCAGCCACCCACCGCCGTTTACCCACGGGCCCCATTCCCCTAAAGCGGTAATTAATCCTTCTCTATGCTCGTCATCAATATGAGCGGCTATTTTGCCGATATCTCGCACATCAAAACCCGCCGCTTTACTATAATAAATACCAATATCTATATCAGAATTTATACTTTGAGTGCCTCTTGCTCTTGACCCGCCCAAAACTACACCTACGACACCAGGCGCCTCTAATAATATCCCTGCTACATCATCAATAAGTTTCTGCAAATCATCTAAAATATCCAAAATTACCATTTCCTCCAATCTATGCAAGAAAGGTATTGCTGTCCTATGCTGGCAATAATACCCTTCATTTATCACTAGTATTGTTCAGCTTATTAAAAAATATTTAAAATGTTATACTTTCAAAATTTCCTTTCATGTCCGCAAATTCTGCGACTCCGTCTTTAATATAGAAATTTCCAAGCGTTTGTCCAGTTTGTTCGTTATACAGAGCTTTCAAAGCAGGCATGGTTTCAAAGACCTTGTCCATTACTTCCTGACGCTCGTCGAATACCGCCGTTCCGCGGATGCGAATCCATTGTCCTTTTGTACCGGCAGTACAGATTTCTACATTCGGGTTGGCCACGGTTTGGGCATACGACTGTTTATGCTTACCCATGCCGAAGTATAATTTCCCTTCATATTCCATGTAAAAGCCGAAAGGTCTCACTCTTGGTTTGTCCCCGTCTACCGTTGCATAATAGAATACCGGGTTTTCTTTTAAAAAGGCTAGTATTTTTTCCATAAAGCACCCCCATTAATATTCCTAATTATAATTTTAATATTAATTTTTTATGTAGTAAAGTCAAGATATGGTTTCATTAATAACGGATCTTGGTATAATTTTAGAAAAAGAGGTCTATTTAAGGTACAATTAAGATATGAGAAAATAATTGAAACACAGCAGAATGTATCTGGTAGGACTGAGGAAAGCATTTAACAAACCTATTATTTATAATAGGTTATCTAAATTACCACTTATAAGATTTGTTAGCAAGGAGGTTAATCAAATGAATGGTTGGTTTGATTGCCGTTTAAGGGTGGATTTAAGCTCCGGCAGTGTACTCCGGGAACCTATCGGCGAGCAGGTGCTGCGTGCCTTTATCGGTGGGCGAGGTTTGAATGATTGGGTATTGTTTAACGAAGTGCCACCAGATTGTGACCCGCTGGCCTCTTGCAATGTTTTGTGTTTTGCGCCCGGGCCTCTGACGGGTACCATCATGCCGATGAATTCCCGCTGTGAGGTTAGTACTATTGGTCCCCACAGTAACATCCTGGGTGATGGCAACGGAGGCAACCGGTTTCCATTCCGGATGAAAATGTCCGGTTTGGATCAGATAGTGGTAACCGGGCAATCCGAACATCCAGTGTACCTATGGATTGAAAATGATACGGTAGAGCTGCGCTACGCTGCTGCTTTGTGGGGACTGGACACCTGGCGGTGTACTGATATTTTAAGGGAAATGCACGGCAGTGATATCGGTGTGGCCTGCATTGGCCAAGCTGGGGAGAATTTAGTGCGCTTTGCCAGTGTTATTTTTGATCGGTTCAGTTCGGCGGCGCGCGGTGCCGGCGCGGTAATGGGCTCAAAAAAACTTAAAGCCATCGCGGTACGGGGAAATAAGCATGTCTCTCTGGCCGACCCGGAGACCTTCAAAATATTAGCCGAGGAAGACAGGCATTTCTTCCGTACTGACCCTTTCCAGAGGAGTACCGTATCCCGGGTGGGTACGCATCATGGTCTAAGAGCGTGGTTTCCCGGCTGGCGTAACAATGCTAGGTACCTGGCTGCCGAGGAAGTGCCGGAACAAATAAACACTGAAGCCTGGGCAAAATACCAAATCAAACGCACCGCTTGCTATACCTGTCCCTCGTTTTGCAAGGATGTCTACCGGATACCCGATGGCCCGTATGCCGGGGAGGTAGGTTCGGCTTTAGAATATGATAGCATCCACTGCCTGGGCATTAACTGCGGGATTGAGGAACCGATACCCATCATGGTTATGCAGAATCTTGCCGATAAATATGGAATGTGTTCTATTCCCTTGGGAAATAACATTGCCTTTGCTAAGGACCTGTTCGCGCGTGGAATTATCGGCCCGGATGATGTGGACGGGCTTGATCTTAGCTGGGAAAATGACAGTACGCAAATAGAGCTTATCCACCGCATTGCTTTACGGCAGGGATTCGGCAGTGTACTGGCCGAAGGGGAAATTGGTGCACCGCAAATTATTGGTCGGGATTCTTTCTATTATAACGACCAGGTCAAGGGAACCGGGCGCGGGCATTTTCAGCCGGGCGTTTTTGCCCTGGCCCATGCCACATCCACCCGTGGTGCCGACCACCTGCGCGGGCGCAGCTGGGCGTATGGGGAAAACGATGGCGATCTATTCCCCTCCCTGATTAAACAGGGCTATATACCGTCCGACGATATAGGTATATTGCTGGCCAGCGAAGAGGCCTGTGCTATAAACGATTGTTTGGGGCGCTGCAAGGGTTCTGTAAACGCCTGGGTCAACGCCATTCCACTGGTTTGGAAATATCCGCTTTACGCAGGTCTGACCCGGGTGCTTACTGCAGCAACGGGTATTAAATTCACTGAACAAGAGCTATCCACGGTGGGCAAGCGCGTCTATTTGCTGGAAATGGCCCTTAATGCCCGGCGCGGGGTTAACCGTTCGGCTGACAGGCTGGTACAGCGCCCGGATTTGCTTAATACCCCTGAAGGGCAGCAGCAGAGGGAGCAGCATGACGCCATGCTGACCGAATACTATCGGCGCCGCGGGTGCTATACCGACAGTGGCATACCAGCACGTTCAGCGCTTGAAGAAGTTGGCCTGCCAACTGTGCCCGATACTTTGGAAACAGAACCGGCAAGGGTGTGGAGTGGTCCTCTGCTATGGCCCTTATCGGCTTATCCCACAGGAACAAACAGAGCGTAGCCAAACAAAATAAACAAAAGGATCAGTAAATGCCAACTCCGGCTCCTATTCATAGGAGCCGGCCACTATATCTCTGATACTGAAATTTTTATGCCCGTCAAAGAAATCAGATAAAATAAGCCCGGCAGCAATGGGGCGATGAAAATCCATACATGAATACCTGCCTTTATCAATTGCCTAACCGCAGCTAGGCGCAGTTGTGGCGGAGAAGCATATCGTTCACCCACGTATTGCTTACTTAACTGAACTTAATAAATCATTTTACCCATGTTATGATCAAGGGGTATAAAACCGATTGCTCTACTGTCAAGGCTAAAATTACGGTTGTCACCCATAACAAATATATGGTTATCAGGAACAACCCACTTTTCTTCTGGAGAATAATTCATGGCCTCTTTGATATAAGGTTCATTTAACTCCACACCGTTTCGATATAATTTATCACCTTTAAGCTCTATAACGTCACCAGGTTTTCCGATAACCCTCTTTACAAAGTAAATAGGATCATTTTTTCCTAATATAGCCTGAAGAACAGGAAACTCCAAAATATCATCCTTAATAGAACGGTCACGGTTTACCCGACTATCAATTATAACAATATCTCCATATTCCGGTATACGAGAAAAAGTGTGTTGAAGTTTAGAAATATATATTCGCTCCTGATCATGCAAAGTTGGGTCCATAGAATGTCCTTCAACTTTGTAAGGTTGGAATATAAAAATGCTAATAAATAATGTAATGACAAAAGCTATCCCACAAGTGTTTACCCAGTCCCAGACTTTTGTTAATATTTTCATCTAATTTTACACCTTTCAGAAAGAATTCTTCATTAAAAATAACATGATAATAACTTGGTAATGTTTTTTCAATCAATTGTATCATAAAACTTTATTAACCGAAAAGTAAGCAAAATTAATAGCGTCAAGAGCAATAGGCCACGCGCATCATAGCAGTAACATGCGGTCCAATTACTAATAATTCGGCGTTAAAATAAAAAATACTTCCTATTATTATCCCCCTCAAAAAGCTGTTGGCTCATGATGACTAAATGGACCAGCTTTCTAAAAGATACTTATGTATCTTGATTAAAATTTGTGCCATCTCCAATATACTTAAATCTTTCTACCTCTACTCCATCCTTAACAACTTTTTCGCAAAACATTTGTTCTGGTCTTACCCACCAATTTCTGTCACCATATAAAGGTTGATAAACAACAAGATTTTCTAATGTTTCGGAATGTTTCGCAATTCCAATAACTTTGTAAAACTTTTTTTTATAATGTTCATAAATTCCGCCAATAATAACGCTCATTTATAGGTCCCCCTGATTTAAAATTGGCAATGAAACATAGCTCAAGGTTCTCAGTTTAAATTATTTAATTGTATTATATAATAATGAGTAAGGCTTGCAAATAACACGGGTTCGTTAGGCCGGAACTGGTGCAGTTCCAGCAGGTTTTTGTTGGTCATTTTAGTATCTTCCAGGCTCACCTGGATGGACTGGGCCCAGCAGGAATAACTAGTTTAAATAGGGAATATGTGTATAATTAGAATTTCTATTAAAAGAGGTGTTAAAAAATGGATTATAATGATATATTAAAACATCTTGCACCCTGCGGTCTTGATTGTGTGAGATGTGCCGATTATGAACACGGGGAAATCAGACAATTTAGTTCAAAGCTCATTCAACTACTTGGTAATTATAAACCGGTCGCAAAAATGAAAACAGAAAAAACACCTATTTATAACGGTTACTCTCAGTTCGAAGAAATCCTGGCGTCTTTTTCCAATGCTTCATGTAGCGGTTGTAGAGGTGAAAATGTACAGTGTCCGATAACAACTTGTTCTGCTAAAACATGCCATAAGGAGAAAAGTGTTGATTTTTGCTTTCAATGCAATGAATATCCTTGTGAAAAGCAGTTTACAGGTCGTTTAAGGGATCGCTGGAGATATATTAATGATCGCATGAAGGAAATTGGGGTAGTCGAATATTATTACGAGCAGATTGAGATATCAAGATATTAAAAATATATTACTTTGCAATTGACTAATTCTCAAGTATAAAAAGGCTGCCTGATCTTGCGCCGACAATAAGTTCTCTATACCATCAAAACATATCGGCAAGATGTAGGTAGCCTTAGTCACGATAACGCCACATATACCGGTTTAGGCCGTTAAGGATGAGTTGGACTTGCCGGTAAAACCTCCAAAGAAACATTTTTCCAGCACTGCTTTTAATCCTTATAAATTCAGCTTAAAGAGTTTGTTGGCATTTTCACGTCTGATCTTGTATCAGTCGCACTCATTAATGGTGCAATTGTCAAACCATACGCAAGCGTCTTCAACCGTTTCAAACGGGAAGTCATTGGCAAAAAGCACCCTGTCGGACCCAAATTCCATCATTGTGTTCAACAACGTGTTCAACAACGCTGACTTATGGTATTGTCAACATTCTACCTCATCACCTTTCGGATGTTTCCGTCCCCGGCAAATGGTTCATTTAACAAAAGCCCCTCACGCGTAACGTGAAGGGCTTATTTAAACTAGTCTCCCCAAAATAAAATGGAGCGGAAGACGGGATTCGAACCCGCGACCCTCGCCTTGGCAAGGCGATGCTCTACCACTGAGCTACTTCCGCTTGATTAATTATTATGAGGTTATTGGCGGAGCTGACGGGAATCGAACCCGCGATCTTCGGCGTGACAGGCCGACATGTTAGACCGCTACACCACAGCTCCGCAATATGCTACCGCATCAGCGACATTAAGTATTATACCTGCTTACCTGTAATATGTCAAAGGTTTTTCGCGGTTTAAACGAATTTGGGCCACTGCTATTGATTTAAGCTGGCAGAAATGTATAAAATTAATAAGCAAGATAAACGAAGTTATTTAATCAGGAAAGGGATAATTAGGATGGCTAAAAACAAAACCCCCATAACTCCCGCCATACGTTTACTGCGTAATGAAAAGGTTAATTTTGATGAATTTACCTATGCCTATGAGGACAGGGGCGGAACCGCCGTTTCATCCAGAGAACTGGGCGTTGACGAGCACTTAATGATTAAGACACTGGTAATGGAGGACGAAATCAAGCAGCCCTTAATTGTTTTAATGCATGGCGATCGTGAGGTTTCCACAAAAAATCTAGCCCGGCTGATTGGCGCTAAAAGCATATCCCCTTGTTCCTCTGAAACGGCTGCCAAACATACGGGGTACCAGGTGGGGGGCACTTCCCCCTTTGGCACCCGCAAGTCCATGCCTGTTTATATGGAAAAATCCATTGCCGAACTGCCAAAAATCTATATTAACGGCGGCAAACGCGGTTTTCTGGTCAGCCTAGACCCACGGGAAGCAATGCGCATTTTGCAGCCCACACTTGTGCAGGTGGGTATATAATTATTCCTCACAGCAAAGGGGCAGCCTAACAGCAAAAATACTTCCGCCTTCCGGTCGGTTGGCGGCATTGATGGAGCCACCGTGCCGGTCTACAATCCAACGGGCGATGGACAGGCCAAGCCCTGAGCCCTCCTGACCACGGGTGCTTTCACTGCGGTAAAAGCGGTCAAAAATGCGGTTTTCATCCCCTGGGGTCAGTCCGGGTCCCTGGTCTATTACAGATATTTCAACCCACCTCTGGCCGTTATTAAAAGCGGTTAGTTCCACTGTACCGCAAGGGGGTGAATATTTAAAGGCGTTGTCCAGCAATATAAACATTAACTGGCTGAAATAGTCGCGGTTCACTTGCACCTGGGACTGGGGCGGGTAATGTTCCTCAAAAACAAACTCCCGGTTACCCGCTAAAAAGCGGGCTTTTCTTACCGCTCCCTGCAATAACTCCGTCAATAGAACTGTCTCCTTTTCAGGCATGAAACCGGCGTCAGCCCGGGCTAGTACCAGCAGGTCTTCCACCAGCCGGGTCAGGCGGCGGGCCTCGTCGGTAATATCGTTGAGCGCCTCTGCTACAAGGACAGGGTTACCGTCCTGCATTTTCAGCAGCAGCTCGGCATTGCCCCGAATAGTGGTTAGCGGAGTGCGTAGTTCGTGAGAGGCGTCGGAAACAAAACGGCGCTGCAATTCATAGCTTTGCTGCAGGCGGTGGTACATGTTTTCCAGCCTTTCCAACATGGCGTTTAAAGTGTCCACCAGCCGCCCCAGCTCATCCGCCGGGCCGGTATACTCAATGCGCCTGCTTAAGTCGCTGCCGATTTCGATGGACGCCGCAGTTTTTGTAATTTTATCCAGGGGCCTTAAAGCAGTCCGGGCTAACAACCACCCCAGCAGTGCGGCGAGTATTACAGATGCCGTACCTACCAGGGCAATAAAAAAGCGCAGCCGGACCAGCAGTGTGTGTACAGTGGATAGCGCACGTCCCACCTGCAGCAGACCAACCAGGTGTCCCTCAACCACCAGAGGTACATTGTATACCCGTATTTGCTGTCCGCCGGCCAATACAGTTTCGTAAAAACCTTCCCCTTGCAGGGCGCGTTGTAGGGTGTATTCCCCCAAGGGCAGGTATTGTCCCCCCAGGTTATTGGAGCGGGAAACCACACGCCCCCGGGTATCGACTACCTGCAGGTAAGTATCAGGCGTTGCAAATACATCTACGTCGGGCAGCATTACTTCGCGCAGCGAGGAAAGACTGCCGGTTACTCTAATGGATTTGACCAGCGATGCCGCCCTGGCGGCAATGCCTTCATCCACTTCTTTGTATAAAGTATGTGAAGTGGCAAAAAGCAATACCACAGTCAGTATTAGCAGTACCAGGCCTAGTACTCCGGTGTAAAGCAGGGTAAGTTTAGTTCGCAGGTGCATTTAATGATCACTGCTCTCTTAAAGTATAACCCACACCACGTACGGTATGGAGCAGTTTGGGTGCTTGCGGTCCTTCCAGTTTCTGGCGCAGGCTGCCAATGTAAACCTCCAGGACGTTGGATTCGCCGGAAAAATCATAGCCCCAGATATGTTCCATGATTTGGTTGCGGGTCAGAACCTGGCGAGGGTGCTGCATAAAAAGCTTAAGCAGTTCAAACTCCCGGGTAGTCAGGGGGATTATCTCGCCGCCCCGCCGGGCCTCCCTTTTTTCCAGATCCAATGTTAAATCGGCAAAAGTCAGCACAGGTTCGTTCCCCTGGCTAAGCCGTCGCACCCGGCGTAAAAGCGCTCTCACCCGCGCCAGCAATTCCTCCAGCGCAAAGGGTTTCATTATATAGTCATCGGCGCCCACATCTAAACCTCGCACCCGGTCCGCCACTTCGTCCCGGGCGGTGAGCATTAAAATGGGCACATCACTTTGCATACGCAGCCTTCGGCATACTTCCCAGCCGTCCAGCCCCGGCATCATTATATCTAGTATTACTAGGTCCGGATTACACTGCTCAGCCTGACGAAGCCCATCCTCGCCGTTATATGCGATAAATGCTTCATGACCTTCAAAGGTGAGTACCCTTTGCATCATGCTGGTGATTTTTTTATCATCGTCGATAACAAGTATTTTCAACGTACCAACTCCTGTACCGGGCTATTTTTCCGCCAGGGTAACAGTTATATTTTGCTGGGAGCCGTTTCTTTCCACCAGCAAAGTAACTTTATCGCCTACTTTGCTTTTTTCAATGAAATCCGTTATGTCACTGGCGTCGGTTATCTTTTGCTTGTTTATGGCTAAAATGGCATCGCCTTGTTGAAGTCCCGCTTTATCCGCAGGGGATCCGGCCACTACCCCTGACAACACAGCACCCTCGCTGTTTTGGAGCCCCAGCTGATTGGCCAGGTCGGCGTTCAAAGTCTGGATATATACCCCCATCCAGGGATGGGATACTTTACCATTTTTAATTAATGTATTCAGTACGGAATTTACTGTGCTGGCGGGGATAGCAAAGCCAATCCCTTGAGCACTGGCGTTAACAGCGGTGTTGATACCAATTACTTGTCCCGCAAGATTCAAAAGCGGCCCTCCACTGTTGCCAGGGTTAATAGAGGTGTCGGTTTGCAGCAGGTTTTTATACTGCCGGTCCTCCACTTGCACCGGCCGGCCTTTGGCGCTGATTACACCGGCGGTAACAGTGTGATCCAGACCGTACGGGTTGCCGATGGCGATAACCCATTCACCCACCTGGGTATTGTTATCATTACCCAACTTCAGGTAGGGCAGATTGCTGGCGTTAATTTTGAGCACTGCCAAATCAAGTTCGGCATCTGAGCCAACTACCTTGGCGGACAGCGATTTTTCCTGTTCAGTAAGATAAACATTAATTTCTGTAGCACCACTTATCACGTGTTCATTGGTTAAAATGTAACCATCTTCACTGATGATGAATCCTGATCCCATGCCCTCAGTAATATTCGGTTGCACCCTATAAGGGCCTTGTGAGCCGAAAAACTCACGGAAAAACGGGTCGTTAAAAAACGGGTCATACCGGGTATTACTCTTTGTTACGGTTTCAATTTTCACCACTGCCGGGCTGGTTTTAGCTACCGTGTCGGCGATTATGTTGGTACCTACCGGTGAAACAGCGGTATTCACAGCTGTCGATGTTTCGGTTGCGGCCTGTACCAGGCTTAAACTTTCTTTGGGGAAGTAAGAGAATATTCCTACCAGCAAGGCAGCTTCCAGCATCAGCGCTCCTAAAACGGCTATAATCGTTTTCCGTATGTTCTTGTCCTTAAACATTGTTCATCCCCCCAGGTTATATATTTCCTGGCATAATTATGACAGTTCAATATGAAAAGAAGCTGAAGTAAACATTAAAAATTTTTAATATTTGCGCTATACTTCTTTAATTAACAAATCTTCCATAGGCAGCCGGGGCCTTGGTAATGGATCTTGGTCGGCATAGCCTACCGGTATCAATGCCAGCACTTCTATATCTTCACCCAATCCTAATATCTCTTTGACACTGCTTTGGTCAAACATCATTACCCAGCAGGTGCTCAGCCCCAGATCGGTAGCCCGTAAAACTAATTGCTGAGTGGCAACCGCGCAATTTATCGAAACATATTCCCGAATCCCGTCTGCATCCAATGCCCCGCGCTGCTTCCAGTATTTATCACCGTCGTTAAATTCTAAATCTACGCCGGAAAAGGCTCCTGCCCTGGTCAATTCCTTTATGCGCTTCGGTTTATGCTGTCTATAAGTGTTAAGGTCTACACAACAAGCCACAACAACTGGTGCGGTGGTGACGAAATTTACTGTGTGCCCCAGCAGCTCATGGCGCTTTTCCGCACTTTTAATTATTACGAACCGCCAGGGCTGCAGATTAGTGCCCGATGGGGCAAGCCTGGCTGCCTCTAATATTTCCCTAATAAGCTCATCAGGGACCGGGTCGGGCTTAAATTTACGTATGCTCCTGCGCTTGCGGATTACTTCCATAAATTCCATAATAGGTTAACCTCCCTCGGACAATATTATTGCGCTTGGATGCTATCAACTCAATGCCACCTAAACTATTTTCCTTTCTGCAAACTGCTCACTATTGGCCAGTCCGCTTCGGCAAAATCATAGCTATGCAGCTTGCTGGGTTCCACCCACCTAAAATCGCGGCAGTCCAAGGTTTGAGCGCTGCCTCCGGTAAACCTGCACAGGTAGCAAAGTAAGATAATGTGCCGGTCTTCATAGCTGTGGGATATCACATCAAATATTTTCATTACCTCAATGTTAAGTCCTAATTCCTCTCGTATTTCCCTTATCAGGCATTGTTCCGGTGATTCGCCGGGTTCCAGTTTACCCCCTGGGAACTCCCACTTAAGAGCTTGGTTTACGTTTTCCTTGCGCTGGGCAATTAATATTTTGTCGTTATGTTTTATTATAGCGGCCGTAACTATAACGGATTGCATGGGTATTGGTTACATCCCTTTCTCTTAAAAACAGATAGTATTAAGAATAAATAAGCTGCTAACTCCTTAATAAAAAGGTCGGCAGCAGCTTATTAGACCTTACGGCATATTGAAATACCTATATTTTAGGTGAAGTCTTATCTTTAAGTGAATACCAATGTCTAATAGGACTTAAATGATTTGGCCGGTGCATTACATATGGGACACCGTTCGGGCGCGTGATCTGCGGCTACGTAACCGCACACGGGGCAGAGGTAAAAAGTTTCGGCCTGCATATCTCTCCCGTCCCCCAGCGCCTCGAGTGCCTTTTTAAACAGCTCGGCATGCACCTTTTCTGCCTCGTTGGCTAAATTAAAACTCTTAGCTGCTGCCGTCTGCTCCTCCTGTTTAGCCTCTTTAATAAAGCCCGGATACATTTCAGTGAACTCATGGGTTTCGCCTTCAATAGCTGCTTTTAAGTTGTCCAGTGTGGAGCTGACCTTACCGGCTGTTTCCAAATGTTTTAATGCATGAATAGTTTCCGCCTCGGCTACTGTTCGGAATAACCGGGCTATCTTTTCTTTGCCTTCTTTTTCCGCCTTTTGGGCAAAGGCCAGGTACTTACGATTGGCCTGTGATTCGCCGGCAAAGGAATCCATTAAGTTATCTTGGGTTTTTGTAGACATGTAGTACCCTCCTTATATTATTTTTGATAATACTTCTAACTTACCAAATATTACACCCATATTTATCCTCAGTAAACTGGCTAACTTTATATCTTGGTCCCGTCATCTTTGCTGCTGCAGTGTTCACACTCACCATACAGGTAAAGAGAAAAACTTTGAATATTAAAACCGCCCGCCTGGTGCGGGACAGGTAAATCCTCCAAAGCGATATCTAAATCATAAACCCTTTGGCACCGGTTGCATAGGAAGTGACAATGCGGCCGGGGGTTGGGATCAAAACGGCGTCGCTGTGGATCAATGCTTATTTCTTGAATCTCACCGACCTTGGCCAGTGCTTCCAGGGTATTATATACGGTGGCTGCAGATAAAGACGGGTATTTCGGTTTTAACTCATGATATATTTCCTCCACCGAAGGGTGGCTGGTATTTCCTTGTAACAATTGCATGATTGCCATGCGCTGCGGAGTTGCCCTCAGACCAAATTTTTTTAAAGTGTCAATCATAGCTGTCCCCTCATCCTTATACAATAGCATTCTAATAACCTTATCTCTTCTAGGATGCTATTCTTTTTAATAAGGCATATTTGATTATAATAAAAATAAAATAAAAATTATTTTTTGTCAAGGGATATAGCTTTATTTTTGTTTATTATACAACAACTCCACATTCAGGTGCAGAGCTTGGTGGGCATAAAAACAAAAAAAACGGAGTTTGCCCAAAAAAGTTTCCGCAAAAGGAAGAAAACATAAATTTCTATAAATTTATTAGTGGTATAAAAAAATAGAGGGCGGGATTGATACCCCGCCCTTAAACGTTAATTAAGCTATAATTTATGCTGATGCAGATTTGTCTTGTTTGGCTGCGGCAGGCTTTTTCATGTAGACCAACCAGTAATACGCACCTACAAAAATACCTCCGCCTACTATGTTGCCTAGGGTAACCGGAATTAGGTTTTTGCTGATAAATGTTCCGTAGTTGAACAAAGCAAGAACTGCGTCCGGGGACATTTTCAGGACAGCAGCTGTTGCTTCAGGAGCTCCGTTTGCTATAACAATACCCATAGGAACAAAAAACATATTGGCAACACAGTGCTCAAAACCGCTGGATACGAAAGCCATGATCGGGAAGAATATGGCAAATATTTTTCCGGCTATGTCTTTAGCTCCTAAGGCCATCCATACAGCCAAACATACCAGCCAATTACATAAGATAGCGCGGCAGAATGCCTGACTCCAGCTCAGAGCCAATTTTCCCTTGGCAATAGCCAGAGCTTTGCCGCCCTGGGCGGTTATGGCCAGAGCACCGGTTGCTGCGTCAGGGGTACCCCAGTAGTTGCCGGAATAAACGATATAAACTAATAATAACGATCCAATAAAATTGGTAATGTAAACTACAATCCAGTTATAAGCCAGGCCGCCCCAGCCGGACTGACCATTTATAGCGGATGCCATACAAAACATATTGTTGCCGGTGAAAAGTTCTGCACCGGCAATGACAACCAACATCAGGCCTACAGAAAAGACTGCGCCGAATAGGAACTGACCTCCCGCTGTACCAGGATTATCCATAGAACCTATTTTAGTCGCCAGGTTGGCTCCAAATCCAATGTAGACTCCGGCCAGAATTCCTAACAGGAGCAGCTTTCCAAATGCCATTTCCGATTTGGTTTTGCCGGCGTTACAAACAGCAGCTGCTATCTCAGCAGGTGTTTGAAAATTCATTTTTATTTCCTCCAATCAAATAACAACTTATCTTTTCTATAATTTTTTTCTCTAAATTTGTTTTTCTAAATAATTTCTTTAATATATTGACACTATATCTTTTCAACTTTCGCTGCAGATACTTTATATTCCGGAATTTTAGCAGTCGGATCCAAAAATTCCGAGCTGGTCAGCAAGTTAGCCGGAGTTTCCGCAAAATGGAAAGTCGTAAAAATAACTCCGGGGGCAACCATATCGGTAACCTTGGCTTTCATTTCCAGGCTGCCACGGCGGGTTGATACCCTGACCATACCATCATGTGCAATACCCAGTGCTTTAGCTTGTTCCGGATTTATTTCCAATTCAGCCGCCGGTACATGCTCATTTAGAGCCGAGGCGCGGCGGGTCATGGTTCCGGTATGGTAATGGAACAGGCTGCGGCCGGTGGTAAGTATTAATGGATACTTTTCGTCGGAGAGTTCACCGGGGGTGATATAATCAATCGCGGTAAATGCACCCAAGCCGCGGCTGAAGTTGCCGTCTTTGTGCAGGTAGGGTGTACCCGGATGTTCTTCAGTCGGGCATGGCCATTGCAAACTGCCGTTTTCAATGCGCTGGTAACTTATGCCGGCATAGGATGGAGTTAAAGTACGAATTTCTTCAAAGATTTGTTCGCTGTTCTCGTAACTCATTGGATAGCCCATGCGGGTAGCTACTTCACACATAATTTCCCAGTCAGTACGGGCTTCGCCTGGTGCTGACACCGCTTTGCGAACTCGCTGAACTCTTCTTTCAGTGTTGCTGAAGGTACCATCCTTTTCTGCAAAGCAGGCGCTAGGCAGAACTACGTCAGCGTACTTGGCCGTTTCACTTAAGAATATATCTTGCACCACCACAAAATCAACTTTGCCCAGGGCCTCCTCCACATGCTCCAGCTCAGGGTCACTCATGAGAGGATTTTCACCAACGACATAAAGGGCTTTGATTTCACCATGATGGGCCTTGTTAATTACATCCGTCAAAACCAGGCCATTTTGACCGGAGAGCGGCACACCCCAGGCCTTTTCAAATTTTTCCCGGGCGGCATCATTGGTTACAGCCTGATAGGCGGTAAATACGTTGGGCAAACCACCCATATCACAGGCTCCCTGCACGTTGTTCTGACCTCTTAAGGGGTCCACCCCGGTGCCCGGACGGCCTATGTTTCCAGTGAGCATGGCCAGGTTACAGACTGATTTAACGTTATCAGTTCCGGTGCGATGCTGGGTTAGGCCCATTGCGTAACAAATCGCAGCACTGCCGCTTTGAGCATAAAGCCGGGCTGCTTTGCGAATATCTTCGGCCGGTACGCCAGTGATGGGCTCAGCATACTCAGGGGTAAATTTCGAAATTACAGCTGCCATATCTTCATAGCCCTCGGTATGCTGGGCAATGAAATCATGATTGGCCAAACCCTCATTGATGATGACATTCATCATCGCGTTCACCAGAGCAACGTCAGAACCAGGCTGGTGCGGCATGTACACATCGGCGATTTTAGCGAGATCAGTACGGCGCGGGTCAGCCACAATCAAACGAGCCCCGTTATAAAGGACATTTTTCTTTATTTTCATACCAATAACCGGGTGATTCTCGGTTGTGTTAGAACCGATGACAAATATACACCTGGCGTCTTTTTCTAATTCCCCGATGGAATTAGTCATTGCTCCGCTTCCGAATGCTGCCCCCAGACCGGCGACAGTAACGGAGTGTCAGAGACGGGCGCAATGGTCAACGTTATTGGTGCCCAGAACGGCGCGGGTAAATTTTTGCGCCACGTAATTTTCTTCATTGGTTACCCGGGCAGAAGTAAATACGGCCATGCTGTCCGGACCAAATTCCGTTTTAATCTCACCCAGACGTTTAGCCACCAAGTCTAGTGCTTCATCCCAGCCGGCCGCACGAAATTGTCCATTTTCCTTGATCAAGGGGGTGGTCAGACGATCTGGAGAATTGATGAAGTCCCAGCCAAAGCGGCCTTTAACGCACAGGGCGCCTTTGTTAACCGGGCTGCCGGTAACGGTGCGGTTGGAAGTAACTCCCACTACGCAATCGTTCTTAACATTTAGTTCCAGGGTACAGCCGGTACCGCAGTAGCTGCAGGTGGTCAGAACCTTATCAACCTCATAAGCTCGGCCCAAGCCGGCGCTGACTTTACTGGTCAGGGCGCCCGTCGGGCAGACCATTATGCACTGTCCGCAGAAAACACAAGGGGAATCGGCCAGATTGCCGTCAAAAGCAGTAGCTATCTTGGCATGGTGACCGCGATTCTCGACGTTGATAGCACGAGCTATGGATATTTCTTCACAAGCTCGGACACAACGGGTGCACATGATGCATTTGTTATAATCCCGCTCTATAAACGGGTTGCAGTCATTAATGGGATAATTAGTTTCTTCACCATAATCGTAACGGCTTTCCTTAATCCCGTATTGATAGCAGTAATCCTGGAACTTGCAATTGCCATTTTTTTCACATACTTGGCAATTAAAATTATGACGGGCTGACAGCAGTTCCAGAATAACCTTGCGGGCGGCTACTATGCCCGGACTCTCGGTTTCTACAACTATGCCGTTTTCCGCCGGTGTTACACATGATGCTGCATACAAGGGACGGCCTTTTATTTCTACTAGACACATGCGGCAGGAACCGGCTAAACGTAAATCGGGATCATAACAAAGGGTAGGTATGGGAATGCCGGCCTGCTGGCAGGCTTCCAGAATGGTACTGCCCTGGGGGGTCTGGACTTCTTTGCCGTTAATCGTTAAAGATATCATCCTATTACCCTCCTTTCTATTGGATTTGCAGCCGAGCTTGATACTCGGGATAAAAATGTTTCAGTGTAGTTAAGATCGGTGAGGGAGCTGCTTGCCCTAGACCGCACAGGCATGCTTTTTCCATAACCTGAGACAGGAGGGTAAGGTTCTCAATATCCTGCACTGACGCCTGGCCCTTGTTGATCTTTCTCATAATTTCGTAAGCACGGAAAGTGCCTTCCCGGCAGGGATTACATTTACCACATGATTCATGTTCAAAGAATTTAGCAATACGGGTAGTAATATCTACAATGTCCCGGGTCTCATCCATAACGAATACCGCCCCGGTGCCCAGGGTTGCCCCTATACTGCGCATCGAGTCAAAATCGATGGGGGTATCGAGCATTGATTCGGGAATAAAACCGCCTGATGTTCCGCCAACCTGCACGGCTTTAAATTTCTTGCCTTCTTTGATGCCACCACCGAAGTCATAGATAACTTCCCGCAGTGTAGCAGTAGTAGGGACTTCAATAGATACACGATTGGCTACATCACCTGTAAGAGTTAATACCTTGGTACCCGGATAATTGGGTGCGCCAATGGCCGCAAACCACTCTGCACCGTTAAGTACAATTGAGGGTAGGTTGGAAAATGTCTCCACATTATTTACCACAGTAGGCTGTGCCCAGAGTCCCGCCACGCCTGGAAAAGGCGGTTTAAATCTTGGTTCACCGCGATGGCCTTCTATAGATTCAATAAGAGCGGTTTCTTCGCCGCATACATAAGCGCCGCCACCCATGCGTACTTCAATGTTAAAATCACCCAATATGCCTTTGCCGCGGGCTTGGTCAATTGCCAGGTTCAGCAATTCCACTACATAAGGGTACTCTCCACGACAGTAGATGTAGCCCTGCTTGGAATTGACCGCATGACCACAAATGGCCATACCTTCCAACAGCAGCTGCGGGTCCTTTTGAACGATGATGCGGTCCTTGTAGGTACCAGGTTCGCCTTCATCAAAATTGCAGACCACATAAGAAACCTGGGCATCGGCTGGTACAAAGCTCCATTTTAATCCACAGTTGAAAGCGGCTCCACCGCGGCCTCTCAGGTTGGACTTTTTAATCTCAGCGATAAGATCAGGACGTGACATCGAGCGGGCTTTTACCAGACCCTGGTAGCCGCCGGCTTGCAGATAGTCTTCGATCTTTTCCGGATTAATCAGGTCTGCATTGCGCAAAACTATACGTTTTTCTTCAATCAATCTATTCCCCCCCTTCTTGTCTATATTACTGACACAAGGCTAGCACCGCTGGTACCTGCTCGGGATTCATATTAACATAGGGCACACTGTTGATCGTAATGACCGGGGTGCCTTGACATTGACCGACACACTCGGTAAGTTCCAGGGTAAATTTTCCGTCCGCCGTAGTTTCCCCAGCCTTAATTCGCAAAGCTGTTTCAAAAGCTTTGATTAAAGCTTCGGCACCGGCAATGTGACAGGGCGCGCTCTCGCACATTCGGATGACATATTTGCCGCGTTTCGCGACAGATAGATAGGAATAAAACGTTGCCACACCGAAAGCCTGGGCTTCTGAGACTCCAAAAGTCTCGGCTGCCACAGCGATGGTCTCTTCCGGCAAGTAATTGTATGCTTTTTGAACCGCATGATAAGCTTCAATGATTCCACCGGGTTTATCCCGAAAAGATAAAATAATGTCTTGGATGGTAGCCATTTTTTCACCTCCTTTTACTCAAATTGTGATCCTCCACGAATAATAGTAATGGGATTGACGCTACGCGCGCGTTTTATATATTATGCCATCGTTGTTTAAGGTGGCGCGCTATTGTATTAAACATCTAACTTGTGGGCAATTAATCTATTATTAATTACCTTTTAGAGATATTCTGCGAAAAAGAATAGTTTATTTCAATCTTCTTGTCCATGTTTATACACAATTACTTTATTATATTACCACAATAGAAAATCAAGTTTTATGACATAATATTACCAAAAGAGAGAATAAAGTTATATGTCATAATTTTACCACAGTAGATAACGAGAAAATGGAGTTATATGTCGACTCTATGTGTTTTTTTAATAGTTAAAAAGTTTATATAAACATTAATTATGGTTGGTATTCTAAATAGACCATAAAAAAAGAGCAAGGCATAATTGCCTTACCCGAAGTCGTAGCGTTTCATACTCATTTATTCTTTAAGAGCCTGAATAATTTCCTCAGGTAACCTTTGGGGTTTCCTTTCCTTTCCCACACATGCTAATTTTACTTTACCTTCTACAAGCAGTTTTCCGTCATTCACCCGAAGCACCCGGTGGGCAAGGGTAAAAGAGGTTTTACTAATTTCCTGTACTTCTGTTTCCACCTTAAGCAAATCATCCTGCAAAGCCGGGGCGCGGTAATTAATCTCCATGTGCACAACTGGAAAGGCTGTTCCTCTCCTGGCCATTTCCGCGACCGAAAATCCCCGCTTACGAAGATATTCAGTCCTTCCTCTTTCAAAATATTTTAGATAATTTGCGTAATAGACTACCCCGCCTGCGTCAGTGTCTTCGTAATAAACCCGAATTTCCATTAGAAATACCCTCCGGTAAATATATATGTGTATTCGACTCAATTGCTTAAACAGCCTTCAATAAACCTAAAATCTTGACGGATAAGTGTTTCTGCTGTTTACCACTAGCCCCTCTCCTACAGGTGGATTCCGTCTTTTGGAAAAGGTTAAGGCGAAAAATAAAGTCACTGCAGCTATTATGCTTAACATTATAATCGTTATGTTCAAGTAATTATAACCCAAGTCCTTTACCGTGACCCAACGAAAACCTTCAGCCATCCAAGTGTAAGGCAAAAGCCTGCTCAGCCAATAAAGTAACGCCGGCATTTGGGTGCCGGGCCAGGTGAACCCGGAAATAAAGAAAAGAGGAATCGACAGCAGCATGAGATAACGCACCACTTGCAAGGAGTTGGACGAATACAGCGAAATGACGAACCCCAGCGAGGTAATGATAATGTTAAAGAGCAGGCCCAGCAACAGAATCAAAGCCAGCGAGCCTTCAACCTTGACGTTAACAAAGCGGGCTACTACCCATAATAATAAACTATAGTTAAAAAAGTTGACGATAAAGTAAGGCAGGGCTTTGCCCATAAAAATCTTCCACTGGGGTACCGCGGCACATATATACTGGATCCATGAATTCCGTTCCTTTTCTCTGGTGATAGTAAGACCAATGCCCAGAAGACCAATCTGGTGAAGGATCAAAATAACCAAACCCGGAAAAATAAAGGTATTATAGTTATAGGTTGGATTATACCAAACCTGCATATTAACGGAAACAGTATCCATAACGTTTGTAATCTCTTGCTTGCTCATGCCCAGCCCGCCGAGATAGGCAGCAGTGTGGTCTGCACTAAAGATATTAAGCACCTGCTGGAAATACCTGCGGGTATTAAACCCGTAAATCAGGTTGGAACCATCATAAACGATTAAAATTTGGGTAAGCCGGTGCTGAGATAACTTTTGGGAATAATCATCCGGGATTACTACTCCGGCCCGGACCGTACCGTTTTTCATCCCTTTCTCCAAGCCGGCATATGTATCAATTTCCGGGATTACATTAAAATTATTAGTGTTCTCAAATGCCGAGACTACGTTACGGCTTTCAACAGAGTTGTCCAGATCAACAATGCCGAGCGGCACATGCTGCAGGATGCTGGAGGCATAAATCATGCCCAGCAGCAATGTATAGAGCAATGGCACGAAAAATATAATCAAAAAAAGAATCCGGTCTTTTAATATCTGAACGACTTCGTAGTAGGCAATATTTAGAATTTGTTTCATGTCAAGCACCTCTTATCTGAAACGCGCCTTCAATCCGTGCGTAAACAAAGCAGCCAAGCTGTAGCAGATAATTGACATAATACCTAACGTCAAAAAGTAACAACTCATAAATTCCCAACCAGGGTTTTTAAAAAAAAGATAGTTGATTCCCTGAAAAAACCAGGTTTGGGGGAGAACCCAGGCTACCGGCTGAAACCATTGCGGCATTGCTGCAAGTGGCCAGGTAAAACCGGATATCACAAAGGACGGCAGTGCGATAACCATCCCAAAACGAGACGCATCAACCGCATTCCTGGAAAAACTCGATATCAGTGTGCCAACGCTGTGCAGGGAAATAGCAAATACCAATGTAAATAGAAGGAAAGTAATAAACCCGCAGTTAAGGGGCAGCTTAAAGACCACGAAAGCCAGGAAATAAACCGGTAAAATGATCAGCATAAAAATGCCTACATGGACGATAGACTTGTAGAAAAAAAGCTTAAATGTAGACACCCCGGAAACCTTGATCTGCAGCCAGCTGCGGACCCCGCTCTCGCCAATGATATTCATGCAGGAAGCCAGCATACAACATTGCTGCCAGATATTCAGTACTAGGGGCAGCACCAGAAAATAGGCATAGTTTAAGGTAGGGTTAAACCAGGCTTCTTCCCGGATGTCAATGGACTGGTAGGCTTCTTTGGCCTGGTCCGGTTGAATCCCCCGGGCGATCAATGTTTTCACCCCGACCTCAGCCCCCAGCGTTCGTGTGACCCTTAAAACTGCACTTGCCGCATTTGTAGCATAAATAATATTAGCGCCGTCAATAAATACAGCCACCTTGGTCTGGCGCTGTAGGGCAATATTTTTAGCATAATTTTCAGGGATGACGACACCAACCGTTACCTGTCCCCTTTTTATTAACTCTTCCAGCTGCTCAAAGTTATCGGGATAACAGACGACTTCTAAATCTTGGGTATTCTTTAACTCAGCAATAACTTTGCGGCTGGCACCGCTCTTATCCAAATCAACGATTGCTGTGGAAATATGGTCAATCCTCGGTTGGCTATAGATACCCATAAACAAAAACAGCCCAAGCAATGACCCGATAATCAAAATATTACGTAAACCTCTGTCGCGCCACATATATAATATCTCACGCTTCACAATTACCGGGCACTGTTTAAGCATGATGACCATCACTCTGTTCTGAGTAGAATTTTACCTGCCTGTCCCATTCCACCAGGGCTTCTTTTGGTTCATAGATGTGTAACTGACCGTTTTCCAGCCAGCCGACTTGGCTCATCTGTTCACAAAATTCAATACTGCTGAAGCCGTAAACACAGGTTCCGCCCTCAGCCTGGAATTGCCGCAGCTCTTTTAAAATGAGGTTACGCGAGTATAAATCAAAATCCTTAATAATTTCATCAGCAATCAATAATTTGGGCCGGTTAAGCATGGCGCAGGCCAAGGAAAGCCGTTGAAAGGCCCCCATTGCCAGCGCAGTGACGGGCTCAGATAGAAAATCCTTTAATTCATACCGTTCGATCACGCTGTACACATTTACCCGGGAAGCTTTTTTTAAAGCGGCAATAAAGTCGAGATTTTCCCCTGCCGTCATATCTAGAAACAAGCTTTTCTCTTGGGTGACTATTCCCAAATCACGCTTGAACTTTTCGGATTTTGTTATATTGTAACCCAGAATTTCAACTTGGCCGGACTTAAACCGGTCTACACCGGCCAAAATATGTAACAGCGCTGTCTTACCTGCTCCACGGAGGCCAAATACACCAAAACTTTCTCCGGGCAACACATCAAAGGATATACCATTGAAAAGCGTATGGCGCCCGGTTTTTTGTAACAGATTCCTAACTATAATTACTGGTTCCACAATCTATTGCCCCCCCTCAATGATCTTGACTCTGGCTGTCATACCTGTCTTCAAGGCTAGATCATCGTTGGGCACATCGATCTTGACTTGGAAGCTACGGATATCATGTTCATATTGATCATCGATAGCTTTTTGTATTGCAAATTCACCGGCATCGTTGATTAACACCACCTTACCCTTAAAGACCCGGTTCGGGAAGGCATCGACAATGATTTCGGAAATCTGATTTAGCCGGACACGTCCAATTTTTTTCTCGCTTAGATAAATGTTTACATAAGGATGGTCGATATCGGTAATCTCAAATACCGGGGTACCGGCATTGAGCATTTCACCCGGCTGGAGATACTTTTCAGTTATATATCCGGATATAGGAGAAAGTAAATGGGTGTTTTTTAGATAAACCTCGGCTTTTTGGACGGCACCACTGGCTTGTTGAACTGCTCCCTGGGCAGCCCGGTATTGAGATTGGGCTAGTGATACGTTAGTTTGAGCTGCTAAGGCCTGGTCAAGACCTGCCTGAGCTTCCTGCAATTTGCTTTGCGCCAGGTCATAAGCATTAATGGCATCATCCAGAGTTTTTTGAGCAACAGCTCCGTTTTCAAACAATGATGATGCTCGCTCGTAGGTTAGTCTAGCATCTTTGACTCCAATTTCAGCCTGAGACACTTTAGCTTTTAACTGGTTAATAGTACTCTCTACCTGTTGACTGGTTAGGGAAACCGAATCTGCTGCTTGCTTTGCCTGAGCAACTGCTGCATCATAGGCACCACGAGCAGTAACCAAATCAGAACTAATTTCCTGAGCTTCCAAGGAGGCTATTTCCTGCCCGGTATTCACTTGGCTACCTTCGTCTACTAATATACTCTCCAGTTTACCAGGAATCTTGAAAGATGCCAGCACAGCTGTGGCCTCAATTGTTCCCGTCGCAGACAGACTCTGGCGTTCATTGTCCAAGGCGACCTTTTGCACATAGAAGTAGCGGTTGAAGATGAGAATACCGGCGGCAACAATCCCTAAAAAAAGTATTAGGATGATCCCTTTTTTCAAATTAATTTTGTTTAAAGCATCCATTACTAATGGCCTCCTTATCTAACTAAAGATTCCATCAAAAACAAGTTTTAAAATATGCTCCAAGCATGCTTCAAGCATTTCCTCTGAGAACATATCTTCATGCCAGAGGGACTGAACAACCTCTTGCCTGGTAAAATAAACTAGGCATAAGGCATGCACGCTGAGAATCACCTGTCGGATATCTATATCCGGTCGAATGAACCCCCGCTCAATCCCATCCTTAATAATATCGTCAAACTCTAACTCAATTAGATCAAAAAATTTGGGAAAGAGCTTGCCTGCACACCGGCCGCCACAGAGTGCTTCCCAACTGGTCAGCCGCACATGAGCCTCATTTTCGGCTAAATAGTAAAAGTAAGCTCGAATAGCCCGGGCTACGTTCACCCTGGGATCATCGGCAAAATCAATAGCATTCTTACTTAAAGTATAGATTTTATTGTAATTGTGACGAAGGACTTCCACATAAAGATTTTCCTTACTGCCAAAATAATGATAGATCATCCGTTTATTAATTCCCGCCGCATCAGCAATTTCATCTACCCGGGCTCCCTCAGGACCTTTTTCGGCAAAAATACTGGTTGCTGCCTTTAAGATACGGGAACGGCTTTCCTTTGAGCGCTGTTCCCGGCCATCCACTTTTGGGAATGATGTTTGTTTAAGTGCTTCCATGATGTATCCTCCAATTAAAAGAAAGTAAGTAACTGGTTAGTTACCTATATTTTAAGTTGTGCTGAATTAATATGTCAAGAATATGCTGTCCATATAGAAATGAAAAATAGAAATGATAATTTTGTTTGGAAACGGGTAAAAATCACAAATGCGAATTTCTTCATAACTCAGGTCTATAAAATGCCTTAATAGTAAAATCAAACTTTCTTCAATAGGTAATTGCATACTAAGGTATGGAAAATTGTAAAAATTAAAAACACCCCTGAGTAGGAGTGCATGTTTTGATTTATCTGGACTATTATATTATTTAACTGAATGTAACCATTGATTGACTGTCCATTGAATGCAGTGGCAAAACCACTGCTATTAGGGCCAAAGTAGAAGGAATTAATCTAGTCTCCCATAAAAGTATTTATATTTTCCATTCGGACATGTCGTCTATAGCATTTTACAATGAAATCCTAGAGCAAATCAGTATTACCTTCAAAGCGATTCCTAGTGGAAAATGCAATTGTCGAAGCTAATTTTTCTAATAGCAGCCCGGAGTTAATGTTACTGTTGGCACCCATATTAAGGGCTGCTTTAGCCAAACTGACCGCCACTGGCCCTTTGGTAATTATTTTTTGCGCCATTTGTTTGGCAACCGGCATCAAATCATCGAATTTCTCTACTACTTTATTGAGGAGGCCAATTTCTTCGGCCTCCCGGGCACTGATGGTATCGCCAGTAAAAATTAATTCTTTAGCTTTAGCAATTCCCACTAATCTCTGCAACCTCTGCGTACCGCCCGCCCCGGGGATGATACCTAGGCCTGCTTCCGGCTGTCCCAGTTTGGATCGGCTGGTGGCAATTCTTATATCACAGGCCAGGGCCAGCTCACAGCCACCGCCAAAGGCAAAGCCGTTAATGGCGGCGATAACGGGCTTTTCCAGATTTTCTACATAATTTAGCGACTCATGAGCTTCACTTTTTAATATATCTAGACTTCTGCGCTCATTTAAAGAACGTATATCTGATCCAGATGCAAATGCTTTACCTCCTGCACCGGTAATAATAACTACCCGCACATCTTGATCAAAACGGCATTCCCGCGTGGCTTTACGGATCTCCATCCAGGTTCGGGGGTCCAGGGCATTGTACACATCCGGACGGTTCAAAGTTATCAGTGCAATATGACCGTCTTTTTCGAGTAATAAATGTTGATATTCCATACAGGTTCCTTCCTATTGCATGGTTAACTTGCTGCGGTATTCCTCTGCATATTTTCCTATTTCCGGCTTTATTCATGTCCTGAACCGCACAGTGGCCCTGTATATCCGTTAAAGGGGTTTGGGCAAAACCGAATACCGGCATCATTAATAAGTTAGCCGCTAGCCCCAGGGTAAGTATACTTCATAAACGTTAAGGTTGTGATTTTATCACAGCAAGATTGACTATGAATGGTTTGTTTGGTAACGAGTTTGATGATTAGCCAGCATTGTGGCGATATTATGCGCTTCGTTAGGGGTTAGTTCTGTCCCCTTGTTATTAAGTATCAGCTGGTGCAATTCGTTCGGCAAACAAATCCTGGTATTTTCAGGCGGTACCACTTTTGCCGCTAAATTCAGTTTAGCATTAGAGTTGGCCATGACAATGATAGAGCATATTGGTAAAGCCAAACCCAACTTCTTATTTAAGAAAGTCTTCAGCGATAAAACATGTGCGGAATTTTGTTCAGCTGGGTTGGCTTTAACTGAAACCCAATTACCAAGGTGAAAGCGGTACCAATTTCCATTTTCATCGCAGCCGGCATTGTTCCAATTCTTAGTTTCCAAACAAAAAACGCCCAGTGGTCCAATAACAATATGGTCAATTTGGGTGCCATTAATTTTTATATCATTAATAATAAGCCAACCTTCAGGCAGATTATCCAAGAGGCCCGCCACAAGTTCCTCTCCCGTTAAGCCCTTAAGTAATTTCTCTCTTTCGATATTTGTTTGCCATAGCTTTCGACCTAAATAGTTTAAAACAACTATAAAGGACCAAATTAGAAATAAAATTATGGTCAAACCGGTGTTTTTAAAATATAGCTGAATTATAAAACATATTAGGCCTATCGCCAGAGTCGGAAATAACTTTAAAACAGGTTCTTTTGGGTGTTTTTCTTTGAGGCTGGCTATCTGCTTATTTAAGGATCCCGGCCATCGTAATGTATCAGCCATATTTACCACCTTACTGTCTTCATCCTCATCCAGGTCAATTTACTCTTCAGAGGTCTGTTCTTTGTACAGCTCCATAATGGCAACAATTACATCCTCTTTTTTTGCTTCTTTGGGTAGACCAATCTCCAGTTCCTCGGCGATTTCCTTCAGTTCCTTAATATCCATGTCATCCAGGTTGAGCTCTATCTCTTCTTCGTTATTATAAAAAAGGGTAATTGTACGAGCGAAAATTTCATCATAATTAGGCGCGGGGTCAGCAATAATTTCACCACTAAGAAATACTTCTCTCCTCACCTCCTTTACAAGCTTTTCAATTGCGTCCAGTTTTTCCAAGATACTATTCTGCATTATATGTACCTCCCAAGTATTTCTAGGGCTACCCTGTGCCAATCATTTTCCACTAGGAATTAAAGGTTCGTATGAATGTCTCAAGCAACAGCTATCACATTAAAAATTTCTTGCCCCTACACAGAATGTTTTTAAGTATTATAACATGCACAAGTTGTTTTGATTTCTTCACTTCCCCTTACCACTAAAACGAACACTTAAACATTCTACAGCATGTAAAAGTAAAAAACCTGCAATTCCTAAATATAAGGATTGCAGGTTTTTGTTTGGTGCGCCTGATAGGAATCGAACCTACGCTTCCGGCTCCGGAGGCCGGCGCTCTATCCTCTGAGCTACAGGCGCATACCTTTAAATTTGCTACATAGATTATTGTATCATAAATATTGAATAATGCAAGGTTAAAAGCCCGGTAATTAGTATATTTTACGGGAACAAAGGATTCCTTTACCTTACCGCGTACGGTACCCACCTTTGCCTCGGCAATAAACAGTTTATATATCCCTTTTATCAAACATGTATACTGCCAAACCCGTAAAGAATATAACGTAAAAAATTGCATAAATCACCATCCAAACACTGGGCTCGGACATGCTGCCAAAGGGCCCCATCTGCTGGAGTGCCTGCAATGGGTTATCGGTAGGGTTCATAAGCAGGTGAACTATTTTGCGATACAGTGCGTCGACGGGCATAATTAAGCTGGCCAGTATGCCGGTCTGCTGCAAGGTAGCATTATTAATCAGCCAGCCTATTTGCTCAACCATGCCGCCAATTACGGACACCGCATACAGCATAAACATTACCACACCATTAGCAATGGTGGGCAATACTGTGGAGCCGCACAGTGTTACTGCCAGCAGCACCACAGGCTGCAGGGCAAACAGTGCCAGGGCGTTCCACAGCCCGGTTAACTCAAGACCCGTTTTAAGGTTTATAAGCAGGTAAATAACCATAAAAAACAACGCAGCGTACATGGTCAGAAAAAGGCCTGTACCCAGGAATTTGCCCAGCACTATTTCATAGCGCCGCACCGGCTTGGGGATAATAGTCTGGATTATTCCGCTTTCAATCTCCGATGCTATGGAACCTACAGCTGAAAAAATAGCTAAAAAGGATACAATAAATCCGCCGAAATAGAGGCCGAAGGACAGCAATTGGGGGTAAATCATTTGCGCCAGCATCGGGTTTGGGTGCCGGGCCAAGTCCCTGGCGACAAAATGCACCCCGGTACCGTACAACCCCAGATAAGCAGCAGCAAGTATGAGCGAAATAAGCACTACTTTACGGCCTAGTGCCTCACGAAAAGTTATTTTAATGATCGCCAGCACTGTTCTCACCCTCCTGCGCCATACTGATAAACATTTCCTCCAAAGAAGAACGTTTACGGTTTAATTCATATAACCTGCCACCACCCTGAATAACTGCTTCCGCCAGTAATGGGATATCCTCTTCCCGGCTTACCGAAGCTAAAACATTATCGCCCTTTATGGTCAGAGAAAGGGTGATACCGGCCAGTACATTCCTTATTTGGTCAGTTATTCTCTCCAATCGTATTTCCACGTTAATCTCGGCGGACCTCAGTTCATCCAAGGTCCCCTGCCGGATGATTGTCCCCTGTTTTATAAAAGCCACCGTATCGCAGATCATCTCTACCTCGCTAAGCAGGTGGCTGTTTAAAAAAATAGTCTTGCCGCTGGCCCGCAGCTCCACCAGTATCTCCCGCACATCGCGGCGCCCCAGGGGATCTAGGGCCGAGGTAGGCTCGTCCAGAAACAGTAAATCGGGATCGGGCAGCAGTGCACAGGCCAGCCCGACCCTTTGCTGCATGCCCTTACTATATGTGCGTATCTTTTGACCTTCTCGTCCAGATAGCCCTACTTTATCTATAACCTGCGGTATGCGATGCTTTTTGTCTGCGTTACTCATACCGTATAGAGAGGCGTGAAAATCCAATAGTTGCCTGAAGGTCAGCCAGTCGTGGTAGCGGAAGTTTTCCGGTAAAAAACCAATTTTTGTCCTTACACCGATGTCCCCCAGAGGCTTACCAAGCAGACGGGCCTCTCCCGAAGTGGGGAAAAGCAGCCCCATCAATGTTTTAACTAGGGTACTTTTACCTGCCCCGTTGGGACCTAAAAATCCGAAGATTTGCCCCCGGGGAACCCGGAGGCAAATATCTGTACAGCCTACTTTATGTCCATAATGCTTGGTTAAGTTAAGCGTTTCGATGGCCAAATCCAACTTAATATCCCACCTTATTTCATTTGCCCCGCTATAGCCAGTGCGGATTGCTCATCCAGGTTAGTGCCCGAGAGGGTATATACTACACCATTATCCTGCCAAACTAAAAAGCTCATCGGTACAGAGTTGTCGTGCCTGGTGTTGCCATCCACAAAAACCCCTTGACTGCCGTTAACCATAACATCCCTGGATGCGCCGTTCATATTTGGGATTAATACCGTGTGCTGCCAGTCGTCTACCGCCAGCAGCTGGTTGCGTAAGTTTTCCGGCAGTGCGGGCACATTTAAAAGGGCATCCTTTATGGCTAGTACATCCACCCCGGACGGTGCTTTCATTTCAGGACTTCTAGCTTGGGTTACGGTGAGCATATCATTGCCCGAACGGTAATTGGCCATTATGGCAGTAGGCATGTGCATGGTAAATGTTTGCCCGTCCAGACTTTCCGGTAGCAATTTGGTGCTGCCTAGGGACTGCAGCAGACTATTTACACTAGCCACGTCCAGTGTGAGGCTGGCTGTGCTGGCGGTTATCTTTTGCAGCTCGGGTTCGTTGTAACCAGTCGGTGGGGGCAGTTTGATGGTAAAGTCCACAGCTTCCGCCGCCTGGGCAATGGTTACCGAAACCGCTTCATGTTTACCGGTTACTTCAACCTTGCCAAAGTTATCAATGTTCACATTACCGGTCCCTTCATTAAAAGCTCTTTCCAGTTGTTCAATATCCCCAGGGTTAACGGTAATGGTCTGTACCTTTTCCATTCTAAACACGGTTAGAAATTCACCGGCCATACTGCGCACGGCTGGGAAACTAAAGGCGGTAAACAATACAGCGACCATTGCCGCGGTGGCAATAAATTTTCTATAAGGTTTCATGACATTTAAACTCCTTTTAAATCGTCTTAGCCTATTGTCGCGTAACCCGGTTGTCAAGGCGTTAGGGGCTTTGGGCAGGTTTGCCAGGTACTGGTTCATACATAGGTTGACAAAATTACTATTTGACTGCAATTCCTCCAATATATAACGGCATTTATCACATTGCTCCAGGTGCCGAGTTATCTCACGCCTTTGCTCGCTGTTTAATTCATTATCCATGTAAGCCTGAAGGATGCCTTCTTGATAACACATTATGCGTCACATCCTTTCTGTTCCAGATATACCCTTTTAAACTTGGCTTGGGCCCGGGCAATGATGGTACCTACTGATGTTTTTTTTGTACCGATGGCTTCCGCTATTTCATCGTAACTAAAACCGGAATGCTTCATTAACAGACATAATCTATCCCTCTCAGGTAAGATCTGTAAAGTGATTCGTACGAGGCTTGCTTCTTCATTTTGGAGCGCTGCTTCCTCACTTGAAATCGCTGTCAATCCATGATGCTTGGTGTTTTCTTCCCTGCGCAGGCGGCTCTTTTCGCTGCGCAGGTAATTGTAAGCCAGATTGATTGCCACCCTGGAAAGCCACCCCCCGATGTTTTGGTATTGCCGGGGCGGTGTGCAGTACAGCTTTAGGAAAGCCTCCTGGGTAATTTCCTCCGCAACCGCATGACTTCCCAGCATATAGGTAAGCTGGCGGCATACAGCCGGGTAATAATGGTTGTATGTTTCCTGGTAAGACTTCTGGGATTTTGCACCCTTTTCCATTTGAGACGGGAAAATGGCCGGCCACCTCCCCCGTTTTCTTTTCAACTTTATAACACAGCTGCATTTGTTAAAATGACACTAGAGATAATTATTTCTTGGAACCAGCCCAAAAGCTCTTACTTAATATTAAACAAAATCACAATAATAAAAATACCGGGAAAGATATTCCCGGATTAATGAATTTTCATGTTCGCAAAAAGGTAACCTGCGCATTAATAGTCGGCACGCGACTAACAGTTTCCTCAAGTTGTACCGGAGGCAAAAAACATTAGCACCCCGGCAATGCCCATAAGCATTGCATACGGACCCGGCAACCCGCCGAGCATGGCCATCCCGATCAATGCAATACCACCAAAGCGCAGCAGTATTTTTACCGTCCTCTTCATATTGAACAACCTTTCACACTAAAGTTGTTAAATATGTCAAATGTCAAGGTCTGACTCCAAATTGTTCTTCCACATAATGATGGCGTCTTCCCGGCTATCCGAATAATAATTTTTTCTGCGGCCGTATTCTTCAAAACCCAGGCGAGCATATAAAGCCCGGGCCGGTGTATTAGAGGGACGCACTTCAAGTGTCATACGCTGACATCCTAGCATGATTGCCCTTTGGATAAGTTGGAGCATTAAGGCCATACCCAGACCGTAGCCACGGTAATCCTGGTGTACAGCAATATTGGTAACATGGGATTCGTCTAAAATGACCCACATGCCCGCATAACCGGCTACTTTATAGGCATCCGTTAGAGCTACTATGTAATGGGCAAAATCATTATTTTGCAACTCGTATTCGAATGAATTTTTAGACCAGGGTGTGGGAAAAGAAACATTTTCAATTTGCAGAACCTGATCCAACTGGTCTACCTGCATTTGCTCAAAAGTTATGTTTTTAGGGCATGCTGATTCTTTATCCATTGAACCGGCACCTTTCCCGCCATTTTAATTCCGCTTCCGATTCCCGCACGTAATATGGCAGCAGCGTTAGAGGATCGGAAACTGCACCCGTCTGCAACTGCCGCAGACCCAGTTCCGCCACCGCCGCGCCCCTGGGAAACGATGCACACTCAGGCGCCAGGCAGGCACGTTCACCCATTTGAGATTTTAAGATACCCGCATATTCAGCTAAGCCATCTCCGATAAATGTAACTTGTTCCCCGTACCCTTCCAGCAATTCCAGGAGATCGTGTATACTCGCAGCCCGGGCAGGCATCAGGCAGTCCTGTCCTGTGCTGGTGCTGAGGTACAGAGCGGCATAAACTTCGTTTTTCCGGGCATTAAGTATGGGACAAACCAATCCGGCACGACCGCTAAGCGGGTAGGCCAGCGCGTCTAAAGTTGGTACGCCAACTAGTGGCAGGCGTAATACCTGAGCCAGGGTGCGGGCGGTACTCATGCCGATGCGCAGCCCGGTAAAAGATCCTGGACCGGAGGAAACGGCAATGCCCGTCAGATGTTCTTTGTTGATACCTGCATCAGCCAGTGTATCCTTAACCATAGGCAGCAGGTTTACTGAATGGGTACGGCGATTGTTCACCATCCGCTCAGCCAGTATTTTCTCCTCTGTGGCTATCGCTACAGCAGCCACCGGAGTGGCTGCTTCAATGCCCAGCACAAACACGCTGCATTAACTCCTCTACCAGTTTATTATATCGGACACCCCGGGGTATTATCCGTAGTATTCTAAGATTATCATCACCCTGCTGCTTTTCTATAAAAATATCCAACCGCTCAGCGGGCAAATACTGTTCAACTAGTTCAGCCCATTCAACCATAGTAATTCCGGAGCCATAAAAGTATTCTTCAAACCCCAGATCCTCCAATTCTTCAGGACTGGCTAACCGGTAAACATCCAGATGATATAAAGGCAGCTTACCGTCATACTCATTGATCAAATTAAAGGTGGGACTGGTGACTCTCTCTATAATGCCCAAACCTTTGGCCACACCGGCGGCAAAACAAGTCTTACCGGAGCCTAATTCTCCATTTAATGTAATAACGTCCCCTGCCTGCAGCAGGCCGCCCAGTATGGAACCCAAACCACCGGTCTCTGCGGCTGACAAAGTTTTTATGATTACCAAAATACTACCCCCAAAAAACTTTAAACAACACGAAATAATAAGTAAAACTTTTTTGTCTATAGATATTATTATAAACAAAGATGGACTCATTAAAAAGAGTGCAGACAAAAAAGAAGCGGACTGGCTTGTCCACTCTTTTTACATTATGTTTGTCTAACAAGATATATTCTTTATTTCCCGGTGAGTAAAATCCTCTAAAAAATCTTTTATATCATCAACATCAAAGGGTTTGGCCATGCAGCAAAGTGCGCCTTGTTTCTGAGCTTGTAAAATAGTATCATCCGAGCCGTACGCAGTCATAATTACTACCTGGGTATCTGGAAGCATTTTTTTTATTTTGCTTAGCGCCTCTAGGCCACCCATCAAAGGCATGCGTACATCCATAAAAACCAGGTTGGGCTTTATAGCACGTACCTTCTCCACCGCTTCAAGGCCGTTTTGGGCTGTATGTACTCGGTGGCCAACCTCTTTAATTACTATATCCAACAGATAACGAACTCCCGGGTGATCATCAACGACCAGTATATCCATACAATTCGAGCCCATAATAGCCACACCCTTCTTTTTCTGCAAAATTTTACATTTGATTGAATTTCAGTATATATATTCCAGACCTATAATTATATCTTCGACAGTTGATAGGGAAATCCTTTTTCTTTAAAACATATTTTTTATTTTTTTTATTTTTTATTCTAATTATTTATGTCGATTATCTTCCCGCAGGTATAAACTCTGTTTACAACAGTACCCAAATAAAATGGTTGTCCGCTTAAGACTACCACATCTCCGTCTTTCCCCGGCGTGATACTGCCGATGCGGTCATCCAAACCCAGCACCCTGGCCGCACCAATTGTAATAGCACCTAGCGCCTGTTCCTCGGATAGCCCACCTCGGGTAGTAAGCCCGGCGGAAATGAGCAGGTATTGTATAGGCACCACCGGATGATCGGTCATAATGGCGAAGCTTACGCCCTGAGCGGCCAGTGCCGCCGCGGTTTTTAGCGAGCGGCCCATAAGCTCCACCTTGGCCCGGTTAATTAGCACCGGACCGACCACGGCCGGCACGCCGGCTGCAGCCAGCCTGTCCGCCACCAGATGGCCTTCAGTGCAATGCTCAATAACCAGGCGCAGGTTAAATTCATTGCCAATGCGCAGTGCGGTCATGATATCGTCCGCCCGGTGGGCATGCACCCGCAAGGGTATTTCCCGACGCAACACCCGGGCTACGGATTCCATCTTTAAATCTCTCTCTGGTGGTTCTGCCTTACCGTTAAGCGCCCTGGCCTGTTTTTCAAGGTATTGCTGGCCACGCGCAAGCGTATCCCGCAACAAAGCGGCAGAGGCCATTCTGGTTACCGGCGTTTTTTTATTAGGCCCGTATACCCGCTTAGGATTTTCTCCTAGCGCTGCCTTTAGACCTGCGGGACAACTGATTACCATATCGTCCACCACCGAGCCACAGGTCTTCACAGCCACCATTTCGCCACCCAGTATATTGGCGCTGCCGGGACCGGTAACAACGGTAGTTACCCCTGCCTGAAGTGCGTCTTGAAAAGCCATATCCATAGGGTTGATGGCATCTATAGCCCGTAGGTGTGGTGTAACGGGGTCGGTAACTTCATTTAAGTCGTCCCCTTCTTCGTATATTTCCTCCAATATGCCCAAGTGAGTGTGGGCATCAATAAAACCGGGCATGATCACCATGCCCGCTGCATTATATATTTCAGACCCGTAGGGGATAGCAATGTTCTCTCCTACAGCGGTTATTTTCCCATTTTCGATAAGCACAGTTCCCTGTGGCAAACGTGGACCGTGCATAGTCCAAATTTCGCCGTTAACGATGGCCTGCATGCTATCATCTCCAAGTAGTATCTTTCCACAATAGCTGCTTCTTTTCCTTTAATTGTGCTCAATTTTTGCTCGACAAAAACTGAGTGCAGGCTTCAATAAAAGCAATAAATATACTTAATATGAAAGGATATTTAAAATACATATTTTCAGGATGAAATTGTACACCCAGCGCAAAATTTTTGTCGTCTGTGCATTCAATAGCCTCTACTACATTGTCTTCGGCCATTGCTGATATTACTATGTTCTTACCTAAATTGTCAATCATTTGGTGATGAAAAGAGTTCACTCTTACCATGTCCCTGCCCAATATGCGCTGCAGCAGTGAGCTTTTGAATATTTTTATGTTGTGGGTAGCATACCAGCGTGGTGCCTGCTGGCTGTGCTGCAGTGGCCGGTTGGTCATCAGACTGATGTCTTGACAGATACCTCCCCCCGCAGCCACATTAATCACCTGCATACCTCTGCATATTCCTAAAACCGGTACTCCCTGCTCTAGGGCCATCCGAGTTAGAAGTATTTCAAAACTGTCCCGCAGTGGGTCTATATAACCATTTACCGGTAAAGGCTCTTCGTCAAAATAAAAAGGGTCGATATCACCTCCGCCCGATAGCAGCACACCGTCCAGCTTGGTTAGTAAAGAAGCGGCATGCTCATTGCTCCGGTGGGGTATCAGCAGAGGCACCCCACCGGCCGCCTGAATCGCCTGCACATAGTCATCCCCAATGGTAAACTTTTTGGTATCTTCATCATAACTGCATGTAATACCGATCAGTGGATACATTCATAAACCCCCTTCCTTTAATAAACTATATGGGAAGTGGGACAGATATTGCATCTTGTACAAACTAAATTTTTATATTTCATAAGTTTAGTGCATAAAAAGCCGTAACCTTTTCAGGCAACGGCTTTATATATAAAATATGTATTAACTTATATATCAAATAACTTAAATATGTATGTATTAGATATCCATAAGACCGAGACTTATTTCCACTGCCTGGTCAACTTTGACCATCATGTCAGTCTGCAGTGAAGTTACTTTTTCCAGCAACCTGCTTTTGTCAATGGTACGTATCTGTTCCAAAAGGATTACTGAATTTTTGCCCAACCCATCTCGTTCCGACGGTAATTCTACATGTGTGGGTAGCTTAGCTTTAGATATTTGGGAGGTAATGGCGGCAACAATAGTGGTTGGGCTGTATTGGTTGCCAATGTCGTTTTGTAGTATTAATACCGGTCGCGTACCCCCCTGTTCCGACCCCACTACAGGGCTGAGGTCGGCGTAATAAATTTCACCACGGCGTATTTGCATTATCGCTTGCCTCCTGCTAAAGACTCGTCGAATGCCGGCGCCACCTCGGATTCCAGTCTGTACTGTTCAATGGCCAGGGATAGGTTTATGGTAGCCATTTCCACATAACCTTTTTTCATTTGTTCCCTTAATGTTTGACGTTTTCGCTCGGCAAGGTAAAGCTTCATGGCCTCCCGGACAAATTCACTCCGGTTTTGTTTCTCAGCGGCTGCAATACAATCTATCTCGGTAAGTAGATAATCCGGCAGGCTGATCATGATACGCTTTACTTGTGCCACCTGTAACAACCTCCAGTATACACATTTTATATAAAACAAATATATATAATTATATACACGGATAGCCACCTTATGTCAATACAGACTTTATTTTTCATCCTTTGCTGCCAGAGGTTGGCGAGAGAGGGCAATTTTACCCGTACGTACCATTTCAACAATACCCTGGTGCTCCAGTACTTGAGTAAAGGCGCTAATCTTTTGCTCGTCGCCAATAATCTGGATGACCATCGTTTCTTGGCCAACGTCCACGATATTAGCGCGGAATATTTCTACGATATCCACGATATCCCGGCGTGTTTCCGGGTTCGCCTGGATCTTTATCAAGGCTAGTTCTCTTTCGATGACATTGCGGTCCTCCAGCTTGGTAATCTTAAGCACATCCACTAGTTTAGATAGTTGTTGAATAACCTGCTCCAATTCGCGCTCGTCTCCTTTAACTACAAGGGTAATTCTGGAGACATCAGGTTCTTCGGTATAACCGGCGGCAATACTTTCGATATTAAATACCCGCCTGCTTAATAATCCCGTAATACGAGCTAAAACGCCGGGTTTGTTTAAGGCGATAACCGCTAAAGTGTGGGTCATATAAATTCCTCCCTAGTTTAATTAATTGGATTATGCTGCATACCATAGTCTCATAGTATTACTGAAGCCTGATGGATTTAGGATAAAAATATTTTAACACAAGTTAACAGCCCACCCAAATATAATTTGGCAGAAATCAAAAGATCCACAAAACAGGTCGGTAGTTACCTGTTAATGTGAATCTTTTCATATGCGCTGATTTTGTTTAAAACTTGGTAAGGTATTGCTCCAATTCCCAGGGGTGCACTTGCTGCCGGTAGTTGTTCCACTCAATGCGCTTGGCTTCCAAAAAACGCTGTATAACGTGCGGGCCAAGGGCATCCATGATCACCTGGTCAGTTGACAATTGATACATTGCTTCTTTAAGACTTTCGGGCAGTGTCGCTATGCCCAGCTCATCACGCTCCTGCGGTGTCAATTCATATATATTACGGTCACAGGGTGTTGGTGGTACAATCTTATTTTTTAGACCGTCAAGTCCCGCCTCAAGGCATGCCGCCAAGGCTAAATAGGGGTTGCAGGACGGGTCCGGGCTGCGTAACTCAATACGGGTAGACTGGCCTCGTTTAGCAGGCACCCTAATCAGCGGGCTGCGGTTGCGGTAAGACCAAGCAATGTATACCGGTGCCTCATAGCCAGAAACCAACCTTTTATAAGAGTTTATGGTAGGGTTAATGATGGAAGTGATGGCAGGAATATGCCGCATCAGCCCTCCAATATAATAAAGGCAATCCTGGCTGAGCTGGTTTGGTGTATCGGGATCGTAAAATGCATTAATACCGTCTTTCATCAGCGACTGATTTAAGTGCATGCCCGATCCTGCAATGCCAAAAACCGGCTTGGGCATAAAAGTGGCATGCAAGCCATGCCGCTGGGCAATGGTACGTACCACAAACTTAAAGGTTACAATTTTATCGGCGATATCCAGGGCATTGGAATACTTAAAATCAATTTCGTGCTGGCCGGGTGCCACTTCGTGATGGGAGGCTTCAATTTCAAAGCCCATTTGCTCCAAGTTGAGCACCATATCCCGGCGGGCGTTTTCACCAAAGTCAACCGGAGTCATATCGAAATAACCGGCCTGGTCCTGGGTAATAGTGGTCGGCCTGCCGTCCTCATCCACGTAGAAAAGAAAAAACTCAGCCTCGGGACCAACGCTCATCGTGTAACCCATTTCCTCCGCTTCAGCAATGGCCCTGCGCAAAACGTAGCGTGGGTCGCCGATAAAAGGGGTGTCGTCGGAATTATATATATCACAGATTAATCTTGCTACCGCGCCGTCACGTGGTTTCCATGGGAAAACCACAAATGTTGACGGATCGGGATGCAGGTACATATCGGATTCCTCAATGCGTACAAAACCTTCTATTGATGAACCATCAAACATTAACTCATTATTCAACGCCTTTTCCAATTGTTCTACGGTAATGGAAACATTTTTTAAGACACCAAATATGTCGGTAAACTGTAAACGTATGAATTTAACACCATAGTCCTTTACCATAGTACGCACGTCATCACTAGTAAATGCAGGCACTATAAGTCACACCTCTCCTTAAAAAGAGGCACAATGAGTATTCCAATATATAATATTACAAAAAAACCCACACTGACAGAATTTTCGCGCAAACTGTCAAGTGGGCTTCGTTGCCCTTATTTTAGATACGCCATTGTACCTTTAAAATTATTTTGATTGTTTTTTGTGCTATGATATAGTATATGCTATCCAACAGTATAGCACAAGTATGTTTTAATTTCAGTATTTTTGCTATTTATTTAATGAGTGGGCCATAATAACCGCTTCGGCTACCAATCGTATGCTAACCCGCTTATTCATACTCTGGCGCTGCATGCGTTTAAAAGCTTCGGCTTCAGTTAAGCCCTGAGTTTCCATTAAAATACCCTTGGCCCGCTCTACAATTTTTCTGGTTTCCAGTGTTTCCTGCAATTCCTTAATCTTTTGTTCCAGGATGGTAATCTCTTGATATTTAGACATGGCCAGCTCCACAGCCGGTAACAGTGACATTTCTCCCATGGGTTTGATTAGTAGTGCAAATACCCCGGCTTCCTTGGCCTTTTCCATTATGCTTTGCTCTTCGGATATGCTGGTAACAAGCACTGGTGCTAATTTATCTTCGTGTACTATTTTGGCCACCTGCAGTCCGTCCATGCCGCCAGGTAGGGCGGCATCTATAATTAGTAAATCAGGCTCTCTGCTGCGCACAAGTTTAATTGCGCTTAGGCCATCGCCAGCCTCTCCCACAACCCAGTGGCCATACTTGGTGAGCATAGCCTTTACATTTTTGCGCCAAACGTTATCGGAGTCGATTAATATTACCCTGTATTCACCCATGAAGGCCGCCCTCCTGTATAAACAATAAAAATACCCGTGCAGGTATTATTATAACCTACATCGGGCAATCTTTGCCATTTAAGGATACATCATTGTATCCCTTTATTTATTTTAAACTAAATTAAATTATATCAATATATTTTGGAAAAGCAATGATTTTTTTTTTCATTATATAAAAATTATACTCTTCTTCTGTCCATAAGTAATAGGATAGTTTTTTCAGAGTAACAACTTGGAGTTTAATTCCAAAACGAATTTTACCATAAGTTTAGACAATCCCCTGTGCCATCATGGCATCGGCTACCTTCAGGAACCCGGCAATATTTGCTCCGGCAACGAGGTTACCTTCCATGCCGAATTCTTTAGCTGCCGTGCTAGCATTGTTGTAAATACCAACCATAATATTTTTGAGCTTGGCATCTACTTCTTCGAAGGTCCAGGAGTATCTCATGCTATTCTGGGACATTTCCAGGGCTGAACATGCTACGCCGCCTGCATTTGAAGCTTTGCCAGGAGCAAAGACTGTCTTGTTTGCGAGAAATACTTCAGCAGCTTCGGGAGTCGATGGCATGTTGGCACCTTCTCCAACTGCAAAGCAACCGTTCTTAACCAAAGTTTTAGCAGCTTCGCCGTCCAATTCATTTTGTGTAGCACAAGGAAGAGCAATTTCGCAGGGGATGGTCCAAATTCCGCTGCAGCCTTCATGATATTCGGCTGTCGGATGCTCTTTAAAATATTCGTTAATTCGTTTGCGCTCAACTTCTTTCAAACGCTTTACTGTAGCAAGATTAATACCATTCTTGTCATAGATATAACCGTTGGAGTCACTGAGGGCTACAACTTTAGCGCCGAGCTGCTGTGCTTTTTCGGTGGCGTATATTGCAACATTACCGGAACCGGAAACAACTACAGTTGCTCCGTCAAAGGACTTGCCTTGGGCTTTGATAGCCTCATCCATGAAGTAGACCAAGCCGTAACCGGTAGCCTGTGTTCGAACCAAACTGCCGCCAAAAGCCAGGCCTTTTCCGGTCAGTACTCCTTCGTACAGGTTGGTAATCTTCTTATATTGTCCAAACAAATAGCCTACTTCACGACCGCCGACTCCAATATCTCCGGCAGGTACGTCAGTGTCAGCACCTACGTAACGATAAAGCTCAGTCATGAAGCTTTGGCAAAATCTCATTACTTCTCCTTCGGATTTGCCTTTAGGGTCAAAGTCGCTGCCGCCTTTACCGCCGCCGATGGGCAGTCCGGTTAAGGAGTTTTTAAAAATTTGCTCGAAGCCCAGGAACTTAATGATACCAAGGTAAACGGACGGATGGAAGCGAAGTCCGCCTTTATAGGGTCCGATGGCACTGTTGAATTGAACACGGAAACCGCGGTTTACTTGTACATTTCCTTGGTCATCTACCCAGGGTACACGGAACATGATTTGTCTCTCAGGTTCGACGATTCTTTCAAGAATTCCGGCTTTCTCGTATTCCGAACGTTTAGCAAAAATCGGTTCTAAGGAGTCTAATACCTCTTTTAGAGCTTGGTGGAATTCCACTTCACCGGGATTGCGCTTGATTGCTTGTTCAAGAACATTTTGTACATAGGACATTTAAATAAACCCTCCTAAACGTCTTTGTTTAGTTATTAAGCTATGATAGCGCCGCTGCTACCCTGCCGGCTATATCCCTAAGGAGATAGCCTTAAAATTTGTCAATTCCACGGGGTTGTCTGCTAATCGTTTTATAATTAGTTAAATTATGTAGTTGTGGAAACAAAAACATTTTCTTATCGTGAAATATATTATCATAATGTAAAAGAAAAGAAAAGTTTTTTGATGCAATTCAAGATAGTATACATAATACTTAGCGGTAATATGGGCTGCTTTGACACTCTATGTTTCTTGACAATTCCTCCATGTTTTGTATACAATTTTGAAAAGGTTATTTTAATAATATTGTTTAAGGAGATTCGATTTAAATGGCTAAACAAATCATCAATGGGGATGATGCCAAAACAGTTCAAGCAGTGGAAAGAGCCTTATATATATTGGAAACCTTGGCCGAGGCGGGTATTCCTATTACTATTACCCAAATAGCCCAAAAAACAAGCCTTACCCTGGGTACTGCCCACCGGCTTTTATATACCATGATACAAAGAGGTTTTGTGGAACAAAATACAGAAAACAGTAAGTACCGGCTGGGAATAAAAGCATTTCAAGTAGGCAGTGCGGCAGCCTATTTCAAAGATCTGCGCTCTGTGGCCCGCCCGGTCATGGAAGACTTGCAGCAAAAGTATAATGAAACTGTTAATTTAGCCACTCTGGACGGCACCGAGGTAGTTTATGTAGATCAGGTGGAATCAACTAATATAGTGTTGGTCAGAATGTTTGCGCGTACAGGAAATCGCGGTCCTGCCTATTGCACAGGCTCAGGAAAGGTTTTACTTTCCAGCTTGCCTCAGGACAAGCTAAAAGATTTAGTGTACAACATGGAATTAAGGAAGTTTTCCAATGAAACCATTACCGATCCTGAACTACTTATGAAAGAACTTAACCATGTAAAGCACGATGGATATGCACTTGATCTTGGGGAGCGGGATGAAGGAGTACGGTGCGTAGCGGCACCAATTAATAATTTCGAAGGTAAGGTTGTAGCTGCACTTAGCATTTCAGGGCCCAGTATTCGTATTACCACACCGTTTATCAAGAATGAACTGGTGGATGCCATTAAAAATGCCGCAAAAACAATATCTATTCAGTTAGGCTATAATGAGAATTAATAAATTATTAAAACAAAAAGTTATCAAGCAATAATTGAAAGAGAGAGCATGGCCGTTTTTAAGACGAGGCTCTCTTTTGATTTATAATGTATTAAATTTGCCCTTACGACCATTATGTATAATCCTTAACGTTTACTTTATTTATCATTGATTATTTATTTCCTCTTAACTAACTGCCACCTACTTGACCGTAATGCATCTCGATCATGTTATCTTATCGACCCTTTACCTTTCATGTCTCCTCTATCATCCTACGTTTTGTAGCTTGAGCTTAATATACGTCTTTAAAATATACTGTTTGTGAGCGGTTTTCCACATGGTGAAATCATATACCGTTTTTTATATTTTAAGTTGGTTGTTGTACTATTGTATACAAAGTACGCTTTCCACAATGTGAAACACAATAAACCTGTATTGTGTATGCAATATTCATACGCAATACAGGCTTTTATATTGAATATTTCATATCGTGAAAACAATTTCTATTGACTGACTAGTTTACAAAAGCTAAAATATTTTAAGATAAGTGAAATACACTTTCACAACATGGAAAATGTACAGCGATGTACATTAATTAGACGAGGAGGTCTGATGATTAATGGGTTATAGTAACGGAATCAATGCTAGTACAGCTACACTGACCAAAAACAGAACAGCGGGTAATGTTTGTTCCTCCAGCGGCTTATGCGCAACCTGTATAGAAGGCTGCCCCGGGCTTTGCGAAGTAGGCAAATCAGCCTACCGGGGGCGTGAGGTCATCTATCCCCAGCCGTACGGCAATATGACTGCCGCTTCCCAGAAGGAGTACCCGGTTGATATGTCCCATTTGAACATAATGGGTACGGCTGTTGGCGCGCATGGAATCGAGGCCGATAGCAACAAAGCCACTTTCCCGGCTGTTAACATTGAATCAGAAATCGGTTCTGATAATATTATTAAGCTTAAGCTACCCATTGTAATACCTGGTCTTGGCTCAACCAACGTGGCTAGAGATAACTGGGAAGGTTTGGCCATTGGCGCGGCTATTTCCGGTGTTGTCCTAACTATTGGTGAAAATGTCTGCGGCATGGACCCCGACGGGGAAATTAAAAATGGACGGGTAGTTAAGTCTCCAGACATGGAACGCCGGGTCAAACTATTCCAGGAATGGTACAACGGGTATGGTGCCATTGTGGTGCAGTTTAACGTTGAAGATACAAACCTTGGAGTGGCTGATTATGTACTAAGCGAGCTGGGCGTTGAAGCAGTGGAAATTAAGTGGGGGCAGGGTGCCAAGGATATCGGCGGCGAAGTAAAGCTTCCCTCCGTAGATAGAGCCAAGCAGCTTAAATCCCGTGGCTACATTGTACATCCGGATCCGGAAAACCCAGATGTACAGCAAAGTTTTGCCCAGGGATCGTTAAAGGAATTTGAACGGCATTCTCGCATTGGCATGGTTGATGAGGAATCCTTCATGGCCCGGGTGGCCGAACTGCGTGGCCTGGGAGCTAAACATGTACTGCTGAAAACCGGTGCTTATCGCCCGGCTGACTTAGCCAGGGCTGTTAAGTTCGCTTCACTGGCTAAAATAGATCTTCTCACCATTGATGGTTCCGGCGGCGGCACAGGGATGAGCCCCTGGCGAATGATGAACGAATGGGGCGTGCCCACAGTCTACCTGGAAGCACTGCTGTATCAATACATTGAACGCATCAAAGCCAAAGGCATGTTTGTGCCTAAGGTTGCTGTAGCCGGTGGTTTCTCCTTGGAAGATCATATGTATAAGGGTCTCGCTTTGGCTGCGCCATACGTTAAAGCCATCGGCATGGCCCGTGCTCCGATAGCTGCTGCTATGGTAGGCAAAACTATCGGTAATTATGTAAAAGAAGGCAAAGTGCCCGCCGATATGGCCAATAAGTACGGCAATACCGTTGAGCAAATCTTTACCACCAATGCAGCCTTAAAAGAAAAATTTGGTGCTGATGCCGAAAGAATTCCGGCTTCTGCCATAGGTGTATATAATTACTTCGACCGTTTGGGTGTTGGCCTGCAGCAGCTTATGTGCGGCGCCCGTAAGTTCGCCCTTGAATATATCACCAGAGACGATCTGGCCAGCCTTACCCGCGAGGCTGCAGATGTCACCGGTATCCCCTACGTCATGGATGTAGATGCCGAAGAAGTTGAACAGATACTGAGTTAATTAAGTAAAATTAAGGAGAGCTAAGGAGAGGTTGTCCAATGCCAACTGGCAATGAACGAAAAGCAAAAACAGTTCAGTCGGTGGATCGCACTCTAGCTATCTTAGAAACTCTGGCCAATCATAGGGAACCGATATCACTTACTTTGCTCAGCGTTAAACTAGGTCTGAACATTAGTACGGTTCACCGCCTGCTCAATACACTAATTGTTGCCGGGTTTGTAGAGCAAGAGCCTAACCAGGGGCATTATCGCCTGGGTCTGAAAACCTTTGAAATAGGTAACGCTGCTCTTTATAATTTAGACATTCGCTCTATTGCCAAACCTTATCTTAAAGAACTGGTGGATAGGTGCAGTGAAACGGCCAACCTTTCTGTGCTCAATCATGGTGACGTAGTCTATATAGATCAGGTGGAATCACCCAATATAGTAAAAATGTTTGCTCAACCCGGGACCAGGGGACCAGCATATTGCACGGCCAGCGGCAAGGTGCTGCTGGCCGCCCTGACCCCGGTCGAAGTAAACCAAATAATAAAGGAAACCAAGTTCTTTAAATATACCGATAGCACCATCACTGATCCTGAACTATTGAAAGAAGAAATAGCCAAAGTTCGGCAGCAGAATTATGCTATTGATTTTGGTGAGTTGGAAGAAGGGGTGCAATGTGTGGCAGCGCCCATACGCAATCATGAAGGTAAAACCATTGCAGCTATTAGCGTCTCAGGGCCGGAAACCCGCATCAGACAATTTTTTCCCCAAGCAGAATTAATAAAGCTAATTACGGAGGCCGCTAATCGTATATCTCTTAAATTGGGCTTTTATCGTTAATGTTATAACTAAACTTTGTTTCAGGGTTCAAGATTTGATAAAATTATGATAAAAGTAGTATTTTCATACGAAAGAATAATAGATAAGAAGCTCTTTTTCTGAGATTATGTTGGTAAACAAGCCAAAACCAGAAAAAGAGTTGTTTTATTTGTTACCAGTTTTCCTCAAATAATTGAAGCTACCCAAACACAATTCTTCTTCCTCTCTAACTAAGGGCTTGTATAAAACACTTCTTTTTTAACTGCCCGAGCTAAGTCCTACAGAGCCTGCGCAGTAAGATCTTAATTATCCAATTTTATTATTTTATTTTTAAAAACCTGAAACAAACCCGAAACGATAATGCAATATACTTGGAGATAAGGAAATCATATTTGTCGCCTTGGCTAAGGAGGTGCGCTATGGATATCAACAATAAGGTAAGCACTGGCTTGAAGGGTTTCGACCAAACTATTGACATGCTGCGACTGGGCGATAATGTGGTGTGGCAGGTGGATTCAGTCACTGATTACAGGAAAATCGTTGAACCCTATGTAGCACAGGCCAGGTTGGACCAAAGAAAGCTGGTTTACGTTCGTTTTGGCAGCCATGCACCACTGCTGGAGGACAGCCCGGAGATTAAAACTTATCGCCTTGAAGCACAAAAAGGCTTTGAAAGCTTTGCTATAGCGGTGCATAATCTGGTAGAGCGGGAAGGGCTTAAAACTTTTTATCTTTTTGATTGCCTGAGTGATTTATTGGAATACTGGTATTCTGACTTAATGATCAGCAATTTTTTCAAGGTCTCCTGCCCGTTTCTACATGAACTCGACACCATAGCTTATTTTGCCATCAAACGCAATGTTCACACCTACAGTACCATTGCATGCATCCGTGAAACGACACAGCTGTTGCTGGATTTATACCAAGTAAAGAACCAATTTTATATACATCCCCTAAAAGTCTGGAAGCGTTATTCGCCTACCATGTTTTTCCCGCATTTAATTCAAGGTCAGGAGGCTGTCTGCATAACGGCCAGTTCCGAGGCCGCCGAATTGTTCTCCAGCATTAACCGCGGTGAGGAAAGGCTGGATTACTGGGATGTTGTTATTAACCAAGCCAGAGATGCGTTTGTTCTCGGGCCAAAAGAGCAGGAAAAAACCAAAAGGCTTTTAATGACCATGCTCATAGGCAGCGAGTCCAGAATGTTTGAACTGTGCAACCGGTATTTCAACCTAAAGGACATTTTAGACATCGCAGCCAGAGAAGTTGGATCGGGTTTTATCGGCGGCAAGAGCGTGGGTATGCTCGTGGCGCGAAAAATTTTAAAGCAGGATAGCCATGATCGCTTTACCCCCTATCTAGAGCCCCATGACTCTTACTATCTGGGGTCGGATGTTTTCTATACCTATCTCGTGCAAAACGGTTGCTGGAAGCTGCGCACCAGGCAGAAGACAAAAGAAGGTTATTTCAAATACGCGCCTGAATTAAAGGAAAAAATATTAAACGGTAAATTTTCAGAGCCCATGCGGGAAAAATTTATGCGCATGCTGGAATACTTCGGGCAATCACCCATTATTGTACGTTCCAGTTCCCTGCTGGAAGATAATTTCGGCAATACCTTCGCGGGAAAATATGAAAGCGTGTTCTGCGTCAATCAGGGTACGCCCGAAGAACGCTATGCAGCCTTCGAACAGGCAATCCGCATCGTTTATGCCAGCACTATGAGTGAGGACGCGCTGGCCTACCGAATGAACAGAGGGCTCTTTGATAAGGATGAGCAGATGGCCATCCTGGTGCAGCGAGTGTCCGGGGATTATCATGAGGAAAAATTTTTCCCCCATTTGGCAGGGGTAGGCAACTCCTCCAACCTTTATGTCTGGGACAAAAGCATGGATATTAACTCAGGCATGCTGCGCCTGGTCTTTGGGCTGGGCACCAGGGCGGTGGAAAGAACATTTGATGATTATGCCAAAATTGTTTGCCTGGATAACCCTTTACGAACCCCCCCGGTAAATTTTGAGGACAAAAAGAAATTTTCCCAACATTATGTGGATGTGCTCTCCATAAAAGAAAACACCTTAACCAGCAAAAGTTGGGGAGATGTTTTTAATGATAAACTCAAAGTAGACAAAAACCTTTTTATCTCTTGGGACCACCAAACAGCCAGCCGCCTGCGCGAGCTTGGCTATACTAGTAATCATCTGGCTTATATCCTTGATTTCTATAAACTTCTTAAAGATACTGAATTTCCAGGCCTGATGCGTGATATGCTGGCACTTTTATCCAAGGCTTATGATTACCCTGTAGATATTGAGTTCACAGCCAATTTTACCCCAGGCAACCATTTTAAGGTCAATCTTCTTCAATGCCGCCCTCTTAAGACAAGGGGTCTGGGTAACGCTGTGCAGATACCGGAACTGGTAGACGGGCAGGACTGTTTCTTCTCCACGCGGGGTAATTTCATGGGCGGAAACGTGCGTTTACCTATTGATTATGTTGTTTATGTAGATGCGCAGGCTTATGCGAAACGTAATGAACAAGGTAAATCCACGGTTGCCAGGCAGATTGGTTTCCTCAATACAGCACTGAAAGGCAAAAACATCATGCTGGTGGGCCCGGGCAGATGGGGCACCACCACGCCGTCACTGGGCTTACCGGTACATTTTACAGAGCTGTGCAATATGTCGGTTATCTGCGAGGTTGCCTCCTGCGAAGCAGGATTTACACCCGAGCTATCCTACGGCACCCATTTTTTTCAGAACCTGGTGGAAGCGGGCATTTTTTATGTTGCCATTTCTGACGGGCAGCACGATGTTGTGTTTAACCCTGAGCGCATTTTAAAAAGAGAAAATATACTGGCAACCCTTTTACCTCAATGTGCGCAGTTTGCCGACGTAATTTATGTTGCTCAGACAGATGGCCTGGTCTTATTTTCAGATATTGTAACCCAGAAGCTGTTATGCAAACAGTTTAAATACTAAAGTGGGGAGCAAGGGGACGGTTCTCCCCTTGCTCCCTAAGTTTTGCTTCGCTTATCTACTGTAAAAGACTCCCCAACGCCGCTGTCTCCGTCACCGGTTCCCGGCAAGCCCGGCCCCGGCAAACATATGCGGTAGCCCGACCGTTAATAGATCGTTGCTCCCGGGTATATGGTGCCAGTTTTTCTAGCTGCCTGCTATCCGTAACGTTACTATCCCCTTCCGGCCGGTAGATGAGCACAGTACCGGGCGTATACTGTCCCTGGACTAGGCGTAGCATTTCCGCCACTTGGGGATCGTCCATTTGACCGGTAATGACGATTTCGCTGGTTGGCCCGCTGGCAAACAATAAGGCCGTCAGAAAATATGAGTACCCCCTGGGATACTCGGCGGCTGTTCCGGCAAAGTAGTTAACCTGGCGCGCAGCTAGTTCTTCCAGCTCGCTGTCCCCGGTTATTGCAGCCAGCTGCAGCAGGTTAAGGGTCATTACGGAATTGCCCGAAGGCATGGCACCGTCATATATTTCCTTGGGCCGGGCAATCAGCTGCTCGGAGTCTGTACCGTAAAAAAAGAACCCCCCATGCTCCTGATCACAGAATAAATCCCGTACCTTATGGGTCAAGTCAATAGCACTGCTCAGGTAAACCACCTGGAAAGTGGCCCGGTACAATTCCAATAAACCCCAAATTAAAAAGGCATAGTCATCCAGGTAGCCGTTTAAGCCGGATTCCCCGTCCCGATAACGGGCCAGCAGTCGCCCATCCTGCCTCTGCAGCTTGTTGCGAATAAACTGCTCCGCCTTTTCCGCCGCTTTTCGAAAACGTACGTCTCCCAGCACAGCGGCTCCCCGGGCCAGGGCAGCGATCATTAACCCGTTCCAGGCCGTCAGTACCTTATCATCTTTAAACGGGTGTACCCTCTTGGCCCGATGAGCAAACAACTTTTGCCGGCTTTCCTCTAGCAACTGTTGCAATGCGCTGGTCTCTATACCCAGTTTTTTGGCGTATTCCTCGGGCAAAGCGGTAATTAAATTAGGTATACTTAGTCCTTCGAAATTACCGCTTTCGGTAATGTTATAAACCTTACAGTAAATCTTACCATTTTCGCGCCCTAATACCTGGCTTACTTCGGCAGGGCTCCAAACGTAAAATTTCCCTTCTACTCCTTCGGAATCGGCATCTTCGGCTGAATAAAACCCTCCCTCGGAGTGAGTCATATCCCTCAGCACATAGGTAAATATTTGACGCGCTGCTTCGGCATAAAAATCATTTTGAGTAGCCTGGTAGGCCTCTAAAAACGCCAGTGCCAGCAAGGCATTGTCGTAAATCATTTTCTCGAAATGAGGCACCAGCCACTTTTCATCAGTGGAATAACGGGCGAAGCCAAAACCCACGTGGTCGTAAATGCCACCCCGGTAAATTGATTGCAACGTCTTTTGAGCCATGTCGAGGGCAGCTATTTCTCCGGTTTGTTTCCAGTAACGCATGAGAAAAAGCAGATTATGCGGGGTAGGAAACTTGGGTGCGGAGCCAAAACCACCGTATTGCTCATCAAAGGATTGCAGGAACTGCTTATAGCCCCGGTCTGTTATATCAGCCGGCGACTCTTCCGTAAAACGACCCCCAGGTATAAATTGCACTTGTTCGGTAATCATATGGCTTGTTTGGATGAGGTTATCCCTATCCTTGGTCCACTTATCGGCCACTTGCTCTAAAATATCCAGCAGTCCGGACCGTCCCCAGCGGGAATGTTTGGGGAAATATGTACCGGCAAAGAACGGTTTTTTATCAGGAGTCATGATTACCGTCAGCGGCCAGCCGCCCTGGCCTGTCAGCGCCTGGCAAACAGTCATGTATATTTGGTCAATATCCGGGCGTTCCTCACGGTCTACTTTTATTGAGACGAAATGGTGGTTAAGGGCATCGGCCACTTCTTGATCCTCGAAAGATTCCCGCTCCATCACATGACACCAATGGCAAGTCGATCTAATAACACCTACGAATACCCAATAGATAAGAAAACAGGTTTATCTTCTGTTTTCGCCTTTTGAAAAGCTTCATCCCCCCAAGGATACCAATTTACTGGATTATAGGCATGTTGAAGAAGATATGGGGACTTTTCTTGGGCTAATCTATTGGGTATTTTTTGAATGTTTGTCATGAGACCACCTCCTTTTTTTAAAAAAGATTATACTGTTTTTTAATTATTTCCAGTCATAAACTATTAAATTCAAAATCACTTTTGGGACAGTGATGACAATACGATGACTTCTTGATGACAGTTCCTAAGTAAATTTGACCTGTCCCTCGAAAAATGTACAAGCTTTATTTAGAGAAATCGAATAAAATAAGTACATAGGGGATGAGAAAATGAATGAAAAAATCATCGCAAGTTAGCATGATAGCTGCAAAACAGAACACCACATAAAGCGGACTCCACAAAACCTTCCGGTACCGGATATCCGCCTTGAAACATTCTGGCCAGCATACCGCCTTTTCCGCCTGCAATATTATTATCAAGCATTTAATAAACTATCTTGAAATTTATCTTTATATCAAGCACTTCCGATGTACTACCTATACGTATAGGAGGTCCCCATGCCTGAAACAAGAACCTGCAGGTTCCCTATTTTAAGATAACCACAGTCAGGTGGATGTCAAGACCGCCGTTCTATCATATTAGGAAAATACTCCATGCTTTTCAAGAGACTTCGTCTAAAAATATGAAAAACTGCGGAATTCAAAGGTATAGTGTTTAAGAGACTGTCTAATTTATCGGGGGAAGAAATAACTGCACTTAACATGGTAGAATTATTATAAATATTTAGAGAAAGGAGAACGGGATTGAAGATACTTGTAGAGCAATCTTTGGATTGCAAGGAAACTGAAATTAAAATAACCTGTGGACTTATGGATGAACGTTTAAAGCGAATTATTGAACAAATCAGACTGTTCTCATTTTCTGTTACTGCTAAAAAAGACGGGGTTACACTTCCTATTGCATTAGAGAATATTTATTATTTTGATACAGTTGACAACAAAACGTTTGTATATGTTGAAAGGGATGTCTATCGTTGTGACAAAAAACTATATGAACTTGAAGCACAGCTTGTGGATACACCATTTATAAGGATTAGTAAAAACTGCATTTTAAACACTTCTGTTGTTACTTTTGTACGAGCACAATTAAGCGGTAGATTGGAAGCAACACTTAATAACGATGAAAAGGTGATTATTTCTAAACACTACATAAAAGACTTCCGCGAAAAATTTGAGCAAAGGAGGTAGCATGATGAAAAAGATTTTGATTATAACTTGCTCAAGCTTTACTGCAATCGTGTTGTTGTTTGCGCTATTCTCAACATTTGATATAGTGCCGGAACTGTCAAAAAGCATCGTTTTCCAACTATTTACCATGTCTATGTCGATTGCTCTGTTGATGTTCATCAGCGAAAGAGCAGAAGACAAATTAGATATAAGTTCACTTACTGTAGATGCACTTATACGGATGCTCATCTGTTATATCGTGGTATTTGTCGAAGGCAGTTTGTTTCGAATGTTCCCTTTCAGTTGGAAAGCTATTGCCTCTATTAGCCCTGTTTTAATCCCAACATTTGTAATTACTTATGTGATTGGGTACTTTACTATTGTTGATTGTGCTAATAAAATTAATAAAAGCATAAAACGAAAATACTAAAACAACAAGTAAAAAAGCCGACGAACATTCGTCGGCTTTTTTACTTTACTTTTTTATCATCTTACTTTTTTGTAAAGTCACATCACTTCTGTACCCATTGTAACCCAAATATAACTTGATATGATAATACCAGAAACAAAAAAGGAGCATTTAAAATGTCAAGTATAATTAAAGTTAAAAATCTAAAGAAAACCTACGGTGAAATCAAAGCGGTCAAAGGAATAGATTTTTATATCGAAGCAGGAAAGCTATTTGCGTTCTTAGGTCCGAATGGGGCAGGAAAATCAACAACAATTGATATACTATGTACCCTACTTAAACCAAGCAGTGGACAGATAATAATTGACGGTCATGTCCTTGGTAAAGAGGATGACGCCATTAGAAATAAAATAGGTGTTGTCTTTCAAGACAGTATGCTTGATCCACTTTTAACAGTCAGAGAAAATCTAACAATAAGAGCATGTTTCTATGGAATGAGCAAACAAAAAATCAGAGAAGCAGTAAGAATGGCTGCACTCACAGCGGACATTATGGAATTTATCGACCGCCCGTATGGAAAGCTGTCGGGAGGGCAACGGCGGCGAGCGGATATTGCCCGCGCGCTTGTAAATACTCCCAAAATACTGTTTTTGGATGAGCCGACAACCGGTCTGGACCCAAAAACCAAAGAAAACGTTTGGCAGACCATATTTGAGCTGCAGAAGAAAACGGGCATGACAGTCTTTCTCACCACACACTATATGGAGGAAGCGGCAACAGCCGATTACATCATCATTATTGACCACGGGCAGATTGCCGCAAAAGGCACTCCGTACGATCTGCAGGAGAGGTACAGTTCCGACAGAATCCATATTAAGACCCAAGACAGGGACGCAGTTATAAAAATTCTTGATGAGAAGCAAATGCCCTGGACAATAAAAAACGGTTTAATTACTGCCGACATATCCGACACCGTTACTGCAATTCCATTATTGGAAAAAGCAAAACCTTATATTAATAGCTTTGAGGTCATTCACGGCTCCATGGACGATGTTTTCCTTAATATCACGGGAGGTAAAAACTGATGTTAAATTTTGCAGTACGGAACTTAAAGATATTTTTTCGCCAGAAAAGCGCCGTATTCTTTTCTCTTTTAGGTGTATTTGTCATTATCGGCTTATATGTTTTGTTCTTGGGTAATATTTGGATAGATTATATTCCGGAGGGTTTGCCGGAAGCCGAAAACCTTATGAAAAACTGGATTATTGCAGGCATCGTTTCGGTATCATCTATTACTACGACAATGGGTGCCTTTGGGATAATGGTTGAGGACAGAGTAAGAAAAAGCAGCAAAGACTTTTATTCAGCACCGATTAAGCGGAGCAAAATCGTCGGTGGATATATCATTAGTTCATTTGTTGTAGGCTTCATAATGAGTTTCATAACTTTTATAACCGGGGAAACCTATATCCTCCTTAGTGGAGGAACGCTTTTATCATTCGTTTCATTGGTTAAGTTTTTGGGCGTAATGCTGATTTCCGTACTGTCGTCTAGCTCTATGGTATTTTTTGCTGTAAGCTTTTTCCAAAGCACAAGTGCCTTTACTACAGCAAGTACCATTCTAGGAACGCTTATAGGATTTTTGACAGGCATTTATCTGCCGATCGGAACATTGCCTGAAGCAGTTCAATGGGTAGTAAAACTGTTTCCGATATCCCATGCCGATGCACTTATGCGCCAAATTGTACTTGAAAAACCTATTGATATTAGCTTTGCAGGTTTTTCAGGAAGCAGTGTCTTCGAATTCAAGGAAATGATGGGTATTGCCTATACCTATGGTGAATACACTGCCACAGCTACTGTCCATATATTAGTTCTTATAGGTGTAGCTTTTGCATTCTTTGCCCTTGCATTATGGAATGTTTCAAGGAAAAAAGAGTGGAATTAAGTCTGCTTACTTTTTTAACCTATCTTCCGTTTTTTAATCAATATCTTTTTTACTACGTAGTAGTACCTATAGCTTGTTGAAATTTTAAAATTGGAAGTGTAAATTTTAAAATAGCCGGAATTTCTTTATATACGCAGTAGTTGTGCCATCAAGAGAGATAACAGCAGCTACTTCCCGGGGATATTTCGCAGCGTAAGATTCACTGTAAATACTTGAAATCGAGTGTGGCATTAAAACATACGGTGCTTTAAAACCCTCTTGGCCGAGTGCAGTTCTTGTTTGTATGTGGGGAAACCATATATCCTATAGTAAAAAATATCGCTTCTTCTTTTCCAATTGCCTTTCATTCTTTGCCGACCAACTTTTGAATAGCAAAAGTATTACCAAATGTCAGTTCTTTATCAGTATCATTTTTCCAAACTACATTAAATTCACTGACGTAAGGATACTGACTTTTCTCTGTATTCATGGAAACCCTCACAAGTTCCGATGTTCCTTCTGATTGATTTGCTTTGTTATCACATCTAATTATCAAGAATATAACGCAAAAAATGAGTACTGCTATTTCCCCGTCTATTTTATTTCGGCAAGGTTGTTAACTCCTGCCAGTACGTCCTCCTGCAAAATTTGCTGCATTTTTTCAGGTTCTTCAAACAATGGACTGTGAGCAGATTGTTCAAAGGTATAAAATCCTTTTATGGGCGCCTGTAGCTTCTCAAAATAGTCCTTTGCTAAGGTGTAGGATACCGTGTAATCGTATCTGCCTACACAGAAATAGACTGGAATATCCAATTTTTGCACTTTCTTAGTTAAATCCGTTGCTACTAATTTGCTCCACAGGTTGGCTGTTTTTGTAGTAAAGAATTTACCGCGCCATATATTTATTTTTTCGCTGAGGGTGTATTCTTTGTTCAGCATTACCGGCAAAAAAACACCACTTATTACAGATTTCATTTTGTGCGTTGTGCCAATACCAAGCTTGTGCATCGGCGCATCACGCATAACATAGTATGAAGGCGTGTTTATCTCAGTGATAGGATATTTCTCAAACTTATGTAAAATTCTTTTTTCCCCGAGCCGCGTAAGCTGTTTGATCATATATTTGTATGCCAGCTTTTCCGATTCGAGCTGATTTGAGATCTGGGACACGGCAATGTAGGCGTGGTACAGCTCCGGTGCCCGCGACGCCGCTTGTATACCAGTAAAGGATCCCCCCGAATGTGCCATGAGGTAAATCTTTTCCTGTCCAAAACGCTTGCGGAGGTAATCTGTAACTCCCAGTGTGTCGGATATCAATTGCTCGAATGTCATTGTCTCGTACGAAATGTCAGAGCCATATGAAAGTCCGGCACCTCGCTGTTCCCACCAGCAGACTGTAAAATAATTCTCAAGAACGATAGGATATTTCCGACTAATCGCATATTCGGGCATACCAGGACCCCCATGCAGGAAAAGCAGCACCGGCTTCGTTTTATCCTTACCCTTGATAAACATCCCCTGCTCTACCCCATTGATATTGACGTGGATCTTTTCTGAAATGCTACCTGACAACATCCTTCCGTTATCATTTAAGAAAGGTTCAGGTTTTCCCGGACTGTATGCCAGCAACAAACCCACAAGAATAATCGCACAAACAAGTAAAACGATAGGTATGATCAGCATAGCTCGTACCATCCTTTGCGCAAATGGTTTAATTTAAATACCGCGGTATTAATCAAATATATCCATCAAATCTTGCTTTTCATATCATTCCTATATTCCCAAATCCATTTCCAATACCTTTATTTTTTTAACTCTCCCTATTACTAGTGCAAGGATGGAAACACATAAGCCGGAAAGAATGAAAATAAAACCTATGCCCCTTCCTGGGCCCGTTCCAATCAGCAATCCAACACTATGACTTAATGCTCCATTCGGATTTAAAAGGGGGTTAAATAAATGATCTGCTAAGAAACCGGCTGAACAAAAAGCCAGGATATAACCCACTTGAGATATGATTGCAACCATGGACCACAGTCGTCCCTGCCTTTCATTCTCAGCATTCCTGCGAATTAGTACCTCCAGGCTTGTGTTTACAAAAGGAAGTGTGCTAAAAAAGAGGAACCCGAAAACAATGATAAATATGATGTTTGGGAATAAACCCATTAGAGCATAGAATAGCCCGGAAAACGCCAGAAATATTGAAAGTATGGATACCATATTTTTTTTGATTCCAGATATTCCGATAAAAAGGCTGCTTGCCAGCATTCCAGATGCTGAAATGGAAAGGGCGATACCCAGCATTTTTGAGTCGGTCATCGTCAGTAACATAGGACCAAACAGTGCCTGAAGCAACCCTATACAAAAGCAAACTAACGAAGTTAACAGAACTAAATAGAATATACCTTTTTGAGAGATGATGTAACGGAAAGATTCGGCCATATCCTGGAAGAATTCTTGTTTCTCCTGTTTCCGGTAAGTGGTATCCGGGTTCTTGATCATCAACACTGCAGTTATAGCAATCATGAACGTAATGATATCAATGACTAAAACTATTTCTATATGAAAAGCACTGATTAGCAGTCCTGCTATAATTGGAGATATTAGGTATTGGGCCGACCCTGCCAATTGAACAAGCCCGCTTGCTTGTGAATATAACTCTTCTGAAACCAGATCAGAAACGGCAGCCTTATATGCGGGACTTTGAACGGCAGTAAATAGTGAACTTATGGCTACCCCACCATATATGTATTCTAGTTGAAAGCTTCCCCGTAACATGATCAGCAGGATGAACAATACACCGATTATCGCACCGGCATCACCGATAATCATCATTTTCTTCCGATCAAATCTGTCTGCAAGCACCCCGCTAAAAGGAAGCAAGACAAAAGAGGGAAGAAAGGAGAAAAGAATGATAAGAGAATAGTTTACAGCAGATTGGGTGTTTTGAAAAATATAAACGCCTAAGGAGAAAGCTGTCAGACCGCTTCCCAAAGCTGAAATCAACTGTCCAGACCAGATGATTAGAAATTCATCAAACTTTTTAGCTTGCATTATCTTTCACCTTTGCATTCTCAAAGCATTTTTAAGACAAGCCGGTTTTCCCTAATGTTGCTTGTACTCTTTGCAAAAAACACTTCTTTATCTACTGCCACTAAAACAGCGGCAACAACTATAAGAACAAAAGTTTCAATGCACTTGGTTATTTGAGATATTGCAAACATCTCCTGTGACATGTTAATAATAAAGTGGAAGAGAATTGCTGAAATAATACTCTTTTTGTTTCTTATGCAGGCCCAACTGATAATCACACCCATAGGGACAACGCCTACAAAAAAGTTCACGCCAAACCAAATGTTTTCATGACAAATTTCATATTGATAAGAGTTCTGTACAAAAATGAGGGGAAGATGCCAGAGTGACCAAAGTATGCTGAATATGATAGATGCCTTAAACAACGAATACCTGCTCTGCAAACTATCAAAAGCATATCCCCTCCAACCAAGCTCTTCGAAGCTTGCTGCCAATATAAGCAGGAGCAATACCGGGATAAAGCCTGATGAAAATGAGAAACCTTCTGCCAGCTGAAACTGTGAAACCGCCCCCCCAAAGGGTAAAGAGATTGCTATAGATGCAAGTACAGATAGCGGCATGATTAAAATGATAATTAGTATCATCTTTGGTTGAATAAGCCTTGGATTGAGAAGTCGGTTGAGAAAATCCTTTTTCATATCGATGTTCTTCGATGCCGCAACCATTAGAACGGAAAGAAGAAAGGGTACCATAAGTCCGATCAGCATAAACAGCATATAATTCCCGCTGTTATTATCCTGATAACTGAAATATGCACCAACAAACCAGAGAGCATAGGTTGCGAAAAAGGTAGTTGTAAAATACAGTTTGGGGTTGTATTCATAGTTTGATATCATATTATTCACTCCTATAATAAAAATGAAAAGGATCCGGAAGCAGCCCCTAAAGACCTTTCAATAATGGCCTGGAAAGATTGCATCCGTTTTGTCTGCTCTTCTTTATTCCATTTAAAAAGACCGGATTCCAGAAGGAATTGGGAACCAGCTAAAAGGAATTGTATAGTTTCCAGAGGATATTCAACATTAAACACAGATTCCAGTTTACCTTGCTCTATAACTCCAGCAAATACAGGTGCAATTTTTATTACGATTTCAATGTTAATCCGCTCATGGAGCTCTCTGTTCTCAGGTCGATGAAGATTTTCCATCAACTTGTTTTCGTTTTTCGCATGCTGACTATCTCCTCTAAGCATCAGACGCATTTTATCTATTGCACCTATCTTTGAGTCATCAGCAATTTTTTTGTAATCTTCGCAGTGCTGATTTACTATTTCATGGACAAGCGCATCTAAGATATCTTCCTTGGATTTAAAATAGTAATAAAATGTCCCTTTCGCTATTCTTACCTGCTGAATGATAGCTTCCACAGTTGTATTGACATACCCGTGATTCATAAAAAGTTCTTCTGCAGCCGTTAGTATCTCTTTTCGCCGCACTTCCGGATCCTTTATAATTCTTTTCATAACAACCTCCAATCGACCGACGGTCGGTTTATGTGTATATTGTATCATGCGACTGACCGTCAGTCAATTGTAAAATTGCTATTGTTTATTAAAATATTTTTTATCAAACTTTTATTAGCGGAGCCATTGTATGTTTTATTATCTAAGTATAAGTCCAGTAAAATTGTGTTTTTGCTAAATTTAATATTTTGCCTGTAATTACTATTTTTACGTACTATCTTTTTACCATCTACCTGCATAATATTTATTAAGGTTCAAGTAGATGCAACAGCGCATCTACCTCTTACGGCAATGTCGCCTGCCTTTTCGGAGGGTGACATTATTTTTTTTCTGGGCCATGCTATATGTTGATTTAATCGTCATGGGAGGGATAGATTAAATGTGCGGAATTACTGGCTGGATAGACTGGGATGCAGACCTAACCCGACAGCGTCCCATACTGGAAGCCATGAATGAAATTCAGTTCCACCGCGGTCCTGATGCGGGAGATGCATGGATTTCAACTCATGCCGCTCTGGGCCATCGCCGGCTTGCGGTGGTTGATCCGGCGGGCGGAAGTCAGCCCATGCTTCGCCGGCGCGGAGATAATATATATGTAATAGTGTATAACGGTGAGCTATATAATACTCCGGAATTGAGGAGGGAATTGACAGATCGCGGGTACACCTTTAGCGGGCATTCGGACACCGAAGTGCTGCTGTTATCGTATATTGAGTGGGGAACGGATTGCTTGCAGCGGTTAAACGGCATCTACGCCCTGGCTATCTGGAGCGAGCTGGACCAGAGCTTGTTTATGGCCCGGGACCGTGTGGGTGTAAAACCGCTGTTTTATACCCGGCAGGGCAATACACTGCTGTTTGGTTCTGAGTTGAAATCATTACTGGCCCACCCGAAGGTGAAGCCTGTAGTAGATGCCAATGGCCTGGCGGAAGTGTTAATCATGGGTCCGGGTCGCACGCCGGGCCATGGTGTATTTCGCAACGTGGCTGAGCTTAAGCCTGGTCACTACCTGGTGTATAACCGCAGCGGCCTGCGCATTCAGCGCTACTGGCAACTGGAAAGCAGACCGCACGAAGACGATCTGGACACCACCACGGCCAAAGTACGCGAACTTTTCTGCGATGCCGTGACACGCCAGCTAGTGGCTGATGTGCCTGTTTGCACATTATTATCGGGCGGGCTGGATTCCAGCGCCATCACAGCGGTGGCCGCAGGCGTCTGGGATCAAAACGGCGCAAAACCGCTGCATACCTGGTCTGTAGATTATAGAGATAATGACATGTATTTTAAACCCGACCTATTTCAACCAAATAGCGATGCCCAGTGGGTGAAACGTGTCTCGGAAAACTTAGGGACTGAGCATCATGAGGTTATTATTGACACCCCTGAACTGGTAGATGCATTGGCAGCTGCCGTCCGGGCTCGGGATTTACCGGGCATGGCCGACGTGGACTCCTCGTTATACCTTTTTTCCCGGGCAATTAAAAAATCAGCCACTGTTGCCTTGTCAGGGGAGTGTGCTGATGAAATATTTGGAGGCTATCCCTGGTTCCACAAGCCCCAGGCTGCGGCAGAAGGTACTTTCCCCTGGCTGCGAGGGCTTACTGAACGTGTGCACATGCTGGCTCCTGAAATAGTTGATCTGCTGCAACCCGAAGAGTACGTAAAGCGGCGCTATCAGGAAACCCTGGCTGAAGTCCCCCGTCTGGCAGGTGAAGACCCCAGGGAAGCTCATTTACGGGAACTTGCGTATCTGACGATGAACTGGTTTATGGCTACCCTGCTAGACCGCAAAGATCGTATGAGCATGGCCGTAGGTCTTGAGGTGCGTGTCCCTTTCTGTGACCATCGTTTGGTAGAGTATGCTTGGAATATACCGTGGGTGATGAAAAACTGCGGCAACATGGAAAAGGGCATACTGCGCCGGGCGGTGACCGGCTTGCTGCCCGAGGATGTGCTTAACCGGCGAAAAAGTCCTTACCCCAAGTCTCACCATCCGGCTTACCTGGAGACGGTGAGGAGAATGGTAATTGAAATACTGGATGACTCCGCATCGCCACTGCTGCCTCTTATTAACGCGGATAATGTTCGTCGCATGACTCAATCCACCGGTTCATTTTTTAGCCGGCCATTTTATGGCCAGCTGATGACCGATGCACAATACTTTGCTTATTTAATCCAGGTGGACACCTGGCTGAGGGAGTACCGCGTACAGATAGCTTGACAAATGCACATGCCACAGGGGAAGTAAAGGGTGGTAGCAAGGGGACGGTTCTCCTGCTTCCTTAAAAGGAAGCAGGAGAACATGAATTAGTAAGCGTAGATTTGTCCATAGGGCCTTAATGATACCGGAACTAGTTTTTGAAAACTCCCGTTTAAAATCTCTTCCGGATTGCCGCCGAAGTGGTTACAGTATTCTCGCACATAGCAGTCGATATTTTCTTTGTCTTGATCATCCAATGGACGTACTCCCACTTCCTTACCTAGCTGATGTTCCGACACGTAACCCCGCAGGTAGATCACCCCGCCATGCATGCCGGTGCCAATGTAGTGGGCCCGGTGTGGTTCACCTTCCTGCAAGTTTAAACCCAGCAGCAACACCATACCCCCGGCCATGTACTCGCCCAAAAAGTCCTGAGCTGTGCCTCCCACCACCAGCACGGGCACTTTGTCACGGTACTCCTTCATGTGAATGGCAGTGCGGTAGCCCACGTTATCCCTGATAAATATTTTGCCGCCCCGCATGGACATAGCTGTGACATCTCCCGCCCGGCCATGTACAATGATTTCTCCGCTATCCATTGTATTGCCCACACCGTCCTGGGCATTGCCTTGCACAACAATCCGGTGGCCGTTTAAAAACGTGCCCAAATCATTGCCCGGAAATTTATTCACTTCAATGTACAGTTTATCTTCAGAGGGTAAATACAGCCGGGTGCCGATATATCTTTGTCCAAAAACATTATTAATAACCAACTCTTTGCTGCCCCTCTGTACGGTTTCCCTGAGTAAGTCGTTTAATTCTTTATGCTTTAGCCCAAGCGCGTTTATCGTAGCGCGACAGCCGTCAATATTCACCCTGGTTTTATAGAGAATATCTATAGGCTGTAAATTATCTAAAAAATTATCGCGATAACCAAACTTTACATTAAAACCATTCATTTTATCACTCTCCTGCTCCTTTTACCCCAAGCACATTTAACTCCCATTCTTCAAGACCTACGCCGCGCAGATGCTCCCGGTTGGCCCGCAGGCTTTCAATTGCGTTTACGCCAAGACCGCCCAGCATCTCTTGAATTTCGTGGCCCCAGCCCCTTAATAGGTTCAACAGCCTTTGACTGGTCAGCTCGGGATTCAACCGCTTGGTCAAGAAGGGATTCTGGGTACAGATCCCCCAGTTGCACTTGCCGGTATAACATTTTTGGCAGAGAGTACAACCCATAGCTACTAGAGCGGCGGTGCCGATATAAACAGCATCGGCCCCAAGTGCAATGGCTTTGATTGCGTCGGCAGAGGAGCGGATGCCTCCGGCGGCTATAACAGAACACTTATTCCGAATACCCTCATCCCGCAGCCGTTTATCCACCGAGGCCAGGGCCAGTTCCATCGGTATGCCCACGTTATCACGGGTGGCCAGGGGTGCCGCTCCGGTGCCCCCCCTGATTCCGTCAATAGCCACAATATCTGCTCCGGCCCGGACAATGCCCGAGGCAATGGCCGCCACATTGTGCACCGCGGCAATTTTTACCGAAACGGGCTTGGTGTAATTAGTAGCTTCTTTTAGCGCGTAAATCAACATGGACAGGTCTTCAATCGAGTATATGTCATGCTGGGGTGCCGGAGACAAAGCGTCCGTACCCCGGGGAATCATTCTGGTTTGAGCAATGTAATCAGACACCTTCTCCCCGGGTAGGTGTCCACCAATGCCCGGCTTGGCTCCCTGGCCAATCTTAATTTCAATAATCCGGGCGCAGTTCAAATAATCAAGATCTACCCCGAACCGGCCACTGGCACACTGCACAATGGCACAGTCGGCGTACTCATCCCGCATTTCCACAGGCAGTCCGCCCTCACCGGTGTTAAACAACACACCGGCCTCCTTGGCCGCCATAGCCAGCGATTTAAAAGCAGGGTAGCTGATAGCACCAAGGGACATTGCACTAAACACCAGAGGTATTTGCAACATTACATTCGGATACAGCTCCGATCCTAACTTTGCCTTACCATCGCTAAACTCAATTTTCAATGTATCCGGCTTACGCCCTAAAAATGTTTGGAGCTCCATAGGTTCCCGCAGCGGGTCAATAGAAGGATTAGTAACCTGGGAAGCATTAAGCAGCAAGTGGTCCCAATATACCCGGAACGGCTTGTCATTGCCGCTACCCGTCAAAACCACACCGCCCGTGGCGGCCTGTTTTTTTAGGTTCTGCATTTTATCTCTGGTCCAGCTGCTATTGGGCCGGTAATCTTCCAACCGTGGCCGCACATACAGGGCATCGGTGGGACAAAGTGTTACACAGCGTTGGCAGCCCACACAGTCTTTTTCAGAAGAAAAAAATCTGTCCAGCTCAGCGTCGTAAAGGTGTACCTCGTTAGCACACTGCCGCTCGCATACCCTGCAGTGGATACATCTATCTTCCCGCCGTTCAACTATAAATTCGGATAACAAGTAAGACTGCATTTTTACCACCCTCAAATGGATTTATTTAAACTTTGCAAGTGATCCCGGGTGTTAAGTCTGACCACCACCGGTTCACCGCCGGGAGGTGTCCAGGCTAGTTCCAGATCAGGGCATACCGCCCGGATGGCCGCCTCTTCCGAGGATAAAAACACCAGATCGCCCTTGGCCCCCGCCGTAATTGGCCGCAGCCTGATGCGGTCGGTAAGGCCGATCATTTCATTATGATGGGCAACAATTACCGTGAATGGGCCATTCATTAAAAGTGGCGCGTATGTCATACGCAGTGCCGTGTACAATTCCTTATCATTATCATTCATCTGGCGGATGGCCTCCCACATGGGCGGAGCAAATATTTTCGCTACCACCTCTATGGGCAACTCCTGACGCCGCATTAACAAATCCACCGCATAGGCCAGCACTTCAGTATCCGTGTGCAAAGTACAGTAATAATTATGCATCTCCAAAAACCGGCGGTTGGAACCGTAAGATGATATCTCTCCATTATGTACCACCGTCCAGTCCAGTATGGAGAGTGGGTGCGCCCCACCCCACCAGCCCGGCGTATTGGTGGGAAATCTGCTGTGCACTGTCCATATATAGCCCTCGTACAACTTATCCAGCATAAAGTAATCCGCTATTTCCTCGGGAAAGCCGACGCCCTTAAAAACACCCACATCTTTACCCGATGAAAATACATAGGCATCATCTATGTGGCTATTCAGGTGCATCACTTTACTGATGACATACTCATCGTCAGGTATATTCTCCTCCGCGCTGCCTTTCTGCGGGGCAACGAAATACCGCCATGCCAGAGGAGGAGCAAACAGGTGGATATCCGGGTTAGTGGGTATTTCTTCGTCAAACACAACATAAAAATGCTTTTTTAAAAAAGCTTCCACTACTTTTTTGGCCGCCATATTTTTGTCCTGATAAATAATGTGCAGTGCATAATGATCTTTATATTTAGGGTACAGCCCGTAAATAGCAAACCCGCCACCTAATCCGCTGCCCCGCACCTTCATGTTTTTTATAGCGTCAATGGCCATTTGTCCGCCAAATCTAACACCACCGGTATGCATCACCCCGAACAGTCCGCAGGCATCCATCTCTTTGTCCGGCACAAACCTCTCGTTCTGGTAATATTGTTGTACCAGCATTTATACCACCCCTAAAATTACGTCATCTTGCAGCAGTTTCCAGCGCAGTGTTTCCGGCAAATCAGCATATCCAAAATCGTTTTTAAACAGCTCCAGTTGAAAAGCACGCACGTCAATTTTACGTCGCATCAGGTTTAAAAATATACCTGCTCTGGCTATTTGACCAACTAGTATAAAACCTTTAATTTGGCCGTTTTCAGACAGTACAAATTTACGGTATGTTTGTCCGTCCGAATCATGTTTTTGTATTACTTCCAGGCCGTTTCCCTGGTTTGCTCCGATTACATTTATACCGGCATTGACTATGTTAACGTCGAAAAAGTGCATGGCATTCATAGTGGTGCCCTGAATAAATGCCCTTTCAATACCGGCCATATTGAAGCCGGCAATACGTCCACCCAGGTAGGCGTTAGGCCACAGCGGCATATTTTGCTCAACACCTGTTACAAAGTTATATATGGATGCGCAGTCACCGCAGGCAAAGATACCCGGCACCGAAGTTTGCATTTTTTTATCTACTAATATTCCCCGGTTAACTTCTATGCCCGTGCCTTCGGCCAGTTCCACCCGGGGTGCCACTCCCACCCCTACAATGAGTAAATCGCAGGGTATGTTTCGACCATCTTTTAAGGTAACGCTTTCCACCCGCTCAGTGCCGTTCACCTGATCGATAGTGTTGTTTAAATACAAAGCAAGTCCGGCCTTTTGCAAAGCGCCTTCCACCAAGTGAGACGTGGTTTCATCCACCACCGGCGCCAATAGCCGTTCGGCCAGCTCCAAAACATGCACCTTGATACCCCTTTTGTGCAGTGCCTCGGCAGCCATCAAACCGATGACCCCGCCACCCAGCACAACGGCACTACGAGCACCGGCCAGTTCCTTTTCAATACCCATCAGGTCAGGCATGCTGTGAAAACTAAACACGTTTTGTTTATCAAGGCCGGGGATGGGCGGAAAGACCGGTTTTCCGCCGGTGGCTATAAGCAGCTTGCCATAGCCCAGTCGGCTGCCATTGTCCAGTTCAACCACCCGTACCGCGCTATCGATTTTTACAGCCCTGTGCCCCTGAAAAACACATACTCGTGCGCGATCATAAAAGTCAAGGGGCCGGTAATACATTTTATCCCTGGTGATCTGACCACCCAGGTAATAAGGGATCAACGCTCTGGAGTATATGTGGCAGTCTTCTTCAGCCACTAAGGCCACTGTGCTGTTTTTATCTACACTTCGCAAACCCTCTATACAACCCACAGTACCTGCTGAGTTGCCTATAATTAGGTAATCAAAATCGCCCATATTACACATCGATGATCTCCCCCACATAAAATTAGCAGTCTTCATATACTAGTGCTTCGTTGGGACAATGACTCACGCAATATAAGGTATCCAGCCCGGCGCAAAGGTCGCATTTAATAATTTCCCTTTTCCGGGGGTTAATAAATACGTTGCCATAGGGACAGGTTAGCACACAGCTGTAACAACCCACGCATTGGTTTGGATCATGTACTACCCGCCCGGACTCCGGGTCTTTCCATAAGGCCCCGCTAATACAGGCTGTGACACAGTCCGGTTCGGCACAGTGCCTGCACTGCAGCGCAAAAGTAAGCGGCAATTTTTCCTCCACCACCAGCCGGGGCAGAGGTTTATCATCTTCATATAAAAAGGCCTTAATAATGTGTTTAGATTTGGAGTGGGCCACCGCACACCATACTTCACACAAATGACAACCCATACAAACCTCGGGTTTGGCCTTAATTCTCCCCATTATGCTCATTCCTTCCCATGTAAAAATGCACTGCTGTTGAACCTCTATGTTTCGTAACCGGCACAAAATAAAAAGGCCCACAAAGTATAGCCTTAAATAAAGGTATAACCTTTTAAAAGGTTGACCTTATCAAGCAATACTTTGTGGGCCGCATCGCCCTTTAATAAAACGGACTCATCATTGAGCCGCCGGTAAAATGTTTTTACTATGAAGTTATTATTATAAAAAAACGTCCCTAAAAACTTGCTTCAAGCAAATCATTGGGACGCCATTGTCCTTAATTATATATTTCTATTAATTATACTAATTTGCAGAAAAAAAGCAAGGTATACCGGCTAGAAATATTGTATACACTTTACAAACCGGCTTTATGTAATTTGCAGGAATATAAGCATCAGGGTTGCCGCAGAGGAGAGCAGCATTACCACATAGTCTGCTAAAATAAAATTCAGCCGCCTGAGATAAGTACGCTGAGGATAAGCCCTGAACCCCCGGTTTTCCATTGCCATCGCCAGTTGTTGGGCTTTCTGCATCATCCCGTAGATTAAAGGGAAAAACAATTGGCGATATATAGTAAGTTTTTGGCCCCAAGGTACTTTCTTTAGCTCAATGCCCCGCAATTGAATGGCGGTAATCACATTGATCATTTCTTCCCGGAAAACCGGTAAAAAACGTAGAGCTATGAAAACCATGAAGGCCAATTCGTAAGGAACTTTCCACTGAACCAGGCCCAGAACAAAATCCCGGGAACTAAATGTGGTTAACAGCAAAGCGGCAGCAATAACCACTATAATACGCAAAATTATACTGCTCCCTACCAACAGGCCATTGTAAGTAATCAGGGGTACCGGGCCTATGGACAACAGCACCTTACCTCCCGGTGAAAAAATGCATTGAATTATAAAAAGCATTAGCATAAGAGAAAGAAACGGTTTCAGGTATCCCCATACGGTACTTGGATCAAAACGAAAAATCAGCAACAGCACAATTGTAGCCGCAAGCACCAAGAGCAACCGGCCAGGAGTGCTATAAATCAAAGCTAAACAGGAAAGGCATATAACCATCACCATCTTGGTCCGCGGGTCAAGCTTCATAGCAGGCACTTTCCTTTCGCTCGTTACACCCTTGAATCCGGCCATCAGCCATAATAACAACCCGCTCTGCCAACCGGTTAACAAATGACTCATCGTGGCTGATTAAAATCATGCCTCTACCCAACCGGGCAATTTTTTTTAAATAGTTCTCTAAAAGCTTTTTACGGAAGGCATCCAGGCCAATGGTAGGCTCATCCAAGATCAGAAATTCGGGTTCATTGGCCAGTACGGCGGCTATAGCCAGGCGCTCTTTTTCCCCCTGGCTTAAATTCAAAGGAAAGGCATTCTGGTAGCCGGTTAGCTCAAAATAGTCAAGGTAGAATTTAATTTTTTCCTTGACCGTTTCCGGATCGTAACCCCGGTTGTTTAACCCGAAACCGACTTCCTCAGCCACTGTGCTACAAAAAAGCTGCAGGTCCGGTTTTTGAAATACATAGCCAATCCTACGACCAATTTCCCCTAGTGAATAGTTCGTTAAAGGAGACCCTGCTAAATAGATTTCTCCTTCAGTCGCCCGCAAAACCCCTATCATCAGCTTGGTCAGAGTAGTCTTACCGCAGCCGTTAGGTCCGGTGATGGCCGTTATTTCTTCTTTCTCAAATTTCAGGTTTATCCCCGTCAGGGCCGGTTTCATTTTACGGGGGTAATAGAAGGCTACTTGCCTTAATTCTAAATATGTCACCGGTTCTCCTCCTATCGTATGAGCGACCTTTACGATCAATTAAAATACTACAATTTCTCCCTGAGCCACCCGAAAGTCGATACCTTTTAACACCAATGGCCCACCTGGCCGGTATGATAGGTCAACCCCTGTGCCACTACAGCCACCATAAGCGAATATCCACCTCTTCAATATATTTAACTATGCTCATCCTCAGGCATCTCCAAGTTTCGTTTGGGGAATTTCCATAGCTGCTGCACTATTTTAAAAGCAATCAGGCCGCCTAATCCACCGGACAAGGCAGCAGTACTTAAACTTAAGACCAGTGGAATGGCAGGAAGACGGTAGTATAGATAATTTACTATACCAGTACCGGCAATATTACATAACATACCCGCCAAAAAGGCACACGGCAGGCAGCAAACCCGATGGCCGATGAGAAACAGTCCCAGGTCTGCCAGGACGCCCGGTGCAGTATAGCTTAGCAAGCTCAATACACCTTGTGATCCAACCATACCGGTAGCGGTGACCATGATGGCCTGGATCAGGCCGATTAGGGACATTGTACCTCTTTTACCGGTAATTCCAAATCCCAGGACCAGCCACATCATATAGAAACCGCCTGCCAAAGCTCCCCCGGGAATCAAAAGCGTTCCGGTAATAATATGAGCCAAAGGAGCTATTATAGGTTTGATGGCTATCCCCAGAGCGGACATCATAGCAATAATGATTAAGTCATAAATAGAAAACTTATCAAGAAATTTTCGCCAAAGCCCCACGCTTTTTCACCCCGTTTTACTCGTTGGTCAGCATGAAAAACTGCCCCGTATTGGGGTCTTTGTAAACAGTGCCCATTTTTTCGTAAAGTTTGCCCTGTCCCTGGGTTTCGATAAGATCGTTGCGAATATCCTGGTTTTGGGTCACTTCCCGGCCCTGCTTCAGGTCCACCCGCTCTCCCGTCTGGCCCAGGTCAACGTTCCAATGAATGACCAGAGAGAGCATCAGCCCACAAGCAAACACCAGCATGGCATCTACAATATTGACGGCGCCCTCCAGAGGACTGACATCTTCGGGCATCCTGAGCCTTCTACTTCTCAATCCCCCGTTCACGGGCAAACACCTCCAGTAAGCTTTCCATCAGAGCTTCAAGAGAACTCAGGTAATCTTCATACCACCTTTTCCGCAGTCTGGAGATGGCAAAGGCTACACCGGCCGCTGCCAGGCCGGCAACGGTAGCGTCAAAAGCGGTAAGCAGTGAATCAGCCAGTGTCTTGGTATCGCCCTGTCCGAGGGCAATCATGCCGGGTCCCAGTGGAATCAATGTAGCCATTAATCCGAGCATGGGCCCTAAACGCGCCACCAGGTCGGTCCTGTTGGTTATTTTGGCATAATGCAGTTCCTCGCTTGCAAGCAGCCGGCGCGCCAAGGCCTGCAGGGAGTCGGAGGGCAAACTGCCGTACTTGATTAGTTCACCAAGAGCCGCTTTCTGGCGCCGAAACAGGCGGCTATTTTCAATTTCATTCATGATTTCCCCGGTATTTTTACCTTGAAAGGCGTTAACCAATTCCGGCACGTTAATTTTTACCTTGCGCCGCTCTATAAAGGCTTCCGCCGCTAAACCGCCCAGCTCAATCACCGCCAGAGCCATAAACAGCAATAAAACAATAATAGTAGGTATTAGTAAGCCGGACGAAACAGTATGCATCGTATCTTTTAGCGGTGTCAATATAGTAACTGTCACTTTGCTACCTCCCTTGCATATTCCATATATCTTCTACCTGATCCAAAAAGAAATAAGAACCCAAATAATACTGCCGCATAAATATCTAAAGCGTTTTGCTTCTTTATCTGCTGTAATGGAACAGCATCGGGCGACATCTCAAATACACGCCAGGGTTGACTGCCCGCCTGAGAGGGGGAGATAACCTTGGTGGTTAAAACGGCGGCTTCGGCTTCCTTATTTGCCAGGTTCTGATGATTATCTCTCGCCGCCTGCGGCCCGTCAGGGTTACCAGGCCCCTCAATCTTTTGAGAGCCGGTGCCTGCAGAAGCACTAACCTGATTGGGACCGTTCACAACACAGGTGGCCGTCAAATTGCCCACTACAGTACTCACTGTAATGATAGCCGTGCCCGGGCCGACAATCGTCACCAGACCGTTTTTATCCACCGTGGCCACGCCGGGATCACTGGAACTCCATATCACACTCTTATCGGTGGCATCATACGGAGCTACGGTGGCGGTCAACCGTACCGTGCTGCCGACTTTTAAATTGATACTATTTTGATCTAGAGCGATCTCGGTGGGCGGCATACCCCCCAGCATTATTTCGATGGCATGCACCCATTTGACAGATTGCGTTGCGGTTTGTGTATTGGGATCAGCCTGGCCAAACAACAGCCTGAACCTGGTAGAGGTGTCATAAACACTAAAATCAGGTTCAGAAACATATCGCTGCCAGTTATCCTTGTACGCTATAATCGGATCTACCCGTATTGCTCCGTATATTGCCTCAGCTGTGGACATTCCTTTTTCATAATCCCATTTAGAAGGTAAATTGGGATAATAGAATCGAGGTTTATCAAGGAGGTAGGGTTTGTCTAAACATTGATACCACCCATGTTTAATATCACTGGAGTAAAAATAAAATTTCTGTACCGAATTCACATCGATACCGGCATCTGCCAGCAAGTCGGTTAATTTAACCCCTGTGGCCGCATCCACGCACACTGCATTCATGCTGTCAATGAAAATGTAGGCCTGTTTTACCTGCGGCAGTTTATCAAAGTCACTAAGCGTATAGACCTTCTTCGTATAATATGGTCCGCCGAAATAGCCGACCTTGATCGTTAACGTGTCTGCCGGTACTCCTTGCAAGCCGGTGCCGCAGCCAGTTGTGCTTGCCATTCCCGGCCCTGCGATACACAGCAGGCCGAATAAAATAAACAGCATCACTACAAGGGCGAACGCATTCCACTGCCCGTGCTTCAACTCCAAACCTCTCAACTTCATCACTCTTCACTCCAAACTCTTCACTCCAACTTGACTGAAATACTACTGTAATCGTTCATACAAACGTAAAATCATTGCTGCCGCCTCAGCCCTGGTAGTGTTTGATTGAGGAGCAAAAGTGTTATTACTCATTCCATTGATTATTCCGCAGCTTACTGCCAGCGCTATTTCCTGCCTTGCCCATAATGATATGTCACCTTTGTCCACGAATTTGTCAATTGGTTCACCGGTTATAACATGAGACAAATCTTTAGTGGATTCCTTTTTCAAGGCCCTGGTAATGATTACAGCTATTTGTTCCCTGGTTATGTTTTCGTCCGGGGCAAAGGTATTATCATTAATACCCATGATTAACTCCGCCTTAACTGCCGCTGCCACATCGTCGTGATACCACGCGCCTGTAGGTACATCTTTAAAGGAAAGTGCTACGCCCTGATTAACTTTAATATTCAAAGCCCTAACCAGCCATTGAGTGAATTGAGCGCGGGTAACTTTTTCTCCCGGTTTAAATTCCGTTCCGGTTTTATTAATAATACCTATTTTTGCCAAAGTACTAATGCAATCTTTGGCCCAGTGGTTTTCTATATCCATAAAATAACAGGTTTGATCTTCTTCGGTCTCATTACCGAGGTCCGGTGTTTTTGTATAATATTGAAAAGTTTTTACCTCGCTGTCCAATTTGCCAAAACCAATTATTCTTGCTTTAATAGTTACATTACCGTTTACCGGTACTGGCTTATTCATTTCTTCCGGCCGAAAGTTGGGGTAGCTGATATTGAATATATAGTCTCCATAGGTAGGCTCACTTCCATCCAAGGTATAATAAATCATAACATTATCCGGTATATCATCCGATTTCTTAAGTGTTACTTTCGTACCCGGGGCAACCAGGCCGGGTAAGGGATCGGCAGAAGGCGTTTCCCATTGCCGCAGTGGCCCTGTGGTTACTTCAATCACTCCGCTTTTTAACATTTCCTGAATCATGACACAATCGCCACCGGTCGGTTCATTCGGCGAACACTGGCCAAAGCATACTCTCCCATTTGAATCGTTCATAGCAATTATCGTTTCCACCGGTACTTTTCCTTTTTCGCTGCGCTTGGGCGGCCATTCCACACAATCACCCGGATTTTCACCATCAGGGAAATAATACCTGGGCTCGTCGAGCAACTGTGCCCTGGTAAAATCCATATGCACAAACGTGCCACCGGATGGCCTGAAGATAAGCAAGGCTGCATCATCTTTTAAGCCCGCCACATCTAAAATACTTTTAAGCGTCGGCCCGGTTAGATCCTTAAAAACTTTTAGGGACGGCCAGTGATTATATCCTGAATATGAATAAGTTTTTTGCGGCAGGGCTTTTAAATCGGTCATGGTGAACCGCACCTCTTTCTGCACCCCATCACCTTTTACGGTTAACACCACAGGCTCTTCCGCACTGGACACTTGCGGGGCAGTCATAATGAGCAGTCCGGCTATCATACATAGCCCCAACACCAGGCTGATAATCAATTTTTTAAGCATTACCCTTCACCTCGCATTTACTGTAATTCCAGGCTCACCAGCCAATTAGTAATGTGCTGCCCGGTTTTGTCGCTGCCCATAATCAGTTGGAGGCTTCCCTCCCCACCTGCTTTTGTGTTTAATGGCTTACCGTAATCAGCATAAGCAATAAACACATTATCCGGCTGCAGAACATCAGACATTTCCAACACCTGGCTATAGTAATCTACACCCCTGGTAATAACTTTTTCGTATTTTTGGGTCAGGCCGGGATCAATGCTGTTCAAAACACTCAGGAGTGATGTACCGGTAAATTCGTGCTCACTGCTTTCAACACTGTTGTTACCGGGACTATTACCACAACTACCATCACAATTTAATTGAACAACCATTTTCTTTTCTACGGCCGGTAGTTTCTTAAGGTCGGCAATGGTAAAACTACCCAATGTGGTATCACCGGCTGTAATTACCAGCGTTCCTTCCTGCGGCCCGCTGTTATAATGATTTAGTAATGAGAAGACAACAACCACCAGTGCCAACAGCACAACCCCTAAAACAAACCATATGGGGTTTTTAATACCTTTATTCGCATCGAACTTGGTTTCATCCATTTTATTGCCTCCAGGATTATCTACTATCAGCCTGTAATTTCCATCCTAGAAGATCTGAAATCAACCAGCTGAAAAGCTTAAATAAGATTAAGCTAGGTTCGGTAGGAGATAACTCCTTCCGAACCCAAAGCTCATTTAAAATTATTAATTATTAGAAGTTATATCAAAATTTAATTTTTGATATGGCTCATCAATAGGTACATTGGCCTCATCCAAAACATAGACGTCAACATAAATCTTACTGCCGGCGGAAATGCTATCAGGCAAGGTAAAATCAGCGTAGACATCCGCTCCCGCCGTCGGAACATCAACCTTTAAACTGGCTATTCCCAATGATTCGCCGCCACAGTCTGCCGCAGCGTCGTTTCCACTACGCAGCTGGAACACAGCCAAAGCTTTCTGCGTAATGTTGGTATTATTATTAAGGTGGGCCTGCAAGCGGCAATACCCCTGCGCGGAAACGGAGTTTATCTCTTGGTACGAGCTATTTAGAAGCTTGGCGCTGCTTATTGTTACTTGTGCGGTCATAGCACTGCCTTTATTGATCTTATACTCATCCACAACATCGCCTTCCGCATCCCTGGTAGTCATTGTCAATACGTCGCCGTCAATGTTTAATATTGTATAACAAGTCGTATTAGTTAAAACTTTGGCAATGTAATCATACTGTTCCGGGTTAATGTAAAACTTGTTACTCGCATTGCCCATCAAGTAAGCAATCCCATCCGTTGGATCTTCCTGGATCGCGCCTTCATAAATGGGATAGGTGCGCATATACATATGCTGGTGCCCAACGAGCGCCATGTCCACCCCGTTACGCTCCAGCACCGGCACCCAGTATTGCTTTAAAATCTCAGCCTGCGCATCGTCACCGCCAGCACCGCTATAAGCCGTATATGGAGGTACATGGAACATAACAAATTTCCACTTTTTGCCGCTGTTTTGCAGATCACTTTCCAGCCAGCTTATACCGGCCTGGTAAGCATCGTCTTCACTTCCCATCAAGCTGCTGTCCAGCACAACAAAATGGGCATTGCCATAATCGAAAGAATAGTGTTGTTCCTCATACCCTGCAGGCCCATTTTGGGGTAAAGCAAAATATTTTAAAAACAGGTCGGAATCGCTACTTTCATGATTGCCTGCGGCAGGCATTAATGGAATATGGTCAAAAACACCGGCTGCCGCATTGAATAACTGCGACCATTGTTCAGTTTCATTTGCTTCATTAACCAAATCACCGGCTTGCAAAGCAAATTTTATGTCCGGATAATCGGCGTAAGCTTGCGCTAAAAGCTGCTGCCAGACTCCGGCGCTGGTATCGTTATAACCGGCATGCACATCACCCATAAACATAAAGGAAAAATTATCTGTCCCGGTCGCTGTGGTAAAGGTGGCCGGTTCGCTCCAGCAACCTTCCGTACCAACGCGGTAGGCATAGGTGGTACCCGGTTGTAAATTATCGATTTCCACCTCAAATTGATTGAAGCCCGGATATAATTCACTGCAAGCAGCATCTTTCTCCAGCGTGCCGCTAAAATCGACTGAATAGGCACCTTCCTGTATATATTGAACCTTTCCGCTAGCCGTGCCGTATACCCCCCAGGACACAGTCTGAGTCGTTTGGGGGTTAGCCGTCCAGGTTAGGACAGGCTGGACATAAACTTGCGAGGCAACAGTCTGGAACGTCTGCAGAGCGGCCCGGTCCAAATAGACAGTGGCCTCATCTTCGCTTGCACCAGCACCGTATACCTGCGAGGAAACAGTTGTGGCAACCTGTAAGCCGCTCAGATCCGGCTGGACAGGAGTTTGTCCAGCTAACCCCTGTCCAGCTAAAACAAAGCCGACTACAAGCATAAGAAACAATAACACACCCAGCTTTTTCAGCCGGACCTTATCCTTCGCCATAGTGCTTCTCCTTTCTTACTCCTATCCCAAATTCTGTTATTTACGGTGCTATACTAAAACTAGTATTATTGTAGGAATTAGCCAGCGGTATCTGATCATCCCATCCGTGCCAGACAAAAACATCAACATATACTTTGCCGCTCAAACCATCAGGTAGAACATAATCCATAGTGACAGCTGAGCCTGTTACGGGAAAACTAGATGATACTCCTACACAATTTAATACCTTGCCACCACTATTAGCTGTCGCCCCAGTGCCGTTCCTTACTTGAACAATTACCAATCCATCAGTTATAGCTTGACCGTTATTGTCTATTTGGGCCTGAATACGATATCCGCTTTGCTTAGCTACGGTTTGTATCTCATCATTATTTGAGGGATTAATTAGCCTGACACTGCTAATGCTAAAATCATTAGTAGGCTCTTCTGATGACGCTGCCGCAGCTGTGATATTTGCCATCACAAACGCCATAGCGAGCATAAACACGAGCATCCTTCTAGCTGCACTATTAATCAAGTGCACCCCCTCCTTTACATTATTTCATATACAGTATTTGCTAATTGGAGTTGAGCACTATATTAACAATGTTAACTACATCCAGCACGTTAACGTAGCCGTCACTGTTTGCATCGGCGGCATAAAATTCGTCGGAGCTGGGCTGGATCTTGCCCAGAACGATGTTCACTGTTTTTACTACATCCAGGACGTTTACGTCACCATCATTATTCACATCTCCTTTGAGCGTCAAATTAGAGGACGCCCGTTTAACAGTGGCGGTATAAGTTTTGACCGTGCAATCTTCCGCGGTTACTTCCACGGTGACCGGGTTGGCCCCTTCGTTAAGGCCGTATACCGTTTGAGCCACGCTGCTTGTTGCCAACGTTCCGTTAATTTTCAGGGTTGCTTTGCTGTCTGCAGTAGTGGCCGTGATACTCACGCCGGTCACATCATTGGGCACATCCACCGTGTAAGCGGTAACCGCCGGGTCAAAAGCCGGGCTCAGGGTATAGGAGTCCGAGTATACCATACCGGTTACCGATAGGTCGCTTAAGTCGGCATTGCTGCTTGGCATAGTGAAAAGATTAAGCCCGGCAGGAATGCTGCTGTTGTAATTAGCATCATCTCTGGACCAGCCCGTGAGGCTGCCGTCCGTTTTTAAGGCACAGATAGTTTCGTTTGTTGGCGCGCCGGATATCGCTTTGATATCGGTTGACTCTTCAAATGAAATCTGACCCCTCATACATACACCTTGAATAGTACCGTCATCAAATATAGCAACAGATACCTTAACTCCTCCCGCAATAGCCCGTACGTTTGATAACGAGTCAACAAAAGCCTGATTGCTTGTTACGTGAGAAGAATAACCGCCTATTGCTACCGTGCCGTCTTTCTTTAAAGCCAGCCAGTGAATTCCTCCCGCTGCTATCGCTACCACATTTCCATCCAGACCTGCCGGCTCATTGGTGTCTCTCCCCCAAACTGTGATGCTCCCTGCATCATTAAGGGCCACGGCATAGTTATTATTGATTGCCATTGCCACCACATTGCCTAGACCTTCAGGTACGATATCAACATTTCTAGTATTACTACCCCAAACAACAACCTCGCCGGCCTCTGTAACAACGGCAGACATATTACCGCCTGCTGCTATTGATTTTATTTTTAAGCCCTGCACTTCAGTGGGGATGGTATATGTGGACGGATTAAAATATTGATCCAAAACACTGCCCCAACCAACTATTGTGCCATCCTCTTTTAACGCCAGCGTAAAACCAGCTCCTGCTGCCAAGGCCTTGACTCCGCTCAGTCCCGCCGGCACATTCAGCTGTCCGTAGGTGTTATCACCCCATACTTCCACTGTCCCATTTGCCTTAACGACGGCTGTATGCGGTAATTCATCAGCCACACCAACCGCCATTTTAGCCGCATATTGCGCATAGTCGCTGGCGGCATAGGCCTCCGGGGTCTGCGGCAGGGGATTAACTTGGCCTGCGTCGTTCGCCCGGTTGACGGTAATATCATAGTTCTTGACCGTGCCGTCTTCCGCGGTTACTTCCACGGTGACCGGGTTAGCCCCTTCGTTAAGGCCGTATACCGTTTGAGCTACGCTGCTGGCTGCTAACGTTCCGTTAATTTTCAGGGTTGCTTTGCTATCTGCAGTAGTGGCCGTTATACTCACGCCGGTCACATCATTGGGCACATCCACCGTGTAAGCGATAACCGCCGGGTCAAAAGCCGGAGTCAGGGTATAGGAGTCCGAGTATACCGTACCGGTTACCGATAGGTCGCTTAAGTCGGCATTGCTGCTTGGCATGGTGAAAAGATTAAGCCCGTCAGGAATGCTGCCGTTGTAATTAGCATCATCTCTGGACCAACCCGTGAGGCTGCCGTCCGTTTGTAAAGCACAAATAGTTTCGTTTGTTGGCGCGCCGGATATAGCTTTGATACCGGATAACCCATTAAATGAAGTTATATCACCAGTCATACATACACCTTGAATAGTACCGTCAGCAAATATAGCAACAGATACCTTAATTCCTCCCGCAATAGCCCGTACGTTTGATAACGAGTCAACAAAAGCCTGATTGCTTGTTACGTGAGAAGAATAACCGCCTATTGCTACCGTGCCGTCTTTCTTTAAAGCCAGCCAGTGAATTCCTCCCGCTGCTATCGCTACCACATTTCCATCCAGACCTGCCGGCTCATTGGTGTCTCTCCCCCAAACTGTGATGCTCCCTGCATCATTAAGGGCCACGGCATAGTTATTATTGATTGCCATTGCCACCACATTGCCTAGACCTTCAGGTACGATATCAACATTTCTAGTATTACTACCCCAAACAACAACCTCGCCGGCCTCTGTAACAACGGCAGACATATTACCGCCTGCTGCTATTGATTTTATTTTTAAGCCCTGCACTTCAGTGGGGATGGTATATGTGGACGGATTAAAATATTGATCCAAAACACTGCCCCAACCAACTATTGTGCCATCCTCTTTTAACGCCAGCGTAAAACCAGCTCCTGCTGCCAAGGCCTTGACTCCGCTCAGTCCCGCCGGCACATTCAGCTGTCCGTAGGTGTTATCACCCCATACTTCCACTGTCCCATTTGCCTTAACGACGGCTGTATGCGGTAATTCATCAGCCACACCAACCGCCATTTTAGCCGCATATTGCGCATAGTCGCTGGCGGCATAGGCCTCCGGGGTCTGCGGCAGGGGATTAACTTCCTCTGCCAAGCCGATAGGTATACAGGTAAACATCAACGACAAACAAATTAATACCGACAAGATCCTTTTAATCCGTTTTACTCTTTGCATTTGCTAACACTCCTTTTTGCGTTTCAGGTTCTTACACTTATCATTTATTGTTCTGTTACGGTAAAACTCAAATTCTGGCTTGGGTTGGCCCGGGGCACCATGGTATCCCAACCGTCCCAAACAAATACATCCACGTAAGCTTGCCCGCTTAAGCTATCCGGCATGGTAAAATCTATGCTGACCGCTTTACCGTCAACCGGAATCTCACCCGCCAGCCCGACACATTCCAGCACCTGACCGCCGCCGGCAGCAGTGGCGCCGTCACCGATGCGCACCTGCATGATCACTAGTCCATCTTGTGGGGCGCAGTAATTGTTGGCTATATTGGCGTTAATGCGGTAGCCGCCTTGGCCGGCCACGGAAGTGATGCTCTGGCCCGACGAGTCGAGCAGTTCTACCTTGTCCACGGCAAAATAGTGCCCGGATAATACATTAAGCCCCTCCAGCATCTGATTGATTTCTTCATTGTAAGGCCCGCCGCCAAAGTATTTAAGGGTGCCGTCCCTGTAGATTATCGTGTAATCTGTTATTGTTAATACATTTTTCTCAGCGGCCAGCTCTTCGGCGTAATCTGTATAAGCACCCCAGACTACGATTGTACCGTCCGCCTTTACGGCCAAACCGCCGGCACATACGGCGGCCACATCATGTAAGCCAACCGGTACATTCCTATTGCCACCGGAATTATTACCCCAGACTACCACCGTGCCGTTCCCTCTTAAGGCTATGCAGCTTGCACCGTTAGCACAGATATCTACCACGTTATTTAAGCCCGGCGGGACGTCCCGCTGGCCGCAATCGTTATTGCCCCAAGCCACCACCGTGCCGTCTTCTTTTAAGGCAACGGAACAATCACCACCTGTGAAAATACGGGCCACGTCAGTCAAACCGGCCGGTACGTCGCACTGGCCGTAATCGTTATTGCCCCAGGCCGCCACCGTGCCGTCCTCCTTTAGAGCCAGGCAGTGGGAAGAGCCCGCCGCTATGGCTTTAACCCCGCCCAGGTTTTCCGGCACGTCACACTCGCCGTTATAGTTACTGCCCCAGGCCACCACCGTGCCGTCTTCTTTTAAAGCCAGACAGTACAGGCTATAAGCATCGATAGCCTTAACATTGCTTAAGCCTTCCGGCAGATCGCAAGCGCCTTCCCGGTTATCGCCCCAAACCACAACCGTGCCGTCCTGCTGTAAAGCCATTACAAAATACCCTGTAACCTTGATTGCCTTAACGTTGTTTAAACCCGCTGGCACATCAGCTTGGCCATGATAATTTTTAGGGTCACATACTTTGACAGTACCGTCCATATTTAATACGGCATAGCCTAAGCCGATAACCTTAGCGGCGGCCTGGATATAGTCGCTGGCTGCATAAGCAGCCGGGGTCTGGGGAATATTGGGCGACGGACCGCTGTATGGGGGCGGGTCGTCCGCAAAAAGGTTCAGCCCCTGGGGTACGTTACATTGACAATAATAATCATCACCCCAGGCAGTAACCGTACCGTCCTCATTTAAGGCCAGCAGGTAATCACTGCCACTGTTGATGGCCAGTACTTCCCGGTCAAGTTCAAGAGGAACACCTAAATCAATATTTTCACCATATTGGTTACCCCAGACGGCTAGGCTGCCGTCCCACTTTAAGGCAGCGGCATAATTTGAGCCCACGGCAATGGCCTTGACATACTGCAGGTGGATATTTTCAAATTCCACACCATTATAGTCTGTTCCCCAAATCACCAGGGTGCCGTCAGCCTTCAGGGCCATACTGTAATATAATTGAACAGCTATTGCCACCACATGGTCCAGCCCGGCAGGCACGTCACACTGGCCGAAAGAATTATTACCCCAGGCTACCACTGTGCCGTCGGCTTTGAGAGCCAGCATGTGTCTACTGCCGCACTCGATATCCACTACATCACCGGCTTCATTCAACCCAGCCGGAACGTCGCACTGGCCGTAATCATAAAGCGGTTCGCCCCAGACAACCACCCTGCCGTTCTTGGTCAAGGCGGCGGAAAAATATTGGCCGGCAGCAATATCCACTACATCACTTAACCCAGCCGGTACATTGCTCTCAGCATACCTACCGCCCCAAGCGACAACGGTGCCGTCCTTCTTTAAGGCTAGACTGGAACTGCAGGTGGCTAAGTCGATAACATTGTCCAAGCCGGCCGGGACATTACACTCACCATCAGCATTATTGCCCCAGGCGACTACCGTGCCGTCTTTTTTTAAAACCAGATTGTTACCACCTGCCGCCAACCGGCGGGCATAGGCAGCGTAATCGCTGGCCTGATAGGCTCTGGGGGTCTGGGGCAGGGCGAACTCACCGCTGACCCGTTTGACGTGGAGAGTGTAGGTGCGCTGGCTGCCGCTTTCAGCAGTTACCTTGATTTCGATGGGGTTGTCGCCTATCGCCAGGCTAGAGCCATTAAACACCGAAGCGACACCGGCAGCTGCCGGTTCTCCGTCGATCTCCAGTGTGGCTTTGCTGCTATAGGGCTGCGCGGTAATACGCACCTCCGCCACCTCGTAATCTACATCAACCACCCCTTCGCATTGAATACAGCTAAATTTGGGATAAATACTGCAGCTGGTAATTTTTGTTTCTCCTGCCTCGTAAACCACAGCAGCCACGCTAAGACTGCCAAGTTTATCGTTGGTGCTGACGGCGCTTAACAGGTTGAGTCCGTCCGGCACGTCGCCCATACCGCTATCGTTTCTGCCCCAGGAGGCCAGCGTACCGTCCTCTCTAACGATGTACATATCAAAAGGTCCGGCGGCCAGGGCCTGTACCGGGCCCAGCCCGGACGGGACATCAAGCAGTCCGTATTGGTCTTTCCCCCAAACCGTAATGTTACCGTCGGCTGTAAGAGCTGCCGAGTAATTTATTCCGGCGGCCACAGCCCGCACATTAGCAAGCCCTGCCGGTACGGGATATGCGTCGTTACCCCAGCAAACAACGGTACCGTCTGTCTTTAAAACAAGAACATGGCTGCTTCCGGCGGCTATAGCTACTGCATTGCCGCCAAACCCTTCGGGCACGGCGCACTGCCGGTATGCATCATTCCTGTCCCAGGCGGATACCGCACCGTCATCGGCCAGGGCCAACACATAATTGTTATTCATGGCTATCGCCTTCAGGGCTTTTTCGCTTTCCAGTACTTGACTGTTTTCTATATTCGCGCCCCAGACAACTATCTTGTCGTCTTTAGTGAGTACAGCGGAGTTTGAATCTGTAGCTGCAATAGCTTTAATTTTTAACCCTGCCAGTGCTGCGGGAATATCGCACTGGCCTTTGTTATTAGGCCCCCAGGCGACTATTGTGCCGTCCTCTTTTAAGGCCAGCGTATGGCCGGAGGCGATCACGGTCTTTACTCCCGTCGCCTCCATCGGAACTTCCAACTTCCCATAGGTGTTGTCACCCCATGCCTGCACCGTCCCGTCCGGCAGGACCACTGCCGCATGCATCGAACCGACCGCCAGCCTGGAGGCCAATTGCACGTAATCGCTAGAAGCGTAAGCCTCCGGTGTCTGGGGCAGTTCACCGGCCCCGTAAACCTCTTCATCTACCGCCGCCTTGTAAACATAACTGTCCACAGTCGGGCTGCTCGTGGTGTTGCCGTCACCGGCGGCCCAGACCGCCGGCAGCGAGCCGAGCAGCAGGACCAGACATAGGAGCAGCGAGAAAATCTTTTTCATGGACTTCTCTTCCTTTCCCGGTTTCGTGCCAATCCAATAAGAAAAATGTGATAAAATGATGGGCCGCAGCAGCTTGCGGTCAATCTAGCTGGTTTTTTACATACTGAGTGGCAATTATTGCCGGTACTTCATATTTAACATGTGGATCTCCAGGATCAGGATAATAATAGCGTGTATTGTCCAGCAAAGAGCTCTGCCGAGTGTTACCGAGTAGTTATCGGAAGCGGTTATTTCAATGCCGGCAACATCGCTAAGGTCATATTGAATCTGATTATCCAACGCATCATTTAGAACCTGCTGCAATTCCGGACCGTAGGCGGTGTAATACCGAGACCGATCACGACAGAAATCGCAAGTTGAATAGCTTTGCTTCTTATTAATTAACGAAGGTGTTCATTTCCTCGCTACCTGAATTCAATTACGCTACTTAACAAAGATTACTTTGAAAAGATATCCTTGTATTACAGGTTTTTACACTTATCATTTATTGTTCTGTTACGGTAAAACTCAAATTCTGGCTTGGGTTGGCCCGGGGCACCATGGTATCCCAACCGTCCCAAACAAATACATCCACGTAAGCTTGCCCGCTTAAGCTATCCGGCATGGTAAAATCTATGCTGACCGCTTTACCGTCAACCGGAATCTCACCCGCCAGCCCGACACATTCCAGCACCTGACCGCCGCCGGCAGCAGTGGCGCCGTCACCGATGCGCACCTGCATGATCACTAGTCCATCTTGTGGGGCGCAGTAATTGTTGGCTATATTGGCGTTAATGCGGTAGCCGCCTTGGCCGGCCACGGAAGTGATGCTCTGGCCCGACGAGTCGAGCAGTTCTACCTTGTCCACGGCAAAATAGTGCCCGGATAATACATTAAGCCCCTCCAGCATCTGATTGATTTCTTCATTGTAAGGCCCGCCGCCAAAGTATTTAAGGGTGCCGTCCCTGTAGATTATCGTGTAATCTGTTATTGTTAATACATTTTTCTCAGCGGCCAGCTCTTCGGCGTAATCTGTATAAGCACCCCAGACTACGATTGTACCGTCCGCCTTTACGGCCAAACCGCCGGCACATACGGCGGCCACATCATGTAAGCCAACCGGTACATTCCTATTGCCACAGGAATTATTCCCCCAGACCACCACAGTGCCGTTCCCTCTTAAGGCTATGCAACTTGTATCGTTAACACAGATATCTACCACATTACTTAAACCCGGCGGTACGTCCCGCTGGCCGCAATCATTATTCCCCCAGGCCACCACCGTACCGTCATTTTTTAAGGCAACGGAACAATCACCACATGTGAAAATACGGGCCACGTCAGTCAAACCGGCCGGTACGTCGCACTGGCCATAATCGTTATTACCCCAGGCCGCTACCGTGCCGTCTTCCTTTAGAGCCAGGCAGTGGGAAGATCCCGCCGCTATGGCTTTAACCCCGCCCAGGTTTTCCGGCACGTCACACTCACCGTTATAGTTACCGCCCCAGGCCACCACCGTACCGTCTTCTTTTAAAGCCAGACAGTATTGGCTATAAGCATCGATAGCCTTAACATTGCTTAAGCCTTCCGGCAGATCGCAGGCGCCATCCCGGTTATCGCCCCAAAACACTACCGTGCCGTCCTGTTGTAAAGCCATTATAAAATACGTTGTAACCTTGATTGACTTAACGTTGTTTAAACCAGCCGGCACATCAGCACGGCCATGATAATTTTTAGGGTCACATACTTTGACAGTACCGTCCATATTTAATATGGCATGGCCGCCTCCCAAGCTGATAACCTTAGCGGCGGCCTGGACATAGTCGCTGGCGGCATAAGCAGCCGGGGTCTGGGGAATATTGGGCGACGGCCCGCTGTACGGGGTCGGGTCGTCCGCAAAAAGGTTCAGCCCCTGGGGTACGTCACATTGACCATAAGTATTATCACCCCAGGCCGTAACCGTGCCGTCCTCGTTTAAAGCCAGCAGGCAATCACTGCCACTGCTGATGGCCAGTACTTCACGGTCAAGTTCAAGAGGAACACCTAAATCAACATTTTCACCATATTGGTTACCCCAGACGGCCAGGCTGCCGTCCCACTTTAAGGCAGCGACATAATTTGAGCCCACGGCAATGGCCTTGACATACTGCAGGTGGATATTTTCAAATTCCACACCATTAGAGTCTGTTCCCCAGATCACCAGGGTGCCGTCAGCCTTCAGGGCCATACTGTAATTCGTATGAGTTGCTATTGCCACCACATGGTCCAGCCCGACAGGCACGTTACACTGGCCAACATAGTTATCACCCCAGGCTACCACCGTGCCGTCGGCTTTGAGGGCCAGCATATGCCTGGTGCCGCACTCGATATCCACTACATCGCCGGCTTCATTCAACCCCGCCGGCACGTCGCACTGGCCGTAATCGATAATCGGTTGACCCCAGACAACCACCCTGCCGTTCTTGGTTAACGCGGCGGAAAAATATTGGCCGGCAGAAATATCAACCACATCACTTAACCCGTCCGGTACATTGCTCTCACCATTCCTGCCGCCCCAGGCGACAACAGTGCCGTCCTGTTTTAAAGCCAGGCTGTGCCTGTTACTGGCGGCCACAGCGGTGACGTTGTCCAGGCCGGCCGGGACGTTACACCCGCCATCAGCATTATAACCCCAGGCGATAACTGTGCCGTCCTTTTTTAAGGCCAGGTTAAGATCGCCTGACGCCAACCGGCGGGCATAGGCGGCGTACTCGCTGGCCTGGTAGGCCTGAGGGGTCTGGGGCAGGGTATATTCGCCGCTGACCCGTTTGACGTGGAGAGTATAGGTTAACTGGCTGCCGCTTTCAGCCGTTACCTTAATCGGGATGAGATTGTCGCCCACCGCCAAATCCCTGCCGTAAACCGCCGTAGCGACACCGGCTGAAGCCGGTATCCCGTTTATTTCAAGGGTGGCCTTATCGCCGGAGGGCTGCGCGGTGATACGCACTTCTTCCGCCCCGTAGGCCACATCAATTATGCCCTCAGTCTGTGTACTGCTGAAGGCGGGATAGATTCCGCAGGAGATTATGTTTTCTTTTCCGTCCTGATATACCACGCTTTCCACGGTCAGGTCGGCAAGGGTACTGTCGTTATAGACGGTGTCAGTCACCGACGATGGGAATAGTTCAGTTGTTTCCTCCGCCCAGGCCGCCGGCAGCGAGCCGAGCAGCAGGACCAGACAGAGGAGCAGCGAGAAAATCTTTTTCATGGACTTCTCTTCCTTTCCCGGTTTCGTGCCAATCCAATAAGGACAAATTTGATAAAATGATGGGCCGCAGCAGCTTGCGGTCAATTTATCTTTTTTTTATATCACTTCATTATTTACTAAATCCGGGGATTAATTTGTAATTAAATTAATCTCGCTGATGGATTGCACAAAGTTGAGAATGGTATAATCATCAGGATTTGTCTGGCCATAAAAATTCCTGATGCAACCGGAGGTGCTTAATTGACCACCAAGATTCCCATACTGAGTGGCAATTATTGCCGGCACTGCTACTCCTTGTGAACTTGGAGTAGCATAATAGTAGCGTGTGGTGTCCAGCAAAGAGCTTTTGCTGAGTGTTACCGAGTAGTTATCGGAAGCGGTTATCTCAATGCTGACAACATCGTCAAGGTCATATTGCCCCTGATTTGTTAAAGCATCATTAAAAACCTGTTCCATTTCCGGCCCGTAGGCGGTGTAATACCGATACCGGTCATGACATTCATCATAAGTTGAATAGTCATGTGAAGCAGTTGTGCTAAATATACTTGTATTATTTAACTGCGTGGAGGTATACGAATCCAACGTGCTGTCATTCAGTTTAACCGTTACGGAAGTGGTATCCGCAAAAGCTGCTGCACTAGTCAAACAGATGACTAAAGACATAACAAACAATATGCTCAGTAATTTGATACCTTTCATTTTCATTAAAAACCCTCCTTTTTTTTGCTGCTGCGGCCCAAAAGAAATCTTAGAATCAATGGTTAAATATTAAGCATTATCCTCTTCTTTAACTGCTTGGTCATTATCTGCTTCCTGATTATCCGTTTACTGGTTTCCCTGTTGATTAGCGCCGATAAAATTGACGTATGTTAGAAACCGTTTTAATATAGCTGCGCTTTGAGCCCGGTCGGCATTGGTTTGCGGTGAAAAATCTCCGCCAGCCATACCGGTGATTATGCCGGCCTTGGCGGCCAGAGCCACATCCTGGGCTGCCCAGGAGGCAATTTCTGACTGGTCCTTAAACTGGGCCAACTGCCGGGCCTGCTCTTCAGCGGGTAGTGTATCCTCTTTACCGGCTACACGGGCTGCCCGCATAATCATGGCGGCCATTTCCTGCCGGGTGATGTTGTTACCGGGTTTAAAGAGGCTGCCTTCATAACCGCCGATAATATTTTCCTGCGTGGCTGCGGCAACACTGCCAGCGTACCAGTCTGAAGCTGTCACGTCCTTAAACCGGCCTTCTTTTAAAGTTCCTTCTTCCAGACCCAAAGCCCTGACCAGCAGAGCGGCAAATTCAGCCCGGGTAATGTTGCTGCCGGGCGCATAGGTGGTGGCGGTTTTGCCGGAGATCAACATTTTATTAGCCAATAATTCAATATCCTCTTTGGCCCAGTTATCCTGAATGTCGGTAAAGGTCTTGTTGGACTGCAAAACAGTATATAAACTGTTGGTCCGGTTTAAAATAACCGCTATATTTTGGCCGTCCCTGGTTTCAAACCGCGTAGGCAAAGGTTGGAACTGTCCTTGCGTCTCATGCCATACGACACCTGTGGCCTGTCCGGCATTGAAATCGCCGGTCAGAGGAATTTCCCGCTCAACATAGGTTTTTCCGAAGGAATTATAGGTTACTTTTTTATCACCGGGCGCGGTGATTTCCACATGGAATCCGACCGGGTTAACCGGCATTTTTTGATCGCCCCTTATATGGGCAGCCAGTTTGTTTTTATCCTCATCAGTTGCTTTGAAAATATAAATTTGCAGGTTCAGTTCTTCCGGTTTTGCGCCTAATTCGGATGCTATTTTATTAAGGTCAAGGGAATTCAAAGGCAGGGTGTAATAGCCGATGGTGCTGTTTATGCCCATCAACATCCCTTTTTCTTGGGCTTTTTGCAGCACCGCAGCAGGCACTTCCGTGACCACTTCATCCACAGCGGCGGTAGAAGTAACCGCCAGCCTGCTCCCCTGCTCCCCATTTTCTATGTCATCCAGGGTGCCTGGCAGTAAAGTGATTTTCTCTCCCTTACGGCCGTTCTCAAGAGTTAATTCTTCTTTTTGAATATTACTTTCATCAATTTCGGAATTCTTTTTACCTCCTGTAACCGTAAACTTAAAGGTAACAATGTCGCTATCTATTTGCCCTCGCCCGACAGCTTTGGCTTTAATGGTGGTGTTTGCATTTACCGGAATCGGTTCGTTTAATTCCGGAATATGACCGCTGACATTATAAATCTCGCTGTCCAGGTTCGGCTCGCTGCCGTCGGTGGTATAATAAATTATTGCTCCCGCTTTACCCACAAGGACAATTTCTGAACCACTTTCTACTTGACCGCCCTGGGTGGCAACTTTTTGATTGGAACCGGGAGCGATAATTTTGGCCGTCGGTTCGGACCACTGACCTGGAGAACTGGTCGATACGGTGATGCTATTTAAGTATTTGACAAATCCCAAAAGAGTTTGTTCTGTTTGCGCGCGCTGGCCATAACATAGTACCGGTGTCTCACTACTGGTCATACTGCTAAAACTTGAAGACCCTTCCACCCGTTTCAGGGCAATTAACGGCTCTACTGTTATTTGATCGGGGAATTTGTAACGTGTTTGGTTAAATAGTTCATCAACCGTAAATTCGGCCCTGTACCCGTCAGTAGCCTTAAAAGTAATTTTTTTAGCTGCTCCCCGCATTTCGGCTTGATCCAGCAAGGTCCGCAGCGGTACACCTTCGGCAGCTACAAATAAATCTTGAGGCCAGTCATTAGTCGCTGAAAATAATACTCTTTCCTGATCCATTTCTGCTAGCTCATCAAGGGAAAAAGATATTTCATTTGCCACTCCATCCCCACTGATAAAAAGATCATCATCGGGGTCAATTCCTCCACTCCCAGGATCTCCTCCCGGATTATCACCTCCGGGGGTTTCTCCTTCTGTTGAAGCTACCGTAAATTGATAAGTTTGGGCTGTGGCCAGCCCGTCTCCGGTAACAGCAATGGTATAATCACCTGCGACCGCATCGGCAGCCAGGGTAAAACGGGTGGTAAAATTACCGTCGACCACCGGCGGCTGGGCTACATAAACCCGCCCGTTCTTGCTGTTGCGAACGCAAATAGCAATTGCACCGGTTCTTTCGGCCGTCCCGGTTATCTCCACTATGTCTCCCGGCTTGAATTTTTCCCCCGCGGAGGGTTTTGTCAGGTTTACGTCGGCTCCACCGGTACTTCTCACCTCAAACCGGTATGTTTTTAGTTCCGGCAAGCCTAAGCTACCGACATTAATTGTATATTGCCCTTCATCCTCCGGATTGAGGGTAAAACCGGTGCTAAAGACGCCACCTTGCACCTGGGGCTGGGCCGTAAATATCAATACACCTTGTTCATTACGCACGGCTATCGATACCTCGGCTAATCCCTGGGCAGTGCCGCTAATTTCAACCGTGTCTCCAGGCTTGTACACTTGATGAGCGCCGGGAGAAGTCAGACTCACTTGAACACTCTCAGCAGCTGCATAACAAACTCCGAATATCCACAAGGATATCGCCAGCATCATCAAAATACCTAATAGATGCCTTCTTATCTGTAAAAACTTCATAAATTCTCCTTTCATCTCCCAAACAAAAGAAGAGCAAGAAATAGTTTTATTCAATATCAAAGCATAATGTATGGCTATCCTTTCCCAACGGGTTAAGACTACTGCAATTATCCCAAACAAAAACGTCTACATAGGCTTTTCCACTTACATTAGCGGGCATGGTAAATTCAGCCGCAGCCAGGCCACCCGCAACACTTACCTCTGTCTGGGCGGCGACGCATCCCACAACACTGCCCCCGGTGGTAGCGGTTGCCCCTTCCCCATTGCGCACCTGAATAACCAGCAAAGCGTTCTTGTCTGCATTTACTTTGTTATCAAACCCGGCTTCGATAGAATATCCTCCACCGGCTGCAACAGAAGATATTTCCTGACCGTTATGGTCCAGCAATTTAACACTGCTGATGGTTATTTCATCGTCGACATTAATCAACCTGATAGTATTGACATACTTCAACCTATTACCGGTTAAATCAATACTGCTAAGATTACGTAAAATTTGAATATTTACCGTTTCATCTCCGGATGTATCGGCAATATTTTCACCGTTTACTTCATAGGCCAGCAGGCACTGCTGGTCTTTTAATTCCTGGACCGTACCGGCCTCAATTGTTTCACCGCCGGCTGTAATAAACTCAACGCCCCACCTGCTGGAAACATTAAGTTGATCGAGCAGTGTACCTAAAAGCACCCCTTTGCCGTCCAGAGAAACAGTTTGTCCCTGCTCCGAGCACTGGTAGCTTCCCTCAGCCGGGGACATGCATTTTAATGTTTCTACCGCATAGCTAACCGGATTACTTAACCCGGCTCCTTCAATGGTACAGGCTAACGCCCCTAAGTTATATTCAAGGGTTACGACCTCACTGTCCAACTTACCAAAACCAATCGCCTTTGCTTTAATGGTTACATTTCCATCTATTGGTACCGGTGCGTTTAATTCCGGTTGAAAATAAGGGTAGCTGATATTGGCTATGATGCTTTTATTCGTAGGCTCGGTACCGTCCAGGGTATAATAAATGATAGGTCTGGTATTGGTACCATCACCGTACTGTAATTTTACTTCCGTACCAGGAACTACAGTGCCCGGGGCGATATCCACGTTCGGTGATTCCCATTGCTCCAGAGGCCCTGTGGTTACTTCAATGGTCCCTCCCCCACACACATCATCGATCGTTAGACTTTTACATACAATTGGCTCAAGGGGTGCTCGCTGACCGAATAACAGTTTCCCATTCGCCAAGTTTAAAGCCAGCATGGTCTCAACAAGTATTTTCCCTTCCTCACTACGCTCCGGGGGCCATCCTACAACATCACCTGGATTCTCAACATCGGGGAAATAATACCGGGGATCATCCAGCAACTGTTTTCTGGTATAATCGCTATAACTACCACCGGATTCTTTGACTCTGATTAATTGGGCATTATCTTTTAATCCGGCTACGTCTAAAATGGTTTTCAGCGTCGGGCCCGTCATATCTTCAAATATTTTTAAGGACGGGTAGCGATTATAGCCGGAATAGGTATAAGTTGCCTGCGGCAGGGCTTCCAGGTCGGCCCAGGTAAACTGCACTGTTTTTTCGACCCCGTCACCTGTTACTGTTAACGCTATTGGCTCGGCAGCATCAGAGACCTGCGGTGCAGCCAGGACAAAAAAACAGGCAATAAAACATAATACCGCCAAACCGACCAGTAGGTTTCGCAAGCTTAAATTTCGGAAATTTTCCATGCGTTATTCACCTTTCCATTTATTAAATGGTAATGGCAACTATCATCACAGCATCTGCTCCTAGGTAGTCAAGTTATCTCTTTATTCTTTAAATTCAATTATAAAAAGCTGCTGATCATCGGTATTAAAAAAATTATCATCTGTTATTGGCTGCTTGGCTGTGATTATCAGGCTGCTGCCGTTCTTTTCCCAAATGCTTTGTTGTAGCTCATGGGTTTCGTTATATCTAAAGCGCGGGGGATTGGCCAAACGCGCGTTGCTTAATCCTTGCAGCACATCGGCCAAGCACGGTGAACCGTTTATCGTTACCTTTAACTCCCTTGAATTGAGCTGGCCAAAATAATCATCAGCTATTAAAGCCATGCGCACGCCCAGCAATAATTCGTTACATTTTTCCTGGTGATGGAGCAAAGCCTGTTTCATGAAAATCTGTTGACGCATTTCTCTTTTTAATGGACGAATGTATGGCGTAACCGGGGAAAAAACGATTTCCTGCTCATAATAGGGTTTAATGTCCAGCACAGGTGTTTCATTTATGGCATCCAATCCACTGACCCAAAGGATATTGTCTTTCACCTGCTCCAAACGGACCAGCGATAAGGCAATTGGATTGGGCCGGCCAAAGGCACGCAGGCTAAAAACTCCATATTCAGGAAGGTTGGAATTAACCTTTCCGGGTACGACTCTCAAAATGTCGCGCGGCGCCTTGTGAAACCACATTTGAATCCAAAGATGCGAGTTTTTCTCAATACGCAATAACCCGTCCTTGTATTCGGGAAATATTTCGATTTGGGAGGTACCTCCCCCAATCGGCACATTGTCCAAAGCCTGAAAATCAGATCTAATAATCCCTATCGGTTTTAAAGTAATAATGCCGGTTTCATTACATGCTGACATGTAGGAACATCCTTTCTCAGCTTTTTATTTAACTACTCATTTATGGCATTAACAATAACTGTCACCGCCTCCGCCCTGGTGGCGCCTGCCTTGGGCCGTACTGTGTCGTCGGGATAGCCATTAATAATCCCGTTCTCCGTTGCAATGGCAATCGCTTCCCTGGCCCAGCTGGAAATGCTGCCAATATCTGCAAACTGCGTTTCCCCTGCTGCCGGGGCCAGCCCGGCAGCCTTAACAATCATCGCGGCCATCTGCTCCCGGGTAATCAGGTCGTTTGGACCGAAGGTATCCGCGTCATAGCCGCTTACTATCTCATTGGCAGCTGCAGTCGCTATACTTTCCCTTGCCCAGTGGCTGGCTGTGTCTGCGAATGTTTTACCGCCATCAACTGCTGACAGCTTGAACGCATTTACCAGCACGGTGGCAAATTCGGCCCGGGTAATGGATTTGTTTGGCTTGAAGCTGCCATCCGGATAGCCGCTTATGCAGCCCATAGCCACCAGTTTGTTAATGTTGTCATAGGCCCAGTGACCGGCAATATCATTTAATGCTACAGCTAGTAAGCCGTCATCATTAACTACATCATTTTTGACTATCATTACGGCATATTTTGTAAGATGATTTACCTGTATGGTTACGGTATCGCCAGAAACAGTGCCTCCAAGCTTAATCCACTCGCCCTGGCTCTCTTCATAGTAGTAGATCGCCGGAGTCTCATCCTGACCTATGGATTTGGGATCAAAGCTAAGTGTTATGGTTACATTTTTGGCAAAGGTGTAGTTGTTTTTGCCACCCACGCTGAATTCATATACATTGCCGGCAAGCTTGAAACCCGCGGGCACGGCGGGAGGTGTGGTTGCTTTTTGCACTTTAACTTCCACTTTGCCGGTGCCTGTTAGCGCGTTGGCGGGCATTTCAATTTTGGCTTCACTGCCCAAGCTTATTGTGCCACCCGCGCCGGGTGTAACTGTGGCCGTTCCGGTAGTGGAAGTAACCGGATTCGACGTTGGACCACCGCTAACGCCGCCAACGCCGGTATTATTGCTGCTCTTAAAAACCTTAAAAGTGAAGCTATACGGCGCAGACAATTCTTTGGCGCTAATACTGATAGTGTATTGACCTGCCACTGCGTCATTATTAAGTTGAAATTCCGTTGAGAAAGTACCATTTTCTACAGATGGCTGCGCCGCATATGCCATACCGCCTGTAGCATTGCGCACTAAAATAGTAACCTGGGTAATATTTTGCGCATTACCGGTAATTTGGATGTTATCCCCAGGTTGGTAATTTTGAGAAGAAACCGGTGTCTCAAGACCGACTGATGGTCCATTGGCTTCAGCAAAAGCAACTCCCATGCATAACAAGCAAACAACCGGAACTAATAAAACACTGAAAAGTTTTTTCACGAGTACCATCCTTTTAGTAATTTGCTTTAGAACTTGAATCATGGTTGCAATAAAATACCGGAATTAGCCATAACCCGCAAGAATACATAGAACATATACGCCTTCTCTCTTATTTCGTTAAGTAAAACCGAATTTTATCACCTCCAAATTAATTTTTATTTCCCTAAATTTCACCACTTCATAGTTTCTATTTAGACCTCACCATTGCTAATGGGCCTTTGCTTACGGGATACCTTCCAACCGGTTAGGCGAAAGGACTCTTTAATTTTGGGTCTGCAGGCACGCCGATTAAACACACAAAAAAAAGACCTTCAGTCTAGGCCTAGGCTGGAGGTCTTTTTTACAAAAATAAATTACCAGTTAATGGAAGACAATAAATGTGCAATCCATCCTGTAATTTGATCTAATGCCCCTTTCCAACCATGGGAGGTGAATCCGTTTCCAGATTAACCCTTAAAGGCCTTTTGCCATGACTGAGTGTTTTAGACAAGAAGACTCGGAGCTAAATTATAAAATTGTGTAAAATATATACTAATTATATTCATTTTATGTCAAGTTTTCACATCGGGTCAAGTTAATTTTTTCTATGTAATTCGACAACATTCCCTTATTTACGACAATAAGAGTGTGGAATTCATTAATAAATCCAATAAGCATCACCAGCCTAGGAAAGAACGTACGCATTAGCGCATGTTATTCAAAAAACTTGATAAACATTAACGATGGCTATTGCATTTTAAAAGCAACTCCATTATAATTATTTTGCATAATTAAATATTATTTAATACAACGATGTATTAAAAAAAAAGGCAATGATGCCCACGAACAGTTTCAATTAATTGTTCGTGGGCTTTTTCATTTTTACCGTGCTGTAGTCCGGCAAAGAAGCCGGCCAAGGTTTTTAAATAAAACCTTGCGCCGGTTTTTAATATGCAATTAATTGATACAAATATTTATTTACTTGAAAGGTGGTTTCAGTTATGGATGAAGTTAGGGATAAAAGAGAAATCATTGCTGAAGCAAGGGAAAAGGGAGTAAAGTTTATCCGTCTGCAGTTTACTGATTTACTTGGGGTAATGAAAAACGTAGCTATTACTATCGATCAACTGGAAAAAGCTTTGGATGGGGAATTAATGTTTGACGGTTCTTCAATTTACGGTTTTAGCAGGATTGAGGAGTCCGACATGTACTTGCGTCCCGACCCCAGCACCTTCGTGGTATTCCCTTGGAGGCCTAGGGATGGCGGAGTAGCCAGATTGATGTGTGATATTTACAATCCCGATGGCAGCCCATTTGACGGTTGCCCCAGGGTGATCTTAAAACGTCAATTGGCCAGAGCGGCAGAACTTGGTTATACCATGCAGGTGGGCCCGGAGCTGGAATTCTTCCTGTTCTGTGTGGATGATAACAACGTACCGACCCTGAAAACCCATGACAACGCCGGTTATTTCGATCTATCCCCGGTTGACCTTGGAGAAGCGGCCCGCAGAGACATAGTATTAATTTTAGAGCAAATGGGATATGAGATTGAGGCCTCCCACCACGAGGTGGCCCCCGGTCAGCATGAAATTGATTTCAAATATTCGGACGCTCTTGATACAGCTGATAAAATTGTTACCTTTAAATACGTAGTACGAACCATTGCCCAGCGGCATGGCCTGCATGCCACCTTTATGCCCAAACCGGTATTCGGCATCAACGGCAGCGGTATGCATACCAACCAGTCTTTGTTCAAGGGGGATAGCAACGCTTTTTATGACACAAACAGTCATATGCAGTTAAGTAAGGAAGCTTATTATTATATCGGTGGTTTATTAAAACATGCCCGGGCTCTGGCTGCCATCACCAACCCCACGGTTAACTCCTACAAGCGCCTGGTGCCTGGCTATGAAGCACCGGTATATCTTGCCTGGAGCGGTCGCAACCGCAGTCCCCTGATCCGCATTCCTGCCAAGCGCGGACAGAGCACCAGGGTCGAGCTGCGCAACCCGGATCCGGCCTGTAACCCTTACTTGGCACTGGCGGGATGCCTGGCCGCCGGTCTGGACGGAATTGTCAATCAAATAGATCCTCCACCGGCATGTGATCGGAACATCTACCAGATGACAAATGCAGAACTGGATGAAATTGGTATTAGGTCACTGCCTGCCAGTCTGCCGGAAGCTTACGATGAACTGAGCCGTGATGAAGTAATCAAGGGTGCACTAGGCGAGCATGTTTATGAAAAACTGGCCGAAGCCAAGGCCAAGGAATGGGAAAACTTTAGTATGCAGGTACACCAGTGGGAAATTGACCGCTACCTAACTTTGTTCTAGGAAATATTGCAGGATAAATTTAGTTCATGGTATATCAGTGCAATATGGCAAGTGCCGACACCTATGCACAGGTGTCGGCACTTTTCTTTTACTAACCCTTCTAAGATCTGGTCATCGGATAATTAACGCAAAGCAGATACCTTAACGCTTTTATTTTATGAACACCGGGTGCCATTCACTTCCGCGGCTATGTCTAAAATAGTGGCCAGTGTTTTTTCCCGCCTTGCGTTGATGGCGTCAAAATCCATGTAGGGTGCATAATATTTTTCCATATTATCGTGCTCGGCCTTAGCCTGGCGAAGGAAAGAAATGGCTTGCTCTATGCTGTCCCTGTACATTTTGCGGGCGAAGGTCTTTTCTATTAGGTATTTTTCGTTAAGGATGGGGTTTACACATTCCATTGTATCAATCACAACATCCTCAGCTTGTGCGATAAAATCGTGTGGCTCTACAGAGTTAACTATGGCCACGTCCAGAGCGGGGATCACCAGGTGGTCGATTAAATTGGGCTCCAGCGCGCAGTGGTATGCTTCCACATCAAACCCACGCATCATAGCTGCATCCATCAACCTGGCTACAAGTATGTTTTTACCTGTTCCATCGTCTCCTTCAATAATATACCGTTTGCCTATATGGTCCACTATAGTGCCCAAGTGGCTTACCGGGCCATCGGGTGTAATAGCGGTGGCAAATAATCTCCTGGCCTTGGGATTATCGGTTTGCCGATCTTTACCCTCAAAAATTTCGTGCACCAGATCCAGCACCATGCGGTCGAACCTGCCCACATTAAAAGCACCCGTTCCGACATAATACAGCTTAACTTCATCGAGGAATATTTTAGCCGCCGCTAAATAAGCGTAACCCCGGTTAAAAAGTCTGCCGACCTCCTTATTGCAGGCTAATATCTCCTTTTTATTGGCCAGGATACCCTGCTCGTTCCAGTTGTCACCCAAATGGAGAATAGTGTCAACAGCTCCAGGGTTCTTGGGATCCACTACGTGTGGAGCTGTGCCATCCAGCATGGCCACCTTTATGGCCGGTATCACTATACCGTCCAGAGAACCGTTATCCGAGGAACAGCAGTGAAACTCCACGTTATACCCGCGTTCCAGCATTTCTTCACCAATCTTGCGCATAAAAGTGGATTTACCCACACCAGGGCCACCTTTAATAACAAATATCCGGGCAGCTTCTTGCTGATCAATAATATAATCATAAAAGGAGTAAAAGCCCTGACTGGTATTACCGCCGGGAAAAACTTTTTTCATTCTTCCCTTGGACAAATGAGGTTCCCCCTTTACTGCATATACCTGCCTTACACCGCCATCGTCTGAATGATGTTTGATGCAGCAGGCACCCTTTACTTGTGGCTGTGTACGAACTTTATAATATAAAATGCCATGATATAGGTTTCAGCAAACCTTCTCATGGCGTTATTGCCAGAGTGTTTTCCTTGAACCACCGGGTTAGTTTATTATATGCGCGGTACACGCAAAAATGATTTACCAAGGAGGCACCCGATCGTGCCATATATTGGATAGCAGGCGACAACTATCCGGCGTTAGCCAAACAGGCGTACTAATGAGTAGATAATCATTATAATTACCGTTATCAAGAATAAAATAATCAGCCCCGTGGTGGCTAACCAAATAGCCCGGTTTTTCCGACCCCGTAACCAGGCCTGCAGCCGGTATTCCTCAAGCACTGCCGGGGGTACCATATGCATAGCTAGTCTCATGCCCAGGGGTATAAGTACCAGATCATCCAGGTACCCCAACAGCGGTATAAAATCAGATACAATATCCAGCGGACTGAAGGCATAAACCACCACTAACGCGGCTACTAATTTAGCATGCCAGGGCATCCGGGGATCCCGGTAAGCGAGAAAGAAAACGTAAATGTCGGACTTTAGATCCCTGGCTCGCCTGAACCAGAGCCTGATTTTTCCCAAGAATGTGCCTCCGCTCAAATGTATAGATTAAATGTCTCTAAATTTTGTTAATCTACTTCAAGTGCTTATATATGAACAATACCTGTAATCAAATAGTTTAACCCCTGTTGATTAATTCTCCGTATAGCTCGGGGCGCCGGCAGTCAATGAAAAAACTATCACGCATGGAAGCAGACTCACGGCGGCGGATGGTATTGATCATTACAGGATCAAGGTCGGCCACCAGTAGTTCTTCCCGGTTATTAAAGGCCTCGGTGACAACGTTTCCCCTGGGGTCAATCACCAGAGCTCCGCCACAGAAGCTATGCCCGGCATCGTCCTCACCCACTAAATTGCAGGCCGCCAAATAAACAGCATTATCATAGGCCCGGGCGGTCATATATTTCAACCATATTTTTCTGCGGTCCCCTACGATGGTGGGTGAGGCATGAGGCGCAAAGATAATTTCTGCCCTTTTTAGAGATAAAATAGTGGTAACTTCGGGAAAATGCAAGTCCCAGCATATTTGTAGACCAAAATTCGCTTTAGCATAGCTAAACACAGGCAGTTTAGAACCCGGAGTGAAATTGTTTTTTTCGCTAGTGCCTAAATGTGTCTTCCTATACTTAGATAACTTTCCGTCCGGATAGGCCACCAATTGTGTAATAAATGGCTTGCCTGTGGGCGATGTCTCCGCCAATCCAGCTAATACCACCATGCTGTACCGTTTGGCCAAATCTAAAATGCGTCCGGATGAAGGGCCGGGTATGTTTTCAGCAGTGGGCCCGGAGCAGTTCCTGCTGTAACCTTGCACACATAGCTCGGGAAAGCAAATTATATCGGCTTTTTGATCTGCTGCATCCCGGATAAAAGATTCCATTTTATTAAGATTATTCTCTGTTTCCGCAAATTGTACGTTCATCTGCACCAAAGCTATCCGTGTTTGTTCCATATTTCCACCCAATTATCATATTGTTAACTTGGTCAGGTCTCCAGCAGGTGTAATGGGGCCGCTACCCTTATTTTAACACCGGTGGTCCTAGGGAATGCATTAACCTTGCAACAGTATAGACAATAATCCCAGCGGGTTATTTAAAAGCAGAACGTCCGTGACGTTAAAGGTTAATGTTACATCCTTTTCTACATTTAAAGGCACAACTTCCAAAGTAGCGGTGGTCTTAGCGGTAGTGCCCTGAACAGATATGTCCCGTACGTTATGCAGCTTGATGTTCCCTTTAAGCTGGTCAATTAGTTTTTCTGCCACGGGTGCAGCTTCACCTAAATATTTTTGCACTGTTTCCATGTTGCCATTATTAATACCATTTATCAGTTCAGTTACTGCATTTCTAACATCTTCTTCTGTGAGTACAACGGTATGGTTAGTGTAATCTTTTGTTGAAATACAGCCGGACATAATAATAGACATCATTAGCAATAATAAAATTATACGTTTCATATATTTAGCCTTGTTTAAAGAAACCGGCTGCATTTATGTGGCCGGCTTTTTCACAGACCTTTTCTCCTTTCGGCTTAATAATTAACTGGTTTTCTGAAGTAATCAATTTTTTGGATAATCTTCGATGCCGCCTTCTGCTAAATAACGATAAATTTTCTGCAGAAATTCTGAGCCATAACGTTGCAGCTTGAATTCCCCTACCCCATTGACAGTCAGCAGTCCCTGTTCATCTGTCGGGCAGCATCGGCTCATTTCCTGCAGCGTCTTGTCGGAAAAAATCATGTAAGGTGGAAGCTTTTCTCGAACGGCAATATCCTTACGCAGCTGGCGCAGCATCTGGAAAAGGTTGTCGTCCACATGAACTTGCCTGTTTCGGCGTACTTTTTGGTATACACTGGCTTGGCCTTTAAGTACCGGGTAAGCACTTTCTCTTAACTTGAGTACAGGATACTCGCTCTGGGTCATGGTGATATAACCTTCAGCTATCAACATGTTTATAATATCTTTTATTTCCCGGATAGCATAATTGTTTAACAGACCGTAGGTAGATAAATGATTAAAGCCAAGCTGCAGTACCTTTTTATTTTGAGAGCCTTTCAAAACATCGGCCACCATTGTTAAGCCGTATTGTTCCCGCATGCGCCATATGCAGGATAAAATTTTTTGCGCTTGTACCGTGATATCCACCGACTCGCTATCACCGCTGCAGTTGAAGCAGCTACTGCAAGTATCGGCAACATTTGTATCGCCAAAATAAGTTAGAATGCACCGGCGTAAACAATTAGAGGTGTGGCAATAATCAATTATAGACTGTAATTTGCGGTAATCGGTCTCTCTACGTTCCGGTGTCGTTTCATTAAGTTCAATTAATCTCTTTTGCACCTGGATATCCTGCGGGCTGTATAAAAGTATGCATTCTCCCGACTCCCCGTCCCGTCCGGCCCGGCCGGCTTCCTGATAGTAGGCCTCCATATTCTTGGGCATGTTATGATGAATTACAAAACGTACGTTGGATTTGTTGATACCCATGCCGAAAGCGTTGGTGGCAATAATTACCAGGATATTATCATGGATGAAATCATCCTGAACTTGGTTGCGCTCCCCGTCGCTCAGCCCGGCATGATATTTACCGACGGAAAACCCTTTAGCCTGTAAAAAGTCGTACAGGCTGTCCACTTCCTTGCGAGTGGCAGCATAGATAATGCCCGAACACCCCTGATTTTGCCTCAGGTATTGGAGCAAGAAGTTTTTTTTATCTTCCCCTTTAATCACTTGTAGGTATAAATTAGTGCGGTCGAAACCTCCAATGTGGACTAAAGGATTTTGCAGGCCCAATTGTTTGATGATATCCTGCCTTACAGCCTCGGTGGCGGTGGCAGTAAAAGCGGCCACCGCCGGTCGAGTAGCAAATCCATTGATTAGCCCGGCAATGGCTAGGTAGCTGGGCCTGAAATCATGCCCCCACTGGGAAACACAGTGCGCTTCATCCACTGCCACCAGGGAAATATTCAGCTGGTAAATAAGCTCCCGAAAGGATTCTGATTCCAGTCGTTCCGGTGCTATATACAGCAGTTTGTAAAAGCCCCGAGCCAAATCCTGCATACGTGTAACGGTTTCACGGTAGGCCAGTGTACTGTTGATAAATATGGCCGGTATGCCCTGGTTAATTAATGCATCTACCTGGTCTTTCATTAATGATATTAGTGGTGATATAACCAGCGTGATACCGGGTAGGACTAAAGCCGGTATCTGGTAACAAATGGACTTGCCCCCACCGGTGGGCATTATCCCCAGCGTATCACCTCCATTTAAAATATTGTTAATAATTTTCTCTTGGCCCGCCCGAAAGCATGAATATCCGTAATATTTTTTCAACAAAGATCGGGCTCTTTCCATGATCATTCACTCCACGATTGGTTAGTAATTTGCCCTTATGTAAAACCAGCCAGCAACATCTTATATTTCTTGCACATGTAAGCTTTATCCTGCCGTAGTTTAAATGTTAAGGTAAAAGAAGGGAACCACCCGGTTCCTGCCTCTGGTAAAGTGGGATTTTTAATGGTCGTATCGATGGCTACGAGCAAAGTAGCTACCATCATAGCAATGGTGACCATATTGCGCTGCGCTGTTTTCTCCATGAGCTGCAGTTCCCCCAAATGTAACAGTTAAATATATATAATGCTATTAACAGTGCACCGTCAATAATTTAATTATTTACACAAGACTATTTAATTTTGTCTACAAGGTCCAGGTCTTGATATTAAGATTGACAAATATAAAATATATATATAAAATGCAAATATAATATTAACTGTTGAATCAGAGAAGTAAACTTGAAACTGAACTTCCAGAGAGTTGCAGTGGCTGGAATTGCAACAGTTACAGTCAAGTTGAATGGGCTGACGAGGGCGATCGCTAAATGTTGATAACAAAGTAGTGATCGACGGGAACTCCACCCGTTATCAAGGGAGCACACATGGTAGTGTGTGGAGTAAGTGGACCTTTGGTCAATTTGGGTGGTACCGCATGAGTTTTAAAACTTTTGTCCCTATAGATGGACAAGAGTTTTTTTATTTATATTTAAACATGATCAAAAAATGAAAAGCCGGCTGATGTTTATCAACATATTATTAAATGAAAGGGGTAAAACAATAGTGAAAATACCTTACAGAACATACCTAACAGAAGAAGAAGTGCCCAAACAATGGTATAACCTGCGGGCAGATATGAAAGAACAACATGCTCCTTTTTTAAATCCAGGTACACTCCAACCATTAACAACAGAGGAATTGTATCCTATATTTTGTGAGGAACTATGTAAACAGGAAATGGATACGACAACGCAATATATAGATATTCCAGAGGAAGTTCAGGAGTATTACAAAACATTCCGGCCATCGCCTTTGATTCGGGCCTATAATCTTGAAAAAGCGTTGGACACGCCTGCTAAGCTTTACTTTAAATTTGAGGGTAATAATACTTCGGGCAGTCATAAATTGAATGCAGCCGCAGCTATGGCCTATTATGCTAAAGCGCAGGGCCTGAAATCCCTTACTACGGAGACGGGGGCAGGACAATGGGGTACCGCCCTGGCAATGGCTTGCGCCTTTTTTGGTCTTAAACTGACAGTATATATGGTTAAGGTCTCTTTCCAGCAAAAACCGTTCCGAAAAGCAGTCATTGAAACTTACGGTGCGGATATTATAGCCAGCCCTTCAGATACGACAGAGTCAGGACGCGCCATCCTGGCTAATGATCCTAATACCGGGGGCAGTTTAGGCTGCGCAATCTCAGAGGCAATTGAACTTTCTTTAAAAGATGAGAGCTGTCGCTATGCTCTTGGTTCTGTTCTAAATCAGGTACTGCTTCACCAGTCCATTATTGGTCTGGAAAGTAAAATAGCTATGGAGAAAATCGGAGAATACCCGGATATCGTGGTTGGCTGTGCCGGCGGCGGGTCTAACCTGGGTGGACTGATGGCGCCGTTCATGCAAGATAAACTGACCGGTAAGGCTAATCCCCGTATTATTGCCGTAGAACCAGCTTCCTGTCCATCACTCACCCGGGGTAAGTATGCTTATGACTTCTGCGATGTAGGAAAAGTAACGCCACTGGCTAAAATGTACACACTTGGGAGCGGATTTATTCCTTCACCGAATCACGCCGGCGGTCTTCGGTATCACGGCATGTCACCCATCATTTCCAAGCTTTATCATGATGGATACATGGAGGCTGTTTCTGCAGAGCAGACCAAAGTGTTTGATTCAGCAGTAATGTTTGCCAAGGTGGAGCAGATCCTTCCGGCACCGGAATCCTCTCATGCCATCCATAGTGCTATTCAAGAGGCACTTAAGTGCAAGGAAACGGGAGAAACGAAGACGATTCTGGTTGGTCTTACCGGTACAGGATATTTTGACATGCATGCCTACATGCAGTACCATGACAAGACAATGACTGATTATATTCCTACAGACGTGGATTTACAAAAGGGTTTTGACGAGTTACCCAAGGTAGAATAGTTCCTACCAATTATTCGTCAGGGGTTTTGTGATGGCTTTCACCACTCACAAAACCCCTGAAGTTTTCTAGGATCATTAATTCAACTGCTTTTGATTACCAAATTGCGGGCATCTTCATTTTTAACCTTTTTTATAATATGCACAGCGGTCTTTTCGACACACGTGGGGGTGACGCTCTACATGATCACAGATGATTGCTTCGTGCATAACCGTCGGTACTGTAATATGCAAATATTCCTTCGCCAGTTGGACGCTCTTGGCTAGTGCGGTTCGAACAAAGTTTTTGCAGCAGCATGGTCCGGTTTCGTGGGCAATTACATTTATTATCTTACTTACAACTTTCATTGTAATAGCCGTTTCCCAGTCTTTAGGACAGGCTGCCCCTAGAATAACGCTAAAACAAGCGCCAACGGCGGGGGCAATACCGCAAACACCGGTTAGACCACAGTACCCTCCAATGGCCTGTCTCTGGGTTCGGTTCAGCGCTTCATCAATTTGGTCCTTTGTTATTTTAAGAGTACCCTCGTTTTTTATGGCCGCCATTAATGCACCGGCGGCTATCCAGGCGTTTTCGCAGCCGAGCATGGGAACTTTGTCTTGATAGCCCATCAGAGTTTCTGCAATTTCCAAGGGATTCTTGGATGTTGTGTTAAGCACGTAATCTCTAATCAGATCAAAAACGTCTTTTCCATGACAAGCATCACAGATATAATGGCCATTGGAGCAAATAATATTAGCGATCTCAGTTTTACCACAGCGAAAACATTTAAGCTCTTTACCCCTCTCAAAGTATATTAGTACACTATTGCATATTTGGCAGTTTTCGGTACTGTTTGGTGTATGATACCGACTGGTATCCGAACCGGTACCTCAACAGTCGGCAGTATTATCGTTATTAATTTTATTAATTAATTCGGTCACGCTAATCACCTCCCCGGGTTTTTATTTATTTTATGTTTCTACATCGGCTTACAAATTCCCCTGCCGTTGCGAACTCACGTACATTAAATAGCCCGCCCATACTAAATTCACATCATAACCTCTATATTCAAAACTACTTTTAATGAATGTTTAGAATTAATGTGGTTATTCCCTTGTATCCACCTAAATCTAACAAACGTTTATCTCCTAAAATTACATGATCTTTCTACTTGAATTAAATTTTAAATAATAACGTACAATAGCATGTAGATGTATGTAAAACATATAGATCATAGCAATTATGGAGGTCCGATTATGTTCCAAAAATCAAAGCTTTTGCAAATTGTTAGACCTACGGAAGGTGGTATTGGAAGACATATTATCACTTTGGTGGGCGGATTAAAGGAAGAATTCGATGTTACTGTAGCCTGCCCACAAAAAAGCGCACTGGAAGATAAACTTGTTTCAGAAAATATAAAGACATTACCGCTGCCTTTAGACGGCGAAGTATCCCTAAAAAAAGACTATGCATCATTTAACATTCTTCGTAAATTCATGCGTAAGGAACAGGTTCACCTGGCACACGCCCACGGGGCAAAGGCAGCCCTTATTGCCAGGCCGGCAGCTCTTTGGGCAGGGGTGCCTTCTATATACACAGTACATAACTCTATTTTTAATGAAAACTGGCCGGCTTGGAAAAACAATATGGCAGCCGTTGTTGAGCACATCCTCTCGTGGCCCACCGGCTGCATTTTAACTGTTTCAAATGCTTTAGGTGAAGAAATTAAATATAGACAAAAGATTTCGTATTCTAAAATAAAAGTTATCCATAATGGTATTCAGTTTAACAGTTTTGGCAATAGCAATTTCCAGCATAAGTTCAAAGAAAAGTTGAATATCCCTCCAAGCCGAACTGTAATAGGAACTGTAGCCAGAATGGCTCCACAGAAGGGGCTTTCTGTGTTGATAGATGCTGCAGAACAGCTTATTGGCAAATATAACGTACATTTTTTAATAGTTGGTGATGGGCCTTTAAGGGGGGAACTTGAAGAAAGAATACGGTTATCGTCAATCAATGATTACTTTACTCTTACCGGTGTGGTTAAGGATATTACTCAGGCGTACTCTGCAATGAATATATTTGTACTGCCGTCAATAACGGAAGGCTTACCCTTTACTATATTAGAAGCAATGGCCTTTTCTTTACCGGTAGTGGCTACGTCTGTCGGAGGGGTACCGGAGATTATTAAGCCTGGTGAATGTGGTTTCCTAGTCCCACCTGGAGACCACATAGAGCTAGCCTCTAAAATAGCTTACTTAATTGATTGCCCCGGCATAAGAAGTGAGTTTGGCTACAGGGGCAGACAAAGAGTACATGATAAATTTGATGCTTCAAAAATGATTGGGGAAACAAAAGGTATTTATTATACTCTATTAAAAGAACCTAAATTAAAAACTTATTTAGAATATGAGGCTAACCCCAATTAAATATGCTGTATCCCTTACTTGTCGTGTTTATTTGTCCTGAAAACTATAATAATACTTCACAATTCATTTTAATAATTGGTCTTCTTATTATACTTTTTTTCTGTTACCCATCATTTCATCTATTGCCAACACCTTGTTTAACTAAAGAAGTTAAGAAGCTTTTGGCTAAATAAGAAGACAAAAAAGAAAAAAGCCGATTTGGCAGGTCTGCCTGCAACGGCCACTTAACTATGCAGAGTTGTGTTTTAATGGTATATTCTTGGTAATAAACAATGCTGTATTTCCTACGAAAGGGTGGTCCAAATGTGCGGACGCTTTACGCTGGCGGTGGAGCTATCCACTATTATCAGGATTTTTCAGGCTCAATATAACGACGTTAGTTTTGCTTACAGCAGACGCTATAACATTGCCCCCAGCCAGAATATTTTGGTTATCACCCAAACGGAAGGAATCAGGCAAATATCAACAATGAGCTGGGGTCTAATACCCCCCTGGTCCAAGGATGCCTCCATAGCCAACAAGTTAATTAATGCCCGGGCAGAGACAATCGATCAAAAGCCTTCCTTTAAACTTTCCTTCTTGCATAGCAAGTGTCTTATCCCTGCTGACGGCTTTTACGAGTGGAAAAAGAAAGCCGGTAAAAAAATCCCCGTGCGCATCACGTTGCCCAACCAAGAGGTCTTTGCTTTCGCCGGCATCTGGGCAAAGTGGCAATCGCCACAGGGCCAGAATATTTATTCATGCAGCATAATTACAAGTGAATCAAATGATCAAATGCGGAATATACATAACCGGATGCCGGTTATATTATTCGGGGAAAGCTCTTACCACGCTTGGCTGAAATCAGATAAAAACGCCGTGCTGAAAGATCTTATGCAGCCATACAGCAGTCCAATGGTTGTTTATCCGGTTTCCAGTCAAGTTAACTCGCCAAAAAACGACTTTCCTACCCTGATCGAGGAGAAAACCATATATTAAGCTGCGTTCACTCTGGTCTGAACGAGTATATAAAGTGCCAAACTTAAAGTTGCAGTTTTGAAAAGTGAAATTCTTTTCCCCAAAATACCTTTCTCCCCTGCCTTTCCAAATAAGAACATATTAGCTTCCCTTAGGTTGCTATACGTCTTCCGACACCTCACAATATTGGTTATGCCGGGTTCATTAATCTCATTATGGTAATGTTGAATTCAAAGTAAGTAACTGTCAAATGTCAAGGTTTGACCCTATTTGTTTAAATATAGGTATATTTGTATACAAGATACTGCTATGCCAAAGTTTACTATATATTATAATAACAAGGGAGGAGGTGAAAGTAGGAAGGTAGGTTGTGTAACAATTTAAATTCAGTTGGTAAGAAAATCTTATAAGGGGGCGTCTTTAATGAAAAAATTTAGTTTGACAATAATTTTTACCTTGATCTTAACTTTGGGGTTAATATCATTTGCTAATGCTGCGGCTCTGGATAGCCAAAAAGATAAAGTTCAATGGCTGGGACATTCAGCATGTTTAATTACTACAGAAAAAGGCACAAATATTTTGATTGATCCGTGGATAACAGGTAATGATACTTGCCCAATTAATAAAGAAAGCATTAAGCCGGATATGATAGTGGTTACTCACAACCATTTTGACCATATGGGAACAGATATTCCTTACTTTGTAGAAAATAATACAAATTGCATGGTGATAGTTCAAAATGATGTAGTACAAGCATTAAAGGACTTAGGGGTAAATGATAATAATATAATTACCGGTGGTATGGGCTTAAATTTTGGCGGTCAGGTTGAGGTGAAAGGTATCAAAATAACCATGGTCCAAGCTATTCATTGCCCAAGTGCTGCAGGATATATTATTGAGATTGAAGATGGTACAACCATATACCATGCTGGCGATACCGGTATATTTGCTGGTATGGAACTTTTAGGGAACCTTTATGATATAGACCTCGCCCTTTTACCAATAGGGAGTATATTTACTATGGATCCTTACCAGGCGGCACATAGTTTAAATCTTCTCAAACCCAAAAAAGTCATACCTATTCATTATGCTACTTTCCCAGTTCTAGTCCAAGACGCCACGGAGTTTGTAAAACTCAGTAAAAAAATTGCCCCATCTGTAAGTATAAAAGTTCTGAAACCTGGTGAGCAATTGGAACTTAACGAAAAATAAGACGATATAAAACTAGAATTTAAAAATATAAGTATAACTATTGTTAAACCCTAAAAAGGACCATGCTTCTTTATGATTATTAGGTCAGCATGGTCCTTTCTTAATGCGCAATTTAATTGTCAAATGTCAAGGTCTGACCCCATAAAAGGGTTGCAAGGCCCCGTCATTATTAAATAGCTTTTTATAGGAAAGCCCCACTAATACTAGACAGCCAATAGCCACAGCAGCGGCAATCATTAACATTACGACTATTTGATAACGCACTGCTTCGCTGGGGTCAGCACCACCCAGGATTTGTCCGGTCATCATTCCTGGTAAACTTACCAGCCCAACCACCATTAAAGAGTTGATTGTCGGTGTCATCCCGGCCCTAACAGCTTCACGAACACTGTCACGGATGGCCTCCCAGGGGGTGGCACCAAAAGCAAGCATTGCCTCAATTTCTGTTGTTCGGGATCTGGCTTCCCCGTAAAGACGGTCCAGGGATAGGGCGATGCCGTTCATAGCATTACCTAGAATCATACCAAAAATGGGTATTGCTATCCGGGCGGAGTACCAGGGGTCCGGGGATATGATCAGGGTAACAACTATGCTCCCAACCAGGTAGGTGCTGGCGAGAAGGGATAAAAAAGCCAGTAGTGTTGGGTAATCAGGCACATTGGACGTTCTTTTTACCGCGGTACGGGAAGCGATATAACACATTAAGGTAATAATTGCTATGATCAGCCAGAGGTTATTAATGGCGAAAATATAAGTCAGGGCATAGCCAACCAGCGTTAGTTGTACAAAAGTACGGATAGTACCCCAGATTAAGGACTTTAATAGGCCGAGTTTAAGAACTGAAGATATTCCCCCGGTAATAAGCACTAAGATTACGGTTAAGGCTAATTGAAAATTGGAAATGGGAATTATACTATTTTCCATACCGTTCATGACCTCCCAATGGCTTTATATTTAGAAATGAAAGATGCTCCAACTGCCGGTAGTCATCAGTATGGGATATTAATAAAGCGGCACGGTCTGTTGTAGTTAACCATTCGGAAAGCACTTGGTACATTGACTGCCGTGCTGGTTCATCCAGTGCCGCCGTGGGCTCATCCAAAAGCAAAACCATGGGGTTTATTAGAACGGCACGGATAAAGGCAAGTCTTGAGGCTTCACCACCGGATAGCGTGCGTGCATCTTGATTCCATAATTGCGCCGGCAAAAGCAACCGTTCCATCAATTCCCTGGCCCTGTTAACATCCAAGGCTTTGGAGTTCCTTATCCTGATAGCAAATGGAATGGCCAGGTTGTCCGCCACAGATCCATCGAAGAGTGCTGGTTTTTGGGCCAGGTAATGGACGTTGGCCCTCCAGATAGAGCTTGGTATTTGTAACCAGCTTTTCCCTTGTAAAAAAGCCTCGCCTCCAATTCCAGACTGGAGCCTGGATAGAATCCTAAACAAGGTTGATTTTCCAGCTCCCGAAGGGCCTTGCACTATTAAAACTTCTCCGTTGTAAAGTGTGCCTGAAACTCTAATATTACGTGGTCCTTCATTTCCAAGAGTATAGGTAATATTTTTAAATTCAAATAGCAATTATGCATCCCTTCTAACACTTTCAGCAATGGTCAAGTATTTCAAGCGAAGCTATCCGGTTAATGTAGAAAAGTTTATTGCACCAAATTCAAAAAATCTTCCCGCCATTGTTGAGAAAGCATATCTATTGGTAGCTGAAACTCAGGCATGCCGGCGGCATAAGGGGCAATCTCATACTGGCCAAAGCATAAAACAATATGATTATCATTGATGTAAAAGGGGTGGTTTGCAGAAATGGTTTTAAAACCCTCATCTCCTTCGAAATACATACCCTGGCCGCTGTTTATCTGATCCGTAATCCGCTTTTGGATTTCACCATTGATGGTGTTTATATAGCCAGCATTATCCTTAAATAATTCCTGTAGTGATAATTGCCTGCCGTTTTGGGTATCCAGGTTATAGTAGTCTCTCCAGGTCAGACCATGCGCTCCTCCTGAATACTGGTATGTCTCCACCACTAGAGATAAAACACCGCCGCTAGTGTAAGCTTCATAGGCAACGTATAATTGAAAGGGATAAACCGGGAAATCAAATTCTTTGGCGCTTGTGGTATATTCCTTGTAACTGCTCTCCAGCTCATTCTTAGTTTGCAAGGCCTTATCTAATACTTCCTTGTTTATTTTCTCCTGTAACGATTTATTGGTCATACCGGTTATTATGGGGATCTGCATGTTTAACTCCAGCTGGTCGGTGGTGGATTTTATTTCCCGGGCGCAAACAATTACCCCGTTAGTGGAGGCTTCTTTAGTACCGGGGGCGTATACCATTATACTTTGAGTATTGCTATCCCATTTAACCGCAAATCCGCATGCTTCGGCTACCCAACGGGCAGGCAGATAAAGCAGCCCGTCCCGCAAAACAGGCATTACGTCCATGAATGCTGTTTTACTGTTTAATACTTTATTTGTTTCAGCATCTAAATAATTTATTTCCAACTGTTGGCTTCCCATATGCAAAATAATATCTACATTTTTATTACCCCGAAAGTATAAACTTACCGTGCCTGTAGGTTTATCCCAAAATGTAAGCTTATCCTCTGCTCCCAGTACGCTGGTCAGGAACTTCACCGGTAAGTAAGTTCTGCCCCCAATAATGAATGGCATAGCATCCATAGTTAATTCAGTGTCATTGATTATGTATTTACTGTTCCCTGGATAAAAAACAATTTTTTCAGCCGGGGCTGCCATCACGCTGCCGGGCAGAATGATGACCAATAATAAAACTCCGATTAAGACCATCAGCTTTTTCACAACATGGCCTCCCTAACATATAAATATAATTCATTGATTATATTTGACACTATTCGTGGTTTACCTTCCTCCGCCATCAAAGTAAGGTTTAAGGTACCAAAATTAAAAGTGTTATTTTTTATATTTAACAAAGGAATACTGGACGCCACATAGAAAGTAATAATCAATCTATTAGCGTAAAGGAGATATTCTAAATGGGCTTTTTAAGTGATTTAATGGGTGAAGACTCAGAAGTTAATATCACAGAAGTTCAAAAAGGATTTGCTAATATTCTTGCCCCTTCTGAAAAAGTTGAAAAAGCTTACAAACTTATTAATGATTTATTCATTTTTACTAATAAGCGTCTTATACTGGTTGATAAGCAAGGAGTTACGGTAAAAAAGATAGGTTATCACTCTATCCCCTATAGTAGCATAACTCATTTTAGTATTGAAACAACAGGACATTTTGACCTGGATGCAGAGCTAAAGATATGGATTTCCGGCGATTCTAACCCTATATGTAAAGAATTTGATGAAAGCCAGAATATTTACGAGCTTCAAAGTGTTTTAGCACACTATGTTCTATAATACCCAAAATGTGTAATGAAGAAAGGCTGCCGTTTTCCAAAATTCACTGTTTGCAATTAATAAAAGCCCTCCTCCATATTTGGAAGAAGGCTTCTATGTTATAAGCCCGTAATGACCTTAGCTACAACCACTATGAGCATCTGCATAGCCCATGACAACTTTTTGGCTGCCATGAACCATTATGACACCAATAATGATTTTGACTCGACTATTATGGATACCTTATCAGCCTGCAGCAATCTCTCGACTGCTGCAAACCAGCGCAACCTTTAAAACTCTTTAAAAATTACTCGGCACCCATAATAATCTTAGCTCGACTGGTAAACATCCCTTACGACCATATTGCAATCATTATGGACTGCAATATAGCCTGCCGAAACATATACCAACCTTCCTCCGGATAATACCGAGCCTTTATGACCCGTTGTATTAGCCTTTGGCCGATTATTACAGAGCTTTTTTAACCCTGTAACAATCTTGGCTCGGCCATTACGAACCTTATGAAATGTATTATTGCCAATTAGGAATTTTATATGAGTGAGAATTAATACCTATTAATATTTGTTATTCACTGTATGAATGGCACTCAATCTTTATATACGATTTGACAAACAAAACATCCTTGACTTTTAATAGGTCTGAATATATAATAGCTATTGCAACCGAATAAAAGATATCGGCGGGGCGTAGCTCAGTTTGGCTAGAGCGCTACCTTGGGGTGGTAGAGGCCGCACGTTCAAGTCGTGTCGCTCCGACCAGTAAAATCAAGGGTTCCTGGAATTGGGGTCCTTGATTTTTTATTTTGACTATGATTTTGACGATGATTGGATTAAAAACCCTATATATGCAAATAATTATCGGCCTCAACTATAAAGCCAAGGCCGTTTTTTTAATTTTAAACACTGGTCAGCCGTCTAAAATACTACTGGCTACCCATCTGAACCTTATCCATTGTGTGTTGCAATATAAACGGTCTTACCGTAGGAAATAATTTCAGGTAACTATAAAGACACCTAGAACATACATTACTCCTGAAACAAGAGGAGGAGTGTAAACTTGGTGAATTTACTTGGAATAGTTTTTTTATCACTAGCATTAAATATAGATGCTGCAGGGGTAGGAATATCATATGGTATTCGTAAAATTAAATTACCAGTGTTATCCATATTCATAATATGTTTAATATCTATGGCCAGCTTAAGCATATCAATGCTGGCAGGCAATGTGATAGAAAATTATATAACAAAAACAATGTCCCAGCATATAGGAGGTTTCATATTAGTTCTCCTTGGGGCATGGGCGACTTATCAATATTTTAGGGATGAAGAAACACTTTCTGAAGATAAAAAAGAATATTCATCAGAAACCCTAATCATTTTTCAGATTCACTTACTTGGCTTCTTAATAAAAATACTTAAAGAGCCACAAATTGCTGATGCCGATAAGTCAGGAACAATATCCATACACGAATCACTATTACTGGGTATGGCATTAGCCCTTGATTCGCTAGGAGCTGGGGTGGCAATTTCACTTATGGGTTTTAATATTATAATTACAGCTTTATGCGTGGGAGTGTGCCAGTTTCTATTTATGTATTGTGGGGCAATTGCAGGTTCAAAATGGAGTAGTACCCTCCTTGGCAATAAAATTTCAATTCTACCTGGATTATTATTGGTAATGATTGGATTAAGCAGGTTTTTTTTAACTTAATCTACATTTCAAAGATAATACGATCAACTATTTATTACAGGAGAGAAAGCCTCAACTAGTAAGCCAAGGCTGTTTTATATTTTTACGCCGTTGCCGCTACATTAATCATAATAATTGACAGTGAGTTATACGACAATAGGCAGATTATTAAAGCCGGGCATGGAATATGCTCGGCTTTTTTGCCTTATTGGCTTGTTCTCTTGGTTGATTTAAGTTATATTGTATAGCGGTAAGCAGAAGCACCCTAAAAAGGTGTTTTTTATTTAGCTTTCTCGAAACGTTAACCAGTGGTAACGGGGAATTTTTTTTTATTCTCCCGTTCCCAGCCTCTGCACATGCAGACTTTAGCAAATTACATATAATATATTCCAAAGTTTGGCAACTAAAATATTTTACTACAAAATGGTAAATTAAATTCACATAAAGTACTTTATTCATATATTATGTCAATATATACCTAAGAGAGTGAGTTGAGTGATTATAAAAGAAAGCACTAACAAGCTAAAAATGGCTAATTTATTGTGGAAAAGTTCTTTCTTGATAGTTTCATGTCTTTTCCTATGCTGGATAGTAAAAATATTGGAACCCCAATTTAATTTTTCGGAAAAAATCTTTCTTACAATACATATCAACATTGAATTTTTTTGTGTATTTGTGGCTTTTTGTTTTTTTACCGTAACCTGGTATTCTTATTTAGGAGAAAGGGTATATTACAGTTATTTTATTGGTGTGGGGCTTTTGGCTGTAGGCTTTATAGACTTGTTTCATCTTTATACCTATAAAGGGATGCCTGATATTTTTTCATCACAGTGTCCTAACAAGGCAACAATTTTTTATATTATTGGAAGGATATTAATGGCTTTCACCTTCCTATTTAGTTTGCTCCTATATAATCGTGAGTTAAAAATTACAAAGCAGTTCAGGTTCTTCTTACTAATTACTACCCTGGGCTTGGTAGTATTAATTATTGGCACAGTTTCTCTTAATCCTCAGTTATATCCTACTATGTATGCTGAAGGGCAAGGTCTTACGGATATCAAGGTATATTGTGAATATTTTATTATTGTTGTTTTATTCCTAACAACCATCGGCTATGTATATTTATACAAAAAATACATGAAGCCTTTCCTGGAATTGATCGTGCTATCTCTGCTGTTATCCATTTTCAGCGAAATATGCTTTATCTCTTATGAAAATGTCTACGCCACCACCAACGTGTTGGGACATGTGTTTCGTTTTGCCGGTTACATCCTTTTATATGTAACATTCTTTATGGAAAATGTAAAAAAACCTTATGTTGATTTGTATAGTATAAAGGAGCAATTAGTTAGTACAAATCAGATACTGGAAGAGAAGGTCCGAGAGCGTACCCTCGAACTACAGAAAGCTATGGAGGAAATGGCTCGGTTAGCATATTACGATACACTTACCGGAGCAGCGAATAGGCAAGAGTTTTCCAATCGTTTCATAACTATATTGAATAAAAGCTTGGGAAATGATGTTCACTCAGTAATGGCAATTGACTTCGATTCATTTAAAACTATCAATGACACTTATGGGCATGCAAAGGGAGACGATTGTTTGAAAACCTTTGTTGACATAGCACTAGAAATAGTTCGCCCCACCGACACAGTGTCCCGTTTTGGCGGTGATGAATTCATGCTGCTTCTCCCGTATACACCCAGGGAGGGAGCCAAAGTGGTAGCTGATAAAATCAGAAAGCGACTTGCTGAAGTAGCTAACCCCCTTTTTACTATCTCAATTGGAATTGCCCAGTGGCCGGATGACGGAAAAAAGGAAAAGGATCTATTGGCCAAGGCGGATCAGCAACTCTACCTTGCCAAAGAAAAAGGTAAAAATAGGATAGAGTGAATTATATAATTGGATAAATATTATTATAAGCAATTGATTGTTAGTCTATATTTATTACCGTTACAACTTGCTATTATTTACAGGTTGCCATTGGTATTCAATATATGTTAACTTAATTAATGTTGTTATTAAAACATATTACACAAATTAAGGTGGTGTAAAACAAATGAAAAAGTTAATAGTAATTGCTACCTTAGCGGGATTGCTAATGCTTTCCGCAATCCCAGCTCTAGCTGCTACATCGAGTTGTCTCTCATCTTCATGTAATCCTGTGTCCTTATGTTCTGGATCTTCTTGTGATCCTGTATCCTTATGTACCGGGTCTTCTTGTGATCCCGTATCCTTATGTACCGGGTCTTCATGTAATCAGGGTATTTCAGAATCAGGGAATAATGTTTCACAACTAATTAGCCAATTTCAGTCCCAATTTCCTACTGCAGGTAATACCACATGCTCACAACTAGGTAACTGTTCTACGCAAATCAACAACTTGTTACCAAACTTATCTAGTTGCTTTAACCGCTAGCATCAATACCCTACTTGCATTATAATTTTGATGAAATTTCGTGTCATAAGGAAATTAAAGGGAAATGCATTTTAGCGTTTCCCTTTAATTTTTTGGGATGGATATAATGTTAATATAAGCCCTTCTGGATCACTTCTGTATATTTAATATCATTCTTAAGTAAATTTTTATTTTTTAACCAGTTAATAACATTGTTGACGTCTTTCTCAACTGGAAGTTGAGGTTCCGGGTAATTCTGTACTTTATAACTATTGGCAATCTGTTCAGGGATATTAATATTAGTAACTAATAGGCCTTTATACTGATCAGGTTCACTGTTGATGTCTTCTACCGCCTTTGCATATGCCTTGTAAAAACGGGATATGGCATCTGTTTTACTCCTTAGTGCTTTTTGAGTCATAATTATTACAGATTGGGAAAGATTTTCTCCATTGGTATCATCTGCAATAACCTTAGCCCCTTGAGCTACTGCGTTAGAAATATGTGGATCTGGAACGGTGATAGCATCAATCTGGTTATTTAAAAGCATTTGAATTCTTACCGGTATTTTAGCGACCGTGGTTTTTTTGACTTCAGACGGGCTCATCCCAGCTTGGCCCAAAATTCTATCCGTTACATATTCGATAATTGAATTATTGGATATACCAATACTTTTACCTTTTAAGTCTTGCACCGTTTTAATATCACTATTAGGGGCTGCCACAATAGCAAAACGTCCTTCTTGCGGGGTTGAACCCAGCGCGATAGAGGTAATACGCAGATCCTCCCCAGAACCTTTAAGCATGAGAGCAATCATCATATCTGTGATCATTCCATCTAGCTCACCAGATTGAAAGACGTTCTGGAGCTCTACAGGACTTTGCAACGGAACAAATTCGACCTGTACATTCTCAGACTCAAAATAACCATTTTTCTGAGCCACCAAGATAGGCAAATTCTCCTCAGTCGTTAGGGAGCCAATTTTTAATATGGCTTGTGAATTTTCTTGCTCATTTTCTTGCCCATTACGAGCACAGCCAGTAGCCACTGCCAGCAAAAGAATCATGCTAAGCAGAGTAATTAGTAGAGATTTAAATCGCATATGGTTACCTCCTGTTATTAATTTTTTCCTTCGCTTTATAAATGAACCCAGGAACACAGCACTTTTTCACAGGCATCTAATAGCAAATACAGCAAAAATCCCATTAGACCCATAGCAATGATCCCGGCAAACATTTTATCGTAAGATAAACTGCTCCATGAATTCATAATAAAGTAGCCGATCCCTTCCTGGGTAGCATAGGTTTCCACGAGGAAAAGCACGGACATGGCAATACCCAATCCCAATCTTAAAGAAGTTAGAATGGCAGGCAGACAGGCTGGAAAATACACATGCTGATATAGCTCTAACTCATTTGCGCTCAAAGACTTAACTGAAACAACGTATTCTTTTGGTAAGTTTCTAGCTGCATCCCGGGTAGTTACAAGTATTAAATAAAATATAATTAAAGTAATCAGTACAATTTTAGATAGATTGCCGATCCCCAAAAGAATTAAAAAAATAGGAAGAAATACTACTTTGGGTACGGGGTAGGTCATATAGATCAAGGGAGCTGAAAATTCATCAGCTCTTTTATTTTTGCCAAGAAATAACCCCAATGGAACTCCCAAAACGGTAGCAATTACAAGGCTCACCCCAACTCGATAAAAACTAATTGTCAAATGTGACATTAATTCACTAGTAAAAAGTTCAAAGAAGCTTTTAAAGGCAGCTAACGGAGTCGGCAAAGCAGGGGTGTTTAGGATCAAGGATAATAGATACCAAAAAGCGATCAGGATTACAACTGCCGTCAAAGTATAAAAAGACTTTTGAATAAGGTCTCTTTGATTCATGGTTAATTCAACCCTCTCAAGCTTGAGCGCAAAGAGTTGGTTATTTCTAGGAATTCCACTTTCCCTCGGGCGGAGTAGTCGCCAGCCAGAGGGTTTGAAAGTTCCTTTATGATGGTTCCAGGGCACTCTGACATGACAAAAATCTTCTGCCCTAAGAAAACTGCCTCTTCAATGTTATGTGAAATTAAGAGAATGGTTAGATTAGTTTCATGCCAAAGCTCAAGAAGGAAATCTTGCATTTCTTCCCTGGTAAGTGCATCTAAGGAAGAAAAAGGCTCGTCCATTAATAGGAGCTCCGGTTCAAGGACTAAAGATCTAGCGATCGCAATTCTTTGCTGCTGTCCTCCACTCAGTTGGGCTGGATACCGTTTTCTTAAATATAAGAGTCCCAATTTATTGAGGATCTTTTCCGTCCTTAAAACAGTCTCTTTCTTTGAAAATCCCCTAATTTGTAATCCCAGCCTAACATTATCCCAGACTGTCTTCCAGGGTAAAAGACCATACTCTTGCAGAATTAAAGCTGTTGCGCAACATTCTTTAGGTGATTTACCATTTATTAATACTGTCCCTTGATAAATCTGATTCAGTCCGGCTAAAACGTTTAAAAGTGTACTCTTTCCACATCCTGAAGGTCCAATAATCACACCTATACTCCCAAAAGGAAGGGATAAACTAAAATTTTTAAGAGCAGGGGTAATTTGGTTGTCTTGAACATAGCTTACCTGTAAAGATTCTATCGATAAATAATCCATCTCTTAATTCTTCCCCAGACCTCTCATATTAAAATTAATTAACGTCTTATAGGCTAGATCTATATCTAATGGCTCATCACTATTGATCCAATATAAAATAACCTCACGGAAAGCACCTACAAATGCAGTTGCGCTAACCAGTGTATCCTGCTCCGGAATCAACTGCTGTTCCATCAGTTCGTCCAGGTCAATCTTGGTAAAGCTGATTAGGTCATTTATAATATCCGAAAATTTTGTGTTAAAAACTGTATTGTTCTGTGGTGAAAGATCCAAGAGGATTTTGGCCAGATGTTTTTTCCCCATAAAGGTATCTATACAAGCTTTCATGGTAGCTTCCAGCTTGTCAAAACCATTTGTGAACGGCGCTCTTTCCTTTTTTATAATATCAAGTAGTTCCTTGTAGATTTCTTTAAGCAAAACGTCGATCAAGGCATCTTTATCTTTAAAATATAGATAGAAGGTACCTGTTGCAATTCCAGCTCTTTTGGCAATTGCCTTGATAGAGGTACTGCCCATTTCTTTTTCAGCCAGGATTTCTCTTGCTGCATTAAGTATTTTCCTTTTACGTGACTGTTGTTTTTCTATTATTTTTTCAGTTTTATGATATACCATTATAGACTCCCGTAATCAAATATTAAGTTATGCAAAAAATGAATATTGGTTCAATTTATAATTTGATTCTACCTTGTATAATTTGCTATGTCAACAATATTTTTTATTTGTACAGGCACAGTCTGATTTTTTTATCATAATATATATAACTATTGCATAAAAGGGGGAATGTTCATTGCCTGGTTTCTGGACCCTAGCGGTGATGTCGATAGTCCAAGGGATTATGTTACTTATCTCATATGTGGCACAAAATAGTTTTCCTAAACCGTTAACGGAGGAGGAAGAACATCATTACCTGGAGAAATTGTCGCAGGGGGATGAAAAGGCAAAAGAAGTGTTGATTGAACGCAATCTAAGATTAGTAGCTCATATCATTAAAAAATTCGAGAATAGCGGTGACGATTTTGATGATTTGATTTCCATCGGCACTATCGGCTTAATTAAAGCAGTGAACACCTTTAATGCAGCTAAATCTTCGCGACTGGCTACCTATGCTTCCAGGTGTATTGAAAACGAGATTTTAATGTATATGCGTTCCAAGAAAAAAAAGCGTTCGGAAATGTCGCTGTATGAACCGATCGGAACTGATAAGGAAGGTAATGAAATCCATTTTCTGGATATTCTCAGCACGGATGCTGAGGCGGTAGCTGAGATGGTTTCGCGCATTTTGGACAAGGAACAGTTGTGGAGAAAGCTAAAAAAACTTCCCCCCCAGGAGAGAAAAGTGCTGGTATTGCGTTTCGGCCTACGTGGCAAGGGTCGTAAAACACAAAAGGAAATTGCTAAAAAATTGGGGATTTCCCGTTCCTACGTAAGTAGAATAGAAAAAAGGGCCATTGATCGTTTGTCTGAACAATTTCAGGCTGAAGCTTAAACGGGGATTAGAAAATTATAATTACATCAGAGAGAAAAACCTCTACAGATGAGAAGTATAGTTTTGTGAGAACCTCTTCCATGCTTGGGAGAGGCTCTCACAAAAAACATTATAAAAAGTTTTCCGGGTTTAACGGATATTTGGCGCATTTACGGGCTTCGGCTATAAAAGCCAGAGAATTCTCCAAAGGTGTGCCATAAGCTGAATCGCAGCCGGTGGAAATAGTAAACCCGCCAGGGCTGTCCCAGGTCTTTTTAAAGCACTCCCGTACACCTATCCTTACCTGCCGAGGCGTGCCCAGATAAACGATACTGATGGGATCAACGTTCCCTATCAAATGCACTCTATCACCGATCTTTTCTTTAGCAAGCGTCAAATCCACCTGGTTATCGAGACTGATTATTTTATAGCCGCAATCGGCCATATCCTCTAGCAGTTTACTTGTATCACCACAAATATGACAGCACATCGGTCCTGGTTTGATAGCCTCGCAATCCTTCACAAAACGGCGGGCATAAGGTACCACAAATTCTTGAAACCGTTTCCTTTGGATGATCGTGCCTGAAGCAACCGGATCGGCTATCGAAACGCTAAAACCTTCTTCCAGGAAAGGCCTGGCCAGCTGCAGTAAAGCCTGCGTAATAAATTCCAAAAGCTTGTGCACCTGCTCAGGCTGCCTGTGCAGAGCTCTTAAGAGCTGTTCCGTGCCGACCAAACCCGATGCACAGGTAAATGCTCCCGTAAACCCCATGCTGCAGTTCACTTCATGCCCCAGTTCTTCTCTCAGGATAAGTGCGGCCTCATAACATTTTTTAACGGTCGGATCTGTTTTTACGGTAACACGTTCCAAATCCAACATACTCAAATCATTAATATCCTTGATTGGGTTTTCCAAAATAGCCGGCGGCTGATGCTCCGGGTCAGACATAACTGCGCCAAAAGCTACCGGCATACCGTGCAGGCCATAAGACACGCTCACACTGTCACAGCCAAAAACTTCATAGACTTTCTTTTGCACTTCAGCCATCGAACGGGCATCAGCTTTTTCCTGCCTTCTGGTCCAACCCAGCAGAGAGTGACCGGGGGCGCCGTAAAACATACCGATAGGCATCCTGTCTACAGGTTCCTTTTTCTCCAGTGCCTTCGCCCTTTCTATTGGGGTCATTAAATCATCCTGATGCATGTTCACACCTTCATTCATTAAAATTCCATTGCCTTAACAAATACGGCATCAAAACCTTCCAAATGGGATAATTCAATATAACTAATTTCGTTGGCCAACTTTTCTACAGACTTTCTTTCTTCAGAGGAAAGCAGACAAAGATAAGCGCCTGATTTGGAGGTATTGCCCACATAGGTTATTGTATTTTCCAACTCCCGAGGGATAAGACCTGCGCCCGTTAAGCTTTCCACCTTTAAATGTGCTCCGAACTGGCCGGCTACCAACACTTGGTTAATTTCCGAAAAATCTATACCGGATGCTTGTACCATTGTTTGGATCCCGGATAGAATCGCCCCTTTAGCAAGTTGCACTTGCCTTATATCCTGCTGGGTCAAATATATATCATTTTCACGATCAATGATAAAACGTTTTTTCCCGGCGGCTCTTTCTACCAAAGGGTGCTCTAGTAGACGGCCGCTTTTATGCATAATACCGGTTCTGACCAGTTCGGCTACAGCAGCCAGCAAGCCGCTGCCGCAAAGCCCGGTTGGTTTGCCCCCGCCAATCACGGAAACCTCAACCGCAATACAGGCACCGGTGCCCCTTAGCCGCACATCCTCGATAGCACCCCTTGCAGCCCTGACTCCGCAGCTGATGTTCATCCCCTCCAAAGCAGGTCCTGCGGCACAAGAGCAGGCAACGAGCCGGCCATTTCTGGATAGTACCATTTCGCCATTGGTGCCGATATCAATGAAAAGAATATTCCTGGCATCATGATGAATGCCACAGGCTAAGATCCCTGCTGTGATATCTCCACCCACAAAAGCAGACACCGCAGGCAGACAATAAACTAAACAGAAGTCGGATACAGGCAATTGCAAATCCTTAGCGCCCTGTAAAACTAACGCCCCGTTAAAAGCCGGCAAATATGGTGATATACCCATGGAAGAAGGGTCAATACCGGCCAGAAAATGAATCATGGTATTGTTCCCACCCACCGTAATTTCATAAATATCTTGGGCGGTAATGGCGTAATTCCGGCTGCACTGGATAAAAATTCCTTTAATTAATTTTCTTAGATCTTGCAAAATAGTTTTCTGCTGAATTAGCGTGCCGTTTGCATTTGTCATAGCAAAATTAATTCTGGTCATCACATCCTGTCCAAAAGTCTTTTGCCCGTTCAAACAGGATACACTTGCCAGTTCCCGGCCATTGGCCAGGTCAATTAGGCCGGCCACAACAGTTGTGGTGCCGATATCAATTGCCAGGCCATAGAGCCTGTCCCTCGTATCACCCTGCTCAATGCCGATAATATCCTGTCCTGCCATAACCACGGTATTGCCAATTTGATTAAGTCTTTTTGAAATATGAGGTTTACTAACAAAATCTCTTAAATAGCCCTTGCTTATAATTTCGCTTACCTCATCTTCAGGAGGTAATGCCAAAGTAATATCCTCGGCCACGACATGCAAGCAAGCCAAACGCCATCCTTCGTCAAGCTCTTGCTCGTTAAAAACCTCTTTTTCCCTATCTAACCAAGCGATAGATGGATCTAAAATCTTTACCTTGCATTTTCCACAGCCTCCAACACCGCCGCAAGGAGCATCAATTAATTCTAATCCCGCTAAAAATTGATAAAGATTGAAATCCCGGTAGCTTTCAAAAACACTTACAGTACCGTTATCATGGTTAATAGTAACCTTTGCCATTTTTATCTCCTGGATATTTAGTTAGCTGTTTGTTTTTCTGTTTAGTCGCTGTAACCATTGCTTGCACATTAATTAAAGGAGTGGCAGTTGAGAGCCCGCAAGCCGGAGCTACAATGTCTATGCCCTTGGATATGGCTGTTTTTACCAAACTGGCCACCTTTTCCGGTGACATAGTTCCCAGGGCATGGGTATTGATATTGCCCATAACCACCTTTTCGGGAATATATTTTTTTATTAACGCCACCGGCACAATGGAATCAAAGCTAAACACATTACAATGAAACTCTGAAATAATTTCGTAAACGCTTTTCAAAGCACCACAAATATGCACAATTTTTACGGGGACCGACAAAGCATCCAATACCTCATTGACATACCTTACTGAAAAAGCCTTAAATCTTTGCGGGCCCAATATTTCACCGGTACCGCTGGGCTCGGCAATACAAATAGCATCTGCTCCGGCCTCTATTTGCGCCCAACCGAAAGCAATCAGATTTTCCACAATGAACTCCATGAGCTTTTCTGCCTCTGCCGGGCTCTTCAGGTATTCCTTCAGTAAAACAGACATATCCACCAGGGTACCGGCAATGCTGACCGGGCCGGTCAGGTTACCGATAATCGGCACACCTGTATTTCGGGCGTTTAAAAGCTTAATGGCCTCAATCACTACTTTGGCCCTGCCGGAATTAATGTCCAGGGGCTGCAATAAGCACACCTGAGCTGAAGACGACAAGGGAGAGTCAACAACGTGGGGTTCACAAAGCAAATTCCCCATGTTCACTCTAGCGCCCATTGCCTCAGACTCTACCGTCATACAAAAGGGCAAGCCGTAGTTTTCAAAGCCGCCCGCTTCATTTAGGGCATAGGCCAGGTCGGCCATTTTTTTCGGGTCTACATGCGCTTCCGGCCACAGGCAGTTCGATTTTTCCATAATATCCTGGAACATCATATTCATCATGCCACCAGGGCAAATACAAGGTGGTTTATCAACTGGTTGTTTATTCACCACTGCAAAAAGCCTTTCTTTAGGAGTAAAAGCTTGCATTGGCTAAGCTCCAATTTTTTCTGACTCTGCTCTCATGAGCTTGTCCACTAGTTTGACTGCGTCTACTGCGGTAGCGGAATAACCGTCAGCACCAATCTTTTGGGCAAAAGCCGGGGAAATGGGGGCGCCGCCGATGATCACCTTTACTTTATCCCTGATCCCCTCTGCTTTTAGCATTTCAATTACCTGACCCATACCTGGCATGGTAGTTGACATTAAGGTAGACATCGCGATAACGTTGGCATTGATTTCTTTGGCTTTGTCCACGAAACTCTGCAAAGCAACATCTCTGCCCAAATCATGCATTTCATAACCTGCCGCTTCCAGCATAATGCGTACCAGGTTTTTTCCGATATCATGAGTATCCCCTTCTACAACACCAATGACTATTTTGTGCTTTTCCTGACGGCTTTCGGTTTTTAACAAGTGTGGCCGTAAAACATCCAAACCGTTATACATGGCGTCAGAACAAATTAAAAGCTCTGGAATAAAGTATTCTTCCTGTTCATATAATTCAGCAGTTCTTTGCATACCGTCTACCAGGCCTTCGTTTATACCGTCCAAAGCCGGATAACCCGCTTGAATATATTCCTCGGCCACTCCACAGACCAATTTATCTTCCATATCAACCACACAGTCGGACAACTCTTTTAATATTTCTTCTTTACTTTTCATTTTATGACCCTCCAGTTGATTTTTGTATTTAATTAGCTAGTTAAACAAGCTGCAAGGATGTAATTTTGCCATGACTTAATACTGCCTGGGTATCTTTAATACACGCCTGGCCGATAATTTTTTCTCTACCGATAGCCTTTAAACAGGCTTCAATATAATTAATCCTCTGGGACAAATCAATAGTCTTTCTTTCAGCTACTCCCAGGCTGAGCAAGATCAAGCTTGTTTTGGGACATAAATGGATGATAAAATTATCGTCTGCCAAATCGGATGTCTTTTTTAGAAACGGCACAGTAAAGTTCCTGGCAACTAGTTCCGTGTATTTAGGTCCGATAATATTCACGCTTCCCGCAGGGTCCGCATAGGAAACCATAGCTACCCCGGCTTTTTTTGCCTCCTCAATAAACGAATATAAGTTTTTTGCTAGAAAACTAAATATTTTATCCACTAACTCAACATTCTTACGCCATGCCTTAAAAATTTTGGTCACATCGATTAAAGAATTAAGTATGGTAAAAAACCCCGAAACTTCCAAAACGATTGTCTCCCCTTGAGACTTAATCATTTGGCAAGCCTTTAATACCTCTCCGATTCTCCCTTGATTAAAATCAATATCAGACAAATGCAAAAGCTCTTCCACGGAAGTATATGCATAAGTTGCTGCCCGAGGGCCAAATTTACCGTCGCTTAAATTAATAATACCGCCCAGGGTTTCTGCCTCCACCGTATGGCAAAAAGGTAACAGGCAAACAGGGCTTCCTTCTTCTTTTTTTATGGCTATAGAAATTGCTGCCATAGTACCGGCATCGTTATAGCTCTTGGGAAACTCCAATTGGAGGCCGGTGATAGTTTTTTCGTTAAAACCGGAAGCATTGGCTCTTTTACATTTATAATCAAGAATTTTTTGAACCACTTAAGCACCCCTCTTTCTTTCGCCTGTAAACATTTACTCAGCAAGCTTGATTTGGCAGAGCAGTGCCTTAAACACGGGAAAGCCAGAAATTCGATCACGGTTGGCAAAATCCGTCAGCACATTAACATTGGCTTCCCGCCAGGCCTCAAACTGTGCAGGGTTACCTCCTCCCATATTTATCTCAACCTGTCCGGTCAAAACCTTGTCCGTTACATTTGCGAAAAAGGCTACCTTCCCCCGCTTCGTGATAACCATTACTTTGTCACCGTCCTTAATACCACGGTCACGGGCATCTGCCGAATTAATTAACACCTGAGGTTTATCCTGCAATTTAACTAGGCTGGGAACATTTAAATGCTGGGAACGGAAGGTTGACTGAATTCTGGCCCCGGTGTTCATAACCAGAGGATAATTCATTGCTAGCTCCGGATTCTGCAGGGGACCCTCAAGGGGATCAATATAAATAGGCAGTTCATCATAGCCATGTTTGGCCAATAAATTCGAGGTAATCTCCAGCTTGCCGGAGGTAGTCGGGAAGCCCGGCCGGCCATCCTTTCTTAGCAGCCCGGTGGCGTATTTTTTGTACTGGCGTTCTGGAGCAGCCAGTTTAACGCCATCAGGACTGTTCTTTAATGACTCCAGCAACTGCGGGTTTCCGGCGAATGCCTGAGTTAATAACTCTTCCTCGCTTTGCGGGTACAGGTGGCCGTAACCCAACCTTTTAGCCAGGTCAGCCATAATTAAAATACCATTTCGAGATTTACCGATAGGTTCTATAACTCTTTTGCGCAAACGCAAATAACCCTGGTAACGCTGGTAGGAGTTGATTTCGTAATAAGTAGCCGAAGGCAGCACTACGTCGGCGAAAATAGCATCTCTGGTCATAATGATGTCGATTACCAACATGAATTCCAGATTACGGTATGCCTCTTCCCAAATTTCAGGCTGCGGGTAGGAGGTGATAGTAGACGATCCGTTAATTAACAAACTCTTGACCGGATAGGGGTCTCCCTTGAGGACGGCATTAGGTAATTCCATATAATGAGCGCAGCGGGTTAATTCATAAAACAAGGGGTATTCACGCGCACCGATAGGTAAAACTCCGTCTGGTAGAGGAAACTCTTCCTGCTCCACGGTACTGCCTGAAGGCATGTTGATGAATAACCCGCCCGGCACATCAAGATTGCCGGTTATGGCGAATAAAATATACACCGCTCTGATATTCTGCACCCCGCTGTTGGTATACTCCAACCCGGTATAAGTGCGCAGACAAACGTTTTTCGTGGTAGCAATCTCACGGGCCAGATCCATAACGGTCTTCGCGGGGACCCTGGTAATCTTCTCCACTACCTCCGGAGTAAACTCCCTCACATAATTGCTAAGTTCATCAAAGCCTACTGTCCAATTACGCACAAAATCTTCATCGTATAATTTCTCTTGAATAATTAAATTAATCATACCCAAGGCCAGCGCCCCGTCCGTCCCCGAACGCACAGCCACCCATTGGTCTGCCCTTTGGGCAATGTCAGTTCTCATATGGTCAATAGCAATAATTCTCAAACCGTTCCTTCGGTAGTTAACTATTCGGTTAAATAAAAAGGGTGGTGAATCGGTGATGGGATTTGAGCCCCAAACAACCATTAGTTTGCTATTTTTCAAGTCTGGCTCAAGAGCAGTACCAGGAATGCCGAAAGTGGCAATGGGTGCCAGTAAGCCGAAGGAAACAAAGCACAGAGATCCACAACTGGCGATATTAGGCGAACCAAAGGGCAATAAAAGCTTGGAGGCTATCGTGTCTGTTTTACTGTTGCAAAAGTCTAGCATGGATTGCTCAAAAGCGCCTCGGCCCGAGTGGCTAATTAGCGCTTGTGGGCCGTATTTTTTTTTTATCTCCTGCATTTTTCGCACTGTATAATCCAGAGCCTCATCCCAGCCGGCTTCCCGGAATTTACCTTCCCCCCGTTCGCCTACCCGGATCAGAGGGGTTCTTAATCTATCTTTGGAATAAACAATTTCCGGACCGTGCTTGCCCCTGATGCACAGGTTCCCAAAGGGCGACCCCTTTAAAGGCTGCACATCAACCAGCCTCTCATCTTTCAGCGCTACCTCTACGGCACACCCTCCGGGACAAACACCGCAAATGGCCGGTCTTTTTTCTGTTATACCCATTATTAAGACCCTCCCGCGCAACCCTCTAGCATGGCATTAGGTTATGTGTAACTGTTTGACAATTAGTTGATAATTTGCGGTATCTATAAATTATTTATTTGTGTTTTACAATCATTTATCATGGCTGCAACATTTTCCGGTATCACGGGATATCCTACATCACGCACGGTATCCATCATGGCTTGAATGTTTTCAAAAGGCGTTTCAACCGGTAAACTGCAACCACTCATTGGAGTATAGCCTTTAGGCGAATCATAGCATTCGGCAATGCCCTCCAGGGTTTTCAGGCGAACATCCAACGGAGTGCCGCAATAAACAATGCCACCCGGATCAACATTGCCAAGAATTCGCACTTGATTACCAATTGCTTTTTTACATCCAGTCAGACTGGCAACATTATCAATGCTGAAGCCACTAACATTCATATCGGCAATGTCTTCCCAAATGTGGCTGGTTTTACCACAAATGTGCATTATTACACCCTTTCCCCTGCTCTTGATGAAATCAACCAACTCTTTCAAATACGGTGCGGAAAACTCACGAAAAGTTTTGGGACTGACCACGGTACAGGAAGACATTGGCTCGGAAATGGTAGGTGTCAAGCCTAAATGAATAACTGCCTCGGCAAAATTTTTACAGGTCTCAAGCGAAACACGGCATAATGCATGAACAGCCTCGGGATTTTTGGTTATCAGTTTTAAAGTATCATCTACGCCCAACAGGAAAAAAGCATTTGTAAAAGGGCCAACAACCGCACCGGAACAACCCACTTCGTTACCAACCTCTTCAATCAAATATTTCATGGCATCTAAATGAACAGGTAATCTGCCGTCCTTATATGGACTGGCAGGTTGGAGTTTACCGATATCTTTTACATCGTAAATTGCCGGTTCCAACAAATCGGCAGTATCATCATCGGGGAACTTTACTTTGGCGCCCATTGCCTCGCATAAAGTAAACAAATCCGTAAAAATGCGAACACTGTCATAGCCAAAGCGTTTGTAGGCCGCAATTTGGGCTGCTGCCAAAGTTTTTGCATCACTATTAAATTCGGATATTTTGCAACCATAAACCCTGGCCACACCATTGGCTACATTCGGATTGCAAGGTAAACGATCAATTGCTTTGCCTTTAGCCATGGCGGCGGCACGTTCCACAGGTGTCATTTCATTAACTCTGCTTAGATTAACATTTCCCATCGTCTCACACTTCTTTTTTTTAATTTGGTCGTGCTCATAAAACCTAATCATTGTTTATATTCCAAATTCTATTTTCTTCAATATTTATCGATTGTTCTGAACATCATAGAAAGCTGAGCCTTGCAACTATTTGGGAGCCAAAACGCCATAGTTCATTGCATATCTGCAGTTGGCCTGTTCTGCCCAAAGCATATTATGAGTGACCATTATTACGGTTCCACCATCTGCAGTTACCAACTGCAATAGTTTAATAACTTCATTTGCCCCAAAATCGTCCAAGTCGTTTGTCGGTTCATCTGCCAAAATCACTAATGGTTCCTTTATCAAGGCTCCGGCCACTACCAGTCGACGCCTTTGGCCCACACTCAATTGATACGGCAGAAAGTTCCGTCTGCCCCCAATACCCAATTTTCCCTAATAGACATCAACCTTTTGGTTGATGCTTGTCTTGTTTAGTTTATTCTTTTTATATTTATTTATAATCTTTAACCTAAAAGCCAAGTTTTCGCCAATTGTCAAGGCTTGAAAAAGATTGGTCTCCTGAAAAATAAAGCCAATCTTTGTGGCACGTAAAATTGTCAAATCACAATCACTGATGCTTTGAACCCGATAGTCCTAAAAAGCAGACAAATTTACCGGCTTTTGCTTCATAATCAAGGCCACCCAAAACCAATTCCTTGTCATAAGCAAATTGCAAGTTATTTATTGATACCTCCAGCATATTGATCCTCCATAAGTATTTCTTGCTTTTCCAAAGTAATGCAATTAATTGATTTTCATCAATACCCTCTTAAAGATACTTTGCTTATCGTAAAATATCTTCGTTTATCTTAGATTTTAACTTGGCTTTCGAATATCCGTCCCTCTTAATTATTAATGTTTAAGTGATCGGGGCATTCTTTAGCCGCAGCTCAGAAATTATTATTGCTGCCCAAATAATAATGCCAATGGTAACTGCTGGTAATGAAAAGGTATGCTCAAAATAGTCAGGCCATTGCGCAATATTCCCGGTAGCAGACAAGCCGTAACGGTTCCGGTAATGCTTCCCCGACCTCCTTCATCCTAATTTAGTTTTGTTAAGCAGCAGGGCACCCAGCAAGGTAAAAAATATGGCCGTTAAAATTGGCGGGTTTAGCGGTCTGGCTGCACACCATTTTTTTAGAAGTTTTTGTTTTCATATAAGTTCAAATAAGTTATATTTAACGTTTGGGACATAAATATCCTTTATTTTTATTATTAATTATTTTTATTGTAATAATCTTTCAATAGTTTTCTTTTATATGAGGTCAGACCTCAACTTTTGACATTTTCAACATATTTAGCAGCATTTTTATGACGAAAGCTAACTTATTATAATAAATATACCTCTCCGGTATAATTTGCCGGAGAGGTATATTTATAAAGTAAACCAGATATAGAATTATGAATTCTTTAATATGTCAAGCTGTACGATTGAAGAAACAACCGGATATATATTTCAGGAAGATATATAAAAAACTAAAAAAACTATTAAGTTCATTAAGTAAGCCAACATACTAATTGATATAAAAGTTATAATTTTATTTATCCGTAGGGATTAGATGCATTCCTACATCAAGATATTTTTTCGCGAGATCAATATATAATTGCTTCCCATAAGTCCATAATTCAGTATCTTTCTCTTCTATGTCGCGTACCTTAACGGCTGGATTTCCGGCCACAACGATTTTTTCAGGCACAACCTGCCTCATTTTTATTACCGCTCCCTCGGCCACGATGGTTCCAGCGCCGATTACTGAACGTATACTGGTAATAGAGCCCATGCCAAGTACAGCTAAATCGCCAACCTCGGCAGCATGAACTACTGCTCCGTGGCCAATGGTTACTTTTTTCCCAATTTTACAGGTTTCCCTTGGCGGGGCGTGTACAACTACACCTTCTTCAACAGCAGTCCCGGAACCTATCTCAATACTCCCGTAATCCCCCCGCAAAATCGCGCCATGGCCAATATAACAGTTGTCCCCAATTTTAACGTCACCAATTACCATTGCAAGTTCACTTACGTAAGTATCTTTGCCAATCTCAGGCTGCTTTCCGTCAAATGAATAAAGCAATCTTTTCACCTCACATTTTTATGTATCAGAAATAGCCAGAACGACCTCCTGCATTTCTTATGATATTTTTTACATTTCTTATCAACAGCTTCAAGTCGGCTTTGCAGCGCATTTCTTTGTTCTTGAAGCAATCCTTTTTGTGTTTTGGAGGAAGCTTAGCCTACGAATAGTTTCCGCCAAACTATCATCCGGAGCCGCGTCTACATCTAAGTAATAATCTCAGTCCGAAGCCTGCACCGTATTTAGCAGTATTTGTTCCGGCACAAGGTCCGAAACCTCTAATAGTCGTTCCGCATCTCATCGGGTCAGTTCCATCTTATTTTGGCATATGACCCACCTCCTTATCTTTTATGACATATGTCTTTTTCACTTTTTATTATACAACGTTTATTGCATATGTCGAATAACTTTTGAGTTATTTAAACAAAAAAAGATCGCCAATTAGGCGATTTGGGAAAGTAAGTTCTCTTGTCTGATCATTTACCATTCATTCACGGCTTTGCCGTATTGATAATAAGCGTGGTAATATCTAGCCACCGCTTAAATTGCAGCGTCAAATTAGCTTTTTAAAATACTACCTTGAAAAAGGGCATAGGCGGTTCATATTATTGAGATGCGCCAGCGCCGCACATGTGGTACCGAAAAAATAGTAGGGTTTATCCCCAACTTCCCCCAAAATATCAAGGTATGTTCCATTAGCTAAAATGGTACCTGTAATAAGTAATACATCCGCAAAATCAACCAATGTCTTGGTATCGCTCAATCCGTCCATAACTTTTACTCCATAGCGGATAGTCCCTACGACATCAGCATTTAAGTCGGTGATACTAACTCTGGGCGGGCCAAATACTTGTACACAATGTTCCAGAATCGCCGGCTGGTAACCGATTATGCCGATATTGCAGAGGCCGTGCTTTTCTAAAATATATTGACTGATCTGCTCTGCGCACTCTTCCGGCTCATTGTTAATACAGTGAACTGTATGCCCTACCTGCTCCAGTTTATTGAACAGGGCATTAAGGCTCGCAACCAGCAGCGCATGGGTGCCGGGACGATCTTCCGGTATCGTCAGCAAATTTTTTATCGAACCATGATAAGCGATGGGATCGGCTGTAAAAGCCTGGCCAAGCGCATCCTGTATTTCCGCCTGAAGCAAGACTTCTTTTCCTCTCAATAGCGGAAAATCATCTCTTTCAGGGTGTCCAATCGCTTCTTCACTTTTCAGCGTTCTACTATTGATAGTAATTTCCAAGTCGTTTAGTTCTGCGTTTTGCTTGAGAAGTGACTCCAAAGCCTCACGAGCGCCTGTAAATTGCATTCGACATTCTCCTTCAATATAGCTATTAGGCTTTAATTCTACCTTTCTTGACGATATTATATTACAATGGCCTTTGGTTAAAAAAGAAGTCATTTTTTAATCAGTTTGCAAAAAAATATCATAATCTTCTTAAAACACATGTACTGCTGTAGTTTTAAAAAAGGCCCAAACATTCTTACCTGGCTCTAATTTCATTTTATCTATTGCTTGCCTGGTAACCAGCGCCACCAGGGGAATGTCTGCATCAAGGACTACCTTGAAAAAGGGCCCCCGGGGAATGATTTCAATAATACGGGCAGGAATGATGTTTTGTGCACTGCTGGATAGTTTGTCCTCAGCAATTATGATATCTTCTGAGCGAATGGCGACCCTAACCTTACCTGCTAGGTTTGACACAACGCGGAGACGAACGGAGCCAATATGAACATACTTAACGTCGCCTTCATTACTAAGATCACCACTAAAAATATTATCCATCCCAACGAACTCCGCTACAAACTGTGATTGGGGTTTTTGAAAAACCTCTTCCGGGCTGCCTACCTGAACAATTTCTCCGTTACGCGTGATCCCCATTCGATCTGCCAGCACCAGTGCTTCATTAAAATCATGGGTGATGTGAATCGTAGTGGTTTTGATCTGCTCATGAATATTTTTTAATTCTTGTTGAAAGACTTCTTTGCTGCGTGGATCCAACGCACTCAAAGGTTCATCCAGCAAGAGGACCTCAGGCTCGGCAACCAGTGCCCTGGCAATGGCGACCCTTTGTTGCTCCCCGCCACTCAAAGTCGCGGGGTAGCGCTGCAATAGCTGTCCGATGTTCAGCAGCGTCGTCATCCTCTCAAGCTTTTGCTTCATGATAATGGTCGGCGTATTCTTCAGCTTTAGCGCAAAAAGAATATTCTCTTGTACATTCAAATGCGGGAACAACATATAATCCTGATAAACGAAGCCAATATGCCTTGACTCCGGGTACTGTGTAGTTACATTACGATCATTAAGCCATACCTCTCCCTGATCAGGCTTGTACATCCCCGCAATGACTTCCAGGATGACCGTTTTGCCTGTCCCTGTCGGGCCCAGGATAACAAAATATTCGTTATCCTCTATACTCAAATTAATATTTTTTAGTCTGAAATCACCCAGACTCTTCGACACATTACATAAACGAATCATCGATACTCCTACCCCTTAACTCATGCGGGAAGCAGGGCTTTGCTTCCCGCCAACGATTTCAAAAACAAAAAGAGAAATTAAGGAAATTATTATCAAACAGGTAGCAGAAGCCATGGCCATTTCCAGATTTCCAATTGACATATTTAGGTAAAGTGCAACCGGCAGGGTCTCAGTTACCATCCGGGTGGCACCGGCCACCATTAAGGTACAACCAAATTCGCCAATGGCACGCGCCCAACTAATCACCAAACCTGCAATAATACCGTTTTTGGCCAGCGGCAGGGTTATCTTATAAAAAGCCTGCCACTGTGAGCAGCCCAGGGTTCGAGCCACAAATTCCAGACGAGGATTGATATCGGCAATTGTAGACTTCAAGACCCTGACCATATAAGGTGTAATGATAAAGAACTGGGCAAGAATGATCCCATTCACTGAGAATATGAACCTTAAGCCATGCTCAGCCAAGGATTGACCAAACGAAGTCGTGCCTAAAAGCAGCAGCAAAGCGACTCCGCAAACCAGCGGCGGAAGCGACAAAGGGATATCCAAAATCACACTGACCAATCTACGTCCTGGAAAGTTAAAACGCTCCAGCCCATAAGCAACAGGAATTGCGAAAAAAACACAGATCAATGTTGACGTAAAGGAAGTAAACAAGCTAAGCCGGATGGCAAATTGAATTTCTTTGCTTGCAATACTTTGTGCCATCCCGGCCAGCCCCTTCCATACGATGTGGGCTAACGCAGAGAATACAAAAGCAAACAAAACAAAAATAAAGAATACCAGCAATGCTTGAAAAAGCCGATTTTTAACTGTAGTAGAATTTTTTTGTGTCGGCATCTTGTGGCAAGCTTCAATACTGCGTCTACGTTTCATCAACATCCCCTTCGTTCGTCCCTGTCTAAGGCCGGTTCAACGTAAAAATATATTTATTCAATGATCTTGAACCCATGTTTAACAAATATGGTTTTTCCTTCGTCAGAAGCAATAAAATCAACAAAAGCCTGAGCTAGTTCAGGATTTTTTGTAAAACTTAAAACGCATACCGGCACCTTATCAATGGCGTTTTGTTCCTGAGGAATAGAGATAACTTCGATATCCTTTGCGCCAACCCCATTATCTTCAAAGATCAACCCGGCATCGCCCTGTTTCATCCCGATTTGGGTCACGATTTCATTGACAGTGGCTGTCCGTGAGACTACATTCTTCTCAATACCTGTCAGCTTATTTTTCTCAAATATTTTGGCTGCTTTTTTGCCGATTGCGTTAGATTTTTCATCACCTAAGATAAGCTTCACCCCTGGTTTGGCTAGATCTTCCAGGCAAGTAATACCGGCAGGGTTTCCTTTGGGTACAGCGATTGCTGGGATATGATAGGCGACTTCAACATATTTGTCGGTAAAACCTTTTTGCTTTGCAATGTCCATGTCATTTAGAGAACCGCCCACAAAGACATCCCCTTGCTTGTTGATTTCCATCTGACCTAAGAGTTGTGCACAGCCGGCATAATTGAAATTCACTTTGGCTCCATACTTATTTTCAAAAGCTTGACCCATCTCATCCATCGCTTTACTAATTCCAGCTCCACTGTAAACCTGCAAGCTCTGTCCCTGATATATCAAGGTTTGTGTTTGTGCTGTCTCCGTTTTTTTCGTATCACTCGTATTATTAGTACTTGCATGCTGACCACAGCCGGCAAGGCATAGAGACGACATTAATAAAATCACCATGAGTAAGACGGTCCAGCTTTTGTTATTCATGAACATCATCCTTTCTAAAACCAATTTTAATATTTTTTTTACTTGCTAAAGCCTAAATTGAATGTCAACTATTCAATGAAAGAGCATGTTTCTAGCATGCAAAGCTTCCCTTCCCTCCTTTTCTCAACAAAGCGCTGTAAGATTTGTCCTGTAACCCTTTGAAATTATGATTCAGGACGTGCCACCTTAGCTTTTATCGCAGATCAATGATAAATAGTTACCTGCCAGATAAAATGATTATTATCATAGTCATTTTATCACATAAAATAGCTCAATAGGACATAAAATAACACAACTCTTTGCTTATTTCACTTTATGTTAAACCGCGTTATTTTTAGCATGGTCTTACGATTATTACGTTATTAAACTTTTAATTTTTCACATATTTTTTTATGTTATTTTACTTTATGATAAGGTATGTACTATCAGATGAGACTTTGCAAAACAAAACAGTAAATAAACAAATAAAGTCCTTGACCCATACAAATGAACCAAGGACTTTATCAGTTGAGATAGAGTATTTTTGAAGCAAATATTGCCCCCACTGACGTTACTATGTACTTTTGAAGCTTTTTTGAAGTATTGCATGAAGCCTTACATTTTCAATATAATACGGGGACTAACTTATGCTTGTACTTTCACTGTTTTTTTGATGGCATATGCACTAAGCTTAGAAATACCGGACGCCAGAGAAATGTTTTTGAAGATGGCTTCCTTATGCTCGCTTTTCCACCATGAACCTGCAAGCATTGTGACCCTTGTATCTAAAAACGCTTTTGGGAACATAGGCGTCGATGCACCAATCATAATTATTTCCCGTGCTTGCTCACACATCTTTAATAGCTCGTCAATAGAACCATTAATCATAGTTGTGCCACTGAGCACTACAATGTCACATGTAGAAAGCAAACGGGGCTGTTCCTCCACTGGTATTATAGTGCTAATAATTCCACCACACTGGGATATGCCCTTATCGAAAACATATAACTCCTTTACCCTCGGACCCATAATATTTACAACAGGCGCTATAAAGCCGATTATTCCCATGACATCGGTATCCCTCACGTTAACACCAAAAGGCCGATCTGGTGTTTCGGAATCATCTAATTTCTGCAACATCGACACAGCACATAATACAGCCATCCCAATACCCTTTTGCAGATTATCTCCGCCTGACAAAACCCATTGTGCAATGTCAGCGGCGTCTTGTCCAATTACCTGTTGACCGAACGGAAATATGGAACAGCCAGCTTTTAGATCCTCTCTTAGAACATAGGATATACCTATGTTGCCGTTATCAAGTTCTACAGCAATTAAAGAGATGCCGATTACTGCATCCCGCACTTTTCTACCCTGTAAATACGGTTGTGCAGCCCTTAAAACTGATTCTATTAACATAGCAAACTCTCCTTTCTAATCCAATGCTCTGCGCAACACACAAAACCTTACATTCCATTTCAAGGTAAGCTTTCCATCTTCATTCCAACGATTGTAAGATTTTTACTCGTTACGCCTTGTTTACGAAAGCGCCAATGACGGTGAATGACAAATAGTCCCCACCGCCATTGGCGCGCAAGCCAAACCCAAAAACTTCCCGTGCAGTAGCTAATTACCGCAATCACCCAAATGCTGATGTTCGTGACAAACAGAACCGGTAGATTTTAGCGCACCCTGCAAATATGCTGTTACCGCTGCTTCAGCATTACCACGTGCTCCGACAATAACTTCAATGTTTTTTTCATTAAATATATCGATAGCCCCAGCGCCCATGCCTCCGGAAATAATCACGTTAACCCCCTTATCATTTAGGAAGTTAGGCAAAAATCCCGGCCTATGTCCAGGGTTGGCAATCGTTTCACTCTTCATGATTTGACTGTTTTCAGTATCAAAAATCATAAAGCTTCTACAATGTCCAAAATGCTCCGTAACCATTCCATTATCACTCGCTACTGCAATTTTCATCATTTTATTTCCTCCATTTCTTCTTCTAGTATTTGTGCAACAGGCTCAAGCCAGGCAGCATCATATAATTCCTCTATCAAACCGCGATCGCAGGCGGCCGATATTTCCGGGTCAATCGGCAATTTGGCAAGCACCTTTAAGTTATGCTTATAAGCTATTTCATCAATGTGGCTATCGCCAAATATCTTGTATTCCTTATTATTATCCGGGCACTTAAAATATGACATATTCTCCACCAAGCCAATGATCGGAATATTCATCATTTCGGCCATCTTAGCTGCTTTGGAAACGATCATCGAAACAAGTTCCTGCGGGGAGGTTACTATAATAATTCCATCCACAGGAATGGATTGAAATACCGTGAGCGGCACATCACCAGTGCCCGGTGGCATATCAATAAACATGAAATCAACATCACTCCAGATGACCTCTGTCCAAAACTGCTTAACGGAACCAGCAATAAGCGGGCCTCGCCAAATAACAGGATCTGTGTCGTTTTGCAGCAAAAGGTTAATGGACATGATATCTATCCCGGTCTTGCTTTGAATAGGGAATATGCCCATTTCGTTACCTGTAGCTTTTTCCTTTATACCAAAAGCTTTTGGAATAGATGGACCGGTTACGTCAGCGTCAAGAATGGCGGAATGATAACCCCTTCTGTTCATTGCAACAGCCAACATGGATGTTACTAATGATTTGCCAACTCCTCCTTTACCGCTGATCACACCGATAACCTTTTTGATACTGCTTAATTCATGTGGTTGTACGGAAAAATCTTCGACATTCTCAGCCATTTGGTTAACTCCTTTTCTTGGAATTTAATTACCTGTAAATAGGTAGTCCGTTGTTTTAGCATAAACTTCTCTTACAGCGCGACCCGACGCGCAATCTATATCAACAATGGCCTGTCCATTATTGATAGCTTTTACCGCATTCGAATCAAACGGTATTTTGCCTGTTAAAGGAATGTTATTGACTTTACAAAACGACTCAATCTGGTTGGCATTCTCAAGATTAGTGTCATACTTATTTATGCAAACAACCGTTTTGGTTTGGAAGATGCCTGCTGTTTTAATAATGCGCTCCATGTCACTTATGCCTGATATGGAAGGCTCTGCAACAATTAAAACCATATCAACGCCACTCAAGGATGCAATGACCGGGCAACCGATACCTGGGGAACCGTCAATAATTGCCAAATCAGCATTAGCTGCTGCCGCCTCTTTCATCTGCTTTTTCACCTCAGTAACCAGCATCCCTGAATTACCGCTGCCCATTTTGAGTTGGGCGGTAGAAAACACCTTATCTTTCTCGGTATACAGCATCAATTCCCCTGCCACTGCAGGCACTGAAGATACAGCACCTTCAGGGCAAACAAACTCACAAACACCGCAGCCTTCACATGCAAAAGGGTCCACCTGATAAGCTGTATCCACTATAATTGCATCAAACCTGCAGTATTTTCTGCACTCATCGCACTGGATACATAATTCCCGATTTATTTCTGCTTTGGACATCCCAAAATAGGCTGTTCGCTTGGGTTCAGAGGACTGACCCATGATCAAGTGCAAGTTGGGTGCATCTACATCACAATCAGCACAGGCCTTAGCATCGGATAATCTGATAAACGCACTGGCAATTGTAGTTTTCCCTGTGCCGCCTTTGCCACTAAGGATTAGTAACTGTTTCATGCTGCTGCACCTCCTTAGTCACCTTTTGAAGCAGGGAAGCAAACAACGTTTGATATTTTTCATTTTCCTTAACCGCAATCCGCGCATTTGAATTTAAAGTGCCAAGCTCATGGTCAAAGGGTATTCGGTCTAAAATCTTGATGTTCTTTTCTAAACAGAATTTCTCGGCAGGATTTTCTCCATCAAGGCATTTGTTAAGAACTACCCCATGAGGTCTGTCAAATAACTTGACCAGTTCATAAACCATATTGAGATTATGCACGCCGAACAAGGTAGGCTCGGCCACCAAGATGCAATAATCCGCTTCTTTGATGCTTTCCATGACGATGCAGGCACTCCCGGGAGGGCAATCAATAAAGGTCAGCTTTTTTCCGCCGGGCTTATTTTCATTGAGCAGTTTCTTGATAATAGGAACACCAGACTCAACACCAAAGTTCAATATTCCTGTGTTTACAGTTACATTATCCTTAGTACCTTTTTGCACTTTACCGATAACCTTATCCTTATCCGACAGAGCTTCTACAGGGCATAACAACACGCATCCCCCACAGCAATGGCAAACGTCATCAAAGATTTTCAACTTGTCATTAACGTAGGCTAATGCATTGAACCTGCAAAAATAGGCACATATACGGCAGCCCATGCAAAGCTGCTCATCTACGGATGGAATCTTAATGGTTATTTCTTCCTCTTTTACATTTTCAGGCTTGAAAAACAGATGCCCGTTGGGCTCTTCAACGTCACAGTCTATATAGATGGACTCCTTCGCTGCTGCTGCTAAATTAACCGATACAAGTGTCTTTCCTGTGCCGCCTTTGCCGCTAAGCACCGCTATCCTCATATTATTTGCTTCCATTTCCATGAAATCCGGGATGAATTTCTTCTAACAGGGATAGCTGACCTTCAATGAAGGCATTGATATTATCCATAGCCGAAGCATCCCTCGTCTTATATATTTTAATACCGGCGGCGTTAAGCACTTCAGCGGCGTTTTCTCCACAGAGGGGTGTTAACACTACCTCAGACTTGTTATCCACAATGCTTTGCGCTGCTTTAATCCCGGCACCTCCCTGACTGGCCGCGGCACTGTTATCAATGAATTTACGTTCTTTTGTTTCGGTATCATAAATAAGGAAATAGGGGGTACGTCCAAACGACTGACACACGCTTGTTTCTAAATTTGGATCATCTACAGGTATTGCTATTTTCATTAGGATCCTCCGTTCTTTTCGCTTTAAAATAATCATCTATTGCATTGCGCAAAGCGCTTACACCCAGATTTGAGCAATGAACCTTGTTTTCAGGAAGACCATCCAAGGCCTCAATTATATCCTCTTCTGTAATTTTTAATGCTTCATCTAAGCTCTTGCCTTTTGCCAACACGGATGTCATGCTGGATGTTGCAATAGATGCACAGCAGCCGAAAACAAGATAGCTGATCTCTTTAATACAATTGTCTTTTATTTTTATATAAAAGGTCAGAGCATCTCCGCAGGAGGGATCTCCAAAGCTTCCTTCAGCATCTGCATCAGGCATACTATAGGCATTTTGAGGGCACATAAAATGTTCAAGTACTTTATCGGAATAAATCATCATACACCTCTATCCTCTGTTTCCATAAAGTCTCTACCGCATCTGCGTCTGCGACAACTACCGCCTCTACAGGCTTTGCCATAGCCATCGCAAAGCCTGTATTCGCCGCCCTCAATTAGCAGCACTTTCCCATTTACCAGAGATTGGGCAGCTTTTTTTCTTGCCTCAGTATAAATACCTTGAACAGTTGTACGTGCTATATTCATTTGACTGGCACACTCTTCTTGTGTAAATCCTTCTAAGTCGATAAGCCTTATTGTCTCGTACTCATCAACTGTCATATTGACAAAATGCTCCGTATTTGCCGGTGTATCAAGAGGCCCAAACCGGTTGTTTTCCGGCAGGCAGCAGACCTTTCTCCATTTCCTTGGCCTTGCCATAAATCTTTCACCTCAATTTACGAGAGAAGTAGCCAGAGCGTCCTCCGGCTACTTTATAGCTTTTTATAAATTTTCCAGTTGCTTATTAATAAATTCAAGCCTGCTTTGCAATGCATCTCTTTGTTCTTGCAGCAACTCTTTTTGTGTTTTTGATGAAGCTTGGTCTACGTTATAATTTCCACCAAACGCTCTTCCAAAGCCGCGTCTGCATCTAAGTAATAATCCCAATCCTAAGCCTGTACCATATTTAACAGCATTTGTTCCGGAACAAGGTCCTAAGCCTCTACCAGACATTGTTCCTCGCCCCATCGGGCCAGTTCCATCTCGTCTTGGCATATGACTCACCTCCTTATGATTTATGACATATGTCGTTTTCAGTTTTATTATACAGTGTTTATCACATATGTCAATAACTATTTAGAGCTTTATTTTAAAATAAATATAAAGAACGCTAATTAAGGCGATCTGCCCGGTAATAGTTATTTGTCATTTATTTTCCTCCCGAAATAACAACATTGAATCTTATATCTTAAGGAAATTAGGTAAAAATCCAGGTGTCGATTGTCAAGGATTTACTATGGATTCACTTTTATCTATCTCTGTGTTTATACTCATATGATTAATTGACTGCCTGTCGAAAGATATTCAATATTTTCTCCCATAACTGTTTTCAACAGTTTATAAGATTCAATCCCTGTACAGTGGCAGGTATAATATTTCGATTTTGTCTCCATAAAGTATTCGCCAATTTCAGCAACAACACTATCATGATTATTTGATAGGTTGTATAGATGAAAACCTCCGATAACATAGTCCGGTGTAGAACTTTTTTCTTTTCGGAAATATTCAATAATATTTACAATACCATTATGAGCACAACCGGTTACCAGCAGCGTTTTACCATCTTCATTTATAACCAGATTTTGTTCATGTGCAAAATCATCTGGTATAAAAGATTCTCCAGTCTTGATAAGTAAGTCCCTATTGCCTGATGGTATGAGCCTATCACCTACAAAATTAGAGAATAATTCAAGTTGTTCATCAATTACAAGATGGTCTTTAATAAACACAAGGCGATCATTAGGCAATAGTGTTTCATCTAATCCGATATCTGACTTTTCTCCATTTGGTCTGTTTAAATAGTGTTTTTCGAAAGCTCTTTGATGCAAGTAAACTTTTGCTTTATTGTTTACGCTGAAAAAAGCTTTAAGGCCTCCGCCATGATCATAATGTCCATGAGAAATCACTGCCAGATCTACTTCTGATAAATTTACATTCATTTTTGCTGCGTTTTCGATAAAGAGAGCACTTGCTCCGGTATCAAATAAAAGTTTATGATATTTTGTTTCTATATATAAACTTAATCCATGCTCGCTTTCTAAATTTTCAATATTTGAAATGTTTTCTACTAATATTTTTATAATCATGCTTTATACCTACTTTCTTCTAGAAATAACTTCATATTTTTGGACGAGTATCTTAAAACTTTTCAAAAAAACTTCTTAAATAACAATTTATGTATTCAATCAGTTAACTTAAAATCGCATACTCGTTTCCACCTACAGCTATTGAGTCTGAAGTTAAGTTAAATGTTAATCCAAGTTTTTCAAATGCCTGTTTCGGCAATTCATCATTTGTTACAATAACCTCGATATTAGCATTTGAAAATACATAACGTGGACCTTTACTTTCAAAGTCATTATTGACAAGTATAAAATCAACCATGTTTTTTACAAGGAATTCTGCAGATAGAATACCCTTGCCTTTTTCTATTCTTGTATAAGGATTATTAAGAATGATAGCTTTGCTGGCGACCTTTGTTCCTACTCTAAATGTAACAAGCATAAAAAAAGGTGCCTCTCCAAAATGGGGGCTGATTGAAGCTCGATCTTCTGTCAACGGCAAAGCATAAATAGTTTCTTCTTTCTGTAATGGTTCATAATGGATTTGGACTTGGTCAATATTCTTAATTTCGTCTTTGGTAATTCTCTCGATTTTATCTGCAATAAAATGAGCTCTATCTAAATTGTGAGTTTTCAATATGATATCAGCTTCGATAAATTTATATCGTCCAGAATTACGTCCTGTTAAAGTTTTAAGTTCAACAACCTGAGGTGTATCTAAAATAATCTTTTCAACTTTGCTTAGAGTTTCATAATCCACGGAAGCATCTAAAAGAACCCTGGCTCCATCCATTAATATCTGAATACCCGTCCTCACAATAAATATAACAACAATCAGAGCAGCAATTTTGTCAAATTGGAAGCCGAGCAAGCTGGAAATAATCGCTATTAAAACAATCGAATTGCTAAATACATCAGTTTGGATATGAGATGCATCAGCCAAGAGAATTGGTGAATTAATCTTTTGTCCAATTTTTCTCTCATACTTCGAAAACCAGAAAGTGATCATCATTGCAATCAATAGACTAATTATGGCAAGTTCCGAATTTCTCAGTTCAGTTATGTTTGTATCTATAACGTCTAGTACAATTTCATAGCCCGTATATAGAATAACAAAAGAAATAATAACGGACATTAAATTCTCTATTTTATAAAGTCCATAAGGGAATGACTTGGTTTTGCGTTTGGCTATCTTTAGTCCTGCAAAAACAGTTAAAGATGCAATAAAATCTGCAAAAGTGTGAAAAGCTTCCGCCTTTAATGCGATACTACCGGTAGCAATTGCGGATATATACTTAATACCAAATATAATGATATTTATAACAATCGCAATAAACGCGGTCCTTTCACTTTGCTCCATCCTAGTCACTTCCTTCCCAAAATTCATGATTGATTTTTCACAATCCACTCAATAATCATCAATATGTATAACAGGCATTGATAAACCAACTCACAGGCACGATGGCCTGGGATGTCTTGAGCTGTGCTTTAGATAGTTATATCTTTTATGTAGCAAGGGACTTTTCTTTTGGGAAGTTTTTGGTAATGGCAAGCCAAACCCAAAAACTTCCCGTGCAGTAGCTAATTACCGCAATCGCCAAAATGCTGATGTTCGTGACAAACAGAACCGGTAGATTTTAGCGCACCCTGCAAATATGCTGTTACCGCTGCTTCAGCATTACCACGTGCTCCGACAATAACTTCAATGTTTTTTTCATTAAATATATCGATAGCCCCAGCGCCCATGCCTCCGGAAATAATCACGTTAACCCCCTTATCATTTAGGAAGTTAGGCAAAAATCCCGGCCTATGTCCAGGGTTGGCAATCGTTTCACTCTTCATGATTTGACTGTTTTCAGTATCAAAAATCATAAAGCTTCTACAATGTCCAAAATGCTCCGTAACCATTCCATTATCACTCGCTACTGCAATTTTCATCATTTTATTTCCTCCATTTCTTCTTCTAGTATTTGTGCAACAGGCTCAAGCCAGGCAGCATCATATAATTCCTCTATCAAACCGCGATCGCAGGCGGCCGATATTTCCGGGTCAATCGGCAATTTGGCAAGCACCTTTAAGTTATGCTTATAAGCTATTTCATCAATGTGGCTATCGCCAAATATCTTGTATTCCTTATTATTATCCGGGCACTTAAAATATGACATATTCTCCACCAAGCCAATGATCGGAATATTCATCATTTCGGCCATCTTAGCTGCTTTGGAAACGATCATCGAAACAAGTTCCTGCGGGGAGGTTACTATAATAATTCCATCCACAGGAATGGATTGAAATACCGTGAGCGGCACATCACCAGTGCCCGGTGGCATATCAATAAACATGAAATCAACATCACTCCAGATGACCTCTGTCCAAAACTGCTTAACGGAACCAGCAATAAGCGGGCCTCGCCAAATAACAGGATCTGTGTCGTTTTGCAGCAAAAGGTTAATGGACATGATATCTATCCCGGTCTTGCTTTGAATAGGGAATATGCCCATTTCGTTACCTGTAGCTTTTTCCTTTATACCAAAAGCTTTTGGAATAGATGGACCGGTTACGTCAGCGTCAAGAATGGCGGAATGATAACCCCTTCTGTTCATTGCAACAGCCAACATGGATGTTACTAATGATTTGCCAACTCCTCCTTTACCGCTGATCACACCGATAACCTTTTTGATACTGCTTAATTCATGTGGTTGTACGGAAAAATCTTCGACATTCTCAGCCATTTGGTTAACTCCTTTTCTTGGAATTTAATTACCTGTAAATAGGTAGTCCGTTGTTTTAGCATAAACTTCTCTTACAGCGCGACCCGACGCGCAATCTATATCAACAATGGCCTGTCCATTATTGATAGCTTTTACCGCATTCGAATCAAACGGTATTTTGCCTGTTAAAGGAATGTTATTGACTTTACAAAACGACTCAATCTGGTTGGCATTCTCAAGATTAGTGTCATACTTATTTATGCAAACAACCGTTTTGGTTTGGAAGATGCCTGCTGTTTTAATAATGCGCTCCATGTCACTTATGCCTGATATGGAAGGCTCTGCAACAATTAAAACCATATCAACGCCACTCAAGGATGCAATGACCGGGCAACCGATACCTGGGGAACCGTCAATAATTGCCAAATCAGCATTAGCTGCTGCCGCCTCTTTCATCTGCTTTTTCACCTCAGTAACCAGCATCCCTGAATTACCGCTGCCCATTTTGAGTTGGGCGGTAGAAAACACCTTATCTTTCTCGGTATACAGCATCAATTCCCCTGCCACTGCAGGCACTGAAGATACAGCACCTTCAGGGCAAACAAACTCACAAACACCGCAGCCTTCACATGCAAAAGGGTCCACCTGATAAGCTGTATCCACTATAATTGCATCAAACCTGCAGTATTTTCTGCACTCATCGCACTGGATACATAATTCCCGATTTATTTCTGCTTTGGACATCCCAAAATAGGCTGTTCGCTTGGGTTCAGAGGACTGACCCATGATCAAGTGCAAGTTGGGTGCATCTACATCACAATCAGCACAGGCCTTAGCATCGGATAATCTGATAAACGCACTGGCAATTGTAGTTTTCCCTGTGCCGCCTTTGCCACTAAGGATTAGTAACTGTTTCATGCTGCTGCACCTCCTTAGTCACCTTTTGAAGCAGGGAAGCAAACAACGTTTGATATTTTTCATTTTCCTTAACCGCAATCCGCGCATTTGAATTTAAAGTGCCAAGCTCATGGTCAAAGGGTATTCGGTCTAAAATCTTGATGTTCTTTTCTAAACAGAATTTCTCGGCAGGATTTTCTCCATCAAGGCATTTGTTAAGAACTACCCCATGAGGTCTGTCAAATAACTTGACCAGTTCATAAACCATATTGAGATTATGCACGCCGAACAAGGTAGGCTCGGCCACCAAGATGCAATAATCCGCTTCTTTGATGCTTTCCATGACGATGCAGGCACTCCCGGGAGGGCAATCAATAAAGGTCAGCTTTTTTCCGCCGGGCTTATTTTCATTGAGCAGTTTCTTGATAATAGGAACACCAGACTCAACACCAAAGTTCAATATTCCTGTGTTTACAGTTACATTATCCTTAGTACCTTTTTGCACTTTACCGATAACCTTATCCTTATCCGACAGAGCTTCTACAGGGCATAACAACACGCATCCCCCACAGCAATGGCAAACGTCATCAAAGATTTTCAACTTGTCATTAACGTAGGCTAATGCATTGAACCTGCAAAAATAGGCACATATACGGCAGCCCATGCAAAGCTGCTCATCTACGGATGGAATCTTAATGGTTATTTCTTCCTCTTTTACATTTTCAGGCTTGAAAAACAGATGCCCGTTGGGCTCTTCAACGTCACAGTCTATATAGATGGACTCCTTCGCTGCTGCTGCTAAATTAACCGATACAAGTGTCTTTCCTGTGCCGCCTTTGCCGCTAAGCACCGCTATCCTCATATTATTTGCTTCCATTTCCATGAAATCCGGGATGAATTTCTTCTAACAGGGATAGCTGACCTTCAATGAAGGCATTGATATTATCCATAGCCGAAGCATCCCTCGTCTTATATATTTTAATACCGGCGGCGTTAAGCACTTCAGCGGCGTTTTCTCCACATCTTGGAGTAAGCAAAACGCTTACCTTGTTATCGATAATAGTTTGGGCAGCCTTAATTCCGGCGCCACCCTGACTGGCCGTTGCACTGTTGTCAATTATTATACTTTCTTTTGTTTCGGTATCATAAATAAGGAAATATAAGGCACGACCAAACGACTGACACACGCTTGTTTCCAACTTTTTATCTTCTACCGGTATTGCAATTTTCATAAGAATCCTCCCTAACATTTTTTTTAAATAATTATTAATTGCATTGCGCAAAGCGCTTACACCCAGATTTGAGCAATGCACTTTACTTTCAGGAAGACCATCTAAGGCCTCAATTATATCCTCTTCTGTAATTTTTAATGCTTCATCTAAGCTCTTGCCTTTTGCCAACACGGATGTCATGCTGGATGTTGCAATAGATGCACAGCAGCCGAAAACAAGATAGCTGATCTCTTTAATACAATTGTCTTTTATTTTTATATAAAAGGTCAGAGCATCTCCGCAGGAGGGATCTCCAAAGCTTCCTTCAGCATCTGCATCAGGCATACTATAGGCATTTTGAGGGCACATAAAATGTTCAAGTACTTTATCGGAATAAATCATCATACACCTCTATCCTCTGTTTCCATAAAGTCTCTACCGCATCTGCGTCTGCGACAACTACCGCCTCTACAGGCTTTGCCATAGCCATCGCAAAGCCTGTATTCGCCGCCCTCAATTAGCAGCACTTTCCCATTTACCAGAGATTGGGCAGCTTTTTTTCTTGCCTCAGTATAAATACCTTGAACAGTTGTACGTGCTATATTCATTTGACTGGCACACTCTTCTTGTGTAAATCCTTCTAAGTCGATAAGCCTTATTGTCTCGTACTCATCAACTGTCATATTGACAAAATGCTCCGTATTTGCCGGTGTATCAAGAGGCCCAAACCGGTTGTTTTCCGGCAGGCAGCAGACCTTTCTCCATTTCCTTGGCCTTGCCATAAATCTTTCACCTCAATTTACGAGAGAAGTAGCCAGAGCGTCCTCCGGCTACTTTATAGCTTTTTATAAATTTTCCAGTTGCTTATTAATAAATTCAAGCCTGCTTTGCAATGCATCTCTTTGTTCTTGCAGCAACTCTTTTTGTGTTTTTGATGAAGCTTGGTCTACGTTATAATTTCCACCAAACGCTCTTCCAAAGCCGCGTCTGCATCTAAGTAATAATCCCAATCCTAAGCCTGTACCATATTTAACAGCATTTGTTCCGGAACAAGGTCCTAAGCCTCTACCAGACATTGTTCCTCGCCCCATCGGGCCAGTTCCATCTCGTCTTGGCATATGACTCACCTCCTTATGATTTATGACATATGTCGTTTTCAGTTTTATTATACAGTGTTTATCACATATGTCAATAACTATTTAGAGCTTTATTTTAAAATAAATATAAAGAACGCTAATTAAGGCGATCTGCCTGGTTACTCCTCCCGACTACCAAAACAAGCCAGTACAGTATAAAATAAACTGCTTGAAAAGTTATTTTCCGTTTTTTTTGAAGGAGATTTTTTGAACATATAGTAACTATAAAAAAAGCATACTTTTTATACACTTGATTTAACTTTAGATAGGGAGGTAATGATAAATGGGTTATGAAACTTTGCTTGTAGAAATAAATGAACACATAGGTGTAATAACTTTAAACCGCCCGGACAATTTAAATACTTTTAATACTACTATGGCCCAGGAAATTAATGAGGCACTGAATAAGTTGGAACAACACGAAGAGACCAGGGTTGTAATTATTAAAGGCAAGGGAAAAGCCTTTTGTGCCGGGGTAGATGTTAGTGAAATGGGTGGGAAAAACACTCTGGAACAATTTAACTGGGTTGAATTAATGATGAAAATGAGCCTCACCATTGCTAATATGGGTAAGCCGGTTATTGCCTCCGTGCAGGATATGGCTATTGCCAATGGAACAGGTATAGTGCTTTCTGCTGATCTGGCTGTGGCAGCCGAAGGCGCTCGTTTTGGTACTACAGCAGTAAATGTCGGTCTGTTTTGCATGGGACCGGCTGTCTCACTTTCCCGTCATGTAGGCAAGAAAAAAGCACTGGAAATGTTATTAACCGGGGATATAATAGACGCTGCAGAAGCTGAAAGGATTGGTCTAGTAAACAAGGTTGTTCCTATGGACAAACTGGAAGAGGAAACAATGAAGCTAGCACAAAAGATTGCGGCAAAAAGCCCACTAGCTGTTCAATTGGGTAAAAAGTCCTTTTATAAAATGTGGGATTTAGAATTCGATAAAGCTTATGAATTAGTAAATAACCATTTTGCCATTTTATGCTCAACCGAGGATGCCAGTGAAGGTGTAAATGCTTTTTTAGAAAAAAGAAAGCCTCAGTGGAAAATGAGATAAAACAGCGCACTGCATCATTAAGTTTTTTTCTTTGGAAAAAACGAAGGTTTGTAATCCTCCGTTTTTTCCAAAGAACATAATATTCTGTGGTTTGCAAAAAGTGTCTTCAATAACTACTTGGTCAAAATCAATAAGATATCTTCGCCCTGATTGGATATTTCAATCCGCCACCCTTTATTTTCAGCTAGACGTGATACATTTTCCCGAGCCGCTGCGTTACTAACCAGCACCTTTACAGTACCACCGTTCATGCTATCTAATGCTTGTTTGGCCAGTAACACGGGTTCCGGACACAGTAATCCCCGGGCGTCAACTTCCCTTTCCAAAGCTCACCCCTCCTTTTACCACCACCGGAAGGTTTATCATTCCTATAGCAAACACAACCAGCATGCCAAAAATCACCGCAACCTGACCGGCAAGCGGCACTCCGTCTCCGCTGGCGGCAAGACCGAAATTATGAGATATAGCTGCCCCGGCCATCAATCCCATAATAGTGACGGCACAGTCAGTGTTCCCTTCGGCAGCGGCCACCAACTGCCGCAGCGGGCAACCGCCTAAAAGCACCGACGCCCAACCTGCCAGCGCCATCCCCATAAAGTTCCACAAACCATCAGTATGAGCCACCGGCTGCCCGGCAAATCCAACATGAAATGCTCCCACCGCCAGGTTTCCCACCAGGGCCACTATAAATATGGTCATAAAACCATACAACAAGTGGCCGTCACCTAAAATAATAAAATCCCTGATACCGCCGACCATGCAAAGCCTGGAACGCTGGGCCATAACCCCCACCGCCAGACCTGCCGCCAAAGCAATCCAAACAGGTGCATGCATAGAACCAGGCCCTTTCTCACTGAAAAACAAGAAAGCAGGTTTAGCCAGCAAAAGGAATAATAATACCGTCATAAATGCCGTAAACAAATAACCATTGCTTTTCTGCTGGGGGACAGCCCGGCCGAGGCTGAAACCTGATTTAAGAAACCAAACCCCGACAGCTACCCCGGCCACTAAGCCTACCAGTCCCACCCCGGCGTTTAAGTCTCCCCCGGCCAGCCGCAAAACAGCCCGCACGGGGCATCCCAAAAACACCAGCATGCCCATCATGGCAAAAAAACCTAATGTAAAACGGGTAAAGGAACTGGAACCGCCAATAGCCCTAAATTCTTTGGTAGCCTGGGAAGCAATAAAAGCACCTAGTACCAAACCGATAATTTCAGGTCTTATGTACTGTACCGGCACGGCTCTGTGCAAGCCGAGCCCGCCTGATATATCCCGCAAAAAACAGGCGATACAAAAACCCATGTTAGCCGGGTTGCCCATAAGCACCAATATTACAGCCAACAGCCCCAGTACACCTCCGGCAGAAATAATCAACAGCCGCTGTTTGTTCAAATATACCTCCTCCTTCCAGATATCCATTCTCCTTAATTAGGTCTATTCGGTTATATTAAATAAATATCCTTTATTTTTATTATTATATTATTTTATCTTTGAGCAGTTAATACAAAGAAATCTTTATAATTAGTACCCCCGGGATTCATAAGTAGGTTATTGTTACTCCATAATGAACATTATGTTTTGAAGAGTAAAGCAGCGTTTATCTAAACGCTGCTTTTAAAATGCGTGTATTTAACATATAAATAAACCATTTTGAGATCATTGACGCTCCTGCAATTTATGCCAAACATGCATATCTAAGAAACTACCTTCAACATTTCTCAAAAGGAACATGTGTAGTGAATGTACTCGAAATCTTAAAGTTACAAAACAACAAATCCGTAATTCCTTATTCCGTAAGGATGCATGGCTTTTTAAACTAACGATATTTCAAAAACTTTAAGAAAAAAACGCGTAGGGGCACCTGTTGGTTTAAGAAATATTCAAACGATATCCCGCACCCCATATAGTTTCAATATACTCTGGATTGGATGTATCTTCTTCTATTTTTTCACGAATTCTTCGGATATGAACAGCTACTGTTGCAATCTCACCCAAATTATCAATACCCCAGATCTTTTCAAAAATCAGTTCTTTACTTAATACCCGATCGGGGTTCTCAGCTAAATATACCAGGAGATCAAATTCCTTGGTGGTAAACTGAATTTCCTGACCATACAGGTAGACACGACGTGAACTTTTATTGATTACCAATCCTTTAATTTTTATTTCCTCATGATAATCAACGACTTTTTGATTAACCAGCCGATTATAACGAGCAATATGGGATTTGATTCTTGCAACCAATTCTGCAGGACTAAAAGGTTTTGTCATATAATCATCGGCACCCAGTCCCAATCCTCTGATTTTATCAAAATCTTCTTTTTTGGCTGAGACAATAATTATGGGGACATTACTTCTGTTGCGTATCGCCCGGCAAGTTTCAAAACCGTCCGTTTCAGGCAGCATGACATCTAATATGATGATAGCATAGTTTCCTTGTAAGGCACGTTGCAAACCTATCCGGCCGTTAAGTTCAATGTCCGCTTCAAATCCTTCAATCTCCAGATAGTCTCTTTCCAATTCTGCAATAGACTGTTCGTCTTCAATAATTAATACCTTTGGCATGTGGTTTCCTCCTTGCAAAAAGACAATATTAGGTCATCAGTCAATTAGTGAAATAAACAGCTTTTTTCAAGGTAAAAAATATACTTGATCCCAGACCCTCGGAGCTTTTTGCCCAAATTCTTCCCTGATGGGCTTCAATAATCTCCTTCGCAATGGATAATCCTATGCCGCTACCTCCGGTTGCTCGGTTTCTGGCACAATCTACCCGGAAAAACCGGTCAAAAATCAAGGAAAGTTTATCTGCCGGAATACCACAACCGTTATCTTGAATTTCAATTAAGGCTTCACTATTTTCTTCTTTTAAGACTATATTTATTTCCTTATCCTGCTTATTAAGGTGTTTTTTGGCGTTTTCTATGATATTTTTAATAACTCTGACCAGTCTCTGCCGGTCGGCCATAATTAAATCTTTGCTTTCATAATAGGAAATATAGTTAAGAATAATGTTATTCTCAGTTAAATCAAAATTCAATTCTTCCCTGACATCCTCAAGGTATTTGTTAATGTCTATACATTCAAATGTAAAAGGAAGTTGTTTTATATCCAGTTTTGTAAAAAGCGCCAAGTCATTTGTCAACCGCTCCATTTCCACAGCGTTTGTTAAAATAGTATTAAGATATTTTTCCATCTTAGCCTGGTTATTGGCTACACCGTCGATAATGCCGCGTACGTAACCTTTAATTGCTGTGATGGGTGTTTTCAGATCGTGGGAGATATTTGATATTAGTTCTTGTCTGCTTTTTTCATATTGCTCATTGAGAGCTTGTGATTGCTTGAGTTTTATTCGCATTTCCTCAAAAGCTTGGTACAATTCTCCTATTTCGTTCTTGGCCGGATAGCTAATGGGGTAATCCAGGTTTCCATTTTTAATTTCCCGAGCAGCTTTCTTAACCCCATTTAACGGTTCAATTAAGCTTTTAGACATGCGGTAGGTTAAAAAACTGTTAGTCACAAAAATACAAATAATGAAAATTAGAAAAACCCACTTTACATATCCGATGTGGTCGGTCGGCGGAGTATCCCAGGGGGCTTTTCTGTTCATGAAAAGGTAAATCTGAGCTGTTGTCCCGTCACTGAAAGAAAAGGCCCGGCATTGTACAAGGTATTCTTTTGTGACTGCCGACACCCATCTTTGGGTAATATCTTGTTCAAGGAATTTTACTAAATAAGGTTTAAGTTTTTCTGCGTTAACTGGAGCAGAATTATACATAAAGTTGTCATTGTATTGAATCAAAACACCCATATGAAAGGAAGAAATTTCTTCGTTTAATCTTGCCAAGTACAAGGAGTCTTTTAATAAATCCGGCTTATTGACCAGTGTATTATCCAACTCCCGCATAAAATCAATATTTTCTTGCATTTTTTCTTCATCAGCAGCTTCTATTATATCCAACCGGTGTTCATTCTCATAGTTATTCAGAATTAGTCTGGCCGAAAGTATCGCCAAAAGAAGAGGAACAAGAATCATAATTATGTAAGAAGCCCACATTTTATGTTTTAAGGACACGTTTTGTAACACCTCTGAGCTTGCTTTCTTTACTCAATTATACCTCCTAAATTTAAACAAATTTAAAACTTTTCCTTAAATTTTTATAAAAAGTAAATGCCAGATATAGCAAAAATCTTATCAGTTTACCCTTCATAAATAGACACCAAACAGTAGGTCACTGTTTAATTCAACAGGATACCCCCGCTAGATTAACTGTACCAACCATTTTACATGTCAATCAAAGTGGGATAAGGCTATTTAATGTAAATTTTAAATTTTGTTAAGAAAGTTTTTATATATATTTTAATAGCAGTTTATTTTCTTTACTTATAATGTTTAGAAAGACAGTGCTTATGTTTCCTAGTTCCAACACTCCTGTAAAATAAAATAGAATAATGAAGGGGAGACAAAAAAAATTGAAACGATTTATAATTTTAGTTTTGATTTTATTTTTATTTTTTATTTTGAGTGGATGTGCAGGGAAATCACCATCCAACTCAAGCGATCAAAATTCTTCCACTGCCGTTGAGGTAGTGAAAATAACCAGGACAGACCTTAAAAAGAATTATAATACTACCGGGCAGATTGAGGCATCGGCCAATGCAACAATCGCCTCTAAAGTTTCGGGCCGTGTTAGCAAAGTCAACGTAAAATTGGGCGACCGGGTAACAAAATGGCAGGCGCTTTTCCAGATTGAGGACAAGGAAGCAAATAATCAACTGACTCAATCGAATGCTGATCTGGGCATTGCCCAAGTAAATTATGATACGGCAGTTCAGGCTTTAAAAGATGCCCAGTCCAATTATGATCGCTACCAGACCCTTTATGAAAACGCCGCTGTAGCCAAGAGCGATTTTGAAGAAGCGACAACTAAACTGGTCAATGCCAAGCTTAGTCTGGAACAGTCTCGCCAGCAAATGGAACAGGCTAAAGCAACTTTAAGCACTGCACAAGAGAATTTAAATGACTATTCGGTTACTGCTCCAATAGCTGGTCTCGTAGGTGCGATTAATGTTGAGATTGGAGAAATGGTAAATAGCCAGACGGATGCCGCGCTAATCGTTAATATCGATACTGTCAAAGTAAAAGCTTCGGTACCGGAAAGCGTAGTGAACAACATCCAACCGGGAAGCAAGGTAACGGTAACCATTGATTCACTGAAGAAGTCCGTGGAAGGGACGGTGACTGTGGTAGCCCCCAAGGCCGACTCGACCACCATGGGTTATCCGGCAGAGATAGCATTGGACAATCCATCTGAGGAAATTAAGCCGGGGATGTCAGCCCAAATAGACCTCTACACCGGGACTTTAGAAAACATTATTGCGCTACCGCTGGACGCAGTCATTGAACAGGATGGGCAGCACATTGTCTATATTGTGGAAAATGACCAAGCCAAGGAAGTTTTTGTTGAAACAGGAGTATCCAATGACTCCCAGATCGAAATCACTACGGGCTTAGAGGACGGACAAATCGTTGTAGTCCAGGGGAACAATTTTCTTTCCGATGGACAGCAGGTGAGGGTGGCCACGGAACAGGAAGGTGACGCCAAGTGAAAATAGCTAATTTTTCCGTAGAGCGACCGGTTGCCATCTCAATGCTCATCCTCGCGGTGGTATTTATAGGTCTCTATGCCCTACCAAACCTGGGGGTTGCTCTTATGCCTGACATGGATATGCCAATGGTGACTATCAGTACCAGTTACGAGGGGGCGGCGCCGGCCGAGGTTGAAAAAACAATCACAAAAATCATCGAATCTGCCGTAAGTTCGGTTAGCGGTGTCAAAGAAATCAGTTCCACCTCTTCAACCGGAAATTCCATGGTGATGGTGCAATTCAACTATGGGGTTGATCTTGACGATAAAGTGAACGATTTGCGGGGCAAGGTTGATTCGGTGCGGAAATCGCTGCCGGATGATGCCGGCAGCCCTACGATCTCAAAAATGGACCCTAATTCCCAGGCCATCATGACCTACTCCCTTTCCGGGGGAACCCTGGTCAAGATGAAAGAAATTGCGGAGAATACCATCGAGCCTGCTCTGGAACGAGTTGAGGGAGTCAGTTCCGTTTCGATCAGCGGCGGCAAGGAAAGAGAGATTCAAGTTAAACTGAATCGGACTAAAATGGATGCCTATGGCCTGACCATACAGCAGGTGTCAGAAGCAATTTCCGGCGGTGATATTACCGGCACAGCGGGTACGATAGTCAGGGGATCCAGCGAAATAAGTATAAGGGTCATGAACGAATTCGACAGTTTGGATATCATTAAGAATGTGCAGATCAGTGTTCCAGACTCATCGGAAAACTATGTCCCGTTGTCGGACATTGCAGACGTAGTGGATTCTTTTAAGGAAGTCAGCACCATTACCTATGTAGACGATAACGAGTCTCTTAGCATTAGTGTGATGAAAACTTCGGATGGCAACACAGTGCAAGTCGCTAAACTGGTGCGTGAACAAGTCACCAGTTTAAGTCAAACTCTTCCTGAGGGAATAAAGCTTAGTATTGTCAGCGACACTTCCACCACCATCAATGATACAATTAAAAGTGTTGCGGAACATGGCGCTCTGGGAGGAATCCTGGCGGTGATCATTTTGTTTTTATTCCTGCGCAGTCCCCGTAGTACCGCGGTAGTGGCTATCACTTTACCGATCGCTTTAATCGGCACCTTTTCGGCCATGTACTTTTCTAATGTTACGATTAACATGCTGTCACTGGGAGGATTATTGCTGGGCATCGGTTCCCTTGTCGATTTTTCCATTGTTGTGTTAGAAAGTATCTACAGGAAGAGGCAGGAGGGCTTTGACATAATTAGCGCGGCCAAAGTTGGCACGGCTGAGGTGGGGACAGCCGTGATGGCTTCGGCAGCTTCCCAGATCGTAGTTTTTCTGCCCGTTGTCTTTGTCAGCGGCATCGCCAGCATGATTTTTAAGCCCCTGGCACTTACAGTCAGCTTTTCCCATGCCTGCGCTCTTTTTGGTGCCCTAACGCTGGTCCCCATGATGGCCTCAAAGATGTTAAAAAACGTTCCGGCACCTCAAGATTTTCAGTATCAAAAAGGCACTAAAAACCCGGTCACTATTTTCGGTTATGGACTGCAAAAGCTTACTTCCGCTTATAAAAGCACTCTCAGCTGGGCTTTAGGCAACCGTAAAAAAGTGGTGGCCGGTACCATATTGCTATTCTTCCTCAGCATGGCATGTATCCCGCTAATTGGAATCGAATTTATGTCTTCGATGGACGAAAGAGGAGTAAACGTGACCATTGAAATGCCAACCGGGACAAAACTTGAGGCAACTCAAGAAAAGGCTAAGGAAATTGATGCTCTCTCCCAAAAAGCATTAAGCTCCGGGATTAAAACAACTCATATAACGGTCGGCGGTGGCAGGAATCCCTTTTCAGGCACTTCTGAAAGTAATAACGCTACTATTGAATATAAGCTCAAATCAACGGACCAATACAAACTAACAGCCAGTGAAGCAACGGAAAAAGTACGTCTGGCATTAAGCGATGTTGTTGGGGCTACTATCACGGTGGCTGCCGAATCAGGCGCCATGGGGATGTCCAGCAGTGCAGTCGATGTAATTATTCGGGGTGACGATCTGGACGCTCTTACTGAACTGGGAAATGAAGCGGTAGATATCATCAAAGGGGTTTCAGGGACCAGAAACGTATCAAGTTCATTATCCAACAATATACAGCTACAGGTAGAGGTTGACCGCGAGAAGGCAGCACGTTACGGTCTTTCCGTGAGTCAGATCCTTTCAGTAATCAAAACTGCCTTCGGAGGATCGACAGTAGGCAGTTTGCATACCGGAGATGACACGGTAGACATCACGCTAACGTTCCCCGATGATTTCGCCCAAACAGAGAGCAATCTGGCTAGCCTAGCTCTTGTTTCCTCTTCCGGGGTGCAAGTGCCGGTAAGCGATGTGGCCAGCATCGCAATTAAAAACTCTCCTCAAGAGATCAGCCGCTCGAATCAAAACCGGGAGGTTGAAATTACCGCTGATGTTTCCGGAATAGATTCCGGCAGTGTTAATAACGACGTGCAGGAAAAACTGGCTGCAATGTCGCTGCCCCAGGGCTATACCATCGATTTTAGCGGCGAGCGACGCAATATGAATGAATCTTTCAGTTCCCTGGGTATTGCGTTAATACTGGCGATTGTCCTGGTCTTTATGGTGATGGCGGCGCAATTTGAATCGCTGTTTCAACCTTTTATTATCATGTTTTCTTTACCTCCCACCTTTATCGGCGCAGTGATAGGGCTGGGGCTTACCGGGACCCGCTTGAACATTATGAGCCTAATTGGAGGGATTATGCTGGTAGGCATTGTCCTAAACAATGCCATCGTGCTGGTAGACTATATTAATACTCTGCGGAAGCGGGGCGTCGAACGCAACGAGGCTATCCTGCAGGCCGGGCCAATCCGATTGCGGCCTATTCTAATGACGACCCTGTGCACAGTAGGGGCCTTGATGCCTATGGCAGTTGGCAGTGGTTCCGGTAACGAAATAATGAAACCGATGGCCATTGTTATAGCCTTTGGATTAACTTTCTCAACCCTTATTACCTTGGTTTTGGTACCTGTTGTGTATGCTATTTTTGATGACCTGGGAAATAAAATAAGCAAACGGTTTTCAAACATCTTATTGTTAATGCAAAACATCATGTCTCGTAAACATCATGTCTCGTAAATATAATGTCCATTGCTGCTAGCTTATTCATCTGTCCAAAAAGCCAGTACTCTGGTAAGCCTGCTGGTTGAGATGGTAAAACTTACACTCTTTATTTGTTGCTCTGAGGAGGTAAGGACGATGCACTAGCCGCTATTCTTTGTTCTATTGCGCACGAATTAACACATTATTTTCAATAGATAAATGATATTAAGCTAACTGAACTTGGTGAAGAAAGACAGGCAACAAGATAAGGATGTCTCATTGGTTGAAGAATATTCTGAAACTAGAGATTATGTCAGGAGGTATCCATTTTTGAGTAGCACAATAAAAACCCTATATTACTTAACGTAAAAATCGGGTTTTAAAACTACCCAATAATGTCTTAGCGTACGATTTTCACGTTTTTTCAGCGCTTCCCCTTAACAGATTTACCTATTAATTTATTTTACATTTTTGCTGCTTTTTTAATGCTTCACGAGTTTTGGGGCCAGCATCACCATTACCAAGCCCAGCATTAGTGACAATTGCATCAATTGCATCCCACGTTTTTGAATATGCAAGTCCATCCGTACCGTATGTATCTGCTTCAGTCTCTTTCACGCCACAATCATAGCCGGCATGGATTAGGTGCCACTGAAACCATCGTGCGGCTTCACCGGTAAAATTTTTGCGGTGAGGAATAGTTTCTGACGGCTCAGAATAAGGACATCCCCGTTTTAGATTCGGAAAGCCCCTATAGCAGTAATTCATGTCTATACCTATGGAAGTGATCCCGTCCATACTTCCCTTATCAGAGTACTGCCACAAATCATAGTGACCTTTATAGGTCGGTTTGGTATTATATTCGGCCAGCCAAATTATCACATCATTCGGAAGTTTATTGACATTCAGATGGTTGATCAACCAGTATTTATTTGCATAGATTCCAGGTTTGAATCCGGCCTTGCGAATTCGGTCAAGTGCTTTTATAGCGTACGCTGTAATTTTTTCTATAGACAATGCTCCCAATGGTGGCTTAAATTTTGGGTCGGTTTCCTCAAAATCAATGAAAGCCGGAAATTCCAACTTTTTGCCGGCCAATTTTGATAGAAAGTTATCAACCTCTTTATGGTGTTTGGCTTCATCACCGTAGTAAAAATAGTGATAGGCTCCAATCGGAATACCGACTCGCTTAGCCTCGGCATAATTTCGCTCCCACTGTTCGTCGGTGTCATTCATGCCATGAGTTGACTTAACGATGACAAAATCAACCTTTCCCTTGAGCTTGTCCCAATCAATTTTACCCTGGTATTTTGATACATCTATACCCTTTAGTGGCATAATTATCCCTCTTATCACCTTGATAGTTTATTTACCTACTCAATTAAAATTCACCAGCTATTTATCTTTTAAATATCCATTTTATAAAATGGTGGATGTTTTTTTATTATTTTAATATAACATAAAATTTCAAATTGTCTATAAGTTATGTTTTATATAGATAACCTCGTTAAATTTAGTGTACGGATTTACTTCTCGAATCGTAATGCTTCTATAGGATCCATATTCGCAGCTTTGTTAGCCGGATAAAAACCAAAAAAGATACCAATAACTGCCGAAAAGCCTACGGATAGCAGTACCGAGAATATCGTAACCGATGTAGGCCACCCAAAGATGACGGAGATGATATATGACCCGGCAATGCCAATTAGAATTCCAGTTATCCCACCGAGCAAGCAAAGCACCAGGGCTTCAATCAGAAATTGATTGCGAATATTGCTGAAGGTGGCTCCTAACGCCATGCGCAGCCCAATTTCTCTGGTTCTTTCAGTAACGGAAACTAACATTATATTCATAGTTCCTATCCCGCCTACCAATAGGGAAACGGCTGCCACACTGGCCAGGAGCAGTGTCATAATGGCAGTGGTGTTTTCGGCGGTTTCTTGAACAGAAGTTAGATTACGCACCTGGAAGTCATCATCCACACCAACCAGGCGATGTCTCTCTCTTAACAGTGATTCTATATTGCTTTGAACATAATCCATACTTTCCGGTGACTGGGTTTGTACATTGATCATACGGATATAATTTACACCCATTAACCTTTTTTGAGCTGTGGTGACCGGTATGTATATTGTGTCATCCTGATCCTGACCCATCATAGCAGCTCCTTTTGCCGTAAGAACCCCCACCACAGTAAAGGGAAGTTTATTAATCCTGATGGTTAATCCCACCGGATTGACGCCGGACGGGAAAAGGTTATCAGCCACAGTTTTGCCTAAAACTGCTACCACGGATGTTCCCTGCACATCATCCTTTGTGAAAAATGACCCTATACGGACCGGCCAATTTTTAATCAATTGCATTTCAGGGGAAGTGCCGACAACCTGGGACGTCCAAGTTTGGCTGGTGTATTCTATAGTGGCGTTGGTACTTAACTCGGGGGCCACATAGTTAACCATTCTTAGTTCGGCAATGGCCTCAGCATCGTCCAAGGTCAGTGTGTTAACGCTACCCCCGGCCCCCCGCACAGGCCCCTGTCCAAAGTTGGGGGAAACCATCAACATATTAGATCCCATGCTGGCTATTGCACTAGAAATCTGTTTGCCGGCACCTTGTCCCACAGAGATCATAACAATAACAGCGGATACACCGATGACAATACCAAGCATAGTTAGAGAGGATCTTAATTTATTTGACTTAAGGCCGTTTATAGCCAGAAGGAAATTGGTCATTAAATTCAAGCCTCAACATCCCTTTCCTTCTCTAAATTTGCCAAATCTTCAGCAGCATTTCTTTGATTCAATAATAAGGTATCGTCTACAATTTTACCGTCTTTGATATTAATTAAGCGGCGGCAATAATGGGCAATATCTTTTTCATGAGTAACCATAACCACAGTAATACCTTTTTCAAGGTTGAGCCTTTGGATTACTGAAACAATTTCTATGCTTGTTTTTGAATCAAGGGCACCCGTGGGTTCATCGGCAAGTATCAAAGTAGGATTATTTACCAATGCCCGGGCAATAGCCACTCTTTGCTGCTGGCCGCCCGAAATTTGACCGGGATAGTGGTTTATATATTTTGACAATTTGACCCAATCGAGAGCCTCTTTGGCCCTGTTTACCATGTCTTTCTTAGTGACTCCGGCATAGATCATCGGCAATTGGATATTGTCCAATACGGATACATTTCCTAATAGGTTAAAACCTTGAAATACAAAACCAATCCTATTGCTGCGAATAGCAGCCAGTTGATCTTTATTTAACTGGGAAACATTTTCACCGTCTAGATAGTAAATTCCCCCGGTAGGTCTTTCTAAACAGCCCATAATATTCAGCAAAGTACTCTTCCCTGAACCGGAAGCACCCATAACAGCTACCATTTCTCCATTTTGAATATCTAGACTTATACCGTTTAATGCATGAACTTTTGTTACTCCCATTTGATATACTTTTTCAATATCTTCCATCATAATAGCTGTTTTACCGGACACAGCTCATCACCACCCGATCTGCTTAAAGATCACAGCATAGCAATATATAGTCATTTTCACCAATATTTTGTTTAACGTCTTGCTCCTCCAGTACGCATCATACCCATACCCCCGGCACCTGACATCAGTTGGTTACCTCCCCGATTGCTTACAGCACTGATATCCTGACCGAGTGATCCAACAATTACTTTCTCACCTATATTAAGGCCTTCAATAACTTCATAATTTTTTAGATCCGATAAACCCAGCACCACCTGCCGAAGCATAGGCTTGCCGGATTTATCCAGGACGACAACTACATCCTGCTGTTTCTGCATAGTTTTCTTATCCAAGGCACCACCGAAACTATCAAGGTTGGGCTGTGCATTATTGCTCGAACTTGAACTGTTCGGGCGATTGCTGCTAACGCTATTCAGTTCACTGTTTAGCTTCATATTATTTTGATAACTGGCCCCATATGTTACTGCGCCCTTAGGTACAGTAAGAACATTCTCCTGTCTTTTAACAATAATGTTCACATTTGCGGGCATTCCAGCCATTAACCCAGTTTGTTTGTCATCCAGTTGAATAACTGCATCATAAAGCTGCACGTTTGACTCTGTATACGCCTGGGGGGAAATACTTCTTACTTTGCCGGTAAAGGTTTTTTCTGGAAAAGAATTAACCGTAAATTCCGCCTGTTGGCCAACTTTTAGTTTGCCAATATCGGACTCATTCACCTGGGCTTTAGCCTGTAAGGTTTCTGATATGATATCTATAAAACCGCCCCCGCTGGTATTATTATTATTGGCCGTGGCCCGCTGTCCCTCTGCGCCGTTTATAGCGCTTACAATGCCATTCATGGGACTAAACAACTTTGATTCATACAAATCTTTTTCTGCCATTTGAAACTGGGCGCGGCTGCTCTCGACCTGGGCAGTGGCCGCCTCAATTTCTTCCGGGCGACTACCCGCCTTAAGCAGTTTCAAAGATTCCTCAGCTTGCTTTAGATTAGCATCGGCGTTGTTATATTCATACTTTATTTGGTCGAAATCGGCCTGGGCTAGATATCCTTGCTTAAGCAGTTGTTCATTACGCTCAAAATTTGTTTTAGCAAGCTCATAGCTCGCCCTGGCCGCGCTGACCTTAGCTTCGGCCTGAGCCACTTCCTCCGGCCTGGCACTGTTTTTTTGTAGCTTAAGGTTGGCTTCGGCTGATTTTAAACTTGCTGATGCCTGGGTTACCTCAGCCTGCAAGTTTGCTGTATCTTGTTCAGCTAGCAGTTGACCGGCGGTCACGTGATCGCCCAGTTTAACGTGTATCTTTTTAATTATTTCTGAGTTTTTAAAGCTTAACGATACCGTATTTACGGGCTCGACTATGCCATTAGCCGAGATAGTGTTGGAGATAGTACCCTTTTGGACAATTTCAGTTATGTAATTACCCTCTGTCGCTTTAGCTCCTCCCCAAAAATAAAAACCAGTGAGCACAGCTATGACAATTGCCAATGCACCAATAATTACCTTTTTATTGTAAAATAGTTTGGACATTAAATCTGACATGGTTAACATGGTAATCCTCCCCTGGATCTTAAATATTCTTCTGATTTATTTCATTACCTTTAGGGATGCCAGTAATAATACCCTTATTTAAAAAACTTGATACTATTATATATGTAAAATTACAAATAAATATAAAAACATTATGGTTAATTATGGTAAATACTATAATTACATTAAAAAAAGCCAGATCCTCCAGCAAGTAAGATCTGGTTTCTAATAATAGTTGGTAAATATGATTGATAACTATTCTGTCATTTAGCTCCCCGTACTTTTAAAGCCCTAATTGACATTATCATTCCTGTTACCGTTAGTATGATTAACCCAATAGCTACAATATCAAGCAATAGTGACACATCAGTATTGCCTATCCTTCCAGTATGAAGACTTTTAACAATGCCAAGTATATTCTTTCCCTGACCAGCTGGTCCAAAATGCATATCTGACCCTATTTCTTCCTCTTCAATGTCTTCTACTGCTATGGCTTGCCCCATACCCTGATTTCTATGCATTTCTCGTTGTTCAGGAACTGTGTTATTGATACCCATAAGCCACGGCTCAACCATTAGTAGTCCCGTGATAGCCTCAATAAGTATTAATAAAGAGGTAAATAAACCAATCCATAAATGAAGATTTCGAATCTTTCTCATCAACTTTTCCTCCTGGATACTCTTACTTTAAGTATACCATGCATATTTTAAACAATTATCAAAAAAAATGAACTTACTGTCAATCCCATATTTCGATATCCCTGACTGCATAGCTTTTTTTACAATCTACTGAATTGCCGGTTTGCAAAATTAGCAGCATTTCTTTTGGCTTGGCTTTGGTGGCCGGCAAAAATTTTTTTTCCGACCAGTACGGGGATTATTGTTTTTAGATTTTTATGCAATTCCACTTCTTGCTTTTGTAAATACCCATAGTCGGCTTGCCGTAAAGTTAAGAGCTGCGCCTCCCCCTGTTGCCAAAATTTTGCCAAACAACAGCTCCAAATGATATACATCCTGTAATATGAAAAGCAAGCCTGATGCTACCAGCAAGGAAAGCCCGTTCACGATTATAAACTTGGCAGCCTCCAAAACGTTATATCTATTTTTGACCTTGAACGTCCACTTGCGGTTAAAATAGAAACTGGTAAATACACCGCTCGAATAGGAAATCGCCTGGGCAATCAGGTACGGCACCCCACCCCAGGTAAGCAGAAAAAAGGCCGTAAAGTCCACAACCGTATTCCCTAACCCTACGACACTAAAACGCATAAACTGGATAACCCTGTGCTTATCGTTGAACATACCATTTTTCCTCATCCGCCCTTAAATGCTTTACTTTATGCTGTTTGCTTCTGAGAATATAGAGCGGGCGGTTTTTGGTTTCCTCATAAATTCTGCCGACATATTCGCCCAAAACCCCTAAGAGGATCAAGATAACGCCGTTTAGCAATAACGAACAAGCGATAAGCGACGTCCATCCGGCAACTGTGCTGTTGGTAAATAATTTCTGTCCTAAAGAAATAACCAAATAGATAAAACTCCCCAGCGAGACAGCCAAACCAAGATAGCTGGCCAATTTTAACGGTTTATAAGAAAAAGATGTAATCCCGTCCAACGAGAAACGAAGCATTTTTTTCAACGGATATTTGGTTTCTCCTGCAAACCGCTCATCACGAACGTACTCAATGGCTGTTTGACGAAAGCCCACCCAACTGACCAAGCCGCGAACAAAGCGGTTTCGCTCACGGATGCTGCGCATAGCATTGCACACCTTACGGTCGATCAGACGAAAGTCGCCGGTGTCAATAGGTATATTGACATCCGAAAGTATACGAAGAGTACGATAGAATATAGCAGCAGTCCATTTTTTAAACAGCGACTCTCCTTTTCGTTTTGAACGTTTCGCAAAAACAACTTCATAGCCCTCTTTCCACTTTTCTACCATTTGCGGTATTACCTCGGGTGGGTCCTGCAAATCGGCGTCGATAATCACGATAGCGTCACCACGCGCATGATCCAGGCCCGCGGTAATGGCAATTTGATGCCCGAAGTTCCTGGAGAAATCAAGCATTTGCACACATTGATCCAACTCGGAAAAGCCTTCAATTATTTTCGCTGTTTGATCCAGGCTACCATCGTTAACAAACAACAATTCATAAGGCTCACCTAGGCTTTTCATGACCCGGGTCAACCTGTGATAGGTTTCATGCAGCACGGCCTCTTCGTTATAGACCGGAATGATAATGGTATAACGAATATTCCTTTGCATAACATCTCTTCCTTTTTTTATTTGCTTTAAGTTTAATCTTTATTTATACACTCGAAATGCATCTTCACTATTCGTTGATTTGGTATAATGTCCGATTATTTTCTATTCTTCCGGGGCCATCTTGGGTTGAGCTCGATTGCCAATCGTTTAAAGGAACCTCTGTACTGTTAGCACGTATCCAGTCCTGTACTTCGCTGTCGCCCCCCCTGCCTCCGCCTCCGAAACCGGAGCCCGAAGGAATAAGAAAATATTTCACTTCTTTATTGATGACCATTTGTTTTAGTCTCTCTACCGTTAGAATGGGATCGGAGCCACTAAACCCTCCCATAGCCATGATTGCTTTACCGGTTTCAATGATGTAAGGCGCGGCTGTGTTGCTGTCGGTGGTGGCAAAAAGGTATTTTTCCCCTGTATTATTTTGGGTCACATATTCTAATAATTGTAAATTAATATTGGAGTTAGGTCCAGTTCCCATGCCCTGTTTGTGGCCTAATCTCACTTGAATCGGCCCGGCCTGCGGGATCATACTATTGTCGCCATAGAGCAGCGGGGTAGCAGACCAATACAATGGTGCTGCCAGCAATATCAGCATACCAGCCACGGCAGACACCAAAGAAAGCTTTTGTTTTCTGGCCGCAAGGAATAATACCAGCGCTAACCCGATGCCTGTCGCACCTATACCGATGGGCCACATCAGACCGATTTGCTTTTGATAGGGCAGCAGTACATACACTTCAAAAACAGTGGTAGCTAAAAGACCTACTGGCAATAGCCAGGTTTTCCAACCCTCTTGATTATGGTATTTATCCCAAAGTTCAACCCAACCGGCTCCTGCCAGCGCTGCAATGGGAGGGGCGAGCATAATAAGATAATACTGGTGAAAGAAGCCCGCCACGCTGAAAAACACCATCACCGGCAGCAGCCAGGCCAACCAAAACAGGACCTCATTTTGTTTGGCGGTTAGCGGCTTCCTACGTCCAATGCCTGACAGTAAGCAGAAGCAGGCCAACGTTACAAAGGGTAACAGCCAGCTGGCTTGCCCGGAAAGTTCGTTTTCAAACAGGCGGAACAGACCCGCCTGACCGGTGCCGAACATACCGCCGCCCCCTCGTCCTGGAGGTCCGCCAGCGTCGAATCCAGGTCCTGGTTCTTGTCTTATAGGCACATTTCCATTTTGCGTCATTTGCTTCAGGTTGGGCAGATTATTTTCGTAGTCCTGAATTTGCTGCAATCCTGGCATTGTACCCCAATCCCGCTGATCGTCCCGCTGATTCGGCATTGACCCAGAGCCTTGACCCGGGCGGCCTCCCCTATCCATGCCCGTAAGTCTTGATAGCCCGTTATAACCTAAGGCCAGCTCCAATACAGAGTTGGTTTGACTGCCGCCGATATATGGCCGGTTTACTTCTGGGACCAAATCAACGGCAATTGCCCATGACAGTGATATTCCAACCATAACCGCCGTTGCCGCCGCAAAAATGGCTAACTTCTTTTTCCACGATTTTTTAAAAGCAAGCAGGTAAAACGCGTAAAAGGCAGGTACTACCATGTAAGCTTGAAGCATTTTTATGTTAAAGCCGACTCCGATCATGGCCAGGGCACCAAGAAACCAAGATAACTTTTGTTCACGCATCGCTCGGAACAACATCCAAGTGGCAAGAAGGAGTGTAAATACCAATAAGCTGTCAATATTATTTGTTCGGCTCACCGCAACTGCAACCGGTGTACTTGCCATAACCAGGCTGGCCAACCGGGCAGCAGTTTTACCGAAGGTTGGTTCGACCAGCTTATACATCAGCAGCACTGAACCGACACCTGCCAAAGCCTGTGGCAGAATTACGCTCCAGCCGTGAACCCCGAAAATACATGCAAATATAGTTTGTACCCAAAATGTGACCGGAGGTTTATCCACCGTAACGTACCCGGCCGGATCAAAGGAAGCATAAAAAAAATTGTGCCAGCTTTGCGCCATACTGGTTACGGCCGAAGTGTAATAAGCGTTGGCGTAAAGATTATTCCAAATATTATAAGTATTTAAGAAAGCGGATAGTAAGGCTATACCTAACAGAACGGCGTCTAAACGTTGGCCTTCCTTTAATCGCATTATCATGTCTCCCTTGGATTCATTATGAAAGTCGGAGCTTTACATGCAATAATACCCCCTAAAGCTGAATTGTCCCTTAGTAAAAACTGAAAGTTAATTGAACAGTAGCTGAAAATATGCTGAAAACACAGCGTACTTACAACAAAAAGGGCATTCATACACAGATAACCATGCATGAATACCCTTTAACACCAGACAGTATTCAGAAGCCGACATGAAATGTACAGCCTATTACGTATACGCTTTGAGCCATCGATCGTCTAATAATTCCCGCAGCGATAACCTTCCCACAGATAGCAAGCAAGACACATCGGATTTCTCCAGCCCGGTTAGATCAGCCATTTCAGCATAGGTCAGGCCCAATATATCCTTTAGCACCACTAATAGCCTTTCCATGGGCGGCAAGTGTAGCAACGCTTCTTGTATCTGCGGTTTACAGAAATCTTCATAAATTGGCAATGGAGTAGTTACATGATCCCGCCCGCACTGCACTGTAGTTTTATTTATAAACGCAGTGCATAGAGCTTTCAGAATAGCCTTAACACCTATGTTATTACTCCCACTTAACGTCCGAATTAAGCCCTTTAATAACTTGTTGTGACCTTGTCGGCCTTGTAGATTCAACGCGCTAATAGATGCGTCAATAAGCTCAGCAGTAAGCTGGTGGTTAGCGGTTAACCTGTAACCGGTGATATATAGCAGTTTAAATATCTGATCGGGAGATCGAACTGTGTTTAAAATTTCGCTTGTCCTCGACACGGCCGTCCTCCCCCATGTTTGTAAAAATGATGAAATATAAGGGTGATCAATTACTGCTCGTACTTTCCGAATTAGCAGCCTCTGGTCCATTATTACCTGTATCTTCAGGATTGCCCGCCCTTGGTCCAACACCACTCATCACTTGAACAAAATAAACTGCATCATCTTTTTGCCATACTCTTAAAAACTGGTCTGCTTTTATATCCGTCAAATTCATTTGGATGGTTTCACTCCCACGCTGCATTGACACTATAGGAGTATCCGCCGGTATAGTAAAAGTTTCTGTTTCCTCAGTTACTTGAAGCTCAGGTGGCATATTCCCCGGCCTTGGTTTATCGTTATTAGGGTCAGTTGCTTGGTCCGTTTTACTGGGTGGGTTTTCCCCTGGGGTTCCTTCATTAGCAGGAGGGTTTCCTCCGGGGGGACCTTCATTAGCAGGTGGTTGGCCGGACGCTTGATCTAGTGCTGCTGCTTTATATACAGTTACTTTATTATCCACTATTTCTTTGACCTTACCGGTTAAAGTAGGTTCTTCTTCCGGAATAGCAATTTGTTCATCCTCTGCAACAATGTTTTCATTAGCTTGGTTTGGTGTCTGTTTAGCACTACTACAGCCAAAGACAAACATTGCAACAAAAGTTACCACCAATGCTAAAAATAGTTTATTTATCTTCATCGCTTACACCTCATTGTAAATAAATATCTTAGCAAGTAAATATACTCGGTCCAAGTGCGAACACCGTAAAGAAAGTTTGTTAACTTTGATTTCCCTTTTAATAACGTAAATCTTTTGATTTCTTCCTCGGTAAGAGTTTACCTCATAGATGACTTCATGTATGTACGGAGCCGGAATAAGTCAGCCTAACTTTTGGCCGGACTTAAAGATTATGCTACAAGCTGCTATTATAAAGGCTTCCGAATACTGACTATTTGTCGCTCCGACGTGCAAACTATTATTCCTGTGGATTTCCCCCTACAGAGTCAGCAAAATCATAGATTAACGGCATCAACGAGCACATTGAAAAGCGCACTTCCCTAGGTTATTAGTTGTCAAAGGTTGCATTTATCATTTGCTCCAATCGTTCGGTCAATTGATCTTGTAAATGCTCGGCTTGCTCCTCTGTGATGGTACCTTCATCCACCGCATCCTCAATAGCATCGCTTTGTAGATCCTCCAGCTGATCCAGCAGATCATCTTCGCTCACGTCGTAATCCTCGGCAATTTCAAGCAAACTTTGGCCATCCTGCAGAGCTTCCCATATGGTATCTTCATCCACATCCAAAATGTCGGCAACTTGAGAAATAATATTACTGCCTACCATTGAAATATTTTGACCTGTTTGAACAAATTGACCGCAGTTAAACTGCTGTTGATTAGGTTGTTGTTGATTGAATTGTTGTTGATTGGACTGTTGTTGATTGGACTGTTGTTGATTAAATTGCGGGCTATTAGGTACTTGTTGTTTAGGTTGTTGTTGCTGCTGCTGTTGCTTCTGTTGTATTTGTGTAGTAAACTGAGGGCCTATTTTTAATTGACCTGGACCTCCCATGCCTGTCTGTTGAATGCCAATAAATGGTTGAAAACCTCTTTGATAGCCACCGGAATAATTAGCCGCCTCAGAATTTGAGACACTCCATATGCCGGTTCCTCCCAATAAAAACCCCAAAGACAAAGCACTAATTAATACTTTCTTTTTCATGTTAAACAAATCGATTACCCCCTTTTTTTATGGATTAATAAGTTTTTTTTAATACAGCTAATAAAAACATACATCACCTCCCTATTTAACTTTAATGAGGGTGGGAAAAGGCAAGTGTCGCCGAATCTTTTCCTTTAAGCCGATGGCCTCCCTAAAATATTATTTGTGCATCTTACAAACCCGGTCGCAAGATCGTTCAAATCTGCATGTACCTTCCAGTATAAATACCAATGCCTTAAGTATAAGGAAACAAAATAAATCCATCCTAAATGGAACCTTAAAGTATACTTAAAAGACTCTTATGGTTAAAAACCGCCATTACCTTTTCTCATATCTTTCAAATACGGTTTGATATTGTGCCATATTTGATACCTCCAACTGAAGTTTTTTCTTGATGTAGCCTATCATACAACGTTTAGCTGAAATTAGCCTGAAAAAGTCATTTCAGACTAATTTCAGATTTACTTATAAAATTATTAAAAGAAAGACATCGCAGTATATTATTTATCCACGATGTCTAATTAATGAAATCAATTTTTATATTTTACCGTTCGGCTTAGCAGTAGCAGACCTACGGAGAAAATTATGACATTACACATTTTAGTTTACTTATTAAAGCGCAACGCTTCAATAGGATCCATATTTGCAGCTTTGTTAGCCGGGTAATACCCAAAAAAGACGCCGATGACCACCGAAAATCCTACGGATAACAGTACCGAAAACATCGTAACCGATGTAGGCCACCCAAAAACGCCGGAGATGATATATGACCCGGCAATACCAATGAGAATCCCTGCTATTCCGCCGAGCAAACAAAGCATCAGGGCTTCAATCAGGAATTGATTACGGATATTGCCGCCGGTAGCACCTATCGCCATGCGCAGGCCAATTTCTCTGGTTCTTTCGGTAACGGAAACCAACATAATATTCATGGTCCCTATACCGCCTACCAGAAGGGAAACGGCCGCTACACTGGCCAGGAGCAGTGTCATAATGGCAGTGGTACTCTCAGCGGTTTCCAGGACAGAAGTTAAATTACGCACCTGAAAATCATCATCCACTCCAACCAGGCGATGCCGCTCCCTCAACAGTGATTCTATATTGCTTTGAACATAATCCATACCTTCCGTTGACTGGATTTGCACATTAATACTCCGGATATAATTTACACCCATTAATCTTTTTTGAGCTGCGCTGACCGGTATATATATTAGGTCATCCTGATCCTGGCCCATCATATTTGACCCTTTGGCGGTAAGAACCCCTACCACAGTAAATGGAAGTTTATTAATCCTGATGGTTGACCCCACCGGATTGCCGCCGGACGTGAAAAGGTTATCAACCACCGTCTTGCCTAGAACCGCTACCATGGCCGTTCCCTGCACATCATCTTCAGTAAAAAAAGACCCTGCGCTGGCCGGCCAATCTTTAATCATTTGCATCTCCGGGGAAGTGCCGACAACCTCGGCTGTCCAGGTTTGACTGGTGTATTCTATAGTAGCGCTGGTACTTAACTCCGGTGCCACATAGTTAACCATATTCAGTTCGGCAATAGCCTCAGCATCATCCAATGTCAAAGTGTTGACACTACCCCCGGCCCCCCGCACAGGTCCCTGTCCAAAAGCAGGGGAAACCGTCAACATATTTGATCCCATGCTGGCAATCTGATTGGAAATCTGATTGCCGGCACCCTGTCCCACAGCGATCATAATAATAACAGCAGCTACACCTATGATAATACCGAGCATTGTCAGGGCAGATCTTAATTTATTTGTCTTCAGGCCATTTATTGCCACCAGAAAATTGTTCATTAAATTCAAGCTCCAACACCCCTTTCCTGCACCAGGGCAGCCAAATCTTCAGCTGCGTTTCTTTGATTTAATACCGGGGTGTCGCTTATAAGTTTACCGTCTTTGATATTAATTAAGCGGCGGCAATAAAGGGCAATATCTTTATCATGGGTAACCATAACCACAGTAATGCCTTTTTCAAGGTTGAGCCTTTGAATTACCGAAATGATCTCTACGCTTGTTTTTGAATCAAGAGCACCGGTAGGTTCATCCGCCAGTATTAAAGAAGGGTTGTTTACCAGTGCCCGGGCAATGGCCACTCTTTGCTGCTGCCCTCCCGACATTTGACCTGGATGATGGTTTATATATTCCGACAACCCTACCCAATCTAAAGCCTCTTTAGCTCTGTTTATCATTTCTGTCTTGCCCACTCCGGCATAGATCATTGGCAATTGTGTATTGTCCAGTACAGATACATTTCCTAATAAGTTAAAACCTTGGAATACAAAACCAATCCTCTTGCTACGGATAGCAGCCAGCTGATCTTTTTCTAATTGGGAAACGTCTTCATTGTCTAGATAGTACGTTCCCCCGGTAGGCTTATCTAAGCAGCCTAATATATTCAGCAAAGTACTCTTTCCAGAACCGGAAGATCCCATGATAGCGACCATTTCTCCATTTTGAATAGCTAAACTGATCCCTTTTAATGCGTGAAGCTCTGTTTCTCCCATTTTATATACTTTTTTAATATTCTCCATTACAATAGCCGTTTTACCGGACACGTCCCGTCACCATCCGATCTGTCATAATGATCACATTTGATACGCATCATGGCCTTATCTCATGCCACCAGGAGGTCCGCCGCCCCCAGGCATAAGCGGGTTGCTACTCTTATTACTGCTTTGACTACTACTCTGACTACCTGCAGTCTCGGTATTCTGGCCAAGTGATCCAACAATTACCTTTTCTCCTATATTAAGGCCTTCAATAACTTCATAGTTGCTCAGATCCGATAACCCCAGTACCACCTGTCGGAATACGGGTTTGTTGGATTCATCCAGAACGACGACAACATCCTGTTCTTTTTGCGTAGCTTCTTTTTCTGGAGCACCACCAGTGCTATCAGTGTTGGGACGCGCGCTGCTATCTAAACTTGAATTGTCCGGGAGTTCGCTATTAGCGCCAGCTTCCATAGATTTGGCATTCTGATTGTTGCTTAGCCTTATATTATTTTCATAACTGGCACCGTAAGTAACGGCTCCCTTAGGTATGGTGAGGACATTCTCCTGTCTTTCAACAATAATATTCACATTTGCGGGCATCCCTGCAATTAACTCCGTTTGGTTTTCATCCAGTTGAATAATGGCATCATAAAGCTGTACGTTTGATTCGGTATACGCCTGGGGGGAAATACTGCTTACTTTGCCGGTAAAGGTTTTATCCGGATAAGAATTAACCGTAAATTCAGCCAGTTGGCCGACTTTCAGCTTGCCGATATCGGACTCGTTAACCTGAGCCGTAACCTGTAAGGCTTCCGATATTATATCTATAAATCCTTCCCCGCTGGTATTATTATTGTTAGCCGCGGCCCGCTGTCCCTCCGCGCCGTTAATAGCGCTTACAATGCCGTTCATAGGGCTATATATTTTTGATTCAGCCAGCTCTTTTTCCGCCATTTGCAACTGTGCGCGGCTGCTCTCGACCTGGGCGACGGCCGCCTCAATTTCTTCCGGGCGACTACCCGCTTTAAGCAGCTTTAAAGATTCCTCCGCTTGTTTTAAATTGGCACCGGCGTTATTATACTCGTACTTTATTTGGTCAAAATCGGCCTGGGCCAGATATCCTTGTTGAAATAATTGTTCATTACGCTCAAAATTTGTCTTGGCAAGTTCATAGCTTGCCTTGGCAGCACTGACATTAGCCTCGGCCTGGGCTATTTCCTCCGGACGTGCGCTGTTTTTTTGTATCTCCAGGCTGGCTTCGGCTGATTTTAAACTTGCTTTGGCTTGGGTTACCTCTGCCTGTAAGTTGGCTGTATCTTGTTCAGCCAGCAGCTGACCGGTGGTCACATGATCACCCAGTTTAACGTTTATCTTTTTAATTATTTCTGAGTTTTCATAACTTAACGATACCGTATCTACCGGCTCGACTGTGCCATTTGCCGAGATAACGTTTGAGATAGTGCCCTTTTGGACAATTTCAGTTATGTAATTACCCTCTGCCTCTTTAGCTCCTCCCCAAAAATAAAAACCAGTGAGCGCAGCTACGACAATTGTCGATATAACAACGATTACCTTTTTCTTTAATACGTTTAGCATGATGTTCCTCCATGTTTCATTTTCCTTTCAGAGCTGCAAATAACTCCTTTATATAAAACTTAAAACTTAATCCTAGTATGTAAGCAAAAATTGCATAGGATAAAAGAGCATAATGAAAATTATAAAATACAACACTAAAAAGTTTACAAAATGTAGGTTAGTGCCTTTCAATCAATAGATACTTGTCGTTTGGGTTATTGCTGTTGCATTTGTGTAATGAACTGAAGGTCCATACTTATTTCTTTTTCATGTTAAACGAATCGAATACCCAATTTTTTATGGGCTGAATGAGTTTCTTTTTAATACACCTAATAAAAACATATACCACCTCTTTATTTAATTTTAATAAGGGAAGGAAAAGGTAAGTGTCATCAAACCTTTTCCTTTAAGCCGATGAGATGGCCTCCCTAAAAATAGTTTTTGTGCATTTTACATACCTGATCGCAAGATCATCCAAATCCATGCATCTTTCACAATGCCTTAAGTATAAGGAAGCAAAATAAATCCATCCTAAAGGGAACCTGAAAGTTTACTTAAAAGACTCTCATGATTAAAAACCGTCATTACCTTGGTTGTCATCCTCCATCGGTCCTCCCTTTAGGCGCCCCATGCCAGGTCTAGCGCCATCAGGAGCGCCACGACCACCCATTCCGCCAGGGCCGCTCATTCTAGTAATCTGTTCACCGGTATCTGAAATACTGGTGGCAGCTCCAGAAAGGGTCACGCTTATAACTTTAGTGCCGGCGGAATAATTTCCGTCTGTATACAGCCCGTCGGTATTTTCCCCGCTTGCACTGCCACCTGAGTAAAGGGTGTATGTTTTGCCCTGCTCCAGTTCCGGTGTGCTGATGACAATGGACTGGTAGTCCTTGGCGGGAGCGAAGCTCAAAATAGTTTTGCCACTCTCATCCAGCAGGCTCACCAGAGTACCGGCTTCTTGAACTGATGAATACGCTACCAGCAATGAGTTTTGACTGGAAGAGTCGGAGAAGTTCTGGGCCATGCCGGAACTGCCTGCTGCCGTAAAAGTTCCGCCGGTAATTTCTGCAATACCGTTATAGTCCAGCGGGCCATTGCCATTGTTGGTTGGGCCATTGACCAGCACCGTACCACCGTCCACATAAAGCGAGCCGTTGGAGTCGATGCCGTCGCCAGAGGCATTGATGGCAATATAGCCGTCGGTGATTCGGATAAAAATACTTTCATTTCCATCAGAGCTATTCTCTCCGGTAAAGTTGTTCTCACCGGGTCTTCCGCCAAGTGCGGAACCATCATTGCCGCCCGCAGCGTTGAAGCCGTCATCTTTGGCGGTTACTTGAATGTTGCCGCCGTTTACCGTGATAGAGGTTCCCTCCAGACCTTCATAACTCTGCGAAATGTCTATGTCGCCACTATCTACCATTAGAGCGGAATCAGCGTGGATACCATCATCACCGGACGAGATAGTTAATGTGCCTGCACTAATGGTTACGTCTCCATTGGAATGTACCGAGTCGTCCGAGGAGTCAATATTTATATTTCCACCGATCACATAGATAGCGGTTCCGGCCGTAATACCTTTGGCGCTATCCGAACTGTCTGAGGTATCTGTACTGTCTTCCGTAGCGACAGGATTAGTTTGATTGTCCCACCTACCCCAACCGCGCTGCTCATTGCCCTGGCTGTCGGTACTGGCATTGGCACTGCCTCCACCTGTTTTAATGGTTACTGTGCCATCAGTGATTTGTAGTACCGTCTCCGCCTGGATGCCGTCATTACCCGCGGTAATATCAAATGTGCCGCCGTCGATAGAGATCCAGCCTTTTTCAGTATCTTCGTCATTGTTGGATTGGATGCCGTCACCTTGGGCTGCGTTTATGACAAAGACTCCGTCATATATAGCCACCGAATCGCGGCCGCGCAGGCTGTCATTGACAGCGGTAACCGTAATGGTACCTCCGGTGATGACCAGATCATCCTTGGAGGCAATGCCATTGTTATAGTTGGCGTTTACAATCAGCGCACCGGTACCATTAATGGTCAGGTCGTCCTTGCTAAAAATTGCTGCATTAGGCTCATCCTCGCCGTCGGCCAGGGTATAGGCTGAGCCATCGGTTACAGTGTTTTTCGTAACATCGGCCAAGGTCAGAAAGACCTTATCTGCCTGCTTGACATAGATGGGGGCGCTATCAGGGCAAGTAATGGACACACCATTCAGCACAATTTGCACTTTATCGGAATCAGCAGCGTCCACGATGATCTGTCCGTCAGCCAGCGTGCCGGACAGCACATAGACGCCAGCAGCAGTGATGGTTAGCGTACTGCCCGAAGCTGTTGCTCCCTTGCCAGAGACTGTGATGGACGAGCCATTTAGAGAAATTTTGGTGGCAGCCTCTGCATCCCAGGTGCCTGCCAGATCCCGATCGCTATAGCCAGGATCGATAATAGCCATCGTATTAGCAGCAGTTGTTTCAGTAGATAATTCAGCTGACGAACTTGTCTGGCAACCAGTTAGCATTGAAATGATTAACATAGTGATAGTTAGCAAGGTGATCAATTTACCTAATCCAGGGAACATAATCATTATCCTCCTTCTCCTATCGTTTCCGGCTTAAAGATTTGCAGGTAGTCCAGTTACAGACTTGTGCTTTACCTCTTTTAGTAGCACCTACAATAATTCGATTTACTATTAGTACCTATTGTTGTTGCCCAAAAGCAAGCATGTTACTGCTTTTCATGATTTGCAGTTGCGTGTTTAGCCGGTTCATTGGTCAGGTCTATGTTGCAGTAAGGGCATATCCATTTAGAATCAACTGCTGCTGAGTAGGATTTTTTGCCACAGCCGGTACATGTTTTACAGTACATTATTATTGCCTCCTTATAACTCCGCCTTGGCAGTCGACACCCGCCCGCAGGTAAGGTTTAAATTACCGTTTCGGCAGCGGATCTCATCAAGGAATTCCTTTTCAGCAGACTCGTTTTCCAAAATAATGTGATATTGCAGTTCATACAGACTTCCCATATTGGTGGTCTTTACTCTCATTAGTTCAGCACTCTTGGTGTATTTTTGAAACAGGTCATCGAAAATACCAGTATAATCGAGATTTTCCGGAATGGTAATTTTTAGTTCCTTTTCCGATTTCTCTTGCTCGCCAAAGTTGGTACAGGTCAGCAGAACTGTCATGGCGCCGATAATAATCAGAAACAGGGTAGCAATACCCGGGTAACCCACGCCGGTGGCAAGTCCGACAGCCATAGCCAGGAAAATACTGCTGATCTCCCGGGCAGTGCCGGGTATCGAGCGAAACCGTACCAGACTAAAGGCGCCCATTACAGCCACGCCAGTACCAATGTTACCGTTAACCAGCATGATAACAATTTGTACCATTGCCGGCAGCATAGCCAAAGTCATTACGAAGCTTTTAGTGTACTTGCTCCGGTACATATAAATACATGCCACGCCAACGCCAAGGACGAGAGAGGCCAGTGTACAAAGCAGCAGTCCCTGTAAGGTGATTGAGTCGGTCACGTTGGCTGATAAAATATTCTCAAGCACTATGTATTCCTCCCATATCAACAGAATTAAACAAATAATTTTTATAGCAGTTTCCGTATTTAGAAAAGGATGTAGAAAATATCCTAAGTTCTGTCAGTGCCTGGCTGAGCCATAAGGGCATTGCCCCTGGGATCTTTATCTCCATCAGGTGTTGCCCCTTTTCTAACAGCTTACTCCCCCACACTCCCTTGGAAAGATCCAGAAGACTCTCCCGCCAACGGATGTTAGTATCGAAGGTAATGCGCAGGTCAGCATTTTCACTACCGCACATGGCGATACGATCGTAAGCAATATATACCCTGGGGATCGGGTGGTAAAAGTCTAAAAACCAGTTGATTTCCTTTAGAATTTGGCAATTATTTTGCGGCTTTTTCCCCTGGAGCAGATATAGCTCGGCTTCCTGCAATGTCATCGGTACCCGCCGCTTATAGACAATCCCTTTGTATTTCTTTTTCAGTTCTATGAATACTTTATCTTCCTTCCTGGGCACGCCGTAGCTGCGCAGCCGGATTTTTTCTTTGTAGACCGGCTTCTCTATCGATGCCCGGATTAGCCGGTAATCCAGGGTATCGAAGTAAATATTGCAGATAGTATTGCGACCAAACTCATTTAAAATCATCCTCCCTTGCAATAATTTGGTTAAGGCTTGATACTGCTGTTCATCCATTAGATACTTTTTTTCATATCGTTCAAATACATCTTGAATTTCTGCCATATCGGATACCTCCAGTCGGTGTTATTATCCTGATGTACCTATCATACAATGTTTAGCTGAAATTAGCCTGAAAAAGCCGTTTCAGATTAATTTCAGCTTCCACCGCATTTATAATAAATAGCCGGGAGATCCCCTGAACTCCCGGCTGTTAAATTTTCATTCCTATATCATCAAGGTTTCTCCATTTTTATATATTGTACCGTCCAGCCAAGCAATAGAAGACCTATTACAACCAATACCCACCCAGTTACCTGGAAATATAAAACATAGAGGGAGTCGGCGCCGGCAATTTCCAGAATACCCTTGAGGAAGCTGCCTACGGTTAATGTGGCAATTCCTGAGTTATGGAGGTTGTAAAATGCTCGATAGCCCTTAGACCCACCGATCCCTTGCGTCCAACGATCTATGATCAGATAAAACATCGTTCCACCTAGCAAAGGGTATAAGAACATCCATGTCATGGCAGCAGAACGTACGCCATGTCCAAAGATGGCATAAACATTGTCAACCAATATGGCCGTTAATGCCAATAACAGATAGACCAGGATTGTTTTTTTTGTATCCACGTTAATATCCAATATAGACAATATCGCTTACCTCCCTTTCCGAGGCACCTCTTCCGTCTGTAGGATTGTTGATAGTACTTCCATTGAAATACATCGTCGAAGATCCTCCCCCGTCAAGATTATATGCAGTGGTACATCCTATATCGGCAAACTCCTGAGCAAGTTCAAATAGGGAGAGACCTTTGCTCTCGGCAGTGCGTCCATCAGCTACAATGATAATGTAATGAAGCTTATCAATCTGGCCAATTGCAGTTCTTGGGTTGCTTCTCATGGATCGCGAAACCTCACTAGTGCTGTCTACAACGATTTGACCGTTTTCCACGAGAGCAGGTCCAAAAGAGAATATTTGCCAGATGCCGCCGCCGAGTGATTCCAAGTCCGTCTGACTTTCGTGAATGATGGAGAAATCTCCCTCTCCATCGATCACCAGCGCCTCGTCATTTCCTGTGCTCCTTGCCGAGTTTCGGTATGAAACTCCGTTACGTAATACATATCCGGCATCACGAAATCCATAGTAGTCGCCATTCACTGCAAAGATAGCATGATTGGACTCAGCCATTTGTGAAGTAGTCTCCTTGATATTACGTCCATAGACATTTCCCGCCAGCGCTGTTTTCAAGTAAGCTGCATCAACAAGCTGAATATCTGCCACATAAATGGTCGAGTCATATTCGCGAACCGTGTCAATGGTGATCTTCATGTTCTCATCTTCATATGAGTTATCTGTGACGACCGGTGCGACTGCCGGTTGAAATGATGTTTGCATTGCAACTGTTGGTTCTGTCGTAACGGTAGTTAACGATTTTGGAATTACAAAGGTGTCCAGCAGGACGAAAACAAACGATCCAATTAATAAAAGCGAGAAAAATACCGCCCACCTATAAGGTTTTGTAAAGAACGTTTTCATTGAAAGATTGCACGCCTCTCTTTCTTCCATGAAAAATATATTTTCTTTGAATCAGGTAGCTGATGAAGAACAAGCTAGTATCCACCAATATTTTCACAAAAGTAATCGAGATAGGCAGATAGCTCAAACTAGTAACCAATAACCAACTGGACATCATCTGGCAGCAAAACAAGGCTAAATATTTCCGTGCTTCAACAGCTTGATTGTTTAAGCTTTGAAAAACCCAATGTTTATTGATCAGGAAATTCACATTGCCGGAGATCAGTCGCGCAATCACAGTCGCTGCTAAAATACCGCCCGATCCTGCGCCGAATAGAAAGTGAACAATTACCGTAAACAATGAAAGATCAATAATCGCTGAAACCATAGAGGAGAGGCTGTACTTTAAAATATTCCAATAAATAATGGCAGAATCTTTGAATGCGTGAAAATGTGAAGACTGGTTGTCGTCCAGATAGATCGTGGTTATCGGTACATAAATAAACTGAGTTCCATTTCGCCCAAATTCGAGCAGCAGGTTCATCTCATATTCATACCTGTTGCCCGCAACAGAAATGCAGGCGTCCGTAAATTTTCTCGGGATTCCGCGCAAACCAGTCTGCGTATCCAAGCATCGTTTTCCAGTGCTCAAGAGAAACACAAAGGATGTGATGCGGTTTCCAAATAGACTTTTATAGGGGATATTTCCCCCGCTGAAATCCCTGGTACCTAAAACTAAAGCGTCCGGACTTTCCTCCAGCATCTCAGCCACTTTTAAAATGTCCTCCGGCGCATGCTGACCGTCAGCATCTGCAGTTACGTATCCACTGCATTCAGGGTATTTCAAAGCAGCATATTCAATTCCTGTTTTTAGAGCCGCTCCCTTCCCCATATTCTTTTCGTGAGTACAGATTTCGCACTGAAACCAGGTTTTTAATATATCGAAAATGTACAGGCATTCCGGGTTGCTTCCATCATTTATAACAACAGTCTTAAGGTCCAGTTGCTTCAGCTGCTCAACTAATGCAATCAATTTTTCATCCGGATTCAGTACTGGAATAATCACAATCGGTTTCATGTCTCCGGCCTCCTCGTATAATAGATTTATCTGACATTTTCAATTGGTGTTTCCCCCTTGTAGCCCATCGTACAGCGTTAAGCTGAAATCAGCCTGAAAAACTCGTTTCAGACTAATTTCAGCTTACTTTGTTAAAATGATTGCATGGAAAATATGCCGCATTTATAATAAAATCGATAAGGCGGGGATATATATGCGTGTGTTAATAGTGGAAGATGAAGTGCGGCTTGCGGATGCTCTGGGACAGATTATGTCCGAGCATAAATACGCAACGGATATTGTATATAACGGTGAAGACGGGTTGAATTACGCATTAAGCGGACAATATGATGTAATTGTGCTGGATGTAATGCTGCCGAAGCGCAGCGGCTTCGAGGTGGTGCGGGAACTCCGAAAACAAAAAAACGCCACTCCGGTGCTGCTGCTTACAGCCAGGGACGAGATTACCGACAAAGTTACGGGGCTGGATTGCGGCGCTGACGATTATATGACCAAACCTTTTGCGCCGGAGGAATTGCTGGCCCGCATCCGCGCCGTTTCCAGAAGACAAGGAGATGTAGTGCTGAACGAGTTGACTTTTGCGGATCTAAAGCTGAACCTGTCCACATATGATTTGCGTCGGGGGGAAAAATCGGTGCATTTGGGCTTTAAAGAATTTGAAGTGCTGAAAATATTGATGGCCAATCCTAAAATTGTAGTTCCTAAAGAAGATTTGATCACAAAGGTCTGGGGTGTGGAATCACATGCTGAGGATAACAATGTTGAAGCTTACATTTCATTTTTGCGCAAAAAATTCTTTTTTCTCGGTTCAAAAGTAAGTATCGGCACAATACGGAAAGTGGGCTACCGACTTGAGGCTAACGAGCTATGATTAAAAAGCTGCGCAGCAAATTCATCCTGATCAATATGGCGCTGATCAGTCTGGTGCTGCTCCTTCTCTTTGCCACCATCTTCATGTCAAATTACCAGCGATTGCAATCAGAAAGTCATGACGCCTTACAACGGGCGATTGAGCATAGAAATGATATGCCGCCACCGAAACCGGAAATAGGCAGACTGCCTCCCGGACAAAAACCACTTCCCTTTACACCGGTTTTTACTGTTATGCTTGATAATAACAATAACATCCTTTTCACGACACAACAGAATGTCTCCATATCCGATGATGACCTGAAAATAGCAGTGGCACAAGCACTGGATTCCGAGTACACCGAGGGTATTCTGCATGACCTGAATCTACGCTTTCTCCGGGTAGACATTGGCGAAGGGATAAAAATTGCATTTGCTGATCGTAGTAATGAGCTCCAATCTATGCAAAGCCTTTTCCTCATTTCCTTGGTGGTGGGTGCAGGCAGCCTGGTAGCCTTCTTTTTCATCAGCCTGTTCCTATCCGGTTGGGCATTGCGCCCGGCAGAAAATGCCTGGGAACAACAGCGGCAGTTTGTGGCAGACGCTTCGCATGAACTAAAAATGCCGTTGACAGTAATTCTAGCCAATAGCAGTATCCTACTGGATCACCGGCAGGATACCATCGCCCGGCAAATCAAATGGGTGGAAAACACACAGGCGGAAGCCATTCGAATGAAAAAGCTGGTGGATGATCTGTTGTTTTTAGCCAAATCTGACGCTGCCCGTGCTCCCCTGGTGCATTCGGAACTAAATTTCAGTGATACGGTATGGAGTTGTCTGCTACCCATTGAACCCGTGGCGTTCGAGCGGGGTGTCACCATCAACGCTAACATCGAACCAGATATCGCCTTGACAGGTAACGAAAGCCAGCTCAAACAACTGGTATCGATCCTTCTGGATAACGCCTGTAAATACGCAGGTGAAAAAGGTATCGTTGCAGTAACGCTGGTACGGGAGCAAAAAAAAATATGCCTAAAAATAAACAATACCGGCTCCCCTATTCCAGCAACAGATTTGCCTTTTATTTTTGAACGTTTCTATCGTGCTGACAAGTCCAGGGCGCGTGAGCAGGGCGGCTACGGTTTGGGGCTTGCCATTGCCAAAAGCATTGTAGAAAATCACCAGGCTAAAATCATTGCAGAGAGTACAGAAGATCAAGGAACGACTTTTACGGTGTATTTTTCCGAGTGATGATAAAGAGCACAGTATTCTCATTGTATCCTGTGCTTTATCCTGAGGGGTTACAGACAAAAGAATTGCTTCTATCGCGTTATTATGTTCCCTTAGATCCATCATGCCTGGGCTTCAGCGTTCTTAGAACAAAAAGGGCATTCATACACAAATATACCGTGCATGAATGCCCTGTAACACCCTGAATGTCAGGGAAGCCGGATATGAAATGTACAGCCTCCCCCCTCCCGACTTTCGGCGCTAATATTTCCTCCATGGGCGTTTACGATAGATTTGGTAATTGCCAAACCTAAACCCGCACCGCCATATTTGCGCGTCCGTGAGGAATCACTGCGATAAAAACGATCAAAGATGTAAGGAAGATGATCAGAGCTGATTCCCGGTCCGTTGTCTTGCACGGATAATTCCACTCCGTTGTTCCCACCACATAATGAAATCTGGATATAACCTTTTTTAGGGTCTGTATGCTGTACTGCATTTTGAAACAAATTTAAAATTACCTGTTTCATTTTATCCGCATTAAATTTGCACTTTATATTTGGTTCAATGGATAGGTCAAGCTTTCTGTTACCGGCCAAAATACGCAGCTGGGGTTCCATGTCCCTGATAACGGCATCCAGGATACCCTCTTTAAGCTCAAGGAAAGGTGTACGATCCAGTTTAGCCAGGAGAAGAAGATCATGTACTAATTTATTGAGCCGCTCTGATTCACCATGCATGCTTCTTAGCGCTTTATACAGTTGTTCTGGTTGACTGGCCGCACCACGGAGCAGTACCTCCAAAAATCCGTGAATAGAGGTTAATGGCGTACGAAGCTCATGTGAAGCGTCCGCAATAAAACGACGCATTTGTTCCTTAGTTTCCCTCTCTATTTCAAAGGAGGCTTCCAGCCTCTCCAACATTCCGTTAAAGGATTCCGCTAAGCGATCAACCTCCATCTGCCCTTGACAGGTTGGGAAACGCTTTGCTAAATTACCAGCATCGATTTGTTCCGCAGTATCCACCATGTTAAATAAGGGTACCAGCGTTTTTTTAAGAATTGGTGAAAAGCCAAGCAAACCAATCAGCATAGCAATGAGGGAAAGTAACAAAAATGTGAATAATTGACGAATGAGCAGTTCCTCGAGCGGTCTAGTCAACGTACTTATTTGAAGGATACCAAGCAACTGTCCGTGTTCAATAACCGGTTGAAAAAGCAGTAATTGTTCTGCTCCTCCGGCATTAATTATTTTGTAATCCGGCTCTGGTTTTTTATTTAGTTCCAATCGCTCTGGCGTATCCGGCCTTGGAGGCTCTATTATGCCGAACCCATTACCTCCAACATTATCAATAATTTGTAATCCATTCTGGTTTTTCTTCTTTAAAATATCCAAATACACCTGGGTATCCAATCTTGGAGGACTGACGCTGCCAGGTCCGACCGACAAGATGGAATAGTTGCCTTCTATATCTATAAAAGCTAAACTTGCCTCCGGAATAAAGAAACGTAGGGGGCGCATAAGCTCATTATCCAGGTATATACCGTGATACTGCAAGGTAGAATAAGGAATTGACATAACCTGGCTCCGCAGGCTGACAGCTTTATTTCTGTAAATAACTTCTCGCATAAAAACGTATTGCAACAGTCCAATTAGTACAAGCAAAACGGCTAGGATTAACAATGACCGGGATAATAGCTGAATTCGAAGCGATTTAAAAGGGAAAAATGCCTTCATGGTAAATCAACCCGGTATCCTGCTCCGCGCAATGTTCGTATTAATTGATGGTCCTTGTCCCGTAATTTATCCCGCAATGACCTTATATACACTTCAACAATATTTTCCTCTCCCGCAAAATCATAGTTCCATACTTTATCTAAAATTATTTTTTTGCTTAGAACCAACCCATTATTTAGAACTAAAAATTTAAGAAGTTCGTACTCTGTTGGAGACAACTCCAAAACCCGGTCTTCGAGCCTGATTTCTTTTCGGCGGTCATCAATATGAAACGGCCCGATTACAACTTCTCCAAATAAGTTTGGAAATTGATTTCGTATTCTGGCATAGATTCTGGCGAGAAGTTCGTCAAAACTAAAGGGTTTCACCATATAATCATCAGCCCCAAGATTAAGACCTTTAACCCGGTCATCCACTTCGTCCCTGGCCGTCAGCATAATCACTGCAACGTTATTAATTTTTTTTATCATTTTACACACTTCAAAGCCGTCCATTCCGGGCATCATAACATCCAGTATAACCACATGAGGCTGGAATTGTTTAATTAGTGTAATGGCTGTCATACCATCCGGAGCGATTTGTACCTCAAACCCCTCATTTTGTAAGCCTAGCTCCAAAAATTGTAGTATAGTCGGTTCATCGTCCACTAATAATATTTTAATTCCCTTTAATTGTTGCATCGCTGGTCTACCACCTTTATATTGGGAACTTTAATAGTATGTCCCCTTTCCCTGTTTGAAGGTTTGCATACTTTTATCGCCGTCAATATGTTTTTATTATCTAGGTTATAGCTGAAAGAGAACTGAATGAAAACTGAAAGTTTATTGAATTATTTTTTATTCCCAATAAATGGTTTCATCAATAACATGCTTCTTAATTAGTTAGACCTTCTGTTGACAACATCAAGCTATTTTATCTCTTGGCCTTGTAACAATAAAAAATATGTAAATCTGTTTATATTCATGTTTAGCATTACTATTCACTACAAATAAATTCCTGATGCTTTAATGAAAAGCTGGTTAGGCATAACATTCCCTTCTTGACCTGCTTCATTTTGCTCTATAATGTGTAACACTAATTATTTTGAATCTTTAATTTAAGAAGTATAATCATTGATAGTTACTTCCGCATTTCATTGGAACATTAAGGATAGTATAACCTTTATTATAATCAAACTCTCTACTAATATAAATCAATATTGTAATAAATTCAACATTTTAACATTTTATAGATAAGCATTAGCTAACTGCTATTCTTATATGTTACCAATTCATTGCCTTTCTATTTGTTATAAAGCCATAATGAGCGGAGTTTAGGCAACTTTTTCAAACTCCTTACGTCCATCCAATAAAATGAAAGGAGTGTGGCTAGTATGAAAAAGAATATACTTACCCTGGTGTTAACGGCCAGCCTGTTAATTATACCTGTTTCCGGTTTTGCCCAAACACCTTTCACGGATATACAGGGTCACTGGGCGGTTCAGGACGTGGATAAAGCTTATCAGAAGGGTATCATGAAAGGTATCGCCAAGGATAAGTTTGCTCCCGACAAAGTAGTCACCCGGGCGGAGGTGGCCGTTTGTCTGGACCGTATCTTTGACCTAAGTTATGATAACATGAAATTTATTAAAAAGCCTTCCCCTACAGACTTTTATGATGATGTGACCACAGGGCAATGGTATAGCGAAGCCATATTAAGGGCAGGGCTGTACAACATTTTTAACCTGAAAACCAGAAATTTTGACCCCAACCGGCCCGCGACCAGGTTGGAGGTAGCTGTGGCCATTGAAAAAGCTTTTCAGACCAAAAATCTAAGTGTGATCACCACCCAAATATGGCCTATGTTTGAAGACACTTCAGGTTTATCTCATGATGAGCAGCTGGCTGTCACCTTTATGTTTAACGCGGGTATCATGAAGGGCAGGGCCGCCAACCAGTTTCAGCCCGCCGGGAAAATTACCCGGGCTGAGCTGGCAGCGGTTTTAAACAGAACCCAGGCCACCCTGGCCAATGCCCGGCCCGTCGAATCCGGTGATTACGAGCCCTTCAAAAGGTAATTGGCGTGTCCCACCTGGATACCATAGCGCTTTTAAAAACAACCTATCAACTCAAGCAGGGCCAATATATGGCAATTACCCAGGCCATAACCGATGAATCCGGCTAAATACTCAAGCAAATAAATACCGGTCAAAAAATTAATGTATAATGGTATTGACATTGTTTAATTAACTAATATATAATCTATTAAAGATTTGAAATTGCATTATTAATATATGGCAACGATGCCTTTTGAGGTTAACTGACTTAACCTCAAAAGGCTTTTTTATTAGGATTTTATCCAACGTTGGGTCTGATAGGCAGAGGAGCCTATAGGGTGTTTTCGGTGGAATTTTATTAGCCGGGAGTTCCTTTTATCGGAAGCGAGGACGCTTATTGCGAGCAATTATGCTCTAATAAGCGTCTTTTTTATTTTTATTATTAAGGGAGGTGGGCCATATTGAAAGAAAAACATAAAGCAGAACAATGGTGGTTGTTGTTAGCGAATTTTTATTGATGTTTATAGTATTATTACCGGACTTATTTGAGTGTTCTTAAATCATTTGGGAGGTAAAGCTAATGAAAAAGAGATTAGGCTTAATTATATTAATGGCAATAATCATGATGTTTATATTCCCCGTATTTGCCTGGGCCGCTGAGGAAGGCATAGATACAGGCGACACAGCCTGGATTATTGTTTCAACAGCTTTGGTATTGTTGATGGTGCCCGGAGTATCCCTTTTTTACGGCGGTATGGTACGCCAGAAAAACGTGCTAAATACAATGATGATGTCCTTTATTTGTTTGGGCGTAGTCACAATTCAGTGGTTTATTTATGGCTATAGCCTGTCATTTGGTCCCGACATTGGAAAATTTATTGGTGACTTGAGTTACTTTGGATTAAATGGTGTGGGGCTTGAACCAACCGGAACCATTCCTCACCAGTTGTTCGTAGTTTTCCAAATGATGTTTGCCGTACTTACCCCGGCACTGATTACCGGAGCCATTGTAGAACGGATGCGCTTTCCCGCTTTCCTGTTGTTCCTGGTGCTGTGGACCACCCTTGTATATGACCCGATCTGTCATTGGGTGTGGGGCGGCGGCTGGCTTATGGAACTGGGTGCCCTTGACTTTGCCGGAGGCACCGTGGTACACATTTCTTCCGGTGTTTCGGCCCTGGTGGCTGCTCTTATACTTGGCAGACGCAAAGGGTACGGCACAGAGAAAATGGTGCCGCACAATATACCTTACGTAGTTTTAGGCGCAGCACTGCTCTGGTTTGGCTGGTTTGGATTTAACTCCGGCAGCGCGCTGGCTGCCAATGGCTTGGCGGTTAGTGTATTCTTGAACACACAAATTGCCACCGGCGCAGCTTTGATGTCATGGGTACTGGCTGAGTGGCTGCGGCATGGTAAGCCAACCATGCTGGGTGCAGCTTCAGGTGCCATTGCAGGCCTGGTAGCTATTACCCCGGCTTGTGCATTCGTAACCCCAATGGGATCACTGGCTATCGGACTTGTGGCTGGCGCACTTTGCTACTTTGCAGTTAGCTATGTCAAGATTAAAATAGGTTACGACGACTCCCTGGACGTATTTGGTATTCACGGCGTTGGCGGTATGTGGGGAGCTCTGGCTACCGGGTTGTTCTCAGTGGCTGAAGGCTCTGAGGGTCTCTTCTATGGCAATGTAGCACAGCTAGGCATTCAGGCTATAAGTGTAGCTGCCACAATCGTATTTGCCGCAGTGGTAACGTTTGTCATTGTTAAAATTGTTTGCGTTGTTACCACGATACGCGTGGAAAGCGAAGCCGAGATATTGGGGTTGGATGTTAACGAGCACAGTGAAAGAGCTTACTCCATTTAATTAAACTAATTATATATTGTAAAAGTATATAACCTAATAGAGAGGGTGTTATTAATGGTTAAAATAGAAGCCGTTGTCAGACCTGGCGTATTGGAGGATATCAAGGACGGCCTTTCCAAGTACGGAATCCACGGCATGACCGTAGCCCAGGTAATGGGCTGCGGGTTGCAAAAGGGCCGTAAAGAAGTTTATCGGGGCACGGAATACAGTATTAACTTGCTGCCCAAGGTAAAAATTGAAATTGTTACGGCCGACAAGGACGTGGAAGGGGTGGTAAAGCTAATTATTCAGCAGGCTAGAACCGGAGAAATTGGTGACGGCAAAATATTTATTACCAAGCTTGAAAACGTTATCCGTATTCGCACCGGTGAAGAAGGTGATACGGCTGTGTAACCAGCTATATCAGCAAAAAAACCATAATGTCGATCCTGCAAAATCCGGGACGATACCAAAACAGTGTCACAAGAAATAGAATCAAGAAAGATAGCGACGCAATAATTTTATGTGTCGCTATCTTTCTTATAAAGCCTTACATCTGGTTCTCACAGCAACATTGTAATAAACCTACGCATAATCGGCTTTAAAATCAAAGTAATTATGGTGTTAAAATTCCATGTTTGCATTCATGGCAAAACAGTGGTTTCCTAAAGTCATAATGAATCCAAACCCGCCTGGTTATTGTTTTGATCTCGCAAGAAATGTAAAAAACTATTGACATTTCTTTTCGTTATATTACAATGAAAATGTAAAAAGTATTTTACAAAGAGAGGGTGTTTTTTTGGAGGGGTTTCGCAAAATGGACGAAATGGAAATGAGCATCAACTTAAAAGTTATAAGATTAGCATGGGTTTATTGTCTTCTTTTCTTGTTGGTGTGGATAGGTTATGATTGGATGAAAATAGGTTTATTTAACGGGATAGCATTTATCCTTTTGACATCTCAATTAGTCGTATATTGGGCGGTTTTACTATTTTTGAATTGGAAACTCGGTAAAGATGAAAAATAACATCAGGGAACTAAGAAAAAAGCTTGGCTTAAAGCAAGAGGATCTTGCAACGATTGTTGGTGTTACGAGACAAACGATAAATGCTATCGAAAACCAAAAGTATAATCCAACCTTGGAATTAGCAATGAAATTGGCAAAATTATTTAACACTACCGTTGAAGAACTTTTTATATTGGATAAATAAAAAAGGGTACCGCCAACATTACCGACAAAACCACCATTAAGGTGCCCCAGAAGCTGAGTATTAATGATAATTGGTCTACTTTGAGATTTAAGGGTATGTTTTTGTTAAAATGATGGTAGCACATGCTAATTTTTAAACAAATTAAGAAGTCCATACACTGTGTAAGGACTTCTTTTTCAAAGTGTTTAGGGCTCAGGATAATACTTTTGCCACTTAGCACGCTTTGGATATTATTATCTTTTTACCATCTCCGACGATTTTACCCTTTAACACCCCTGCAACAAATTCAGCTTCCAACCAGGGTGGAACGTGGCTGCAGATTACTTCCAGTTCGAAAAAATTGCCCCGGCGCAAAAAAGGCTGTAAGACTTGCTTGGAAGTAATGCCGCCCCCGTTTTCCTGGATTTCCTTAATGGAAACCTGGTAGCGTCCTGCTTCAATTTCTACCGGTACCGGAACAACTACGGCGGCGCTCTTTAGCTCTCTGCTTTGTTCCTTTTCCTTTTCCTCACAGGATAGGATGTAATCTAAAAAATCTTCAGGTTTGCCCGGCATTTCCCAAACGGTGCGCTTAGATTTTTCCAACTCGAAATAAGGTATCCCGGTAACTTTTTGGGCAACGAAAATTTTACAACTTTCCATAACCTCAAAAACTTCGCTCATCAACCGGCGCAGCCCGCTTATGCCCCCTGTTGAGGGCGAACTAATCACTTTACCCCGGCAAGCTTTCCAATTACCCTGCCATTTACGGTAAACCACAACCATTCCCGGAGTGTTTAAAGTTGTCGTAACACCATTTTCATTTACCCAAACTGCTATTTCAAGACTCATTTCAAATGCACCTCCTTCCGGAAAGGATAAGTTTGATAGCTACTTAATAAGCAATCGTTCCACAACGTTCCCGCCTAAAATGTGCTCTTCCAAAATCTCCTCAACGTCTCCGGGAGTAACACCTCCGTACCAAATATTATCCGGGTAAACTATCACTATGGGACCCTGCTCACAAAGTCCAAGACAACCGGTATTGGAGATATATATTTCACCGGACAGCCCCTGGTCTTCTATTTCTTCCAGGAATGCGGACAGTATCTCCGCTGAGGACTTGCCATGACACAAGCCCTTCGGTAAGTTGTTGATTCTGGTGCTGGTACAAACGAATATATGGTGTTTGGGTTTATTCATAAAATTACCACTCCTGTATATCAGCATTTGGTTTACTAGTAAAATGGTGCAATTGCCACTTTCCGAGTAGTGCCGCAGCCGCCACAAGCAATATCCTGCTTCTTGCTCGCAGCGCTAAATTCCAGCGACCGATCCTCATTTAGCAAGCCAATGGCGTCGGCTCGGCACTGTTTGCAGTGTCGCATTTGCCGCATATCCTGACCGCAAATATCTCGCATCCTGTCCAGTTCCGCAGGGTCAGTTGGCGCAAAATTCTCGAAAACACTGCCCGGGGCTGGCACCAGCGGCATAATGTTGGTTATGAATGCCCCCAGGTTCTTGGCAAAGCGTACTACCTCAGGAATGCGCTCGTCGTTAATACCTTTGACCATGACTATGTTCACTTTGACCAGTACTCCGTGCCTGGCCAGGTATTCGATCCCTTTTTGCTGGTTTTTAATTAATATTTCCGCCCCTGCTTTTCCCTTGTAAACTCTACCCAGGTAATTAACGTGCTTGTATATCTTGGCTCCCGTAACGGCTTCAACGCAATTTGCGGTAACTGTGACATGCTTGACACCAAGTTCTACAATTTCCCGGGCGTACTTGGGCAGCATTAAACCATTGGTAGACAGACAGAAAATAACTTCCCTGTCGACTTCTTTAATCAGCTCGATGGTTCTTCTGACGTTGTCCCAGTTGGCCAGGGCGTCTCCCGGCCCGGCTATGCCCACCACGCTGAGATGATCGATTGTATTCCGCACCAGTAAGAATTTATCCCGGGCAGCTTCGGGGGTAAGCACTTCGCTAGTCACCCCGGGCCTACTTTCGTTAACGCAATCATACTTGCGATTGCAGTAGTTGCAGCTGATATTACACCGGGGCGCCACCGGCAGGTGCATTCGCGCGTATTTGTGATGTGCTTCGTAAGAATAGCAGGGGTGCCGGCTGGTCATCTCAAGAGTTCCGGCATCCGCCTGCAAGGCAAAATCTATGTTGCTTGCACAGTAAAATATCAATTTATTCACCTCACCTTTCCGCGCAGTACCGTTCTTCCCCGGTATTTCGGTAAAACTTGCGGTACATGGTGGCACGGTAGTTGTTATGTTTATTTTCCAAAATGGTGTTGACTATACGGTCCAGAAACATGGTAGTACCGGCATAGCCTGTTGAGAGCAACCGCTGGCCACCTACCCGGTCATGAATGGGAAAGCCCAACCTGACCAGGGGGAGGCCTTCTTTTTCAGTCAGGTATTTACCGTCGGAATGGCCGATGGCTATATTGGCCCCGGTTTCCCGACAGGCCGTGCGGATAAGAGCAAAATCAGTTTCCTTAATAATACGTACCTTTTGCGGGCATTCCGCTATGATGGGGCTTAACAATTGTTCCAGCCCGTTACTTTTACTGCCCGTGGCCAGCACTGCCGGGTACAGGCCGTTTTCCGCACAGGTGCGGGCAACGGCGTATACCAGTTCAGGGTCGCCGAACACCGCTGCACTGCCCTGAGCGCTGTATTTATGGGCGTCCACCATGCAGTCCAGCAGCCGGCCTCTTTCCATGGCCAGCGTTTGGGGCACGTTGCAGCCACTTAATTTCTCAAGCAGGTTTACGAACATATCCGTAGCTTCTACACCCATAGGCACAGGCAGGTTATACAGTGGCACCCCGAATTCCGATTGCAGGTAATAACCGGGCGATAGTTTTTCCTCTACAGTAAGACCAAACTGAATGGTGGCCACCGCTCCCGGCATATCCCGGATGGCTTCTACAGGAGTGCCTCCCGGGGGAATCTTGGTGTATGGCCGAGCAATGGGCCGGTCCAGAGTATCGGATATGTCCGGTACCAGGGTATACTGCAGGCCCATCAAACCAAGGATGCGTTTGATCTCGCGTATATCAGCGGGACTAAGGTTGGGCACTATGATATTGACACCGCCATGTTTTTTGGCGGGCCGGGCCAGATGGGACACAATATTTTTCACCGCTAGCCAGTAACCCTCACTGTGGGTGCCCCCGTATCCAGGAGTGGGAACGGCCACCAAGGAAATGTCCTCCGGCTTGCGCTGTTTCATGTAATCCCGGGCGATTCCCTCCACATCCTCCCCAATGGTTTCCGCCAGGCAGGAGGTGAGTATACCGATCAACCGAGGCTGGTAAACCTTACGGATGTTGTCCAGTGCCTGGAACAGGTTCTGGGCCCCGCCGTAGATGGTTCCTTTTTCGTTTAATGAGGAGGAACCTACATCAATAGGCTCGTTAAAGTGTTCGGCGATGTGCCGGCGCATGTATGTGCTGCAGCCCTGGGAGCCGTGGATGATCACCATAGCGTCCTCAATACCCTTAAAAGGCAGTATTCCGCCCAAAGGCATGCACATGTTGCAAGGATTGGCATTAACATTGCGGTAAACCGGCATAATTTCCACCTCCTGTCCCCCTGGCATATTTCCAAACCGGCGAGCAAACCGTGGCGTGGACCTCCCGGGCAAAGTTTACCGCGCCCACATAGCCGCTCAAGGGGTGCTTGCGGTCATGGTTATGGTCAATGAAGGCCACACCCAGTTTATAAGCCAGAGGTCTTTCTTTCACTCCCCCGACCAGCAGGTGAGCACCTTTTTCAGTCATAAACCGCTCCAGCTCGGAGGGGTTAGCGTCATCCAGGATGACTGTTCCGTCATCGGCAATATCGTGCAGCGTTTGGTAATCCTCTTCCCGGCCGGTTTGTGTACCCACCATAACCACATCGATGCCCAGCTCTCTGAACTGTTTAATTAGTGATATAGCCTTAAAACCGCCGCCCACATAAATGGCTGCTTTTTTATGCTTGAGCTTTTCGCGGTAACCTTCCATTTGCGACTTTACTGCAGCGGTCTCACGCTGGATAAGTTCCTCGGCCAGGCGCTTCATCTGTAAATCTTTGAAAAATGCGGCAATGCTGCGCAGCGAAGCCGAGGTATCTTCCAGACCCAGGAACGAAACCCGCATATAGGGGATGCCGTAGAGTTCCTCCAGCTGCTGGGCCAGATAGAACATTGAGCCGGCGCACTGGATAATATTTAGCGATGCCTCGGGGGCTTTTTGCAAATTGCTGCATTTACTGTCCCCGGTAAACACTGTGTTTACCTCCACACCGATTTGTCGTAAGTATTCGGTGATAATCCAGGCCTCACCAGCCAGGTTAAAGTCTCCCAGGTAATTGATACTTTTTACCTCATGCTTGTTACCGGGCGGGCAGGCCGCGCTGCGCGGCTCAATGAGCCGCAGCAGTGCGTCGCAGGCTGCCTGGTAACCCGCCGATTTATTGCCTATAAAACCGCTGGACTGGACAGGTATCACCTGGATGCCGTGTTTTTGGGCCGCTTTTTTGCACACTGCTTCCAGATCATCACCGATTACACCTACTACACAGGTGGCATATACAAAAACCACCGGAGCTTTATACTTCTCTACCAGCTCGTCAATGGCCCGGGCCAGTTTTTTTTCTCCACCGAAAATGATATCGTTCTCTTTCAGGTCGGTTGAAAAGCTATTGCGATAAAGTTCCGATCCACTGCTGAGGCTGCCCCGAATGTCCCAGGTATAGCTTGCGCATCCGATAGGACCGTGTACCAGGTGGATGGCGTCGGTAACCGGGTTCAATACTACCCTGGCCCCACAGTATACGCAGGCCCGCTGGCTGACGCACCCCGCAATGCTATCGGCATCGCACTTAAGATGGCTTTTCCTCTGTCTTCCCTTGACCAGTATGGAGGATTCTCTTTCCTCTATCACATTGGGTGCAGCCGTTGACATCCTTTCCACCTCCCCTTTACATCACTAGTTCAAGATCTTCATCCGCAGCGTCACGGTCCTGGCGGTCCAGCAGAGCATTACTGATCATTTCCACTAGCCGCAGGGCACCCCGGTAGCCCACTATGGGCAGATAGGGGTGGGTGCTGCGGTCCAGAATGGGGAATCCCACCCGAACAAAAGGAATGTCTTCGGCCCGCGCGATATACTTACCGTAAGTGTTGCCCATTAACAGGTCTACGGGTTCATTTTTAATCCACTGGTGCAGTTCAAAAAGGTCTCCGGCCGCCTTGACCCGGCCCTCCAGGCGGGCCGCGGCCAACATTTCATTAATTTCCTTTTCAAAGATGCCCTGAGGGCCGCCCAGCGTGCCGCTGGGCGTACCGGTAAGTACATGCACCGGCTGCATACCCAGGCTTAAAACGAACTCCGTTAACCCGGTGAGGATATCCGGATCGCCAAAGATAGCTACTTTTTTGTCGTAAAAGTGGTGGTGGGTATCGGTCATTACGTCCACCAGCTGACCGCGCTCTTCCTCTAGTTCATAGGGTATCTCCAGGGTAAATTTGCTCCGCAAGGTCATCAGAAAGTCATCGGTGGCTTTGATACCAATTGGTGTCTTCAGCGTAATGGCCGGCACCCGGCAGTTCCTTTCCAGCAGGTTAGCCGGGGTGCTGGAAGCGTAGTAACCCAGAGCCATAGTCAAACTGGAGTTGCCCGCATCCCTGATGTCCTCAACCTGGGCTCCCCCGGCGGGGAACATATCAAACTTGCCGGTCATTGGCGAGTCCATAACCCCCGAAGTGTCCGGAAACATAATGAACTTGATGCCCATCTTGCCAACCAGTCTTTTTATTTCCCGCATGTCCCCGGGGTCAACAAAGCCGGGGATAATATTTACTTGTTCCTTTTTTCCATCCGTGTCGGCCCGGGCTAAATATTCTACCATGCCCTTAACCATGTTGGAAAAACCGGTAATATGTGAACCCTGGTAGCTGGGTGTATTAGCATGAATTACCACTTTGCCTTCGGGAACCTCGGCGGACTTAATGATCGTTGAAATATCATCACCGATGGTTTCCGACAGGCAGGTGGTGTGCACCGCCATGACATCCGGATTATAAATGTCAAATACGTTTTTAATGGCGGTTTTCAGGTTGGCCCCACCACCGAATACCGAGGCACCTTCGGTGAAAGAGCTGGTGGTGGCCATAACCGGTTCCCTGAAGTGCCTGGTCAGGTGCGAGCGGTGATAAGCGCAGCAGCCCTGTGAGCCGTGGCTGTGGGGCAAACAATTATGGATGCCCAGGGCGGCATACATAGCTCCGATGGGCTGGCAGGTCTTGGCAGGGTTGATTAGGCCGCCGGACCGCTTAATAACTTCCTTTGGTGTGCAATCTAACATTATACAGCTCCTACCTCCTTTACGCCCGGGTGAGCTGAACACGGCTCAATGGTGCCCTCCAGCAGGGGTTTCCCCTTCCAGGGCGGCGTGATATAGTTCCACGTTGGGGTGGAAAAGCCCATTGCCACGTCCCGGGCGAAGTTTACCGCACCACGAAACCCTGCGTAAGGGCCGCTGTAATCATAGTTGTGCAGCTGTTTGGTGGGTATGCCCATTTTCTGGGTGACGTATTTATCCTTGACGCCGGAGGAAAAGATATCCGGTTTTAATATTTTGATAAACTCTTCAGTTTCATAATGATTCAAGTCGTCAACTACAATGGTGCCCTCTGTCATGTCCTCTATCATACCTTTGTAGTTATTCAGCGGCATCTCTTGCTTAAGTGCATCCAGCCTCTCCACCGGTATTTTTAACCGGTAGCGGCTTTCATCTGGAGTTATGTGCAGTTCGGGAATGTTTTTGCTGTCCGCATCTGTTTTAATGTACGGCAAAACGTCCCGCCCTTCGTAATCGTCCCGGTGCGCAAATTCATAGCCCGCCAGCACAGTGGTCACGCCCAGTTCCTCGTACAGGCCCTGATAATGGTGACCACGGGATCCCCCCACAAAACAAAAGGCTGTTTTTCCCGAGCAAATTTTACGGTATGGTTCCAGTTGCGGCTCAATCTCAGCCAGTTCTCTTTCGATAACTTCTTCGGTGCGTGCGATCAAACTTTCGTCCCCAAAGTATCTGGCCATGTTTCGCAGCGATTCGATGGCGGCCCGGATGCCGATGAAATTAACCTTTAACCAGGGAGTACCGTATTTGATTTGCAGCATATCGGCGATATAGTTGATGGAACGGTGGCACTGCACCAGATTTAGCTGCGCTACGTGGGCGTTTTTCAGCTTGGCATAGGAACCGTTGCCGGTCATCACCGCTTGAACATCATAACCTATGTCGGTTAAAACCCTTTCGACTTCCCAGCTGTCACCGCCGATATTATACTCGCCCAGAATATTGATGGTATATTTGCCGGGCGGTTCCTCCATTTCACCCGCACCGATGATATTCTCCATTAAGCCGTTATTGGCAATGTGGTGGCCTGCGGACTGGCTGACTCCCTTGTAACCCTCGCAGCTATAGGCCGTTATATTCAGGCCGTGCTTGGCCCTGGCCGCCCTGGCCACAGCTTGAATATCATCGCCGATGAGGCCCACCGGACAGGTGGCCGAGATGGTTATACCGTTGGGCTTGAATATTTCCACCACTTCGTCGATCATGCGGGCTAGTTTCTTCTCGCCCCCGAATACAATGTCGCTTTCCTGCATATCTGTGGATACACAATAAGCTAAAAAGTTTTTATTTGGTTCATCCGCTTTGGCTTTGTTGCGCCGGGTTAGCCAGGCATAGTAACCGCAGCCAACAGGGCCGTGAACAATGTTTACCATGTCTTTGAGCGGTCCCAGCACCACGCCCTTGCAGCCGGCGAAGGCACAGCCGCGGTTGGTGACCACACCCGGAATGGTCCGGGTGTTGGCCTCTATTTCCTGCCGGTCCTGCTGCGGATCCCTGATCAGGATGTGTTTTTTGCGGTTGCGTTTCACCTTGGCCGGGTATTTATTTAGAATTTCCTCCAATATTTTTTCACTGATTGCCAAATTAGCCGCCTCCCTTCATTAATTGGGGACATTCCTTCCCCCAATTTGCTAAATTGCTGCTTCGCCCCGCTCGCCGGTTCTTACCCTTGCAGCATCCAAAATGGGGCAAATGAATATTTTGCCATCGCCCTTATGGCCTTCTTTATTTACACTGATGATGGTATTTACCACATTATCTACCTCGTTGTCCTGAACCAGGATAGTTAACATGCGCTTGGGAATCAGCCGGCTGCCCTTGGCCAGGCTATCGGTAACAATTCCGGCTATTTCCTCTGTAGCGCCCATAGTGTCCAGCAAGGTGAGATCTACGTGGATTTTGCCCCGGCCCATCACCTTCATAGCGTGCAAACCGCAAGCTCCTATATCAGCCAGAGCTTTCTTGGTGTGGTTAACTTTATTCATCCGGATTATGGCAATAATCTCTTTCATGTCGTCCCTCCTTAACTGTGTATTATTAAAGTCCTTTGGTACCGCTGCTGATGGTATACGCTTCCTCCACCGGAGTTACAAAGATTTTACCGTCGCCGAAGGCACCCTTCATACCGGTCTTGCCATATTTGGAAACAATGCTGATGACATCTTCTTTGTCCTTTTCATCCTGTACAACCAACATAAGCATATCTTTGGGGATTTCATCGTAAATAACTTCACCTACCTTGACCCCACGCTGTTTGCCGCGGCCCACCACGTCAATTTTGGTTACTGCGGGAAAACCGGCGCTATTTAATTCAGCCATAATGGAATTAGTTTTTTCCGGACGCACAATGGCCCTGATCATTAACATTTGTCATCACTCCTATTACAAGTATTATTTGGCCTTCGTTAATCCAAAACTTCGCCTACAGCGAGTCCAGCATGCCAAAGGTCATCAGCAGTTCTTCCAGGCGGTCCTGGGTTATTGGCCTGGGCACTACGAACATGTCGTTGCCGTCAATTTTGTTGGCCAGGGTCCGGTACTCATCTGCCTGGGGCACCATAGGGTCAAAATCTATAACGGTTTTCTTGTTAATTTCAGCCCGCTGTACAATATTATCCCTGGGCACAAAGTGGATAAGCTGTGAACCAAGTTCCTCGGCAAAGGCTTTTAACAGTTCATATTCATTGTCCACATTGCGGCTATTGCAGATGATGCCACCCAACCGTACGCCGCCGGAATCAGCGAATTTCATGACCCCCTTGGAAATATTGTTGGCAGCATACATGGCCATCATCTCACCTGAGGCGACGATGTAAATTTCTCGGGCCTTCCCTTCCCGGATTGGCATAGCGAAACCACCGCAAACCACGTCACCAAGCACGTCGTAAAACACGTAGTCCAAGTCCGGAGTGTAGGCACCCAGCGTTTCCAGCATGTTGATGGCAGTGATGATACCCCTGCCCGCGCAGCCGACCCCTGGTTCAGGGCCGCCGGACTCGACGCAATTGGTTTCGCCATAACCTTTACGCATAATATATTCAAGATCAATATCCTCACCCTCGTCCCGCAGGGTATCCAGCACAGTTTTCTGGTTTAGGCCGTGCAGCAACAGCCTAGTGGAGTCGGCTTTAGGGTCGCAGCCTACTACTAATACCTTTTTACCCATCTCAGTAAGGGCAGCTACTGTATTTTGGGTTGTGGTAGACTTGCCTATACCGCCTTTTCCATAAATAGCTATCTGTCTCATCTTTTCATCCTCCCATATTGTGATAATAAAAAAGAGGCATCCACAGACCAAAATGGCTGTAAATGCCTCAATGCATATTTTACTTCCGTGTAAAGATAAGGGGTAACCGCGAATGCAACCGCATTTTAAAAAAATTGATGGCGCCGGTAATGAATACCTGCGCCATCGCCTGGTCCCCTATGATACTACAACGTATCAGGTGTTGGTATTTAATTATTAGACTAAAAATACTCAACTAAAGATTAAAAGCCGGCAATAAGTGCCGGCATCTTTGCCTTGCGTATTTGGTACTGCAACGCACCATCTATGTTTATGATTATAGCATTTATTAAAATCAATTGCAAGGGAATTTTAAATAAAATTATTTTGGCAATATTTAAATTAATATCTAAGCTATCTGAATACTAATATTTTGTATACTTTGTAATGTATTAATTATGCGAATACATGTGAATACTTTGCCAACATTATTTCTTCGTTATTTAACATGCCCCGACTGCGAGGTGATCACCCGACTTGCCCTGGTCAGGATAAAAACAATCGTGATGGTAAAGCTGCCGGTTATAGGATGCAACAGGTCTATTGGCTGTCTTGGCTACAAACTTGACAAGTTTTTCCATAGTGTCCGTTCTAAAGGTACCCTCGTGTGAACCGACACAGTTCTTAAATAGCTTTACTATATCCTCAAGGCAGGTGTTCCCTGCCCGTTCTCCTACACCGCTCACAGTAGTATTAATGTAGGCGGCACCGGCGGCAAAGGCAGCCAAGCTGTTGGCCGTAGCCAGCCCGAAATCGTTATGTCCGTGGAACTCTACCGGAATAGCCAGGTTTTCCACCAATCGACCTATTATCCTACGGGTATTGAACGGTTCCATAACACCAACGGTATCGGCAAAACGCAGTCTTTCCGCGCCTGACTCCTGGGCCAGCAAAGCATATTCCATTAAAAAACTAAAGTCTGTCCGGGAGGCGTCTTCCGCGCCCACGGATACCCGGCAGCCATAATCTTTAGCATAACGTATAGCCCTGACCAGACAATCCAAAACCCACTGCCTGCTTTTGCAAAGTTTGCCCTTAATGTGCAGATCTGATACAGGTGCGGAGATATGAACATTACGGGCACCACAGGCAATCGATGCCCTAAGATCAGCCAGCAATAACCTATTCCAGACAAGCACCTGTGCTTTCAAATTTAAATTGCAGATTGCCTTAATTGCATCCTGTTCAATCTTACCCATGATAGGAATCCCGGCTTCAATAACCTCAATCCCAAGCGAATCCAACAGCTTTGCAATTGTAACTTTTTCCTGTAGGGAAAAAGCTACCCCTGGTGCCTGTTCACCGTCTCTTAAAGTTGTATCCACTATAGCCGGTGCAAATCTGTATTTTTGACTTAAAGTCAATTTCATATAACTCCCCCCAGTCAAAGATAATAAAAATAAAAACCCCCGCAGAGAGATTTATTCCTCTATACGGGGGCAACTATGCCTTTGAAACAACATTGTAGCACTGCATTTGTTATTAATTTGTAGTATAAAGCTAAGCTTAAAAAAAATCAAGTAGTAAATATTGTTCTTATAAATATTGTTCTTATTTAATAGCTTATTCAGTTCTGAATTTTTTCGGATCAAATATTCGCAATCAGCTCTGGTTGTTATATAATCATATATAAAGAAACGGTTCAGGTCGCTGAAGACCTGAAACTAGGCAATGTCGCCCAGCGTTTCCCTATTGGGGGAATGCTGGGCATTTTAACTTTATTAATACTGGTATTTTATCAAAACTGGCATAATAAACAAATAAGCTTTCTAACGGGAGTGATAGAGGTGCTCATAGCTTTAGCCCAGATAAATCCAGTGGTGGGTGATCTGGAGTACAACACCGGCAAGATATTTGAGTATATCAACAAGGCCAACGCAGCTCGGATCGATTTGGTAATTTTTCCGGAATTGACTTTGACCGGCTACCCAGCACAAGACCTGCTTTTGAACGAACAATTTTTGGATGCGGTGGAAAACAAATTGCGGGAAATCTGCCTGGCTATTGGTGATACCGGCGTTATCCTGGGCGTGCCCATGCGGGGTATAAACGGGCTTTATAACGCGGCAGTACTAATGTACCGGGGAAAATTGCAGGACGTACAGTATAAAAGTTTGTTGCCTGTTTATGATATTTTTGATGAAAAAAGATATTTTGAACCCGCCAAAGAAAGAAAGTGCATGGTTTTTAAAGGCAGCAAGCTGGGAGTAACCATATGCGAAGACATTTGGAACGATAAGGATTACTGGAACAGACAGCGGTATGACATAGATCCCCTGGAAGAACTTGTACAGCAGGGTGCCGAGATCATTATAAACTTATCAGCCTCGCCCTATCATTACGGCAAATATGCTCTACGTACTGACATGCTCAGCAAATTGGCTGTCAAGCACCAAGTGGATATGATTTACGTCAACCAGGTCGGGGGCAATGACCACCTTATATTCGACGGGTCCAGCACGGTCGTCAACAAGGTAGGTAACCTGTGCCTGCAGTTAAATAAATTTGCCGAAGACTTTGTAGTTTTTGATACCGGTGAATTATGTAAAAGAGTTTTAGCTGAAACTGGGCATGACGATATTAGCTGGGTTTACGAGGCGTTATTGCTGGGTACCCGTGATTACCTGCATAAAAATGGTTTTAGACGGGTACTGGTGGGCTTAAGCGGAGGCATAGATTCATCGGTAACCGCGGCCCTGGCTGCCGCTGCCCTGGGCCCGGAAAATGTGGTGGGAATATCTATGCCTTCTCGTTACTCTTCCCAGGGTAGTAGAGACGATGCCTGCATGCTGGCCGAAAACCTGGGTATTAAATACCGGTTGCTCCCCATTGAAAACATCTTTAAGGCTTATACTGAACTTTTTAACCCGGAAGGCCGTCCCATTATGGATTTGGCGGAAGAAAACATACAGGCCCGAATCAGGGGCAATATACTCATGTTTATTTCCAACCGCGAAGGTCAGATGGTTCTAACTACGGGCAACAAGTCGGAATTGGCTATGGGATACAGCACAATATACGGGGACATGGCAGGGGGATTAAGCGTGCTGGCGGATGTGCCCAAGGTAATGGTATACCAGCTGGCTGAATACATAAACCGGGAAAGGAAGATCATCCCCCAAAGCGTAATTAACAAACCACCCTCCGCCGAACTGAGGCCGGATCAGAAAGATGAGGACAGTCTACCTCCCTACCAGGAATTGGATCAAATTCTTAAAGCCTATATAGAAGAGATAAAACCAATAGATAAAATTGTGGCTATGGGTCACAGCAGGGAACTAGTGCTGGATATAGCCCGACGGGTGGACGCTGCAGAATATAAACGCCAGCAGGCCCCGCCAGGTTTAAGGGTAACCTCCCGGGCTTTCGGATCAGGGCGCCGCATGCCCATTGCCCAGCGCTGGCGTTTAGAATAATACATTTTGAAAAATGGACTTAAGTCAAAAGAAGTGATACCTCCCTATTCTATAGACGAATAGGAAGTAATACTTCTTTTTTTATTAACATAGAAAATTAAGGTCGAAGTCTATAATCATCAGATTCTTTTAACTTAATCAGTTAGTATCCCTTCGATCTCCAGCGTTGGAAATCCCCTCCAATTACCTAGGGATATCTTAATCCCATCAGGTGCAGTAACGGCCTCCTTAAAAATGTAAACTTTAATACCGTCAGCAAGAACTTCATCATAATTTTTAGGAACACGTGGCTTACCTGTATACACAACAGGCTCACTGATCCAACTCGCTCAGACGTAAGTTGTTTCTATTTCCATAGTAATAACATCGTTTCTGTCGAGGATATAGCCTTTGGCGTCTTCGGAAATTTTGACCTTTATCTTTTTATTCAAATCACTTGTAATTGATTTACTGAAATTTGCTCCCTCATTGTTATTGGGTTTGATGATAGACACTTTAACCAACCTTCCTGGATTAATTTTCTTCCTATACAAATAAGTTAATCAGTAATCCAAACGCCACCAGTGCGTTTCCAGCCAATGATACATACGGCGGCACCGAAGACCATCTGAAGCGACGATCGAAGGCGCAGGGAGAAAGCAATACCCCCAGCACTATAGTAACTAAAAGAAATGTTCTTAATGTTGAAATGATAAATTTGCCATATTATTTAAACCTCTGTTTTAATAGAATTTTAAGAAATAATGGGACATTCTGCAAAGGTAAAAGATGCTTTTTATTTATCATTGTATTTATGTTGTATAATTGCACTAGCCCTATATAAATTTATTTTAAATAAGCATATTTTATTTAAATATGGGAATGAGGCCAAAGTGGAACATCATTATTCAAGGCGCTAAATAAGGAAATTTAAAGGATACTTCCTTAGAGATACACCGTCAGTTAGGATTACTCAAAATGAATACAGTAAAAATCTACGTAAAAATGGTCGTAAAAAGAAAAATGAACGCCAGTCAGTGCATCCGGCGTCCTCTACTATTTTTTCAGCACGTTAACGATAACATTCGCCTTAACCGTCTCCGGGTTCTTAGCCACATCGACCGACTTCAATGTTACCTTAAAGGTTACGATCTGGTCAAAACCAACAGCAGTCGGAGTCAGCTCAGTATAAACCATTTTATCCTCAACAGTTGCCTCTCCAGTTTCAAACAGATTCCCGGATTTGTCTTTATATTCATAAGTAGCACCCGTAATTGTGAAATCCTCCCCATCCGCAGCTCTAACCTTGATCCCGAGCTCTTTGGACTCTCCAAGTATAAAATTCCTCATATCGATGTTATCCTCCCTTAAGTTATATCTCGCTGCCAGTTCGTCTGCCTCGTGCCGGTCCTTTAATTTGCTGGCCCCGAATCGCTCGCCCACATTTGCGAAAGAATATTTGTCAACTTATTGTAACATTAAGCGGAGTTATAAGTAAACAAGGTCCGCCTTTTACCTAATAATTGAGAGCCTCGCAACTTGGTTATACAACAACCGTGTACATCTTAATACTAATTATGTAATTCATAAACATTTGCCCTGGTTAAACTTATACCCCTTTAGTAAGTAAGAAATTCATAAACATACTATTTTCGTTAAATTCACTAAAGTTATAATCTACGTATAACTCTTTAATGTTGAATCCTAATTCAGTGCGTTATCCCCAATACGTCGTCCTTTTGTTGATGTGTAAAGCCTTTGTCATATCTTGGCTTTTCCAATCTTTTAGAAAACATAATTATCCTATTTAAACTATTGCCATAATTATAATACAACTTTTCGATAAAGTTCAACAAAAAGTTACCTAATAGGGTTGACAGTAACAAAACGTCCCTTATAATAAAAACCATAAGGAACACATCGTTGCATGGGGGTGATGGGGCTTCTATTGACAACCGTTACCACTAAACCTTCGGTTAATACTTCAATAACCATTTTCGAGCAGGCTTTACTTATATACTTTACTAATCAGGAGGAATACTGATAATGGGAAAAATAACATTGGAAAGTCTAAAAAACATGGACAAATTTCAAACTGAGCCCTATCTTAAGGATCCAGATGCTTACGTTGAATTCTTGGCTAGAAGAGAGTCAAATTCGAGTGAATCTGGTGAAAGCAAATAGTAAACGTAGTGGTCACAGGTGGTAATAGAGTGGTCTAAGATGTCAAAGTGGTGGTCGAAAAGGTTATCGATGGTGGTCAAAAAAATCGAACAGTATCGACCACCGGCTCCAACCCTTAATTTGCGAGATGTCAGGGGAAATCCTAGCTAAATCTTTCATTTAATATTTAACTAATACATTCGTATGTATTTAACAAGAAAACAGGCTTTAGCCTGTTTTCTTGTCAAGTTAAGCAAAGCAAAGCTTAAAACCTACTCACTACTATCAGTCACGAAGTTGAATGATACTTTCCCAACCAGTTAAACGGCTATCAATTTTTTCACGAATTGACACTCTCTGTTCTTTAGCGACATTAAAAAATTCTAATACAATTACCATGTCATTACCGTTTAAATCAACATCGATCATCATATCTTCAGCGGTAACCTGAACTTTCTGCCTCCAAGTGATTATTCGATTGGTCCCTACATAAAAGCGATCCCAAACTTGCAGTTCATCGCAAAGTATTGCTAAATACAGTAGGGGGTCCTTATCCAACTCGAGTTTTAAGATATAATCCCCAACCTTCTGAAGGTTGTGGTAAATTACAGCTTTGCAGGCCGGAATAATGTGTTTTTCAAAAAATTGTACTTCATATTTAGCTGTTTGAGTCACTGATTCATACATATTATTATTAATTTGCCGAATCATATGATAAAGCCAATACCAGGCTGAAGTATATTGAAAAAGCATTAAACCACTAGCTACTGCGTGATCTACTTTTGTCTCTGAATCTTTCTTCTCAGAAAAATGATACCCTTCAGAAGCAATTCTCATTGCTTCATTTCTAAGTCTTTCCCCTGTTGGATCAAAGCTTTCTAAAGCTAACCAAGAAAAAGCATCCTTTTTTTTCTCTTGTACCATTAGAAAATCATTGACCCAATTAACATCACATAGTTTTTTTATTATTATTTCAGGAGTTGGTTCATCAACCAAATTCCATCTTTTATAGTTCTTACGAAACTCGCCACAAAGCCCATCCAGTATTGATTCATATTCTGGAGTTAAATCTCCAATGATATGTTGCCTAATCCATTCTAACTCAAACATTCTGTCATATTGGCGAAGCCCTTGTTCGTCAATATGTACCTTAGATTCAACAACAATGTGGTTAAAAATGTACCCAATATCATGCAGCAAGGAAGCGTATGTCCATTGGAAGAGAAAACGTTTCACTCTAAGATGAGCATCCTCATTAATTGAGTTATCTATTGATTTCTTAGCATTAGGCAAACTGTCGTATATCCACACTCCTAAAAGAAACAGATACAGTGTATGGGCTGTATGCTCATATTGGTTTTTATACCGAATCATATGCATGAGTTCATATGTAGCTACCTGAGAGCGAAGCTCCATAATATTCCGAAAATAAGTGGTTGCCAAAATTAGCTGTGCAACCTTTTCCCCTTCCTGTAAACGCCGGATATCTGTGCGCGCCTTCATAAAGCTCCTCAACTTATGAACAAAACCAGGGATTTTCCCTCTTAAATATTCGGCCGCCCCATGTCCATAATGAAAATGATCCAGCAACTGATCATTGATATTGCTAAGCATAATAGCTCCTTCTTATCCAAATTTTTAATAGTATTAATTCGCTATATGTTCTTAATTTCCTTTAATAAGGAAGACTGACAGGCCCGGACAACGGTATCAGCTGTTATTACTTCTCGCGAATGGGTTCTTTTCTTAAAATCAAAAAGTGTGTTGTAATGATTGTTAATTCACCACCAATAATTTATTAAAATGTTTTAAATTTACCAATTGCATGATAAAATTTACCTACTATATTTTTCAATAATTTTAAGGAGGGAAGACTGTGAAGCTGGAAAAAATCGATCATATTTGTATTGCAGTTAAAAATCTTAACGAAGCTGTGGAAAATTATACAAATACTTTTCAACTTGATAAGGTGGATGCTTATATTGATGAAAACGAGAAAATTAATGTTGTTCGTTTTATGGTAGGCGAAGTTGCCTTTGAACTAATGGAATCAACCAGTGAAGACGGAGAAGTTGCCAAGTTTATTAAAAAAAATGGAGAAGGCGTCTTTCTAATATCTTTTAAGGTTCCCGATGTGGTTGAATGTATGAAGGAATTAAATAATAAGGGACTTAAAGGAATTGATGGCACACCAAGAAAATGGCGTAATAGCAACTTTACCTTTTTAAATCCAAAAGACTATCACGGGGTGTTGATTGAAATTATCGATTAGGCCAGGGGCAAGCCGTTAAGTACTCTTTACAGGTTATCAAGGAATTAATCCTCCTTTGCATACCAGGGTAAATTTTGTGATAATTGGCAGTCTAAATATTTGGTCCGGGTTATTGACAATCAATCACCCTAATTGATAAACTACATAACATGTAATAACAGAATAAAAGTGCTCTTATCCGGAGTGGTGGAGGGACTGGCCCAGTGAAACCCGGCAACCAGCTTTGTTTTACATAAAAGCATGGTGCTAATTCCAGCAGAAGTTTAACTTCTGACAGATAAGAGGTGCAAAGTTTTGCAAACCTCTTCTGTGTTTGGAAGAGGTTTGCATTTTGTCGGAGCAGAGCACAAAAATGTGGAGGTGTGTTGCGTAAATGGCAGTAGAAAAAACTTACCAGGAGATTAACGAACGAATTAAAAAAGGCCAGGCTGTAGTGGTAACCGCTGAGGAACTGGTATCTATGGTTAAAGAAAAAGGAATAACACGTGTCACATCTGAAGTGGATGTGGTAACGACAGGAACATTCGGCCCCATGTGCTTTATATTGAAAGAGCATTAAACCACTAGCTACTGCGTGATCTACTTTTGTCTCTGAATCTTTCTTCTCAGAAAAATGATACCCTTCAGAAGCAATTCTCATTGCTTCATTTCTAAGTCTTTCCCCTGTTGGATCAAAGCTTTCTAAAGCTAACCAAGAAAAAGCATCCTTTTTTTTCTCTTGTACCATTAGAAAATCATTGACCCAATTAACATCACATAGTTTTTTTATTATTATTTCAGGAGTTGGTTCATCAACCAAATTCCATCTTTTATAGTTCTTACGAAACTCGCCACAAAGCCCATCCAGTATTGATTCATATTCTGGAGTTAAATCTCCAATGATATGTTGCCTAATCCATTCTAACTCAAACATTCTGTCATATTGGCGAAGCCCTTGTTCGTCAATATGTACCTTAGATTCAACAACAATGTGGTTAAAAATGTACCCAATATCATGCAGCAAGGAAGCGTATGTCCATTGGAAGAGAAAACGTTTCACTCTAAGATGAGCATCCTCATTAATTGAGTTATCTATTGATTTCTTAGCATTAGGCAAACTGTCGTATATCCACACTCCTAAAAGAAACAGATACAGTGTATGGGCTGTATGCTCATATTGGTTTTTATACCGAGTAATTTTATAATATTTGTACACACAACCAAACATTCAACATATTTCTACAACATAACTTTTATTATTTATTTTTGCTTTTGTAGAGGCTAAACTTGCCCTATTTATAAGGTTTTCAACAATTTCATAACATTTTACTTCATTTCTGGCATACTTTCTCTGATCACCACAGATACCAACCGACACAGTAGCGGGAACACCGGCTTTAATAGTATTGATAGATATTAAATCAATTATAAATTTTACCATTATTTCAAAACTACTCATTTTTTTTATAGATACAAGAACAAATTCATCGCCGCCATATCTGCAAACAAAGTCACAGTTAGTTTCTAAATTATCTTTAAAAACTTTTACTATTTGCTTTAAACACCGATCACCATATAAATGGCCATATTTTTTGTTTATTTGCCCAAAATCATTTACATCAAATAAAGCTACAGAGATTTCATGCCCTTCAGAAAGCAACTTTGAAGCAACTTGATATATATAACCGGAATTATATATACCGGTTAATGAATCATGTAGTTGGCCCATAATTTTCATTACATTGGATTTGGTTATTATTCCCACTACTTTATCGTTTTTCAATACTGGCATGCGTTCTATTTTATATTCATGTAATAGCGCTGCTACTTCCCAAATTTTATCATCGTCGTTGCAAGAAATAACCGGATTGCTCATTGAATCAGCTACAAGTCGGTTATGGTGGTGATAACGTACATCTTTAGAAGTAATTATTCCAACCAGATTTTCACCTTCAATAACCGGCAGTCCACCTACTTTATGTTCATGCATATACTCAGCGGCTTGTAATACACTTTTCCCGGAGGTAATCGAAAAAACCGGGCTACTCATTATTTCTTTTACGTTATACATCTATATCAACTTCCTTAAATATAGAAACTGAAATTTCCAATTTAGCCTTAATCAGCGATTTTGCGCTGGCAAATTTAATGCCTTCTTCAAGTATAGTTTTGATTAGTATATCGCGTGACATCCAATTAAATAAACTGGTTTTTATAGCTATGGCTTCAATATCACCACTTTCGACTAAGATAACCTCATATTGGCCCGGAGCAAGAGCGTCTATCATCCTGCGAGTAGCCTTGGGGCCAATAGGCGCACGTCTGCCTATTATTAATAAATCCTGCATTGGTGGGAGATCAAATTCAGAAAAATGCATTTCCAAATTTGCTTTTTTATTACTAAAACTTGTATCTTTAATGCTCATAGGTATAAACCTCTTTTCAATATTGTTTAGACAATATTGTTAAAGTGCCATATGCCAAAAGTTAATCTCAGAAGTTTTGAAATGCATTTTTATTAAATCCAAAATGCACAACTCAAATATTGGGACTAAATCAGGGGCAAATTGAAAGCATTTATTCCTGTTAAGTTCCAAGAGAGCATCATTTAAAGTTTTAAGTTTTTGGTATGGCCTGGGGCCTGTCATTGCATCAAATGCATCTGCTATGGCCACAATACGTGCCAATCTAGGTATCTCATTTCCGGATAAACCTTCGTAACCATTTCCATCCCATCTCTCATGATGATAAAGAATAATTGGTAATAGATTATCGCACTTTTCAAAAGATGATATTATTTTGGCACCTAACACAGTATGTTGTTTAATTATTAAAAATTCTTTGTCTGATAGTTCTGTAGATTTATTTAATATTTTTTCATCAATGCAACTTTTACCGATATCGTGAAGTAAAGCGCCTAAGGTTATTGTTCTAACCTCTTGGTGAGTATATCCTGCATATTCAGCCATTTTCTTAGCCAAATAACATACGTTTAGAGAATGCATTTTTAGATCTTGGGAAAACTCTAAAAGTATGGCATTCACAGTTTCTATATTCAAATTCAATTTATTATCCCTCCCACTCTGACAAAAGACGTGTTCATCGACAATGAGGGGGGAAGATACTAATATCATTTTCTCCCGCAACCTGGCAATCATTGCGCTATTAACAAGTTAAAGCGTTTTAGACCCATGGCTTTGCGCCCTAATCTTTCGATGTAGTTTGCCTTTATGAAATAGATATTAAAATACTAAACCAAGCATATTATATAACCATAAGATTACATATTTCAATAAAAATTAACTATATATATACATTTAAGAATCGAGGTTTGTGAAATGATTAAAAAAATTGTCGGAAAAAATATAAGGTATTACAGAATGCAAAAAGGTCTTTCACAAAGAGAAGCAGCCTCTTTAGTTGGGATTACACCTCCATATTGGGGGTACTTGGAAAGAGGACAGAAGAATCCTTCTATAGAGCTGGTTGCAATGATATCAGAAGTTCTCGGTATTAGAATAAGCTTACTTTTTGTTGAATCTCAAGAACAATTATCAGAGGAACTTATGCATTATCTTCAAATGATAAATGGCATGGGAAATAAACACATTAATTTTATTTTGACTATAATTAAAGCGTATATAAATGTAAGCGTAAAATAATTCCATATTTATTGCAAAGTGGGGATTATTTTATGCTTATTTCATATACCCGGCAGACAATGCTGCCCGGCTCACGCAGAACCTGTAAGGTAGTTTCATCTATATACCCGGTGGTTTCTAAATCATCTATTTCCATAACCCCCAGTGTTATGATATTACTGTTGGTTTTTTTAGGTTTAAATTCGTGCTGACTTAGATTATAATCAAAGCAATATAAGATATGTAAAATGCAAAAAGCAGTCAATTTTTTCATACGAAAGAAGAACCTGATAACAATGAGCTATCACATGGTGATAGGGATAATTGACATCCTAAATAATTAGTCCAGGTTATTGACAATCAATCACCCTAATTGATAAACTAATATAGCATGAAATAACCGAATAGTAGTGCTCTTATCCGGAGTGGTGGAGGGACTGGCCCTGTGAAACCCGGCAACCAGCTTTTTTATTTAAAGTATGGTGCTAATTCCAGCAGAAGTTAAACTTCTGGCAGATAAGAGGTGCAGATATTTTGCAAACCTCTTCTGTGCATAGAAGAGGTTTACATTTTGTTTGTCGGAGCAGAGCACAAAAATGTGGAGGTGTGTTGCGTAAATGGCAGTAGAAAAAACTTACCAGGAGATTAACGAACGAATTAAAAAAGGCCAGGCTGTAGTGGTAACCGCTGAGGAACTGGTATCTATGGTTAAAGAAAAAGGAATAACACGTGTCACATCTGAAGTGGATGTGGTAACGACAGGAACATTCGGCCCCATGTGCTCTTCCGGCGCGTTTTTAAGTCTGGGTCATACCAAGCCGCGTATGAAAATGCATAAAGTTTGGCTCAATGATGTGCCTGCCTATACAGGCATTGCTGCCGTTGATGCCTTTATCGGTGCTACAGAAGTACCCGAAGACGATCCTTTAAACAGTGCCTACCCGGGTGAGTTCCGGTATGGCGGCGGACATGTCATTCAGGACCTGGTAGCCCACCAAAAAGTGCGGCTTAAAGCTACCGGCTATGGTACGGACTGTTACCCTCGCAGGGAGATTGAAACTGTAATCACCATTGATGATATTAATGAAGCGATACTTTTCAACCCACGTAATGCTTACCAGAATTATAACTGTGCCGTCAATCTGAGTACACGGATAGTCTATACTTACATGGGCATGCTCAAAGCCAACCTAGGCAACGCGCACTTCTCGACTTCGGGACAGCTTAGCCCGCTGTTGAAGGACCCTACATTTAAAACTATCGGGGTGGGCACGCGCATTTTCCTGGGCGGTGGCATTGGCTACGTAGTTTGGAATGGCACTCAGCATTTCCCGGGAATAAATCAGGATGATAGTGGTAATAGCTTTGGTCATGCCGGGGGAACTCTATCCGTACTGGGTGACTTAAAACAAATGAACCCGCGCTGGCTGGTGGGTACCAGCATGCTTGGATACGGCGCCACATTAACGGTAGGGCTGGGTATACCTATACCCGTGCTTAATGAGGAAGTTTGCCGCTTTGCGGCCGCCGGAGACGATGAATTGTACGCTCCTATCGTGGATTATGGCAATGCGTACCCCAACTTCACCCCGTCCAACCTGGGCTACGTCAGTTATGGTGAGCTGAAAAGCGGTAAAATAAAGGTAAACGGCAAAGAAGTGCCCACAGCGCCTGTTTCCAGTTACCCGCGGGCACGAGAAATAGCAGGTACCTTAAAGCAGTGGATTCAAAAAGGAGATTTCCTGCTGGGTGAACCGGTACAACTATTACCCAATGCGGATGCTGGAATCAAGGCTAATACCTTGAAGGGTTAATTTGCGCATAAGGAGCGTGTAAAAATGTCCTCAAAAAAAGTAGTGCTGCGTTTTGCTGCTGATATAACTGATCAGCCGATCATATACAAGCTGGTAAAAGACCATGATTTGATTATTAATATATTAAAAGCTGATATCAACCCGCAAAAAGAGGGTACCCTGGTAGTAGAGCTTACCGGGGACAACACCGAGCAGGGTCTTGAATATCTGCGACAGTTGGGCGTAGGAGTACAATCACTGACGGAAGAGATTATTCAAAACGAAGAGAAATGTGTAAGCTGCGGTGCATGTACTGATATTTGCCCGACAGGTGCCCTGTATATGGAAAGACCGGATATGGTGGTTCGGTTTAACAGCGACCGCTGCGTTGTCTGCCGCCTGTGTGTAAAAGCATGTCCCATGAAAGCTATGGAGGTTCGTTTTTGAAAGAATATTTGGAGCGTTCCTATAGGCTCTTGCATCGTCAGCAGGACCTAGTTTTTTTCCAAATCGCTATTAAGGAAACCGATCTAGATATAGGCATACCACGTGATAAGCTGACTGCCGGTCTGGTGGAAGGCGTAAAACAAGAAATAATTAAAGTACGCTCGCAGCTGGAACAATACATCGCGGCGAACCGAATTTTTTTGCATACGTTAGAACCGTATTTGCCAGGCCCGGACGCTCCTGAGATCGTTCGGGCTATGGCCAATGCCGCCTCTACCTCCGGTATCGGGCCCATGTCCGCAGTGGCGGGCGCCATTGCGCAGCACGTGGGCATCTATTTGTCCAAACGCTGCCGGGAAGTAATCGTGGAAAACGGTGGTGATATTTATTTACGTTCTAGCAAAACGCGCAAAATAGGTGTTTTTGCCGGCCCATCTCCCTTTACCAACCGGCTGGCCCTGGAAATTGAACCACACCGTACTCCACTGGGTATTTGTACCTCGTCAGGCACCGTAGGTCATTCCCGCAGCTTTGGCTGCGCCGACGCGGCTGTAATCCTAGCACCCTCGGCGATACTTGCTGACGCTGTGGCCACGGCTACGGGAAACCGGGTGCGAAATGAGGATGACCTGCAGGCAGCGGTAAAGTTTGCCATGAGCATAAATTCAGTGACCGGTGCATTGGCTATAAAAAATGATAAACTGGCTGCAGCCGGTGCGGTTAAACTGGCACCTATGTAATATTCAATCGTTAGTACAAAAAAAAACAAGTCCCAGCATATAACGGGTACTTGCTTTTTTTTAGCTATTTTAACTCACAGCGATTTTAACCAGATTCTGTCCGCTACATCCGCAATAAGCGCGTGACCTTTTTCATTAAGGTGAGACTCATCATAAAAGAACTGCCCGTCACCCTCGCCAGTCCCCGGAATACAAAGCGGTGTATAATAATCAATCAGTAAAACAGACTCTCTGTCTGCATAATCCTGCAGCCAATTTCTGTAGCGGGCCTTCCAATTAGTCAGGGCCTCCATAGCAAAGGAGGGAACAAATTCGCCTCCCCCCGCCGGATCGTAGCAAAGGGGAGTGAGTAAGCCCAGTATTGGTATAATACCCCGCTGTCTGATCAAGTCTACCAGGTTTTGAATATTACGCTGGGTCTCGGCCCATGTCAACTGCTGCAAAGCATCATTGCCACCGCCCAGTATATGCACATGCGTAACTTTTGATGTTAAAGTATATCGCTCGTAACGGCGCAGCATGTCCCTGGAAGTAGATCCGTTAACACCAAGATTGATCAGGTTTATTTTTGTGCGCTGCTGTAACTGTTCAACCCAGGAAAACTCCGGCCCTATTGGATAGCCGTAGGTAATGCTGTCACCCAGACAAATGATACTGCTGGTCATACCTTTTCACTCCTTTTGGTATGGATATAATTAATCGTTACTTTGATAGCCACATAAGCCAATAACAAAACCAGCGCCGCCACAGGCACCTGGTCCTTGAGATAACTCGCTATGACAGGCCACTTATGGCCAAATAAAATACCTACGGAAATATTAAAGGAAACCCAGATCACTGTGAAGATTAGATTATATAATAAAAATCTGGACAGTTTAAGACCGCTGGCACCGGCCATGTACGGGGTAAGGTTACTGATCATGGGCACAAACCTGCCTATAATAATGAATACTGCCGCCGACTGCTCCATCCAACAACGGGCTTTCTCCCACTTGTTGGCGTTAATGCGCAGGTATTTACCATAGCGATGCAGTACGGAATCCCCCATATAACGGCCAATATAAAACGCCACCGTAGCACCGATATTAAAGCCCAGTATCGCCACTAAAAACACGCTGTAAAAATTTAGCCGGTTGTGGTTAATTAAAAAGCCGGAAAACATAATCATTACCCCACCGGGAAAGGGCAGGCCAAGCGCCTCAACAATTAAACCACCCAATAGCCCGCCCAAACCAAGCGTGTCTATATAATTCGCCAAATAATCTTGCACGTAAAAATCGCCTCCCCGCAATAGCATAACCTGCGGCAAGGCGGTTCTTTCAAGGATCATGAAAAATGTTTAGGTTATAGAACCTTGGCTACGCCTTTGTATACCAAACCACGCTGGCCGTCCACTGTTATCACTTCCCCGTCGGGAATTATCTTAGTGGCATCTGCCACACCCACAATTACAGGGATGCCAAACTCCAAGCCCACAATGGCGGCATGGGAAGTTAATCCGCCTGCTTCAGTAATTATTGCTGCAGCCTTTTCAATAGCCGGGATAAAATCACGGTCGGTAGCATAGGTTACCAATACACTGCCATCTTCTATTTTATCCAAAGCCTCACGGGCGGAATTTGCCACACATGCCTTACCGGTTACTGACCGTTTAATAATTCCCGTACCCCGGGCTATAATATCACCCACGGTATGTACTTTAATCAGGTTGGTAGTGCCACGTACTCCCACCGGCACACCGGCGGTGATAACAATTAAATCCCCGGCCTTGATCAGTCCGGCGGCCAGCGAAACGTCCACAGCCGCCGTTATCATGCTGTCCGTATCCTCCGTATGCCCCACCAACAGCGGCTGTACGCCCCAAACCAACGCCATTTTACTCAGTACCGTTCTTTGGGTAGTAACAGCAATAATAGGTGCCTGGGGCCTGTACTTGCTGACCATTTGGGCAGTATAGCCAGATTCAGTGGAAGTGATAATGGCCGCCGCCCCCAGGTCCTGGGCAGTGGAGACAGTGGCATGGCTGATGGCGTCGGTAACTGTTTTGGACAGCACCCGTCGGTTGTTTTTCAGCAGCTCATCGAATTTGATGGACGATTCGGCCCTAGTGGTAATACGGGCCATTGTTTCCACAGCTTCAACCGGATATTTGCCCGCAGCGGTCTCGCCGGACAGCATCACCGCATCAGTGCCGTCCAGTATGGCGTTGGCTACATCGCTGGCCTCCGCCCTGGTGGGACGCGGGTTTTGAATCATTGATTCTAGCATTTGGGTGGCTGTGATAACCGGCTTGCCAACCTGCTTGCACTTGTTAATAATTGTTTTTTGAATCAGCGGTACTTCTTCCGGGGGTATCTCCACTCCCAGATCGCCTCTGGCTACCATTATAGCATCGGATACCTCGATGATTTCATCGAGGTTATTAACGGCTTCCTGGTTCTCAATTTTGGCAATAATATCCATGTGTCCACCGTTATCTTCTATTATTTTACGAATAGAAATCACATCGTTAGCCCGGCGAACAAATGAAGCGGCTACAAAATCAAAGTTATTCTCTACACCAAAAATAATATCCTGCTCATCCCGTTTCGTAATGGCCGGCAATTTCACATAAACACCGGGTACATTTACCCCTTTTTGACTGGTAAGCTCACCACCGTTTTCCACGGTGCATTCAATTTTTTCTCCAGCTATACTGTTGACCCGCAAGGCAATTAACCCGTCAGATATTAACACCTGGTCACCTGGCTTAACATCTTTAGGCAAACCACGGTAGCTAACCGGCAGTATCCGCTCATTTCCTTTAATCTCTTCTGTAGTCAAATAAACAGTATCGCCGGTGTTTAGTCGCACATAATCCTTTTCCAGGTAACCCAGCCGTATTTCCGGACCCTTGGTATCCAGCATTATAGCTATATTCTTGCCCACGTTACCGGCGGCTTGACGTACGGCTGCCAGCCGGCGGGCGTGATCATCATGGGTGCCGTGGGAGAAGTTCATCCTGGCCACATTCATACCTGACAGCATCAATTTCTCCAGCAAATCTACCTTTTCACTTGCCGGTCCGATAGTGCATACTATTTTGGTGCGCCGCAACAAAATCCCTCCCTATATGGATAATATATTAGCCAAGTTATAAATATCCAGATCGATAGCCTTTTTGCCCTTAAATGAAGCATCCAATGGACTGGCCACAATTTTATCCGCTATCATACCCACCATGTGTTTACGATAGCCCTCTACTAGTATTTCTACCGCTTTGGCTCCCATACGGCTAGCCAAAATGCGATCAAAGGCTGTTGGGGTACCGCCTCGCTGCAAATGACCTAAAATTGTGACTTTGGTTTCCAGCCCGATTTTTTCACTGATTTGCTTGCCCACATCAAGACCGCTTCCGGCGCCTTCCGCAATAATGATGATACTGTGCAGTTTACCTCGTTTATAACCATGAATCAATTTTTCACAAACTTCGTCTATACCGTACCGGAGCTCCGGTACCAGTATCGATTCCGCTCCACCGGCCAGACCTGCCATTAAAGCTATATACCCGCTCTCGCGGCCCATTACCTCAAGAATAAAAGTTCTTTCGTGGGAAGTGGCCGTATCGCGGATTTTATTTATAGCGTCTACCACTGTATTAATTGCGGTATCAAACCCAATGGAGTATTCAGTGCCAATAATATCATTGTCTATCGTACCGGGCACGCCAATCACGGGCAGATTATATTCGGTGTTAAATATATCCGCCCCTCTAAAAGAACCGTCACCGCCAATAACCACCAATCCCTGTATGCCAAAGCGCTGCACATTGGCAAATGCTTTCCCTCTTCCCTCGGGAGTTTTGAATTCCTCCGACCGGGCAGTGCGCAGAATGGTGCCGCCCCGGTGTATGATATCTGCTACCGAGCTCAAATCCATCGGCCACATATCGGCCTCAATAAAACCGCTGAAACCTCTTTTAATGCCAATTACTTCCAGGCCGTGGTAAATCGCCTTTCTTACCACGGCCCGGACGGCGGCGTTCATGCCCGGAGAATCACCTCCGCTTGTTAAAACGGCAATACGCTGCATGGCAGGTACCTCCTTCACGTGGCTTTGCCAAAACGCTCTTAAGTAATAATAATTTAATATTTAACAATAATACTTTTTACTATCACAACTTAAATATGCAGCCTTATTTTGACCAATATGCTCATTGAACCCACTAGTTAAAATTTACCATAAATAAAAATAGTAAAAAATATCCAGTGTAGCGCCCTGGATATTAATTTCTCAACGAAAAATTTATTCTTCGTCTGATCTTAGATTTCCGTGTTTGGTCAATACCTCGGCCCGACCGCGTATCTTAATAGCCGAGGTATGTTGCGTAAACTGGGCAATCATTATTTCACCTTTATCCAGCTTTTCGGAATGATGGAACTTTGTATCGCGCCCGCGGGTGAGACCAATGATATTCACTCCGTTTTCCAGCGCCTTAACTACAATATAATCCCCTACTAAATCATCATGTTCGCTCATCTATTCACCTCATAACAATTGCCTTATTATAGCAGTCATAATAACATAGCCTTATCTGTTTGACAAGCTAAATTACCTGACCGGCCAGGCTGGTGTTATCATGTCTCACCGGTGTATCTTTTATTTTTACCTGTTCCGGTCCCATAAGGCTCATTAGCTGTTGCACCACATCGGAATCCAGGTTAACCCAAAAGCGGCGATCGGCCAGCGCCAGCTTTTTATCCCCGGGAAAGTACAGGTATACAGGGCATTCACCGGGATGAGCACATAAAACCATCTGCACTTTAGTAATTGTTTCCATTGTGGTATTTTCAAACTTGATAAACAGATCACCATATTTCCTTAAGGTCATAGTTTCCAGCGAATTAACAATAACTTTGGCCTCTTCCCCATTGACACTGGTTACACCCCTGGCCAGCACCGGGCTGTCCACTTTGAGCAGGGAAGCGCATTGCTGGTAGCTGCGCGGAAAGATAACCAGTTCGACTGTACCGGATAAATCCTCCAGGTTGGCAAAGGCCATATTATCTCCCTTTTTGGTGCTGATTCTTTTCACCATATTTAGCATGCCTCCCACCACCACTTCGGTGCGGTCCTCAAGTTCCTTCAGGCTCACCGTCTGGTGCGTAGCATGTCTTAAAATGGTTTCCCGGTATTGTTCAAGCGGGTGTCCACTGACATAAAGGCCTAGCGCCTCCTTCTCCATAGCCAGTAAATCTCCGGAGGCATATTCACTTATATTGGGCATATCCAGAGATAGTGTTTTTTTAACATCTTCCCCCCAAAAATCCAGCAGCGACCGCTGGCCGTTTTGGCGATCCTGCTGGGCCAATTGGGCCAGGCCCAATCCCGCATCTATGGCAGCCATCATTTGCGAACGATGGTGGCCCAGGGAATCCAGGGCGCCGCTTTTAATTAGATTCTCCAGCACCCGGCGGTTGACTACCCGGGTATCCACCCGCTGGCAAAAATCAGCAAAGGATGTATACGGGGTACCGCTCTCTTTAGAATAGATGATGCATTTGACAGCATTTAAACCTACGTTTTTAATAGCAGCCATACCAAACCGGATACTATCGACAGCCACGGTAAAATCTACGCCGCTAACGTTTACGTCCGGCGGCAACACATCAATGCCCATGCGCCGGCACTCTTCAATATAAAAGGAAACTTTATCCGTATTGTCCCGCACCGAGGTTAACAGCGCGGCCATAAATTCCACCGGGTAGTTGGCCTTTAAATAAGCCGTTTGGTAGGAAACCAGCGCGTATGCCGCCGAGTGGCTTTTATTAAACCCGTACCCGGCAAAGTACTCAATTAAATCAAATACCTGCCCGGCAATATTACCGTCTACATTGTTTTTCACTGCGCCCTCGGTAAACTGAGCACGCAGTCCGGCCAGTATTTCAGGCTTTTTCTTGCCCATCGCCCGGCGCATTAGATCGGCCTCGCCCAAGGTAAACCCCCCCAGGTCACTAGCAATACGCATGACCTGCTCCTGATAGAGAATTACCCCGTAAGTGTCCCTTAAAATGGGTTCCAATATTGGGTGCAGGTATTCTACCTTTTTCTCACCGTGTTTGCTTTTAATAAAGTCATCCACCATGCCGCTGCCTAGCGGTCCTGGTCTGTACAGGGCTACCAAGGCAATGATATCCTCAAACACCTCGGGCTTTAAATCTTTCAGGATAGCGCGCATTCCGCTGCCTTCCAGCTGGAACACACCCACCCCATCACCACGGCAGAGCAACTCAAATGTGGGCGGATCGTCCAGGGGTATTTTATTAATGTCTAATTCTACACCATGATTTTGGCCGATTATGCGCACCGCATCGGCAATCACCGTCAGAGTGCGCAGCCCCAAAAAGTCCATTTTCAAAAGGCCCAGTTCTTCCACCGGGTCCTTGGCAAACTGGGTGGTTAGCGGGCCGTCGGCAGCCTTATACAGCGGTAGGTAGTGGGTTAGGGGTTCCTGGGTAATTACCACCCCTGCGGCGTGGGTGGAAGCATGCCGGGGCATGCCTTCCAGCAGAGCAGCCATATCAATTAACTTATGCACCTGGCCGTCCTCCCGGTATACCTGTTTCAATTCGGGAGAATCCTGCAGTGCTTTTTCAATGGTAATATGCAAATCGTTGGGCACCAGCTTAGCAATGCGGTCCACATCGCCATAGGGCATACCCAACGCCCGGCCTACGTCCCGGATGGCCATTTTGGAGGCCATCGTGCCAAAGGTGGCAATCTGGGACACCCTGTCGGTGCCGTATTTTCTGGTTACATACTCGATGACCTCGCCGCGTCTTTCAAAGCAAAAGTCTATATCTATATCTGGCATGGACACCCTTTCGGGATTTAAGAACCGTTCAAACAGCAAATCGTACTTAAGCGGGTCCAGTTCGGTAATACCCAGTGCATAGGCCACCACGCTGCCCGCCGCCGAGCCGCGGCCAGGCCCCACGGGAATGCCCTGCTGCCGGGCATAATGGATAAAATCCCAAACAATTAAAAAGTAAGCTGAAAAGCCCATTTGGCTAATAACGCCCAATTCATAATCCAATCTTTTGAGCACGCCATCGTTTACATTTCCATAGCGCCAGTTAATACCCTCAAGACATAGTTCCCGCAGGTAAGAGTCCAATGTATGACCATCAGGCACCTGATACTTGGGCAGGTGTAGATTGCCGAATTCCAGCTCAACGTGGCAGCGATCGGCAATGTGCACGGTATTTTCCATAGCCTCAGTAAGTTCCCCGAACAGCCTGGCCATTTCCTGTTCACTTTTTAAGTACAACTCCTGGGACTGAAATTTCATGCGCCCGGGATCATCAACGGCCCGTCCGGTTTGAATGCATAACAGCACATCCTGCATTTCAGCGTGCTCTCGTAATACATAATGTACGTCGTTAGTAACCACCAGAGGTATATCGGTTTTTTTGTGCAGCTGCAGCAGCCCCCGGTTGGCCGTTCTTTGCTCGGCAAAACCATGATCCTGCAGTTCCAGGTAAAAATTATCCTTGCCGAATATATCTAAATAATCAGCCGCGCTTTGCGCCGCCTGCACAGAGTTATCTTTAATGATATTGGAGGCCACTTCGCCAGCGATACAGCCACTCAACGCGATTAACCCCTGACTGTGGGCGGCCAACAGTTCCTTATCCACCCGCGGCTTATAATAAAAACCTTCGGTAAAAGCCTCTGAAACCATCTTGAACAAATTTCTCAGCCCGGTGTTATTTTCCGCCAGCAGCACCAAGTGATGCAGATTATCGTCCACCCGGGGCGTGCGGTCATGCCTGGTGCGCGGTGCCACATAAACCTCACAGCCGATAACCGGATTAATATTATGTTTTTTACAGGTCTTGTAGAAATCTACCACACCATACATAACCCCGTGGTCGGTTATGGCCAGTGAAGGCATGCCCATCTGAGCTGCAGCATTAACGGCATTCTTAATCCTGGCCGCCCCATCCAGCAGGCTGTATTCGGTGTGTACATGCAGGTGGACAAACAATCACAAAACCCCCGTCAACATATTATTAAAATCAATCAACAAAAAATTCCCTTGATCTCAAGGAAATTTTATCTTAAAATTATTATTTTCACAATGGTTTTTGGGATTCATTGGCAACTTACACCAGTTTATCAATTCCAGTTTCTTTGGCCGCACGTAATTCCGGTATAGCAATTGACATTAAGCGCCCCCCCGGTTCTTGGTTTTATACATACAGACTGTAATTTGCCAGGAAGATTATTATCTATTACGGTCTGGATCTATCTGTTTAAGTCTGGGGAATCCGTTTTGGCGCAGAGCCTCAAATAATATTACAGCCACCGAGTTGGAGAGGTTTAAAGACCTTGCCTCGCTAATCATGGGAATGCGAATGCAGCAATCCTGATAGCGCTTGATAATTTCTTCCGGCAAGCCGGCAGTTTCTTTACCAAAAATCAAAAAGTCATCCGGCCCATATTGGACATCAGTATATACTCTACCGCCCCGGGTGGTCGCTAAGTGAAAGCGGCGGTCTGAATAAGCTTTAAGAAACTCTTCAAAATTGTCATGATAATGTATCGTTAGCAAATGCCAATAATCAAGCCCGGCCCTTTTCAAATGTTTATCATCAACTGAAAAGCCCAGTGGCTTTACCAAGTGTAACTCCGCACCGGTAACGGCACAGGTACGGGCCACATTACCTGTATTGGCCGGTATTTCGGGTTCCACCAGCACCAGGTGCATATTGATCAAGTCTCCTTATCCAGAGTTAGGTCATGTTTTTTTAACCTTAAGGCAATACTGGGCCACAATACAATCAGCACAGTTCGGGTTCCGTGCAGTGCAAACATTGCGTCCGAAATGTATCAAACGGTGGTGCCAGATGCCACGCTCGGCCACGGGTATCAGATCGGTGATATTTTTTTCTACCATGCGGGGCGTATTACCGAAAGATAGTCCCAGCCTGCGGGCAACTCTATAAATATGTGTATCAACAGGGAAGGTCGGTTGACCAAAGGCCAGGTTCAGCACCACATTGGCAGTTTTACGGCCTACTCCGGGCAAGGCCTGTAAATCAACAAAATTACCCGGCACCCGTCCCCCGTACCTTTCCGTCAGTATTTTGCACGTTTTAATAATATGTAAGCTTTTATTGCGGTATAGGCCGCAGCCCTTTATTTCATCGGCCAACTGATCCTGACTTAAAGCCGCGAAATCCTGTGGTGTTTTATATTTTTTAAACAAACTGTTCGTGGTTTTATTTACCTGTTTATCAGTACACTGCGCGGATAAAATAACAGCTATTAATAATTCAAATGGATTACTAAATTGCAAAGTGGGTTCTACATTCGGTATATGTTCAGACAGCAGTTCTAAAATTTTTTTTTATCAGTCATAGTAAGCCTCCTCTGGTAAGAGCCTGCAATGCTCCACTTTAATACATTTATCCATTATTATACTGATCCCTGCAGCCCTACATTTTTCAGCTGCTACATTACTAATAATACCCAACTGCAGCCATACGGCGTTTGGTTTAATCTTAAGCGCTTCATCCACAATGGAGGGTACTTCCTCACTGCGGCGGAATACGTTCACTATATCCACCTTGCCCGGAATGGACAACAGATCAGGGTAGGCGGTTTCACCCAGCACTGTTTTTAATTGCGGGTTTACGGGAATAATACGATAGCCTTGGTCCCGCATATATTCGGCTACCCGGTAACTATCGCGGTAGGCTTTATCGGACAGGCCTACTACTGCAATAGTATAATTTATTTTCAGTATTTCCCTTATTTGCCGTTCTGTGTCATCATTGTTCATGGTATCCACTCCTGATAATTTTGAAAATACTTTTATTTTCTCTTATTTAGACAAATATACCTGCCTGGTAAATAAATTTTTTTGATATTTACCAGTACGGATGATAAAAGCATTATAATCACAAGGGGTTGTGGCCATAATAAAAAAGGCTTTATGGATAAAACAATTATGCCGCGGAGATGTTATGTTTATCCGATAGCTAATCGTGCCAATACTCTCGCTTTTTCTTCAAGCGGGAGATGATATATCCTCTGGGCACGTGAGCTGCGCAAGCTAGTGGATAAATAACTCCTAAGATTCACGTGGGCTAAAAAACCTTATCCGAATCAAGAATTTGTATATTAAATATACCGATTTTCCCGACGGTTTTTTATTTTTGCTGACAATATTTTATACTAGGAGGGCATTTTATGATTGTTTCTCTCACCTGGGTCTTGGGAGGTGCACTGATATTGGTGCTCCTGACTGTTTTTTTATGGTCGGCCCGCAATAAACAAAAAAAGCCAATACCTCGGCATGTGCCAATGGTGAGCAGGGAAGAATTTGCCGAAGAGCTGGCTATTCCCGTCACTTTTCCACCCCAACCGGCAGCTAAACCCGAAATGCCTGTGATACCCTGGAATTACGGCAAAGATCGTATAACGCTTATGGTTCGTGACCCCAACTGGATTTTTGCGTACTGGGAGATATCGGCCACCAAACAAGAAGAATTTAGAAGTACCTTTGGGCAGGATGCCTGGAACAATTCGCGATCTGTTTTGAGGGTATACGATATAACAGGCGTGGAAAGTTTTAATGGTGCAAATGCCAACGATTTTACCGACATCTCTATCGATGATTTTGTGGATAGCTGGCATATAGACATGGAGCGTCCCAATACAACCTTTTGTGTGGACCTGGGCAGGCTTTTCCCCGATGGTACATTTATTACCCTGCTGCGTTCTAATATTGTACAAACACCTAGCATAGCGGTATCCAACTTGCTGGATGAAGAATGGATGTGGATAGAAGGTATCTATCGCACCCTCACTCGTCTGCATATGGGCAGTTCTCCCATGATAACTGAAGAAATAGGCAAGGGCATGGGCCTTATCCCCCTGGGGATGAGTTCGCCTGGCTTGGGAAATAGAAATAATTAATATTATATTGCAATTAAAGGAGAGTAAAACTTGGGTAAAGGATACCTGTGTTTTGTATTGCATGCACATTTACCGTTTGTAAGGCACCCCGAACACGAGCATTTTTTAGAAGAAAGATGGTTGTATGAAGCTATCACAGAAACGTATGTACCTTTAATTGATGCTTTTGACGAGCTTGTTGAAGAAAACATATCTTTTCGGTTAACCATTTCTCTATCACCACCTCTTTTGACTATGTTAACGGACGAACTCTTACAGGAAAGATACCTGAAACATTTAGATAAATTAATCGAGCTTGCAGAAAAAGAAACGGTGCGCACCAGAGACACTGCTTTTTATCATACTGCGCTCATGTACAGGAACCGGCTTTATCGCATCAGATACCTGTTTGTAGAAAAATATCACCGCAATATTGTAAACGCCTTTAAAAAATTGCAGGATTACGGGCGGTTAGAGGTTATCACCTGCGCGGGAACACATGGTTTTTTGCCTCTGCTTATTAATCAGCCCGAAGCAGTGCGTGCCCAAATCGGCGTAGCTGTGGATCTTTATGCCAGTCATTTCGGCCACAAGCCACCTGGCATCTGGTTACCTGAATGCGCTTATACTTACAGCGTAGATAATATATTAAAGGAATTTGATATTAAGTATTTCTTTACAGATACTCATGGAGTATTGTTCGCGTCACATAGACCAAAGTATGGCATTTACGCACCTATTTTTTGCCCTACCGGAGTAGCGGTTTTTGGCCGGGATATCGAATCCTCCAAACAAGTCTGGAGTTCTAATGAAGGCTACCCTGGTGACTATGATTACCGTGAATACTACAGGGATATCGGGCATGATTTATCGTACGATTATATTGAGCCATACATTCACCCGGACGGTATTAGGGTCAATACCGGGATTAAATATTTTCGCGTAACGGGTAAGGATTGCGAAAAACAACCTTATTGCCGAGAAAATGCACTGCGCAAAGCCGAAACCCATGCCAGCAACTTCCTGTTTAACAGGGAACATCAAATAGCGCACCTGAATTCGTTAATGGACCGGGAGCCCATCATTATTGCACCTTACGACGCGGAGTTATTTGGCCACTGGTGGTTTGAAGGGCCAGATTGGCTTAAACAGGTACTGCGTAAAGTGCATTATGATTTTCCCAGTATTGAAACGGCCACACCACAGGATTATTTGAAAAAATACCCTTGCAACCAGGTGGCTACTCCCTGCCCTTCTACCTGGGGTAACAATGGTTATAATGAAGTATGGCTGTGTAGGGAAAACGACTGGGTTTACCGGCACCTGCATATAATGGCCGACAAAATGACTGAACTGGTTGACATCAACCCTTATGCCAGTGGGGTTAAACAGCGAGCCATAAAGCAGGCAGCCAGGGAACTATTGCTGGCTCAAAGTAGTGATTGGGCTTTTATTATGTACACTGGCACTATGGTAGAATATGCTATACGTCGCACCAAAGAGCATGTGCAAAATTATTTGCAGCTGTACGATCAAATAAAAAGCAATAATATAGACGAAGGAATGTTGGGCTATTTAGAATATAAAAATAATATTTTCCCTGATATTAATATTAATTACTACAAAAAAATGCCTGAAGCTTGTTATGCTACCAGCTAAATCTATGTGGTTTAGAAATCAAACTTAGTCATCTTCTTGTTTTATATTTTAAAAACTTTGACGAGATAGCGGGTTATTTGGAACCCGCTATCTGTATTTAAAGTAAACTGCGAAATTTTTAGTTTAATGTGTAATTTTGTATAAATTTATTGAATGTTTACTTTTTTGTAAAACGTGTGATTATTTTGAAATTTGTAGTTCACATTACCTTTTGAATGACATATAATTATATCATCTTATATAGTATTTGACATTAATTAGCAATTAACTGGTTAATCAAACTACCGGGAGGTGATATTTTAAAAAATGGTAAGATTATAAATAAGTTTAAATCAAAGGAGGAATAAGAATGAGTGAACCTACTGCAAATATAAAACGAATATTTAATAGTCAACTAGGAACTGGTTTAGCCGCACTTTTAACTTGTTTTGCTTTAGCTATGATTTTATGGCCCATATGGTCAATTGTATGGAAAGGAATATTTGCCTCTTTAGCCGCTCAAGGCTTAGCAGCAGTTGCACCAGAAGAGGGCAGTAAGCTACTTCAGGTAATGGTGGAAGGTAGTTTCTTTTGGATGGTAATTAACCCCTGGATCTGGCAGACTTTAATTATGGGGAACTATGGTAAAACAAAATTTGGTGAAAAACAACCAATTGCAGGTCTGTGGTATGTCCTGGTAGCTTGGTTTTTCGGAATTGTAGCTTATGTTGTATTAATCGGTTTTATCGGCATTTGGTGGAAACCTTTCAGCCTTGGACTCATGTTGATGCCAAAAACTGCTGTTGATGTGGCTATAGCTATCGAAGGCTGGGAAGCTGCTAATTTCTTGGCGTTAGGAGTTATCGTAGCCCAAATTCCTTTTGCCTCATTACTGCACAAATGGCCTTTTGCCGGCACCTCGAAACCACTCACTGAGGGTTTAGGTACTCTTGCTTTAAGTACATTAGTTACTTATATATTTTGGTTAGCCTTAGTTGTGCCCAGCTTTTTGCACCCTACAATAGAAGGCCATGCAATCACCATCCAGCCTTTTGGTTCTTGGCCAGCTTTTGTAGCCTTTTGTCAGGCATTTGTGTTCTTTGCTATTTTGCCGGCAGAGGGTGGGGAACAGTATCCTATGAAGCTTTTTGCCAAAAAGCAACCTTATATGGCTATTGCCGGGTTCTTAATTGCCTTAGCTGCTGGCTTTATCATCCCACCTATTGTTAAAAGTATAGTAGCTCCCATGAACCTTATTCCCGGCGTTCCCCCGGATGCTATTGTTGCTTCACTAGAGTTGTCTGTAATCGTCTTCATGTTAATTTGGCATCATTTATTCGAAGATTACCCGAGCGCCCAACTGGTTCCAGGTACGGCAGCTAGAGTCTTCACGCGTATTGCCATTTGGGTTGTTGGCGGTAGTATTTACGGTGTTATTTGGCTAAAAACCTTTATGCTTTTACCTTACGGGGCAAATAATCTTGGTATGGGTTTTCCAACAATGGGATTTTTAGCAGGTCAGTTCGCTTTGTTAATGGCTGTACTAATGTATAACACATTTATGGACAAATGGCCTTGGGTACGTAAAGAATATTTATCATCTGCTGCCAACATTAATTTAAATCATTAGTATATAAGAATGCTTGAACAACTTGTTTATGTTTACAATGTATACGGTGTAAATTAAGATATACAATTACCCAACCCTGTAGGGGGTTGGGTTTTCATTTTATGTAGATATATTTACTTAATATACTGAATTTTTATAGTTGTGCTAACCATGAGATTATTCTAAGTTATCATTATTATATAACCTCTAAAGCCCCAATAATATTTTTTTCATGTATTTAACTATCTGACACACTTTTTGCAATAACAATTTTATGATCATAAATAAAAAAAATCCAGGAGGTGATAATTCCCCACAAAAAAGGTTAGTTAACACTTGTTCTAATTCTAAATGATTAGGAGGTATTTTATGTCTCAAGAACACGCAGCTGCCAACCCGGCACCTGCCGGCCTAGTGGCCCTAGCTATGGCTTGTTTTACATTTTACGCAATGCATACCGGTAAAGTAGATCCTTCCGCCGGAGTTTTACTAGGGATTTGGCTCCTTGGCGGTTTTGTAATTCAGCTTATTGTAGGCGTCATGGAACTTAACCACGGTAATGTATTGGGCGGTAATGTATTTACGTTTTTCGCGGCTTTCTTCATGCTGGTAACTGGCCTGGAACTAATCTTTAAGTTTTTTGCGGCCCAAAACGGCTGGACAATTGATCCCCGCATTGATGGATGGGCCTGGCTGCCGCTGGCCATTGCGTTGCTAACCTGGACCCCCGGGTATTTTAAGTCACCATTAAGCCTTATTATTGCAGTGCTATTACTTGATATTGCAGTTCCCGTGATTGCCCTGATGGATCTTGGTATACTTAGCCGGGAATGGCATGCCGTATCAGGAAACTCTCTGGGTATTGCCGGCATATTTGCCTTATACACTGCCTGGGGCGTAGTGCTAAACACCCATTTTGGCAAGACCGTTATTCCCCTGGGCGCACCATTTATAAAAGAAAATCAAGCAAGTGTGAGTAAATAAGTTTTTATTTCGTTGCTAATTGCATCAAAAAATGGAGGCGTCTAGCCTCCCATTTTTTGATGCTCAAAATTTTTATTTGTTTATTGAACTGGGCCAACGATTTTGTTTATCTTGTCAATATAAAAATCAGCCAGCGATTCCGCTATTTCCATTGTACTACCCTCACTAAACACCCGGCAAACCGGCTCTTCGGGGTCAGGCAGAACCAGCGCCCAACCGTCGGGGTGGTAAACCTTCACCCCATCTAGTAATTCCAGGTTTTCCTGGGGCGTTTCCTCAATAAGGCTGCGGATCACTGTTCCTTTGGTTGCCCAGGGCACTGCGGTTGCTTTGTTCTCCATAAAAAACGCTGGTATCTCATCAACCAGAGTGGCCAGATCAGTTTTATTAACAGCTAAATACTCGGCTATTTTTATCACCGTAGCCAGCGCATCAAAGTACAGCAATGCTTGGGAAATTTGCGAGATCTGTTCTTGGCCGGCCAGGCTGTCCTGGTAGACCAATTTTTCGTAAAAATCTTGTACGGCGGTTTTTGTGCGAATCACCCGGGCACCGAATTTTTCCGCCAGCAGGTCCACAGCCCGGGGGGCGGTTACCGGCACTACTACGGCTTCCCCCTGAGAACGCAATACCAGCAGGGCAGTTAAAGCTACCAGCAGGTTATCCTGAACAGTGCGTCCACGGTTGTCAATCAGCACCAGGTGATCAGCTCCGGAATCTATAATCAGACCCATAGACAAATTCCGGCCGGTCACCGCAGCCGACACCTGACCGGTCATTTCCCTGTACTGAGACCAGTTTATAGGCATCCTAACCGGCCCACCAAGGGTAAGCCGCTCCAGATTAATGTTCAGTTCCCGACACAGCGACTTTAAAAATGTACCTGAGCAATCAGGATCATAAATAGCAGCAATACTGAGTTCCATTTCCCGAATAGCCTTTTTATCTATACCCTGCAAAAGATACTGCAGGTAGCTTTCCGCCATTTCGGGGGCTGGCTGTGACTCCGTGATTTGGACAAACCCCGCCCGTTTAAAATCTTCCCTGGCCAGCAGGTTTTCCACTTTGCGTTCTACGCTTCTGGCTATATTCCCACCCTGGGAATTGGTAAATACAATATTTATAGCTTCAGGCTGCCTGGGGGATATCCTTACATGCATGCCCCCGTCACATTGTAAATGGCGCACCCCAAAACGATGCATCGGGGTGATAACATCGGGGAGTTGATATACTTGTGCTCCCGCGGACCGTAATCCACAGTTTAAGGCATCCCTGATCAGTCTTGAAGGCAGATAGATATCACTGCTCAAACAAACGCTTGGCTTGGCTCCCAGAGCGTCCGCAAAGGCAGCCGCAACCCGTGATGCAAATTCCGGGGTCATTTCCACATTGGCAATACCCGATACTCCTTCCAAGCCAAAAATACGCCTGGGAGCGCCACTGCCCCAAACCATACTTTCCCGCACAACCGAGCCTGTTTCCACTATCTTGTGGGGCCATAGCTTAACTTCGGGATTAACAATACATCTTTCTTTAATAACTGTATTACTGCCGATAACCGCCCCTTCGTAGACACTGCTTCCTGATTGCACCTGCACCCTACTTCCCAGCACCGCACCACGCAAGTTAACCCCGGGAGCAACAAATACATTATCCCAAAGCACACTTCGCTTAATGGAAGCGCCGTCCTGGATCATGCATCCCGGGCCAATTACTGTATACTGATCTATTTTAACTCCCCTGCCTATAGTCGCACCGTCACCGAGCAGCACCGGTCCATTTATTATAGCGGTGTCATCTATATGCACATCCCGGCCAACAAATACTCCGGGCCTATTCTCCTTTTCGGGCAGTACTAGATTAACAGCACCGTCAAGGAAATCGTAATGGGATTGCAAGTATTGCCTTAAATCACCAATATCACACCAATAGCCATCCAGCACTACCCCAAACATTGGTTTACCTTTACTTAAGAGCAGGGGATACAAATCTTTACTAAAGTCAAAATTCTGACCAGCCGGTATATAATCCAACACTTCGGGTTCAAGGATGTAAATACCCGTATTAACGGTATCGCTAAACACCTCACCCCAACTGGGCTTTTCTAAAAATTGTTTAATATGCCCCCCACTGCTAGTGATGACCACCCCATATTCCAGCGGGCTGGGCACCTTAGTCAATACCAGCGTCGCTATAGCACCCTTACTTTTATGGAAGGCCATTGCTTCGGTAAGATTAAAATCAGTTAAAGCATCACCGCTGATAACCATAAAGGTTTCATCCAAAAATTGTTCAGCGTTTTTCACACTTCCAGCTGTGCCCAAGGGAGTTTTTTCTATGAAATACTTTAAATTTATATTATAATCGCTGCCATTACCAAAATAGCTGCTGATAGCCTCAGGCATATATTGCATTGTAACCCCGATATCTGTAAAGCTATGTTTACATAACAGGTCGATAATGCTGGTCATGATGGGGCGATTCATCACCGGAACCATTGGTTTAGGAATTCCGCAGGTGAGCGGTCGTAAACGCGACCCTTCCCCACCTGCCATAATAATGGCTTTCAATGTACATCCCTCCAAAAAAATAAACTCTGGCACCATTAATACCAGGTATACTTCCGACAAAGAAAGTGGGGGTCAGACCTTGACATTTGACATTTTTTGTGACCCCATAAATGTCTAAATGTCAAATGTCAAGGTCTGACCCCAGGTGTGGATGCCACTAATTCCTGCCCAGCACCTTGGAAAAACGGCCAAACAGTCCGCCCTGACGAACATGCCAGTTGCTGCTGCAGTGCTCATCCCACACATTTTTATAAATTTGCAGGGTTTTAGCCGCTATGTCCTGCCAGCTAAATTTATGCGAAACCGTTTGGTAAGCGTTTTGCCGCAGCTGCTGCGCCTGCTGAGGGTTCAGCAGCAAATTTATGATCATATCCGCCAGTGAGCGGGGATTACCTGGATAAGCTTTTAAACCGTTTACATTGTGCCTGATTATTTCGCTTAAACCACCTGTATCGGAAACCACGACCGGTATGCGGGCAGCCATCGCCTCCAGAGCAACAATGCCAAAAGGTTCATATAAACTCGGGAAAACCGCCACATCCGACCAGCTATACAAGGAATTACGGGTATAAGCATCAACGTAGCCGGTAAAATAAACACTTTGGGCTATCCCCATGCGGGAGGCCTGGTCCTGCAGTTCTTGCATGTAGGGGCCTTTTCCGGCAATTACAAATTTGGTATTTGGCACCCGGGCCAGTATCATCGGCGCTGCATCTAGCAATACCTGCACACCCTTCTCTCGCACCAGCCGCCCGACGTAATAAACAATTTTCTCATTAGGAGAGGCATAATCATTACGGGAACGCTTTTCGTTCTTTTGCACAAAATTTCCCGGGTCTACACCGTTGGGTATAATTTTTAATTTATCATCTGGAATTTGAAATACATATTTCATTTCCTGTTCCATATAGTGACTGCAGCAGATCACCTGCCATGCCTCATAACAAAGCCACCATTCCACATCACTGATATGACGCTGAGTAACATTATGTAGACCATAGTTTCTGCCGTATTCTGTAGCATGGATGGTTGCCACCAGCGGTATGTGATAGGCATGCTTGATCGCCCTAACTGCATAGGCCACTAGCCAGTCATGGCCATGCACTATATTAAAGCCCTCATTTTCACTCAATACAGGGATAGCTTTTTCCAGCATGGCCACGTTAAGCTGAGCTACCCAAGTAGTAAAATCAGGTGACGAAACATTGTATGGTATGATACGGTATACCTGCACGCCGTTTACCCGTTCCATTTCGGGCAACCCCGTTTCACCCATCGTAAACAGATGTATTTCAACCCCCATATCAGAAAGGGCATTGGTCAGGTCATACACATGCTGCGCTAGTCCACCAACACTTTTGGGGGGATATTCCCAAGAAAACATCGCCACACGCATTAATGGTCCTCCTTTTTGGTTTTATTGCTCAATAAAGACAATATTTTATATTATGTAAATGTCAGTTAAATTATTATTAATTTTGTAATATGTTTAAAAATAAATAACAGCCACAGATAAAAACACCTGCCGATACGCCTACAGGTGTTTCTTGAATAAAATGCTGTTGTAGTGCCGAAGTTGCATTCTATAATTTTTTGTTTTAATGTCTTCTACCGTTATGGATTTCAAAACTCCAGTTATAGCCATTATTATTGTCCCAGTTGCCATACCCATCATGGAAACAAAAATTAAATCTTGTATCGTCAGGCATTTCTAAAGTTTTTACCCATCCCCAGCCTGTTTTTGACATGCGATGAGCTTGTATATTGTGCCAATCACGAGCGTCGCCATACCCCACATGTAAATACATCTGAGCAGCACCGCTGGCGGCAAGTAATCCGTCATACAATACAGTAATTTCTTCGCCACTGGTAATCGGGGTGGGGTCAACAACTACCCCTCCCGGATAACTTGCATCATGCATAGCCTTTAGCTTATATTCTCCTGAACCGAAGTTGGTAGGATTAGCCACGATTATCGCCTCCAATTTGAATATTTGTGTATCAATTCTGTTAAAAATATTATCCTTCACGGCAACCTTTTTTATGCACTTAAACCAAGGCATCTGACAGTTCTGCAACCTTTTAGCTAACTAACAAAAAAGCGTTCAGTAGCCCGTATTTTGGGAACTACTGAACGCTTTTAAGTCAAGCCGGATTTATATCTATTAACTAATTACAGAGCATCAAACAAGTGCTAAAAATCTATTTTCTTAATCCCTCCGAAATAATCCTCATAGATGTACATTATTTCTTTGTCAAACAGGGGTCGTTTCATGGAAACCGTGAAGGCACTAATCTGAGGCAATAATTCCTCAGCTTGGTGACCAGTTAAATGAATACCATATTCCGCAAACTTTGCTATAACGGCTGCTTTACCAGAGTGTTTACCAACTACAATCTGTCTCTCCAGACCCACTTCCTCAGGTTGGAAGGGTTCATAGGTTTTCGGGTTTTTCAGTGCCCCGTCAGCATGAATACCCGATTCGTGGGTAAACATATTGGAGCCGACAATAGCCTTCCAAGTCGGTAATTCACGGCCTGAAGCACGGGATACGTATTCTGCCACTTCCCGGAATATTTCGGTTTTAAAGCCAAGATCGATATCATACAAGTGTTTTAAAGCCATTACCACTTCTTCCAGCGCCGCGTTCCCGGCCCGCTCACCCAGGCCAATTATCGTAACACCAATCCACCTGGCACCGGCCATTACACCAGCCAATGCATTGGCTGTGGCCATGCCGAAATCATTGTGCGTATGCATTTCAACGTCAATATCAACATTATCCCGTATCGTCTTGATGTTATTATAAATAACGAAGGGTTCCATTACACCAACAGTATCGCAATAACGCAACCGGTCGGCACCGGCTTCCTTGGCGGCTTTAGCATATTTGAGCAAAAAACCCATGTCACTGCGGGAGGCGTCTTCGGCATTGACTGAAATATACATGCCTTCCTTTTTGGCAAATTCAACTGCGGCAACCATTTGTTCTAATACCTGTTCCCGGGTGGTTTTGAGTTTATGCTCAATGTGAATATCGGAAGTAGATATGGAAATAGCCACCGCGTCTACACCGCATCTGAGAGATGCTTCTATATCCTTGGCTACCGGGCGGTTCCAACCCATAATACTGGCTTTAAGTCCAGACCGGCATATTTCCATTATCGCGTCCTTTTCATCTCCGCCCATAGTGGGAATACCTGCTTCGATTTGGTGAACACCCATCTCATCCAAAAACTTAGCAATTCTTACCTTTTCCCGGTTAGCAAACACTACGCCGGCGGTTTGTTCGCCATCCCGTAAAGTTGTATCAATTATTCTAATGTTTTCAGCCGGTGGAGCTAGTTTTTGAAATTCAATCATTTAATTATCTTCCTCTCCCTCCAGGAATTAATATAAATATATATACATAAATATGTATGTCCAAAATTAGATTACAAAAGTGATTTTATCATATTCCTTCAATAATGACAACATTTAGTGCGATTATAATGTTGTATACATCAGAAATGCAAATTATGCATAATATGTATTAGGGCAGGGATCTCTCTCCCTGCCCTTTTCCTTATTTGCCCAGTTTTTCCTTAAGCAGCTCATTTACCAGTCCCGGGTTGGCTTTGCCTTTGGTGGATTTCATCACCTGGCCTACTAAAAAGCCAATGGCCTTTTCTTTGCCGGCCCGGTAGTCTTCTACCGATTTGGGATTGGCGGCAATTACTTCCTCTACCACCTTATCGATCAGTCCCGCATCGCTTATCTGCACCAGCCCTTTTTCTTCTACTACCTTACCGGGATCTTTACCGGTTTTAAACATTTCCTCAAATACAGTCTTGGCAATTTTTCCGCTGATGGTGCCCTTATCCAGCAGTTCCAGCATCTTGGCCAGCTGGTGGGGACTGATACGCAAGTCCTGGATTTCTTGGCCGCTAACATTCATCATCCTGGCCAAGTCCCCCATCACCCAGTTGCTGACCAGCTTCGGATTATTATAAAGCTCAACACATTGTTCATAATAATCGGCCAGTTCACGAGTGCCGGTCAGCACCATAGCATCGTACTCAGGCAGCCCATAGACCTTTACAAAACGGTCCCTGCGCTCATCAGGCAATTCGGGCAGGCTAGCCTTTATTTCATTAACCCATTCACGATCAATTACCAGGGGAGCCAAATCAGGGTCGGGGAAGTAACGGTAATCATGGGCTTCCTCTTTGCTGCGCATGGAAAAAGTCTCACCTCTGGCTTCGTCCCAGGTTCTAGTTTCCTGTACTACTCTTTCCCCGTCCTCCAACACTTCAATCTGGCGTTCAATTTCATAGGAAACTGCTTTATGCAAAGCTTTAAATGAATTCATATTTTTAATTTCGGCCTTGGTCCCAAGTTCGGCTTGTCCCACCGGCCTTACGGATATATTTGCATCACAGCGCAGTGACCCCTCTTGCATTTTACAATCACTGACACCGGTATATTGAATAATCGCCTTTAGTTTTTCCAGGTAAGCCACAGCTTCATCGGCACTGCTCATATCAGGTTCAGATACAATTTCAATCAGCGGTACTCCAGTGCGGTTGTAATCCACCAGTGAATAAGGAGTGGTTGAAATAGTGCCCTGATGCACCAGTTTGCCGGCATCTTCCTCCATATGCACCCGGGTGATACCGATATATTTGTTTGCACCGTTAACATTTATCTCCAAATGCCCATGTTCGGCAATGGGTAAATCGTACTGAGATATTTGATAATTCTTCGGTAAATCAGGATAATAATAATTCTTGCGATCAAATTTCGAGAAAGCAGCAATCTGGCAGTTCAGTGCCAGTCCGGCTTTAACGGCATATTCCACTACTTTTTTATTCACTACAGGCAGCACTCCGGGCAACCCCAGGCACACCGGGCATACGTGATGGTTGGGATCGGCACCGAACTCGGTGCTGGAGTGGCAAAAAATCTTAGTATTGGTTTTTAATTCAACGTGCACTTCCAGGCCGATAACAGCCTCATAATGAGCCAAATTGGTACACCTCCTGAGATTTACTCGGGTAACTTGCGGTGGTGATCGGTATTTTGTTCAAAAGCATAGGCAGCACGCAGTATATCGCCCTCGCCAAAGGGCCGGCCGATTAATTGCAGTCCCACGGGTAAGTTGTCCACCATACCGGCGGGGATAGAAATGGCAGGTATACCGGCCAGGTTGACGGCCAGGGTGCAGATATCCACCATGTACATCTGCAATGGGTCGTCCACTTTTTCACCCCGTTTAAATGCGGTAACCGGAGCAGTGGGCCCTAGCAACAGGTCATACTGCTCCAAAGCGCGGTCAAAATCATCTTTAATCAGCGTACGTACTTTTAACGCCTTGTTATAATAGGCATCGTAATAGCCTGCGGAAAGGGCATAGGTGCCCAGCATAATTCTCCTTTTTACCTCAGCGCCAAAGCCCTCACTGCGGGTTTGCATAAACATGTTCACCAGGTCTTCGGCTTCCCCAGCCCGGTACCCGTAGCGCACCCCGTCATAGCGAGCCAGGTTGGAACTGGCCTCGGCTGGAGCAATCAGATAATAGGCCGGCAAGGCGTACTCGCTGTGCGGTAGAGTGGTTTCCTCCACTATAGCACCCAGCCCTGTATAAACATCAATAGCTTTTTGAATGACTTCTTTGACTGCCGGATCGATGCCTTCGCCCATATATTCACGGGGTACCCCTATTTTTGTGCCCTTGATATCCCCGGATAAAAACGCAGTATAATCCGGCACGTCATATGGTGCCGATGTGGAGTCCAGCGGATCATGCCCACAAATAACATTCAACAGCATAGCACAATCTGTAACATCCCTGGCAAAAGGGCCGATTTGGTCCAACGAGGAGGCGTAAGCCACCAAACCATAACGGGATACTGCACCATAGGTGGGCTTCATGCCCACCACCCCGCAAAATGACGCCGGCTGGCGAATGGAACCGCCCGTGTCGGAGCCCAGGGCCAGAATAGCCTCACCGGCCGCCACTGCGGCCGCCGATCCACCGCTGGACCCCCCCGGCACCCGGTTGGTGTCCCACGGGTTACAGGTAGTAAAAAAGGCTGAGTTTTCGCAGGATGAACCCATTGCGAATTCGTCAAGGTTGGTTTTACCCAGCATCACTGCCCTCGCTTCGTTTAAACGTTCCATAACGGTAGCGTTATAAGGGGGTATGTAGTTATATAAAATCTTGGAAGCACAGGTGGTACGCACTCCTTTAGTGCACATATTATCCTTTATAGCCACCGGTATACCGGCTAATAGCGGTAATGTTTCACCCGCCAGTCTGGCCTTGTCCACCTGCCGGGCAAGCTCCAGTGCCTGTTCCTGGGTCAAAGTAACGTAGGCACGGATTTTTTCCTCCACTTGCTCAATACGGTCAAACACCGCCCGGGTAAGCTCTTCAGCACTAATTTGCTTGCTAACCAGCATATCATGTAACTGGTGTGCGGTTAAGTAATGTAATTGCAATACATTTCCCTCCAGCCATTGATCCAATCTACATATTTGGGGGGCACTCACAGAGGTGTGTCCCCTATCCGCTCTCCAAGCTGCTAGATAATCTTGGGTACTTTAAAAAAGTTATCCTGCCGTTCAGGCGCATTGGCAAGCACTTGGTCTACCGGCAAATGCTCTCCCACCCGGTCCTCCCGGAAGACGTTTTGTAAGGGCAGCACGTGCGCGGTAGGCTGTATGCCGTCTGTATTCAGGTCCTGCAGTTTGCGGACGTGCTCTAATATGTCACTTAGCTGCCTAGTATAAACTTGCTTTTCGTCTTCAGTTAACGATAAACGGGCCAGCAGCGCCACGTGTTCAACATCCTTTAAGCTAATCATGCTACACCTTCCTTATCTCTCAAAAACTGACATTATTATATCAAAGCTATCCGGGGGCGGGCAACTCGATTAATACACAGGCAGTTGTTGGATAATCCATTACGAAACCGTCAAGCGTCCGGTTACCTGACAGCTAAAAATGTCCCTTTAGTAATGGGATGCTACCAAATCTAATAATTCCTGTTCACTAATTACCTGCACACCCAGCTTGACGGCTTTTTCATACTTACTGCCCGGATCTTCACCGACTACCACATAATCAGTTTTTTTGCTTACCGATGAGGCTACTTTGCCCCCGGCTTTTTCGATTAACTCTTTGGCATCATCCCGTTTAAGCGACGCCAAAGTACCAGTCAGAACTAGCGTTTTACCTGCCAGCGGGCTGTCTGGCCCGGCTGTGGGCAATACCTCGGCAACAACGTTAAGGCCGTGTTCGATAAGCCGTTCAATTAAAGTCCGGTTTTGCGGCTCTCGCATAAAGTTAACCACGCTCTCAGCTATTTTGGGGCCTATTTCCATAATAGTGGTTAACTCCTCAAGACGAGCATCCATGAGTATTCTCAAATCACCAAAATGTTCGGCCAATACGCGGGCCGCCCGCTCACCCACATGCCGTATGCCCAGCGCAAATATCAACCGTTGCAGCGGGTTTTCTTTACTTTTTGCAATAGCCCGCACCAAGTTTTCCGCCGATTTATCCGCAAACCGTTCTAACCTCCGCAGTTGATCCAAGGTCAGGCTGTATAAATCGGACACATCCTTAACCAGCCCGGCTTCTACTAACTGGGTTACTACAGCAGGGCCTAATCCGTCAATATCCATCGCTCCCCGGGAAGCGAAATGAATCAGCCCTTCCAGCAGTTGGGCCGGACAGGCGGCCCCTGTGCAGCGGTGGGCAGATTCACCGCTGGGGCGTACCACCTCGGCACCGCAGGCCGGGCACACCGCGGGCATGCTAAAAATTTTTTCCGCGCCCGTGCGGTGCTCCTTTAATACTTCCACCACCTCGGGTATTACATCGCCGGCTTTATGGATAATCACCCGGTCACCAATGCGAATGTCCTTTTCCCGAATAATATCCAGGTTATGTAAAGTAGCCCGGCTGACGGTGGAACCCGCCACGGTCACCGGATCCAACAGTGCAGTGGGTGTAATTGCTCCCGTGCGCCCCACACTGACTATGACATCTAGTACGGTGGTTTGAGCCTGCTCGGGGGGAAATTTAAAGGCTATCGCCCAACGGGGGCTTTTCATGGTGGCACCCAGGGTGGTCTGCTGGTCTAGTAAATTGACTTTAACAACAATACCATCTATTTGGTAGGGTAGGGCAGTCTTTTTATCCTGCCAAATTTGGCAGTAACTAATTACCTCACCGATATCCCGGCAAAGCTGGTGGTAGGTGTTAATCCGTAGCCCTAAACTTTCCAGCCACTTTAGACTTGCACTGTGCGATTCCGGCAAACGCTCACCGTTAAGCTCTGCAGCACCAATACCATAGACAAAAATACTTAAATTACGCCCGGCGGTAACCGCCGGGTCCAGTTGGCGCAGTGAGCCGGCGGCCGCATTGCGCGGGTTGGCAAAAGGAGGCTCACCCCGCTCTTCACGCTGGCGGTTTAGTTCCAAAAAGGACTCCTTGGGCATGTACACTTCACCCCGCACCTCCAGTAAATCCACCGGTTTATGGAGGTGCAGCGGTATACTGCGAATTGTTTTCAGGTTGGCAGTGATATCCTCCCCGGTTGCACCGTTACCCCGGGTAGCCCCGCGCACCATAATACCATCCTGGTAGGTCAGCGACACCGCCAAACCATCGATTTTGAGTTCTACCACATAATCATACGGTTCATTACCCAGGGTCCCCCTAACCCGGCGGTCAAAATCCTTCAGGTCACCATCACCGAAAGCGTTGGCCAGGCTGAGCATAGGCACTGTATGCTGGACAGTGGCAAAACCCTCCCGCGGTTTGCCTCCCACCCGCTGAGTAGGTGAGTCCGGGGTAATCAGAAAAGGGTATTCCTTTTCCAATTGCTGCAAATCGGCCATCAGCCGGTCATATTGTGCATCCGTAACGGTTGGCGCATCCAGCACGTAATACCGGTAATTATGCTGTTCAATTTCCCGGCGCAGCTGATCAATAGTTTGACGCAGCTTTTCAGGTTCGCTGTCCATGAAACCTATCCCCTTTCTAACGTTCCAGCGGTGCATAGCGGGCCATGAGTGTTTTAATACCCAACCCAGGAAACTCTATTTTCAGCTCGGTTTTATCACCTTTGCCCCGTACTTCCATGATGGTACCCTGCCCCCATTTGCGATGATAAACCTGTTCCCCGACACTGAAAGATATATTTTGGCCCTGATGTTTATCAGCTTGATCAGTTTCTTTTGAGGAACCGCCACCGGCTGAATTAGCATAATCCTTTTGTGTATGTATATCCAAAGGATCCCGGGTATTTAGCAAATCAGGCGGCAATTCCTGCAAAAAGCGTGAAGGCTCATTCATTCTGGTATTACCGTAAAGTGTGCGCTGCCAGCAATGCGTCAGATATAGGTGCTCCATCGCCCTGGTGATGCCTACATAGCACAACCTTCTTTCTTCCTCCAGCTCGTGCCTGTCCTCCATTGAACGAGAGTGAGGAAATACAGTTTCCTCCAGGCCAGCCATAAAAACCACTGGAAATTCCAGTCCTTTGGCACTGTGCAGGGTCATCAAAGTAACTTGATCAGCGTTCTGCTCATAATTATCTAGGTCAGTAACTAGGGCTAAAGATGCCAAAAAGTCCTCCAGGCCACTGCCCACGCCTTGCCTGTCATACTCCCCGGTAACCGAGTAAAACTCACGCAGGTTATCCAGACGGGTTCTGGATTCTACAGTCTGTTCACTTTCCAGTGCCCGCCAGTAACCGGTTTCATCCAACACCATCTGAGCCAATGCAGTGATAGGTAAAGCCGGCATTCTTTTTCTAATATCACCCATAGTTTGACCAAAAATAGCGGCAGCATGAGCGGCTTTACCGGTTAGACCGGACGTGGCGCTGGCACTTTCCAGCAAAGTAAGCGGTGCCAAGCCGGTTTCGTCCGCCCTGGTAAATATTTTGTTTATTGACGCAGCACCAATACCCCTTTTAGGCTCGTTAATTACCCGCCGCAAGCTAAGCCGGTCATTTGGGTTGACCAGCAGCCGTAAAAATGCTAATACATCCTTGATTTCCTTGCGTTCATAAAAACGCAGCCCACCCACAATAGTGTACGGTATGCCCGCAATTAGAAATTTTTCCTCCAGCACCCGGGACTGGGCGTTGGTGCGATATAAAACAGCAAAATTCCGATACGGTTTTTTTAATACGTAGTGCCAACGGTTAATTTGGTCCACTACATAACGCGCTTCGGCATGTTCGTCCCTGGCGGTAAAAACCGTGATGGGATTTCCCGGCGATCCGGCGGTCCAAAGCTTTTTTTCTTTGCGGTTCTGGTTATGCCGGATGACCTCGTTGGCAGATTCCAGTATTGTGCGGGTGGAACGGTAATTCTGCTCCAGAACAATAGCGGTAGCATCCGGGTAGTCCCTTTCGAAGCTCATGATATTTTGGATGTCCGCCCCACGCCAGCCGTAAATACCCTGATCCGGGTCTCCTACCACGCATAGATTGCGATACTTCTGGGCCAATAAATTAACCAGTACATACTGGACATGGTTGGTATCCTGATATTCATCCACCAGGATATAACGGAATTTTTCTTGATAATAGTTCAGCACAGCCGGGTTATTTTGCAGCAGCAGTACTGTCTGCATCAGCAAATCATCAAAATCCAAGGCGTTGTTCTGCCGCAGCTTGTCCTGGTATAGCTTATATACCTTGCAGGCAATTTGGCTGAAATAATCATAAGACTTCTTTTCCATCTCCGCCGGCCCGTAAAGCATGTTTTTAGCCTGGGATATAGCCGACAACATTGCCTGGGGGGAAAATTTTTTATCATCTAGGTTTAATTCCTTGAGACAATCTTTAATCACTGTCTTTTGATCATCAGTATCGTAGATAACAAAATTAGCCGTATACCCGGCAAACCCGGATTGCCGTCTTAAAATACGCAGGCAGGTGGCATGAAAGGTAAAAACCCAGAGATCATGCACAAGTTCCGGTACTGTGGCCGCAATTCTTTCCCGCATTTCCCGGGCCGCTTTATTGGTAAAGGTGATCGCTAAAATGTTATACGGGTCGACACCTTTTTCCAGCAGTAAATAAGCAATCCTGGTGGTGAGCACCCGGGTTTTGCCACTGCCCGCTCCGGCCAGCACCAGTAGCGGCCCATCATGATAAGTAACTGCTCTTTTCTGGGCCTCATTCAGCGCGGTTAAATCCATAATACCCTCCAACTAATTTTTCACTAATCTGCGGCACTGTATGTGCGTAAAAATATACAAACTACTAACGTAATATTACATTAAAATTGCCACCTTGCGGTGGCTTTTTCATAAAGATTAATCCCTAATTTCATTTTTACCTTTGGTTTTCAAGCGGTGGGCAGTTATCCCCCCGCCTGACCAATAATTATTTTTTTTCACCGTATACTTCTTCCGGATCAAACATGGGCTCTCCCTTAATGGTGACTGTACCGTCCCCGGCCAGTGCATAATGGAAACAGCTGTAATAGCCCTCGTGGCAGGCTGCTCCCTTTTGTTCCACCAGCAGCAGCAAGGTATCACTGTCACAGTCAAAATACATTTCTTTTACTCTTTGTACGTTACCTGAGGATTCTCCCTTATGCCAGTATTCTTGCCTGCTCCTGCTCCAGAACCAGGTTTCACCGCTGGCCAGAGTTCTGCCCACAGACTCACTATTCATATAAGCCAGCATCAGAACATCTTTGGTTTCGACATCCTGCACAATGGCCGGTATTAATCCATCACTGTTATATTTAAGGTCCTCAGGTTTGATTTGCTTTAACTGCATTTTTGTCATACCTCCATTAAATGCGCACAGGCACATTATTTTTATGTAAATACTTTTTGGTTTCGGCAATGGAATAAGTGCCAAAGTGAAAAATAGACGCCGCTAGAGCAGCATCGGCCTCACCCACGGTAAGCCCGTCAACAATATGGTCCATGTTACCGACGCCACCGGAGGCTATCACCGGTATCCGAACAGCCCGGGCAATGGCTCTTGTCAAGGGTATATCATAGCCATCTTGAGTGCCGTCCCGGTCCATGCTGGTTAACAATATTTCACCAGCCCCCAGTTCTTCCGCTTGCACTGCCCAGGACACTGCATCAATACCTGTAGGCGTGCGGCCACCGTGAATATACACTTCCCATTTATCTTGTCCTGCCTGACGGGCATCAATTGCCACCACAATGCACTGACTGCCGAACCGGGCCGAGGCCTCGGCGATCAACTGGGGATTTTTCACTGCAGCAGTGTTTATTGAAACTTTATCCGCACCGGCGGAAAGCATGGCCCGGATATCCTCCAATGTGCTGATGCCACCGCCTACCGTAAAGGGTATAAAAACCTCGGCGGCCGTGCGATAAACCATGTCCAGCACAGTTTTGCGTCCCTCGGCGGAAGCTGTGATATCCAAAAAAACCAGCTCATCTGCACCTTCGCGGTCGTAAAACGCAGCCAATTCCACCGGATCACCCGCATCCCGCAAATTAACAAAGTTGGTACCCTTGACCACTCGACCTCCTGTTACATCAAGGCAAGGGATGATTCTTTTCATTAACATATTTAGGATTATTCCCCTCCTGCCAAAGCCAGGGCCTCTTCAATGTTTAAAGTACCGGCATACAACGCTTTACCAATAATTACCGCTTCGACACCCAGGGGGGCCAGCTCATTTAGCGCAGCAATATCCGCAATCGTAGACACGCCACCTGAGGCAATCACTTTCACTTTGCAGGACAAGGCTAACTTTTTAATAGCTTCCAGGTTTGGCCCCTTTAAAGTGCCATCGCGAGAAATATCGGTGAACACAATCCTGGTTATGCCCAATTGATGGATTTCATCAGCTAGCTCCAACGCATCTTTTCCCGCAGTTAGTCCCCACCCCTCAATAGCCACCTTACCATCACGAGCGTCAATGCCAACCACAATCGACTCGCTACCAAAACGTTCACATGCCTGGAATACCAGCGCCGGGTTCTGAATTGCTGCTGTACCTAAAATAACCCTGGCCACGCCTAATTGCAATAACCTCTCCACGGTAGGCAAATCGCGAATGCCGCCCCCTACTTCAACCGGTATTTTGACTGCCTTGATAATTTCCTGAATAGTGTCCAAGTTCCGGGGCGAACCGGCAAAGGCACCGTCCAGGTCCACCACGTGTAAAAAACGGGCGCCGCTGCCCTGCCATACTCGGGCTACAGCTATGGGATCGTCGGAATAGATAGTTTCGTGGTCTAGTTTACCTTCCACCAGACGAACACACTTCCCAGCCCGCAGGTCTATAGCCGGGATAATTAACATTTTTCAACCAACCTCCCAAAATTCTCTAGAATGCGCAGGCCCAGGGCACTGCTTTTTTCCGGGTGAAATTGAATACCGTACACATTGTCCTTAGCGGCAACGGAAGTAAATTCAATGCCATACTCGGTAGTAACCACCGTCAATTCTGGATCGGCAGGTTCCACATAATAAGAATGAACAAAATAAAACGCAGCATGTTCCGGAATGCCCTGGAAAAGCGGGCAGGTCTTTTTATAGGACAGTGTATTCCAGCCCATGTGGGGAATTTTAAGCCCGGGCGGCAAACGCCGCACCCGGCCGGGAAATACGGCCAGGCCTCTGGTGGTGCCCCATTCCTCACTGGATTCAAACAACAGCTGCAGTCCCAGACAGATGCCCAAAAATGGCTTACCTGCAGCAATAACCTTGTGTATAGCATCCACCAGGCCGCGAGCCTTTAGATTATTCATAGAATCGGAAAAGGCTCCCACACCTGGCAAAACCACCCCCGAGGCCTTTTCCAGCACCTGTGTCTCTGAGGTTACTTCAACGGCAAAACCCATCTTTTCAAAACCTTTGGCGACGCTGCGCAAATTACCCATCCCGTAATCTATAATAGCAATCAAAGAAAATGTCCCTCTCTCCCAATTAAAGTAAACCTTTAGTGGAAGGCAAGCCCCTTTGTGAGTCTTTAATTTCAACGGCTAAGCGCAAAGCACGGCCTAACCCTTTAAAAGCAGCTTCTATAATATGATGTGTATTTTTGCCCGTCAATAAGCGCACGTGCAGGGTTAACGCACCGTTTGAGGCAAAGGCCCTGAAAAACTCCTCCGCCAGTTCGGTATCAAAATCTCCCACCTTGGCGGTAGGCAACGGCAGGTCATAGGCCAAATAGGCGCGGCCGCTTAAATCCAGAGCCAATAACACCAGGGCCTCATCCATAGGCAGCAGCACGTGCCCGTATCTTTCGATACCGAATTTATCACCCAGCGCTGTTTTTAAAGCCTGCCCCAGGCAGATGCCCACATCTTCCACGGTATGATGGGCATCCACCGCCAGATCACCCCGGACGTGCAGTTTAAGTTCCATACCACCGTGCTTGGCCAACAAGTCCAGCATGTGATCCAGGAAACCTACGCCGGTATTAATTTCAGACTGGCCGGTACTATCAAGGGCCAAACTTAGCGATACACTGGTTTCAGTTGTCTCCCGGTTAATTACCGCACTGCGTGTATTTTCTGTTTTCATTCCAATTGTTCTCCCCCTGCTTCGCTATGACCTGCTGTAATGCTCGCAACACTATTCAGCGGCGCCGCCATTATCCTTGGCGTCGGCAAGGACGGCTAATCTACACCGCACGGATGCCGCGTGGGCGTCCAGTCCTTCCGTACCGGCTAACGTAAGAATATGCTCGCCGTCCCGGGTTAGTGCCCGGGGAGAATAACCGATTAAACTGGTTTTTTTCATAAAGGTATCCACATTGAGGGGGGAGAAGAACCTGGCCGTTCCACCTGTGGGCAAAACATGATTGGGGCCGGCCAGGTAATCGCCCACCGGCTCAGGTGAAAAATGTCCCAGGAAAACTGCCCCGGCGTTGTTCACCGATCCCAGCCAGCGATACGGGTCGTCTACCAGTAGTTCCATGTGCTCGGGAGCAAATGAGCTGGCCACCTGTACGGCCTCGTCCAGGGTGGCAGTGATAATAATGGCCCCTCGTTCATTAATTGATTTTTCGGCTACATTACGCCGGTTTAGTTGAGCCAGCTGCCTGGTAATTTGCTGCTGCACCTTTTCGGCCAGCTCTTCCACCGGCGTCACCAGTATTGATGAAGCCAACTCATCATGTTCGGCCTGAGACAACATATCTGCAGCCACAAATTCCGGCCTGGCCGAATCATCGGCAACAATCAGCACCTCGCTGGGACCAGCCAGCATATCGATATCCACCACGCCAAAAACTTGCCGTTTGGCCGCCGTTACATAAATATTTCCCGGACCGACTATTTTATCCACCCTGGCCACTGTTTCAGTTCCATAAGCCAGTGCAGCCACAGCCTGGGCCCCGCCCACGCGGTAAATCTCGGTTACCCCCGCCTCGGCGGCGGCCACCAGTGTATAGGGGTTCACTGAACCGCTACGGTCGGGTGGCGTAACCATTACTATCTGCTGCACCCCCGCCACTGCGGCTGGGATCGCGTTCATCAAAACCGAGGAAGGGTAGGCCGCCTTCCCTCCGGGCACATAGATACCAACTCTGCTCAGAGGCGTGATTAACTGCCCCAGCATGGTCCCGTCGGGCTGCGGGTCTATCCAGGAGTTATGCAGCTGGCGGCTGTGATAACGATAAATATTTTGAGCGGCCACACGAAGTGCTGCCAAAAAGCTATCACTTACCTTTTGGTAGGCAGCCTTTATTTCCGCTTCATTCACCACAAGGCCCGGTGGTGTCAAGTCTGTACCGTCGAAACGGGCAGTAATAGCGCATAATTGATCATCTCCGCCATCCCGGACGGAAATAATAATGTCTTTTACCACATTTTCAACTTTTTCCAAGTCCGCAGTTCTACCCTGCAAAAGCTCGGACAGGGCCTTATCTTCTGACTTGATTATGCGCATCAAAAAGAACTTCCCCCTTTAATACATTAAAGCGATGATACTATAAAATAGTAAAGCAGTATCACCTCTATGTCAACATTAATTTTTATCATCACCTGCATCACCTGAGGTGTGCAGCCTGTCCAGTACCGTCTTATAACCATCTGCGCCATAATTTAAAGATCTTTTTACTCTGCTGATGGTGGCTGTACTGGCCCCCGTACGTGAGGCAATTTCACCGTAGGTAAAGTTGCCCTGCAGCATTCTGGCTACCTCTAGCCGCTGCGCCATCGACTTTAGTTCGGTAACCGTGCATACATCCTCAAAAAATTGATAACACTCGTCGGTGTCATTAAGCTGTAAAATAGCTTCAAAAAGTTGATCCAATAGAGGTTCTCGTAATTTTCCGGTGTAAGCCACCTTAATATTCCTCCCGGGTTTTTTAATACATATTTAGGCTGTTATTTCAGATTAACTAATATGCATTTCGACAGCTTTAAAAAAAATCCTTTTTTTCGGTAAAGTATTAAAATGAAAAAGATAAGGTACCCGGGTAGTTAATGGCTGGTTATCTTAGCATGTATGTACTATACTTAACGATAAAAAGAAATTGTATTATAAAAATTATGTATATACAAATGATGAAATAATGTTCGAAGGAGGGTGTATTGATGTCTAACTTATTAAAATCATTAACCGCCGGCACGCTAACTCTGGCCAACCGTTTGGTTATGCCACCGATGGCCACGGCAAAAGCCGGCCCTGACGGAAAGATCAACCAGGAACTGCTTGACTATTATGCTGACAAATCTGCAGGCGGGTACATATCGCTTATCATCATTGAGCATAGTTACATTATGCCGGAAGGCAAAGCCAGTGCCCGCCAGCTTTCCGCTGCCGATGACGGTGTGGTAGAGGGATTAAAGGAATTAGCCGGGGGCATTCACCGTAATGGCAGCAAGACAGTGATGCAGATTAACCATGCGGGCAGCGGCACAAAACCAGAAATTACCGGCACCACCCCCGTTTCGTCCTCTGCCGTAGCCCACCCGCGTATCAAGAGTATGCCGCGAGAACTAAACCGTCAGGAAATTACTGATATTGTTAAAGCCTTTCAAAATGCCGCCCGACGAACTCAAGAAGCTGGTTTTGATGGAGTGGAAATCCACGCTGCCCACGGATTCCTGCTCAACCAATTCTTTTCACCGCTTACCAATAAGCGCACAGACGAGTACGGTGGCAGTGTTAACAACCGTATGCGAATCCACCTTGAGGTCATTGCAGCGGTACGTGAGGCCGTAGGTAATGGTTTTCCTATCCTGCTGCGCTTGGGCGCTTCGGATTTCAGGGAGGGCGGCGTTACTATCGAAGACAGTCAAGCAGCCGCTCAGGCCTTTGAAAAAGCCGGGGTAAACATCCTTGATATTTCCGGTGGTTTCTCGGGGTTTATGGTACCCGGCCTTAACGGTCAGGGTTACTTTGCGACTTTTACTGAAGCTATTAAAAAGTTTGTGTCCATTCCGGTTATACTTACCGGTGGCATTACTGATGCCCGGGTGGCCGAGCAGCTGCTGTCTGAAAAGAAAGCGGACCTGATTGGTGTAGGCAGGGCGATATTAAACGATTCCCGGTGGGCTGAGCAAGCCATTGTGAAACTTGGAGGCGGTTCTCTTTCATAGGTTGACATCATAGGACCACCGAAAACAACTTACTTACCAAACGCACGGGACATTTTTGATACTGGTGTAACTGCATAAATAAAAGTCAGAATACCTTGCTATACAGGCATTCTGACTTTTTCTTTCTTGGGATGGCTTAATGTACATAATCCAGCTGGGACTGGGAGCGGTACCCCTCAATAGCATGTACAAGCTGGCTACCGATTAATAGCCTTTTTACCTATATCCTTGCGGTAATGCATGCCATTGAACTTTACCCAATCCACACCTTGATAAGCCAGTTCAATTGCCTCCGGAATACTTCCTGCCCGGGCAGTCATGCCCAGCACCCGACCGCCTGCTGTAACCACCTGGCCATTCTTTAACGCCGTGCCCGCATGAAAAGCTACCACATTTTCGGGCAGATCAGCCAGACCGGTAATCACTTCGCCTTTGCTGTAAGAGCCGGGGTAACCACCGGAGGCCAGCACTACACAGACACTGGCGCCGTCATGCCAGCGCAGGTTCACCTTATTTAATTCCCCCGCTAAAAGCGCCTCCATCACGTCAACCAGGTCAGATTGCATCATCATTAACAAAGGCTGGGTTTCCGGATCACCGAAACGTGCGTTGAACTCCAATACCTGCGGCCCCTTGTCCGTCATCATCAGCCCGGCGTACAGTACCCCCCTGTAGGGGCGATCCTCGGCGGCCATACCGCGTACTACGGGGATCATAATACTATCCAGCACCTGCTGCCTTAGCTCCTGGTTTAAAACAGGAGCCGGTGCATAGGCACCCATTCCGCCGGTATTAGGGCCCATGTCATTATCGTACACCTGCTTATGGTCCTGGGCGGCCAGCATGGGCACTACGTGCTCACCATCAGTAAAGGCCAGCATACTGACCTCTTCGCCCCGTAAAAGTTCCTCCACCACTACACGTTGACCAGCTGCGCCAAAAATCTGGTTTTCCATAATATCATTAACCGCAGCCAACGCGGTATGCTCATCCTCGGCCACTATTACACCTTTACCGGCCGCCAGTCCGTCAGCCTTGATGACGCAGGGGCCAGCAAGCTGTTTAATATAGTCTTTGGCCTGTTTTGCACTATCAAAAACATCGTACCGGGCAGTGGGTATACCATACTTATGCATGATTTCCTTGGCTAGCACTTTGCTGCCCTCTATTTCCGCCGCCCGCTGCCGCGGCCCGAAAACCGGGTAGCCTTCCTTTTCCAGCGCGTCTACCAGACCGGCCACCAAGGGTACCTCAGGCCCCACCACGGTTAAATCAATTTTCTCCCGCCTGACCAGGTCAATAATAGCCGGTATGTTGCTGTCCTGAATATCCACACATTCTGCCAGCTGTGCAATACCTGCATTACCCGGCCCGCAAAATATTTTTTTTACCCGGGGACTCTGGCTGATTTTCCAGGCCAGCGCATGCTCTCTGCCGCCGCCCCCGACGATTAAAACCTTCATTGGCTTTTCCCTCCAAGCTAATTAAAGCCGGCACACTTTTAATGCCGGAAGTGACGCATGCCCGTAAATATCATCGCTACATCATGCTCATCAGCCACGGTAATGGATTCAGCATCGCGTATTGAACCGCCGGGCTGAATAACAGCACTGATGCCGGCTGCCACCGCTTCCTCCAGGGAATCTGAAAACGGGAAAAAGGCATCCGAGGCCAGCACTGCGCCACGGGCCGCGTCGCCGGCTTGTTCCAGAGCTAAACGGGTTGAAGTGACTCGGTTCATCTGCCCGGCCCCCGCGCCCAGTAATTTTTTATCCTTTACCACCGCGATAGCGTTGGATTTAACGTATTTCACTACGGTCATGGCAAAAATTAAATCGTCCATCTCAGCCTGCGAAGGGGCCCGCCGGGTAACCACTTTGATTTCCTCAGGAACCATCACGCCCCGGTCAAAGTCCTGCACCAGCAACCCTCCGTTTACTTTACGCACATCAAAACGATCACCGGTCGGACCGGACAGCGGGCCGGTTTTTAAAATACGCAAGTTGGCCTTTTGCTGCAAAATAGCCAGAGACTCGTCTGTGTAATCCGGCGCAATCACCGCTTCATAAAATATTGGTTTCATTTCCCGGGCCGTATCCGCACCAACTACTGCGTTAAAAGCTACAATACCGCCGTATGCCGACACCGGATCGCCCTCGTAAGCTTTGGTATAGGCGTCCACCAGATTGGCCGCGCTGGCTACCCCGCATGGGTTGTTGTGCTTTACCACGACAGCTGAAATATCATTGAATTCTTTAACCAATTCAAAAGCAGCATTGATATCCAGGATATTGTTATAGGAAAGCTCTTTACCATGCAGCTGTACAGCGTTGGCAATGCAGGCCCCGGCTACTGACGGGTCGCGGTAAAATGCCGCCTGCTGGTGGGGATTTTCACCATAGCGCAATGTTTGCACCAGCTCATATTTTTTATCCCAAACGGCAGGAAATTCACTTGACGGCTGGTCAAGACCGGTCAGGTAAGCCGTTATAGCCGTGTCGTAAGAGGCGGTGTGGGCAAACGCTTCCCTGGCCAAGTCCAGGCGGAATTGCTCATCAATATTGCCCTTTTGCACAGCTTCCAACACCTCGGCATATCGCTGCGGGCTTACCACCACCAGCACATACCGATAGTTTTTAGCCGCCGAACGCACCATCGTGGGGCCGCCGATATCGATATTTTCAATGGCCTCTTCCAGAGTTACCCCGGGCTTGGCCACCGTTTCCCTGAATGGGTAAAGATTTACTACCACCAGGTCAATGGGGGTAATGTTATGCTCCTGTAACTGCTTTAAGTGGTCTGTAGTACGCATAGCCAAAATTCCCCCATGCACACTGGGGTGCAGGGTTTTGACCCGGCCGTCCAGTATTTCAGGAAAGCCTGTGACATCAGATATGTAAGTGACGGGTATTCCAGCCCCGCGCAGCGCTTGGGCGGTGCCGCCGGTGGAAACAATCTCCACGCCCGCCTGTACCAACCCCCGGGCAAATTCCTCCAGGCCGGACTTGTCCGAAACGCTGATTAAAGCACGTTTCACAGTCATTTTGTATACCTCCTCATATTACACAAGTAATTTCGGAAACTCCAATGGATTGTCATTGAGAGCACAGCGAAGCAATCTTTAACAAAGAAGCAAAAGAACCGTCCCCATGCTTTCACCTATGTCCATATGCGCACTTTTCTTCCCTCAACTATCAGCTTGTCCTCACAATAAAGCCTTACGGCCTCGGGGTAAATCCGATGTTCCTGCTCCAGAATACGGTCGGCCAAGGTATCTGCGGTATCATCATCATATACCGGCACCACTGCTTGCAGTATAATGGGTCCCGTATCCATGCCACCGTCCACAAAATGCACCGTGCAGCCGCTGTACTTAACCCCGTAACGCCAAGCCTGCTCCTGCCCGTGCAACCCGGGAAACGCCGGCAACAAGGCAGGATGAATATTCATGATCCGCCCGGTAAACGCATCCAGCAATGTCGCGCCTACCAGCCGCATGTAACCGGCCAGGCATACCAGATGCACACCGTGCTCTTGCAAAACCTGGACAATATATTGCTCATACGCCGCCTTGTCCGGATAATCACTTGGGTTGACAGCTACGGCGGTAATACCCGACTGTCGTGCCCTTTCCAGGGCGTAAGCCTCACTATAATCACTTATCACTACCGCTACCCGGGCCGGTATTTTTCCTGCCGCACAGGCATCCATAATGGATTGCAGGTTTGAGCCCCGGCCCGAGACAAGCGCACCTAGATTTTTTTTCTCCATGAGAACTCCCTCGCTAAAACCCATTACATAAAATTAACACCTTTGCATAACTAACTGTACTTTTCTATCACCCTTGACAACCCTGCCGATCAAGCGAGCATCTTCTCCGCGTGATCTGAGTTCATCCAATATATCACCGATTTGTGCAATGGGTACTACCAGCACCATACCAATGCCCATATTAAACACCCGGTACATCTCATCGTTTTCCACCGGCCCTTCCTGGGCGATAACTTTAAACACCTCCGGTACATCCCAGGCGTCGGTATTTATTAGCGCCGCCGTTCCCTTGGGCAGTATCCGGGGTACGTTTTCCACCAGGCCGCCGCCGGTAATATGAGCCATGCCTTTAATGTTAAACTTATCCAACAGCGGCAGTACACTGGAAACATATATCCTGGTGGGGCAAAGCATCTCCTCACCCACGGTGCGGTTAAACGAGGGGTGCACCTGATCTACTTGGTAACCGGCCTTATCCAGCAATACGCGGCGGGCCAGTGAATAACCGTTGCTGTGCAAACCCGAGGAGGCCAGGCCAACCAGCACGTCGCCCGGCACAATGGTACTGCCGTCGATGATCTTGTTCTTATCCACTACCCCTACCGCAAAGCCGGCAACATCATACTCACCGTCCCCGTAAAAATCAGGCATTTCGGCAGTTTCCCCGCCGATTAAGGCACAGCCCGCCTGGCGGCAACCCTCAGCTACTCCGGACACAATATCCGCCACCTGCTCCGGCTTTAGCTTGCCCACAGCCAGATAGTCTAGGAAAAAAAGCGGCTGGGCACCCATGGTGAGGATATCGTTAACGCACATAGCCACGGCATCAATACCAATGGTATCATGCTTACCCGTCAAAAAAGCCACTTTTAGTTTAGTTCCCACCCCATCTGTGCCGGAAACCAGCACAGGCTGGGAGTACTTTGCGGTATCCAGGGCAAACAACCCGCCAAAGCCCCCGATGCCGGTGAGCACCTCGGGACGAAAAGTGCTGTGCACTGATTTTTTCATAAGAGCCACAGCCTGGTTACCGGCGTCAATATCCACACCTGTATCAGCATAAGTTATGGTGTTCTGTTTTTCTTCCAAACATACTCTCCCCCAACGGATCAGAATGCTATTCCAAGCTATATTTACCGGCTTCATGGGGCTTGGCCACTTCCACCGGGTAATTACCATTAAAGCAAGCGGTACAAAACGTATCTCTTGAGGCGCCGAAAATATTTAACAGACCCTCAAGAGAAAGATAATGTAAACCGTCGGCGCCAATTTGACGGCGAATATCTTCCATAGACATTTGAGCGGCAATCAGCTCCTGTTCATCTGAGGTATCAATGCCGTAGTAACATGATCTGGTTATAGGGGGCGAGCTGAGACACATATGTATCTCCTGCACCCCACAGTCCCGCAACAGAGCAACAATTTTATGGCTGGTGGTACCCCGTACAATGGAATCGTCCACCATTACCACCCGCTTGCCGGCAAGCACCTCCCGTACCGGGCTGAGCTTAAGGCGCACCGCTAGATCCCGCATGTCCTGGGTAGGCTGAATAAATGTCCGCCCGATATAACGGTTCTTCATCAAACCCTCTTCAAAGGGAATGCCGGACTTTTCGGCAAATCCCCGGGCCGCCGCAGTGCCCGAATCGGGCACCGGTATGACCATATCGGCCTCCACCGGGTACTCCTCGGCCAGCACCCGCCCCATTGCCCGGCGTACCTGGTTGACATTAAAGCCATCGATAGTGCTGTCCGGGCGGGCAAAATAAATGTATTCAAAAATGCAGTGGGACCGACGGCGCGGTTGCAATATTTGAAAGGATTCCAGACCGTTTTCGTCAATTATAACAATTTCCCCGGGCTGCACGTCACGGAGCAGGCTGGCGCCCACAGCACCCAGGGCGGCGGATTCAGAAGCCACCACATAGCCATCGTCCAGCTTACCCAGGCATAAAGGCCGGAACCCGTTGGGATCACGCATGGCAATTAGTTTATGCTCTGTAAGCATTACCAGTGAATAAGCACCCTTGATATCAATCATGCATTTAGTTAGGGCATCCTTTAAATCGCCCCGGTTTGAGCGGGCAATGACGTTGACAATTACTTCACTGTCCGTTGAGGATTGGAATACCGCACCACCGGCCATTAACTGTGAACGCAATTCTGTTACGTTGGTTAAATTGCCATTGTGGGCCAATGCCAACATCCCTTCAGCATAGCGAAAGAGCAACGGCTGGGCATTTACCGCGTGGCTGGCCCCGGTAGTGGAGTAGCGCACGTGACCGATAGCCACATGTCCATTTAATTGGCTTAACTGATCACCGGAAAACACTTCCGGTACCAGACCCATGCCCTTATACAGCTGTACCCTTTCCCCATCGGCAACAGCTATCCCCGCGCTTTCCTGGCCACGATGCTGCAGGGCGTAAAGCCCGTAATAGCTGAGCTTGGCGACATCGCGCCCTGGGGCATATATACCGAAAACACCGCACTCTTCTCTGGGTTTGTCTGGTATAATCATACCACCTGGCAATCCGGTACGAAAGCGTTCCATTTTATCTCCCCCAGATTTTATATTTATTACTGCGACTATTATTTCGTCAACCGTCTATATACTTCCTGGTAAGCTTCCTCTACATTACCCAGATCCCGGCGAAAACGATCCTTGTCCAGTTTTTCCCGGGTATGCTTATCCCAGAACCGACAGGTATCAGGTGATATTTCGTCACCCAACAGCACCTCATCTTTATGCAGCCCAAACTCCAATTTAAAATCTACTAATTCTATATCCCGTTCGGCCAGGTGCTCCAACATCACATCATTAACCTTTAAAGCAATTTCCCTCATCTTAACCATCTGTTCAGGAGTGGCCAGTTTAATGGCCTGAATATGGTCGTCATTGATCAGCGGGTCGCCCAGTTCATCGCTCTTATAATAATATTCCACCACCGTTTTTGGCATCGGGGTGCCCTCTTCCAGACCCAGGCGCTTGGCCAAACTACCGGCGGCGATATTCCGTACCACGACTTCCACCAGAATAATTTCCAGTGCCTTAACCACCATCTCCGTGTCGGATTTTTCTTCTACAAAGTGAGAATCAATACCATTTTGAGCCAGCATGCGGAAGAAGTACGATGAAATGCGGTTGTTCAAAGAGCCTTTACCGGTAATAGTACCCTTCTTCAAACCGTTAAACGCGGTAGCATCGTCCTTGTATTCCACCCAGTAATAGTCGGGGTTATCGGTGCGGTATACTTTTTTTGCTTTACCTTCATAGATCTGTTCCAATTTTTCCACTATAATAAACCTCCTTATCAAGTATTTAAACCATAAATACTCAAACCATTACCTGGCAATAATATTTTTTACTGAAATTACAGACCAAACCTCTTATATATTTCATCAACATGCTTTAGATGGTAACTATAATCAAATATTCTATTTATTTCTTCTTTAGATATGATATTAGCCATTTCCGGATCACCCATCAGCAATCGCTGGAAATCTTCTCCTGTCTGCCAGCACTGCATGGCATTACGCTGTACCAGTTCGTAGGCTTTTTCCCGGGAGAGGCCGTGATCTTCCACCAGGGCCAGCAGCACCCGCTGTGAAAAAATGAGACCATGCGTCTTGGCAAGGTTCTTCTTCATGTTTTCGGGGTAAACCAGCAAATTCTCCATGATATTAACGAATTTATGCAACATATAGTCCAGAGTGATGGTGCTGTCGGGTATAATCACCCTTTCCACCGAAGAGTGCGAGATGTCACGTTCATGCCATAGGGCCACGTTTTCCATAGCTGCCAAGGCATTACCACGTAGCAATCGGGCCATGCCGCTGATGCGCTCCACCGTAATTGGATTACGCTTGTGAGGCATAGCAGATGAACCCTTTTGGCCTTTTTTGAAATATTCCTCGGCCTCTAAAATATCTGTGCGCTGGAGATTTCTAATCTCGGTGGCAAACTTGTCCAGCGAGCTGCCAATAACAGCCAGGGTGGTTAAAAATTCGGCATGCCGGTCCCTTTGCAGCACTTGAGTGGAAACTCGAGCCGGCTCGAGACCGAGCCGGGCACAAACATGTTGTTCCACCGCCGGGTCGATATTGGCGTAAGTACCTACAGCCCCGGATATTTTTCCCGCGCTAATGGTGGCAATGGCACTTTCCATGCGCTTAATGTTTCGCTCAGTTTCAGCCACCCACAGCAACATTTTCAAACCAAAAGTGGTAGGCTCAGCGTGGACGCCGTGGGTGCGTCCGATCATCATAGTATAGCGGTGTTCTTTGGCCTTAGCCAATAGGACGTCCCGCAATTTCACAAGACGCTTAAGGATTAGTTCCCCCGCTTCCTTAATCTGGAGTGCCAGGGCTGTATCCAGCACGTCCGAGGAAGTCATGCCCAGGTGTATATACTTTGAAGCATCTCCCACATACTCACCTACGCAGGTAAGAAATGCAATTACATCATGGTTGGTAACTGCTTCAATTTCGTCAATGCGCTCCACTGTAAAATTGGCTTTTTCTTTAATTTCCCGCAGTGCTTCGGCCGGCACCACGCCCATTTCGGCCAGCGCCTCACAAGCGCTTATTTCCACATCGAGCCATTTACGATACTTGTTCTCCTGAGACCAAATGGCTTTCATTTCCGGTAAAGTATAACGATCAATCAAGCTTTACTTCCCTCCCTTAGCGTTTAGATACCCCTCTATGCCCAGCTCCTGCAGCCGGGTCGATTTCTCTTCCACCTGCCGGGCCATTTTCTCTTTATAGTCTATCAGTTTATCCCGCACTTCCGGTAGGCCCGCACCAACTATCTGGGCCGCCAGAATACCGGCATTTTTGGCCCCATTTATCGCTACCGTGGCCACCGGTATGCCCGGGGGCATTTGTACGGTTGCATATAGGGCATCCACACCATTTAATGCGCCTGATGCAATGGGCACGCCAATCACGGGCAGCGGCGTGTGCCCGGCAATAACACCGGCCAGGTGGGCCGCCCCCCCGGCGCCCGCAATAATTACAGCCAATCCCCGGTCAGCAACCTGACGGGCGTAATTAGCTGTTTTTTCCGGCGCCCTGTGTGCAGAAGATATCAGCATTTCCCAAGAGACACCAAGCTCGTCCAATATATCCGCCGCCTCGCGCATTACCGGCAAGTCGGAATCACTGCCCATTACTATACCTACCAGTGGTTTATTCATGGCCGTCCTCCTTATGGAATATATGTACTTAAATATCATGCCCCACCACATGGACAAGTTATATATCGAAAACTGCTACAATAAAAAAGCCTAGGTGGGTAGGTTTACCGGAGTGAAACCTACCCGCCTGGGCTTTTATCCCGACCGGTGTAGCCGCACGCAGAGTAACTCCCGTGACTGGCCTGTACCGCTTGGACCAAACCACCGCCATTAACGGTGTGGAACCCTAGGTACACTTTCTCTCATAAGAATATTATTTAAAATAGCTTTCCAACATAATATTACCCCGTGGTATTCAGACAGTCAAGTGTAACCATTTAAATATAACCCGAATTAGACGGATTACATTACACAACCAATTTCCCGGTTGTAACAGCAACCGGGAAATTGGTTTCATGGCCACTACTCCCACTCTATAACCTGACTTTATCTTAAATCTTCCCTCTTGATTGAGGTATTTCTATTACCATCTAATGTTTTTTTGTAAAGGATATCTTTTTTACCTATATTACTTTAAAGGATTTCCTATATATTTTAAATTTATCATTTATTTTATCAATGTTATCTTTGATATTGCTCCGTAATAATGCTATAACTTATATTATGGGGTGATTATGTTGACAAACGCACAAAAAATTAAAATGGCCCTTGCTTTCATTAACAAAAGCGAAGCATGGTTAGCAAAAGAAATCGGATCAACGCCGCAGGCCTTCAATCAAAGAATGAAAACAGACAAATTCTCAACAGTAGAACTTGATGGGATTGCTCGAGCGCTGGGTGCTGTATATTCTTCCTCTTTTGAGTTTCCTGACGGGACAAAAATATTATAATACGCCTCCTTGCCGCTTTCGCGGCACAATGAAAAGTGTGATAAACTTATTCTAAGATAGAGAGATGATAAAATGACTATTTATGATAAAATAAATTTTTTCCACAAGGCAATCAGCGAGATTCGTCCCTTCGAAGGACATATGCTGCAGCAGTTGAAGGACTACTACCGCATCGGGCTCACTTGGTCAAGTAACGCCATTGAGGGTAATACGCTTACGATCAGCGAGACAAAGGTAGTACTCGAGGATGGCCTGACCATTGGAGGCCGCCCGCTCCGTGACTTTTACGAGACAGTAGGGCATGGTGCAGCGTATGACTTCATGTTCTCCCTGATTGGGGAGCGACGCATCACCGTAGGAGATATTAAGGTAATGCACCGCCTTTTTTACATAAACATCGACGAGGCAAACGCCGGCACATGGAGGAAGGAAAATGTTATCATCTCCGGCTCTGATTATGTGTTCCCCAGGCCACAGGAGATTGAGGAGCAAATGCTTAAGTTGGAGGAATGGATCAAGGCCGAGCGAGATAGTTACCATCCCGTAATCTTTGCCGCACTTCTGCACCTAAAGTTCGTGTCGATCCACCCCTTCATCGACGGAAACGGCAGAACGAGCCGTCTTATCATGAATTTGGCGTTGATACAAGACGGCTACCAGTTGGCCATCATTCCACCGGTACTCCGATCGGAATACAATGATACCATCCGACAGTATCAGAACAAGGGTAAGCCCGATCTGTTCTTTGATTTCATTGCCGAGCGGGTGTACGAAACGCAGAAGGAGATCATGCGGCTTCTACACATCAAATTCCCTAAACTTGGATAAGGCATCCCCTATTTCTCCGGTGTCCAAATTGAAGGTCATTAGTGATAATAGTTACAGGTTTATTTTGAGTATCTTCAGCTTCAATAAGTCTAAGAGGGTTTATCATCTGATTAATGCCTTTGTCTCCATGTAAATAGTTTGATGCTTTTTAAATAGGCTTGCTGGATCTACCGGAAAATCTTTGATTACTTCTTACCTTAACGTTGCCCTTTAAATAATTTTTTAAAGCTAATCAGACGTAAAACGAGGTCTATGATCTCCCAAGAAGTGTTGAGAAATCGTAGACCCCGAAAACATGTTCCTTGCATCAAAAATCCTTTAAACCGACTATTTCTGCCTTCTGCCCTACTCCCACTCAATCATTAAACTTTATCTTGAGGTTATTTTCCTTGATTTCAGCTATTTCTATTATCTCCTATTCTCAAATTATTGTCTTTTTTTGAGTTTAGAAAAATTTTTGATGCCATATTGCTGCCACGTTATAAGAGGATTTATATGCTTCTCTCTCCGGGAATTCCTTATTGGTTATCCTCTGTTTCACCGTCAGGTTCAGCAGTACTATTCTTTTCCTCTTTCAAGGCAGCCTTATCCTGATCAGGCTGCTCTATCTCCTCGTCAGGCTCATCTTCTTCAGTCTCCGACGTATGAATTAGTCCATTTGCAAATAATGTCTGCCTCTGAACCGCAGAAATCAGATTGCTCATTCGAGCTATCCGCTGGAGAAATTCATACTGTGGAAAAATGCCCCTCATCATCTGGGCGGCTTGGTTGGCTGCCTGGATTTCTGCTTGCGATGGCAGCACGGCATGAAGGGCCTCATAATTCCTTTGGATTTCAGTCAGTGGCAAGGACTGTACTGCCGAAATTACAGGCTGCAAAGATGCCATGTGCCTTAGTGCTTCTCTTTCCGCCGGCGATGGCATAATCTCCAAAACCCGATATGCCTCTTTTAAGGAATTACCGAGCTCCGACATCACGGGGGATATTTGTCGATTAAATTCAATCGCTTGTGATACCGCCGCTGTCCAAGCATCACCTAACCCAGCAAGGGTTCTGGCAGTTTCAGCACGATCATATTCTACAGCCGAAATATCGCATATTGCTTGTTCTATCTGGGGATTTATTTCCTGCAGGATGCTCTTGCATTTTATAAAGTCGGCGCACAAAAAAGGCTTTGCATGTGCCACTCGATTCCTGAGAATGCGAATCTGCTTTAAGGTTTCCTGTAGTCCGTCTATGGATACCCTCGCGGCAAATTGCCGTTCCCATAATGATTTCGGACGCGCCGCGCCGAGCCTGTCCTCGATTTGCTCCTTGGTCATGTGCTTCAGGTTTTCGGGTGACAAAACGACATCGACTACCTGCTCACAAGAAACATCACGCTGGGGAAGAAACAGGTAATTCTCGAGCTCCTTGATGTCCATCTCGTACAGGGCTGCCTCGATGAGCTTTTCATCCCGGAGTGTCTTTGGCCTTGTTTGTATGCTCGCCTTCAGGCCATTTTTCATTTCTTCCGTTGCGGTTTTATCCAGCCATTTCGCTCCGAATGCCTTCGTGACGATCCGAAACACCAGGTTGCGGATGCTGCGTTCGAATTCATTCAGATCAGGGTATGCTCGGTCGCAGTAATACTTGGACACTCCATCATAGGCAAGGATTATATTATATTGTTCCTTTCCCGCAGCGCTTAAAATCGATTGATTGGCCGAGGTGAGAATTTCCGCGCACTTATCTTTCCGCTGATCTTCTATCTCGATTGTTAAATAGTGCATGGGGCTTTTGGCGTCTGTCGACTCACTTTTGCAAGCGGTATGGTGATAAAATACGGCATAATCCTTCGATTTCAGTTTGACTTTGAAAGAGTCATCTGAAACATCTTGAAACAGACTCTTTAAAAACGGCTTAAATGGAGGCTCCAACGTATATATTTTCTCTGCCACCTTCACGGGCTCATTGCTTTTCCTGATGAATATGTACTCTATCCGCATTGTTCTCACCCACTCAAATTCCGAATTCCCGCCGGTACCACTGATGGAGGTCGTCAGTGTTCTTAATTACGGCCGTCAGTGCTTCTCCGCCCTCGACCTTCCTGTAATGATCGCGCCGGAACTCCTCGACCGTCAGCACATCGAAGCGCCATTCTCCTGGTCTGTACCCTGTGGATATAAAGCTGAACCCGTTCTCGTCCTCCGCCATAACCTCGCCGGGTATTTCATGGCCTCTAATGGTGTCGAAGAATCGAAGCGTCTCACCGTGAATATGTACGTCAAGAGCCAGCCCGGCGCACACGGGCTCACCTGGGAGCGTATAAAAATAAACTGCTCGTCTGTCCATGATCTGGCTCCTCCTATCTCTCAAAATAAAAGCAAGGTACCGTGAAAAGCTCGTATGTTTACGGTACCCTTTTGGTACCCTTTCAGTGCCCTAAACCGTGATCTTATTATACTGCAGCTTTGCTCGACTTTAAACAGTTATTGGAATTCCGGCGGTGGTATTTGGCTTTGCTTTCTAAGAATGATCGGATTCTTGTTTTTGCTGAAATCACTCACCTGGATGTAATTGCTGCCATTCGTGCTGTATCGCACGATAAAGCATTTATCGTGCAGGCTCTGCAGCATTTCATCAACATCGCCGGCGCTTAAATCGTCGTAGCCCACAATAACCTTCTTGAGCTTCCTAGGCTTGTCCTCTGTCCGACCTTTGTCGTCCACCAGGCACCAGAGGCCCGCGAATAACAGGCGGGTTAATGGCGGTAGCTCTCCCATGGCATCATTGTTGAATATGGTCCCCTGAATACTGCGCATTTGTTCCATCTGCTTTCTAAAGACTGGAGATAAACTGGTTTTCATTGTATTTCCTCCTCCCTTATTATTCTGTAACCTTAATGGTGTCAGCGTCCCCGTTAAGCAACCTCATCAGTTGAGCTCCCATCCGAAGTCCGTCGATATACCCTTGGTCATACATCGATGCAGTGAAAATGTTGAACCTGTCCTCTGCGGCGCATTTGCCGACTTTCTCGGTAAGCAAGTTTAGGATTTCCTCCTTCGCCAGTTCGGTGTCCTCCTTGAAGTCCTCCATGGATATGGCATGGGTGTTGTTCTCTTCCTGTAAAAAGCAGGCTAACTGGTAGATGGTCTTTTTCATCCTTCATTCCTCCTCATTAATTATTTGCTCCGGAGCGGGCACCAAGGCGGCGACGTTCTCGCATATCGCCCTGGGACGCGCCGGAAGGCCTTGCCTTGCTCACATATGTGGTTCATCATCATAGTGCCCTTCACGCTGTCGTAGTGGTGCTCTGTTGCTTTGTGGTAGTCGCATTGCCTGCAGTGGGGGATTGGTTTATCCTCGGGCCGTATCAGGCCAGCGGGAAGCTCCTGTATTAAATCCATGCCCCAGGCTTCCTCCAGTTCCTCGCTGTGATTCATAAAGAGCGGAATTTCGGCGGCTCTGGCAGTCTGGACGATTGCCTCTATCCATCCCCGCTTCGGCTTTACCTTTCCCCGCCTGTTGCCGGTCTCGGCTCCGATGATGATCCAATCCATCAAGTCTATGTCGCTGATGTCTATATCCTCCAGGAGCGGCTCTATACTGATGAACTGGTTATGCTGGTTCCGGGGAAGGTATACTATCCGGTTAAGATCGGCGTTCCTGGTAGCGGTCGTCCCGTACCAGAAGTTTCTGGAGCGGGGAAGTTGTAACGTGGAGCTCATTAGCTCGTATCGCTGCGGGTACTTCGTCATAAAAAGGTAATTGTGCCATGGCGCTGTGTCGCAGGCTTTGAATACTTCCTCTATCCAGCTGTCCGGTACCCAGGATCCGAATAGGTCCGCTAAGCTGCAGACGAAAATATTCGCCGGTTTTTTCTTCTGTGCGGGCATGGTCAGGCGGTATTTATGCATGATTGGTTCAAAGCCTACCGGATCCGGGATAACCTTTCCGATCTGGTTCTTGAATGGCTCTTCCAAGACATAAAGTCCGTTTTCGTCCTTCTTCAGCTGGTTTGATCCTTTGTTTATCCTCACGTCTCCGGAGAAGCGTTTCGCCTGTTTCGCTGCGTAGCAGTATTCGCAGCCTGTCCTGCACCCAGTGACCGGGTTAAATGTAAAATTGCAAAATTCCATCTTTGACTTGTTCATCATCTCGCGGTTCCTCCTATATCCGTGAGCCACTGCTCTTGCTTTGCTATTGCGGTACTTTCCTTACGAAGCGATTCCGCTTCCTCCGGTGTCCTAGCTGTGATCATGATTGTAATTACTCTGGGTTTTAGTTCTCGCGCTACATACGCCGGTGCATCGTCTTCATCTATCGTTATGATGTACTTCATCTTCAGCTGCCTTGCCATTGGTGGTTGAAAATCAACTATTTCCGCCATACTCAATTTACCTCCTTGCATTTATTCTGCCTGCTCCTGGTTGGTTATCCACCCGCGCCGCGTGGAGGCGGCAGGCTGTAGCGGGCGTGGCGCCTGGTGACGCCAATTACTATTTGGCTACTTGTATTCCCCGCGCGCTGCTGCAAATGGGTTAAAGTTCTTTTCCCGCCAGGCCTCCTCCCTTTTCCTCATACTCTCCATCTCCCACCAGCTGTTGATTCCCATTGCCAGCAGGTCCTTAACTGCCTGTTCCTGGCTGATTCCATTGGCTTCCGCTCTGCTTTTGATTGCCTCCTGGGCAATTGCCAGCTCCTCCGGTGTTAGTTTAATTTCCATGCTACGCTCTCCCTTCTTTTAATCCAGTTGTCTTTCGCCTGCTTACATGCTCCCAGCGTTGGCTTTACGCAGGAGAATAACTCTCCGTCAGTGTGCCTGTAGTCGTACTGTACTGCTGTCTTCCTGGTTACGCTGCTTTTGAATGCCTCGTGTTGCTCTTGGCCGTTGGCCAGGTTCTTTGGGTTTAACATTGTTTATCCCTCCCGTGCTCTTGTATGAATTGTTGTGCTTCTTCCTCTGATTTGAATTCCTTACATATGCCGCTTTCGTTGATCGGGGTTTCGATAACCCAGTACCTGAAAGCTGGCGCCCCTGCTGCGGTCCTGTTAATACATCCGGTCAAATCCTCTTTGACGATTCTCATTTCCTGTCGCCTCCTACTATTTGCTTTGCACTATGGCGTTATGTTCTTGTTTATAATATAAATATAAATGTTTATGTGGTCAACTCATTTTTTAACGTTTCTCGATAAAAGAGAAATATCTAAGTTGATTATATAAATAAATTCGTTTATAATGAGAATGTTGAAAGGAGTGGTGGTATGTCAGTATCTGAACAGCTTAAAATCCTTTGCGTAAAGCTGAACATCAGCGTTTCTGAGCTTGCCCGGTTATCCGGGAAAAGCCCACAGGCCTTTAGCCAGAAAATGAAGCGTGAAAGCTTCACGGTTGATGAACTAAAGCAAATCGCCAAGGCGTCAGGCTGTGAATATATAGGATCCTTCGTCATGCCGAGCGGTGAGAAGGTGGAATACTAATTGAGGGTGGTTCTTATTTAGGTAATAGCAAAAATTCTTATAGATGTGCTGCATGCGGTCAAAGGTTTAGTCACAATATCTACGACAGTTATCCTAGAGGCAAAGTCCGCAAAAGTATAAAATACCCCTGGTGCGGTGCAGAAAACAGCAGCGAATGACAAACAGCATTATAACAACCACTCACAAATAATTGAGGGAGGTTGATGTTATGTTTATGTTTCTTGGCTTGATGGGAATGGTGGGCTTTGCGGTCTGCTTAGTCGTCTTTGTAATTTCATTGGTGAGGAAGAAATCAAAAAAGCCCGGCGCCATCGGAATGGCGATGTGCCTCGTCCTATTCGTTGTCGGGCTGGCCATGACTCCTCCAGCTCCAGAGAGGTCAGTTGGCGAGAAGGTAACTCCATCTGTCGCTGAAAGCTCTGCCAATAAAGAAGAATCTTCTGCTTCGAACAGCGGGCCTGCCGAACCGGTCTCCACGACAGCCGAGGAGCAATCCGCAGGAGGTTCCGCTTCATCTGAGCCGGCAGAAGGTGTGCATTCCGAAGCCTCGGAACCCGTCCTCGCTTTGGGTGAGGATGTAATTCCTGGACTTATTGCGGCTGATATTAAGCTGAACCTGGTTAAATGGGGCTTGAAGGAGGCCTCTCCGAAACGGACAGATGGTTCCGACGAGATATCTTACAGTTCCTCCGCCGTCGATTCTGATACCGGGGCTGAATTGGCCTATTTCTTCGTGACGGACAACTCGCTTCACGCGAAATATGCGACCTTTTCCACCTTGAACCTGTCGGCAATATCTGAGGAGCGTTTCCAAAATGTAGCGGCCGGTTATCTTGGATACTGCGCTACGGTTCCCTTCGAGGGTGCTGAACCTAAAAAGTGCAAACAGTGGATTGCCGACAATATTGCAAAATGCAGTGAAGCTGGAAAGACTGAAACTCTCAAAATCGGCAGTGTGGAATTTTCGCTCTATGGCACTGGCAACAGTGCGCGCTATCTCGATATAAAGGCTGTAAAAGAATAACCCCCCCTGCGGGCTTCTGGGCTCTCTGGGAGCCTGAAATAATCAAAAAGGAGTTAATGTGCTATGACGATATATGAAAAGGTCGACCGCTGCCATGCGGCTATCAGCGCCGTGCGCCCCTTCGAGGGTCACATGCTGAATGAAATCAAAGCCTATTATCGGGTCGGTCTGACGTGGTCTTCCAATGCTCTTGAAGGGAATACCCTAACTGAAACTGAAACAAAGGTATTGCTGGAGGATGGGCTGACCGCTGGCGGAAAGCCACTCCGTGATACTTTCGAGGCGTTAGGGCATGCCCAGGCGTATGATTTTATGTTCTCGCTGCTCCGCTCCCGGCAAATCACCGAAGCCGACACGCTGACCATGCACCGGATGTTCTATCGGGATATTGACGAAGCCTACGCTGGCAAATACCGCGACAAGCAGGTGTTCATCACCGGTTCAAAGTATCCGGTTTGCAAGACGGAACGTGTCGCTGGCGAGATGGAGAAGCTCTTCGCCTGGGTTGCGTCCGACAGGGATAAATTCCACCCGGTGGAGTTCGCCACCCAGCTTCATAAGCGGTTCGTATTTATCCATCCCTTTATTGATGGAAATGGAAGACTCTCCCGGCTCCTGATGAACACCGCCCTGATTCAAGACGGGTATATGCTGGCGGTTATCCCGCCGGTTCTGCGTCAGGACTATATAAATGCGCTGGAGCTTGCTCATAAAGACGACCGCCCCTTTATGGACTTCATTGCCGAGCGGGTCTACGAAACGCAGAAGGAAATTATGCGCCTCCTGCATATCCCGTTCCCGGATATGAAATAAAACGGGCGGGTTCCCTGCGGAGGGTTCCCGCTCTTTATTCATGAAGCCGTCTCGGGCCTGCTTGGCTCGTGGCGGCTTTTGTTATGTCGCTATTCGCTTAATATTCGCTGGGGAATAGGATGGTGGTTGCGCTTCTGTCCCACTCTGTAATGATCCATATCTTCCCCTTGCTGGTTCGGTAAGCTGCCAGGATTCGGTCGCCGGCTTCTACTGCTTGATCATTCAGCTCTTTGTCCTCCTGACAGAGATCGCCCCAATCGCGCCGCTGGTACCTGGTAAATGCTGCAGCAATCTCTCGGGCAAACGCCAGGTCGCTCTCCATCTCGTCTGCTATGCTGCAGGTTGCCACAAGTCTGCCGTATTTCATCTACTCGCTCCTTTCCGTTATGGTTTGGGTTTATGGTACCGCACCGGCTGCCGACAATTAAGGCATACCAGGTGGGTAATCTTCCGACTGTTGGGCTGCCGCTCCGAGAGCGTTTGGCGTTGTTATTGACGTTATGCGTTCACGGAGGATTTTGTTTATGATTATTGCTACCCGTTACACCGTGGATTATGACGAAACCAAGGATGCTTATAAAATCCGGAATATGGAGATGCCGTCCTGTCCAGACTGTGGAATGCTGCTGTCTGGATATGATACGCGCCGCCGCCACGCGATCGACGAAATGGGAATAGTCCGCTGGTATCTCCTGCGACGCCTTCACTGTCCTGGCTGCCAGAAACTACACCTTGAACTTCCTGACTTCATGCAGCCAAAGAAACACTACGAAGCCAAACTGATCAAGGGTGCATTGGATGGCAGCTCTGACACTTGCCCGGCAGACGACTCGACTATCCGGCGCTGGAAGCTGGAAAAGTGACCCACCCGGTTTGCCTTTATCCCTCCAGGCAAAACCGTTATGGTTATGTTTATACAAAGTAGGAAGGAGGGACAGGCTATATGAGAAGCAACATCATAACAATAGCGGCCGTGGCGGTCATTACAGCTATTGTCGTACTTGCCAGCGTCGCTATAGGTATCAGTCTTACAGACATTGACTCTGTACAAAGTGGCAATACCGGAAACGCTTTACCGGCTGTAGCTGAACCGATACCCGCTGAAGTTCCAAAGACGATAGCAATTCCGGGCTATGCCCAGCTGGTTATGAAGGCTGGGGATATCATGCAGGAGATCTCGTTGCATAACCCAGCAGAAAACCCCTGCTATTTCGTAATCTCTATAATCCTGCCTGATGGTACCGAAATCTACCGCTCTGGCCTCATCAAGCCTGGGCAAAAAGCAGACGCCATTAGGCTGTCGCAATCGCTAAAATTGGGGGCATACAAGGACGCTGTACTGCGGTATTCCTGCTATTCCCTCAAAGACAAAGCACCAATGAACGGTGCCGACATGAAATTCACTTTGGAGGTGGTCGAATGAAAAAGAGGATAATGGCATTTCTTTTGGTCGTGTCTATGCTGGCTCTGGCAGCACCAGCCCATGCCGAAGACGTGACCTCGGGCAGTGTAACGGTGAATTATGAATATACTGATCCTGAGACCGGGGGAGGTGGAGACGGTGGAGATACCTCTACCTACACTGTAAATATCCCGGCAACTGTAACTAATGAAAATATAGATCTTATCCCGATCACGGTTTCAAAAAACGATATTCCTGCTGGAAAAATGCTGTTATTTACCGTGGACTGGGACAATTCGTATGACACGCAAGGTTACTTCAATCTGTACAAAAACAAGGGAGATGTAAACGAGGAATCCATTAAGTGCCGTGTTATGGTATATACAGATAGCACTTTAAGCAGTATGGTGTATGTGGATTCTATGCAGGAGCTTCGCGGCAGACCGGTTGCCAAGTTTAATGCCGGAAGCACCAGCCCGTCTTATGGTGGCAATTTAAATATAGAACCATTAATTACGGGTTTGAATGTAAGCTCTGGCACCTACACAGGGACACTGTACTTCAACATCGAAGTGACAGACGCTTCGTAGGACGACTTCCCTCTTTCCTGCCATAAAAGCTTATTGACACGGTCAGTTCTCCTGCCGTGTCTTTTATTTGTCCCATTTTGCCCTTTTCGGACCTTGCCCCTGTCCATTACCCTACCGTGAGCCCTATCGTCTCACACGCGCCCAGCTGTTCGCTCACAGCGGGGCGTTTTTGCTTTTGCATGACCGGCGGGGCATAAAAAACGAGAGGACAGAGGGTTTCTCTGCTCTCTCGTTAGCTTTGGTTTCGCTGGCCGCTCTTATGCCTCCAATGCTCCCTTCATCGGCATATTTGCGAAAATTCGAGCCAGTCTCTCTGCAAGATTATCGCCGATTTCATCAGTAAACTCTTGCGTACGCGATTTGATTACGGCTACAATCTCGTCTGGATCTGCACCCGCTCTGATTTCAAAGGTGAAGCTCGGCTCAATCTTATTATTCACAGTGAAATTGACGCCTTCACTGCTCCTACTGGCTGTCCCTGTGGAAACTGCCATTGACGCATCTCGTTCTTGGCCGCCGTCTTCGTATGGCTGCACTCCGAGAATTTCTCCTGTTCTTTGCCATAAGTCAATGCCTCGGCTTCTTTTGCTTGGGCTTAATGGGATAATTCCTTCAGCTCCATCCTCGGCTACAATTCCCATGTGGGGTTTAGTGAGGATGCCGCCTTTCGCATAGGCATTAACCGCCTGCTTTAGGTTCCGGTACCGCGTAATGTCTACTACATCAGCAAGACGCTTTGTGCTCTCTGCTATATCCTTTACATTGGCAAACCGTTTAGCGACCTCCGACACACTCGTCACCTGCTGCAGGTTTTCGCCAATAGCTTTGTTTTGTGTCTCAGTAAATCCCATGATATTGCCCACTTGCTGCCACAGCACTTGTGCACGCGACGGTTTTGTCAGCGGAATAATGGCCTCTGGTCCTGCTTCGGCCACGATTCCCATGTGCGGCTTGGTCATTATTCCGCCCCATGCGTGTTTGAGCACGCTGCTTTTGTTTTGGCTTGTTTGTAGACCTGTCTCAGCGGATCCCTTCTGCCCCAATTCTCCGAGCCAGTCTTTGAAACTCGTCCATTTATCACCAATCCATTCGCCTATGCCGCCGAGTTTGTCTCCTACCCATTCCCAGGCCGCGCTTGCTCCGGATTTAATTGGTCCCCATACGTTAGTTTCAAACCATCCGGCTACCCCGCTCCAAGCATCGCTTACGGCGTTTTTCGCTGCCGTGAATTGGTTTCCCAGCCACGTGCCGGCTGTCTGTGCTGCGCCTTTCACCGGCTCCCAGACCGTCTCTGAAAACCATCCAGAAACAGTTCCCCAGGTTTCGCTTATCCAGGTTTTTGCCGCACTCCAACGCTCGCTTACCCAGGCACCTGCGGCCTGGGCTCCTGTCTTAACCGGTCCCCATATGCTTGCTTCGAACCATCCGTAAAAGTCTGACCAGCGTTCACTGATCCATACCCTGGCGTCGTTCCAGTGGTCACTTACTCGCTGACCAGCTGCCTGTGCTGCGCTACTCACAGGTTGCCATAATGTCGAATCAAACCAAGTGGAGAAGTCGCTCCATTTGTCGCTTATGACATCTCTTGCTCCGCTCCAAATGCCAGCGGCTATGTTGATTGCTGAAATGCCTACGTCCTTTACGGGTTTCCATACCGAAGTTCCGAACCAATCACTGAACCCGCTCCACTTGTCAGCGATCCACGAGCCAGCGTTAGAGGCTCCCATTTTAATGGCATCCCATGCGCTTCCAGCTACCGATGGCAGCGTGTTGCTAAAAAAAACCCCGATGGCGTCTTTCTGGTCGTATAGCCATTCGGCAAAGGCTTCCCCTCCGATCGCTCCGCCAATGCCGCCGGCAATGGCACCGGCTGCAGTTCCTATTGGCCCGCCTCCAATGGTACCCACCAAAGCGCCAGCTCCGGCTCCAGCGCCTATAGCACCTAACCAGCTTCCTGCTTCTCCTGCAGCTGCTCTACCTCTATTTTCTGGAGCCGCAGAAGCCACCACTGCTCCGCTTGCTGTTAATCCAAGAAGCGTACCTAATACAGGTATCCCCTTAATTCCTTTTCCTGCAGCTTGGCTTCCTGCTATTAAAGCATTGTCACTGTTTTTACCGAGCCATCCTGTTATTTTGCTGAATATGCCCGTATTACTGGCCGCGCCCCCTACCTGGTTTGTTGCTTTAGCTGTGTTTGCGACATCTCTTGCAATAGCAAAACCTTCTCTCGCGTTTGCATATTCTAATGCTTTAAAGCTTTTCATGTTTACCATGTCGTCAAGATGTGACGCTGCTTTTTTTACTTCGATTCTGCCTTTGGTGACTGCTTTATTAGCGGTCATAATCTTTCCAGACAATCCTTTTGGTATATCGTCCCCGAATTTTGCCGCTTCTTTTTTCAGTTCCCTCAGTAACCTCGCGTTTTTTTCAAGGTCTGCCTGTTTAGCTGCCTTTAATACCTCTGCTGCCTTAACAGCTTTCTCTGCTTCTTTTGAAGCATTGGCTGCGTTTCTGAACGAGCCGGCAGTATCTTTCAGATGCGCTGTTGCCTTTGCTATGTCGGTAGCATTATCTAATGACCCTGTAGCTGCTCCAACCGCCTTGGTTGCTTGTACTGCAGCATCTGCGGCATTTGAGCCTTTAAATAATCCTTTGCCATAGTTGTAAATGCCTTTGCCGCCCTTAAATATGGTTCCTATTGCCTTGGAACCTTTGATTCCCATGAGGGTCAATAGGCCAGCAGATATCCAGCTAGTCGAACTCGCTTCTTTCCCGCTGGGGAACAAGGTTCCTGCGTCCTTAAATACGCCCTTAATGGCGTTCAGGATCCCTTCCCCTACCTTCCTGCCATCAAAGCCTACCTTGAAGCCTTCTGCGAAAGAAGCACCGATGCTTGTTCCGTCGGCCGCGGCACCTTTAACGTCAACATCCAATAAAGCAAGAATACCAAAAGTGATGGCACTTCCTATCCCAGTTCCGATTTTGCTAGCTTTATCAGCAAGCCAGTCCTTCCCGGTTGAATTCCACCACTCATTGAATGGTTGCGCTATGACCTGGTCCCACGCTATCTTCATTTTGGCTCCGAATGTCTGAGCATCCTTCCATTCCTGGGAGTTTGTCATTATTCGTATGCTGTCCTGAAAACCTTCCACCTTTGAGGTAACCCATTTGGATATGTTTGCTCCGGCATTTTTCCAGGCTTCACCCCAGGCTGCTATGGTTTCTTGATTTTCGTCTATCCAGGTTGTAATCTTTTCAAGCCCTGGTTTTACTCCCCCCCATAGTCCCTGTCCCCATGGTCTCAAAAGTGAATTTTGGAGGGTGTCCTTGAGGGTTGACATCATCCCTTTGGCAGTCTTTGATTGGTTGCCCATCATGCCACCGAAGCGTTTGTCCATGCCTCGTAACAATGCATCGATTACCTTTGCAGCCTCGATGCTTTCCTTACCAATGTTTGCTACCCGTTCTCCAGTTAGGCCGAGTTCCTCCTGCAATATCTGGTTAGCTGGTACCCCCAACTCCTGAAGCTGCAGAAGCTCTTCCGCCTGTGCTCGTCCTTTAGCCTGCATTTGGCCGAGAGCCCTTGTAATCCTATCAATTCCATCCGAGCCAGCTCCCAGGCCGCTGGCTGTGTCGCCTACGGTTTTCAATATATCAAGTACACCCTCTGCTTCAAACCCAAATGCAAGAAGCAGTTTGCTGCTATTGATCAATTCCGGGAACTCAAACGGCGTCTTATTGGCAAACTCCGACGCGTTCTTAAGAAATTGCTCTGCCTTTTCAGCGCTCTTGAGCATGGTTTCAAACGCAATCTGTGTTTGCTCGTAGTCCCCGGCTATATCCATCGGTTTGTATATTCCCGCGAACGCTCCGGTTGCTCCGAGTATTGCGCCCTGAATGGAGGTAGCAAAATTCCATATCCCCCTAAGTGGCGCGGTTGCCATATCAACCACTTTCATGGTGAAACTGAATGTCTTACCTGCTATGCTTCGTGCTTTGGATGATACCCTACCGATTATGCCCGATGCCCTATCCAGTGCATCAAGAACAACCTGGTATTTGGTTCTGTTCATTTGGTTTAGTTTTTCCTGCGTCTTTTGGTTCACCCTATCAAAAGCATTCATCTTGCGAGTAGCATGGGAGACGCCGGGGTCTGTATTGTCCTCGACGCTAATCGGGATCTCTATCCTAAAGGTTTCTGCCGCCATGTTGCACCTCCTTTCTTAATTATTTTAGTTATCATGAGAGCCTTAGGAGGGAGGTGCTCTGACGCAATAAATGTATTTATAAGCCAATACGCCTATATAACCGTTATTCTTTATGCTGTTGCTTTTCACGTCTTCCCTCCTTTCTGCTCATTGCTCCTGGATTATTCCTCCGGATTGCTCTCTGGCCTATTGTCTGTTAAACAAAAGTCCAAAATGTCGCATATTCGCTTTAAGGCTGCAGTTATATACTCTTCATTCCTTGGGCTGCCTACCTGGATGCCATTAACAAGCTGCTTTACCTCTTCCTGTTTGTCAAGAATCTTTTCGTATGGCGTCTTTTCTGCTGCCTTCATTGCTGCAGCTGCTCGTTCCTCTTCCTGCCGTTTGAGTTCCTGGCAGTGTTTTTGCTTCTCTATGTACTCAGCCCTTTCTTTATCTCTAAACTCTGCGGTTGGAAACATTTTTTCACCTCCTTCCAATTCTTCACTTAGCCACTTGAAAGATCACTTAAAATTGCATCGCTTTGGCCGTCAGCGTTAAGGCAAATTCCTCCAGGGCCATACATGATGTTGGCTAAATCCTCCACTCCTCTGGTTATGTACTTAAAAATGGTTCTCCCGTTAATTCGATATTTATCCGATATTTGAGCGGTTTTCAGAGGATGATCCATAAGGTAAAATGAGAACAATATGTTGTATGCTATATCCTGCTTTTCATTAACAGCAGTAGCCTTATATCTCTCCATTGCCTGCATTAAATCTTCCCGCTCCTCCGGTGCCGCATTGCCTTTTTTAACCCGCTTTAGTGCTTCCCTCACTCGCTTATGAGCGGCTTCTCTTTCGAGATTAGGACTGTCTTCCGGTTCGATTATATTTGGTTGGTATTCTTTGAAAAAAGAGAGAAGCCCGTTTTTGATCTCTTCTCCGAGTTCCTCAGTCAACTGTTTTGTGATCGACTCCTGGATCCTCTCTTTGATGAAAACTTGGCTTCTCTCTTTCGGCAGCAGGTCAAGTCCACCTACTCCATACAAAATGACGGTCAAGTCCTTTACCCCTAAATCTATAAGCTTGTGTACCGTTCTCTTGTTTATATGTAATACCTTCTCTATTTGGCCCGGCTTTAAAGGGCGGCTTGCAAAATTATAATACAGCAGTGCATTATATCTTATGGCCTCTTTGCCCCCAAACGCCAAGCTTTCATAGCTCCTCATTGCTTTTTTAAGAAATTCCTTTTCTTCTGTCTTTGACATTCCATATCTATATCTATAAAGAGCACGTCTGATAACTCGATAACGCTTTTTTACTACAATTTCCGAACAATCCTCCAGCTCAATAAGTTCTTGAATACTAATTTCCATGTCGTACCTCCTAAATTGGTTTGAGCCCGCTATCATTAAAAAGATCATCAAAATGTGAGAGATTTAGGTATTCAGGGAAGGTGTCTTTTGATCTCCATGCATATGCCCTCCTTAATTCCTGTATAGCCTTTGATCGACGTAAGTGTCTATAAGCATAGTGCCTGGTTTTTCTTGTAAAATCATAATCCCATCCAAACTCCATGCCTATTTCCTCCTTTGTTTTGTTTTCATAAAATGCCGCATAGATCAATTGTTGCTCCTTCGACGGAAGCCTCTCTATTTCTCTTCTGACAATAATTCTCATTTCATTTAGTTCACAATAATCGTATACATCCGCATCAGGGTCACTAATTATATCCTGCAAAGCAAAGTTTTCATCATTGTTAGATATGGGGGCTTCAAGTGAAATGGTCTCGACCTCCCGATTTACTGCCTTGTCTCCGGTCGGGAACGCTATACCCAGCTCCCTCCAGCATTCTCCCGCTATACAAAAATCAAGATACGATGTGAATTTCAGTTCCTTCTCCGGCGAGTATTGCTTCAACGCGTTCAGGTATGCGAAGTATCCGCACTGTACCAAGTCCTCCGGCCTCACGCCCTTCCTGTTGCCCTCGCAATGCTTGAAGTACCGGCTCGTAATTTTGTATATCAGCGGGGCCACTGCAAAATAGAGCTTGTGCAGGCTTTCGGTATCACCCTGGGCCGCCATGATCGCCAGCTCTTCATTTGTCACTTGAACGCTCCCCCCCTCCGTGATAGAATGTGGTTGGGTGCTTGTTAATAAATGGTTAAACCACGAAGCGGGAGCTATTTCAAAGGCTCTCGTTTTTATTTTTGTTTTTTGACAACCATAGCCTTATGCTTGTTTAAAGCCCGCGAGCGGGTCTTGTCTGGGTTTTGAATTTTGCTCCTTCCCTGGTTGGCTACTCCTCTCAAAATGCTTTGTATCGTCTCCACCTTGTATCCCTTCCTCGTATTCATCATCCCATCTTCCCTGGTTTAGCCAAGTGGCTGGGTTAGGTATAAATCGACCATATTCCTCCTTCCACTGCCATGTATCTGTTGCTACGGCCACGGCCTCCATGATTTTGGTATGTAGATTAGCGTCTGGATTTTCGCGCTTCCATGACTTAAAGGCAGCCTTCTTACCTACCTTCTTCGGATATGCCGCCCAGAATTCATTAAACCGTTCCACCATGACGGGCTCTTCGTCGCTGTCAGACTGTCTCTCTGATTCTTTAGTTGAATGATCAATAATAGATTGATTTAATAGATTGATATTTGTTGCGGCATTTTCACCAGATGGGTGCGGTAATTCTGCCGTAGAGGGTGCGGCATTTTCACCAGATGGGTGTGGTATTTCCGCCGTACCCTCTGGTATTTCCGCCGTACCCTCTGGTAAATTTACCGTAGGGGGTTTGTCTCGAAAATATACCAAGGTCTCATAATTGACTGCATAGCCGTAATACGAGAAACTCCCGCCGCCTTTAATATGCTTGTGGCAGAGTACCTGTGCATTACAAAGCGCCTTGAAATGCTTCCGGTATAATCTGTCCTTGCTTATTCGAAGGACAGGGAGATCATCAAGCACTGACTGGTAGTTCACCCAGTAATAAATTCCGTCCGACTCGACGACACTCTGCATTTTCCCTGTACCACAAAAGTCTACAAACCAGCGCAGCACGAGAAGGTCGTCGTTGCTTAGCCCAAGCTCGACCGCCCGAGGTTGCGAAAATCCATGTATGCTATACTTCACTCACCCCACCACCCTGCCCTGCACCCGGTGGATAATACCGCGTTGCCCGGCAGGCACTCCCTCAGGTGGTTTTCATAGGGCTTCAAGTGGAGCGGATCACATTCCAAATGCCTCACGCATGCTGCCATCGTTACCGCCTCCTCGCTTCATCGCACCAAGCTCCATTATGACTTGCCGGACCTTTGCCTTGTCTTCCGGAGATAGCTCGTCCCGTAATTTCCGGCAAAACGTTGATTCTGCACAGCCCAGACGCTTTGCAATCTGCCAATGGGCCACATTAGCCTGCTTGGCCTCTTTTCGGATATCATTGTTGGCGTTGCTCATGTTGCACCCTCCCTTGCATATAATTGTTGTTGTTGCTATTGATTACTGAATAGTTATGTTGTATTATGTCTTCAGGATAATTCTTGTTGCTGTTGTTGTCAATCTAGCATATGGCAATTCAACAATGTTATTCATTTTAAATATTTGCGGCTCTGGTACGCCGCTTATTTAATGATGTGTTAAACAAAAAGGAGGCATAAAATGGGAGGAAGCAAAATCAACGAAACCGAGGGTCGGGTGCGGCAATGTTTTTCTGAACGCCTTCGGGGGTTACGCAAAGGGCGCAAGCTCTCTCAGGATGAATTTGGCACAGCTCTTGGCTTGTCTCGTGGCAGTATCAGCTATTATGAAAAGCAGAGCCGAACGGCTCCGATAGATGTCCTGTATACCGTTGCAGATTTTTTTAACGTGTCCGCCGATTTCCTACTGGGGTTGAAAGAGGAGCCTGATCCGTATATTGCTCATCTGAAACTCGGTCCTCGAGGGTCTTCTCTTTATCCTCCGCACATTGCAGGGGAAGCCACCTCCCTAATCTCTCAGCAGTCCGAATTATGGAGCGCCTTTGCTCGTGCTTCGCTCTCGCTTCCGACAGCATCCGGACTACGCGATAATCTGTTCAGTGACGTCATGGATACCGTGGGCGCTTATTTGGTCGTGGCGCAGTTCCTCCAAGCAGGGAAGCCTATAACGGAGTTGATTTCAGCCCTTCAGTCTGCCGGGGTATCTGCCGAGCTTTCCCTGTCTCTCCTTGCCCAAGTCGTTAAACTTCAGGAAGATGCCGGTGGGAACAATTCGGATGGTGAGAAACAAGCATAAGGAATAGCCCCTGGCCTTTTCCGGCTGGGGCTTTTATGAAAGGAGGCGCTGGCTTGCCTGTTTACAAAGACGAAAAAAGGAAGACCTGGTATTGTGCCTTCCGGTATAAGGATTGGACTGGGACTTCCTGCCAGCATAAGAAGAGGGGCTTTGCTAAAAAATCCGAGGCCCAGGAATACGAACGGGATTTCCTGAAAAAACAGAGCGGCAGCTGTGATATGGCCTTCGGATCCATGGTGGAACTCTACATGGAAGATTGCAAGTCGCGGCTCCGGCCCACGACCTACGAAGGTAAGAAATATCTCATTGATTCTAAAATTCTTCCGGCTTTTAAAGATTTACCTGTCAATGCTATAACAGCAGCGACGGTGCGTAAATGGCAGAATAAGCTCCTGGATGATGAGGCCGAATATGCTCCTACGTACCTAAAAACGATAAATAATCAGCTGTCGGCCATTTTCAATTATGCCCGCCGGTACTATGGCTTGTCTGTTAATCCTGCAGCTGTGGCCGGATCCATAGGTAAAAAGAACGCAGAGGCTATGCAGTTCTGGACAACTGATGAATTTCAGCTCTTTGCTGCAGCTGTTTCGGATAAGCCTGCAGCCTATGCTATTTTCAATACTTTATTCTGGACTGGCATGCGCTCCGGGGAGCTCCTGGCGCTTACCCTTAATGACGTGAATTTCGAGGCCAAAACCATAAGCATAACAAAAAGCTACGCCCGCATTAATAGTGAAGATGTCATTTCGCCTCCAAAGACACCCAAGAGCCGCCGGGTTATCACCGCTCCTGATTTCCTTCTCGATATACTGAAAGATTACGCTGGCCGCCTGGTTGACTATGAACCTTCAGAGCGGTTGTTCGAATATACAAAGCATTTTCTTCAAAACGAGATGGCTCGCGGCTGCAAGAAGTCAGGCGTAAAAAAAATACGTGTTCATGACGTCCGCCACTCCCACGCATCGTTACTGATTGAACTTGGCTTTTCTCCACTGCTTATATCAGAGCGTCTTGGCCATGAAAATATCGAGACCACTCTGGAAACATATGCCCATTTGTACCCTGACAAGCATGGCGAAGTTTCCGACAAGCTGGACGCTCTCTACGCTCCAAAGAATAACCCAAAAGCAGATAAAAATCCGGGAAATTCAGAATAATGCTGCCATTCTGCTGCCACAGGCAAAAATTAAGCCTCTGAAACCCTTTATCCTACTGGCTTCAGAGGCATTTTAACGTCTATTCCCACTCAATGGTCGCTGGAGGCTTGGAGGTGATGTCGTATACCACCCGGTTGACACCGTTCACCTCATTGACAATACGATTTGATATACGCTCCAGCACATCATAAGGTATTTTGGCCCAGTCGGCAGTCATACCGTCATGAGAGTGAACTGCCCTGATGGCCACCGTATGGGCATAGCTACGCTCGTCACCCATCACACCAACGCTGTATAAATTAGGCAGCACGGCAAAGTACTGCCAAATTTCCCTGTCCAGCCCGGCCCTGGCGATTTCACCAGTCACAATAGCGTCAGCTTCCTGGAGCAAAGCTATTTTATCCGTGCTGACCTCACCCAGTATACGTACGGCCAAGCCGGGCCCGGGGAACGGCTGGCGCCAAACTATCTCGGCTGGCATACCCAGTTCCTCACCCACCTGGCGCACCTCGTCTTTAAAAAGCCAGCGCAACGGCTCAATCAGGGACATACGCATATCCTCCGGCAGGCCGCCCACATTATGGTGCGATTTAATCACCGCCGCTGTGGCCGTACCGCTTTCCACCACGTCCGGGTACAAGGTACCCTGTACCAGGAAATCTATCTCGCCAAGCTTGGCGGCTTCTTCCTCAAATACTCGGATAAACTCCTCACCGATTATTTTACGCTTACGTTCCGGGTCGGAAACCCCCTGCAGTTTAGTTAAAAACCGCTGCGCTGCATCTACATATATTAGGTTTATGTTGAAGCCTTCACGGAAAAAATGCTGTACCGCTTCGGCTTCCCCTTTACGTAAAAGCCCGTGATTAACAAATACACAGGTCAGCTGATCTCCGATGGCCCGGTGTACCAGTACGGCGGCCACCGATGAGTCCACACCGCCGCTTAATGCGCAAAGCACCTGCCGGCTGCCCACCTCTTGCTTAATGTCCACCACGGTATGCTCGATAAAGGATTCCATCGTCCAGCTACCGCTGCAACCGCAAATATCATATAAGAAATAGTGTAATATATCCAGCCCTTTGGGGGTATGCACCACTTCGGGATGAAACTGCACCGCGTACAGCCCGCGCTCTTCATCTGCCATTGCGGCTACCGGAGCCTGCCCGGTACGGGCCAGGATACTAAAACCAGGCGGCGCTGCCTCCACCAGATCACCGTGACTCATCCAGCACTGATCCCGCTCCCCCATACAACCAAGCAGGCCATCCCCGGGAATAACCTCAAGCTCTGTTTTACCATACTCCTTCTGATTGGCCCGGTTTACCTCACCACCCAGTTGCAGCGCCATTAACTGCATACCGTAACAAATACCAAAAATGGGTATGTTTAAATCGTATATCGCCTTATCCACCACCGGAGCGTCTTTTTGGTACACACTGGAAGGACCTCCGGAAAATATAATGCCCCGCGGTTTTTTGGCCTCTAATTGAGCCAGCGGGGTGTTAAATGGCAGCATTTCACAAAAGACATTGCCCTCGCGAATACGGCGGGCAATCAGTTGGCTGTATTGCCCGCCAAAATCGAGGACTACAACCATCTCCCGTTCGGGTACAGACATCTTTACTTTCCTCCAATACGCAAACTATTTTCATGGTACAGGGTGTAAAAAGGTTGAAGATTGACTATTGCTCATGTATGCTAAAAAGTACTACTTAACTTGATAGATCTCCTTTTTCAATACATAAATTTCGGGTAAATAACGGTATTTTTCATTATAATCAAGTCCGTAGCCGACCACAAATTGATCAAGTATAGTAAAGCCATTGTATTTTACCGGCACTTCGGCTTGCCGTCGGGAGGGCTTGTCCAGCATGGTGCAAATACGCACGCTGGCCGGGTTACGTGCCTTTAAAATTTTCAGCAAATAGGTCATTGTAAGCCCGGTATCCACGATATCCTCAACAATGAGTATATGCCGGTTTTCAATACTTTTATCCAGATCCTTTAAGATGCGCACCACACCGGTTGATTTGCTGGAGGCCCCGTAACTGGACAAGGCCATAAAATCAATGCTCACGTCTATACTCATGGCTCTGATTAAATCGGCCATGAACACCGCGGCACCTTTCAAAATACCTACCATTAAAAGATCTTGGCCTGCGTAATCCCTGGAAATAATGTCCCCCAGTTCATGCACCTTGTTATCTATGTCCACTCTAGAAAATAAAATTTTTTCGACATCGGGGTGCAAAATAAATTCCTCCTAATATCTAAATCTGGATTATTATAACAAGACTTTAAAAACATTGTCAATATACAGGGCCTTATGTTACATTTCCGGTGGCATTACTTTGATCTGTTTGTCAAAATCCCACATCTGCATAGTTATCTCCAGTTTATCCTTTTTACCGTTTTTACCGGTGGCCTCGATATGCGCTTTTTTAATAACCTGTTCACCAGGATGCACCCAAACCCGGTATTTAAAATCATCATAACTTAATTCCATTAACTCATTTTGAACAATGGGTTGAAATTCCAATACCCTGAATTTATCGTTATTGATTTTTTCCGCTTCCAGCTCCTGAATAAAAGGTACATCTTTGAAATTGAAATTCCCCAGCGGGTTAAATTCAGTAACAAAAAGCTCGGACTCGGCCATTTTATTGCCTTCCAGGCTGGTCCAATTATCAGACCAGTAACCCTTGAGAAAGGTTTGCTCACCGGTATGGATAAATTCCACCGGCATATCCTGCATGGTACCGGTTATATGTATACTATCCGGGGCCACCCGCTCGCCTTTGACGTCAGAGATAACATTATCCCCTATTTTAACGAGCATACTAAAACGAAATGAGCTAGCATTAAGGGTTTTTTCCAAAGCAGAGGCAAAAAGTTCCTCCGGCGACACATGAACTTTAGCATAGTAAGTTCCACCAATCCGGTAAATACCAAGCACTAGTAATATTGCAGCCAGTAAACCCAGCAGTATCTTTTTATCCAACACCAGCCAATGCGGCTTAGCCAAATTAATTCACTCCTTTGTACCAAAAAAATATACATGTAAATTTATACGATATTCATCCCATAAATATTCCTTTTGGCAGTGCTATCCTGTTTTTTAAATATCAATTGTGGTAAAATATGAATGTTTTAAAAATAAATAGGGAGTGCTTGGCAAGTTGGACATACAGGAAATGCAAAGGGTAGTCGATCGCTGGATCGGTCAGTTTGAAGAAGGTTATTGGCCTCCGCTGGCCATGCTGGCCCGTCTTACCGAAGAAGTCGGAGAGCTGGCCCGGGAAGTCAACCACCGGTTCGGCACAAAGCCAAAAAAACCGGAAGAGCCGGAAGGCGACCTGGACATGGAATTGGCGGATATTTTATTTATCATTATCTGTTACGCCAACTCACTAGGCATTAACCTAAATGAAGCATTTGTTAAAATGATGGAAAAATATCAAACAAGGGACTCTTACAGATGGACCAGAAAAAAACATACAGGAGGGAAAAAAATGGCCACCATCACTCCCCTGCAAGGCCTGCGATATGATGAAAAAAAAGCCGGCAACATTATGAATCTGGTAACACCACCATATGACGTAATCGACGCCACCGCCCAGGAAGGATACTATCAGCTTAACCCGTACAATGTTATCCGCCTGGAATACGGCAAAACAACACCCTCCGATAATGATACGGACAACCGTTACACCCGGGCAGCAGATTTTTTCCGCCAGTGGCAGAGCGAGGGTATCTTAAAACCAGAGGATGAACCGGCTCTTTACTTATACCAGCAGCAGTTTGATGTTGATGGTAAAACAATGGTACGCACCGGTATAATTTGCGGTGTCAAGCTGGAACCGTATGAAAATGGGGTAGTCCTGCCGCACGAGGAAACCATGCCCAAGCATAAAGCCGACCGGCTGGCTTTGATGCAGGCCTGCGGGGCTAATTTCAGTCCCATATTCGGGTTGTACAGCGACCCGGAGCGCCAGATTGATCATTTGCTGCTTAATGCAGTGCAAGATGCACCCGGCAGCATTAACTTTACCGATGAGATGGGACTAGGACACAGGCTTTGGGTCATCACAGATAAAGCGCTGGTCGAGCAAGTGCAGCAATTAATGCAGGAGCAGCGCATCTTTATAGCCGACGGCCACCACCGTTACGAAACCGCGCTAAATTATGCCCGTCAAAACCCAGACAAACCCGCAGCCTGTTATATCATGATGACTTTGGTTAACTTATATGATCCTGGCCTGGTTATATTACCCACCCACAGGCTGGTTGTGGAAAGCAAAGTGGATAATCAACAGCTGCTGGCGAATTTACAGGAAGATTTTGTAGTAGAAAAAACCACCGCCGCAGACGTTAACCAAGTTACCGAATTAATGAATAGTATAGCGGAATTTCAGGGTAACGGCGGCACCGCGCACCGGCAGGTTTTCGGGCTGTATGTTGGGAAAAACGTTTATTACACATTAACCTTGCGCAACAAAGATATAATCAACAATAAAATGCCCGCTGAACACTCAACTGCCTGGCGCAGGTTGGATGTATCAGTATTGCAAAAATTAATCATGGAGAACCAGCTGGGCATAGATATGCAAGCTGTAGCCGCCGGTGATGTGATTAAATACACCCGCAGTGCCCAAGAAGCAGTGCAAGTGGTGGATCAAGGCGAATGCCAGATGTCATTTTTAATGAATCCCACGCTGATCGCGGAAGTTACTGAAGTAGCCACTAACGGGGAAAAAATGCCGCAAAAATCCACTTTCTTTTATCCCAAGCTGATTACCGGGCTGGTTATTAATAAGTTCTAAATACCCGTAAACAATATTGTCTTTAAACAAAGGAAGGGACAGGCACCAAGACCTGTTCCTTCCTTTTATTCTTTTTACTTATTTTATTTACATCACAATTGGATGGCTATTATGTAAAGATTCCATTGGTAATTTATTAAAAATGCCAGAGATGATTGGCGCACCGCACAATAACAGTTAGTATTATGGAATTGGGCGATAGTTCTCGCATAACGACCGGTCAGTCTGATTGTTTGGATAATTGCTCCGAAGTTTGAAAGATACCTTGGGTGCGTTACATTTCATGTTATTGTTAAAGCGGCATTCCTCGATGAAACAATTGACCCTGCTCATAACAGTACCTTCCTTCAATAAAATTTAGACCTAATGATCATCAGCAGTAACCAGAATCCCAATACTCCGGAAAATACAAAACCCATCTCCGCCAGGGGGATTCCCCAGAAGGTAATCCGCTCCCTAATCAACCATGAAGAACTAATCACCATAGCCCCTACAATAACACTATATACCAGGCGGTTAACCATAGTATTTAGTTGAAACAGCGCCCGTCCCAAATCAGGGTTCTCGGTTTTAACTTTGATTTCCCCCCTGGTGAGCAGTTCAATAATCTGACCTAATTGACCGGGCAGGCGGGTAAAAAGCATATGATAATCGTTAATATTATCCCAAAAGAACTTTCTTATACTTTCCGGGCTAAACCGGTGCCGCAACAATTTCTGCCCCAGCGGCTCAACCACCTGCACGATGCTGATCCGGGGATCCAGCTGGATGGAGATACCTTCGGTAATAATCAAGGTTTTCATCACCATATTGAATTCAATTGGCACCTTAATACGGTGACGGTAGGCCAAGTTCATAATGTCTCCCATTGACTCAGCCACAGTGACTTGTCCCAGGGGAACCTCGTAATATTTTTCCCGTACCCGCTCGATATCCCTGCGCAGTTGATACATATTGACATGCGCAGGTACTACACCAAGACTCATTACCGCCCTTAAAATTTCCGCAGAATCCTTGTTGATTAAACCAAATACCAGTTTAATAATTTTACCTTGCATTTCCTTTTCCAGGTATCCCATCATGCCAAAATCAAGAAAAGCCAATCGCTCTTCCGGGAGCGCCAGTAAATTTCCAGGGTGCGGGTCGGCGTGGAAGAAACCGTCCATAAGTATTTGCTGCAAAATGGTTTCCACCAGCAAGCGTGCTATTTTCGCCGGATCGTGGCCTTCTGCCACCAGCTTGTCTTTATCCGTTATTTTTATGCCGTTCAGAAACTCCAGGGTGAGCACTTTTTTAGTTGTGTAATCCCAGTATACGGCAGGGATAGCCACATGCTGCACGCCGGCAAAATTCCTGGCCAGCGTTTCGGCATGCCTGCCTTCCAGTATAAAATCCAGCTCTTCTTGGAGGATATGTTCAAAATCTTCCACCATTTCGGTGAATTTATAAATTTCACCCCAGGAAGTGTGTCTTTCCGCCAGGCCGGCCAGGTCATACAGTATTTCCATGTCGACTTCCATATTTGCCCGGATGCCCGGCCGCTGCACCTTTACAGCTACCCGGCAGCCATTGACCAGCTGAGCCTCGTGTACTTGGCCAATGGACGCGGAGGCCAGCGCCGTAGGATTGAAATGACTAAATATTTGGGAAAGCGACTGGCCAAGTTCCAGTTCTAAAAGTTCCCGAATATCCGCAAAAGGTACCGGGGGTACTTTATCCTGCAATTTTTCCAGCTCTTTAATATATAAAGGGGCAAATAAATCCGACCGAGTGGAAAACAGCTGGCCTAGTTTGATAAAGGTTGGCCCCAACTCCTCCAGCACCATACGCAGGCGTATCGCCTTACTTTCTTCAGGAGCGTTATTTTCTTGCGCTGGCAAATGCCCCGGTGGAGAAAATTCCGCCAGCCCCAGGCTATTGAGTACGTAACCAAAGCCATGCTTAACCAGCACATTAGCTATTTCCCGGTAGCGCCGGAAATGCTTGTACCGCTTTTGCAGCTGCAAGCGCAAAAAACCACCCCCTACCTACCACAGGCTTAGTTTATAGAATTCCTGCATTTACAAATTACATACTTTCTCATTAAGCATAACACAGATAAACTAAACCTGCTTAATAGGAATAAGATAAATATAAGATGCCCAAGGTATGCTAAATGAATATTGTTTAGCTAGAAACAGTACCAATCCTGCCTGCCAGTATAATACATTAGAATTCTGTTTGAAAAGAAAGGATGAAGCGTTTTGCAGGTTAGCTTAATACCTGTGGCCATCGCTGCTAACCCGGCTGTTTTGCCCGGAACCACAGCCATTGTATTTGATGTACTGCGGGCCACCAGCACCATTGTAACAGCTCTGGCCTCGGGTTACCGGAGGGTATACCCGGTGGCAGATGCCGGTACAGCCTTGGCGCTGGCCAATGAGCACGGTTTTGTGCTGGCTGGTGAGCGGAAAGGAGATAAAATTGCCGGTTTTCCCCACGGTAATTCACCCCTGGAATTTATCGGCGGGCCGGATGCAGCATACCATATGTTGGAAATTAACAAAGGATCTAGCTTCAACAGCAATATATGGAAAACTAGCGATGAATTAGTTCTTACAACAACCAATGGCACGAAAGCCATCCGCTGGGCGCTGTCTGCCCATAAGGTATTCACGGGATCGCTGCTTAATGCCCGGGCTGTAGCGCAAGCCGCCTTGCAGGAAGGATTAGATATCAGTCTGGTGTGTGCGGGTACAGCGGGGCGCTTTTCACTGGAAGATTCGCTGGGAGCAGGGTTTGTTTTAGTGGAAATTATACGGCAACTCAGCGGGCCGGCTAGCGGACAACCGGCTGCAAGTATTAATATGGATGACCTAGCCATAGCGGCATATGGATTGGCCCGCTTTTATCACAACAACCCGCTGTCAGGGCTGTTTGCCGGGCAGCACGGCCAAAAATTGCTGCGCCGGGGCCGGGAGGAAGACCTGCAATGGTGCGCCCAGTTAAACCGATATGATATAGCACCGGTATTTATGGAAGAATTTATTACCATTAGCGACGACCTTCCACTTGCCACGCACTAATGACTATTTGTAAAGCCTAAACAACTTTTACATCTTATTTGTTATATATTGATAGTTGGTTTTGTCTATCGCTCATGCTGCTAGTTCCCGTTAATATTTCTTTTACCAAAGACTTGCTCTCCAGAAAGTCAGCAAAGGATAATTTTATAAATCGCACATTATCGGTTAAAGCCAGGTAATTATATTTTAAGGTTTTGGATTTACTATTGTTAACTACTATTACTTGCTGACCACTGGATAAACTTTTTTTAAACAGAGCTTTAAAATGCACATCGGCATCAGGAAATGAATAACCTACAAATACCACTTTTTTACACGACCGGATTTCCCGCATAGCTTCGTTGAGTATTTGTGATATAACAGGGTGGGAAATTTTTTTAATATGCGACGGTGGTATAATCAGTGTTTCAAATTCCGAGGAGTCCATAGGACAAAAATATTTAGCCGAACTGCTGGGTTCTTCATCATTATGCTCCTCGAACAAATCTATCCTGGTATCCCAGGGAGTAAGTAAAACTTGCTTGCAACAATGGCAATATTTCCAGTTTAAACTACCGTGACCCTTCATTATTTTAATTGCGTTAGGGTTAAGCCTGAGAAAACCTGTCCGTATTTTTTCAGCAAGATCATAATTCATCAGGTGAAGGCAATAATCAATTGAACCCAGGCCAGCCTTGATAATGCTAAAGGCATCTTCCAGCAAAGTATCATAATTCAGGGTAAGGATGGCTATGTTGGGGTTATGTCGACATACGGCTTCCCAAAAGGCGCGGTATGTTTTTCCCCGCTCGTTTGATTTTACACTAATCACGTAATGGATAAGCTTGATCAGCCCTTCTTTGATAGCGCGAATCCGGGCATTGGGATATTGGGCGCTCAAATGCTCGTCTTGACTGATAAAGTAATCCAAAAAGCCGAATACAGTTTCCAGCGTAGGGTATATTTGGGCCTGTTCATCCCAAGCAAAGTTATCCGCAATAAATTCCGTGACGCTTTGCCCGGTTTTGGAGTTTCGGATATCCGGAAGCTCATTAGACATAATGATAGGTAATATGTCCGCCTGCAGGGGGGCCCCATCTGCATAGGAGGCCCCGGCGCCAAATACAAAAAATACATCCCGGCCGGTGAGTTGTCTGGTATACTTTTGACTGGTTGTTTGTATGTTCATGATAGAATCACCATATTAACCGGGCAATCGTCACGCTTAACCGGTTTATTTATATTTAATGTACCAAACTAAAAAGGACCACCTTGCTTTTGCCGGTTTGGTGGTTCTATAAATCAGTTGTTTCAGTTTGTTAAATTATTTTATACCGATTATTTTTACCGTAAAAGGGTATTTAATACCCTTTTTCTCTAAAGAGGGTTGTTATAAACCTTAATTGAGAAGAAGCCAAACGAAGGTTAAGGTCGGCCTTTTGTCACACAAGATCAGTTTTTAGTATCTTGACCCCCATATCCACAGGCTTGCCAAAATAGACAGAGGTGGTCACAATGGCATCAACGCCTGTGCCGGCATAATCTTCCACATTACTTTCATTGATGCCCCCGGCGGCCAGTAAAACTACTGTGGGATTAATACCCTTGATTTTTTCCACATATTCATTGAGGTCTTTATAGGGGACCTTATCAAACTGGATACCGTCCACCCCGGCCGCACAGAGTTTTAAGGCATCCGGCAAGTTATCTGTTTCAATAATTACCTTTTTTTCACATGCCTTGGCCTTAATTAAGTCCAACCCGGTAATAAAATTATCCAGGCCACCAAGGAAATTAATATGCTGCTTGAATACTAGCACTGTTTCAGACAGGCCCAGTCTGTGGGGATAACCTCCTCCGGTCAGGAGAGCTTTAACGGCCAGCTCCTTGGTACCGGGAAAAATCTTCCTCGTAGCGACAAGATTAATCGAGTCATTCCTTGTCCTAGCCAGAATAAGCATCCGGCGGGTCCTGGTAGCTATCCCCGAACAGTTTTCCAGGATATTCAGGGAAACTTTCCAGGCCAAATGCAGGTTTTCAGCACTGCCTTCGGCTTCAAGAAAAATACTGTCCGGCTCCAGCAGAGTGCCGGAAGGTAGATAATGGGTTACCTGTACATCCAACTTTTTAAATACTTTAAGCACTTCCTCGGTCCCGCACAAAACGGCCTGTTCCCGGCTGTAAAACTGCATTATTCCACTGCAGTTACCGATATCCAAAATGTGAGTAGTTAAATCCAGGTAAGGTACATCTTCCTTGATCAGCCTATCTACAAATTCGTCGGTAATATACAATGCCGAACCTCCCCGTAAAATTATTGGTTAAAACAACATGCAAGTTATCAGGTTTTATTGATAATATATCTTATTTTATCGTCCACATTCAAGAAACAATTTTCATCGGTCTAGTTTTTAAAACTATTTTTTGCATGTCCGGAGAGTATTACGCTATCGAACTTGTAACAGGTACGCCCTTGTTCAGGGTGAATATCCGGTCTCCCAGAAAACCGGCGTCTTCTTCATCATGAGTAACCAGGATGAAGGGGATTTGCCAGCGTGTGTGGATATCCTTAATTTCCTGCCTGAGTTTAATCTTAGAATTTTTATCCAAGGCGCTAAAAGGCTCATCCAATAACAATAGTTCCGGCTGTACCGCCAAGGCTCTTGCCAGAGCCACCCGCTGTTTCTCACCTCCGGAAAGCTGACTGGGGTAGCGATCCACCAGGTGGCCTACTCCAAAGGAGTTTAACAACTCCAGGGGGTTAACCGGGCTTTTAGTAAGGTGGAGATGCTTATAGTTTTTTAAACCGTACATGACGTTTTGTTTAACGGTCATATGAGGGAACAGGGCGTAATCCTGAAAGAGATAGCCTATATTCCTCAGCCGGGTAGGTACGTTGACCTTTTCTACAGACGAATAAAGGGTCCTGTCATTCAGCAGGATAATTCCGGATGAAGGTTTGCACAGGCCGGCCAAACAATGCAAAAATGTAGTTTTACCGGCTCCGGAATGGCCCCAGAGCACCATGATACTGTTGTCCAACTCCAGCTCCAGTTCAACTGTAAAGTGCCATAATTTTTTAATAATCTTGGTTTTAAGCATTGTATCACCGCATTTAATATTTTTGTTTCTTGGCCCAGCGGTTGACCCAAAAAATAACCACGAAGCTAAAAACGGTTATTATTGCCACAAGAGTCCGTGCTATGCCTTCCTTGCCTGATTCGACAGCAAAATAAATAGCTAAGGGGATGGTCTGGGTCTGGCCGGGAATATTCCCAGCCACCATCAAAGTCGCACCAAATTCACCCATCGCCCGGGCAAAAGAAAGAATCAACCCAGCCAGTATGCCTGGCCAGGCCAGTGGAAGAGTAACGGTAAAAAAAATCTTAATTTCGGTTGCACCGAGGGTGCGGGCGGCTTTTTCAAAATTTTCATTAACGCTCAGAAAAGCCGCCTTGGCACTTTGGTACATCAAGGGAAATGATACGACGGTAGAGGCAAGCACCGCCGCCCACCAGGTAAAAATAACGGAAAGACCCAGGTTGCCTAGAGTTTGGCCCAGCAGGCCGTTTTTACCGATGATCATCAACAGGCCGTAGCCAATGACCGAAGGTGGCAGCACCATCGGTAGGGTGATCGCCGCCTCCACCACATCTTTACCGGGAAAATCCACTCGTGATAGCAACCTGGATAAAGGCAGGCCAGTTATTAAAACCACCGTGACGGCAATCAGTGCCACCTTGATTGAAAGTATCACCGGGTACCAGTCGGTTAGTTGAGCAAACATTAAAGTTAATTCTCCAATGTTTTAAAGCCGTATTTGGTAAAAACTTGACTTGCCTCCTGGCTAGAGAGGAAATTGACAAATGCTTCAGTTGCCGCTTGATTTTTGGTGTCCTTAATAATAGCCATGGGGTATACAATGGGTTTGTGTGAATCCTCCGGAGCTGTCGCCAATTCCTTAATATTTTTGCCAATCAGCGCATCCGAACGGTAAACAAGACCTGCGTCCACGTTTCCGGTTTCCACATAGGTCAAAACCTGGCGCACATCCTTGGCCAATACCATCTTGGGCTGGAGAGCGTCCCACAGGCCCATGTTTGTCAAAGCCTCCTGGGCGTATTTTCCTGCAGGAACCGATTCCGGTGCACCTATGCTTATTTTACCAACTTTGTCACCGGTAAGTTCGTCAAATCCAGTCAATGAGCTATCTTTGCCGGCGATCAAGACTAAATCATTACCCACCAAGTCTTTTCTGGATTCCTCTATAATAAGACCCTTTTCGGCCAGAGCATCCATTTGAGATTTACCGGCGGAAATAAACAGATCTGCAGGAGCCCCCTCCTCAATTTGTTTCTGTAGGGTACCAGAGGAAGCAAAGTTATTAGTTATGGTGACATTTGGATTGTCCTTGGTATATATAGCCTTGAGTTCCTCTGCGGCATCCTGGAAACTAGCAGCAACGGATATATTTAGTGGTACTGGCTCTGCTGCAGTCCCGGACTGTTCCCTATTATTCCCGCAACCGACCCCGGCAAGTACAATAAACACCATAAGGCTTAATAAACATAGAAATCTTTTCATTGTTTTATTTCCTCCTTAAAATTACAAATTAGCACTATCCTTTTTCCTTACTCCATTTTAAAATTATTTATGTAAACATTATCCCCCCTTTTGAATATTTTTTTAAATAAAAATATTAGTATAAACAAATGGCCACCAACATAACAAGGCATAACTTAACATTAATTAACCCACCAATAGATAAACTAATTATAAGCCCTTGTCTTTTATATCAAAATATTTATAAATAGAAAAATACTTGTGCGAAAGATTATATAACATTACATAACACTACTATTAAATGATAATAAATTAAGTTATAATAGTTGTCAAGATATTAGGAGGGAAAAACCATGAAGGCGGAGGAAACTTCTTTAACACCTCAAGAAGTAGCATACATTTTGAAAATCACCAAAAACACGGTTTATGAATTAATTAAGCGGGGAGAACTTCCGGCTTACCGAGTGGGCCGTAAAATCCGGGTTGATCTGCAGGATGTTGAAGCCTATAAAAAACATGGCAAAAGTTTTGAATTAGCGGATCAGGATACATCTTCCTTCCGTACCTCACCTATAAAACCGCAGAATTACCACCCGAAAGAAAACGTAGCTTATCACCAGGGACTGGTAATCTGCGGTCAGGACATACTTCTGGATATTCTGACTCGACACCTTGAGCGGCACCAAAATGGAGTTCATGCCTTCCGCCTTTACGTGGGAAGCTTCACCGGTCTCCTGGCCCTATACCAGGACAAGGCCCATATGGCTGCCATCCACCTGTGGGACGGAGATACCGGTATATATAACATCCCTTTCGTTCGCCGCCTTCTCCCTGGTGTTCCCACGATCATTGTGCACCTGGCCTCCCGCATGCAGGGATTTTATCTGGCTGCTGGTAATCCCAAGAACATTAAAGGGTGGAAAGATCTGACCCGGCCTGATGTGCGTTTAATCAACCGGGAGAAGGGTTGCGGCACCAGGGTTCTGCTGGACGAACAACTTCGATGCCTGGGACTGGATAGACGGTCAATCAAGGGATACGAAAAAGAAGAGTTATCCCATCTGGGCGTGGCCAGCGCTGTGGCCAGGGGAGAGGCCGATGTTGGCCTGGGCAACGAAAAGGCAGGCCTGCAGGTACGGGGAGTTGATTTCCTCCCCCTGCATAAGGAGCACTACGAACTGGTTATTAAAAAAGAAGACTTGAATAATCCTCATACCCGTGCCGTAATTGAAATTCTTCAATCTGAAGAGTTTAAAAAAGAAGTCAGGGGTCTGGGGGATTACGATTTAACCGAAACTGGTAGAATCGTAGCCGAAGTGTAAAAGGAGCTTATTTAAAATCAGCTGGAAGCTTTACCCGTGCTGATTTTTCCTTGGTAAGGCTAACTGGTTTCAAAAGAAAGCGATAGGGGTAGGCATATTCTTTTTTCGGCCTACCCCTATGTGTGCCACAATAGCTAAATTTTCTATAATATAGGTAATCCACATTATTAATCTTGCATTCTTTTTGCTCAACGCATTGACATAACTATTTTACTGATAGCTTTTAATCCCCTTAGCCAACAAACTGGCTCCAACAAACAAACTATTTGCCGTTTTTACTATCCAACAAAAGGGGTACGTGAAATCGTTTTTTCGGTTTCGATATTGCATAAGTACTTAAGTTGTGGTATACTGATTTTCGTCAGTAATGGGGTTATAGCTCAGCGGGAGAGCGCTTGACTCACATTCAAGAGGTCGCTGGTTCGAAACCAGCTAGCCCCACCAATTTAGCAAGGGTCAGGATCGAAAATGACACACATTTGATACACATTGACTCTTGTAAACAAATTTAAACCCGAGGGTGCCACCTCGGGTTTTATTTAAAACAATATTCTCTATTATATTATTGAGGCTAACAAGCTGCCGATTTTTGCTTGTAGCCTCTTTCAGTTTTAGGTCTTATTGAAAACTATATATTATGATTCCTTTTTTTAAACTTATATAAGAACATAGTTTTTTCTCAAGCAAGTAAAATATATACCCTGCACTTAAACAAATTAATAAATTAATGACTATATAAATGACTATATGTATATTTCTAAAAAGGTAATCCAAATAATATCTATATAATAATAGTAAACCATTTGTACAATAAAAATATGATAAGATGCTTTACTTAACTTAGTTATTAATTTTAAAATACCTGTTGCTTGCTCTGGAAGTATTTTAATCCCTAGCATGACAACCATTAGCGACCATAAAAAATGTCGTGTTGGTTAGTTTGTATTCTTAATTTTGATAAACCAAGCTAAACACTGGCTGTAGCAGGCGTGGATTTCTCTATGTCGTTGTGTTTTCTTTAACCGTATATTAAACACACTCTAAAAGTTAAGAGCCCGAAGGCTCTTTATTATAATCGTTTACTATTCTTTTGGTAGATATTTTTATAAAGCACCGGCGTTAGATTCAATTTTTGTTTCATCCAAAAATAAATTCTCAAAATTGATATCTTAAATATGATTACGGGTTCGACTGCAGGCTTTCTTCCGGTATAGGAGTATGCCTGGTATAGTTTTTGGTAGTTCAATCTTTCCAATATGTGGTTTAGCAGTCGAACTGAGTCATCTTCCTGTATTAACACTTCTAAATTAAATGGGAGTACTAATTGATAACTTCTATTGAGTTGTTAATTAATACGTAAAGGTAAATGCATCCATGACCGTGCTTACCGGGCGTGACTGCAAGAATTTATTGGGTACCCACGACTCAAAAAAGTATAGAGCACCGTTGGTGGGATCCAAGCCGTTTAGTGCATCTCTGGCGGCCATTTTACCGGACTCACTGGCCGGATTATTAATCCAACCGTTAAGTACCGGCTCAAACTGGTACTTCCCAGCTTGGTCAACCTGGTAAACCACGCTCGGTATGGAGTCGGGAAATAGTGAGCTGTCCACCCGGTTTAATATGGTGGCACCAACGGCAACCTGGGTAGTATAAGATTCAGAATCAGACTCGGCAGTAATGATTCGAGCCAGCAGATCAAAATTACTCATGCTTATGGGTGCATCGCCCCGGCTTACGGTATAGTTATTGTCTTGGGCACTTGCCCCCCAAGCCCAAGCTGTATAATTGTGGGATTTGTAAGGTATGTATAATACCTGCCCCGGATATATCGTGTCACTATTTAATTGATTAATACCTCTAATACCCCCAACATCAGCGCCAAACTTTTTACCGACAAGGTAGAGGTTGTCCCATTTTCGGACTGTATACTGAACCGGTATATCCAACTGTTGGCCAATATTTATAATATCAGTCCATAAATTGTTGTTATAGCGCAAGGCGAATTGGTTAACATTATACCATTGACTAATCTTATATATAGTGTCACCTTTATTTACCGTATGTACCTGCGCTATACCAAATGTTGGGCATAACAGGAAAATCGGTAAAAATAATAAACAGATGAGCCTTCTGTTGGGTATTTTATAATTTTTTAGCATATGCCTGTAACTTTACCTCCTTATCCAAGTTGCTGGTCTTAATTATATTAGACCTACGCTTAAACGGACAAGAGGTAAATCGTGGTATAACGGGTTAGCTTAGCTCCTTGCCTCGATTCCCGTACATTTTTTCATTGATATGGTCCACCAGGAACATGGTTGAGAAAACGTGATAAATCCTGATCACTACGCTTTCTATGGCCCCATCCATAGCATAGAGACGTTCTTCTATCACAGGACGGAAACCAAACCGGTTTTCCAATACTTGCATAAAAGACTTGATGATTTCATCGCGGATTTCCTCGCTGCCCACACCGGACCAGGGCAGATAGGAATTATCATAATTATTTTTTGTACACCGCTGCACTTCATCCATAAACCATACTTTGAACTGGTTAAATGCAGGCCGCTTTTTACTAAAGCTTTCCATGTTTACACCTCAACATTTAATTATCACTAACTCTTCGATACAGCAGATAAGAATAAATTGCCGGCACTACCACAGATACGGTAAGACCACCAAACAATAATACCGCCGCTGCTTGCCCCCCAATGATCGCACCTACCACCCCGGCAAAGCCCGCCACCACCCAAAGGGGGCCTGCCATGCGGTGAGTCTTTTGCCAAACATCCTCATTGGCCAGGGTCCATGGTAATTTAATACCAACGAAATAGTTATGGCGTATTTTGCCCATAAAATTGCCGATCACTATAATAAGTAATGATACGCCTAGCGGCACCAAGCGGTCTACTGAAACATTATAACCCATTGCGGCTAAAACTGTAATCACATAGAGACCGGTAAGAAAACAAATAATCATCAACTTGAGCACCTGATAGGTTTTGTTGAATTTAACATAATTGTCACGCCGGGGATCCACGAGCGGCAAAAGCAGCATTAACAGATAGATGCCCGCATTTAACAACGGTATGCCATAAGCACCCCAGAGGCGTGAGGAATAACCGTCCACCTGTCCACGAATATTCCAGTGTGATGGAACCTGATCGGGTAGATACGGGTAAACCAGTACGCCTGCCAATATAGCTGCTAAAACCAACAGTATAGCAGGCCAATCGGCCCGTAGCTGCCGACTGATCGTTAGGTATAATGTATCTTCATTCTTATTTTTCAACATTATCACCTCTGTCTTTATTATTAACAATATTTACAAACCAGGCTAACACATCTTGAAACACTGAGGTATTCAGGGAATAGTTGATATACTGGCCTTTTCTTTCGTCCAGCACCAAATCTGCCTGTTTTAATACGTTTAAGTGGTGAGACAAGCTGGGCTTGGAAATGTTAAAGTGTTCAGCGATCTCACCCGCCGTCAGGTCACCCTGGCGCAGCATTCCGAGTATTTCTCGCCTGGTGGGATCGGATAGCGCTTTAAACAAGGCATCAAGCATAATATCACCTAACCTAAGTATTAGATATTTTGAAAAACATCTAAATATATTATAGCCTAATATAAGCTTTTTGGCAATCATCGAAAGTTATTCCATTCCCTAAGGTCTGCTGAGGGGCAAGCAATGGATTAATAATAATTAAAGTACAGATCAGAACTGACAGTCAAAAAAGTTTAAATACATATCATCATCCCTGCTGCGCAGTTTGATCAGCTCCCGGCGTTTCTCTGCCACATCACTGTATGTCAACCTCACTATTATTTCACCGAAACCGGACATTCCTTTATAATGGTCAATAATACGCCCTGCCCTCTCACTGTTAAAATGGAGTAGAGCCATCCGCAGACGGTTGTATATTACCTCCAGCACTGCCACATGATAGGGGTGACTTTTCCTGAATAAATGGTATACCACTGCTTTAGGCTGCAAAACACAATTATATCCCATCAACCAGGTGCGCAGGCTTATCTCCAGGTCTTCGCTTCCCCACCTGGTCATACCACTATCGTATCCACCAATACTTTCAAAAACTTGCCTTTTTACCACCTGGCAGCCGCCGGGAAGAATCGGAACCGGATAAGGATCGTCAAATTGTCGGGGCAGCCAATCCATTTCAAGGCTGATGCCCCGCCAGGTACCGCCGAAACCCATCGGACCTTTGGTCTCGCTGAGACTGGCGAAAACCGGTCCAACCATCCCGGTTTGCAGGTCATTAAGCGGCTCAATTAAAGCATCTAACCATCCAGGGGGAGTATAAGTATGCCCATCAAGAAATACGAGTATTTTCCCCGTTGCCGCCTGAGCCCCGAAGTTTCTGCCCCCGGCGACACCTAAACCGGCAGTTCTTAGAAAAACAACCCGTTTTTCCTGTCCAAAACAAGCGGCAACATTGTTGCTACTGCCGTCAGTGGAACCATCATCCACTACTAATATTTCAAATTCGACACCCATAGTATTTGCAAGTATACAATTGACTGTATCAATGAGGTAATCGCCTTCATTACAGGCCGATATAATAATGCTCACTTTTTCTTTTTTCATCCACATCCTGCTCATTATCCCAGCAATCGCCTGGCCTCATCCACAAAAGCCATACCTTTGACTTCTGAAATCCCCAATATTTCCGCAATTTTAGAAGGCTCCGCCTCTGCTAATTCCTTCACGCTGGAAATTCTATTTTCTTTGAGTCGTGTGACATAGTCGTCACCAATGCCAGACACATCAGTTAATTGCCAATCTATTACAGGTCTCCCTGTCGGTTCTATAGTTGGTTCTATCGTTGGTCGCAGTGTCGGATCTAATGTTGGATTCAGAGTTGACTCTATTGTTGGCCAAATTGTCGGTTCTATTGTCGGCCTCAGAGTTGGTTCTATTGTTGGCCAAATTGTCGGTTCTATCGTCGGCCTCAGAGTTGGTTCTATTGTTGGCCAAATTGTCGGTTCTATCGTCGGCCTCAGAGTTGGTATTATATGTCCCCTGGCGGGTATAGCAAACCAGCACAAAGTTATTGATTGGACTCCGATTTCCGGGGCATCGATAATAATGGCAAATTGTCCGACAGATGTTTCTGCCAAAGGTACCCGGGTCGGGCCTATGGTTGGTAGTTCAACAACAGGCAAGCTGGTTCCATCATATACCCTAACTATCGGATTCAAAACATGACCGGCAAATTCCGTCGAGGGGCCGTATTCAATATAACCCTTATTAACCACCCCTACCTGCACAAAAAACTGACTATTCTCAAAACCAGAATCTATGACGGCAGAACCCTGACCTTTTTCATTAGTCTCAATAGTGACCCGTCCTGTTCTAGCATAAGGAGTCGAAGCACCTCCTGAAGCATTGATCGTTACACTTTTACCTGTTGCATCGGGAACCAGGCCCACATTTTCCCCAGCCACCAGCTTAACCGCTCCACCAGGGTTTTGCAGCACAGTCTCCCCGACCTGTATTCCGTTTAAGGCGCTGTTCCATCTCTGACCGTCGGCATTGGAAACGTGTTTATCCCTGGCACTGTCATCAGAAGCGGGGTCAATCGGAGCCGGACCGGTCTCAGCATGTGTGGTATTATGCGGGTTTCCTGTTGTTCCTGAATGGGTCTCACCAATTTGAATTATATTGGTATTGTTATCAGAATTTATTGTAATGCTGTTATTACCTGCTAAATCTACATTACCCCCAGGATTAGATACCCCGTCGATACTGACCAGAGCGCCAACCTGGGCAGCAGAGGTACTATGAGGGTTGTCTGTATCACTTAGATGGGAGTCAAGATTTTTTTTCAGGCATATAAACAGGTAATGCAGGAGGGGGTTGTGGTAGACAATATCCCTAAATTGCCTGGTTTCAGCATCAAGCACACTTAAAATATCTCCGTTTCTATTCAGCACAGCGAGCAGTACTTTTCCGTCTTGCTTGTCAAGATAAGGCCTCACCAATTCATCGCCGGGATCCCAGTTGATCTCATCTCCGCCTGTAGTCTCGGGGACACTCGGTCCAACCGTACTAACCATTATTTTATAGCACTCCTTGATCCTGTTGCTGCAGCATGTTTCATGACCAGCTGAAGAATTAGACAAACATGGTACCGGTTCATTTTCACATTCATCATACATGATATAAATATAATTATTTCCATCCTGACATTCTCCGATAGCGTTCACCCGGCCGGTGCGGCTAACAATGATCTCTCTGCCGCAGCAATCCAGAGCGGCACCCTTGGCCAATTCAATGGTGAGTTTACCGTCACTACCCAACTGTGGATTACTAATTTCCAATCCGTACGCAATGCCTATTCCATGAATCAGCTGGTTGATTAGTCGATCCTTATCCTTATAATAGGTCTGCTCAACCTCAAAATCCCTTACTGTAAGCAGTTTACCGTAAAAATACCGGTTTCTCTCAAATTGATGAAGATTACAGTCTGACACCATAAACCCTCCCTTATAAAAAGTTTAATCTCTTTTAAGTTAAACTTGTATCCCAACCAAGTTTGGAACGTCTTTCGATCTGGCCTGCTTCGTCGACATCTTCTAGAACCGTGTCCCTGGGCATTATTGAACCAATATCTAAGCGCAGGGCAGGCTTAGTAAGATAAGTGTTTACTCCTAAATAGGTATGCATGTCCAGGTAAATCCAGGGCTGTAAGGTTATAACATTAGACTTGGTATACGCCGGCTTTTCTGAATCAACAATCCTCCTCACCGCCCGGCCCTCGTTTTCTTTATTAACCTGAAACGGTTTTAACAGCACACAAAATGAATAAGGGTCATCACCATACAGCTTAACCAGCAATTCCCGGAATTCTTCCCCTGCCTCAGCACATTTAAGCTGAAACTGCTCCACAATGAACGGTTTATCTCCTGTGTAAATCTTAATCATAGCTTCTATTCCCCTACGAGTACCCCGTATTTTAAATAAGCCGGGGGCTCTTTTGATTAACAGCTTGAGCTTATCTTCCGGCCAGTTTTCATCCACGGCAATCGCCAGCCATGCTCCAAGCCAACGTAGAAAATCGCCGCTGACAAAATCTGTGTCAAAAAACCTCTCGATACGCCCGATGTCCACCTCCATTTGAGAAAAGAAGGTTTCAAACAAGGAGAGAAACCGTTCCAAAAAGTCCCTGCTCTGCTCATTTTCCTGGTAAACAGCCGGCAAATACCTCATGTAGGATGTACGCGGCAAATATGCCCGGATGCTTTTAAGCAGTGGAGTTTTTCTCTTGCTGCCGGTGAGTTCAATCCTCACCCATAGATAGCGGCCCGGTTGAGCATGAATTAGGGTATCCTTAGGGTTAAGCAATGCAGCAGACCAATTAAGCTTGTTCAAGATATCCGCCCTGGCTTCCCGATCACTGTCTGAGATATTTGCCGGAAAAGCAATAAGGTTATCTAAATTAATTTTGTTGCCGTTAATTATGAACTCCTTTTCATTACCAATCAGGTAAGACACTTTTAGTTGGGTATTATCGGGTATTTCAGCATCCAAGACCAGTTTGTGCCACCTTGTGTTGGAAGAAGTGGCTTCAAAGGCCCTGGAAAAATATATTCCGTTGGGCAGCGGGTTTTTCAGAGACCTGAAATATGCCCGCTCCGGCTTTAATACGGTTATCTCTAGAGCATCTTGATCGCAAATATATACCCTTTCATCCTTATCTATTTGCAGTTTCCACGCATAACCCTGAAAAGAGGGGATTATGCCTAGAAATTCGCCTGTGGGGCTAAATTTATATATAAAATGCCTGTCCTCACTTTCTTCGGACTGTGGCCGGCCTTCACCAATGAACAAATTCCCTGAACCGTCAACCCCTATCCCACAAGGCAGCTCAGGAAAGGTAGACCAATGTTCATTTTCCCAAACTTTACCACCTAAAGGTAGAAATTTTGAAATCTTTTTGCCGGCGGTTTCCAGTACGAAAATTGACCCATCCTGTGCCAGGTTAAAATCCACTGTCTCATTTAATCGGTCAATTCCTACAGCAGTAGATATTTCTACTTTTAGATCAAATTCTTTAACAAGCCTTCCTGATTTGTCAAATTTAACTATTGTAGCCCTGTCTCCAACCGGTACCGGCATTTTGCCTTTTACATTTCCACTGCCACTGTCCTGAACATCGCAAGGTGTTAGTACATAAAGACTGCCATCTTGACCGGCTCTGACTTTTAATGGAATAAAATTGTCGCTTTCGAAATCGGCAATCCATCTTATTTGCCAGTTTATTTCCGCCAACGCCAATATTTTCTTTTGGGCTCTGTCTGCTATAAAAATTGTCCCGGGGGAATACGCTATGCTTCCCGGCCTGGAAAATAGGCTTCCAATGCATTCTATCGGCTGGGCCCGTTTCTGCAGCAAATCATATATCCATAATAAACCTGTGCTGTCAAGGATATATAGCAAGCAACAAGGTCCCACCGTAAAATCCATAATCTCAAGCCGGCTGGAAACAAGCCCTTCTTTTGTCACCACTTCTTTGACATAATCCCTGGCCTCCTGGAGCATCAGGCCTTCTTCTGTTATATCAAGGTGCACCGGCAGGCCCTGCTTCCAGGTGGCTTCGGTGTTTAACACCTGAAACTGAAACTGATCCATTCCCGGTTTATTCATGATAAACCTCCCTTTTCGCAGCACACCTGGCCGGAAGTGATTATCTCCACCTCATGTTCCCCTGAATAAACCAGGCTTTTGGGAGGTATTGAGTAGTTTCCTGCAGCATCAGATTGAACTTCTACCCCTTGCGCATTTATAACTACTTCTTTGACATAGTCGACACCGTCAACTTTTTCAAGCAGCCCAAAGATTTCCGATATATAAATACTGCGTCCAAATGGCCAGCCGCTACCGTCAGGCCCGCCTGTTAGCGGGTGTAAAAAAGTATTTAATGCTGCCTTAACCTTATCCAAAAGGTTTTCAGGATTAGACCTTGATTTGCTCACTACACTGACACTGACACTTACCTCTACATAATCAGGCGGTTTAACATCTAACTCCGTTGTGATTAGCCTGTGCTTATCCAGGTGACGACGGACATTCTGCATAAAGCCGCTGCTGGGTATGGGTTTGACGGCCTCACTGAAAGGTATAACCACTACCGTAACGGCTGCCGGAACCATCTCAGCAGGATAATTTGCCGGCCCCACTTTAAAAAGCGGGATGGCTTTGGCTCTGGCCACTCTGATTCCGGGGGTCGCACAGGCCAGACGCTCATAGTCCTGGGAGGTGACAGTCCTAAATACCTGCTGCCAGATTCTCCTGGCTCTAATTTTCGTTTCCTCCAGAGGCTCTTTGGAAAAACCACCTAAAGCCGGCTTCGCATTTTCTACTTTAAGCCTTTCCTCTGTTCCTAACGGCCCGATTATCTCATTAACCGCACCCTGCAGCACATTACCTTCCTCACCCCCGCCGGTACAATAAGAAATCAAGCGAATATTTAACAGTTTGTCATTGGATGGCGCTGGTGGTATTGCTCCATTGATCCCATCCCCAAATATAATCTCCCCTTGCTCAGGGTCCATAACAAAATGACGATCACCGGGACCTGAAGCATCGAAATCATCAACAGCCATCCAGTCCTCCCAGACTAACTTGCCGGGACTTCCTGCCTTTATTTCCCTTCCCACTTGCAGCACCAGGTGCTTAGCAATTACAGGGACAGGTTGCACAGTAAACTTCTGGTTCGGCTGCCCGTTACTAATTCCAATCAGGCTCTGATCTTGCCACTCCGGCTTATAAGAGATCAGACGTATATTTTTGCGGCCTTTCCGGGGAAAACCTTCAGCACTATTCTGAAATTTAATTGTGATGATGTTCTCGCTTATTCTTCTTTCAATTTGACATTCTGTCCAATCCATCCAGAAGCCATTGTCATCAATGACCTGAAGATAATTACTACCATGTAGTGAAAGGCTTGTGCCTTCAAAACTATATTTTTTGCAGCCTGCCCCGGAAAATGTAAAGACCTCACTAAAGGTCTCCTGCTGAAGGGCAGGTACCGTATTGAGCATAATCCTGTGCAGTCTAGGTGGCAGTTCGAATCCTTCCCGACAAACTGTTGCTCTGATCCAGCAGCAATTTTCCATAAATGGGTTGATGATCCGGGAAGCCATGTCGCCGGGTGCCCAAAAGTATATTTGGCCATTCCCATAAAGCATTCCGGTTTTATCTCTTGCTATTTTTAGGGGGACCCAGGAACCGGGGGTATTCCCACTTTTTTTGAAATACTCCCACTCAATGATCCCGGACGGAATATTTTTACGGTTCCGGCCGCTGGATGTAATCTGGTTCCCCTTTGCATCATGGTACTCATCAAAGACATCAAAGGTAAGGCTAATCAAGCGGGAGGGAGGAAAAGGTTGATCACCACTAAACCCAATATACAGTGCACTCCCTTGCTCCGCTTCTTCTCCAAAAGCCAAGTAAGACAGCCCCTGCTGATTGTTGGCCTCAGTGTGATCGGTCCAGCCCTCTGCAGAAAAGCTGATTACTTTTTTTATTTGGGCTGTTACAAGTGTAATTGATTCACTAGTTTCAAAAACCAACTGATCAGCTAAAAGCCGTGTGCCCTTGGGTACAATCAAACCAGGCTGCTGAACTAAAGAAAACGTCACGTCTGCCACAGCTTGAGCAGCCTGTTTTTGCTTTACGCCAAGTAGTTTTAAAAATTTTAGGTAATTCTCATTCCTGATTCGGTTCAAATAATATTGCTGGGATTCAGCCAGCCAGGTAAAAAGTTCGATCAAGGTTATCCCCGGATCATGGGTATTATGATCTGTCCACTCCGGTGCAAAACGGGGAATTAACTTTTTAGCATCATCAAAGAGCTGAGCGTACGTCTTATCATCTAAATTTGATGAAAGCAGTGTCATGCTATCCCCCCATGTTCGCTTTTACTCTAATGGCATGCCTACCGCTGTATATCAAAGCATTGGGCGCATACTCAATCAATGCCGGATCAAGAGTCTCTGATCCTGATTCGTTTGTGAGCGTGATGCTCAGAGTTTCAATATAATTAACCCCATCAATATCTTCCAGCGGGGCATACAAATCCGAAGGTTGGGGGAGTCGTCCAAACTCCCAGCCCTTTCCTTCCCACCCCCCCGTTAGAGGATGCAGAACAGCATTTAGAACCTGCAAAACCCGGTTCTCAACTACCGGAACGATATCGATGGTTTCGGCGACAACTGTTGTACTAACACTGACTTCCAGGTAATTCGGACCAATAACCCGAAGGTGCTGTGGAAAAGCGATTATATTGGCTGTTTGCTCCTTCAGCCGTTTTTCCACCTGCTTTTTCAGTCTTAAGGAAGGCTGGGGCTTAGCCGCCTTGCTTTCCGGAACAATTATTACGGTAACCCAGCCACTCTGCTGTTTCCCTTGATCATTGATATTCGGCAGGCATTTAACCCTTGAGATATTACCGGAAGCCTCTCTGGCCAGCCATTCAAAGTCCTCCAGAGTCACAGCCCGGTTTTGGTGTCTCAGCATCTGCGGACCGCGCTCCAGGGCCTTTTGCATTGTTTCGGTATCGGCGCCTCCATCTGCAGGTTCGGGATTGTTTACCCCGTCCACAAAGGCGATTGAAGTTTTTAACCCGGTAATCTCGCCTTGCCCAACGTTGCCCCTGGCACCTCCCCCGATCCTGTAACTAACCCTCAAATTATCCGCTCCCACAGGAGGTACAGCCCCATTGACACCATCACCAAACCTGATTAAGCCAAAAGCCCGGTCGATATGATAGTGTTTGTCAACAGGTCCTGACTCCAAAAAATCATCAACCGGGTCCCACTTTATCCAAAATTCAGTGGTGTTTCCTTTATCATCGGCTACCTCTTTAACCTTCTGCGCTGCCGTCTCAACCAGTGTTCTCAGCTCACCGTCACTTAAGGCTTTTATTTCATTGACCCAAACCTCTTCGGAAATAATAGGGGATTTGCTGCATTTATATGCTTGCCGGGCCTCACCGTTACTTGATCCGAGTATTTCATCACTAATCGTTTCAGACTGGATTACCCAGGCAGTATTAAGATAAATTCCATTTAAAACAGGTAAAGTGACCGGATCGGCATGCTTGAATATATCTCCACCGTCCACAGCCCTGATCCAGTACAAATCCTTGCCAAATACCAGGCTGCGGGTCATGTCCGATGGTCCGATAAATTCTAAACAGCCGCTTTCGCTTAGACTGCTGGTCCCATCCAAAACCTCGAGTCTCGTCCATTTACCTGTTTCATTTTGTAGACGGTAATATTCCCACTGGAAACTGGGCCTACTGGCTTCCGGATAATCCTTTTCCAGCAAGGAAAAAAATATACTAATCGGGCCTTTCAGTGGACGGTCCTGAAAGCCCAGGTAAAGGGCACAATGGTTATCTGCTACAGGTATAAAAGGCTTTATAGACTCGTTTAGGAGCTGGATCGTTACATCGGCAACTGCCAGATTATTTACCTTAACAGCTTTTTCCGGATAAACCGGTTCGGTAGCATATTTTATTCGCAGTGCATGTATGATAGGAGGGTTGATGTCGCTGGTATCTATTTGCCAGGTACCATCGTCCAAAGGAACAAACCGCTCCTTACCATAATCTCCGCTGATGATCCGAACGCGAATCCACAGGTTTTCCTGACCGTTCACCACTGTGGCCGCAAGATCCGCGGGACATTTAATCTCTACCTTACCTGGCGTTTTTAAGCGGTATGTATCATCCCTTAGGACCGTTATAGCCTGCCACCCGGAACCATTCCAGTATTCCCAGGACAGCATAAGGTCATCTTGGTGAGCTGAACCCGCTTCCATTTCAATTGGGCGGTATTCTCCTGTTTTATCAAAGTATTTCTTACTGGCGGCTTCCAAAATATTTTTAGCTTGAATAAGACTGATTGGTTTTTCCGCACCCTCCTTGGTGGTAATCGTCAATATACCGGCCAGCTCTTCAGGTGATTTTTGTAACAGTTTGTCCAATGTATCTGTATTATGATGTATCAGTTGACTAGCAAAGTCACTGCCGATTCCCTGGACCCTGCCAACCGGTATTGAGGAGGCTCCCCCAGAGATATCAAACTCCATAGTTATTGTACTAGCTTTTTTTGACAGGGCTTCCAGGCTTGCCAGGTAAAAAGTATCAAATAATCTTGGCAACCTGCCAAAGGGGAAAAGAGGTTTATCAATATCTGGTAATTCTAAAGGAATATCGTTCTTATACATCAAGTCCGGCAGTAAATATGGACTTTTTTCCACGGAGATTTCCACGGTATGGATTTTATTCATCAGATAATTTACCGCTTCATCCCAAAACTCCCCGATAATTTGCTTGTCCTCAACAACGATTCTACCGTCATCCCCAATTAATATTTCATTAAAGGGTAAAAAACCCGGTTTTTCATGTTGCGGGAAGTCTTCAGGCTCCCTGCCGTTCTTCAATCGCGGTAATTCAATTTTCTTTAAATAGCTTTCCAGGTTGCGGATTCGTAAAGAAAGTCTTTTTAAATATTTATTCAAGAATTCCTCTAAATCCAAGAACTCGATTATTTCATAAAGAGATGCTTTTTCACTGCCCTTAAGGAGACAGCGAAGCCAACAGTTGGGTTTATTTTTAACTTCGGTTATTATGAACCGGTCTGCATTATCTTTTTTTAAAACTACTTTTCCTGTTGTGCTACTCTCTAACGCCAGGTTATGCCAGCCCTTTTTCCCAGTCCCCTGTTGCTCGCCGTAATACTGCCAGCAAAAATGGGTGGGGGTTGGAAGCTTAGGCTGCCAGCTGGAAAAAACAAGTTCAAACTTAACAGGTTGGTTTATGTCAAGCAGTCTATCATCCCCGAGATAAAAAGCCATGTCATCATTTTCATAAAAAGCCTCTTTAGTGGTGAAATTTATTACCGAGAGGGGGTTTACTGCCATTTTCACATTTCCCAGCACAACATCTTTCATTTCATAAATCTTCAATGCATCAACAACACACCTAATCCAGCGGTTCTTAATCCCCCCATCGACTTCCTTTTCCTTTATTTCCCCCAATTCCTTTTTCTTTAAAACAAGCTTTTCAGCATTTATATAAGTATCTATATCCAGCGGATACCAGTCATCTTTTTTAACTTTTATATCCCCGGCTAAAATCTCTTTTTCGCCAAAATACTCCCACCTGACCATTTCTTTATCTATAAATAACGAATTCCATTTTGTTGACTTCAACTCTATCTGAACCTGGTTCTCAACCTTTAATAGATCACTGTGCCCCAGATAAAGATAGTGTTTCTGCTTATCCACTCCGTCGAACAACTTAAACTGCTCTGAAACTTCCGCACTGAACAAATCAGTTGAAGCCTCAAAAATATGATCCGGTTTGACAGAAAAGAGACTAACCAGCTTGGCAGGAGTTGCTAAAAGGTTACGCTCTGTCTCAAAAATGACCGGTTCCCCGCCATCAGTCGGGTCTGCGGCTACTTGTGTGCCCGCGTTAATCAGCACCGGCTCGGAAGCACCGGAACTCAGCGCAAATACGACCGGAGCCCTGGCCTGCTGCGCCGGTAAAATTTTTACCCCGAGCATATTTAAGAACTCAACGAAATTCTTATCTGGTACCTGGTTCAGCCGTTTAATGATCCCATCAAACAGGCTGGCAAATATCCTGGTCAGTGCCCATCCAGCATCCTCAGTTGCGGGATTCCACTCCGGTGTATAAAAAGGAGCCATCTCCTGGATTTGCAGAAGTATATCTTGAATTTCCCTGTGGTCAATTTTGGGAGCCGACATCAGCTCACCTCCGCCTGTCAAAGGTTTGCTTACTTCTCTTTAAGATAAAAGGGGTAAACCAAATTAAATTCGTTGTTGGTGCTGCGTACAAGGTACCTTATATTAATCACCAGTTTGCCCAGATCAACCTGGTCAGGATCGGCTGCAACCTCTATGACCTCAATCCTGGGTTCCCACTGTTTTAAGGCTTCACGGACACTTGATTCCACCATGCTCAATGTAGTCATGTTCATGGCCGCGAAAACAAAGTCATGGATACCGCACCCAAAATCAGGCTGCATGACACGTTCGCCTTTGGCAGTGGAAAGAATAATCCAGATTGCTTCCTTGATATCATCTTCATATGCGGACATCAGGACTTTTCCGTTTGTTGCATCCACAGCTACGGGAAACCGCCAGCCCTTACCCAAAAAATCTCTGCTCATGGCTACCTCCGTTACTACCCGATCATTACAGTTGGTTCTCCCATGCTTATTGAATTGGGAGGCCCGCTCTCCATAATCATGTCGCCCTGTCGCGCGGCCGGAAGATTATTGATAAATACCGTCGCGCTCCCCATTGCGACCATTCCTCCCACATGAGGAACAGTCCCCGAAACCAACGGACAGGTATGAAAGTCCGCGGTAGCCCGCCAGGCCGGTTTACCCCCGATTAATACATCGACACTGCCCGGGCCCGGACCTAGGGGTGTGCCATGACTTGTGATATCCCCAACTCTTGCTGCCGGCGGCATAGTGCTTCCTCCTGATCTAATTAATTTGTACCATAGATCCCTTGATAGTCATCGTGCCCGAGGATTTTAAGGTCATTGTGGCTCCAGCCTCGATCTCGATCGTCTGGGCTTTGATACTTAGTTTCATTCCGCTTTCCATAGTAATGCTGTTTTGGGCCGAATCAATGACAACCTTATTAGACCCTGTTTTGTCTTCAATCTGAATCTTTTCTGATCCAGACGCATCATCGAGAATGATTTTGTGTCCGGCTTTGGTATGGATTTCCAACTTCTCTTTTTTTTGCTCGCTATTATCGTCAAATATTATTTCATGACCGCTCCGAGATTTTATTTTCCGAATATTATTTTTCCCGTCACTGTTGGTTTCAGGCGGCTTATCTTTTCCGTTCCAGAGCACTCCGATAACATAAGGATGAGTGATATCCTCCTGTTCAAAAGCAACCAGTACCTCATCCCCCACTTCCGGCAGAAAGAAACTTCCCCGGTCATTACCGGCCATCAGAGTGGCCACCCGGGCCCAGTAGCTTTCGTCCCCATTTTCCCGCCAGGAAAATTTCACTTTCACCCTGCCCATCCCGTCAGGGTCTTGATTGTTGGACACAATACCGGTAACAACTCCAGCCACTTTACCCCCGGTTTTTCCAACAGAGGTATTTAGCAAATCATAGAGGCTCATATGGCATTCTCCTTGACACTAAAAGTTGTACTGTAGCCCGAGCCGCCGATGCTGTGATTAACTCGCTCGACATAATAAATTTTGCTGAATTTTTTCCCCAAGTTGCCCAGCTTGATGTTTTTACCTGGCAGCAGTTCCGGGATCCCGATACTCTCCCCGTTACCCCGCACTAACCCTTCCGCACACCTGTTCAGGATCGCTTTGGCGAGTTGATCAGCCTCTTCCTGGGAATTAACCGGGAGGCGTAAACGCTCGGTGACGTTTTGCCGGTAGACACGGTTAACCAGCTCGCTACCGGTTTGGCCACTGCTGTCACGTCCCTGTTCATCACCAGCCCTGGCCCTGCCTATTATTTCTCTTTTAGACCTGGCATCCCAGCCCCTAACCTCAACCTCAGCCACCTGTCCACCAAGATTAATCTCCGGCGAAAAACTCACCAGTGTTTTCCCCCACTCCAAATTTAGCACAGGAGCTTCATCGCTTGCCGGAGCTCTAAAATACAATGTCTTGTCAAATACGAAAAATTCAAAGTAGTTTCTTTGAGCAAGCCTGGTCAAGAAATCGAAATCACTTTCCTGGTCCTGATTTACCTCCGGATGTTTTACCCTGGTATCCTCCACTACACTGCTCAAACTATACTTTGATGCTATCTTCTTAACAATATCGCTGTCTTTGACAGCAGAAGGCCAGGGTGTAGACTGCCTTCCCTTCATCATCTGGTGTGAAAGATCGAACCCGCTGACGTCCAGATAGGGCAATCCACCCGCGGGGTAATTCATCCTGACCGAGGTGATTAAACCGGTAAACAGCAATTCTAATTTGTCCGTATAGCCTATTTTAATTTCTACCCCGTTTCCCAGGGCCATCAGCCGGTCCACCCATTTCAACTCCCGTTTAACGGAATCAAAGGAGTTATTCACCGTAAAAGAAAAGGAGTCGGCGCCAGCGAGGGTGTTTTCCACATTCACATTAGCGATTTCAACACCGGCATAGAGCAAATCTTCACCTTCCACTTTTACCTGAAAAGCAGGGGCATAAAAATTCCGGTATTTTTTTTCTAAGTCGATAAGTTCCATATTTTCACTCCAATGGGGGGATAATTATTTCCCGCCCCGCCTCGAGCAGCCTGGGGTTATTGATATTATTGGCCTCGGCGATCATTCTCCACAAACCCGGATCACCGTATTCCCTGTCGGCAAGCAGCCAAAGGCTGTCCCCCTGCTTGACTACCCTGTGTTTAGTTCTGTCGGCAGATTGCCTGGGTGGGCTTTGCAGCTGTTCGGTTATGGTCTTGTACTCTCTGAAAGTCACACTTAAGGTCGCCCGGACCGGGATGCCGGAGTCCAAAAACATAGTAAAGCGCTGGTTTACCCGCTCCAACACCGCTTTAAATTCAAGTTTCCCCCAGATAAATTTACATACGGGCGGAGCATGCAAGCCCCTGTCTATATCCAGCATGGCGGTGAGCTTGCCGGAATAATTCCTGACATCCGTTCCCTTCTCATATGAATCAAAAAACAAGTCCATATTTAAGGTCGCGGCATTTCCACTAACAAACGATGTTACCGGAACCTGCAACCCCGGGATGGCAGTGCTTTGAAACTGGTTGCTTTTTTCAATGGAATACTCAGTAGGGTTAAACAGCACTTTTACCGGCTCACCTTTATGGTTCCCTTTTTCATCTAACGGCTGAACCAGGGCCTTCTCCAGAGCCATCTATCCTCACATCCCTCTTCGTTCCCGCTCAATCCTAATTTTGCGCTCGATTATTTGATAAACTTGGTCGGCAATCCTGTTGACATCCACAGGATTTGTCTGCCGAGAGCCATGCCGAGTTTCGATCACATCCACAGGATTCACCAGCCGGGAATTAGACTGTATTTCCATTAACTGCGGCTTGTTACTGTTTACGACCTCTTTCTTGGCCGCAGCTTTCAATTTAAAGGCTTCTGCCAACGGAGCCGTTGCCACATCCATCCGGAACGGTGGGTACGCCGCTTCTCCACGATCATCCTTATTAGTGACTTTCGGTCTGAAATGCCTGTTTAAGATTGTCTGCAGATTTACTTCCTGCTGAGTATTCCCCTGATCGGGATAAACAGCTGCTTCCCGGCTAATAATCCTGCCATCGTTTAAAATCCTACCATACCTATAATTCCCACCGTAGCCATACAGCTTTTTGTCACCATAAACCTTCCTTTGGTCAAAAATGCTACTGTAATCAGATCTATTTGAGTAATCCAAAATTCTTCTTGAATTTAAAATCTTTCTATGAGCAAAGATCTTTTCATGGCTCAAACCAATTTTTAGATCGGATAACAAGATGCTTGTGTCTATTTCTCCCATAATGTTATTTTCCCGCTGAAAAAACTCTTCTCGTTCCAATTTCATGCTTTTCTCGAAAACCATAGTCTGGTCAAACAATCTATGTAACGTTTCCCTGTGAACAATAGCGGTACCCCGTGCAAATATTCGGGAGTAAAGCTTACTGATAGTTTTTTTCGTTTTCGGAACTAATGCAGTGTTGTTTGATACAAAAAATGGCGCAGGATAAAAAGACAGATTTCCCACTGTCTTAAAATTCTTGGCCAGACCGTTTATAGATCCAGTTTTATTTCTATGGGTTAAAACATCTTTTTGAGCCGGGATGTTGCCCCAAGCCAAAATATTTCTATAATCTAAACTACTTCTTTCGTCTAAAGTACTAAACCGGTCGACAATATTTCTGCCGTCAGTGATATTTCTGTGGGTGGTGTGAGTACCAAAAGCTCTTTCACTAGCAATGTAATTTTCCCTCCGAAAAAACTCTTCCTGTTCCAGGTTCCTATTTTTCTCCAAAACAAGACTCTGATCCAATAATCTTTTTCTATTTATCCTCCGTGCAAACAGCTTTTCTCCGGGAACAAAGGTGCAGCTCCGAGCAAACATCCGGTAGTAAAGCTCTCTATTTACTATTTCCGTTTTCGGAACTATTGCTATATTGCTCGGTGCCAAAATAGCCGCCCGAGCAGTAGCCAGGTTATACCCTACCTTAAAAATCCGGATTATACTGGTTAACTGTTTACGTGTTACAGGCCTTTCAAGAAAAATAAAAGAGCTATTGCGGCTGATTATATTAAACAGGGCCCTACCCCGGCCGTGTTTTAAATTAAAAGCGTAATGCCCTGCTGACAAAGAATGCAATTCATTCCTTTGCCATACGATATCCCGGGCGGCAGGCCTTGACAAAAAATATGCGGATGGCCAATATAGCTGCAAGTTCAAATCTATAGGCTGAATCCGGGTAATGATGAAACTGTTTACCTGGTAATGATACACTGGCGGCAGTAACGCTTCGTGATGATTTTTTAAGAGGAATTGGACCGGGAAACCGCCATGTCTTCTCTTAATATGGAATTTCCCGGTAATTTTCTGCAAAAAATCATCAATGTCTAAGCCAATCCTGCGCAAACCCAATAACACCGAGCCTTGCTTATTCATTTTCTTTATCCCTATTCCGCCGATCATAATTCTCCATCCCCTGCTTGAATTAAGGCAGAACCGTAAAGTTTCTGGGGCTGCTCCGGACATTATTGTTGATTATTACCACTCCGACCACTCCAGGTGACAATCCTGCGGGAACCCTTACTCTGATATTGGTCCCGGCATGGCTGTAAACCCAAGATAGGGCGCGTCCGGCGTCGACTGTACCAAACATGATCTTGTCATGGGGACCCTGGGATGGCCCTACACTGAAAGCGCCGCGGATGGTCACCACATCCCCCGGCCTGCCGCTGGTAGGGCTCATGCTTCTAATAGTGAATGGACTAAAAACATAACACTGATCGGGCGCCATCTCACAGGTTCTCTCATTATTCTGCCCGCCTGAATGCATCATCTCATGAAGCAGGGTGGAGGCAATATCCCATTTGCCCATTCGATAGACAAAGCCGTCATAGGCAATATCGCTGCTGCCAAGAAAAGCAGTGACACCAAGACTTCCTTCAGTCGCATACTCCCATATTCTTACCCTGTTCAGGATCTGCTGGCCTGTTTCACCGGTCGTTGTATTATTGGTAAAATAGTTGTTGCAGCGCCGCACCTTCATCTTATCCTCAATAATTTTCATCGCACTGTTTACTCTAGGGCGATGATTATTGGGCACCGGCAGAAAATCCGGGGCACCGGCAACACTACCTGCCCCATAGCTCCAAAACTGGATTTTCTTTCTGGAAATCCCTGATGTCTGCTGAACCACATGGGTAAGTTCATGGGCCATCAGCTGTTGACCCTGGGTGGTCTGTGTGTTGTAACGGCCAGAGTTAAAAAACACATCGTGCCCGATGGTGAAGGCTTCCGCACGCAAGTCATGGGCAGTTTTCCCGGCAAAAGCATCGGTGTGCACACGAACCTGGCCAAAATCACGTCCAAAGAATCGTTCCATGCCAGAACGCGTTTCCCGGTCCAGATGAGCGCCAGGCCCTTTCCGGGACATGATTCCTTTAACTAATCCGGCTTCCCCGGGTATATTACGATCACAGCCGTTGGATTTCTTTTGGATTAGAGCCTCCGGCCGGTGAACCTTCAATTCCATTTTTTGCGCCTCTTCTTCATCCCGATTCCGGCACGAACAGCCTCCGCCGCAAGATCCACTAGTCTTCATATATATAGCGTTTGTCCCGCAGGTTTCCATGCACTTGGGTTCATTTATTAGCTCATTAAAAATTCCCTGCACATATTTGTTTCCATGCAGCGACTGCATTTCATGAATAACTGCAGAAATGCCCGTGGCCTGGTCATCTGACTTCATGCGGCGCCCGGCGACAGCAGCTTTCGCCTGGGGATCCCTGGCCCTTGTGCCGCTCTCCCGGGGCATCTTTTGCCTGCTTGATTCACTCACTCACTTCACCCCCTAACACACTTATCCTTTGGTCAGCCCATTATGAGCAATTTCTATACTTTCCACAGCTACCATACTGCTATCCGCTTTTAGTTCCGGACCGCTCCACTTCACCGGATAGGCCTGGGTGAAGTTCCAGCGCCACTTTTCATTTCCGGCGGTATCAAGCAGGATCACGGAACCGTTTTTCCGCTCGATCTTGCCCGCAGCCACGTCCGCATGCCACTTCCAAAGCGCGTCCGCATCAGTAATGCCCCGCTTAAGAGTCAGGTTGGAGTGTTTAGTGATTTTGGGAAGTTTATGAACATAGTCATTAACCCCGCCCTCTCTGTATTCTTCGGTTTCGGTTTCGGTCTGTAACCCGGAAACATCAGAGAATCCGCCGACGATCAGCCCGCCAATTTCAACTAAAAAATTGAAATTAACATAAGGGTCTTTTCTAATGCCTGTAGCCATCTAAAGCCCTCTCCTTTAACCTGACTAACTTGGCGTAAGTCTCCCGCCTCTTTAGGCGGGAGTCAAACGCTAATTAAATCATGCATTTGCAGTTCTAAAATTCAGATGGAGTAAAAGAACCTCCATTTGAATTAAGAACTTGCTTCAAAGGTCGAACACATTTTCCGGCTCTTTGCTTAATTTCTTATTGATCTTGGAAATCTCTTCACACCACCGTTTTCGATCACGATGCTCCAACTGCATAATTTCATCATGAGACCAGTGGAGGTAATAGGCAATAAAGGCTACCTCCTCATAAAGGCGTTCCAGGGGGTAGCCGGTTATGCTTCCCCCCAGCCGGCTACCTCCACTTCAAATTCATGCCCGCATTTTGGGCAAACAGCCTTAATAGCCGGCACGCCGGTCTCATTGATCCGCTGGTAAAAATCCTGCAAATAGGCCAGGTCTGAGGAGAAAATCCCCTCTATAATCCTGGTATTGACAGCCGGCAAATCGCCAAGCCTGGTAATCACCCGCGATAGCAGGATGATTGTCAAATAAGCCGTGTTCTGCTGAACACGGGGGTCTTTCATGGGCAATATCTCGTCAGCGGCCGTAGCTAGCCGCATCACCCCGCTGCGGTGCAGATTACCGTGTTCGTCCACATACCCTTTCGGAAGAGTAAATTCAAATTCAGTTTGAAATGCCATGTTGATTTCTCCTTAAGCTCATTACTGGTGATTTTAAATCAACCGGTTAGCTAACCCGGGTCATTCCTTCATGCACGATTTCCAGAGTTTCAATGGCCACATCATTCCCCTTGGCATTAAAATCCGGTGGATCATATTTTGTGGGCCAGGCATTAACGATCTCCCACCTGGCCTTATCACTGCCTGCCTCATCCACAGCGATAATAGAAATGTTCTTTCTCTGGACATTACCGTCGACCACAGATTTATGCCAATTATAAATCTCCATCGAGTCGGTAATTCCCCACTTCAAGGTAATATTACCGTACTTGGTTAAGCCGCTCAGCTTGCGCACATGGGTCGGATCGGTGCCTTCACGATAGTCAATTACATCAACCGTATTGTCAAAACCGGATACTTCACTGAACCCGGCCTGCTGAATACCATCAATCTCGATCCGGAAACGAAAGTTCCTTAAAGGATCCTTTCTCTGCCCCGTAGCCATTAATCAATCACCTCCAAATTTATTCAAGCAGTTAATAAACATTGTTGAAATAAACTTGCTTAGATTTCAGCAACATCCGCCCCACCGGCGACCTGAGCGATGCGGAAGATCACAAACTCAGCCGGTTTTACCGGCGCCACACCGATTAGGACGATCAGCCGCCCATTATCAATATCATCCTGGGTCATCGTGGTACGGTCCACTTTCACAAAAAAGGCTTCTTCAGGTTTGGTTCCCATCAGGGCCCCATCGCGCCAGACCCTGGTCAGGAATTCCGTAATGGTCCGTTTCACCCTGGCCCAAAGCTTTTCATTATTTGGTTCGAAAACCACCCACTGGGTTCCCTCGTCGATGGATTCCTCCAGGAAAAGGAACAGGCGTCGGACATTAATATATTTCCACAACGGGTCGCTGGACAGGGTTCTTGCTCCCCAGACCCTGATCCCACGCCCTGGAAAAGCGCGAATACAGTTAACTCCCCGAGGATTTAAAATGTCCTGTTCACCCTTAGTGATCTGAAACTCCAGATCCACTGCCCCACGGACAGTTTCATTGGCGGGCGCTTTATGGACACCCCTTTCGGTATCACTCCGGGCATAGATTCCCGCTATATGTCCACCCGGAGGACACAACCGTAGAAGTCCTACTCCCGAATCCACCACCTTCAGCCAGGGGTAGTAGAAGGCCCCATATTTGGTATCATAATTGTTGCGCGGGTTCAAGGAAGCAATGTTTGCCGAACCCTGGGCCGCATCAATGATCGCGAAGCGGTCCTTAAGGTTTTCACAATGAGTGATCAGTGCCCCCGCCAGCCCGTCAACCGCCAAGGCATTCGGTGAGTACACGAAAGAAATCTCATCAATCTCGGAAAAACCTGATAAGCCCTTGCGCTGGCCAGGTTCATTGGTATCCGACCGCTCGTAATCAGCCAAAACCAATTCCGGGGCCAGGTCAAGAATCCGGTAGGCGGAGGTGGTATCAGGAATTGTATCCCAGGCGCTGTCAATGCCGGCAACTTTGCCGGCGCCGTCGTAATTTGTAACTATACGAACCTGCCGTGCGCCAGTTCCTCCGGTTATTTCAATACTCATCCCGTTATAGGCATCATCAGTGTCCGCAGCAACGTCATCCAAAGTAATACTGTCTGAAGTTGCCGCGACAGCTGTACCCTGGCCAACCAACGCATCCAACCCGTCGGCTAGATAAGACAGCGTGTAAATCCGGTAAGCTGTAGTAATATCCGGCACAGTCGCCCAGTCTGGATCTACTGCCGCTACTTTGCTGGCACCGTCATAACCCGTAATCGTCCGGACCTGCCCGATACCGGTTCCCCCGTTAATCTCGATCCGCATCCCGTTATAAACGTTATCGGTTGCAGAAGCAAAATCGGCCAAAGTGATGGTGCCAGCGCCCGCATCTTGAGCCATGCCGCTATGCCCGGTTTCCGGCGTTTGTCCTGAATCACCGTTTCCCCTGGTCAGCCAGACCAGGCTTGATATCCCGTTAATTCTTTTTTCATAGTAATCAGAAGCATTTTCATCGAGGGAGAGGTTGTCAAAGACCTCTGCCAACGCCGGCCGCGGGCTGGAAACAGCATCCGTTTCAGGGTCATATAATTTATTGGGCGCCTTGCTCCAATAGAACAAAGCCATTCTGAATCCCCCAAAAGTACCCGGGGTGATCTTGACTACTACCCGATTGCCCCAGGCTCCTTCGCCAACAGCCTCAGCGGTAAGCGCATTCACCGCTTCCTTTTTCAGCTTAATGGAAGACGTTTGGGAGTTGGCTTTGACAATTCGCCCGATATAACACCGCTGCCCGCCATTCTCAAAAAACCCCTGCAGCGCGTAGGGGAGGTATTTGTCTGCGCCGCAATAGCTGCCAAATACCCGCTGAAAATCAAGCCAGCTGGCAACTAATTTAGGAGTGGTCGGGCCCCTTTCTGTTTCGCCCAGGAACCCGGCAGTACTTGTACTTACTCCCGCAATGGGCTTACCGCCGATTTCAACTTCTTCAACATATACCCCGGGCGATAAATATTCCGGCATCTCCTTTCCTCCTTTGCTTCTATTGTGCACTCGTAAATGGCAAACGCAATATGTTTATATTTACTCACTTACCTCTGAACCACCGGCATATTGCGCAATCCGGAAGATTACAAATTCCGCCGGTTTAACCGGCGCAACACCGATGAGAACAATCAACCGGCCGTTATCAATATCATCCTGGGTCATCGTAGTGCGATCAACCTTTACGAAAAAAGCCTCTTCAGGCTTAGCGCCCATCAGCGCCCCGTCCCGCCAGACTCTGGTCAGGAATTCCGTAAGGGTGCGCTTGACTCTAGCCCAGAGCTTTTCATTATTAGGCTCAAACACAACCCACTGAGTACCCTCATCTATCGATTCCTCCAAATATATAAATAAACGGCGGACATTAATATATTTCCACAACGGATCACTGGATAGGGTCCGGCCTCCCCAGATGCGTATGCCCCGCCCCGGGAAGAATCTGATGCAGTTAACTCCCCGCGGGTTTAAAATATCCTGCTCGCCCTTGGTAATCTGGAACTCAAGGTCTACCGCCCCGCGAACCACTTCATTAGCCGGCGCTTTATGAACTCCCCTCTCCGTGTCGGTCCGGGCATAAATACCGGCCATGTGTCCACCTGGCGGAACCAGCCGCCTCATCCCGGCAACAGGGTCCACAACCTTAATCCACGGGTAATAGAAAGCAGCATATTTTGTATCATTATTACTTCTTGGGTCAAGGCCGGAGATGCTAGCTGACCCCTGAGCAGAATCGATGATGGCAAAGCGGTCTTTTAAATTTTCACAATGGGTAATCAACGCCCCCACCAGGCCGGCTACGGGCTGGGGATTAGGTGAGTACACTATTGAGATATCGTCTACTTCGCCAAACCCGGATAACCCTTTACGCTTGCCAGGCTCGTTGGTATCCGTCCTGGTATAATCAGCTAGGACCAAAGCCCCCGTTCCTTCATTTCCCCCGGCCAGGTAGGTTACGGACAAAGCATCGGGTTTTTGTCCGGAATCCCCGGTTTGTTTGGCAACAGTAATCAGGTTTGAAATCCCGTTCACTTTTTTTATGTAGTAATCAGATGAGGCTTCATCAACGGAAAGGTTGTCAAACAACTCCACCACGGCCGGGCGCGGTTGAGTTTTCTGGTCAGTTTCGGGATCATACAGGGAGACAGGGGCATCCTTCCAGTAAAATACACTGATTTTAAACCCGCTAAAAGTGCCCGCTGCCGCTTTGACGGCAACCCTGGTCCCCCACATGCCTTCGCCCACCGCTTCAACGGTTAAGGCATTAGCTGTACCATTCTTCAGCTTTAAGGAAGCAGTCCCCGCTCCGGTTTTGACGATCCTGCCGATAAAACAGCGCTGGCCACCGTTGTCAAAAAAACCCTGAACAGCATAAGGCAGGTACTTTTCGGCGCCAAAGTAGGAGCCAAATACCCGCTGGTAATCCAGCCAGCTGGTAACCAGGCGGGGGATAGTCGGCCCTCTCTCCGCCTCTCCCAAAAACCCGGCCGTACTGGTCGACACGCCAGTAATTGGTTTAGCGCCAAACTCAATTTCCTCTACGTAAACACCAGGTGACAAGTATTCTGGCAATTTTATCTCCTCCTTTGCTTCTTATAGTTAATTACACACTTTTTATTCCTGTCAGGCCGGTGAAAGCTTGATCATACCCAAAACAGTCAGGGTGCCTTCACATACTTCAACCTCTTGCTTAAGTATTTGATAATTCGGATGGTTAAAGGTTAATTCCGTCAAAAACCGATCACTTTTTATTGACCCAAAATAAATTACATATTCTCCTTTTTCGCTAGACTTGGTATTTATACTGTCATTTACCACCACGCGGTAAAGCGGGGTATTCGGCAAATGCTTATATTTTAAAGGTTTGGTCAAGCTGAAAGGGTTGGAGTGGTTTGCAGGCAGGGGGGAGGCAATCTGGCAAAATTCAACACGAGACCGGCTTGCATCCTTAATCACCAAATAATCCCCAACTTGTAAGGAGCCTTTGATGTTAATCAGCCTGATCAGCGTGTCTCCAGCCTCAGGGACAGGTGATCCGATCCTGGCCGTCACTTCCAGCTCGGACTGATATATATTTGCTGCTATATTTACATCGCATATCCCTGTTCCCGCTTGGTTATACACCATTCCCCTGATCAAGGTAGCGCTATCAGAGAACGGGTAGCTGGGATTAGGACTTAAACTTATTTTCGCAACCGGATTCAGAGGTTCAATAGCGCCGGTGTTAATTTCCTTTTCTTGATCAAAATAATATTCAGCCTGGATCATCACCCTGTAAACACCTGCCGGAAGATCGGAAAACACATAATAACCACTGGTCGTTTTTACTGCTTCAAAGCCGTGTCCTTGAAGAAAAACGCGCACTTTACCAACTGGTTGTCCTGCAGCTGTATAAACATCTTGTAACCAAAGAGCCAGCGATAACCGGCTTTGGGTCCGTTCCATCATATGACCATCAATCATTTAGCTGACTTCCCCATCTCTGTTGTGTAATACTCCGTTTTCCGGGTGATCACCCGCTTGGTTTCAGTGACCCGCGTTGATTCAATAGCCACCGGTGTGACCAAGTACCCAACTGAAGGGTGGTAATGACTGTTGGGAAAAGAAGTCCAGATTTTGTTCAAGTCATCCAGCGATAAATCTTCCAGGGTGATCCGAAGCTCATCGCTGCTCCCGGCCAGTTTTCCCTGAAGGGCCGATCCACTGAGGATAGCATTGTCATATAGTACACTCATAGCCCTGCCGAGGAGCCGGTGTTCTTCAAGGGTCCGCTCCGTCAGATCGGGAATCTGAGCCGAGGCATACGTGGTCAGCATATAGTGCAGGTCTATGGTCAGGGGCGGGTACTGCAAGTGGTCCGGGTATTCCGGTACAACTTCCCGATTCCTCAAGTAGGAGTTTTCCGTAACACTATATAGGAAAACGGTCAGTCGAATATTCTGCCCTTCCACATCAGCCGGGGATAATAGTACGATCGAATCCTGGTTGACCAAATCACTCATATTGTCTCTTAACAGTCTGATCAAGGTTTCCCCTACATCGGCAATCATGGTATATTCACCCATATTTATATACGAACCCTCCCTAGAATTTGGAGTGTAAAAAAAAAAATTATCAGCCAAGATAGTCAAAATACTGGCCAAAGTCTTCTTTCATACAAATTTTTCCCATCTTCTGAAGTTCCCTTTGCGTGGCCCGGATCAGATGCCTCATCCCTATTTCAGGCGAACCTTCAGCAGCCATAAAGGCAGCTGTTAAAACTATGTTTTTTATATTACCGCCAGTAATATTGTACTTTCGGGCAAGGAACCCGAAATCAATATCATCGCTTCTTGGAGCTTCCGGAGGAAACATGGCCTGCCAAATTCTTTCCCGGTATTCTGCATCCGGGAATGGAAACTCGATAATAAACTGCAGTCTTCTGATAAAGGCCTCATCCATATTATTACGCAAGTTTGAGGCCAATATAGTAATCCCGTCATACTCCTCCATTTTTTGCAAAAGGAAAGCTATTTCAATATTGGCATACCGGTCGTGTGCATCCTTCACCTCAGATCGTTTACCGAAAAGAGCGTCGGCTTCATCAAAGAATAAAATTGCATTACTGGAATAAGCTTCCCTGAATATATTTTCTAAATTTTTCTCAGTTTCACCCACATACTTGCTAACGACCTGGGATAAGTCTATTTTGTACAGATCAAGTCCCAGTTCATTAGCCAGCACCTCAGCGGCCATTGTTTTACCGGTGCCCGGCGGCCCGCAGAATAATACGTTAATTCCTTTGCCCAGGGACAGTTTACGGTCAAAACCCCAATCACCGTAAACAATATGACGGTATTTTACCTGGCGACAGATTTCATTCAGCTGCTCAAGCTGACCAGAGGGCAAAATAATATCCTGCCAAATATACCTTGGGCTAAGCTTTTGAGCCATTTTACCCAGCTTTTGATTGGATTGGCTGCGGCAAGCGGTATAAAGATCCGCATCGTGAATTACACCACCGGTATTGCCTGATCGCCAGCGGGCTAAATTTTGAGCCATTGCCAAGGCATCCTTAATCTGACCGGGAGTAAAGCGAAACTTACCGGCCAATTCCCCATAATCAATACCTGACGCTAAATGAATATTTTCACTTAGTTTCCGCCATAAACCCTGTCTGGTTTTCTCATCCGGCACCGGGAGTTCCAGCTCAATATAGTCAATGTCAGCTAATCCGCCCTGGATCTGCCAGGGCTTGCTGCCCAACAAAAAGGTCAGCCTGGTAAATCTCTGGCAGCTATCCAAAATAAACCTGATTTTAGACAGGTTTTGGTCAATATCTTCAACCAGATCATCTAAGTTGGTCAGACATAACGCCGCCTGCTGTAGCAGTGCTTCCCGGCCCAGCAGCGAAATGAGGTCCTCGAAACCACCGGCGTCATCGGGCATTTTCCCTAGATCTGCAATAATCATGGGGAGGCCGACCTCAAAACATACGAATTCAGCCAAAGCTAATTTTCCTACCCCATACAAACCGTAAAAGTGAAAAATCATACCGCGGCCATTGGCCACTTTGTTGAGATTTTGTTTAACCAGGTTCTTCAATCTAACGGTGATATCCTCTACCAACGTAATCTGGTCAGCCCGGTTCCCAGGCATGTAAAGCCGGGCAATCCGGTTCAGCCTTTCTTCAAAATCCAAAGTCTCCAGCAAAAACCCGACAATCCGGTCATCCAGCTTTAGGTAACGAGAGATCATAGGTATGTGCCCGGTCGGGTATTCTTCATCAATATGGAGCAGGCCAAATTTCAGCATCGGCGCCTGTCGGCCAAAAGCCCAACGAGCTTGCACTTTTTCGTATTCAGTTTGGCACAGTAGGTCCATCACTAGACCGATACTTGGATTCTTGCGCGTTATATCATCCTGAAGGTAGGCATATAGCTTTTCATACTTACGGTTTAGTTCCGGAGCCATACAGATCAAAAGGCACCGCTCTTCAAACAAGGAAAGGTTAAAGACAACGGATAATTGGTGCAAAGACAGGTAAACACCCTGGTCAATGCTGGCTGCGCGGCGCTGTTCTATATGCTTTTCCAGCCCATTTAATGCTTCTGTTAAATCATCGATTCTTTGCTCACTTGAGACAGTATAGGTATTTTCATTCTGAAGACCATCATTAAGCAGCACTTCTATTTCCTGTTCCGTGATGACCAAGCCCTTGAACTGTTCCAACGGGTTGGCAGGTTGCCCGTGCTGTTTTTTTAACAATTGTAATTGTATAGTTAAATCAAGCCATTTTAATTCATCAAACAGGTACTCCGAACTTTTATGATAAACTTTGCTAGCGGCAAAAACCAATGTATCACCAACTTGCTGTTTTAATACTAAACCAGTGATATAATCCCCAGATTTTTTTCCTATTATATCATTAAAATATAAATTATGGCATTCTATATTATTCAAAATAAAAAATATGGACTAAGGTCCCATTCAGGCACTCCTTTTTTACCGACATCTTAAGGATATACCGGGACAGAAAAAGTGCCGGGTGTATACTTTGCTACACCCGGCACAATAACTTTAGCGAAGAAACCTGCTCATTAACGAAGGACCATCCGGTACCATTATTCCGGTAGCGGCGGCAGAAGCCTCACAGTAGGTTTGACCTGTTGCCTTTGCAGCGCTGCTGCTGCCCGCCAGCACATAAGGTACCGGTTCGGCGGTATGGGTGCGAATGTTTAGTGGGGTTGGATGGTCAGGCAGCAACATTATCCGGTAGTCGGGAAAATCCGCTAAGCCGTCGAGCAGCAAAGCTAGCACTTGCCGGTCTATCTCTTCAATAGCCCGCACTTTGAGTTCGGTATTCCCCTGATGCCCGGCCTCATCCGGAGCCTCAATGTGCAGGTAGGCAAAATCCGCCCCGTCATGCAGTGCGGTTAGGGCTGCCTCAGCTTTACCCCTAAAATTAGTATGGATATTGCCCGTGGCCCCGGGCACTTTATATACCTGCATACCGGCGCAAATACCAATACCCATGATCAGGTCAACAGCGGAAATAACAGCCCCATCCAGATGATATAAATCCTTAAAAAGCGGCAGCCGCGGTCTTTTACCTTGGCCCCATAGCCACACCGAATTAGCCGGTGGCAGCCCCCGCTCCACCCGGAACCGGTTCACCGGGTGATCTTTAAGCAGTTCATAACTTTGTTGCATTATCTCCAGCAGTGTATCCGCGCCTGCACCATTGGGCAGATAATCTTTCACCACCCGGCTGGAAATGTCATGGGGCGGTGTGACAATGGTTTCTTCGAGGCCCTGCTGCCAAACCATCAGATGGCGATAGCTAACACCGGGATAAAAGTGCTTATTCCCAGTGCCGAGTTCCGATTGCACGGTTTCGATAATTTCCCGGGCTTCCTCACTGGTTACCTCACCGGCACTATAATCGACCATCTGCTTATCAGAGTAATCAGGCTCGTCCGACAGTGTCACTAGATTACAACGAAATGCAATATCCTCATTGCCCAGCTCTACGCCCATACTCACTGCTTCCAGCGGTGAGCGGCCGGTGTAATACTTTTCAGGCGCATAACCCATTACCGACATGTTGGCCAAATCACTGCCCGGGGCAAACCCGTCCGGGACAGTTTTCACCATCCCGATTTCCCCACGTGAGGCCAAACCATCCATATTAGGGGTTTTAGCATACTGCAATGGTGTTTGGTTAGCCAACTCGGAGCGAGGATAATCAGCCATCCCATCGCCTAAAACAACTATATATTTCATAATACACCTCCAATATAACGCAGATAGCAAAAACCAATTAATGTTAGTTCTGATCAATTTTATCCAGGGCAAATTTTTTGTGCAGTGCTTTGACCGCCTGCTCAGCGTCACTATTTTTAACAATACAAGATATTTTGATATCCGAGGTGGAGATCATATGAATGTTGATATTTTCTTCCGCCAGCGCTCCGAACATCATGGCGGCTACACCAGGGTTGCTGTTCATACCGGCACCCACCACCGAAACCATGGCCACGTCCGCATTATAGGTGTAACCTTGCGCCCCTACCTCTTTAATAGTTTCTTCGACGGTCTCAAGTGATTTATGCAAGTCGTCCTGGGTGACTGTGAAGGAGATATCATTAATGCCATCGCGCATGGCGCTTTGCACAATCATATCAACACTGATGTTGTTATCGGCCAGCTTTTTGAAAATTTGGTAAGCAACGCCCGGTTGGTCTGGTACCCCGAAAACAGCCAGCTTAGCGACATTTTTGGTATATGTAACCCCGGTAATAACCATACTTATTTCCAAATCTGTTTCCTCCTTTACAATGGTGCCCGGGTTATCGTTAAAACTGCTCCGGACATGCAGCGGTATACCGTAATGCTTGGCGCATTCCACCGACCGGGGGTGCAGCACAGCCGCACCCAGATGGGCCAGTTCCAGCATTTCATCGTAGGTAATGGTATCCAGCTTGCACGCCTCGGGCACTACCCTGGGGTCAGTAGTATAAACACCGTCTACGTCAGTATAGATCTCGCACAGATCGGCATGTAACGAGGCCGCCAAAACCACGGCTGTGGTGTCCGATCCGCCCCGGCCCAGCGTAGTGACATCGCCATATTCGTTCAAGCCTTGGAAACCGGCCACGATAATTACCCTAGAATTCGCCAATTCGGCCCGCAGGCGGTCATTATCCACGTCAATTATACGCGCCTTGGAATAAACCATATCTGTCTTGATGCCGGCTTGCCGTCCAGTTAGAGAAATGACCTCAACACCCAAGCTTTTAATGGCCATAGCCAGCAGGGCACTGGACACTCGTTCCCCAGTGGACAGCAGCATATCCATCTCGCGGGGTGACGGGTTATCTGTTATTTGCCGGGATAAAGCTATCAAGTCATCGGTGGAATCGCCCATAGCTGAAACCACTACCACCATTTGGTTGCCCTGGCGGTACTGTTCCACCACCCGCCTGGCCACGTTTTTTATGCGCGAGGTGTCCCCCACTGATGTGCCACCGTACTTTTGTACAATCAACATATTATTATACACCCCTTATATTACTTCCAATGCTCTAGCTCCCACCGGGCTTGGCGCTAGAATTAGGGAGCGGGCGTTAACGCCGCTTTCCCGGAAGGTTTCCTTCATTACTTCCGCAATTAATTCTTGATTATTATCCGCCAGAGCGATTATGGCAGGCCCGGCACCACTTAATGCCACGCCCCGGGCACCGGCCAGCCTGGCAGCTGATACAACTTTCTTATAGCCGGGAATCATCCCTGCGCGGAACGATTGGTGTAATTTATCTTCCATAGCTGTGCCCAGCACGGACAAATCTCCCTTTTGTAACGCGGCCACTAATAGCGCCGCCCTGCCTATGTTAAACACGGCGTCTCGCATGGTTACCATGTGCGGTAGTGCCTCCCTGGTATCTCTGGTGCTCATGGCAAAATCAGGCACGGCCACCACCGTCTTGAGCCCCACCGGCAAATCTACTTTAGTCCAGGTTATTTCATCATCCACTGAGGCATATATCACCAAACCACCGAGCAGCGCCGGAGCAATATTGTCCGGGTGCCCCTCCATGGAACAGGCCAGGGCCAATATTTCCCGTTTACTTAGATTAGTACCGCACAACATATTGGCAGCAATGATACCCCCAATAACAGCGGAGGCACTGCTGCCCAACCCCCGGCCGACCGGTATGCCGTTAATCAGCCGGATGCGGAGCCCGGCAGGCATATAGCCAACCCGATCAAAAACCTGCCTAGCCGCCCGGTAAACCAGGTTACCCTCGTTGCACGCCAAATCCCCGGCACCCTCGCCTTCCACTTCGATGATCAGACCACGTGGAATTTTACTAAATTCTACTATATTATACAGTTCCAGCGCCATGCCCAGACAGTCAAAGCCCGGGCCCAAATTGGCGGTGGTGGCCGGCACCTGAACTCTAATCACAGGTTTATTCCCCTTCTACACGGATAATATTGGCTATCGCATTGACCGAAGATAGTTGCTTGATGGTTTCCAACGCCTCCTGCATGTTTTTTTCACGTACTTTATGGGTAACCAGTACAATTTCCGCATTATTGCCGTCATTATGTTTTTGCAGCACCGAAGCCAGACTAACCTCCTTATCCCCAAAAACGTAGGCAATGGAGGCTAGAACGCCGGGCTTATCGGTCACATTCAGGCGAACGTAGTATTTAACCTCTGTAGCCCCCATATCTTTGACAGGTTTATTTTCATAACAGGTACAGGAGATAATCCCCGGTACGTTGTGCAGCAAATTACGTGCAGCATCCATGACATCGGCAACTACTGCACTGGCTGTAGGCATTTCTCCGGCCCCGCGGCCGTAAAACATCGTATCCCCTACAGCGTCACCGGTAACATAAATGGCGTTATACACATCGTTTACCATTGCCAGAGGATGGCTATGCGGTATAAGGGCGGGATGCACCCGCACCTCTATGCCATCCCCGGTTTCCTTGGCAATTGCAAGTAGTTTAACTATGTAATTAAGCTCACCGGCATAGGCAATGTCCGTAGAGGTAATTTTTGTAATGCCCTCAACATATACATCGTCCAGAACAATGCGCGAGTTAAATGCAATGGAAGCTAAAATGGCCAATTTACGGGCCGCATCATAACCTTCAATATCGGCGGTGGGATCAGCTTCAGCATACCCCTTGGCCTGGGCTTCCCGCAGTACATCTTCAAAATCTGAGCCTTGCTCAGTCATTTTAGTTAACATATAGTTGGTAGTACCATTGATAATTCCAATGATTTGTGTGATACGGTTGGCCGCCAGACACTGTTTGAGAGGCCTAATGATAGGGATCCCACCGGCCACGCTGGCTTCAAACAACAGGTCGGTTTGATTAGCCTCGGATAAGGCGAAAAGCTGCTTGCCGTGCGCGGCGATCATATCCTTATTGGCAGTAACCACACTTTTGCCGCCCTCTAATGCCCGGGTGACATAGTTCATGGTTGGTTCAATGCCGCCCAACACTTCCACTACTATTTTTATTTCAGGGTCGTCAATAATATCTTCTATTTCGGTGGTCTGCTTACCTAGGTCAATGTTCAAATCACGAAGCTTGGAAGTATCCTTCTCTAATATTTTTTTTATTTCAACCCCAACCCCGACCTTGCGCTTGATATTGTCCGCGTTACCGGTAATAATGCGATATACCCCACGGCCCACCGTACCCAGTCCTAAAAGACCGATTTGTATATTTTCAACCGACATAAATAAAGCCCCTTTCATGTGATGTTATGAATAATCACACTTACGCGCCCAGTAGCTTGGCTGCTTTAACACCCGAGGTTTTGTGCAGCAGCTTGATCATATTTTCTACATCACCTTTTAAATTAGCTGTCTCAATGGTTACAGTGGCAATAGCTGTACCTTGCTGGGGGATATTTTGATTGATTGTTACAATATTTCCCCCCAACGCGGCAATGCTGTTCAACACTGCGGATAAAACGCCGGAGCGGTGTTCCAGCAGCATTTCCAGAATAACGGTTTGGTCCCGGTTCCAGCGGGAAAAAGGATATATTTTGTCTTTATATTTATAGAAAGCACTGCGGCTCAACTGGACCCTTTCCACCGCTTCATTTACAGTGACTGCCTCACCGTTCATCAATAATTCCTTGGCCTGAACTGTTTTATAAAAAGTCTCGGGAAGAATATCCTCCTGTACTAAAAAAAACCGCAGATCCTTGCCTGCCACCTATCACACCTCCGTTTGGCAAGTTGGGGACAGTTCTTGCCTTGCCTCCAATAAACACTTGTTTTTATGAATATGGTCCATGTCATATGGATACATTTCCGTACATGAGAGACATTATATCATTATTTATTATTCTTTGGCAATCGTTTATTATTAATAAAAATTCTTATCATATCCGGTTGAAACATCTAAATTACCTTTTGATTGGTTAATATGTATCCTACACTTTGTCCAAAGTATACTGCCTTAGCAACAAAAAAAACCGGTCTTCCGACCGGTTAAATTATTATGCAAATAAGACCACCGCTACCCTCGTTGACAATGCGTCTAACAGTTTCCTGCAGCTTGATTTGAGCGTTTTCAGGCATCCTTTGCAATTTGTTTTGAATACCTTCGCGTACCAAGTCACTGACTGATTTGCCGAATATTTCGGATTCCCAAATCTTTTGTGGGTTTTCCTCAAACTCGTTCAGCATGTACCTCACCAGTTCCTCGCATTGCTTTTCGGTACCGATGATGGGTGTTATCTCGGTATTAATATTGGCCTGAATCATATGAATGGAAGGGGCACTGGCCTTTAGTTTGATACCGAACCGGCTGCCCTGCCTGATTAGCTCGGGTTCCTCCAACTGCATATCGTCAATCCCCGGTGTTACCATACCATAACCGGTTTCCCTGAGCTCCAAAATAGCGGGTGCAACTTTATCATATTCCCGCTTGTCTTTAGCCAATTCCTTAACCAAGCGGAACAACTGGTGGTCACCTTCCAACTGAAAACCGGTTTCCTCTGACAGTACCCGGTAAAACAAGTCCGGTTTAGAGCTAATCTCTATAGCAGCCGTGCCTGTGCCCAGGTCCAGGTTATTTAAATTGACGGTTTGCACCATTTCATATTCGCCAAGTTTTTCCACCGCTCCGTCAATATCCCGAAGTCGCCTTACCTGTTGCACAGTATCCTGTACCGCCAGGTCAAATTTTTCCCTGAGCCAGTGTTTTTGTTCCAATTCTTCCACCCACAGCGGCATAGCAATGGAAACCTCATTGACTGGGAATTCAAACAAGGCTTTTTCCATAATCAGCATTATGTCTGGCTGGAGCATTTCCACACAGTTCACCGGGATAACCGGCACATCGTATTTTTCTGAAAGTTCATCAGCCAGTTGAATAGCTTCTTCATTTTCAGGGCCGGTAGTATTTAAGACAATAATAAAAGGCCTGTTGATTTCTTTTAGCTCCTGAACCACTCTTTCTTCGGCGGGGACAAAATTTTCTCTAGGGATATCTGTGATGGTACCGTCTGTAGTAATCACCAGGCCAATGGTGGAGTGCTCGCTGATTACCTTTCTGGTACCTGTTTCTGCGGCTTCCTCAAATGTAATGGGTTCTTCAAACCAGGGGGTGGATACCATACGCGGGTTGCCTTCCTCATCCTCATAGCCAAGAGCCCCCTCCACCCGGTACCCCACACAGTCAACCAACCGGACCTTTACTTGAAGATTAGGACTTATCTCTAGCTCGACCGCTTCGTTGGGCACAAATTTGGGCTCAGTGGTCATAATAGTTTTACCGGCTCCGCTCTGGGGTAGCTCATCCTTGGCCCTTTCTCTTTCGTATTCATTTTCAATATTAGGTATGACCATTAGATCCATGAACCGTTTAATAAAAGTAGATTTGCCTGTGCGCACGCCGCCGCTAACACCCAGGTAAATATCCCCCTCGGTGCGTTCCGCAATATCGCGGAAAATATCTAACTTTTCCATGAACGCACTCCCTCCTTATCAAAAATTATATAATTAATAAAACGATATCAGAATAGCATCCCCCCTACCGGTAGGAAAAACAGTATATAAAGGCCATCGGCCAACCTAGTCCACGAGCAGTTTTTTCCAATGGCATACATTAACATTATATATATATGAGTAGTCACTATATTTATTACTGTTTAGTCTAAAATACGCCATTTAAATTTACAGGTTGGACACTGCTACCAGTAATATATGCGCCCGGATTTTAGGATATGGATTTTTTTAAACCTGGCTTGCTCCGCTGGCTTACAATCAAGCAGGCAAGTAGTTAGCCATATTAACATTGTTTACCACTTATGTTAGTATAAACCATTTATTTTTATGTGTAAAGGTTTCCATTCAGCTATTCTTATAAATGTTAATTAGTGTAACAAAAAAGCTGTCAGGTATATTGCAAACAGTTGAGTGAGCAATTAAGATCTGCCAGCCTATTGATAGTTTGGCAAATATAAAAAAACCGACGTTAAGCCGGTTTTTTCGATACATTTTTTCCTGATATCGGAACTCGCTTCAACACCAAGCACCTTGTTCAGTTTACCACTTGATTTGGGCAAGGGCCACTTCTTCCACTTCTCTTGTTTTTACGCGGGTCATTAGATTATTCACTGCAACTTGAGGGTGGAGGTTTTGAAAAAGCACCTGATACATTTGCTCAGTGATGGGCATTTCGATCCCCCAGGTAGCGGCCAATGTGTGAGCGGCCATAGTAGTGCGCACCCCTTCCACCACCATGTTGACCTCGCCCAGCGCCTGCTGCAATGTTTTGCCCCGCCCAATTGCTATACCGGCGCGACGGTTGCGACTGTGTCGACTGATACAGGTAACAATTAAATCACCCAGCCCGGTAAGCCCCGCAAAGGTCAGGGGATTGGCCTGCATAGCCATTCCCAGTCTGGTAATCTCCGCCAACCCCCGCGTCATCAGCGCTGCCTTGGAATTATCACTGCCGTTAAGACCGTCTACAATACCGGCGCCCAGGGCAATAACATTCTTTAAAGCCCCGCCCAACTCCACACCTATGATATCCGGGTTGGTATAAACCCTAAAATTATCTCGCATAAATAAATCCTGGGCCAGCACGGCGGTATGCGGGGAGGTGGAGGCTACCACTACAGCGGTAGGCATTTTTTTGGCCACCTCTTCGGCGTGACTGGGACCTGATAGCACGGCATAATGTTCTGTCCTAGGCAGGCCCGCCTCAGCGGTAAACACTTCGGATAATCTGAGCGTGCTGTTTTCCTCAATGCCCTTGGCACTGTTCACAATAAGTGTTTCGGTCCGAATGAAAGGCAGTGCTTCCCTGACAACTGTCCTGAAAGTGTGCGAGGGTACGCTAAAAACAACAGCGCCGGCACCCGTCAGCGCCTGTTCCAGATCAGTTGTGACATGGATATTAGCAGGCAAATAAACACCGGGTAAGTAGCGTTTATTTTCCCGGTATATTTTTATTTCCTCCACCTGTTCCAAGCGCCGAGCCCACAGATAGACCGTATCGCCGTCCCCGGCCAGGTGATAGGCTAGAGCAGTGCCCCAGCTGCCGGCACCCAGCACGGTAATTTGTTTACCACTTGCCGTCACACTACATCCTCCTGCCCTTTCCCACCTTATATTCCGTACCTGCAATAATTCTTTGTATATTGGAACGGTGCTTGTAAATAACAAATATAACTAATATGATACTAAAAATGATGTATAACTTGTCCATACCCAATACAGTCATGGCAATTGGTATTGTTATGGCGGCCATCATGGAACTTAGGGATACATAACGGCTGATAGCCAGAGTGGTTAAAAGCATCACCAGTCCAATCAGTGTGACCAAGGGGGATATGGCCAGCATTACCCCCGCACCGGTGGCCACAATTTTACCGCCTTTAAAACGCAGAAACACAGACCAACTGTGCCCGCACATGGCACCGAAAGCAGCCAGCAGCTCAGTTTCAACACCGCCGAGGTAGCGGCCCACCAACACGGCGGTCACTCCTTTGGCCATATCCAGAACCAGCACAAATAGGCCATACCCTGCGCCCAGGTTGCGCCACACATTGGTGGTGCCAATGTTGCCGCTGCCGCGCTCCATAATATTAATACCTTTAGTCCTGGCCACCAGCACCCCCACTGGTATAGAACCAATTAGGTAGCTAATCACAACGGCCAGTAATATATTCATAGCTCCACTCCTTATCTTTTGCGCATGACCAGCTTAATGGGTGTACCCTCAAAGCCGTATGCCGAACGCAGCTGGTTTTCCAAATAACGCAGATAAGAAAAGTGCATTAATTCAGGATCATTGACAAATAAAACAAAGGTGGGCGGCTTCACGGCTGCCTGAGTAGCATAAAAAATTTTCAGGTGCCTGCCCTTATCCTGGGGTGTAGCATTGTGTAATATAGCATCGCGCAGCAGTTGGTTTAAACCGGTGGTGGCAATGCGCATGTTTTGCTGCTCGCTTACATAATCCACCAGTTCCAGCACCCGGTGCACCCGCTGATGAGTTAGAGCACTGATAAACAACACCGGAGCGTACTGCATAAAACCCAGCCCGTCCCTAAGCTTTTCAATATAGCGGTTGGCAGTACGGTCATCTTTTTCCACTAAGTCCCATTTATTAACTACTAAAATGGAGGCTCGTCCCTTTTCGTGGGCGTAACCGGCAATTCTCTTGTCCTGGTCGGTTAATTGCTCCACTGCGTCAATAAGCATTAGCACTATATCACAGCGATCCACGGCACGCAGCGAGCGAATTACGCTATATCTTTCGGTGGATAAGTCAATTCTACTGCGCCGTCTAATACCTGCAGTATCAATGATGGAATACTTTTTGTCCCCCCGGACGATATATGAATCAATAGCATCTCTGGTGGTACCCGGTATATTACTGACAATAACCCTTTCCTCGCCCAACAAAGCATTTACCAGGGATGATTTGCCCACATTAGGGCGGCCAATAACGGCAATTTTAATTATATCATCCTCAGTTTCTTCTTCTTCAGCCGGGGGCAGATCTTGTACCAGCCGGTCCAGCAAGTCTCCGGTATTTAAACCCTCGGCGGCTGAAACCGGGATTGGATCACCAAGGCCAAGGCGGTAAAAATCATATAATTCATGGGCTTTATCAAAATGTTCCACTTTGTTGGCAACCAAAATCACAGGTTTTTCCGAGCGACGCAGAACCTTGGCTACATCCTCATCAGTACCGGTTAACCCAGCCCGCGCATCCACCACAAAAAGAACCAGGTCGGCTTCTTCTATGGCCAGCTCAGCCTGCTTACGAATGTGCGATATTATTACACCGTCTTCCTGGTAATCTAGCCCGCCGGTATCTACCAGAGTAAACCAGCGGTTATTCCAATCGGCATCCTGGTAGAGACGGTCCCTGGTAACTCCGGGCACTCCCTCTACTATGGCCACCCGCCCGCCTACTATACGGTTGAACAAGGTTGATTTACCTACATTGGGACGGCCTACTATGGCCACTATTGATCTTGCCACGGGTACACCTCTCTCCAAAAGGAGTTAGTCTTGAAAATAATTGTAAAGCCTAAAATTGTTGGATTGCAGGCAAACCATAGTTGCTTATATGTGTCTTTTTAGGTACATGAACTATAGCATCTAGCCAGTCAAGGGTACAGTTTTAATAACTGCATCAGTTCCGCAGGATTATCCACTGGGATAACCTGTACTTTTAGTCTGCCGGCCAATTCTTCTAATGTAAGATCGTCTAAAAATACATGTTCACCTTCCCGAAGCATTACCCCGGGGATGAACAACCGATCGCCCAAATCACGTCCTTCCAGGCCGGCCAATAAATCTTGCCCGGTTAGCAAACCTGCTACGGTAACAGTTTTACCAAAATAGTTGTTTTCCAGAACATGCAGTTTCATCCTCAGCCCGGCAATTTGGTTGAGCTCGTCCACCACCAGTGCCAACAAAGATCCGGCAAGAGTTCCGGTGACCAGAGAACAACGCACCGGTTGTTCAATGCGCTCGGGTAACAAACCAGCTAACTGCTGCCATTCATCCATAAAAAGCCGTACCAACCCCACACCGTTTTCGGTTTGGGGAAAACCACCGTATTCCTCCGCCGATGGAATGGGTTCCCCGGCAAGCAGGTAAAATTCATCGCTGGCAAAAACAAGCGGGTATTGGTATTCAGTAATAAAAACTTTTTGCCAAAGTTGTACTTCTCGCACCACCGACCGGGCCTCCGATGCATTATAAGAACGCAAACCGAAAAGTCCTTGGCGGTGGGTGGTTAAGCCTACGGGAACAACAGCCAGGGAACGTACCGCTGGCCAGAGTTCAGCCAGATCAGTAATGGTGCGGTTAAGTTCCGGGCCGTCATTGATACCAGGGCACAGCACCACTTGAGTGTGCATTTGAATACCGGCTTTGGCCAGGTAACGCAACTGGTCCATAATTTTTTCTGCTTTGGGATTACCCATCATTTGCCGGCGCAAGGCCGGGTTTGTTGTATGTACAGAGATATATAGCGGGCTTAGCCGCATTTGAGCTATACGCTCAAGATCGGCGGGGCCGGCATTGGTCAGAGTGATAAAATTGCCCTGGGCAAAAGATAGTCTATAATCATCATCTTTAATATACAGCGTTGGACGCATTTGCCCGGGCATTTGGTCTACAAAGCAAAATATACATTTGTTAGCGCACTGGCGGGTTGGCCCCCAGCCATCGTCCTGAAAAGCAAGGCCCAAGTTTTCATCGTAATCCTTTTCAATCTCAATCAGCCAGTGTTCTTCATTGTACTTTCGCACCAGCACCTGTAAATATTCATCAGCAATTAAGTACTGATAATCGAGAATATCGCTTATTTCCTGTCCATTGATTTGCAAAAGCACATCCCCGGGTTGTAACCTTAGTTCATCTGCTATGCTGTTATCGGCCACGGATGTAATTATTAAGCCTCGGTCCCGCATGGGGACCCTCCCCTCATGTAACATTCTTGTTACATTATCTGATAGCTGCCATATTTAGTCAAGGAAAAGCTTATTTTTGGTTTAACTCCCGGTATATATTCACTACGTGGCGGTGTACCAACGGAAGGCCCACATTTCGCAAACCTGGTATCCCCGCTATAAAGACCCCGACTGTCGCCAATAGATTATTGCGGCATTTAATATGAACCAGCTCATAATTATCAATATGCATAATGGCAAGAAAACTCTTAATAATCCGCCCGACCATATCACCGTTACCCCGGGACCACAGGGCGAGGCAGCTCTCATCTCGCTCGCTTTGTCCTAGGTTATATACAGATGCATCTCCCCTGCCCAACCCGGTAAGGGCCAGCACTTGCTCCAATTCATTGGGTTTGGGCGGTCGGTGAGCAGGAAGCGCCCCGCTACGGATAGCCGCTGCCAGTGCGGCATAAGGGAATCCGGTATCATTAAAAAATATTATCCTTTTCACTTTAACGTCTTTCCCCTGCCTTCACCCTGCGAACCAGGTTTATAATATTTGTGAAAGCCCGCATAGTGCCCCGGGTAACCAGCGGACGCCCCGGATAAATCCATTTAAACCGGCGGGACATAAAGCCCCCAAGCCGCATACTTAAGTTCACTTTATGCATTACGTTGACCAGCTTATATTGCAGCGGCGGTATGTTGAATTCCCGGGCCAGCCCGTATGTAATATTTTCTAATATCTGCGGGTATCCCCGCTGGCCTACAAAGTAGATATCATTACCCTTCCCGTCTTTACCCATCAAAGTAATATTGCCATGATCGAAACTATCCCGGGTATCAAAAAACGGGATGGCCAGTAAATCCTCATCCTGGAGTCCACACTCCGGTGGTAACATACCCAAATGATATGCCGCAGCCGTTACAGAGGAGTGAGTACCTCCAAAGCAGTGGTAAATTATTTTCAATGCTCATCACCTTTAATGTCCTACTATGAAATAGACACCGTTTTCCAGGTCATGTACCATGGCATCCAATGATTTGGCTAAAATTAAAGCAGTTTTTTCCTTTTCCTCTTCGCTATCAGCGATGAATATTGGTACTGCTCCAGTTACTTTATTTTTATCTGTCATGATTACCGCCAGTATGCCCTTTGCTTCTTCGCCCAAATTACCTACCCCCTTGGATGGTTTATTCCCAAACAGAACTTGGACAGGTCCTAAAATCTAATCGGCTGCAATTCGCCCTGCCTGTGTCTTTAGCGGTTTTACGCGGGCGCTTTCTAGTAAAGGTGTTCTTTGCACTGCCATTATCAGAGATGTCATATCCTTTTCAACCGGCATGATATATAAAGCTATTTCACCGGTATCAGGATTTTTACGTGCTAGCGGGGTAAATTCTGGTATGTCCACTTCCTTCTTACTTCCCATGACCAAAGCCACTGTATGAGTAATGGCCATGCGCTGGCCCAAATCATGCAAAGTAGCCCTGGCATTATCATTTTTTGGCTTAATCATTACGCCCAGCGCCTCATGCTGTATTTTCTGGCGCATTTCTGGCAGCCCAACCGACATGAAATCAATTTCATTTACACATAGCAGTGAGTTTTTAAAATGAACCTGAGCAGGAACTACCTCACAGATATCCCCGATGTTCTTTCCGGCCATAAAAGTTTTACTAAAAAGTATCAGTATTAGAGCCATAGCCGCAGCCCCCCAAATACCAGCCAGCATTGCCGCAATACTGGTAATAAAAGCAGTACCCATTACCAGATAGTTGCGGGCTTCAAAGGTACGGGCAATTCCTTCAATATAATCCTTACCCCGCTTTTCCAGTCTGGTCTCCTCCAGGTTTTCCAGGGTTTGCCTCTCAATATTGCGAATTTCTCGAAACTGCTGGGCAGCCAGGGCCAAAAAGGTAAAGGCAGTAAAATCCTTGTTCATTAACGCAGGCACAGCCACCGCACCTAGAGCAGAGGCGATAGCACCCAGGGAAAAATGCGATATATACCCGTGGGGATAGCCGGGATATTGGCGATAATCCAACTTAAGCAGCAGCAACCGGGTCAAAATACCTGCCATGGTGCCGGCCAGTATTACAATCATGTATTTTTCCAAACCGGATCACACCTTTCGCTCAGTAAAATGGTTTTCATGGCTCCATCACCGGGTGCTGTCCAACATCAAATTGGGCGTATCACTTTAATTGAAGAACATGATACGCCCAATTACCAATTAATACCTAACACAAGTTAGCTGCTAATCGCTTCTAACGTTATCACGGTTATCTTTTAATGCATCATTGGCTTCTTCATCTTCAACAGCGGGGCTGTTATTTCTATTTCTTTTATTCAGCCTTTTTCTCATCGGTGCAATAAACCCGGCAAATTCTCTCCCCCAATAGCCGCTTAACCGTTTACGGGCATTCTGCCAACTTCCGGAACTGATCAGTAGGAATGCACCTCCGCCTAGCACCGCAACACCGATTATCCAGGCCAGGGTTTTCCAACCGGCTGGTGAGCTGGCCCCCGGTCTACCATATCCACCGGGAGTTTGGGCAACACCGCCCAGGCCAAGCAGACCAGGCAAGGCATCGGCAAACAAAGTTGCACCATTTTCGGCAGCCACCTTGGAATTGGTATGGGTACCCACTTCCACCAGCATGGCAGTAGACATCAAATCCTGATTATAATTGCCCTTGGCAATGAATATTTCTTTTACCAGGCCCGGGTGTACTTTATTGGCATAAGCCATTGCCTTTTTGGCGAATTCCATGTTAGACTGCATTTTAGGATTTTGCCTGCCTACTACCAGCCGAACTTGGGTGGCGTCTTTGCCGGCAATTTTTTTGCTATAGTAATTAGGGTCGGGTATGCCATCCCGGTGCACATCAATTACCGCTACAGGGTTTTTCTTCATCAAACTCGCTACGGTACGCCGGGAACGGTAATAAGCATTGGTATCCCTAGGCTCGTGAGGGGTTTTATCATGTAGAACGTTAACACCCTTTTTCTTTAATTCCGCAGCCATGGCGTCACCAACGTCAAATATACCACCCTTATAAGGTTTGCTTTCCGTACCATCGGTGGGCACATAGGATTCTGCGCTGTGGGTATGATACAAGGCCACCGGCCTGTTCTTCCAGTCCTGCTGGCCTGCCACAGGCACAGTAATGTTTTCGTATTCATCCATATAGCCCACCAGTTCCCGGTCCATACCTGTGAACTCGGCCTGAGCATTAAAACCGTCCACCGTTTTAACTTTATAGTGCCGCCCGCTGCCGGTGATTAACTCATCGCCCACCGAAACAGTACGAGACATTTGGCTGAGCAGTTTATTGCTGTTATCGGTAATTTTAAATACCTGACCGTCCCTGTGATCGGCTTCCATACCGCTGTTCCAAATATCACCTGGTGACCAAACGGGAGATATGGAGCGTGATACCGCAAAATAGCCCAGCACTGAAACACCCAGCACCAAAAATCCGGCTCCCAGGGCCATTTTTAACTGCTTTTTTTTCACTGTTTTTCTCCCTCCCTGCTATCTACACGCTCAGGTTTTTCTTCTGTAGGTCCCGGCTTGCGCAGCGCCTCCACTAATTCGTCAGACCGTCCCCGGGTAGCCGGCCCACCCTGCAGCCTTTCCCTGGTTTCACCAATTAATTCCGCCAGTAAAACAGCCACTATCCCTGCAAGCACGATACCGTCAAACGCACCGGCACCGCCTATAGCAACCGTGCCGGCCGGTGCACCGATATAATACAACTGGGCCCAATAAGCTAGATCCACAAACACCAACCCCAGCGTTGCGGCAATAAAAGCACTACGGCGGGAGCGACCTGCTATATAAGCCACTAAGCCGCCAATGACAGGATAAACCCACAGGGCATCCAGGTAGCCAAAGAAACGCCCGCCAGGCTCCACGTCACCCCGGGACATAAGGTTGCCAACCCCGAAAATCACGGCACCAGTGATCAGTGCAGATATCAGCGCCCGACCCCATTCCTTGGGTGTACCCGCCCTGCTTAGCAGGTAACCGGCTACGCCCAGCGGCACCAGTGCTCCGCCAATGTTAACCGACACATGATAGCGACCAGTACTCAGGGGAATATCGATAAAACTCCCCACTGCCATCAGTGCAATAATCCCCAAAGCAGCGCGATCCGAAATACGCATTCTGTCGAGCACGCGGTGGGCTAGGCCAAAATAAATTAAAATGGAAACAACAATTAGTACAATTATCCCGATGGGTAACTGAGTCATTGCGCACCCTCCTTAAAAAAATAGCTTTTGTATTCGTAAAACTATGCTTCCCCGGATAAAGGAAAATATGTGTGCCGGACATCCTTTTGCAAGTGGTTATATGTTGGGCCATTTTCGCAAAAAAAAAGAGGCTGTAACAGCCTCTTTGATAATCTTTATTCCACGAGCAAATACCTCGTCACATTACTAAGTTTAATAAACAGAGTTTATTCCTGTTTCTCAAAAATGTCACCAACCAGGTCACCGATAGTTACGGTGCCGCCGTCATTGGACGGTGGGACTTCTTGTTTTTTAGGTTGATGTTCTTTGGGGTTAGGCTTGCTAGGTTTTTCTCGGTCCACCTCCCTGATGGATAAGCGAATACGTTTTTCATCGGAAGCCACACTGAGTACCTTGACCCGAATTTCTTCACCTTCTTGTACCACTTCATCAGGAGTGGCCACATGCCGATCGGCTAAATGGGATATATGCACCAGACCTTCCACACCGGGTTCCAGCTGTACAAAAGCACCAAAGGGAGCTAGGCGCACCACCTTGGCGTTGATGATACTGCCCACTGGATACTTGCCTTCAACATTTTCCCAGGGATTAGGAAGCACCTGCTTTAAGCCCAAGGAAACCTTTTCATTCTCCCTGTCCACCCGCAGTACTTTAACATCCAGTTCATCGCCCACCTGCACCACTTCGGAGGGATGATTGATGCGATACCAGGCCATTTCGGAAATGTGCAGCAGTCCGTCAACACCACCGATATCCACAAAAGCACCAAAATTGGTCAATCGGCGGACAACTCCCCCGATGACTTGGCCCTCTTCCAGGTTACTCAGCAATTCCTCACGATTACGTGCATATTCTTCTTCCAGAACAGCCTTACGGGAAAGAATAACTTTCCTTCTAGCCCTGTTAAGTTCAATTACTTTGGCATCTATTTCCATATTTAAATACTTGCTTAGATCTTCAACATAACCCCTATCTACCAATGAGGCGGGCAGGAATGCCCGTACGCCTACATCTACCAGCAAACCGCCTTTGACTACTTCACGAACAGAGCCGGTGACCACTTGGCCCTCATTCATGTCTTCTTCCAGACGTGCCCAAGCTTCTTCAGCGTCGGCTTTTTCTTTGGATAAAATTACCCGACCTTCATTGTCTTCCGATTTTAACACATACACTTTTATCTTATCACCCACTTTTACTACATCCTGTGGGGAATCTACATTAAAATTGGATAGTTCCCTAAGCGGAACAACGCCTTCCGACTTGGCACCCACATCAACCAGCACCTCATCCTGGTTGACCTGAACTACCACGCCGGTGACAATATCACCGTTTTTGAGGTTCTTAACCTCAACAGCATCTTCCATTTCCTGTTTCATGTCTTCCTGCGGCTCGGCTTCAACCGTTGGCTGCTCTTCAACCTGTGTTTCCATTACTTCTTCATTGTTGGTTTCTTCAAAATCCATCATTCGACAACAAACCTCCTCTATAATCCAGCCGGGTGTAGATGCGCCTGCCGTAACCCCCACTGTACGGAGTCCTTTCAACCACGCAAAATCTATTTCTTCGGCTGTTTCTACCCGATACACCGGTTTTCCGGCAGTATGGCAAATTTGAGCCAGCTTGGCTGTATTGGCGCTTTTTTTGCCTCCCAGCACCAGTACGGCGTCCACCTGTTGCGCAAGTTCCAGCGCCTCCCTCTGCCTTTCCGCAGTGGCCAAGCAGATGGTATTGTACACTTGCACCCGACTTCCGCTGTTTCTTAATACTTTAATTACAGCATCAAAGTTATCCTGCCGCTGGGTTGTTTGCGCAACAACTCCTAGCTCAGGGAATTTATCCAGCTTTTCGGCCTGACCGGCATCGGCAACCACCATAGCCCTGCCGCCGGACCAACCAATAATGCCCTGTACTTCCGGGTGATTAGGATCACCTACTACCACCACAGGTATGTCTTGCTGTACAAAGTTATGCACCCTTTGCTGTACTTTACGCACAAACGGGCATGTGGCATCCACCAGGTCAAGCCCTTTTTGCTCAGCACGGTGGTAAATTTCAGGTACCACACCATGGGAGCGTATAATTACAATTCCTGGTCCAGTAATTTCATCTACATCGCTTACCGGTATGATACCCTCAATAGACAGCGCTCCGGTAACCTGGTCATTATGAATCAGCGGGCCCAGTGTGTACACCGGTCCATCTCTATCATGCAAGCATTTGCGGGCCATTTCCACAGCCCTTTTCACGCCAAAACAAAAACCAGCTTTGGCGGCAACTTTTACCTTCATCAACTTCACCGCAACTTTACCAGTTTATAGACTTACTTCCCAACGCTATTAATGGATAACCGCCAGTAAACGGCTTATTTCCGCCATCAACTCCCGGCTGACATATTCCATTTCCTCCCTGGTTACTTTCTGCCGTTTTGGGGTGGTTAAATTCATCGGTCTGCCGACATTTACCTTAATCTGCCCCCAATACCCTTTAGTCCCGCTGAGCGCTATCGGCAACAATGGTACACCCCCTTTTAAGGCCAACATGGCGGCACCTAAATGGGGGTTTAACATCTCACTAGTTTTACTGCGGGTACCCTCCGGAAAAATGCCCACCACTTCACCGGAGTTAAACAACTCCAACGCCCGACGTATAGATGAAGGATTAATGCCTTCACGTTGTACTGGAAAAGTGCCAAAATTGGTAATTAACGCACCAAGCACTGGAATATTAAATAACTCTGCCTTGGCCATATAATGAATTTTTCTGTTTAGTATACAGCCAATAACCACTGGATCCCAGTAACTAATATGATTGGATACCACTAGGACACCTTGGCCATCCTGTAACCTGGGGTCGCCATATGTCTTCAACCGGCGCACCAGCTTAAGGAAGATCAAACAGATTACTTTACAAACGCTGTATAACATTAACCGGACCTCCTGGAAACCCGGCCTGCAATTAAGTCAACCACCTGTTCTACGGTCATACTGGTACAATCGATTATTTCAGCGTTAGAAGCTGGCTGTAGCGGAGCCATTGCCCGGTGTGAATCAATGTTGTCACGCTGGGCAATATCTTCAAATACTTCTTCATAAGTTACCGTAAATCCACGTTGGATAAGCTCGGCATGACGACGCCGGGCCCGCTCCTCCACGGAAGCAGTAAGAAAAAATTTCATCTCGGCATCAGGCAACACCTTAGTACCAATGTCCCTGCCCTCCATCACCACGCCGCCCCCGGCTCCCATTTCCTTCTGCAACTGAGTCATTCTTTGCCTCACACCCTGGATCTGAGAAACCAGTGAAACACAGCGTGAAACTAGTGGAGTCCTGATCTGAGCTGAAACGTCTACACCATTTAAAAAAATACGAGTATTACCATTTTCATCAACCCTCAATACTAAATCCGCACTTTCAGCTATCCGGGTCAAGTTTGTTTCATCACTCATATCTATTTTATCCATTAAAGCCTGTAATGTTACAGCTCTATACATGGCCCCGGTATCGATATATAAATACCCCAACTTTTCAGCCGTCAGTTTGGCAACCGTGCTTTTACCGGCTCCGGCAGGGCCATCAATGGCAATCTTCAGTAAACGCCCCATTGTGTTCCACTCCAAAGAAAACGAATACTCCAATTATTTTCGACACGCTGCTGGAATATCCTCTTTAAAATAAAAAAATAAACCTGAAAAAAGTGATTTCCTTCCAGGTTTATTATTGCACACTTAGCGAATTTAATGTATCAAAAAAAGCAGGAAAGGAAATTTTTACGCATTCCGCAGACTTAATTTTAGTTATCCCTCTCGCTTTTAAACCGGCCACAGCAGCGGCCATAGCCATCCGGTGGTCACCATAACTATCACATTCCATCCCATGTAAAGCATGCCCCCCCCGGATAACAAAGCCATCCTCCTGCTCGGTAATATCAGCACCCATTTGGCTTAGCAGTTTAACTATAGCAGTAATCCGATCGGTTTCTTTAAAACGCAACTCGGCAGCATCACGCACTACAGTTACTCCCTCAGCCATTACCGCGGCCACTGCCAGCGCAGGCAGCTCATCAATAAGATAGGGAATGATAGCACCGTTAATAATTGTACCTTTTAGGCGGCTGCTGCGCACCCTGATATCCGCCACCGGTTCGCCGCTAACCTGTTGTTCATTTAAGATATTTATATCGGCACCCATTTCCATGAGTACCTTCAGTGCACCTGCGCGGGTGCGATTAATGCCCACATTGCGCACTAACAGGTCCGCGCCGGGTATTACGGCTCCGGCCACCAGAAAGAACATCGCAGAGGATATATCCCCGGGTACAACAACTTTGCGCCCCCTCAATTCCGGTCTTCCCCACACCGAAACTTGCTTATCCTCAACTTCCACCCTGGCGCCGAAATAACTTAGCAGCCGCTCGGTGTGGTCCCTAGAGCGTGCCGGTTCAATTACAGTAGTCGGGCCGTCGGCAAACAAACCGGCCAGCAAAACAGCGGATTTAACCTGGGCGCTGGCCACCGGTGACCTGTAGGTAATAGCGCAAAGATCGCCCCCTGTAATAGCCATGGGGGCATAGGCATTGCCGCCCCTGGCCGTGATCCGGGCTCCCATGGCAGCCAGCGGTTTGATGACCCGCTGCATGGGACGGCGGCGAAGCGATGCATCGCCGGTGAGCACCGAAAAAAACGGGCAGCCGGACAATATGCCCGCCATGAGTCGCATGGTGGTACCCGAATTACCCGCATCCAAAACGTCATCTGGCTCCCGCAGCGCATTCAGCCCACCGCCACGCACCACCACCCGGTCTTTTCCAATATGTACTTCCACCCCCAGGGATTGTACCACATGTATAGTAGACAAGCAGTCCTCGCCAAATAAAAAGTTTTCAATTTCGGTTTCCCCGTCAGCCAGCGCACCCAGCATCACAGCCCGGTGGGACATGGATTTATCACCGGGTACCAACACATCACCATGCAAAGTACACACCGGCTTTATCACAACTTCCACTTGGTCATCGCTCCTCTGTCACCCGGCACCGCTGGTGCCGGGTTTTAATCACGCTTAACTTTACCCACTCGCTAAACCTTGCGGCGACACTTAATCCCCCTGGCTTGAAACAACTCCATGGCCAGGTCCTGCTCTTCTGCAGTAGCGAAACCGACCCTTATGGTACCCCCGTACCCCTCCCGGGCACGCAATATTTCTATTTCCACTATGTTAATGCTCGCTTCACCCAGCATCCCAGCCAGCCCGGCAATGATTCCGGGCCGGTCGGGCACAGTGACGACAATTTCATAAATATAGGGCAGGTAGCCTTTTGGCCTTAAGGGTAATTTTTTTCTGACCGTGCTGGCACCTGATAATATGTGCATCATTTTTTCGGCATCCCGCCGGCGCAAGGCGGTCTCCAACTCATCCATAGCAATGCGCATATAATCAAGTGTTCTCAGCACCTGCTCGCGATTGGATAAAAATATATCCCGCCACATAGTTGGGCTGCTAGCGGCAATCCGAGTGGTATCACGAAATCCCCCCGCTGCCAACGCCATAGCTTTATCCCCTACCGGCATGCCCGCCACCGCGGCCACAAGGGATACGGCCATAAAATGAGGCAGGTGGCTGATGGCCGCCGTAACCAGATCGTGTTCCCGGGGCGACATTTCCATTACCACTGCGCCTATAGCCTGGACCAGCCGGCGCACAGTATCCAGTGCACCGGTATCGGTTTCAGGTGTTGGTGTCAACAAGTAAAAGGCATTTTCAAAGAGGTAGGAGTCAGCACCGCTAAAACCAACCGTCTCGGCGCCGGTCATGGGATGCCCGCCAACAAAACGGCCTCCTATATGCTCTCCAGCTTGCCTCATTACTTCTTCTTTAGTACTGCCCACGTCCGTAACTATAGCACCTGGTTTAATATACTGTTTTATTTCTTTTAACAACGCCCCGGTAGTCCCAACCGGGGCTGCCAGGATAACCAAATCTGCCCCGGAGACGGCCTCGGGTAGAGCGGCTGCCTGGTGCACTGCGCCTGCAGCTAGTGCCATAGTCAGGTTATCCCGGTTTACGTCTACACCGCAGATGTGACCCGCCAATTGACGCTCAGCAAGCGCCAGCCCCAGTGAGCCGCCAATCAGACCCACGCCAATAATCGCGCAGCATTCTATTAGCATGACAAATGACCTATTTGCTTACCCATTAATTCGGCGATACCATTTAACTGCTGCATCAGCGCCCGGAAATTTTCTGAGTTTAAAGACTGAGGTCCGTCACAGACGGCCTCCGCCGGGTTGGGGTGTACTTCTATCAGCAGACCGTCCGCCCCTGCCGCTATAGCGGCCCTGGACATAGGCTCAACAAACCGCCATTTACCGATGGCGTGACTAGGATCCACGATTACCGGCAGGTGACTTAAATATTTTATTACAGGCACAGCAGTTAGGTCCAACGTATTCCGGGTGTAATCATCAAAGGTACGTATACCACGCTCGCAGAGAATAACTTCCCGATTCCCCTCGGCCAGGATATATTCCGCTGCTAACAGCCATTCCTCTATGGTAGCAGAGGAACCGCGTTTCAACAATACCGGTTTGCCTGCCCAGGCAACTTCCCGAAGAAGAATGAAATTTTGCATATTGCGGGTGCCAATTTGCAAAATATCAGCATACCGGGCCACTAATCCTACTGTGCGAGTGTCCATTACTTCGGTAACAATACGCAGCCCTGTACGTTCCCGGGCTTCGGCAAGCATTTCCAACCCCTGTTCTTCCAGGCCCTGAAATGAATAAGGCGAGGTGCGAGGTTTAAATGCACCACCCCGCAGCAGAGTTGCCCCGGCTTCTTTGACAATTTGGGCCGTTTGCAATAACTGCTCCCAGCTTTCCACTGCGCAAGGACCGGCCATAACATGAATGGTGTCCCCACCTATAGTTAGCCCTCCTACCTTTATAACTGTGGGTTCATTCTTGTAGGCCCGACTGGCCAGTTTATAAGGTTGAAGTATGGGCACCACCTTTTCCACGCCCGGCATAGCTTCGAAAGACAAATCGTTCAACCTGGTTTTATCTCCGATAGCCCCAATGATAGTTCTTTCCACACCCCGAGAGAGGTGGATTTGAAAACCTGCGCTTTCCAGTTTCTTTAATATGTTATCTATATCATGGCTATCTGCATTGTGATTCATCACAACGATCATAATTAAGCCTCCAGTTTACATAAATGTTAGGTTAGCCTGATTTTGGTTTTAGTATACTGAGTAATAGGTTATATTAAACATTCTCTTAAATACCCGTGTAGTTCCCAAGACCCCTAAAAATGCAAAAAACTCCCCAGAGGAGTGATTATGTTTTCATACTATCGCCCCCAACCGTACTACCGTGCTCCGTTGTTCAAATGCTTATACCAACTATTTAACTAAACCATGCTACCGTGCCAATATATTAACACTTTTTACCGCCTGGTGCAACCGGTGCTATAAAACATTACGCACGTTGCGGGCACGCTCAATTAATAAAGCCATGTCACCGAGGGTTAGAAATTACCTTCCGTCAAAGGGCCCTGGCTGGTTCGGGATGTACTTCCACCATGATGTCGTCGGCACCTGCCGCCACCGCGGCGCTGGTTATCACTGTTGAACCAACTTGTACAACAGCTTCTCCCACCTTCCTACCCTCATCCTGCCGGGCTTATCTCAGTACAGTATCCCTCAAATTAAATCAGGGCGAAGCCTAACTGCATCTCCCAGGTAAACATGCTTGATATCACCCTGTCCCGCACTGGTATTAACCAGCATGAGTACTCTGATGCACCGGTTAAGGCTACCATGCACATCCATTTCCAGGGCACACATCATGGGAACCTGATTAAAACCGGCCAGTCTTCTAACCGCAGCAGCCGGAAAGGCCATGTTCAAGTCACTGGTTACAGTGAACAGCACACTTGCTATATTTTCAGTAGAAAGGGTATTGTTTTCGGTAAGCATAGCGCTGACAAGTTGTTGGGCAGCCTTACCAATAGCTTGTTCCGTATTTTCATCAACAGTGATCGCACCTCTGATTCCGCGCATTACATTACCCCACATCTTTAAGAAGATACCGCCCGATGGCCAAGCCCGATAGCTACCTCATCCAGATGAAGCATACCAACACCAAAAAAGACAGCCACGCTGATATGATCCTGGTATCTGGCAATGCCTATTTTGCCGCCAACGTTTAAGCCCAGGGCCTTGGTCATCACCTGAGAAATAGCCTCCCTGGTAGCCCCGGCCACAGCTCCTTCATCGGCGTGCACTTCGCGAATTACTCCCTCACGCTTGGCTGCCACCACCGACCGCTCAATGATTTTATTTACCGAGACGATAAAATCGCCCCCATGGTCCACGGCTGCTGTTTTAATGCCTGTTTTTAAATAACTTGCCTTCAACTCCTTTTCCTGATCCCTGCTATCTGTAAGGGCCATCTTTATTGCGGCCCGGGCCACTTCCCTGCTGCCTAATGGCGCCATCGTCAAACACCTCCTTTGTCAATTAACGATTGGCCTTGGTAGATTTGCCTATCACCACTGTTCCGATTGTTTTAGTGGTTCCCTGCACTTCTATAACAATACCTATTGGTGGCACTAACACATTTCCGTAAGTCTGAATTATTTTAAAGGAAACGGGACGCTCATAAAAGCCGGTTTCAATGGCCAGCTCATCCCCATCAGTTACGGGTACAGTAACATAGCGGTTCGCGAAATAACCTTTTTTTTCACCGTTCACCAGTATCGCAGCCTTGGGTAAAGAAGTATAATCCAGCAGTTGAAAGGTTACCAGGTGGTTAAGGTCAGCCTGTACAAGACTACCTTGGTCTACTATACTCTCATCTACTTTGCCGATAACCCGCAGCACAGGATCATTGGTAAACCACTGCACGGAGACAAGCATTACCGCACACATAACGACAACCCGTAACAACCAGCGCTCTAAATTAACACCCCAGAAAAGAAAACCTTTACGCACGGCAGATCACCTTTCTTTTTTTAACATGATATATGCCGTACATTTGATTATTATTATCATAAGTTATGTTTTCTTTCTATGTGTGCCACATAACTTTTTATTTCTTCACCGACCTTGAACAAAAATCGTTCCAGGTCATAGCGGGACAGTACTATATTCCCTGGCTCAATAATCTCAATTGTACAAAAGCCCTCCCGGACAATAAAACGCAACAAATCCTCTATATTATCCGCTGTTAAAGTAAGAATAACCGGTGCGTAAGCTACATTTACTTCGTTCACGTCGTCCCAAACAGTGTAAACATCAATACTAGTTTCGATATTTTCAACATGTATGCCCTGTATGGGTATGTTTCTAAGCAGTGCTACTTGTTGTTCCCTAACCTCCTCTGCAACCCTGTCCACCGGTTTACCACCAAATAAGAAACGACCGGGCCGGCCCTGCCCTTTATAATCTAGCCTGACTTTTGCTCTAATTTCTGTGTCTGTATTCAATTCAGCCACGTATATATGCACCTCCGAGCGGAGTTTATGATCATAATTCTACCATGACGCGGAATATCCTGCCATCAGTACCTGGAATAACAATATATCACGATATTTTTGCCGCTTTCATTAATATTTTTACTTCCCGGGTTGTTAAATGCCGAAAACGGCCTCGCTGCAAGTCGCCTATTTTCAATGGGCCGATACTAACTCGCCGCAAGCTAAGCACCGGGTGCCCGATATGCTCGCACATGCGGCGTACCTGCCTGTTTTTACCCTCATGGATGGTAATTTCCAGCAATGCGCTGTCCCCCTTATTTTTAAGCAGCCGTACTTTGGCAGGGGCAGTGGCACCATCTTGCAACACAACCCCCTTAGCCAGTTCGTCTAGTTTATCCTTACCAGGCACTCCCTGCACCATTGCCTGGTAAGTTTTAGGTATCTCGTAACGTGGGTGAGTTAGAGCATAAGTCAGTTCACCATCGTTGGTAAGCAACAATAGGCCTTCGCTGTCATAATCCAGGCGGCCCACCGGGTAAACCCGCTGTTTTATGCCGCTTAATAAATCAATGACCTTGCGCCGCCCTTGGGGGTCACTGACCGTACTTACATATCCAACAGGCTTGAATAACAATATGTAAACCTTTTTCTCTGGTTTGCGCAGCGACCGGCCATCGACCTCCACCCGGTCTTTCAGTGGGTCTATTTTAAGCCCTGGCAGGGTAACCGGCTTACCATTTACCCGCACCTTGCCCTGGGCTATTAGTTCTTCGCTGCCACGACGGGAGGCCACCCCGGACCGGGCCATAAATTTTTGCAAACGCTCCAAATTTTAATCACCTCACCATGCATTTTATCACGTTTTTAAACAAAATAAAAAAAGTTCCGCACTGAACAACCATTATAGGCAACAGTTACAGAACCTTATTCAAAAACATTGGCTAGTAAGATTGATGTGCGTTGCATCATTAAGCAGTGAAGTACTAAGACCTTATCCTGGTTACACCCATCTAGGTCGGCCCAAAAAGCTTGTGCGCCACATAGACCGAAGCTATTAGAGTGGTGAAGTCTGCACAAAGACCTGAGATAATGGAATACCGATACCGGGATATACCCACCGACCCGAAGTACAACGTAAGCACGTAAAAAGTGGTATCGGAACTGCCCTGCATAGTGGAAACCAGGCGACCAATGAAACTGTCGGGGCCGTAGGTCTTAATGATATCGGTAGCTATACCCAGTGAGGCACCACCCGAAAGCGGGCGCATAATGGCATGAGGCAGCACTTCAGCCGGAAAGCCTACCAGGTTCAATACCGGGGATAAAACGCCCACAAGCATGTCCAACGCCCCGGAAGCTCTGAATATACTGATGGCCACCAGCATAGCCACTAAAAATGGTATAGTCTTAATAGCCGTAACGAACCCGGCCTCTGCCCCTTCCACAAATTTTTCAAACACATTGACCCCACGTACCATAGCAATCAAGGGTACCAGCAGCAGCACAATGGGAATTGCCCAGCGGGAAAGATCGGAGACGACGCCAAACAATTATATTCACCTCCCCCGGTAATACAGGTAACGCAGTAGCCTATCCATGCAAATAGCCGCGGTCATACCCATGGCTGTGGCAAAAATTGTGGTGCCTACTATCTCGGTAGGGTCCGCCGAGCCGTATATCAACCTGATACCTATGATGGTAGTGGGAATAAGCGTAATACAGGAAGTATTCAGTGCCAGGAATGTGCACATGGCATCGGTGGCTTCTTTGGGATCCCCACGGTTTAATTTTTGTAATTCTTGCATAGCGATTAATCCCATAGGTGTTGAAGCATTGCCTAGCCCCAATATATTGGCGCTTAAGTTCAAAATAATCGCACCCATTGCCGGGTGCTCCTTGGGCACGCTGGGAAAAAGAAACCTGGTTATGGGTTGCAACAACCGGGCTAGCGCCTGCACCAACCCGGCTGTCTCGGCTAGTTTCATAATGCCCAGCCAAAAGGTAATGATGGCGATGAGATCAATAGCTGTATGAACCGCCACCTGCGCACCTTCCAGGGCAGCCTTGGTGACCACTTCGACATGACCGTTAATAGCCGCTACCAGCACTCCGGTAACCATCATACCTAACCAAATATAATTGACCATATTTTTTTCCTCCGCCATTTAAAAATACTTAGAAAGCATCCCCTTACCACAAAAAATATGATCGGGTTGTCCCAAATATGTATAGATCCCATAACTTTGCCTTAATGTAACTCTTCTAGTTAACGGGAATATGATGTATTTAGAGAGCGATTCGCCCTCTAAAGGGGGATGGAAAATGCAAGTTATTATTGTTGGAGGAGGCTGGGCCGGCTGTGCTTCGGCCTATGCGGCAAAAAAGGCCGGCGCAGATGTAATGCTGCTGGAGAAAACCGATATGCTGCTAGGTACCGGTTTGGTGGGCGGCATCATGTGCAATAACGGTCGGTTTACCGCCCTGGAGGAGGCCCGTGCTCTGGGCGGGGCGGATTTCATCGCTTTAATTGAATCCGTCTTCAGGCACCGGTTTATCAATTTTCCGGGTCACCAGCACGCCATGCTCTACGATGTCACTAAAATTGAACCGGTGGTGCGGAACTTTTTAACACGATGCGGGATTACCATAAAATTGCAAACTAGAATGACAGAGGTTTTTGCCAGTAATGGTTACATAAATGGGATAGTAACAGCTAACGACGAAATGCTGCGCGGCGATGTTTTTGTGGACACCACCGGGTCAGCGGGACCGGCCAAAAACTGTACCCGTTTCGGTAGCGGCTGTGCTATGTGCATACTGCGCTGTCCCAGTTTCGGTCCGCGAGTTAGCCTTACCGCCAAAGCAGGACTACCGGAAATCAAGGCCGGAGAAAACTTTGCCCATTTTGAGGCCATGAGCGGATCCTGCAAGCTTGATAAAGGCTCCCTGGATATAAATCTAGTACAACAGCTGGAACGCAACGGAGTACTGGTTATTCCCCTGCCGCCATCTATGTACAAAGATGATTTACTGGGCGGCAAAGCCTGCCAGCAGTATGCCTTAACTGAATTTGCCAGGAATTTGGTGCTTTTGGATACCGGGCACGCCAAATTAATGACGCCGTTTTTCCCTTTGGAAAAATTACGCACACTGGGGGGATTTGCCAACGCCCGTTATGCCGATCCATATTCTGGCGGCAGGGGTAACTCAGTACGCTTCATGGCCATGTGTCACTGCAACGATGCATTGCAAGTTGACGGCGTAAATAACTTGTTCTGCGCCGGGGAAAAAAGCGGTCCGCTGGTGGGACACACCGAGGCCATTGTCACCGGCTTTATCGCAGGATATAACGCGGTACGGTTGCTTGCCGGGCTGGAACCGCTGGTATTAACCGATAATTTGGCATCTGGAGATATCATCGCTTATATGCACCGGGAGATTAAAGAGCCCGCGGGGCTTAGCAAAAAGTATACCTTCTCCGGTTCGGTATACTTCGAGAGGATGAAAGATAAAGGTCTATATAGCACTAATATTTCTGAAATATATGATCGAGTTCGCCGGGCAGGATTATATCAACTAATTGGCAAAAGACTGGTTTAAAAATTACGCAGTCGCCATGGAAGCCCATCTCGATTAAAAGAAAGGCCGGAGCTTTCCCGGCCTTTCTCATTTGAACCAGATATTACAGCTATACATTGTGATAGAATGTAATCTATAATCTATATATAGTAAGCATTAGTCATCTTCCTAACATAATCCCCGGTACTCCGGGGATTTTTTTTGTATGCCTTCACATACACTAATTTTTTGTTCATTATTATCACTTTTCATATTCTAATACTTCCGCTTAAGTAACATGGAGCCTACTGTTATACAATTTAAACCTGATCCCGGTTAGCGCGCCGGTCAAGTAGACCTTGAATCTGGCTGAATACCTGCGGGGCCAAGTCGATAATTCTGTCCAGCGTTGCGTTGCCGTCTACAGGTATTAAGCGCACCTGGCCGTTGCCCGCCACCAAAAAGCCTACCGGTTTTACAGAAACGCCGGCACCGCTGCCACCGCCGAAACCGGGCATTTGGCTTTCGCCACCCTGTTCCTTTTCACCACTGCCATAATCAAATTCACCACCGCCCGCGCCAAAGCCACAGGCAACCCTTGATATAGGAATGATTACGTTTCCGTCGGGAGTTTCGACAGGATCGCCCACCACGGTGTTTACATCAACCATTTCTTTAATGCTTTCCATGGCTGTTTTCATAAGACCTTCAATGGGGTGCGTTTGTTCAGGCATATATATCCAGCTCCTTTGTAATGCTGCAACTATTCAATAATTTTACCCTTTATATGCCTTGTTATGCATGTAATTTTATTTAGTTGTCAAAACTCAATGGTCTTTCACGCTACAAGGTTAAAGGGAGGGGCTTTGAAGTCCCTCCCTTTATCTGCAGAATCTACTTCAGCGCATTGATGATTACCGTAACCGCTTCGGCCCTGGTCGCATTACCTTTAGGTAGAACGGTATTATTGGGATAACCATTTATGATACCGTTCTTAACCGCAGTGGCCATAGCCGCTTTAGCCCATTCAGAGATGCTGCCGTTATCAGTAAACTGGAGTTCTCCCGTTGCCGGGGAAAGCTTAGCGGCACTAACAATCATCGCAGCCATCTGCTCACGGGTAATGGGGTCATTCGGCCCAAAGGTATCGGCATCATAGCCGTTAACAATACCGGCGGCCGCTGCTGTGGCAATAGCGTCTTTAGCCCAGTGCCCGGCGGTGTCCGTAAAGATTTTACCGCCGCTGGCTGTAGGTTTAAAGGCATTGACTAAAATCGAAGCAAACTCAGCCCTGCTGATCTTGTTGTTGGGCTTAAAGTTACCGTCTGGATAACCATTAATTGCTCCGAGGACTACCAACTCACTAATGTTGTCCTTAGCCCAGTGGCCGGCGATATCATTTAAGGATACTGGGGTATTTACTTCCTGCTTTGCAGCAGCCAGTACAGCGAATTTAGTGAAATGATCAACCTGTACAGTAATGGTATTACCGGATACGACACCTCCAAGGCTTACCCACTGAGCTGCAGCTTCATCATAATAATAGATAGCCGGGGTTTCGCCTGCAGCAAAATCCGCAGGGTCGAAGCTGAACTGCAAGGTCACATTTTTGGCAAAGTTGTAGTTGCTCTTCCCCCCCACGTTGAACTCATATACGTTGCCGCTCAATTTAAAGCCTGCCGGTAACGCCGGAAGAGCGTCTACTTTTTGCACACTGACTTCAAGTGAGCTTGTACCAGTCAGCGCGCCGGCTGGAATTACAACCTTAGCTTCACTGCCCAGACTGACCGTCCCACCTGAGCCAGGGTTAACCTTGGCTGTCCCGGTAGTTGAAGCCACCACTTTTGTGGTTGATGAATGATGGCCGCTACTAACACTAGATTTTGAAGACTGCTGGGTGTAGGTAACAAACTTGGTAAAGTGTTTGGTCCAAATTACCATATCGGAACCAACATCAATTTTACCATCTCCTCCAGGAGACAAAGCGTCGCCGGCTGCCTGGGAATCAGCACTCAGCAAAGTTGTTATTTCGGTAAATACGCCATTGCTGGTATAGCCGATTTTTTTTCCGGCCTGGCCGGGTATAAGGATCCTTACAGCCTTATCAAAGGTCAATGGCACATCACCATAACCAATTTCTATTACGTTTTGGACTGTCTTGGTTATACCAGATTCAGAAGGCAACGTTACAGAATCTTTGTCTTGGATAGTTGGCACGTGAATAGTGCCGTTCCAATCATTGGGTGCGCTTATAGTTGTTCCGGCAGGGATTGCTACCTGCACGGGAGTGGAACTGATAGATGTTTCAGCCTCTATAGTTATTGCTGGCAAAGTACTGGTGGTCACCGTGCCGGACACGGGAGTATTCATCACTTCAGTCACGCTAATCGTGGCATTATCTACTGTGCTGGGCACACTGATTGTGGTCGTTGGTGTATTTTCGGTTATCGCCAGCTCATGGTTAGATTCGCTAACGGTAACTGTTGTATCAGTTATTGGCACAGCAATTGTATACGACACCGTTAGAATAGCACTATCTCTCATGCCGTCCTTAACTGCAATGGCTTTGATGGTTATAGGATTGTCAACAGTGATCGGGTCGGTATATGCTAAGCTTGCTGCTGTCGGATTGCTGCCGTCCAGACTGTAATATATGGTTGCACCTGCGGTAGTCGTTGTCAACGTAACCTTGGTGCCTGCTATTACAGCGGCTCCTGAGCCGGGTGTAGCAGTTGGCGTGGCAACGGTATCCTGAACTGCTGTGGTTACTGTTACGCTCGGGCCAGTTGTGCTTTCATTACCGGCTGCGTCCACTGCCTGGACCGTAAAGGTATATTCAGTGCCTTCGGTCAGGCCGGTTACGTCGTAGCTGGTGGCGGTTACCGGCGTGCCGGTCAGCAGGGTTACGCCCTGGTAGACTTTGTAGCCGGTTACTGCTTTGTTGTCTGTTGCGCCGCTCCAGGTCAAAGTTAAGCTAGTCTGAGTAACATCGGAAGTGACCAGGCTGCCGTTTGTCCATTCCGGTGCACTAGTGTCAGGCAATTCCATTGTGGTCACAGTAACGATCGGACCGGTTGTACTTTCGTTACCGGCTGCGTCCACTGCCTGGACGGTAAAGGTATACTCTGTGCCGGCGGTCAGGCCGGTTACGTTGTAGCTGGTGCCGGTTACTGGCGTGTTGGTCAGCAGGGTTGTGCCCTGGTAGACGTTATAGCCGGTAACGCCGACATTGTCTGTTGCGCCGCTCCAGGTCAGAGTTAAGCTAGTCTGAGTAACATCGGAAGTGACCAGGCTGCCGCTTGTCCATTCCGGAGCGCTAGTGTCGGCCAGTTGTTGTACGGCAAATTGACCATCGTTCACTGTAGTGGTGACGGCATGGCTCTGGGCGTCTGAGAGAGTTACTTCACTTAGACCCAGTGCGCAGACTTGCTCTGCTGTTGCCGCTCCCGACACTTGAAACTGCAGTTGTGCAATCGTGCCCGAACCTGCGGCTACGGGAGTATTGCTTAAGTTGTAAATGATAACCCTAATCTTATTATCGGCTACCTCGTTGGCAGAAACGGTAAATGCGGAAGTTAAACTACCTGCGCTGATTTGCTGGTAGGTCAACAGGGCTGGATCATAGCTCAGGTCAAACTGCATAGCCACTACTTCACCTGAGCTGGTCAGATTAACCGGAACCTGGATAACATCTCCAGGAGCACCTGATACATCGCCTGCGGCCAGAATTGGAGACGAAGACATAGGAGACGTGGTAACTGTTATGCTCGGACCGGTTGTACTTTCGTTACCGGCTGCGTCCATTGCCTGGACCGTGAAGGTATACTCTGTGCCGGTGGTCAGGCCGGTTACGTTGTAGCTGGTGACGGTTACTGGCGTGTTGGTCAGCAGGGTTGTGCCCTGATAGACGTTATAGCCGGTAACGCCGACATTGTCTGTTGCGCCGCTCCAGGTCAGAGTTAAGCTAGTCTGAGTAACATCGGAAGTGTCCAGGCTGCCGTTATTCCAGACCGGTGCACTGGTGTCGGGCGATTCCATTGTGGTCACAGTAACGCTCGGACCGGTTGTACTTTCGTTACCGGCTGCGTCCACTGCCTGGACCGTGAAGGTATACTCTGTGCCGGCGGTCAGGCCGGTTACATTGTAGCTGGTGACGGTTTCCGGCGTGTTGGTCAGCAGGGTTGTGCCCTGGTAGACGTTGTAGCCGGTAACGTCGACATTGTCTGTTGCGCTGCTCCAGGTCAAAGTTAAGCTAGTCTGAGTAACATCGGAAGTGTCCAGGATGCCGTTTGTCCATTCCGGAGCGCTAGTGTCGGCCGGTTGGGGTACGGAAAATTGACCGTCGTTTACAGTGGTGGTCACGGCTTGGCTTTGGGCGTCTGAGAGAGTTACTCCGTTAAGCCCCAGTGAGCAAGTCTGCCCGGTCGACGCTGAGGCTGCCACCTGAAACTGTAGCTGTGCGACCAAACCGGAACCTGCGGCTACGGGTGTATTGCTTAAGTTATAAATTATAACCCTAATCTTATTATCGGCTACCTCGTTGGCATAAACGGTAAATGCGGAAGTTAAACTACCTGCGCTGATTTGCTGGTAGGTCAACAGGGCTGGATCATAGCTCAGGTCAAACTGCATAGCCACTACTTCACCTGAGCTGGTCAGATTAACCGAAACCTGGATAACATCTCCAGGAGCACCTGATACATCGCCTGCGGTCAGATTTGTACCAGCAGCAAAGGCTGTTAGGCCTAATGCGCCCTGCAAAACCATGATTAGTGTTAAAAAAAGAATAAGTGGGATCCTCTTTAATTTCATTTTCAACTCTCCTTTAGCAGGTAAGAGGAGCTATTAATTGGCCTGCTATATTTTTTTGAGTAGGGCTAAATAATTGAGTACCCAAAATTTTGTCCTTATTAGATCTGTTCAACTTATTAAATTATTTAATTGTTTAATTGTTTAGTACTTTACACCTTATACAGAAATAACTGAATCTTTATTTAATACTTCTCACCTCTTTCTAAAAATAATAAAAAGTTTTTTCCCATAAAAACAAGGAAAAAACTTCTTCTCAAAAATTCTTCTTCCTTTCCAAAATGGGAGGCGTACCCGTTTCCAGCCACACCCATTGGTCTTTCACCATAGCAAGAATAGCCACAGGCCAAAAGACTCGGATGTATTCAATTGTTCCTAATAACGAATAGTTCTTATTTTCTACAAAAGGAATTTATTCTCCTTCTTATTGCAAAAAATATCATTAATAATCGGTATTTAATAGTTAGTATTGAAATATCAATTACTGCAGGAGAAAATTACCTATCTTGACATTTGAACCAGAACTAATATATGTTAACTATAATAACAACTATATTATTTTAAATATAATAACTATCCGATTCTTCTTGCCTGGGGTCACTATGATTATGGCGGGAGAACAGGGTGTGGCTGGAAACGGCAACGCCTCCCATGCGGAAAGGATGTATTGGCTAATAAAGCCGGGAGATTTATGCATCCTGGCTTTTTTGTTGTAAATTACAGACTTATTTCATTGCAGGGGGTGATCAACACTTTTATCAGGTAGCGTGTTTCCTTGTGTTTTATTAAATAATTTGGGAGAGGGACTGATGGATTATGAAAAATAGGCGGGTAAATATTCTTTGGACAATCATTATAACATGTATTTTGACAGTTTCACTGTGTATAACAGCTAGCGCAGCAACAGCCGCAACATCGCTATCAGTGGGTAATGCCAGTGGAACTCCGAGTGCGGTAGTTCAGGTGCCGGTTCTATTAGAAAGCACAGGTGACGTGACAGCAGCGCAATTTGATCTTTCCTTTGACCAGCAGATATTAACATACCGCCAAACCAGCGCGGGAGATTTGACATCTGCTTTTTCCATAGCTTCAAATATGATTGATAACAAATTAAGGGTTATTATATACAGTCCCACTAACGAGAAAATAAAGGCCGGCTCCGGCTCACTAGCCATAATCGGATTTCAGGTGGCAGCAGGCGCCTCATCAGGACAGAGCGCTTCGCTGGGATTAAGCAATGTTATCCTTTCTGACACCGAAGGTACAGCGATATCTTCCAGTTCAATAGATGGACTGTTTAAAGCAGTAGGGGGATCGGGAAGCGATGGAAACAATGTAGATACTGTGGCGCCTGCCTGGCCGTCTGGCAGCAACTTGGCTGCAATTAGTGTATCTCAAAATAGCCTGACTTTAAACTGGACCGCCGCTACGGATAATAATGCAGTCACCGGCTATAAAATTTACCAGGGTGGCACTCTTCTAGGAAGTACCGGCCCAAGTGAGAGAAGCTATAATGTAACTGGGCTGACAGCCGGAACTCAATATACCTTTAAAGTTGAAGCAGGTGACGCTATAGGCAACTGGTCGTCTGATGGCCCCTCTGTGACAGTAAAAACCACTGACAGCCAAAATACCACCGGATCTACCAAGTCAACCGGATCAGGTGGAACAACCATTTCAACTGGAGTAAGTGAGTCAAATACAAATACAACTACTACACCAGCCGGATCAACCAGTGCCGGTTTAAATACCTTTGTTGATATTCAAAAACATTGGGCCCAGCAGGATATCGAGTTTATGGCAGGCAAGGATATTGTTAAAGGGATAGCTGACAATACTTTTGCACCGAATAAAAATATCACCAGAGCTGAATTTGCCGCATTGCTGGTGCGTGCCCTAGCCATTACTGAGGTTAAACCAGCGCAAGGCCAGTTCGCTGATATCGAACCTAATGCTTGGTATTACAGCAGCGTCGAAACCGCGGCTGCAGCAGACCTGGTAAAAGGGCTTGGTGAGAATAAATACGCGCCCGCGAACTTGATTACCCGTGAGCAAATGGCAGTGATGATTATACGCGCTTTAGCCAACGCCGGTGTAAACGTAGACCTGGGCACCGGGGAACAAGAACAGTTGTTGGCCGTTTTCAACGACAAGGGTAAAATAAGCGCCTGGAGTACTACATCCCTGGCCCTGGCCGTTAAAGCAGGCTTGATTAACGGCGCAACCTCCTCCACCTTAGAGCCGTTGGCTAATGCCACCCGTGCCCAGGCCACTGTAATGATCAGGCGAATGATGGAAAAAGCGGGGCGTTTATAAGGATACCCATACTGCAAAAATATACCCAAAATAAGGTTCTTATTACACTATCATACTAACCAAGACAAAACCCAGTCAAGTAGCCTTGACTGGGTTTTGTCTTAATAAATTACTAATTATTTTGCACACACATTCTAATTAATACCTAGGATGGTATTTACGATTTTCACCACATCCAGCACATTGACTTCGCTGTCGCCGTTAGCGTCAGCGGCATAAAACTCATCGGTTGTGGGCTGGATCTTATCTAAGGCGATATTTAATGTTTTCACCACGTCCAGGACGTCACACTGATTGTCCCCACTGACGTCTCCCTTAATCCTGGCAACGATAGTAACTTTACCATTGGCGGCTGCTGACGTCAATGGCTCACCCAGTGCGTCGGAGACTGTTAAAGCCTCAAGGACAAGGTCCACACTTTCATTATTAAAGGTGTTGTACTCAGTGGTAAAGGTAAGGTTCAAAAGTTCTCCTTCCCCGCCGGTTAGACCCGAGGTCTGTTTATTATAGCCCACCACTTTGAGATTGTCGTCATAGACCGCGCTGCTAACTGTCCAGTTGTCATCCCCGGCAATTAGTAAACCCTTGTTAAATTGTAACCCGCTTATCAGAGCAGGATCATAGTCCAATGAGAACTGGAAGGCTGCCGTACCTGCACCGCCGGCAATGTTCACCGGCACGGTCAGGGACTGACCGGGTTTGCTGGTGGCATAGGGCATTGAGAACAAAACGGTACCTGGTGCCCGGTACACTGCGGTGACCACGGATAGGCCAGGACCATCGGTGCTCCATAAGCCGCCGGCATTGCCGGCTTCGACTTTGAAGCTGTACTGAGTACCTGCAGCTAGCTCGGTGACATCATAAGTATACACGTCACTGCTGACGCTGGTGATGGCCGAGCCGTCCTGGAACAATTTATATCCAGCCACACCCATGTTGCCCAAGGCCGGTGTCCAGGTCAGGGTTAATGAGGTTTCTCTGATGTCAGACGCGCTTAAGATGCTGCCGTATGGCCAGAAGCCGCCGCTTGCATCAGCTTTGGCAGTATTTATTACCGTCTTTTTCATAACGCTGCTGTTGCCGGCAGCATCAACGGCTTTAACACCGAAGGTATACACCATATCTGCGGCTAAACCACAGGCGGTGTATTCCAATACAGCACCGTCTACTACAGCTTGTTTAATATTATTGACATAAATCTCATAACCTGTTACACCAACATTATCACTGGCTGGGCTCCATAGCAAAGTGACACTGCTCTTTGTCACATCAGTTCCCATCATCGTAAAATAAGCCGGCCATAAAGGAGCATCGATATCTATGTCATAGCCTGCCATATTAACCAGGGTAGGAACATTGGAACTAGTTTTGCTGTCATTGCCAAACTGACCGTCGTCATTATTGCCCCAAACATATATCTTTTCCATATTTCTAAAGGCAATGCTGCTTTCCGTACCACCACCAATGGCGGTTATTTCCTGTAAGCCTGCTACCTTAACGGGGGTAAGATGAATATCTGTCTTACCGGTGCCCAGCTGGCCGTTAAGGTTTTTACCCCAGGTATAAACCTGGCCATTCTGGCCCAAAGCCAGACCATGATAGCCGCCGGCAGCTATCGCTACAATGTTGCTTAAGCCGGCCACTTTGCCATAAGGTCGCGGATTAGCAGGAGTACCGTTGCCCTGAGTTCCATCGCCGTATTGACCGAAATTATTGTCACCTAAGCTTAAGACTGTTCCGTCTTCTTTCAGAGCAGCCACGAAATTCTCACCTGCAGCTATCGCGGCAATGCCAAGCGGCGCGGAATAATGGCGCATAGGCCAGTAAGTAGGTGCACCCACTTCATCGATAAAGGAACCCTGCCTGCAAATTCTACCATCATCGAACAGATACACGGTAAACCCGCGTGATGCAGCAATACCTTTGACTCCGGTAAAAGGATGAATATCTGACGGATTACTGTTGTTATAACACATTTGGACGGGAATATGGCCTTTACCACCGGTCAGCGCATAACTACAATTCGCTGAGCAGCCTTCACCCCATCCAACTACCGTACCGTCATTCTTCAAGGCGAAACTATGATCGGCCGCGGCGGAAATGGCTTTAACCCCACCAGATATAATCTTAATCGGCACATTGCTGTCGGTGGTGCTATCATTGCCTAGTTGATAAAGATTGTTTTTGCCCCAAACCCAGACATTACCGCTATTATCCAGGGCCAAACTATGGTTATCACCAACAGCCACCGCCACGATACCGCTCAGGCTGCTTATCTTGACCGGGGTTAACTGCTCGCTGTTATTACCAAGACCCAATTGGCCGTATTCATTTTGTCCCCAGGACCAAACACTGCCATCGTCACCAACCAGCAAGGTATGCTTGCCGCTCATCGCTATCTTGCCGGCGCACTGCATGGTGGGATTCCAGTCGTTCATGGTTTGAGTGACGACAGGGCCTGTGGTCGTCCAATCACTGTTGATATAACGGGCTTCTATCTTGAAGGTATAGCTCTGACCTTTGGTCAGGCCCAAAACATCGTAGCTTAAGGCATCACCTGAGACCGTGGCAATCCTACTGCCGTCCTGCATAATGGCAAAGCCGGAAACATTGGCATCGGGTTTTACCCAGTTCAAAGTCAGTCCTGTTTCAGCAAGGTTGGTTATGCTTAATTTACTGCCGGCAGACCATACCGGAAGGTCTGCGGGATCCATGCTTAAATCCACCGGTGTTACGGTTGCACCAATAAACTGCAATAAAGTACCGTCTGTTTGCAGTGCAAGGCCGCCCTGAGCCGAGCTGGCCAGTTTCACGACATTATTTAAGTCACTTATGTCTGTCCCCAAGGTAGGTGCCGCGCTATAGTCAACACTGCTGACCTGGCCATTGGTACCCAGCACGTAAGGACCGTCGGCAATCACTGCTTTAACCAGGCTGGCATCAGCCACCTGCATCGGTACATTAGTAAAGGATCCGGTATTGTTGCTATCCCAGATGTAAGCTGTACCGTCAGATTTTAAAGCCATCCAGATTGCATTTCTCTGGTCAATACCCTGTGCGTCCAAAGCGACAATTTCACTTAAGCCCTCCACCTTAACCGGCGCTTGGCCTCTTGAGAAAGTATAAACATCGCCGTTGCCGGTGACCGCCAGGCAAGCCCGGAAGCCGGCAGCCACATCCAGTACATCAGCCAACCCACTGACTTTCAGGGGTGTACCGCTGCACTGTGCGTTCGTGCTTAAACCGGCCTTCGATGCGAAGCCCCAGTTCCACACCTCGCCGTTGGTATCCAGGGCCACTACATTGCCAAAACCGTAGCTCAACTTTTCAATGACCGGCAACCCCGCAATTTTTTGCGATATATTGTTGCCAATGCGCCCGCTGGTCCCCGACGGCACCGTCCCCTTGCCTAACTGTCCGTATTCATTGGAGCCCCAGGCCCAGACGGCTCCGTCTTGATCCAAGGCAAAGCAGCTGTCCTGCCCCGCTTCCAGAGCGGTTATCCCGGTAAGACCCTCAACCACGGTGGGAATATCCCGCCGATCGTAAGTACCGTCACCCAGGGTGCCGTAATCATTATTGCCCCAGGTCCAAACACTGCCGTCATCTTTCAACATGAGATAGTAACGGTCTGACGGATATTTAAATGCGCTATACGAATTATAGCCGGCTGCGATATCGGTTACTCCGTACATGCCGACCGACACATTAAAGCTCCAGATAAAATTACGTCCTAACCTGGTCCCGTCTGCTGCCTGTAAGTCTTTTTTAATAGTCAGCACATATTGACCGTTAGACACCTGGCTGGCTGGAACTACTAAGGCTAACTTGGAGGTATCACCTGCCGTGGCAAAGTAGTTGAAATTACTGTATACTAACGAAACTACCGTATTGCCACTGTCCCTTAGCTCAATATTGTCTAACCAGGTCCCTTCTGCAAGCTGTTTGCCAAAGCTAAAGGTAAACGCCACATTATTCTTGGTAAAGCTGCCATCCACAACATTGTTTAAGGTGTTCTCTTCTAGATCAACACTCACATTATGGGATAACGGCTTTTCCAGGTTAAAGGTGAAGGCTGCCCCTAGGTTTACGGAATTGGGTGCGGTCCATTGCGCCAGGATTAACAGCTCCGCTGTTTTATTTCCTTTTAAATCCTCAGCTTCAACCGTGAAAGTATATTCCGTCGAACCGCTTAAACCGTCAACGGTAAGCTCGGTAACATCGCCACTTACATTTTGCACTATTCCACCGTCGCGGTAAATATTATACCGGGTTACCCCGACATTGTCGGCAGCCGCATCCCAGTACAGGGTAACGGACGTATCCCTGATGTTTTTAGCCTGTAGTTGGCTGCCCTCAGGCCAGTTGGGATTGACAGTGTCGGCAATGGTGTTAACACTGCCCGTAAGCTCACGTTCATTCCCGGTATAGTCAAAAGCTTTAACCGTAATGTTATAGATATTTTCTCCGGCTAAACCGTTAATGGTGTACTGAAGCACATCTGCCGCTACTTCGGTCAGAGGGTCAATGACACCATCCCGGTAGATCCGGTACCCCTTGACCTGATAATTATCTGTAGCCGCCGGCCACGACACCGTCACGTTATCAGAAACGATCTCACTGAAGGTCAAGGCTACCCCTTCCTCCCAGACCGGTGCGGTTATATCAGCGGCAGGGGTAATCACCGGAGCGCTCAAGGGGCTGCTAAAGTTGTTCAAATAGTCCCCTGCCACAATCTTGAAGTTGTAGGCATTGTTAATAGCCAGACCCGGCACATCATAGGTCAGCGTCTCTCCAGGCAGGGTTGCCAGCAAAACATCCCCTTGATAGACCATGTACTTGGTAACCGCTACGTTGTCACCGGCGGCCGGCCAGGTCAGCGTGGCTACGGCCGGCGCCTTATTGAAGCTGACGCCCAGAGTATCGCCTGCAGCCCACTCAGGCCCTTCCTTATCCGCATAATCGGTAGCAAACTGCCAGGCGATATCCAGTCCAAGTTGTTTACCGCTCTGTGATGTGATTGTTTTGTCTAATTCAACCACATACTGGGTGTTATCCAACAGTTTTATGCCGGTAGCGGCTAAATCAAGTGTTAAAACACCTTTGCCGCTGCTTTCGCTATATTGGAAATTGGCCGCGTCAAGGTTTACCGCTGTTCCTGAAGTGATATCGGTTAGGGTAATCTGGCTCTCATAGCCCGCGGCCAGAGGCTCGTCAAACTGCCAGGTGAAGCTGATCTGCTCGGGGTCCTGAGATGCCACTATCTGGTTCAGTGCGCCGGTAACATTGTTTAAAGAACCCCGTTTATTCTCCACATTGGTCAGGACAAAGGGTATGCCGGCTCCGGCGGTTGGGTTGGTCCCCATCACAAAGGTAATTTTGGGGTCGCCCTTGGAGGAGTTCTCCGACATATCAAAAGCCTTGACCGAGAAGGTGTAGGTTTCACCGGATATTAAAGCCGGATAGGCAGATGACGGCACACCGGCATAGTTAATATAAGGGTTATATACTACAAAGCAGTCCGTAAAGCTGCGTGTAGCTGTATCAGGCTCGCCTTTGTCGGCCCATTCTACCCATAAACCGTCTTTAACTACCACATAACCTCTAATCCCTACATTATCCTGAGCCGGTGTCCATTTGACTTTAACAACGCTATCGTCAGTAAAGTCCGACAAGGTGATGTCCGTACCTGCCGGCCAGATGGGTGAATAGGTATCGCGGTCCGGGTTGCCGCTGTTAACTGTCATACGTCGGCCTTCGACGCTCCTGTTGCCTGCCGCATCTACAGCATAGACAGAATAGGTATAATTGGTATTATCCACGTCAAGAGTATCGGTATAGCTGTTTGTATAAGCGTCCAACGTAGCGACCTGTACGTCATTCCGGTAGACCAGATAGGCTGTCACAGCAACGTTATCCGCCGCCCATGGCCAGTGATAGGTAACGCGGGTTTGGTCATAGCCATATACAGTGCTGGTAGAGGAAGAGCCATTTCCGGTCCAGTAAGGGGGCGTCGTATCCGCCTCTCCATCTATGGTGCTGATCACCAGTTTGGGGCCGGAGGAGCTGTAATTGCCGGCTTTATCCCTGGCTTCCACCTTAAAGATGTAAGCAGTGCCTGGAGTAAGCTGAGCTACATGATAATTCAAAATACCATCTTCAAAATCTGTTACAACGCTGCCGTTTTTCAGCAAGCGATAGCCTGTGACATCTACATTGTCGACAGCCGGCGTCCAGTTTAAATCCAGGTTGTCGGTTAAGATATTGTCGGCCGTCAGCTTACTGCCTGCCGGCCAGGTCGGAGCCTGGTCATCTGTTAAGAGTGTTTTGACAGCTAAAGTTAGGTCCGGCGTGTAGTTGGACTTGGCGTCTCTGCCACGTAAAACAAAATGATAGGTGGTATCCGGGGTCAGGCCTTCCACATTATAAGAGGTGGTTTGACTGTCCAAAGCCTGAATTAATTCCAATGTATCGCCCTGCCGGTAAAGCTGGTATTCGATAACGCCGATATTGTCACTGGCTTGCGGCCAGCTTATAACCATGGCATCGGGGCCCACCTTGCCGGCGGTCAGTTGTGCGCCGGTCGGCCAAGCTGGCGCCTCGGTGTCATCTACAGCTGTAGTGAAGGCAAAAGTAAAGATTTTACCTAACTTTGCTGTGCCGTTGTTGGCGGTGAATTCCGGATCAATTTCGATCACATAGGGGGTGCCTTTGCTCATTTGGGCCAGAGTAGGAGCCCCTGGTTCAAATTTTAGCATCCGCACTTTACCGGTGGTGTCACCGCTGCCGTCACCGCTGCCGGTACCACTCCCGCCACCGGTGCTGATGTATTTAAAGTCTCCCGCATAAAACACACCCTCCAGGGTGGAGACATAGGGCGCGGTTCCCAAATCCAGGTTTAGCTCCTGGCCCGTAATTTCATCGAACAGGTGAACACATTCCAAGTTGAATCTTAAATTTTTATCCAATCCATTGCTAAAATTCCAGATTAGGCTAAAATTATCCAGATCCACCGGGCTAACCAGGTCATAGTTGTGATAATAACCTGCTTCACCCCGGTCTACAGCTGTGGGAGCAAAGGTAAAGGTCAGCCCGCCTGCGCCGGGGGTAACCACTATCGTTTCTATGGCCGTGCCGGTTTGTCCCAGCTCATTAAAGGGCTTTACCGACAGAATATATTTATGCCCGCTGTTTAAACCGTACAGCTCATAATAGTTTTGTATGGCCGGAAGGCTTGTTTCTTCCACTCCGTCTACATATACTTTGTACCCCGCAAGGTCGCCGGCGTTGCTGACCTGGGGCCAGCGAAGGATCAGTTCGGTAGCCATTACACCATCTGCCGTCAAAGCAGCATTGTCCGGCCAGACCGGAATGCCGGACAGAGTGGTGGCTGTTACGGCGGCCAGCGAACTGCTCTCATTGAGAGCGGTGTCTACCGCTGTTACGCTAAAGCTATACTGCGTCTTGGCATCAAGACCGGTAACGGTAAAGCTGGTGTTGGTGGTTTCCCAGCTACCGGCAGGACTGCCGTTCTTTGTGGCAGTTATTTTGTAATGATCCACAGCATTATCATCGGTAGCCGCCGGCCAGCTTAAGCCAACGCTGCCGTCAGTGATAGCGCCAACGGTAATTTGAGCGCCTTCTCCCCATGCCGGAGCTTGTGTATCACCGGTATTGGTGGTAAACACAAAGCTGTACACCTTGCCTAAAACATTGGGGTTTTTACCGCCGGTATGGAACTGCGGGTCTATGGTAATAGCATAGGCTTTGCCATCTACCAGATACTTGGCGATGTCAAGCTCAAAACGAATCCATGTTGAACTGGGTTGCATTCTGGCAACTTTAAAATCACCTGAAGCCATTAAGTGCGTTAAGGTATATCCGGTATCACTTTCCGTCACCCCGCTGGGTGTCCAGCCAGTGGTACCGCTGCCAAAATCCGTTGTACCATAATCTAAGCTTATCTCCAGATCATCGGTTAAATTAAATAGCCGGAAGGAATTTACGTGATCCCGGGCATCCGTACCGTTAAATCCTGCTTGCATATACCATAAAAATCTGGTTTCAGCAGGATTAACCGCCTCATCGTAGGTATATGCTTGCGTATAAGTTGTTGATGTTCCATTAGTACCCGCCGGCTGGAACAAATACCTGCCTTTGGTCCCAGATTCCGCTATTATACCTGAATTGAAGGTAAAAAGCGGTCTATCCGGCGTGGTAACTACCAAATCTTTCAGGCTCTCAGCGCTGTCCCCCGCTGCATTGGCGGCCGTAATCTCGATGTCATAATGACGGTTGGCTGTCAGACCGGTTACGGGACAGGTTGTGCTGCCGTCACTAATGGTGGTATTCAGCACATCAGTGATGACACCTCCAGTAGTATTGCTGACTACCACTTTATAACTTTCCGCGCCGGCGGCCGCAGGCCAACTGACGTTAAAAGAGCTGCCGGATACATCGCTTACCGTTAGAGCGGCGTCAGAGGCCCAGACGGGGGCAGGGGCTGCTGAAGTCACAAAACGGAACCAAACGGTTTTGCCAAATTCGTTGGCAGGGTTTCTTTTGTTTTTTAGTCCAGGTTCAATTGTTAAATAATATTCATTTCCTGGTGCAAGGGTATTGGCATCCAGACCCATTGTGACCACTGTACCAGGCTGGGGATTAACAGAGCCTACTCCACCGCTGTTGCCGTCAACACTGCCGATGAATTTCAGAGCGCCCTCTCCGTTATTGTATTCTGCAACAACAGTCGTTCTTGTTGAGTCGTAGATTTTGATATATGGGGCTGTACCTGCTTGCACAGCTGAATAACCGCTCGTGCCGGAACCGCTGAGCGTAATCTCGAAGTTAATTGCTGACAAAGCATCATAGGGTGTTTTTATTACATTTAAATAGTAAGTGTCTGTCGACTCTTTAACTCCGATATCAGTCGCCGCCACATTTGTTAAAGTCAAATAAAATACTGATCCCACTTGACCTGTGTATGGGGTCAGGGTTTCATCTTCCGCCATTGCAACATTGGGCGAAGCCATAACAGTTAAGAAGATAAAGATCGCAATAATCGCCAGTATGGGTTTTTGCCACAGCTTAGGTTTCAAAAACATGATCAACCTCCTCATAAAAAATTTCGCTAGTTCTCTTCAGCCAAAAGCCTCTTTTCCGAATCACCTCTTTCATAAAAATTTAATCAAACTACCTGCAGCTCTCCAGCACAGATCCAGAAACGCCAAAAGCCGGGAATGATAAACCACACCCGGCATAAATGCAAGAGAACAGTTATCCTTTCCACAATGGGAGGCACGTCCTTTTCAAGACATACCCTATAGGTCTTCAACCATAGCTACCAGAACCACAGGCAGAAAGACTCGGATTAATTATTTAATTATTCTAAGTCGAGTTTGACAGTTTACCATCATTTTTAGAATCCTACCCTTAACAACCCAGTAAAATTAATAGGGTAGATATTTGAAAAACTCAAAAAGCGTAGGGCCACGCATACCAGGATAATTACTTTCAAGTATGCTTACCGGATTCCTTTATGTAGTGGTGTCAAAACTCGAGTCTAGAAAATTATCTTCTATAAAATGAAACATTATCCTGCTAATTATATTAAAATAATCCCTTCATTAAATTCTGCCTACAACTTTATATCTAATTATACATCTAGAAAATTATGGTTGGGATATTACTGTAAGAGTCAGAGATAACCCCAAAAATAAAGATAAAGAAGCCTTCAATCGACCTCTTTTCAATTTTTTGTCCTTTCAAAAAGCCCTCTATTACGAAATGAATCGCAATGGAGGGCTTTTATATCCCAACACATACTATCCTTTCCACAATGGGAGGCACAGCCGTTTCCAGCATGTACCCTGTCGGTCAGTTTACCATAACTGTAGTAGTCACAGGTAAAATGACTTCGGATATTGTTAATAATTTGGATGTAATAGAATAATCTGTCACTAAAATGATAACACAAACGATTTAGAATACAACAAAAATAAATGTTGTATTCTGTCATATATGCCAACAATTAGATTTTGCAAACTTCCTTGTCCTATAAAATTCAAAACAATGTTTTCACCTTATTATGCACAGGGGTTTCTTAAAAATTTTCTTGGTACGTTACTTTCCACCAAGAATATTTTTCCTATTTTTCAGATATAACCATACAGCCATTAACCCCGTAATAGCCACATGTCCCGGTCGAAAGCTGAATATACAAGTTAAATAAATGGCCACCACCCGTGCGTCGAAAACGGGTATTATCTCCAGATTCGGTTTGGGCAGCGGCTTTTTAAGCCGGCGATAGAGATACGCAATGGAGTTACTTTTTACCGCCCATAATAAACCTACCGCCAATCCGGTTTGATCCGCCTGATACATGCCTAACCTGGTGTACCAGCTAAACTGGTGCAGTTTAATGGTCGACAGCATATAACGATAGGCAGGTTTGGTGGCACGGTAAATATTCATCACTTGCTGATAGAGATAAATAACCCGGTCGGCTGAAACGCTGGTTTTCTCCTTGGCTAAGATGCCGCCGGAACGCTTAGCCAACCTGGCCCGCAGTTTAAATATTGGAGCGAATTTGCCAAAAACCAGCCTGATCGAGGATAACCGCAGGTCCAATTTAAATATGCCCCACAAAAAGGACAAGCTTACACCGGTACCGGGCGTGGAAAGAGCCAAGGTAGTATTGGGTACCAGGTCGTCTTTTTCTTTAAGTTCATAATTTATATGCACTGTAACCGGTGCGATCAGCAGCAACAAAAGCACAACCAGCACCATTGCCAATATTAAGTACCACATGCTGCACCTCATGCCTTATATTACCGCCACCATGAGTAAAATATGCGTATGGTGTAATTAACCACTTTTAAATAAAAAAAGCAGGCCCTTTTAGACAATCAAAATGGCCTGCCTTATGATTAAAAATATGGTTAGATGTAGGCAATATGCAGAAGACTAAGTATTTTGGTAATCCAGCCCAACATTGCGGCGGGCCCGATCGAGGTATACCGCCGCCGCTTGTCTGGCCTTGCGGGCGCCTTTTTGCATAGTTTCAAGCACATATTGTTTATCGCCGGCCAGAGCATCCCTTTCTTTTTTATAGGGAGCGAAGTAATCACGGATAATTTCGAATAGTTCCTTCTTTATATCCCCATACCTCAGGCCCGGCGTAAGGAACCTTTCCTTGAGCGCAGACTTGCCTTTTTCATCCAGAAACAAAGCATACAGGTCGTAAATCACATTGCCCTCAATAGGCTTGGGCTCGTCCACCGGAGTGGAATCTGTTTTGATACTCATGACTTTTTTACGCAATGTTTTCTCATCGGCAAAAATTTCTATGGTATTACCATATGATTTGGACATTTTTTGGCCGTCAAGGCCCGGTACAGTGGCAAAATCCTCCTCAATATCCGGTTCAGGCACCACAAAGGTCTCTCCGTAAGTATTATTAAACCTGATGGCCACATCCCTAGCAATTTCCAAATGTTGTTTTTGGTCTTTGCCCACGGGCACCTTTTCGCCCCCGTACAGCAGAATATCGGCAGCCATCAGCACGGGGTAGGAGAATAATCCATGGCTGGCCGGAATGCCTTTGGCGGTTTTATCCTTAAAGGAGTGAGAGCGCTCCAACAGCCCCATGCCGGTGATATTGGACAGCAACCAGGTCAATTCAGTAACCTCAGGCACATCACCCTGGACCCAGAATACTGATTTATCGGGGTCAAGGCCCAAGGCTAGAAAATCGCAGGCCGCGTCAAAAGTCTGTTTCCTTAACAGATCAGCGTCAAAAACAGAAGTTAGGGCATGGTAATTTACTAAAAAGCAAAATAGCTCATTGTTTTTCTGGTAATTGATCATCCTGTTCATCATACCGTAATAGTTACCCAAATGCAGAGCTCCTGAAGGCTGAATACCGGAAAGAATGCGCATGGTAAGTCTCCTTTATAGTAAAATTGTACATTTAAAATAACAAGCAAAATTATACAGATGCTGAAGGTTATATTAGTTTACTTATCATTAAAAATATATTGACTACAAAACTAACCAGAGGCCATAATATTTTGCCCAACACCCCGGTAAAAAGCAGTATCATCAGTATTATGGTACCGTATGTTTCCATACCGTAGATGAATTGGGACTGACCCGGCAATAGCCCCGCTAATATTTTAGATCCGTCCAGCGGAGGCACCGGTATCAGGTTAAAAATGGCCAGAATAACATTAATTTGCATAGTCAGATATAATATATAATAAACGTAATTAGCGTAGGGAACAAATTGGAATACCCCAATACCCAGCAGTAAGGAAGATACCAATGCCAACACAAAATTGGCGGCGGGGCCGGCCAGCGACACCAGCAGCATGCCCCGGGCCGGGTCGGCACGTAAATTATACGGGTTTACCGGAACAGGTTTGGCCCAGCCGAAATGAAAAAATATCATCATTAGAAAACCCACCGGATCAATGTGGGCCAGAGGATTAAGGGTTAGCCGCCCCTGGTTCCGGGCGGTATTATCACCTAGCCGGTAGGCCACCCAGCCATGAGCGAACTCATGAAAGGTCAGGCCGATTAAAATTGCAGGTAATAAAGTTAACAGTTCAGACAGACTTGGCAAATCAAACATTTACTAGCTCCTTTTAGTAACCCGGGCAAGATAATCCCGCACAAAAGCCTGCTCTTCCTCCTCTGTGCGTAAATTGCCATCTAACCTCTCACGCCACAGAGCATCCAAGGCGTCACGATAAACCGGCCCAGGACGGTAGCCCAGGTGTTTAATGTATTTTCCACTGATTAAAGGTTTACTATCCTTAATTATATTAAGTAGTTGTCTGAAACGTTCCTTTAACTCATCTTCTTCCAGTATAGCCAGCAACATAGGGTAGCTTTCCCGTGGCATCTGCAGCAGTTCTTGGGCCCGTTGACTGACCCTGACCTGCTGAGGTGCTTTCAAAATCAAGGCTGCAGATCGGCTCCATCCCTGCAGCGCGACCAACACTTTATCGGTCGGGCGCTTACCAATAGCATACTTGTCACAGATAGCCCGGGCCACCCCGGCATCGGTCAAATGCAAGATAGCAATCAAGTAAATTAACCAACGGGTAGTAGCTGCTATCATCCCCCAATCGCTAATTTGCTGTATAGAATGGTGCAAATCTTTCAACACGCGTTCAACCTTACAGAATTTAACCCCGGGGAAAATAAATGGCCAAACCTTCAGTTCCTCCATACGCCGCAGCATATTGCCGGCCTCAGGTTCCAGCAATATATGTTTTAGTTCCTCCCAAATACGTTCATTACTCACCCTGGCCAGTACTTCCCGGCGAACCGTTTCATTAAGGAACTTCAAGGTCTGCGACTCAATCTTAAAGCCGTACCGCTGTTCAAATCGGATGGCCCGCAATATCCTGGTGGGATCTTCAATAAAACTTAAATTATGCAGCACCCTGACCGTATGATTATGCAAATCTTCCCGGCCATCAAAAAAGTCCACCAAGCTACCAAAGCTGCTTTCATTTAAAGCAACGGCCATAGCATTGATGGTAAAATCACGCCGGTATAAATCCTGATGCAGCGAGGAACTCTCCACCTGGGGCAGAGCCGCCGGGTAGGCATAAAATTCCACACGAGCAGTAGCCACATCTATTTTAAAATCATCGGAAAAAAGCACTTCCGCAGTACCGAAGTTCTGATATTGTCTGACCCGGACATCATATTTTTTACCCAGTTCTTCTGCCAGCAGTATGCCGTCACCCTCTACCACCAGGTCCACATCCAGGCTTTCTTGACCCAGTAAAATGTCGCGCACCACCCCACCGGCAGCGTAGATCTTATATCCCAACCCATCTGCAATTTGACCGGCTTGTTTTAAAATATTTTGCGCAGTGGAGGATAATGTGCGCTCCATCGCCCAACTGATATTAAGGCCGGATAGACCCTGCTGCCCTTTATTATAGACTATCCGGTGCCTTGTTTGCACTTCCCCGTGCAATGTGCGCAGTATATCGGTACGAGAAACAATACCCACTATTTTACCATCTTCCACCACAGGCACCCGGCCGATGTCATGATTGATCATCAATTCCTCCAGCTCGGACACAGGTATATTGCTCGGTACAGAAATCACCCTGACAGTCATAAAGCCCTTTACCGGGGCGTGTCCCAGGCCGTGGTGGATTGCTTTTTCCACGTCCCGGCGGGAAATAACACCAATAAGTTTTTCACCCTTGACCACGGGGAAACCAGTATGCCCATAACGGAGCATAATTTGCCCCGCCTCGGCAATGCTCATTTCCGGAGCTACAGTTTTTACCGGTGAAGTCATAATATCAGCAGCACAAATAGGCGGCTGTATCTTATCATAAATTACATCCAGCAATTCGCTAGCTACTTCGTCGGGCACACCGTTTTTTACGACAGCGGAGGCGGCGGCAGCATGTCCACCACCACCAAAGTGCTTCAATATATCAGCCACATTGGCCTGGGAGATACTGCTCCGTCCTACCATATGCACCCGGTCCTCCATTCCAGCCAGTACAAAAACCACATCCAGGTGCTCAATTTCAGAAATGGTGTGCGCTATCACCGCCAGGCCAACCACATATTCCGCTGTTTTAGCCTTGGTTAGCAACACCCTGACACCGTTAACCTGATACCGCTGGGCATTAACCAGCAAATCTTTAAGCAGCTCTTTTTGTTCATTGGTCATCGGCCGGCTCAGAAAATCAGCCACCACCGCCAGATTCGCTCCCTTTTGCAGTAGAAACGAAACAGCATCTACATCGCGATGAGTGGTATTGGTAAATACCAGCGAACCGGTGTCATTATATATGCCAAGACAAAAAATAGTGGCCTCCAGAGAGTTAAGCGGTAAATCATCTTGCCTGATTCGCTCCACCAGCAGGGTAACCGTTGCCCCCACAGTATCCACTACCTCCACGGAACCCCGTATGTCACCGTCCGCCCAAGGATGGTGATCGTAAATATGCACGTCCACCCCGGGCTGGTTTAAAATACCAGCTATTTTACCCAACCGGCGAGGGCTTTTAGTATCCACAATAACAACTCGTTTGACTCGCTTTAAATCAATTTGCTTAATACTACGAATGTTGATAGTGTCTTTATGCAGTGACATGAACTCTTCCACATTACGGGACATAATGCCGGGCAAAACCAACCTGGCATCGGGATATAACTTTCGGGCTGCTACCATGGCCGCCAGTCCATCCATATCAGTATTGGTGTGGGTTGTAATAATCTCCACTTGTTTGCCTCCGTGTAAAATCACTAGTTTGTTTTTACTGCATTAGTTTAATATTATACCATATTTAGCCGCCCGGTGTGCGAAAAACATGCCCCGAAAAGCCGGGAAAGCTGTTTCGGGGTGTACTATTAAATACACTATGAATTTTTCAATGCATATTAACTGAAAAATACTATCGCACTGCGCCGGCTATCCTAACCACCTTAGACTCATCTAACCGCTCAGGCACCAGGTCGTTTCTAATTAAATCATCATAAGTTTCTCGGGTCACGATAATATCCGCCGCACCGTCCCGGACCAGCACCATAGCCGGGCGGGGCAAACGATTATAGTTCATCGACATAGAGTAGTTATAGGCTCCGGTGGCTGAAACCGCTAGAATATCGCCGGGGACGGGAGCAGGCAGATCGATATCCCAGATCAACATATCGCCCGACTCACAACATTTTCCGGCTATGGACACTGTTTCCTCCGGCTGCTGGGCCGCCCGGTTGGCTAGTAGCGCTTCATAACGTGCCTGGTACAATGCCGGCCTGGGGTTATCTCCCATGCCGCCATCCACCGCCACATATTTGCGAATGCTCGGAATATCTTTCACTGCGCCTACCGTATATAGTGTTGTCCCGGCGGGACCACTGATAGAACGACCGGGCTCCACCAGCACTCTGGGCACTGCCAAACCATATGATTTAGACAAATTTTTTACTACCGGCACCAGCATGTCGGCGTATTTGCTTACTGGCTGGGGTTCATCTGCTGAGGTATAATAAATACCCATACCACCACCAAAGTTCATTTCTTCGGGCTGCCAGCCTGTTTCCTGATGTACCAGGGCAGTAAAACCTAGCATTACTTCGGCTGCGTGAGTGTAGGACTGCATTTCAAATATCTGCGAACCAATATGGCAGTGCAAACCGGTAAGCTGGATATTCTCTAATGCTAAAGCCTGCTTGATAATTTCCATGGCTTGACCATTTTCAATGACTATGCCGAATTTACTGTCAATTTGTCCCGTTTTTATATATTCATGAGTATGCGCCTCTACCCCGGGGGTTAGACGCAGCATTATTTTGGCCTGAACACCCACCTCACCGGCCAGCTGGTTAAGCATGAGTAATTCATACTGATTATCCACTATAATCCGGCCAACCTTGTATTCCAAAGCTAATTTCAGCTCGGCAACTGATTTATTATTTCCGTGAAAATACACCCGCTCCATAGGAAAACGCGCTTTTTTTGCAGTATATAACTCACCGCCCGACACCACATCCAGGCTCAAACCCTCCTCGGCTACTATGCGGCAAATAGCCAGAGTAAGTAGTGTTTTAGCAGCGTACAGCACCATACCGTCGTATTTTTCGATAAAAGCCCGGTAATAGCTTCGACAGTTTTGCCGGAAGTATTGCTCATCCAGTATATATAACGGTGTGCCAAAACTCTCGGCTAGTTTCACAGTATCGCAGCCGCCAATTTCCAGGTGACCTTTATCGTTAATCTGCATTGTGCCCTGTAACTTCATCAAATTTCCTCCGTTCAATTCAGATATAATTAAACCTCCTTTCATGCGGAGTGAAAGGAGGCCATACAGATATATCAACCCTTTTCGTTCCCCGGTGATAGCTCTCCACCCAATGCGCTTGCCATAATAGCAACTGCGGGTGACAGTTTGGCATTTTTTCAATGGCAAACCAGCCCGGTGTTACGAGAATAGTACCGGACTTCGGCAGTGATGCCCTTTCACCCCGGCTCATCGGACTCCCGCTCCTCACCGTTGGCTACTTTTGCACACCGCGCCTCTACACCTCCCAGCGGAGATGAGGTCTATTTACTTTTGCACATTTTAACATGGTTTAATTAATTAAGTCAATTGGGCATACATTAGGCGGCAAAAATAACTTTACCGCCTAATATATGTATAAAACGAAATATAATATACTCATTAGTGACAAGAATTAACTAATTTTTTGATTCCGGTCCAGGGCATTGCTCCATCGGCCACAGCGGTCGCCCCAGCGGGCAATTACTTGCCCGGATTCTAGAATTTCTACCACCTCGCATACATTCGGGCAACCGTCACAGGCAAAACCACCGGCTTTAAAATCCCTATCCGCGACATCGAAGCCTCTGAACCCTGTAGTTTTCCGATTAGTGGCTTCCCGGGCCAGCATGGCTGCGCCCAGCGCTCCCATAACGTCAAAATATGGAGGCACGTGCACCGGATGGCCCAAAGCTCTTTCAAAGGCGGCTTTCATGCCGGCATTAGCGGCCACTCCGCCCTGGAACACAACAGGCTGTAATATCTCCTTGCCCTTGCCTACATTGTTCAAGTAGTTGCGCACCAGAGCCTCACACAACCCGGCTAAAATATCTGGTACGTTATATCCCATTTGCTGTTTATGAATCATATCACTTTCAGCAAACACGGCGCAGCGCCCGGCAATACGCACCGGTACTGAGGATTGCATGGCCAAAGAGCCGAATTCTTCAATTTTAATATTCAGGCGGGAGGCCTGCTGATCTAAAAACGATCCCGTGCCCGCTGCGCATACCGTATTCATGGCAAAGTCCGCAACCACCCCGTTGCGCAGAATAATTATCTTGGAGTCCTGCCCCCCGATTTCCAGTATAGTTTGCACGCCGGGCACCACATTGGAAGCGGCGATAGCATGAGTGGTGATTTCATTTTTAATGATATCGGCACCCGTAATTACCCCGGCCAAATGCCGGCCACTACCCGTGGTGCCCACACCGATCACCTTTACTTTGCCTGGCAAAGCAGCCTGCATTTGTTTTAAACCCTGCTGCACCATTTCTATGGGTTTTCCTTGGGTGCGCAGGTAAATGCTTTGTTCTATTGTGCCATCCTCACCCGTCAACACCAGATTGGTGCTCACCGAACCCACATCTATACCTAGGTAACCATACATTAAGCCAACACCTCCCTGGTTTGTTTTCGTCTGGCCAATAAATCCACAAATGCCTCCAACCTGGTAACCAAGCCGGCTTCCCCTGACATTTCGTCCACAATTAACGTCATTACTGGAATACCTAATTCAGAGCTTATCCGGGGCAAGATGCTTTGGGCCACTATTTCCGGCATACAGGTAAAAGGTAGCATTTGAATAACACCGTCATAGCCCTGCTCGGCGTATAATACCGTACTTCCCACGGTTTCCAGGCCATGCCCACCCACAAAATGCCTCAAGTATTTAACAGCCTTTTGCTTGGCTAATTTGCTGTTGCGCGTGTTTTTAACCAGCCCTAAAAAAAGGTGTTCGTTAACCCACTCGCTAAGATAAATGGAGCGATCCACTTCCACCCCCATACTTCCCAGTTTGCGTTCAATATCCTGGTTGGCAAAGGGCTCCAGCAGTGTGTAAATCTCCCCCACCAGGCCAATGCGTAAAACAGGCCTGTTTTTTTCCAGCGGTACAGCTTTCATTATGTCAACAGCCCTGTTTAGTGCTACCGGCAGTCCTTCCGGCGCAGCCACAGCAATTATTTCTTTCAGAGCGTTCTGCAATGCCCGGTCGGTGGTACCAGCTTTGGTTTCCCGTGGCCGGCAATAGTGAGCCATTCTTTCCAGCTTATCCACAGCCTCAGCCTTGTGGTAACCAAAACGAATACCGTTAATCACCCTCCGCCAGGACTGGCGGCCGGTGATATGCTTAATTTTACTCAACAGCTCGCCAATATGTTTTTGTGGCGGCTCAAGAACCACCAACTGATACTGGTAGTCTAGATCTCGCAGTATGGCATGTTCTACCTGGGCGTAATAACCAAACCGACAGGGTCCGCACCCACCGGCCATTACAATGGTGTCCGCACCCAGCTCGGCAGCCTCCATAAAATTACCTAAATTTAGTTTCAATGGCATGCAAGCAAATTCGGGGGCATGCTTAACCCCCAGCAGCAACGTTTTCTTACTGGAAGGCGGCGGTACTACTACCTCCACGTTAAGATATTCCAGCATGGCTTTAATGCATATCCACATATACCCCATGTGGGGATAAACTACCTTCACTGGTATTTACACACCTTTCCAAATCATTCCTAATAATATGTGGCTGCCACGTCGTCCAGCTGACGACGCCATCTTACCATATCCATGAATGCTTCAAGGCGTGTGACCATACCCGCCTCTCCGGTATGTTCATCAATGGTTAAATTAAGCAGTGGCTTGCGCGATTCTTTGCGGGCAAACCGCTCAATTAATTCGCCGGTCATGGAATCCGGCCCACAGCCAAAGGAGGCCACATGGATCAACCCGTCTACTTCCGGCCGGTCAAAATAGTAAAAGGCGGCACCCACCATACGCTGGTTCATGGTCCAGAAAAGCTGCTTGGGCAGCTTCTCTGCTTCGCGGCGAAAAACATGTTCAGGCAAGTGATCCGCGGTTACCACATTAGCACCGTAATCCTGCAGCCGCTTAATCATATTCATGCTGATATAACGATCATAAATATTGTACGGGTGACCGATAATGGCAATAGTGACGTCGTGAATATTACCATCATGAGGCCGTTGTTCATGGTTATGATTGACACCGGGTTCAAACGGCAGCCAGCCTGCCTCCATATCCCGGCAATGCATGTGCAGCGATTCCATTGATGCCTTATAGGCCGTAAGTATACGTGCCGGGTTGTGGGTAAATTGCCTGCCTACGGTATAAAAAAAATTGTACAGACTGCTACCTTTGCGGTATAAATCCAGATCGTAATCAATTAAAGGCGGCAGGTTATCGATATTGTTACGCACCATATCGGGGAAACCCAAGAATTTGGGGCAAATGTATTCCCGCCGGGCTGTACTGACTATGCGCGGTAAAAATATATAGTCAACTCTACCGTAAAGATCCAACACGTGACCTACCGCCAGTTTGACAGGAAGACAGGCTTCGTCAACTATAGATTTAATGCCTTTTTCCAATATTCCCCGGGTAGTTTCTCGGGAAACCAAAGTTTTTACACCCAAGTGGTCAAAAAAGGTTTTCCACTGTGGATAGTAGTAATAATAAAGCAACGCTCTAGGTATACCCACTGTAACGGACATGGTTAAAATGCCTCCTGTTGCGGTACTTTTCTCACATTAAGGTATTATGAACTAAAAAATAAATTGGTATACTAGGATTTTATTTTAACTTTGACCATCGTTATATTAAGAATTGATCCATTATATAAGTTAATTTAGAAAGCCAACTTTGCAACCTTTATAAGTTTCCCTTTAGACCTTCTTCGGATTCCAGCATTCCAGTGACTCCCTTGCCTATGAGTTGTCTTCCCCCTGGTTAGTCTTGGCAGATATGCCTGGAGAACATGCGATAAAGAAACCTGGTACATACGGCACATACCAGGTTTCTTTTTATCAAATAAAGCAATAAACATTTATATTATATGATGTAGTAGCTGCGGTCACTTCTTGTCCGGTTGCTTATTATCTTTACCCGGCTTGCGGGCCGGTACAGGCACACCCTGCCGGTCCACATCCCGTGGTTTTAAAATACTGGGCCTTAAATTTACTACCGGCACCGGGCGGCGTACGAGAGTATTGTACAGTGCTTTTGCGTTAAAAGGTATCAGCGGCCACAAGTAAGGCACCCCGAAGGACCGGGTGGATATAAGTAGCGCCAGCACCAGCACCATACCCATCAGCAGCCCGGGCAAGCGGAAGAGCCCCACCATTACCAGCAGGAACAAACTAATCAGGCGGTTGGCAAAACCCAACTCATAGCTTGGCGTAAGATAGTTACCTACCGCCGCCGCTGCTGTATACATAACTACTTCGGTGTTAAAAAGCCCCACGGTCACAGCCATATCTCCAATTAATAGTGCGGCAATAATACCTACAGCAGTGGCCAGCGCCGTGGGAGTATGAATGGTAGCCATGCGCACCATATCCACCGCCGCCACGGCAATGATAAACTGAATAAATATTGGGATTTTGGCTGCTTTATTTGGACCGATAAAATCCAGGGCAGGTGGCAGTAAATCGGGCTGCAGCACTGCCAACAGCCACAGGGGCAGAAGAAAAACAGAAATAGCTACCCCCAAATATCTAATCAAACGCATATATACCCCCACCGTAGGGTTCTGCCGGTACTCCTCTGCATGTTGTAAGTGGTTAAAATAAGTAGCCGGAGTAATAATTACGCTGGGCGAGGTATCCACCAACACAAGCACATGCCCCTCCAGCAGGTGAATGGCGGCCACGTCAGCCCTTTCCGTATAACGCACTTTAGGCAACGGGTTCCAGTAATTTCCTGGTGTGATAAGTTCCTCCACAGCCTTTTCAGCCATCGGTAGCCCATCAATATTAATGGCACTGACTTTCTCACGGATACTGTCGACCAAATCCTCATTGGCAATATCCTCAATATAACAAATAGCTATATCCGTCTTGGAACGGTTACCCGCCTGGGCATATTCCATGCGCAGCTTGGGATCACGGATGCGCCGTCTGATCAGCGCGGTATTTACTACCAGTGTTTCCGTGAAGCCGTCCCGGGAACCTCGCATCACTTTCTCTAATTCCGGCTCATCGGGACTCCTGCTCGGGTAGTTACGAACATCCAACATTATCGCTATATCCAGGCCGTCTACAATAAGGGCAAGAGGGCCGGAAAGCATATTCTCAACCAAGTCTTCAAGATATTCCATCGGCTGTACTTGATTATAATTGATATGTTTTAGAAATAATTTTTGAAAAGCGTCCACAGACAGGTCTTCCCGGTCCAATTGATGTAAGCTATATAAAATTTCGGCCATCAGTTCGGAGTTGGCAAAGGCATTCACAGACAGCATCAACATCTTGCGATCGCCAATGATCATTTCACGCCTGACGATATCAAAATTTTTATCAAAGTCTAATTTTTCGTCTAGCAAATCTTTATTAATTTCCAGATCTTTACTTAACCTGGTTTTCTCTTCAATGGCAGCCGGTGCCATCGTATCCACTCCTCTTGATTATTTCCCTTAATGCTTTAGTGGTCAGCGGTGCGCCAAAAGCATAATCATCGGCATAGTTCATTTTGCCTACGTCACCAATGCCTATAACCACCGGAATATTTAGTTCATCCAAAACTTCCACTGTGTCGCCGCAAAGCACCTCACCGGTGCACCCACATTCCTGCCCCAGCTTATCTACCGGCCCGGCCACCAAATCTCCGTGACAGTCCACCGATAAATCTACATGCGCACCGTGCGTAAGCTCGGTATTGGAAGCCACTGCCAGGGCACCTAAAATGTGAATATCAGGATGCCTGGCCAAATAAACCAACACCGATTCACCACGACCCACGCCATGCTTACCCTTGTCATCCAGCATCACAACCACTGGTTCATTGGCGGCTTGTTTGATTAAATCCACCAATTGTTCTCCGGTTAAAATGGTGGGATTGCCGGCAGACGCGGAGATAGTGCGGGCCCCAATATTCTGCGCCGCTATTTCCACTGTTTTTTTAGCCATTTTGTCCCCATCCGTCACTACTATTACACTGATTGGTTTACCCAACGGTTTGCTCCCCTTATCTGTCTGCTATTATATTATCGCCATTTATTAAAAGTAATGGACACCTTTATGGTGTCCTCACTTTTTAATCGGTGTGAGCTACTTTTAGGTTGGCCTTATACTCAATTACCCTGCCGTTTTGCACATTAGCAGTGAAATTGACCACCTCCACACCAACAATATTGCTTGTTGTTTTGGATGCCTCGGAAACAGCTGACTGTACAGCACTGCGCCAACCTTCAGTTGATTCTCCCACCATTTCCATAACCTTCATATGCATAATACAATCCCCCTTTGCAAGATTAATTCTATATGGCAATTGTATTATTTGTTCTATATAATTTTTTATACAGCCTTAAAACATGTGCTTATATTGTGTTAAAAATCGCCTGTAATCTCGCTTTGCGACAGCAAATTTTCAAAAAAAAAGAGAGCTTGTTCGCCCTCTTTAATACGCAGTAGTTTATACCAAGTGTTAAACAATAAAATAGCTACTGAGCGTTTTCCATCATGTCTCGTAGTTTTTGCAAAGCCTGGCGTTCCAAGCGGGAGACCTGTACCTGGGAAAGCCCCAACCGGTTAGCAATTTCCCCCTGGGTTTTATCACCAAAAAATCGCCATAGTAATATGAGCCGGTCCCTATCCGGCAATCTTTTCAGGACTTCTTTTATAGCAATGTTATCCAGCCAGGGCATATCTTCACCATTACCCTCACTCAGCTGATCAAGCAAATAAATAGGATCACCATCATCCTGGTGCAGTGTTTCATAAATAGATGCTGGTGATAGAGATGCATCCAGTGCCGTCACTACTTCCTCCCTAGGTATGCCTAATTCAACGGCAATTTCGTTAACCGTAGGTTCCCGGCCCATTTTGGCCACTAGTATATCCCTGGTCTGCTGCACTTTGTAAGCAGTTTCTTTTATCGAGCGGCTTACCTTAATGAGATTGTCGTCCCGTAAAAACCGTCTTATTTCGCCCACGATCATGGGGACAGCATAAGTGGAAAATCGCACATTATAGTTCATGTCAAACTTGTCAATAGCCTTCATTAATCCAATGCAGCCGATCTGAAAAAGGTCTTCCAACTCATAACCCCGGTTTTGAAACCGCTTGACCAGGTTAAATACCAGTTTCAAATTACAATTGACTAAACGCTCTCTGGCCTGCTCGTCCCCTGCCTGAGCCCGGGACAACAGATCTTTCATTTCCGTATCCTTTAGTAGAGGAAAGCGGGGCAGGTTCATTTCCATTAACCGATTACTCATGGTATTCCCCCTATTGTTCAGACACTGTCTTACCGCCAGGTGTCCCTGCCCTTCTGCTCATTTTTACCCGAGTACCTTTACCTGGGGAGGAAGACACATTTAAATTTTCCATAAATGACTGCATAAAAGCAAAGCCTAATCCCATCCTCTCGGGATCAGTCGAGTAGGCCGGCTCCAATGCTCTGGTAATATCCTTGATACCCTTGCCGGTATCTATAATTTCAATCTCCATAAATTCTTCAACTATTTTTATTTCCAGCTTTATCATGCAATCCGGGTTATTGTCGTAACCGTGAATTATGGCATTAGTCACCGCTTCGGAGACCGCTACCTTAATTTCTTCTAAATCGGATAGTGTAAAATCCAACTGGGCAACAAAAGCAGCCACCGCTACCCGGGCAAAAGCCACATTTTCCGGACGGCTGGAAAATTCAAGTACGGCTTTATTCAATTACTGCAACCTCCTTTTCAGGTTACCTGGTATCTCTATCTCTATAAACCAGCTAATGTATTGGTTAAATATTTAATATCCTCAGCTATTTTTTTCAATTTATCCAATCTTGTCCAACAACAACCCCACAGAAGGATAAATCTCCATCAAATGCGGCAGGCCGGACAGGTCCAGCACTTTTTTCACCTGGGGCTTGGCGCCTGCCAGATATACCTTCCCCCCCTTGGCAGTAACTCTTTTGTAACGCCCTAAAATAACCCCTAAGCCTGAGCTATCCACAAAATCCACTTCCGTCAGGTCAAAAACAAGCCGGTTGACACTATACTCCTCTAGTGCCCGGTCCACATCTTCACGCAATGAATCTGTCAAACTGATATCTACATCTCCAATAACTGAAACTATTAGATAATTTTTTTCCTTTTTAATTATATAATTCACAACTGACCACCTCAACTCGTCCCAGAAATTTTACAAATGTATTATTATCCTACTGCTACATTTTACCATATAAGGTAAACAATATCAACCAAGCTAAAGGGCATAAATAAATGACTCCCGGCATTTTTACCGGAAGTCATTTATATTCATTTAGGTAATTTAAAACACCTGATCAAGGGCTTTATGCATTTGCCGGAACATGGAAGCCCGGCTGACTTGGTTTTGGGCCAACAGGGATATCCTCTGCACTTCTTTTTGACCGTCCAGCAAAACAAAGTCGCCTACCTTTTGTCCTTTGCTTAGCGGAGCTGTTATTTCTTCCGGCAATAACACTTTACCCAGGTAATTCTGCTTTTGTCCTTTGGGCACGGCCATCGCAATATCCGCTGCCGCAATCACGCCCACCTGATCTACAGTACCCTTGCTAACTTTAACAGTTTTAACTCTTTCACCCCGCTGGGCGAAATTCACAGCCTCATAGCGGGCAAAACCGTAATTGAAAATTTTCATGGTCTCCCGAAAATGACTGCGCGGTTCAGGAGTGCCCAGCACTACTGAAATCAAACGTAACCCGTCCCGTTTGGCTGTAGCTGCCAGGCAATATTTAGCATCGTTGGTCCAGCCTGTTTTTCCTGCATCGACTCCCTTATACCACTTGAGCAGTTTATTGGTATTCCACAATACAAAGTCCCCGCCCCGGATTTCGTACCTGTAAATGGACGAAACTTTACAAAATTGCTTGTAGGTGAGCGCCTTGCGCAAAATCATCGCCATGTCTTGAGCGGAGGTATAATGGTTTTCGGCCGGCAGTCCGGTTGGATTGGCAAACCTGGTATGCCTGCAGCCGAGTTCCCTGGCCCGGTTATTCATCATCTCCACGAACGCTTCCTCCGAACCGGCAATGTGCTCGGCCACAGCTACGCTTGCATCATTGGCCGATCCCACAGCAATGGAAATCAGCATATCCTCCATACTCATTTCCTCGCCAGGCTCCAAGTAAATTTGTGAGCCACCCATACTCCAGGCATTTTCCGAAACCGTAACCCGATCGTTAAGACTGATTTTACCCTGGTCGAGAGCTTCGCAGGCCAACAGCAAAGTCATAATTTTAGTCACGCTGGCCATGGGTAGTTCTTTTTCTTGTTCCTTGCTCCAAAGCACCTTGCCCGTGGCAGCATCCATTAGCACGGCTGCTTCCGCAGTAGTTTCCAACGCAGCCACCGACACCTCCGCAGCAGTTTGCTGCGCAACACTGGATGCTGTACCGGTGAGCGACTGTTGTACCTCACCGGGTACGGCTGTAACGGTTGCCGCAAGTGCCGGCCCGGCACCGGTGGTGGCAACGGACATAGCCAACATTAGTGCTAGTATAATCGCATAAACATTTTTGCTTTTCATCGCACTTCCCCCCTGTTTTTTTATCAGCTCAAAATATTATGTGGAGCTGTGTAAAAGTTATACGGGGGCAAAAGCTTGCGCGGCACCATCTATTTATTAAATTATCTTCTTACACAAGGCTTTTACTCTATCACATCATAAACATCAGGCAATTCGCCGGGCCTTTGAGGTCCGATCACAAACGCTTTGCTTAAAATTTGGCAGTTTTCAGGATTAATGGTCTGGTTGCTGTGTAAAACTGCCAGCACATCATCGGGTTGCACCTCATCCCCAACTTTTTTCTTTAAGGTTATCCCGGCGGCATAATCAATTGGCTCATTTATAGTTTTTCTTCCGGCGCCAAGCAGCATAGCCGCAATACCTACCTGCTCGGCAGCAATGTTTTGAATATAACCGGCCAGCGTTGATTTTAATTCCACATGGTTTCGGGCCCGGGGCAGCAGTTCAGGGTTATCAGCCACTGCCGCCCGGCCGCCCTGCGCATCGATAAATTCTTTAAACTTATCCAAGGCCTCTCCGTTTTGCAGCACCCCGGATAAAGCAGCATAAGCTTGGATAAAATCTGTGTAAATGCCCCCTGCCACCGTCATATAAGCAGCTATTGTTAAACAGACTTTGACAAAACCTGCTTCACCCTTGCCGTTAAGCACTTCGATGGCTTCTTTTACTTCATTGGCATTGCCTACTTCGTAACCCAGCGGCTGATTCATGTCCGTAATTATTGCAATAGTCTTTATTTTTAAACCCTTGCCTATCTGCACCATGATTTTAGCCAATTCCCGGGCATCCGCCAGGGTTTTCATAAAGGCGCCGGAGCCCATCTTAACGTCCAGAACAATAGCGTCAGCACCGGAGGCAATTTTTTTACTCATTATAGAGCTGGCAATTAAAGGGATAGAATTAACCGTGGCGGTTACATCCCGCAACGCGTAAATCTTTTTATCGGCGGGAGTTAGATTACCGGTTTGGCTAACAATGGCTATTTTGTGCTTATTTACTTGTTCTACAAACGCTTCTTGGGAAAGTTTCACATGAAAGCCTTCAATTGATTCCAGCTTGTCTATGGTACCACCGGTATGCCCCAAGCCCCGGCCGGACATTTTAGCCACAGGAACACCCACCGCGGCCACCAGGGGCCCCACAATTAAACTGGTTTTGTCCCCCACACCTCCTGTGGAGTGTTTATCCACCTTAACACCATGTATGCCGGATAAATCCATAATATCTCCTGAATTGACCATAGCCATAGTTAATTGAGTGGTTTCCAGGCTATCCATACCTTGAAAATACACTGCCATTAAAAAGGCTGACATTTGATAATCGGGAATTGATCCGCAGGTAAAGCCGTTGATTATAAAATCTATTTCCTCGTTGGTAAAACAGTATCCATCACGTTTCTTTTGTATCAAATCCACCATTCTCATACCAGTGCCCCCTAAAACAGGTAAATTAGCCTCCCAACCGGTTCATCGGTCAAGCGGCTGGCGCAGCAAAAATTGTATTACTGATTACTGATTCATGTCCATTTTATATAGTAATCGCACTGGCAAATTCATTGCCAACATTAAAACTTAATCCAAAAAGCCTGGCCACCGTGGCCGCCACATCGCTAAAACCGGCGCGGGTGCCCAGGTCCACTCCCCTTCTTATACCCTGGCCGGTCACCAAAAGCGGCACGTATTCCCTGGAATGGTCGGTACTAGTGGTGGTGGGGTCGCACCCGTGATCTGCAGTTATTATTAGCACATCTTCCGGGCGCAGGGCGTTTATTATTTCAGGCACCCGCCGGTCAAAATCTTCCAGCGCACCGGCATAACCGGCAGGGTCGTTGCGATGCCCGTATTGCTGGTCAAAATCTACCAGATTGGTAAAAATCAGTCCGTTAAATTCTTCCCGCAGCAAAGCCAGAGTTTTGTCCACCCCATCCATGTTATTATCGATGTGCACTGAACAGGAGATACCCTGACCGGCAAAAATATCATTAATCTTACCCACCGCGGCTACTGTCAAATCATTGTCACGCAATACATTTAAAACCGTAGGGCGTGGAGGTAGGACAGAATAATCATGGCGATTGGAAGTACGTTTAAAAGAACCCGGCGAGCCGACAAACGGACGGGCAATTACCCGGCCTACCGCATAGTCACCAGTAAGCAGTTCCCGGGCTATCTGACACATCCGGTACAGTTCCTCCAAAGGAATCACCTCTTCATGGGCGGCAATTTGGAATACGCTGTCTGCAGAAGTGTACACAATAGGATTAGTGGTTTGCATATGCTGCACGCCTAGTTCCTCAATAATGGCCGTTCCCGAGGCCATCTTATTGCCCAGTATATTTCTGCCTATACTTTGTTTAAAAGGTTCAATGATTTCGGCCGGAAAGCCTGCGGGAAAAACCGGGAAAGGGTTGTCCAATACAAGACCGGCAATTTCCCAATGGCCGGTGGTGGTATCCTTACCTGGAGAGCGCTCAGCCATTTTACCATAGCAGGCGTTAGGGGTGTCCACGGGGAGTACGCCCATTATTTCGGTCAGACGGCCCAGCCCCATCTGCTCCAGGTGCGGCAGTTTCAGGCCACCCACGGCTATGGAACAATTTACCAGTGTATTGCTGCCGCAGTCACCATATAGGTGGGCATCCGGCAATTCACCAATTCCGGCACTGTCCAGCACAATAATGATTACTTTTCTATTCAGTGGCATTAAATTTGATCCCTCCTTATGGAAACGCTAACGTAATAAATCATGTTATAGGTTAACCGGATATATATCTTGCAACCCGGATCTCCTATGCCCTGGGATGATGTTTATTATATACCTCTCTTAATTTTGTTTGAGTTAAATGGGTATATATCTGAGTGGTCGCTATATCGGCATGGCCAAGCATTTCCTGCAGTGCGCGCAGGTCAGCACCGTTTTCTAACAAATGAGTGGCAAAGGAATGGCGTAATGTATGCGGCGTAATTGTTTTGGTTATACCTGCTGCTAAGGCGTATTTTTTAATAATTTTCCAAAACCCCTGCCTGGTGAGACGCTTGCCACGCAAATTTAAGAAAAGAGCATTTTCCCTTTTACCGGGACTTATTTTAGTCCTCCCCCGGTACAGGTATTCCGTTAAAAAGTTTCTAGCCACCGCGCCTACCGGTATGATACGCTCCTTGGCACCTTTGCCTAGGCAGCGGACATAACCATACTCACCATCTACCTGGTCCAAATCAAGCGCCAGCAATTCGGATACCCGCATACCAGTGGCATACATCAGTTCCAGCATAGCCTTGTCCCTGAGACCGGCCGTGTTGCCAACCCGGGGTTGCTCCAGCAATTTTTCCACTTCTTCTTGGGCTAGCACTCCGGGCAATTTTTTTTTCAGGCCCGGCGATTCCAAGTTGGCCATGGGATCGCTACTCAGCACCTGCTCATCCACCAGGAAACGGCAAAAAGTCTTCAGTGTAGCCATGTGCCGTGATATGGTAGCAGGGGAACGTCCGGTTTTTTTTAGTTCTAAAAGGTATTTTAACACTAAATTACGATCCATCCGCCCGGCTTGCATCAATTGCCGCCGGTTACAAAATGCTTTAAACTGCTTTAAATCCAGGGCATAAGAAATAATCGTATTTTGAGCAAGGCCCCTTTCAACCGTCAGGTAAGTCAAAAATTGTTGTATCTTATACTCCATATTTTTACACCACCATTTATTGATGAGCTATTCCACATCCTGTCTGCCTATTCCTTTCGGGACAAAAAAAACCGGTGAACATTGATTTTATAGATAAAAACCGGTTACAATAATTGGGCTTTTTTTCTATAGACAGTGGATTTTATTTCAAATGCTGTTCCACTCGGAATGGCTCACTGGTTGTTTTATTGTGTTCAACTAAGTTGGTCTTTAATACCCCGTACAACTGCGCAATCAGTAAACACAATATACACATCACAAGTACCAAGCGTGCAAATAATAAAACCTTGTCTTTGACCCGGGAAACCACCACAAAAAACATCTCGTGTGCCCCCTTTAATTTCATAACGTTCACCATTAGCTTAAACAATATTTATATAAACAATCTTACCTTTAATGGCAGTACCAAGGTTAATTACCATGACATGTATATTATTGTATTTTCGAATGCGTTACAGAATCTATCTAGTACTTCTTACCAATCAGCTAGCAGCGATGCTAAAAGCCTGGTTAACCCCGGTGTAATATATCCCTCCGCCAGGGCAGCCAAAGCGAAGGCCGTCAAACAGCCTACCATGATCAGAGAATAAGCGGCAAACTGAGGTCCAATGCTGGTTTGTGAATTATTAAATCTTTTAATTAATCGCATGGAAAAGGAAAGTGAGGCTACACCACCAATAATCAACGCGGGAATAAACAGCAGGTTTTGCGGCAACATGGAGGCAAAGACAATAATAAACTCCCGCCAATCGGGGTACGCAGTTATAAAGCCCACGGTGAACCCCAGCACAAACCCCCGAAAAAAGATATACGCCAGCACCAGGGGCAGGCAAATAATGGTTAAGCCTAGTATATACATCACCAACCCCACCAGCAGGTTGTCACACAGCATCCCCTTGACCAGCTGTAGCTGATCCACTTGAATTTCCGCCGACTGGGCTAAAAAAGACTGCAGGTAACGCTGTAAATCCGAAGTTTGCTGTTCGGGCAATGTATTAACCCCCAGCGAACCAAGCAATATGCCTGTACTAAAAACAGCTAAGACAATAAGATAAAGCGGCCAGCTTTGCTGGAAGGAGGCAGTCATTAACCGACGCATGTAACCCATACCACCGCTCCCTTTATAGAACCTGTCCATCTCTATATATATGAGCGGCACTGTGTGGAATATGACCTTAACGCAAATATTCTTCGATAATTGCCCTCGTGATGTATTCTGCCGCCAACACATCCTCCAGTGAATTACCGCTGGCGGCCACTACAGTGATACCCGAGTCCAACACCCTGGCTTTTTGAATAGCCCGGGCGGCTGCCATGCGAGCGGGTGCCGCACCCTTATGACGCATGGTCCTGGCTACAGTGCCGGTGAGCACAGCCGGAGCCCCGGCATTGACCGCGGCATCGTAAGCCACTCCCCCAGTGGCCGTGGCTGCTATAACCACATGATTTTGCATATCATAAAGCTTAGTTGTTTCAGCACCGATATTGGGCAATACTGCAGCTATTTTCGCTCCGGCCCGGGCCAAGCCACCGGCCACCCTGCTGACACTGCCCATTCTTTCTTCATCCGTACCCACTCGGGGCTCGGCCACCAAAACAACCCCGGTACCCTTTTCTCGGGCTGCCTGCCCGGCCAATAACCCTATGGCGGCCGGATCTATAGCCACAGGCGGCGCAGCCCCATCGGGCGCGGCCCCGAACACTGCACAGGCACCGGCATCCAGGGCGGCCTCCAACGTTGTGGACATATCAATAACATCCACAATTACTACAACATCTCCTTGCCTGGCAGCCACAGCCGCCCCACTGGCGTTGACGGTCATTTTAACAATGGGTATTTTCATGGTATTTCCTCCGGAATAATAAAAGTTTAGCCGCATAGAATAGTGGTATATTTTGGATTTTAAGGAGGATTATTATGCGTTTATTTATATCCAAAAGAGGTTTTTGTTTCAGCGGCAAAGTCAGCGAGTTAAGGCAACAAGTACGCCTCTGGACACAATCCAACGCTACATTGCAGGAATTCTTAACCTTGTCCTTACACTAAATACATACCATATATGCATATTATGGCATCATTACAATAAATATCAGCCAAAAAAACTGTTAGCTCAGCAAAGTAATTGCATTATCAGCGGTCTGCTTCGATATTGTAAGCGGCTAACCTTACGGCGTAAATACCCGCAGCGCCGGCGGCCAAGAAAAAGGCCGGGTCGTCTGATGGCGTGCGCCCCATAGAAGTAACCCTGATACCCCGGCATCCCAGCTCCTCCATGGCGGGTTGGCCGTTTTCCAAGGCTAACCGGTGCTTACCTTTAGGCCATGCATGGCTGAGCTGATTCTGTATTAAGGCACGTTGCCCGGCATCAGCCAGTTCCGGCAGCACCACCGTACAGGATGTTAGGGCTATTTTACCCAGGGCGGTTATTGTATGGTGGCTAATGCCATAGTGCCTTTCCCGGGCATCGGCAAAGCTAATGCGGGGAATGGCCACCGGCTGGCCGCCCAGTATGTTCACGGCGTTAATTATTTCCCCCTGTTCTACACCAGTGAAACCCAGTGGGGATGCAGTGCCTACAATACCGGGACCCATGGTTACAATTATTGCATCCGCGCAGGCTACTGCTTTTGCCGTGAGCAGCGCGGTATATATATTGATACATTCCCAGTCACCACCAAAAGCATGACCGCAGGTAATGGTGGCGTCTACCAAGCCTGAGGCCTTAAGGTCATGCACAAGGTTGCTCAGAGACAGCGGCAGGGCCGCGCCGTCCGTCATCACATACACTACCCGGGCTACTCCTTCAGATGCGGTCTTTATGCCCGCCGCAGCGGGTGCCAGCATACTGTGCAGCGTACCCACCACCACCGGCACACCGTCCAGCGAGGTGGCGTTTTTTATAGTTTCAGCGTCAGAGCTGTCGGGCTCTTCTGCAGCCAGCACTTTAACCTGGCAGGGGCTATAGCGCAGTTTCATAATGTGTCCGGCCTGGCTGGCATTATGCTTAGGCCTGGATGCATTGGCCATTACAAAATGGGCTCCGCCCGTGCCCAGTTTTTTTGCGACTGCAGTGGTATTCAACACCACAATGTCCCCAGTATCCACCGGCCCGGTGAGCAAGTCATAGTTATAGGCTGTTTGTTCAGGCTCCCCCGGTATTTGTACGGTTATTTCCGTCAAGTTCCGCCGCTGGGCTTTGACTGCCAAGACCCGTCCCTGCCGTGTACTGATCAAAATGCCAATTCTCCCTTCCCGGCCGCACAGCGGACCGTCGTGTTGATGATAGCCAAAACATAAGAGGCATCCAGTACCAGGTCACTGACAGTTATGAATTCGTCGACGGTATGCACCTTTTGCATGGCAATACCCAGATTTACCGCCGATATACCATGTTTGTTAAATATGTGGGTATCGCTGCCACCGCCCGTTCCCTTGACTACCGGTTTTACACCTATCTCTAGTGCCGCCTTTTGAGCCAACTGCACTACCGGGGCATCCGCAGGGACTGACATTGCGGGATAAATGGTTTCCACTTTTACCTGCACCTGTGCACCGCCCTCCCGGGCCGCCTGTCTCAGCGCCTTGCACATGGCCCGGGTCTGTTTAATACGTTTTTGTTCCCGCCGGCTTCTTGTTTCTCCCTTGATCATTACTTTATCAGGTATAATATTAATTGCTACACCACCGGATATGATCCCTATATTAGCAGTGGTCTCGTGGTCAATGCGGCCAAGTTGCATGTTTGCAATAGCCCGGGAAGCCACCTGTACGGCATTCACCCCGTCTTCGGGGTTAATACCGGAATGGGCTGCTACACCCAGCATTTCAGCATATATCTCGTCCTGGGATGGCCCCTGGTTGATAATAGTACCCGCAGGGCCATTACTGTCCAGCACGTAACCCATCCGGGCGGTCAGGCGGGAAAAATCCAAGAACTTAGCGCCAGATAAACCCACTTCTTCACAGGTAGTAAAAACCAACTCCAAATCACCGTGCGGCAGTTTTTGCTCCTGCAGCACCTGCACTGCCTCCAAGATAGCGGCAATGCCTGCTTTATCATCAGCACCCAGCACAGTGGTCCCGTCCGAGCGAATCAAACCGTTTTCTTCCACGGGCTTAATGCTGCGCCCCGGTGATACCGTGTCCATATGAGCTGAAAACATAAGTGCCGGCGCCTCCACGCTGCCGGGCAGCCGGGCTATCAAATTACCCGTATCGGAGCCGGTTTTAGACCCGGAATCATCCACATAAACGGTAAATCCCAGTTGCTGCAGTTTCTCCATAAGCAGTGCGGACATGTGCGCCTCTCGCCTGCTCTCACTGTCCACACGTACCATTTCCATAAATTCAGCCACCAACCGCTCCCTGTTTATCATTGGAACCCCACCTTTGCAAACTAATGTTACTAATATAATAACCGCCATACGCCCGGCTGTAAAATACGGGGTTAAGCGGTTTATATATAATACAGAGTTTGTTTAAAAAATAGTTTTAACTTTGATCCCTAAGTTTATTTCTCCCGCCCCAACATATCTAGATAATTCAATACAACATTACCTGAAATAATACGGGTAAGCGAATATCTTTCTGTTATTATGTGTATTATTACCAAAGCAGCCAGGTAACCGGTACGAAAGTATCCATCCAGCGATGCAACAGCCGTCAAACCAATGACTATACCCAATGTATTGGACCCGGCATCTCCCATCATAGCCCGGGCTTTGAAGTCAGCTGGCAAAAAGGCCAGCAAAACACCCAATGTCATAGTAGCCATCACCGCTTCCGGGCTGCCCAAAGCTGCAGGTAGCAGTATAAGATAAAGTAATATAAAAACCTTACCGGCTCGGCCCGGCCGCAGGTCAAATAAATTGATCAGGTTAACCGAAAGGGCGATAATCAAAGCGCTGTCCAGGATGCGCCAGATATTCCCTGGGTACAGCTGTACTGCCAAAATAAGCGCCAGTACACCGCCACCCAAAGCTTTTAGTGCACCTGTGGTTAAACGCCCATGGAGTAAGGCTTTGAAGTGTCCCATTAACCCGGACGCCTCCCGACTGCCCCAAAAATCATCCATCAGCCCTAAAAAAGTAGCTCCTGCCATAGCCAATAAATAAAGTATAGCGTGTTCACGCAAGCCGGTCGGCCATAAAAAAAACAGGGGCAAAACCGCACCCACCATAGAGATAAAAAAAACAACCCCTGCGGCCAGCGGTATTTTTTCCCCTTTAAAATTGGGCCGCACAAAGTCTGCTTCAGCAATCATACCCAATATCTTTTCCCTTATAGACAGAGCTATTAGAAAAGCCAGTCCAAAACCCACCAGTATATAATATAATTCTGGCTGCCCATTCAACTATCTCACCTCGAAACTTATTTCACCACTGCAGCCCTGGCCAGTACCCGGGCGATATGATAAAATTGCCTGCCCCGGTGCCAGAAGCCTTTCAGATCGCGCCCTGTTTCAGCATGGGTCATTTGTACCGGCACTTCCAGCACTTTAAATCCCGCCCGGGCCGCTTTGATAGTCAGCCCTACCTCTACCCCATAACCAGAGGCAAAAGGCAATAGTTTATCCATTACAGGGCTAGTCATCACTCGCTGGCCGGATAAAGGAGACTGCATTTCCATTCCGGTATAAAATTTAATGCCTTTTCTGGCCAAACCCTTAACCAGGCCGAAACCGCCCTTTAAACGCGGCGGCGGGAAGTGGGCCACGGTCATATCTGCCCGGCCATCCAGAACGGGCTCTAACAGCAGCCGGGCATCCCTGGCTGAATCCCCCAGGTCACCGTCCAACAGCATAACTACATCCGCCTCAATTTGCTTGCTACCCTCGTTGAGCGCGGCACCTTTACCTTTATTACTAGGCATACTGATTACCCTTGCTCCTGCAGCAGCGGCCAGATCGCCCGTTTGATCAGTAGATGCGTCGTCCACCACCACAACTTCGTTCACTTCAGACAATTCGAAAAGCGCCGCCACGGTGGCGGTAATATTATTTGCTTCGTTATAAGCCGGTATCAAAGCCACAACCCGCTTAGCGGACATATAAATCCGTTCCTTTCCTCATACTATCAATGTATTACCGGCAGCCGCCCGTTTAAGCTCCCTGGCCTGGCAAATCAGGCATTAATTTTTGAGCTGTTGATTTGATTCCGTAATGGCCCGGCTGTCCACCCAGAGCCAGCACCATGGCCATTTGACCAGGCACGGTATCGATATTATCTACCGTGCTGATATGTTTTCGCTGATACTCTTTCATGGACGAAAAAATAACGTCCGTTTCCTCAACCCCTACCATAGAGATGTTTAACTCATTAAAATAATCTATTAAGGAAAAATCAATTTGTATGTTTCTGTTGTTTTCTTTATAACTGCCGCCGACAATAATTATTCCATCTACAGGAATACCATATTCACCGCTGGTTTTAAGCAATTCCTTTTCCACCAAGTAACTGGTCACCGCCTTATTTTCCCCGGTGGCTATGCTGTTGGCTATTTCAATGCCCAACCTTTTATATAATTCATCGCTTGTCTTAACCGGCCAGGCAAGTTCCTGCTGCAATGTACTTATGGTTTTCTTTTCGTCGTCAGTTGCGTTGACCGAAGTAACGGAACTAACACTACCCCCGGCAGTTTTAATTATTTCAGACAACTCCGGAGGAAAACCAAAATTATTGAGCTCCACGATGGCAAAATTTTTACCGGTCAACTTACCGGCAGCCAAAACCGGCAGCACTTGCTTTTCAAATTGTTTATGCATATTGGAGTCTGTTTCCAGCGTATTGGCTCGGACTTGCACGGTTTCATTGGCTTTACGCAGGGATTGCAGTTGATTTTCCAACCCATTGGTAACCTGTTTCTGATAATCAATAAGCGCATCATTGCCCAACAAAGTGCTGCCAATCAAAATTCCTATTCCTAAAGCTAAAAAAACAGCCACTAGCGAAGCAATATGATATTTATAATCAATAATCATTAACTATCACCTAAACTCCCCGTTAAATTCCTACCAATAGACGAAATTGAATAAGCCAAAGGCGCAGCAACTCCCTGGTTGAAGGAGAAATTACTGCTACAGCGGCAACCGGCAGCAGCGCGGCAATAAAAATGGGGGCCAAATGTTTCACGTGCAATCTGCTTTTGTACAGTTTGCTTACTCCTTTTGCATCAATTAATATAGAACCCACCTTGGCTCTCACTAAAAAAGTACTGGCCATGCCCTTACGCCCTTTTTCAAGAAAATCGATCATATTGGAATGAGTACCGACTGCCACAATTAGCCCGGCTCCCTTTTCATAGGCTATTAGCATAGCAATATCCTCACTGGTCCCGGGCGCAGCGTAGGTTAAAGCTGACAAACCCAATTCCTGCAGGCGGGCCATACCGGGTGCGCGGCCGTCGGGATAAGCGTGGACTACCAGCTCGGCACCACAGAGCAACGTTTTGTCGCTCACACTGTCCATATCACCCACAATAATATCGGGCTGTAATCCAAACTCCATTAAGGCATCGGCCCCACCGTCAACACCGACTAGCACGGGTTTTATTTCATCAATATATGATTTTATAGCCCTCAAATCTTCCTTATAATTCTTACCACGCACAACAATAAGAGCATGTCTTTCATTAAAAACAGTGGTAACATCCGGCACCTTATACTCGCCACAAATTAAGCCAATTTCATTCTGGGCGTAATCCATAGTATTTTGAACAAAACTAGATAAGACATCTTCTATATTAGCTTTAGTGACTTCCATTTTTTGTTTAATTTTGTCAATAGTCAATTCTTCTCCGACAGCCAATATAATATCAGAGAGGAGCACCTCGCCATTTTTAACCTCTATTTCTTGCCCTTCCGTGAGTATAGTAAATAAATTATCACTAGGACAATCCACCAGTTTAATACCCGCTTCCACGATAATTAAAGGCCCGCAATTTGGGTAGACTTCACTCATAGAGGAGCTAACATTTACCACCGCTTTTACATGAGCTTCCACCAAGGCATTAGCAGCCACCTCGTCCAGATCACGGTGGTCAATTACGGCAATATCACCAGGTTGCAGGCGTTTAACCAAGTGTTTTGTTTTTTTATCCAACCGGACTGTACCTTTGATGGCCATAATTCACCGCCTTAATTTTAGATTTTACAGTTTTTGCTTATTTGCGTCAAGAACAAATTGCTATATATATAACAGTATATAAACCCAAACTTTATCAATTATATCATACCCTAAAATAAAAACACCTTTAATTTATTGTGCTACAATAAAAACAATAAATTATTGGTGTGTATGGTTTATTATAGTAATTTTTTTATTCATTTATGTGAATTGATTTTTGTAAACTAAATTTAATTTTATTTTGCTAATGACAAGCATTAACTAACTTTGACCTCAATGCGCAATTTATCCGCCACCATAGCTATAAATTCCGAATTGGTAGGTTTGCCGCGTTGCAGATTTATGGTGTAGCCGAAAAACTTGGTCATCATTTCTATATTACCTCTGTCCCAGGCCAACTCAATGGCATGCCTAATCGCTCTTTCAACCCGGCTTGGAGTAGTTTGATATTTATGAGCTATCATGGGATACAGCTCTTTCGTTACCGCCCCGAGCAAGCTTACATCTTCAATGACCTGTAAAATAGCATCCCTTAAATAATGATAGCCTTTAATATGTGCAGGCACACCCATTTCATGAATTATATTAGTAACCGCAACATCAAGATTTTTTGGTTTAGCCACCGTAATATAAGGTGGTGAAACATTAAGCCCACCGGCCAACTGCCTAATCCTGGTGGCTAAAACCTCAAAATCAAAAGGTTTTAAAATGTAGTAATCAGCGCCCAGTTCAACGGCTCTTTGAGTAATACTTTCCTGGCCAAAAGCTGTTAACATAATTACCCGGGGTCTATACTTACTTTCGTTTAATTTTTCCAACACACCAATACCATCTAAATGCGGCATAATCACATCCAACACCACAACATCAGGCGCCTCATTTTGAATTAAGTCCAAAGCTTCCAAGCCATTTTGGGCAACACCTACTAAATTGAATTCATCCTGTTCCTTTAGGAATTCTTTTAATAATTCACAAAATTCCCTGTTATCATCTGCTATTAGGATTTTTATTACCTTTCTCATGATTTCCCGCCTCCTGGCAAACATCTTTTTTTATCTAAGTATTTACTTTCGACGTGGAGGGGGGAATACCTTTAAATTTTTTTAACTTTTTGTTAAAATTTTACTTTTTTGTTTTGGTAGTTTAAGACTTAACCTGCTTTCTTTTCCACATGCTTTACATTTAACAATTTTGCTTCATTTAACATATTTTCCACCAGAACACCATATCCCTTTGCAGGGTCATTAATGAATACATGCGTTACAGCTCCCACCAATCTGCCGTTTTGTATGATAGGACTACCGCTCATACCCTGAATAATACCACCTGTACGCCTTAAAAGCTCTTGGTCCGTAACTTTAATAACCAACTCTTTGTTATTGCCGGCAGATAATATATCTAAAATATTAATATTAAATGACTCTATTTTACTACCGTCAAGCACGGTTAAAATCTCAGCCGGGCCCTCCTGAACCTGATATCTCATGGCTACCGGCATAGGACGGGTATAATATGGATTATTGATACCTTTTTGAAGCCTGCCAAAAATACCACAAGTAGTATTCTTTTCAATGTTTCCTATAATATCACTATTTCCTTTAAATACTCCTAATTTTTCGCCAGGGACACCTCTTTTACCGGAGTGTAACCCTTTTACCGTTGCTTCAACAATTTTACCATCTACCGGGGTAAGTTTTCGACCGTTATCAAAATCGGTAATCATATGACCGAGTGCCCCATAGGTTTTTGATTGTGGTTCATAAAAAGTTAATGTTCCAACACCGGCAGTACTGTTTTTGACAAATAAACCAATGCGATAGCGGTCGGTTTTATCACATAGGATAGGTTTAATTTTAGTCAGTATATTCTTATTGCCATGTTTAACAAGTAAGGTAATGTCCTTACCTTGCCTGCCACATTGATCAACCATTTCTTGCAATTGATTTTCGCTAGTAATTTTAGAGCCATTAATTTTCAAGATTAAGTCACCCACTGTAATACCGGCTGACCTAGCCGGAAATAAAGTGTAACCGTCTTTTTCCACTGCGGCCTCGCCAACTACCATTACGCCTTCGGTATGCAGCAAAACACCAATAGATTGACCGCCTGGTATAACTCTTAGTGGTTCCACTACATTTACCAACATCCGGTGAATGGGTAAAAGACCAAACAGCTTAAACTGCATCTCCAACTGTCCCGGTTTTATAGCCACAGGTAGTGTGTTTCCGGGGCTACAGGTATACTCACGGATATAATTACCACCAACGGTAAAAATATCCGAAACCGAGCGCAAGTTTAAAGTGACGTTTTGAATAACAGGCCCTGGTAAATCTATACCCGACGCTATGTTATCACCCACATTAATATTTTGCCGAGTAGGTAAAAAACAATGCCAATAGGAATTAAGGGTAATAAAAGTTGCCATTAAAGCAAATACTAGTACAAACATAGTTCCAAATGATTTGCAAATATTGCCACGTTTCAGACAACATACCCCCTAAAAAAATTTTTTAAAACTTATTCGATTTAAAAATCACCACCTTGCAGTTTTATTATCTTTAGTCTTTAAATTGGCCTTGTTCAGGCTCATTTATTCCGCCCTAAAGTGCCGTACATTGCCACAGCCAGCCTGCAAGCAGTCTAACTTTGTTTTGTAACATATTGAAAATGGGCATAAAAAAAGGTGGTTGGCAACCAACCACTGTCGTTTCAAATCATAAACTTATAGAAAAGCAACGTATATTATAATAACATGAGGTTATGGTAATTTTTAACATGTAAAAAATTACACTCTTACAAACGTGGACCTTTTCAATTATTTGACAACCGATCACGCAGCAGGTCGCGTGCGTGGTATAAGAGAGCTTGTGATTCCTGATCGCCGCCCAGCATGCGTCTTAGTTCTTTAATGCGCTCTTCTTCTTCCAAAAGGTATAGAGATGTTACCGTTCTTTGGCTGTCGACTGATTTTTTAACCAAATAATGTTTAGCGGCGCAGGCTGCTACGTCGGCGGCGTGAGTCACACAAAGGATTTGCTTGGTCCGGCTTAATTGTTCAAGCTTTTCGGCCACAGCCTGCAAAGTACGGCCGCCGATACCGGAGTCCACTTCGTCAAAAACCATGGTATTGATTTCATCGGCAGTGGCCAGTATTGATTTCAGAGCTAACATAACCCGCGACAATTCACCGCCGGAGGCGCTTTTAGCCAGCAGACGCAGCGGTTCTCCCGGATTGGGGGAAATAAGAAATTCCACTGCATTTTTGCCCCATGGGCCAGGATCGGCAGTGGTTATCTGCACCACAAACTGCACACTACTCATGGCCAGGTCCTTTAGCTCTTGCTCAATGGCATGCTTAAGTCCTTTAGCTGCTTTTATTCTGACTGCTTCAAGCTGCTCGGCAAGCGCATAATATTCTGTGGAGCTTTTCTGCACCAGCTCATCAATACCGGCCGCATCGGTTTCCATAGCCAGCAATTCCTCCAACTCACTTGCAATTTGCTGTCTATGAGCCAATATATCGTAGATAGTCTGCCCATATTTCTTTTTTAAGCGGTCAATTAAAGTAAGTCTTTCCTCAATATAATTTAATTCACGCGGATCGGCTTCTACATTATCCTTGCAAGTAGCCAGTTCCCGGGCAGTTTCTTCCACCAGGCACAGAGCTGAAAAAATATTCTCCTGTGCGCTTTTTAACTCTAGCATATACTGGCAAAGCTCATCTAAATTATTTTTAGCCTTACCCAAAAGATCCACGGCTGGGGGAAACCGGTCGGTACCACTGTGTAAAGTCATCAACGCTTGCTCCGTCAGGAGCGCTATTCTTTCAGCATTGGCCAGTACATCACGCCGCCTGATTAGTTCCTCTTCATCTTCGCCTGCCAAGTGCACCACATCTATTTCTTCCATCTGATATTTAATCATATCCATGCGCTGTTGTCTTTCCCGGCTATTACCGGTTATTTTTTTCATTAGATGGTAGTTTTTACGCCACAGTCTGTAAGCCTGCTCGGTATCCTGCAATAAGTTTAGCACCTGGTCGCCACCGTACCTGTCCAGCAGCTGGAGTTGTTTGTCCGCTAGCAGCAAAGATTGCTGATCATGCTGACCGTGCATATCCACCAATAAACCGGCGATTTCCCGGTAAACACCCAGGTTGACGATCCGGCCATTGATACGGCAGGGATTGCGGCCCTGGCGGTTTATTTCCCGGCTCAGAATTAACATACCGGGCTCTTGCTCATCCATTTCTATACCAGTTTGGGACAAGTGGTCACAAACGCCCGGCAGGTGGGTAATATCAAAGACAACCTGAACCAGTGACCGATCCCGGTCAGTGCGGATCAGTTCGGTCTGTGCCCGGCCGCCTAGCGCAACTCGCAATGCTTCGAACACTATGGATTTACCCGCCCCTGTTTCACCGGTAAGCACATTAAGCCCCGGACCAAATTCTATATCCTCATCATCAATTAATCCAAAGTGTTTTATGTACAAAGATAATAATATACCATTCACCCCCCGGTTAGAGCAATAAATTTCTTCATTGTGGCATGAGTGAATTTTTTGGTTTTTATTACAATTAATATTGTGTCATCCCCAGCCACCGTGCCGATTATTTCGGGCCAGCCTACATTATCAATGGTAGAGGCCACCCCCTGGGCCTCACCAGGTAGGGTTTTGATGATAATCAGGTTTTCACTGTTATCCAAGGAAATTACCGAATCCCTGAAAAGCCTCTTCATCCGGTCTTCATTTCTTGGATTCACTGATTCACCCGCCACTGTATAGCGGGACATACCAGAATTACCGGGTACCTTGATTAGACCCAATTCTTTTATATCCCTGGATATGGTGGCCTGGGTGACTGAAAACCCGGCATTTTGAAGCACCTCCACAAGATCTTCCTGGGTGCCGATTTCCTGCTCTTTAATTAATTCCACTATTTTTTTATGGCGCCAGGTTTTCAATTTCTTTTTTCACCCTTTCTATAAATATTAAAAAGGGGGCTGAAACCGACCTGTTTATAAAGGCAACCTTAAGCACGCCAAAAAGACGAGGATTAAGCTTGGCTGCCATTTCCTCCACCGCCCGGCTTTCTTCTACTGCACCGGAATGGCCGGTATATACCACCAGGCTGATTCTCCCACCCGGTTTTAACAAATTCAAGGCAATCTTCATTGCTCTGGTTGTCGTATGCAAGCGGGTTATTTTATCATGATCACCACCGGGTAAATAACCCAGGTTAAACATAAAGACATCTACCGGGAAATCAATATATAAATCCATTTTTTCGTGCCCGTCATGGATCATCTGCACATTGTTTTCAAGGCCAAATTGTGTTAAACGCCGGGCTGTAACGTCAAGAGCCGCCTGCTGTATATCAAAAGCGTAAACCCTGCCGCTTTCTCCCACTAAATTTGCTAAAAAGAGAGTGTCGTAGCCATTACCCGCTGTGGCGTCCACCGCGACACAGCCTTTATGCAGCACCTCACCTACAAACTGCTGCCCCAAAAGGACCGCGTTGCCCCGCACATTGGCAAAGTTAACGGACCGTTTGTTATACATTGGTCCCGTCTCCCTCTTTTAACTTTTCGTTCAAAATATCAAAAAATGTTTGGTTACTCAGTTTAATAAATTTAGCCCGATGCATGGCTTTACGTACCTTTATCAAATCCCCAAACCGCAGGTGCATACCATGCTGCCCGTCTATAGTCAGCATCACTTCACCAAGTTTGGAACGCAGTACCACCTGCACCTCGCTGTCCGCAGCTATGACCAGCGGCCTAGCCCATAAGGCATGCGGGCAAATAGGTGTCACCACCATTAGTTCCAAATCGGGTAATACTATCGGCCCCCCGGCCGACAGTGAATAGGCCGTTGACCCGGTTGGGGTGGAAATAATTACCCCGTCCGCATGATAGGTATTAAATAACTGCCCGTCCACCAGAGTATCAAAGACAATCATACGGGCAAAGGCTCCTTTGGTAATGACAGCATCATTTAATCCTATAATGGGCTCATAGGTATGTCCATTACGGACAACACTGGCCTGCAGCATCATACGTTCCTCTATAGTATATCTACCGGCCAAAAGACACTCCATAGCGTCATACAAATGAGGTATGGCCACCTCGGTAAGAAACCCCAGATGCCCCAGGTTGACACCAAATATAGGTACACCTAAATTCGCCGCCAACCGGGCACTGTGCAGTAGAGTACCATCTCCCCCCAACACCATCATACACTGGACCTGCCGCACCAAATCAAGACGGGTACAGCCAGTGGTAGGCCGTGCAATCCGCCCGGCAGTTTCATCGTCCAGCAGTAAGGTAATCCCCCGGCTGCTTAGCCAGTTATCAATGTCACTAACTAGATGCATTATTTTATCTCCTGTCAAATTGGACAGCAGGCCAATGGTGTTCAATGTTCCGCTCCTTCAGACAAATTACGGTGCGCCTCAGACACCGCATGGTCAATCAATACAGATAACCCGTCTATTCCAAGGGCGGGTTTTTTAAAATAAAGTAAATATTCAATATTGCCTTCCGGTCCTTTGACCGGAGAGTAGTCAATCCCCTGCACCCTCATGTCTAAACCTTCAACCGTATGAACAACTTTTTTTAGTACTTCCCGGTGCACCGCCGGATCCTTAACTACCCCTTTCTTACCCACCGCCTCGCGACCGGCCTCAAACTGCGGCTTCACCAGGGCTACACCTTCATAATTTTCTAGCAGGTAATCTATCCGGGGCAGCACAAGCGCCAATGAGATAAATGAAACATCGATAGTGACAAGGTCAGGCAGGCCGGCTGTAAATACATCCTTGTCCAGATAGCGAATATTGGTACGTTCCAGCACCAGCACCCGGGGATCGGAGCGTAGTGACCAGGCCATCTGACCATAGCCCACGTCTACGGCATATACCAGAGCAGCACCATGCTGTAACGCACAATCAGTAAACCCCCCGGTAGATGCCCCAATATCCAAAACCACTTTGCCAAGCATATCAATGGGGAAAACCTGCAGCGCCCGGGCCAGTTTGTAACCGCCCCGGCTGACATACGGCATTTTTTGCTTGATAGTTATATTTTCTTTCCGGGCTTCCACCTTTTGACCGGGCTTATCCACCAGTACACCGCTTACCAGCACATCCCCGGCCATTAATGCAGCCCGGGCCTTTTCCCGGCTGTCGAAAAACCCCATTTCTACTAGTAGTACGTCTATTCTTTTCTTTTCCAACACTTTCTTTATGCGCCTCCGCCCAGACCAATAATTTTCTTTCCTATGGCTTGGCCTGAGTCAATCATTTGTCTGGCGAGGTTAACTATATTTTCCGGCTTTAATCCGTACTTTCCACGTAAAAGTGACTGGCTGCCGTGTTCCATGAACATATCCCCTATACCCAGACATTTAACCTGTATACCGTCCATACCTTTAGCCGCGAACAGTTCCAAAATGGCCGAGCCAAAACCGCCCGCCAGCATATTTTCTTCAACTGTAATTAAACGGCCGGTGCGCGCGGCACACCGGATGATGCATTCCTTATCCAGAGGTTTAATATACCTGGCATTGATAACGGTGGCCAGCACGCCCTGCTCCTTTAACATAACCGCCGCATGGCGGACTACAGGCACCGTATTACCCACGGCCAGCAAGGTCATATCTTTTCCTTCAACAAGCACCTCGGCCCGGCCCACGGGTATCGCCCGGCTGTGCCGGTCCAGGGCTACCCCTAGGCCGGTGCCCCGGGGAAAGCGCAGTGCGCACGGGCCGTTTAATTGCAGTGCGGTATGCAACATATGCTGCAGCTCGTTCTCATCAGCAGGTGCCATAATCGTCAGATTGGGCACGCTGCGCAAGTAGGAAATGTCAAATAAACCGTGGTGAGTAGGACCGTCATCACCTACAATACCCGCGCGGTCTACAGCAAACACCACCGGCAGTTTTTGTAAGCACACATCGTGGATAATCTGGTCATAAGCCCGCTGTAAAAACGTAGAATAAATTGCCACCACGGGTTTTAATCCCTCGCTTGCCAAACCGGCCGCCAGTGTTACAGCATGTTGTTCGGCAATACCCACATCAAAAAACCGGCCAGGGAATTTTTTGGCAAACTCACCAAGGCCGGTGCCACTGCACATGGCAGCGGTAATGGCGACAATGGTGGGGTCCTGTTCAGCCAGGTTAACCAGCGTGCGCCCAAAAACTTCTGTATAAGTGCTAATATCACTTTTTTCCAAGCAGCTGCCGGAGCTGATGTCAAATGGCCCGATACCGTGGAATTTATCCGCCTTTTCCACCGCGGGCGCGTACCCGTGCCCCTTTTCCGTGACCACATGTACCAGCACCGGACCGCCTAACGCTTTGGCCTGCTCCAAGGTATTCAGCATGGAAATAATATTGTGGCCGTCAATAGGTCCCAGGTAAGTAAAACCCAATTCTTCGAAGAGCATACCTGGCACTACCAGATACTTGAAACTGTCCTTAATCCGTTCTGCCACCTTGGCCACAGTGGAACCAATGGAAGGTATACGGCGTAATATTTGTTCAATTTCATCCTTGCCCCGTGAATATTTGGGGTCAGTGCGCATGCGGTTCAAATAGCCGGACATGGCACCCACATTAGCTGATATACTCATTTTATTGTCGTTTAGCACTACAATCAGGTCTTTTTTCAACTGCCCGGCATGGTTTAAGGCCTCAAAAGCCATACCTCCGGTCATTGACCCGTCGCCAATCACCGCTACTACAGCATGCCGGTCGCCCTTTAAATCTCTAGCCAGCACCATGCCCAAGGCCGCTGATATGGATGTACTGCTGTGACCAGTGCCAAAAGCATCGTGCTCGCTTTCATCCGGCCGGGGAAAGCCACTTAGCCCGTCATAACAACGCAGCGTACCGAATTGTTCCCGCCTGCCGGTAATTAATTTATGTACATAACACTGGTGACCCACATCCCAAATGATTTTATCCCGAGGTGTATCAAACACGCGGTGCAGTGCTAGGGTCAGTTCAACTACCCCCAAATTTGATGCCAGGTGCCCGCCGTTTTTAGCTACGGTGGTAATGATTTCCTGCCTAATTTCCCCGGCCAGCTGCTCCAGCTGGGTAAGGGTGAGCACATGTATATCCCGAGGGGAATTTATTTGTTCAAGATACCTGCCCAAGGTTTCACCTCATCTTGTTGTCAGGTTGTTATCATGTTGTTGTCAGTAATCAATTTATTTTTTTACTAAATTTATACCTGTTATACTACCAACAGCTGCCATTATTCTGCCTACAATAAAAATTACCTTATTAGCATCGCTGAGAGCAATTTTTTTGCCATAAGCCTTGCCCCCTACGGTAAATGCAGCAATCAACGCCGTAATCAGCATATTCAAGAGAAACTGGTTAAGATCCCCCCAAAAGCTGATAATTTGTAAACCCAACGCAATGCCCAACGCTCCGCTTAATGTGCCGGCTATATCACCTATCACATCATTTGTGATATTAGCTACCCGGTCGGCATTGCGGATTAAAAACACACCTTCTTTGGCACCGGCCACTTTTTTAGCTGCCTTGGCATGAAAGGGCGCTTCATCCGCAGCGGCCACCGAGGTGCCAATGACATCTGCTATGATACCAAATAATACAATAAAAATCAGCAGCAAAAACGAAAATGTTAAACTATTGATAGTTTTAGCTAGAAACTGGGATAATAAAAAGAAAACCGCGGCAAAGATAAAAGAAATAAAACCGACAATTACCACAAACTTGCCGGAAACCGTAGATTTGTTATTTTTCAACCATTTCACTCCATATGACGTGTCAAGATACTATGGCCGAGCACGGGCTATTAAATACCCGGGGTGCTGATTTATATGTATAAGAACAAGTGACAACGATACGAGTAAATGTTGTGGCTTAGGTCCAGCAGGTTTTCCCAATTCCGTACCGGTTGTCGCCATACCGGTGGTTTCCCATTAAACGAAATTCCGAATAGTTTTAGTTTCCGGGGCTGGATTACCACTTAGTCCACACTGTAATCCCCGTACCGTCCCATTCATGGACAGCCTAGGAGTTTTCCTCAACGGGAGTACCTTTTTCTAGCCTCTTTTGCAATGACGGTTTAAACCCACGGTAAAATACGCATGGGCCCATACGTAATATACCGTTAAAGGACCTCCACCGGCATCACTCAAGGCAGGCTACACTGCACGCAGCTTCCCCCACGTGCAGGTTTACACCCAAGCCATAGCAACTGCTGCTAGCAAGTTACCACGCACTTGGGTCTCCACGGAGGCAGGGTCAACGCCCGCATGCCATTGCGGATCGCCCCGCCTCCTTAACCCCCAGTACCAACCCCCAACTGGGCGTCGGCAGCCAGCACCAGGAACTTCATCGATGTGCCCTTGACGGATTTTTAGGCCCGTCTTCAAAAAAGGGTTCCCGACTAGGATACTGCATCACCTGTTCGTAAATAACAATAAAACACTTTCAGTGAATAATTATAACATGATTATTCACAATGCGGCAAACACTTATTCCCGCCATCTGGCTTCAATTATGGCGAGGTGCTGCTGATTTATGTCTTCATGCTGAGCCGCGTTCGACAACAGTCACGTTTTTGCTAGTTTATCTATACATTTATTTTAACTTCATTAATGCTCTCTTTGAAGCACAAAATAAACCAGTCCGCGCAAAAAGTCAGCTTCAGCACCAAAGAGGTTCAGGGCACCTATGGCTTGCTCAGCCGCCTGCCGGGCCATTTCCCTGGCCCCCGCTAAACCATGCAGCGCAGGATAAGTAGCCTTTTGGTTTTTAATGTCACTACCCACCGGCTTGCCCAATTTTTGTTCGTCCCCTTCAATATCCAGTATATCGTCAACAATTTGAAAGGCTAGCCCCAGGTTTTCGGCATAAACAGTAAGCTTGTGCAGCTGTTCCGGGCTGGCACCGGATAGCATAGCCCCGGCCCGCACCGACGCCCTGTACAATGCGCCGGTCTTACAAGTATGGATATACTTAAGCGTTTGTTTATCGACTAACTTTTCGGCAGATAATAGGTCCACTACCTGGCCGCCAATTAAACCGGCTGTTCCGGCAGCCTCAGCCACTTCGGCGACTACGCGCACTACCCCGCCCGCACCCAAAGGCCCGGTCTGGGGTAGCCCGGCCAAAAGCCCAAAAGCCAGAGTCAGCAGCGCATCTCCCACCAATATAGCAATGGCTTCGCCGTATACCTTGTGACTAGTAGGCCTGCCCCGGCGCAAATCATCATTATCCATGGCAGGCAAATCATCGTGCACCAGCGAGTAAGTGTGCAGCAGCTCTATAGCACAGGCAGCAGGCAGCACTTTTTGTTCATCACCGCCTACGGCACGGGCAGAGGCCAGCACCAGGGCAGGCCTTAGACGCTTACCGCCGGCGAAAACACTGTAGCGCATAGCCTCGTGAATCACAGAGGGATAACTGCCGACCGGCGGCAGGTACTCATTAAGTGCCTTATCCACTAGGCCCGCCTGCCTGGCCAACTCCTCTTTAAAGCTCATGTTTACAGCTCCTCTTCCCGAATAACAGCCTGACTATTATCGTCCTCCAGCAATAGAGTAATTTGTTTTTCAGCTTGATCCAAATGTCTGCCGCACTGTTTGGTTAGCTTAATGCCCTCGGCAAACAGCTCAAGCGACTCCTCAAGGGGCAAATTGCCCTCTTCCAAACGGTTGACCAGAACTTCTAACCGAGCCAGAGCCTCTTCAAAGGTTAAAGCCTCTTTATTCATTATTGCCGCAAAACCTCCAGTATACTTGATTAATTATACCTTTTTAAATTATATATTAATTTGCCGGCAGAAACCACACTTTTAAGAGCTTCTCGGCAGGCATTGCGGAGGCACTGCAGTCGCAAGGCAGATAAATCGGCCCTGGCGCAAGTTAGAAAAAAAAGGGCCTATTCAGCCCTTAAAAGTCATATATAATATACTATTTCATCCGCTCGCGTACTACTGCCAGGGCCTGTTCTTTTAGTGCTGCGGCCTTACTCACCAGATGATCCTTCTCCGCCAACATATTCTTTACGTACTCTTCATCTTTGACCATCGGGATATTAATATCCGCACTTAACAGCACTGCATTCATGGCCGCCTCGCACACGTAAGCTGCCACACCAGCATCGCTGATAGCCATTTTATTGCCAATTTTAGCTAGCCGATTGGTAATTTCCAACGCTTCCAAAAGAGCGCGGGCTATTGCCATGGGGGTATCCGTGGCTGTTTTAAGCGCCTTTTGCATCATTTCTTCCCGCTTAGCCTTTTCTTCGTCAGTATTTTTGGGCTGGCGAAAAACATCCATAAACTTGCCAAAGGCAGCTATATCCGCAGCCATTAGTTTTTCCAGCTTATTAATAATAAAATAGGCAGCACCGGTAATTTCTTTTACTTCAGGCTCCACATCAAGATACTTGGGCTTGCCTACGGTGAGGTTGCCCACCATAGCAGTCATAGCCACACCTAAACTACCCACTAAGGCAGATACGCTGCCGCCGCCGGGAGTGGGCGCGTCGGATGCCGATACTGCCACTACCTTGCGGAATGGAAAATCGTAAATTTCACTCACTGAATCACCTCATCAAAAAAGTATGGTACGGGTGTTAAAGTGGAAAAGATGTGTATTACCGTCAGCTTAAGCCAGTCCCTGCAGCTTAATGGCCTTAAGCAGGTTTTTCTGAACCAGGACAGTAGTAAGACTGCCCACGCCGCCCGGTACGGGGGTGATGACACCCGCCACTTCCCTGACGTTTCCAAAATCGACGTCACCGCAGATCCCGCCTCCCTCGGAGGGATTGATACCGGCATCTACAACAACGGCACCTGGCTTGATCATATCAGCAGTAATCATTTTAGCCCGGCCTACCGCCGCAATAACGATATCGGCCTGTTTGGTATGGTAGGCTAAATCTGCAGTCTTAGTATGGCAGACCGTAACCGTGGCATTCTGGTTGAGCAGCATGAAAACCAGTGGTTTACCAACAGTTTCACCCCGACCCACGATGACAGCGTTTTTACCTTTAATTTCAACTCCGGAGCGCAGTAACACTTCAATACAGCTCTGGGGTGTAGCAGGGAACAGGCCCTTACCGCCGCTTAGAATATAACCGCGATTCATGGGATGAGAACCGTCCACATCCTTCTTGGGATCTACGGCTTCCAGCACCATATTTTTGTCCATCCCTTTGGGCAGAGGCAGTTCAATCATAATACCATGGACATTGGTATCTTTATTCCAGGTATCGATAACGGCCAGCACTTCCTCAATGGCAGACGAACCAGGCAAGGTTTTTAATTCAAAGTCAATACCCACGCTGCCGCAGGACTTTTCCTTGGAGCGAGCATATACCACTGAAGCCGGGTCATCACCCACCAAAAGCACGTTTAATTTAGGTATAATACCCTTTTCTTTCAGCTGTGCTACTTCAGCCTTTACTTCTTCTCTGATAGTGCCCGATATAGCTTTGCCATCAATCACAGCCATTTGTCATATTCCTCCCAAGCTGATTATTATTTAATCTGTTTCCTTAACCATACACTTTATTGCTCCCCGGTGCAAGTGTACATATATAGGGTCACCCACCTGAACTTGCCCCGCGTCACGCAGCACCTTGCCGGCCGGATCAAGGGCATAACTATACCCCCTGGCCAGCGTGGCCAGCGGGCTAAGTGCATCAAGTCGTCCCGCCAGCAGGGCCAGGCGGTTGTTTAAACTGTTCACGATAGTCTGAGTACCCCCGGCTAGCTGTCTTCCCAACATGTCCACGGTTTGACGCCGCTGCTCAACCAGCCTATCCACGGGTCTGGCCAATACCCGGCTCCTGGCGCAATAATTCAGCCTCTGCCGATAGCTGCGGATTTGCTGACCCAGACAGCGGGTTAACCGTGCCTTTTGCATAGCCACTAGTCTTTTTTGCTCATCCTGGTCGGGCACTGCTAATTCCGCAGCCGCCGAGGGAGTGGGTGCCCGTAAATCGGCCGCCAGATCCGCCAGGGTGAAATCGGTTTCGTGCCCCACAGCTGATATCACCGGTATATGAGAAGCCGCAATGCTTCTAACCACCAGCTCGGTGTTAAAAGCCCACAGTTCCTCCAGAGAACCGCCTCCCCGGCCCACGATAATTAAATCAACATTATTAAGCCTGTTCAGCCGGTCCAGCGCCCGGGCCACCTCACGGGGGGCAGCCTCTCCCTGCACCGCCACAGGGGCCAATATAATATTGATCTGTGGCCAGCGGCGGCGCAAAATATGTATCATATCACGCACTGCCGCACCAGTTGGTGAGGTGACTATCCCAATATAACTAGGAAAACGTGGCAGTGCAATTTTTCTGTTTTGATTAAACAACCCTTCGGTAGCGAGCTGCTGCTTAAGTTTCTCCAGGGCGGCAAAAAGTGCTCCCGTACCATCCGGCTCCACCTGCTCGGCATATAACTGGTACTGACCGTCCCGGTCATAGACTGTCACATAGCCTCTAACACGCACGGCCATGCCATTTCCCGGGCTGCATTCCAGATACCTTGCCCGTGAGCGAAACATAACCACCCTGACACAGGAATAATTATCTTTTAGGGTAAAATAAATATGCCCGGAGGTCGCTTTTTTATAATTGGAAATTTCACCTTTTACCCAGATATCGACCAGTCGAGAATCATTTTCTAATATTCTTTTAATGTGTCCCGTTAATTGCTGTACAGTAAATATTTGCATAGATCAATTCCCTTTATGTACTTTTCCCTAATTATCCGGTATTTATATAAACACCCGGCACCAGCTCTCGCTAATGCCGGGTGTTTTAACCAACCGACTTACTTATTGCTTAAGTACTCATGCATTGCGTCAGCGGCGGCACGCCCGGCGCCCATGGCCAGGATAACGGTCGCCGCACCGGTAACTACGTCACCGCCGGCGTATACGCCGGGCTTAGAGGTGGCACCAGTTTCCAAACTAGCTACGATATTACCGTGTTTATTCAATTCCAGGCCTTTAGTGGTTCTGGGCACCAGCGGGTTGGGACCCTGGCCAATAGCCACTACCACTGTATCGACATCCATGATAAACTCAGAACCCGGAATTGCTACAGGGCTGCGTCTGCCGGAAGCATCGGGCTCGCCCAGCTCATACTTGATGCACTTCATGCCGGTTACCCAGCCTTCTTCGTTGCTGATTATTTCCACCGGGCTGGTCAGCAGGTCGAAAATAACGCCCTCTTCCTCAGCATGCTCGGCCTCTTCCTTACGGGCAGGCAGTTCATCATGAGAACGCCGGTAAACGATATGGGACTCTTCGGCACCCAGGCGCAGCGCGGTGCGGGCACCGTCCATGGCCACGTTGCCGCCGCCCAACACGGCTACCTTTTTACCGATCTTAATAGGTGTATCATATTTGGGGAACAGGTAAGCTTTCATCAAATTGGTTCGGGTTAAAAATTCGTTGGCTGAGTATACGCCACAGGCATTTTCCCCGGGAATACCCATAAAATAGGGCAGGCCGGCACCGGTGCCGATATATACCGCGTCAAAACCTTCTTCTTCCATTAGCTCATCCACTGTGGCGAATTTACCCACCACCGAGTTAACCTCTATCTTAACACCCAGTTTTTTCAGGTTTTCCACCTCTGCTTGCACTATTTCTTTAGGCAGACGGAACTGGGGAATACCATACATCAGCACACCACCGGCCACATGCAGGGCCTCAAACACAGTTACATCATGCCCCAGCTTGGCCAGGTCGGAAGCACAGGTCAAACCGGAAGGGCCAGAACCTACCACGGCCACTTTTTTACCGGTGGATGGAGCTACTTCAGGAACAGTCACACCCTTTTGCAGTTCCCGGTCAGCAATGAAACGCTCCAAGCGTCCAATGCCCACGGATTCAAATTTTTTCGCTAAAGTGCAGTATTTCTCGCACTGATTTTCCTGGGGACACACCCGGCCGCAAACCGCCGGTAAAGCATTTTTTTCTTTATTTTTCTTGATGGCGCCCTCAAAATCCCGTTCGGCTATCAGCTTAATAAATTCGGGAATATATACTTGCACCGGGCAACCCTGGCGGCAGGGCTCATTTTTACACTGCAGGCAGCGCTGGGCTTCAGCTACCGCTGTTTCTTCATCGTATCCCAAAGCCACTTCCTCAAAATTATGAGCTCTTACCTTGGCTTCTTGGACTGGCATTTCATGTTTATGTGGATCAATTGTTTTCTTAGCTTTTTGGTCAGCCATTATTCAGCACCTCCGTTTCTGCATGTGCATTCTTTATATTCCAGGGCTAACTGCTCCTCGGATTTGAAGTAAACCTGGCGCATGGCCAACTCGGACCAGTTAACTTGATGGCCGTCGAAATCCGGACCATCAACACATACAAACTTGGTTTCATCGCCCACGGTAATCCGGCAGCAGCCGCACATACCGGTGCCATCCACCATCAGCGCGTTTAGGCTAACGATAGTTTTAACGCCGTATTCCTTGGTCATATTGCAGACAGCCCGCATCATCGGCTGCGGTCCAATGGCAATAACCAGAGGGATGTTTTCTTTGCCCTTGCTTTCAATAACATCCTTTAGAACATCGGTAACAAAACCTTGGCGCACATAGGAGCCGTCATCAGTAGTAACTAGTAGCTCTGAACAAGCTGCTCTCATTTTATCTTCCCAGAACATCAAATCCTGCGTCCTCGCGCCCATAATACCAATAACATGGTTGCCGGCTTCTTTAAACGCCCGGGCAATGGGATGCACTGGTGCAATGCCAACACCGCCGGCTACACAAACCACGGTGCCCACATTTTCGATATGGGTGGGTTCACCTAGCGGACCGACAAAATCTTTAATATAATCCCCTGCTTCCATGGCACCCAGCTGGATGGTACTCTTACCAACTTCCTGGAATACAATGGTGATCGTGCCCTTTTCCCGGTCAAAATCGGCAATGGTCAAAGGGATCCTTTCCCCTTCTTCATTGATACCCAAAATAATAAACTGACCGGCCTTGCAGCTTTTTGCAACTCTGGGCGCATCGATAACAAATTGTTTGATAACCGGTGAAAATACTTGTTTCTCTAAAATTTTGAACATTGAACTCATTTCCCTCCCTCATATATTTTTTTATCATGAAACTTCTTGATAAATTATTTCTAGATCGACTGTCTAATTCCTGCAATCATTTCTAAAAATAAACAAAATTTTACTTTTTGTTTACAAAAACCACCTTAATTTTGCCTGATCAAATGCTTAGCTAACGAAGCAACCTATGGTATTAACCACACTTTGTTATGCCTTAATCTGGCGGACTACCGCACCTAAGATACCATTGATAAACTTACCTGATTCTTCGCCACCAAACCTTTTAGCCATTTCTACTGCTTCATTAATAGATACGTTAGGCGGAATTTCCTGGACATATAGCATTTCATACAAAGCTAACCGAAGGATATTCCTGTCTACGGCTGCCATCCGCTCCACCTGCCATTCACGGCTGTGGCCGGCCATGGTTCTATCCAGTTCAGCTAGTTTTTCCATAGTTCCATATACCAGCTGGCTGGTAAATTCCAAATCAGGGCCGGTAAGCGCAAACTGTTCCTGAATATTTTGCAGCGCTTCATTAACTGCCATTTTACCCACATCCACCTGGTACAGCACCTGCATGGCCGATTCCCTGGACTGTCTTCTACCCATTTATTTATGTCACCTTTCCCTTAGCAAGCGTAACAGCCGTTCCTTGATATCCACTTGGTCGTCTAATTGCTTACCGCCTAAGTAGCCTAACACAACGCACACTACTATCAAAAGGGTTTTTAATATCCCCCAGAAAATCACAGATAAGCTTAACATTAGGCCTACCAGCACACCAATTATTTTACCCCGGTGCATGAGCATCCATTCCAAAAAAAGTTCCAGATTATCCATCGACAGGCCACTCCCTATTATTCCACCCTGGGCTTGGCTGCTATAAGACTTTCCACCGCCACCCGCACCTCAGATACAGCTAGGCCCACTACATTATATATACTATCCTTAACCTCACGTTGGATATCTTCCGACACCGCGGGTATATTAATATCCGGAGCAGCACTTAATTTTAAGTCCAATGCTACACCCTGAGGTGATGACACCACCTTGGCCTTGACTTCTTTAATGCCCGGCACAGCGGCAACTGTTTTTTCTGCTAGTGCTTCAATGGCCGCCAGAGAAACCCGCACCTGGCCCATACCGCCTTCATGCACCACAGCTTGTTTTTTACGCTCGGGCTTTAAAGTCCTCCATAGTAGGCGCAGGCCCATAATAATGTATAACACCAGTAAAATCCATAAAATTTCCTGGTAAGCAGGAGCCTTGACCTCCTGCCAAAGACGCAGAACCGGACCTGACCAGCCAGCCAGAAAAATACCCAGAGCAAGGAAAAACAATGTTAAAGTAAAACTATATAGTATAAGTATGCCGCGGTCAAATGGTCCCATGTACAACCTCCATTTTATTTTACCCGGTTGCTGTTTTCTTCTTCATTTAGTTCATTGGCGAAGGCCACTCCCTGTATATTCACGTTTACCTCCACCACCGCCAGGCCAGTCATTCTTTCTATTGCGCTTTTTACAGCATCCTGTATTCTAGCTGCAACTTCAGGGATGTTTGAACCGTATTCCACCACGATATACAAATCCACGGCTGCTTCTTTCTCCCCTACTTCCACTTTAACACCCTTAGAGAGGTTTTTACGGCCCAGTTTTTCAGCGATGCCGCCCACTACACCACCGCTCATACTCACCACACCGGAAACCTCGGAAGCCGCCATCCCGGCGATGATGCGCACAACGTCATCGGCAATGCGTATGGAACCTAAACCATTCTTTTCTTCACTTATGACCATTTCCTGCTCCACTTTAGAACCCCTCCCTACAACAATTTTAAATTATTATACCAGAAGAGGCAAAATATCGCAATTAACCTTGCGTCATTATTCTTGTACCGTATACCGCCGTATAATCAGTTGGTCTATCCAGATAGGTCAAACCGTACTAATTACTTCATCGGACAGGGTGATTATAGGAAATACTGAAAAAAAAACAGGCCCCAAATGGAGCCTGTTATAAAAAACATTAAATAGGATGATAATCAGTACCTTGCTTTTTCAACTCAATGTCTTTTTGTTTATTAGCCATTCTTTCCTGTAAAAATTGAGGAGCCACTTGTGGGAATAAAGCTACTGAGACAATGTCTTCAGGTTTCTCCATATAAGATGCACATGCTTCTCTGGCTGCGGGCAGCTCCGGTTCGATTAAGTCCGCCGGGCGGCATTCGATGGTTTCTTCGTCACCGATAATCATCTTACGGACCTCTTCATTCACCGGTGCGGGAGGGCGGCCATAAAAACCGCGCATATACATCTTAGATTCATTGGTAGCCATTAAATAACGCTGCCCGAATATCACATTGAAGGCCGCCTGAGAACCTACAATTTGACTGGTGGGAGTTACCAGCGGCGGGAAGCCAAAGTCTTCCCTCACCTTGGGTACTTCAGCCAGCACCTGAGGCAGTTTATCCAGGGCGTTTTGATCTTTAAGCTGATTGATAAAGTTAGAAATCATACCGCCTGGAATCTGGTAAATCAATACATTAGTATCCGGGCTTTTGCTGGCAGTATCAAATTCAGCATAATTCGAACGCACGTCCTTGAAGTAATCGGCAATTTCTGAAAGCAGCTCAATATCCAGTCCTGTATCATACGGAGTATCCTTAAGCGCACATACCATACTTTCAATGGAGGGCTGTGAGCTTTGTGATGACATGGAGGATATTGCACAGTCAATTACATCCACGCCCGCCTCCGCGGCCTTTAAATATGCCATAGCAGCCATACCGCTGGAATAGTGGCAATGCAGCTGCACCATGATACCAAGGTTCTCTTTCCAGCCTTTGATAATATCATAAGCGGGCTTAGGAGCTAAAATACCCGCCATGTCTTTTAAGCATATCGAATCGACACCCAGTTCCTTAAGTTCTTTACCAGTGCGCATATAAAAATCATAATCATGTACCGGGCTTATGGTGTAAACCACCGTAGCCTGGGCATGAGCTCCTTCCCGCTTGACATACTCAATAGATTTTTCCATGTTGCGGATATCATTTAAAGCATCAAAAATCCTAAAGATATCCATACCGTTCTCTACTGCTCTCTTGACAAACTCTTCAAGCACATCATCTGCGTAATGTTTGTAGCCTACCACGTTTTGGGCGCGCAACAGCATCTGCAGTTTGGTGTTTTTCATATAGCGCCTGATTACCTTCAATCTTTCCCAGGGATCCTCATTGAGAAAGCGCATGCAAGTATCAAATGTAGCGCCTCCCCACATCTCTATGGAGTGGAACCCAACCTGATCTACCTTTTCTAAAATAGGCAGCATATGTTCGGTACGCATACGCGTGGCCAGCAATGATTGATGGCCGTCCCGCATTGTGGTATCCGTAATTTGGACTTTCCTGGTCTCTCCCAAAATAATAAACCTCCTAATCACTTTGCTTTTATACTCTCAGGGATAGTGTCCTTATAAAAACCGGAGATATTCATTAACAAACATGAATCAAAAGGAGCACATCCACAGCGAATTGCCTCCATAAAAAAGTCAGGTTGCTATCAGCTAACAACCTGATCATAATTTATTATATAACCGCTTTTTGCAAAATTAAATAGATTTACGCAAAGTATACAATATAAAAACAAAATACACTGTATACAGTAAATATCTGGTTTATTGTACCAGCAAAAGATAATTTGGCAAGGCATCATCAGGTATTTTTGAGTTTATCTTTTATATGCCACCGTGGCCGCATACAATTAACCGGGAATAGATATATACATATCCATTCCCGGTTAGGCTCCAAAGGTCATTGATAACTCTCCTAATTCTCCCTGGTGATAACAATTACGCCGTCCTCGGGCATACCGGTAGTTTTAGCCACCAACCGGGCAATGGCAGTATTATTTTTGTCGTCTGCCATTTGTTTATCGGGCCGTAGTATCACGGTTACTGTATCGCTGTCCAAAAACACAGCGGCATCCAGATAACCCTTGGCTCGGATTAAGTTTTCCAATTCCATCTCCTGTGATACCCGGCCGCTAAGTTGCATCAGCCTTTCCTGGGCGGTTTTTCGCACAGCTTCATCTGTTTCCGAGGCCAACACCTCGCGCAGAGTTTCCATCTCTTTCCCTCTGGCCTGCTCCAGGCTCATGCGGGCCTCGACAAAATAGGAACCGTCGGCCGCTTGATCAGAATCATTGGTCACCACCTGGTCAGGGGGCGTAGCTTCATCTTGGGCTATGTCCCCAACTGCGCCAACCCCGCCGTTTTCGGGGTGAGTAAGTGTTATCGTAGTAGCGGTGGAAGACTTATCCCGCATTCCCACCACCTTGTGGGCCAAACCACCGAACCCAACCGCGCAGAATGCAATACCTACCAGCACAAGGACTACCAGCAATATTTTTTTACGGTCTATTTTTATTACAGTGATCAAACTTAATTCCCCTCCTTCATTGGCAACACGATAATTCTATGCGGCTCCACACCCAGTGCCACCTGCACCGCCCGGAACAAATCGGCCTTCACCCGGGGAGTATCGGCCCCCTGAGCTACCACCAGGATACCCGCCACATCGGGTGCCACTTCTTTCTTCACCACCGGCTCTTCCAGTCCCTGGTTACCCCTGGCAATCACCACCGTACTGGTGTCGGTGTTTTCAGTAATCTGCCGGGAGCCGCCACCCTGGTCACTTTCCTGGGTAGTTTTAAGACCGGTGGTGGTATTAATGGCATAGTCGTTGTTAGTAGAAGAAGCCAATTGCACGGTAACTTCTACCCGCCCAGCCCCGGCCACCTGCTCCAGCATCTGACGTAATTCCCCCGACAGTTCCTTTTCCTCCTGAGTCATAAGCGACTCTGTGGCAGCACCGGATTTACCGGAACCGGTTGTCATACCTTTATCCGACGGGGTCTTTTCCGAACTTGAGCTAAAAAGGTTATCACAGCTGCCCACCAACATTAACATGATGCCCAGTAGCAGCAGCAGGGCAATCGACCAGAATTTTTTATTTTTGGGATCTAAAATATCCGAACCGTTCATGCTATCACCTCCGGCGATTATTCCAAAAACTCATATTTAACCTGGTCAGGCTTAAGATTATAAAATTGTGCCACTACCGCTGTCAGCTCGGCAGCGGCTTTTTTCTGCTCAGGTGTAACTGCCTTAACAAGATTTGACTCATCCGCAATGCTTTTCCCGTCAAGATCAACCACCACCGGTTGCACACCCAAATCCTCGTTTGTGCTGTTGACGGCTTGATGGCCCCCGGAACCGGCACTTTGGACAGATGACCGTCCATCACCAGTCCCGTTTGCAGCATTGAAAACAATGGTAATTTCCCTGATGTCACTGCTCTCCCTGTCAACACTCACCCGGGCGTCCACCGCCTGCACATCCGAATTCATCCCCACCAGCGCAAGCACCTGCCCGGACAGGCCCTCGCTGAATTGCTGCGCAGCCTTTTCCCGATCTTTATCCGCCAGTTCCTGCCCGGCAGCTATAATATCCTCAAGTGGCATTGTGCCGGTATCGGATACGGTAACTGCGGGCACGTCCTGCATAAACCGGCTGTTCAAGACTCCGGCCGCTGCTTGCAATACGGCCATGATAATCAATAGTCCAATAACCATTTTGACATAGCGGCGCATATCACCGCCGGGCAGCAGCATTTCCACCAGCACGGCCAGCACTACAATAACAATAATCGTTTGGATCAGCTCACGAAGTACATCCATACCACCGCCCCCCAACTTAATGCAGCATTACCGTAATATTTCCCAGGCCCACCACGATGGCTAGAGCAAAAAAGAACAGCAGGCCCACCATAGCCACGGCGCCAAAAACTGTGATCATGCTACCACCCAGCCCGTTTAAACAATCGCTGATCCGTTCTTCGCCAACAGGCTGGATAACCGCCCCGGCCAGCTTATAAATAAAGGCAATGGTAATTATTTTTACCAAGGGGACAACCAGCAACATGATGATAATGATCACCCCGGCAATACCCACCGCGTTTTTCATCAGGAGCGACGAGCGAATCACCGCCTCAAGAGCATCGCTGAAAACACCGCCCACCACGGGGATAAAGGTATGCGTGGCAAACTTGGCCGTGCGAAAAGTTAAGCTGTCCGCCACCGCCCCGGCCACCCCCTGGAGGGTCATTACACCCAGGAAGATAGTGCTCATCAAGCCCATCAAACCCATAGCCACGTTTTTTAATAGACCGGCCAGCTTGGACACCTGAAAATGTTCGGACAGCCCGCTTACTATTTCCAGTACCGCGGCAAAAAATATCAGCGGCAAAATGACATTTTTGATGACCGTGCCGAAGACGGCAATAGTAATAAAAATGATGGGGTGAAATATGGCCGCCGAGGCTATTCCTCCGACAGCAACAAGTAATGTCAGAAGCAGCGGCAACAGGGCCTGCATAAAGGCGACCATATTATCCACCACCTCCCGGCCCAACTGGATGGCCAGGCCAAAGGAACCTACAGCGATGCTCACCAGCACCAGGTAAGCCACCATATGAGTAAGCTGCCCGGTGGTACCCTTTTCAAAGGCTCCGGTAATATTCTGCAGCACCGCGCATATTACCGCCAACACCACCAGTTTGCCCAACAGCGCCGAGTTAGCCACTACTTCGCGAAATAAATAATTGATACATTGGTTAAATATCTCAGTGGGCTGCATGGATATTTGGCCGGTGGCAATACCGGTGACCAGCGCCTTAAAATCTGTTTCCGGCAACGCGCTTTGCAAATCATGGTCCATCCGGTCGACAAACCGCTGGATTTCACCCATATCCAGTTTGCCCGCCTGCTCGTCCACTTCCCCGGTATTATTTGTAGCCGCCCAGGCAGCCAGTGGCAGAGCAAGGGCTAAACCAATATAAATGACTAAGAAAAGCAGCGAGCACCGGATTTGGCGACGATGGCTTGGATGAAGATAAGCCGCTGATATACCTGGATAGCTCAAGCATTACCCCTCCCTTACGGTACCAGCCGCAGCAATGCCTGCAGCACCGCCACCACAATCGGCACAGCCAGCACCAGCACCATTATCTTGGCGGCCAGTTCAACTTTGGTGGCAAAAGCTCCTTGGTCGGCATCCCGGCATATCTGGGCGATAAAATCGGCTATATAAGCAATACCAATAATTTTAAGCAGTGTACCCAAATAAATGGAGCTGATATCGGCCCTTTCCGACAGCTGCCGCAATACGTCTACAATTGCGCCAATTTTGCCGAGAACCATCAGGAATATTACTACGCCCACAGTAATACTGAGCAGCACTGCCATGGGCGGCGACTTTTGTTTCAGCACCACGGCCAGCACCGCACCGGTCAGGGCGATACCGGATATCTGTAGAATATCCATACCACCACCGCCTAGAATAATTTAAAAACTGTTTTGACCTCGTCGAAAAGGGTGCCCAGCATTTGGATCACCATGATCAACACCACTGCAATACCCGTAAGAGTCACTGCAAAACCATAGTCTTCTTTGCCGGAATTTTTCAGCACCATCGTGGCAACGGCCACTAAAATGCCAATGCCGGCAATTTTAAAGATTAAATCGATGTTGGCACCCATCTTGAATATTCCTCCTTTTTAATAAAGCGCCAGAACGATGACCAGCCCGCCCAGCAAACCCATATAATTCCACATTTTTACGTTTTTAGCTGCCGCATCTTCCGCCATAGCCATAGCGGTTTTTAACTGCTCCGCAGCCAGACGCAGATGTTTACTCTGGTCTTCCCGATCTGAAATACCAATGCTGTTGCCCAGTCCTCGCAAGATACCCAAATCGCTTGTCCCCAAAGCACTGCGAATGCCATAGCACTCCAGGGCACCATGCCAGGCCTCCCGGGCTGAACAGCCCCGGTGGGCACCGAGATCACCAGCTACTTGCCGGAAAAAGGAGGCCGCCGGCATACCGATCTGTTCCGCCACCCCGCCCAACGCCTCAGGCAACGGTGTAGCCACGTAAGTGATTTCGGTTTCCAGCAGCTGCAGCGCCGCGATAAACTGCCGCAGTTCCACCGGCCGACGGGCATAACTTCTGGACATCTGCCAGCCTGTCAGCCCGCTGGCCACCACCACCAGAAGCCCGCCTATCAACTTAAGCACATCTTCACCCCCAAGTTAGGCAGATCAGTACCACTGTAAATTTTCTCCACTGTCCCCACCCCCCGGGAACGGCCCAGCAGCACAAACCGTTCAATAATATTAAGCTGCAGCAGGTATTTAAGGGCCGGGCGGTTGGCCAATTCCCGCAGCGATGAACCATGGATGGTGACAATGACGCGCACACCCGCGTTAAACACCTCTTCCAGCGCATGAATATCTTCCATGCTACCGATTTCGTCGGTTACAATCACATCCGGAGACATTGCTCGCAACAGTATCATCATCCCCTGAGCTTTGGGACAGCCATCCAGCACATCCGTCCTCACCCCCACATCCATTTGAGGCAGCCCCCGGTGGCACCCCGCAATTTCCGAACGCTCGTCCACCACACCCACCGTCCGCCCGGCAAAATGCAGACCAGGCAGCCCGTTGCTCACCTGGCGTACCAGGTCCCGCAGCAAAGTAGTTTTACCGCAGCGGGGCGGCGAAAAAATCACTGTGTGATAAACATTTTGCACTTCCCGATCAATCAAATTTTTCATTAGCCCATCAGCCGCCCCTTTGATTTCCCGGCACACCCGAATATTCAATCCAGACAGGTACTTTATGGTTTTTAGCCGGCCATTTTCAAGCACGGCCTTGCCGGTAAGCCCCACCCTGTGCCCGCCGGGCAATGTAACATAACCGTTTTTTAGTTCTTCCTCCAGGGCATACATGGAAGAACCGCTGATATTGTGTAATACCTTTTCCAGATCGGCAGCGTTAACCATATAAACACCGGATGGTGCAGGCACCGGCGTACCATCCTGGCGGATGAAGTAATCATTGCCCCCCACGCCCAGCATCAACGGCCTGTCCTGCCGCAGCCTGATTTCTTCCAGATCGGCCAGATAGCGGGGCGGCACCCGGCCGATCATCTCAGCCAGATTGGACGGCAGCACGGATAATACCTGACGCCATGCCCCTGCGGGGACCCCGGTAGTGATAGATCCACCGAGAGTATGAACTGATTTGGGTGTCACGTATTTGCTCAATTCTTATATCCCTCCAGCTCTGACCGGTAATGTTTATTTAATAATTTATTTACCTTATTGGTAAAATATGCCTCATAAAATAAAAAAAAACAGACTGCTGTTACTATGCTAAACAGCAGCCTGTTTCCTTACTTCGTAATGCTCTATATATCTTCCTCAATGACCGATTTGCGGTTATGCAATATTTCCGGTTCGTCTGCGGATGTAAAATCCTCATCGTTAACGAAAACTACCTCATCGCAATTGGGGCAGGTCACCTCGATAACATCTTCGTCATCAATGATACTCGGGTCAAAAAGCACCGTTTCCCCGCAGCTCGGGCAGTCCACTTCCATATATTCTTCCAGATTTTCATCATGTACATCATTTTCCAGAGTATATAAATCTTCATCCAGAGTTTCAATGTAATCTTCCAATTGCTCCTGAGATTCTTCCAGCTCGGTAAATGAATCGGCAAATTCATCCAAAACATCGATAATGCCGCCCAGTAGCTTGCCTTCCTTACTATCGTCCTCCACATTCATACCGCTGGCCAGTCCTTGCAGGTAAGCCACTTTAGATTTAAGATCAGACATAAAAATACCCCCTTTGTAGTAACTATCAAAAATAGTATCTCTCGCTTCGGGGGTTTTTAAACATTTATTTCCTTAATAAGGTAAAAGATTGTGTATTCCGGCCAGTTCTTAAGCCCTTTTTATATAATGCCCGGTGCGAGTGTCTATCTGCAACACATCGCCGGTATTTATAAAAAACGGTACCTGTACCACGTAGCCGGTTTCCAAGGTGGCCGGTTTAGAGCCACCGGAAGCAGTATCCCCCTTTATGCCCGGTGCCGTTTCAACCACTTCCAGCTCCACAACATTGGGCAAATCCACACCGATGGAGCGTCCCTGATAGGACATAATAGTGATGGTCATGTTTTCTTTGAGAAATTTAATAGCATCGCCTAGTTGTTCTTTAGACATGCTAAACTGGTCGTAACTTTCCATGTCCATAAAATTATACTCTTCACCGTCATTGTAAAGATATTGTGTTTCCCGGTGTTCAATCCGCGCCTTAGGCATTTTTTCCCCGGCATTAAAAGTCTTATCAACTACAGCACCGGTACGTAGGTTTCTGAGCTTAGACCGCACAAAAGCTGCACCTTTGCCCGGTTTAACATGTTGGAATTCTACTACCTGATAGACATCGCCATCCATTTCTATGGTCAGGCCGGTACGAAAATCATTAGTTGAAACCAAACTACTCCGCCTCCTTGAAATTCCGTTTTTATATTATTTTAACACTTGGCAAACCAAGCCTTATTTGCAACGCAGGCAGGGCTGATCTGATGCGCTAAAGCTCAATCAGTCTGTCCTTGGGAGAGCTGGTAAGCAGCCGGCAGCCGTTTTGCTCCACGACCACGCTATCCTCAATACGTACTCCCCCTACGCCGGGAAGATAAATACCGGGCTCAACAGTTACCACCATACCTTCCTGCAAAACCGTAGTATCCCTGGAAGAAAGCCCAGGCCCCTCGTGCACCGCAAGGCCCACACCATGCCCTGTGCCGTGGCCGAAATTTTCACCGTACCCGTGTGAGGCAATGACCTCCCTGGCTGCTTTGTCCACCACGCATGCCGGCACACCAGCTTTTACCGCCGCCAGGGCGTTTAGCTGGGCTTCCAACACAATACTGTATATTTCTCTGATTTGGGCATTTGGCGAACCTAGCGACACTGTCCTGGTCATATCTGAATGATAATTATCCACTACCACACCGAAATCGAGCGTGATGGCCTCACCCAGACCGATGGCTTTGGTTGAGGCCTCGCCATGCGGCAGCGCAGCCCGGGCACCGGAGGCTACAATAAATGGAAAGGCAGTTTTCTCCGCACCCCGTAGGCGCATAAACATTTCCAATTCCAACGCTACTTCCCTTTCGCTAACCCCGGGCTTGATAAAGCGACAGATATGTATGAAGCCTTCGTCCAGAAGGGACATGGCTTTCGCTATAGCTACCAGTTCATCTTTATCCTTAATCAGCCGGAATTGTTCAACCATACCTTCCACCGGACGCAGGGTCACTTCGCCCAATTTGTCATGTAGTGTATCGTAAAATTTATAACTTATGTAATCCGCCTCAAAGCCCAGGACATGCAAATTTAAACGGCCGGCCAGGTCAGCCAGCGCATCTTCCAGGGTGGCCTCTATTTTTATTATTTCCAGGTGCGGGCTTTGTTCCCGTGCCTGTTCGATAAACCGAAAGTCCGTTATGATATAAGATTGTCCGGCTGTGATCAGCAGTGCGCCCGCATCACCGGTGAAACCGCTCAAGTAAAAACGGTTTTCAGACTGCAGCACAAGCAGTGCGTCCACAGCCTTGTCTTGGAGAGCCGCGGCTATTTTATTTACACGCGTTTGCATATTATTCCTCCGCCGGCCGCAAAAGAGACGTCCGGTTTATATGTCCGGCTTAACTATACGCCTTTACCAGCTTTTTACCAATTACTGATGAGGCAACCGCCAGGTACTAATTACCTGTCTAAAAAATTAAAGAGACTTGCCCGCCTGGTGAGCCCGGGCCAATTCCACCGCAGCTCGCAGGGCAAGCTGGTAACCCATCGCCCCAAACCCGGATATCTGCCCTGCCGCCACTGGGGCAATCACGGAAAGACGGCGAAACTCATCCCGGGCGTGGATGTTGGAAATATGCACTTCCACCACCGGTATGGCAATGGCGGCCACCGCATCCCGCAAGGCGTAACTGTAATGAGTAAAGGCACCCGGGTTAAAGATTACCGCGTCATACTCAGCACCGGAGGAATGAAGGCTGTCGATAAGCGCACCCTCGTGGTTGGACTGCACAAATTCAATACCCACTCCCAGCACCCGGGCCAGTTCCTGTAGGGATGCGTTTATTTCCTCCAATGATCCGGTACCATACACACCGGGTTCCCGTCTCCCCAACAGATTAAGGTTTGGGCCATTCATGACCAGTATTTTCACCCACATCACCTCAAAAAGATGGGATTATTTTAACATAAATGACCTTAATTGCATAGTCCTGACGCTAGTACAGGTAATGCTGGTAATAGAGTATTGAGTATTTAAGTTTTGTCAAATGTCAAGGTCTGACCCCAGCGCCACTGATGCTCATGCGGGACACTCTGATGGTGGGAGCGCCCCGGCTGCCAAAAAATTGCAGGTCGCTGCCCACGGCGTCAACTCGTCCCAGCATTTCCATGATATTGCCGGCAATAGCCAGGCCCCGCACCGGGTAGGCCAGCTTGCCGTTTTCAATCCACAAACCGCTGGCTCCCAGGGAAAAGTCACCTGAAATGGGATTAGCGGTGTGCAGGCCCATCACCTCAGTTACATAAAGGCCGCTTGAAATATCGCCAATGATTTGTTCGGCTGTTTGATCACCCGGTTCAATATAAAAGTTGGTGGTGCCTACCTCGGGCGTTCCTTTAAAAGTACCGCGCATACCATTGCCTGTAGATAGCACCCCGTCCTTGGCGGAAGTATAGATGTTATGTAAAAAGCCCTGAAGCTTGCCGTTCTGCACCAGTACCGTCCTGGAGGTGGGCACACCCTCACCGTCGAAAGGCGCCGAGGCAATACCGCCGGGAAGAGTGCCATCATCAATAATGTTGATTTGATCGGAGGCCACCTGCTGGCCTACTTTACCGGCCAAAAGGGAACGCCCCTTTTGCACCGCCTCGGCGGACAGGGAAGACGCCAGCAATCCTAAAACACCCGTGGCCACATAGGGCTCCAGCACTACAGCCGCCTGCTGGGTCACCCCAGGCCTGGCCCCCAGCATACGTACCGCCCGGCCAGCAGCCTGCTTGCCCAGGGCTACAGGATCAAGGTCAGAATAACGCAGACTGAATTTCATGGCAAACCCGGTCTGGCTGTCCTCTCCCTCGCCCGCCACCATGGTAATGTACATACCGCAATAAGAACCACCATAATGCAGTGATAAACCATGCGAGTTCACCAGAGTCACCTCGGCTTCGCCGTCCTGGTAAGTGGAACTCTCAATGATACTGACCCGTGCATCAGCGGCCCTGGCTTCAATTTCCATGGTGCGGGCCATGTCGATTTTTTCTTCCACAGTAGCAGCCCGGATAGCTGGATCGTATAAATCCATGACCGGGTAACTTGGGGCAGGGCGGGGCAGTAGCCGGTACGGGTCGGGCTCAGCCAGGCGGGCATTGGCCAGGGCCTGATTTACCGCATCATCCACAGCCGCATCACCTAAATCAGTAGTAAAAGCAAAACCTGTTTTGCCGTCCTGGAAAAACCGTATGCCCATGCCCCGGTCTTCGGCTAATTTCATGGTCTCCACCTTGTTGTTGCGCACTTCAATATCTAAATCTTGGCTGTTGCTGATATATGCCTCGGCCATAGCGGCACCTGCTTTTAAAGCCTTATGTACCGCGTTTTCCGCATATGTTTTGTATTTGGAATCCATGTTGCTTACTCTCTCCTTTCAATTAAGTTATTATAATTCAATGAAAAACAAACTATTCCTTTAATACCAATATTAAAGTGCGACAGTCTCTTAGCGAGCTGCTATCGCCTAGTCACAGTATATTTATATCAGGGCGAAAAAAAACTGCCTGAAAGGCAGTTAATGCATAAAACACGAATTGGCGGTCAAGGCAATCAGGTCTTTAAATGTAACCGGCGCCAGCTCACGGACGGAAACCTGAACCACCAGATTGGGATCTAGCATAGCCACTATGGCTACTCTTTGACCGGTTTGCTGATCAGTATAAAAACCGATCACGCAAAATTGGGCCTCCTCTCCAGCAACCTTCCTGGTTACAATATCGCCAATTTTCATGAAAAAATACCTCCTAATGGAAGTACCACCCAGCGGGATAAGATTCCAAGCATCGTGGCGGCATAATATCAAACAAGCATCCTATGCACTTGTGCTACAACATATGCCTTTTTATTTGCAGTTGTGCTAACAGTTGAATTTGAAAATATTTACTCAATTTTGTACATAACTTTTAGCTATCCGGGTGAAAATAAAAAAAGCATTTTAATTACATAATAAATATATAAAAAGGTGGTGTTGTATGATGGACTTTAACTTTAGACAAAATATCAATACCGATTGGCCAACCTGGAAGAATTATTTAAAGAACGCTATGGAATTTGCTGAAGAGCTTGGTATTCCACGGGATAAAGTCAATTCCCTGGCCTATCAGGTGGGGGATCTGCTGGCCCAAAGCGTGCCCCCGGCCAACCCCGAACAGCAGGCCATCAAAGAGCTGTGGCAGGTTGCCGACCAAAACGAGCGGCAAATTCTGGCCCGCTTAATGACCAAGGTGGTTAATTAGTAACACCCAGGCAAAAGCTATACACACAGTATAAAGCGCCCGTCACTGAGGGCGCTTTACTTTTATTCAGCACAGGATGCATACTTTATAAAGACTGTGGGTCAATAATCTTTCATTGATATATTCTGTTTAAAAGATTATTATTTGGCGTTACCAATATATGTTGGAAGTTTCTCAATCACATAAGAAAAAAAATTAAAAGCGCAATGACCCAGTAATTTTCTATGAAGTTTTTGGCATATATGCTATAACCCGGAAATATTTATATACCACTTAATTATTGGATCAGTGTAAAATGCCGCCATCACACCGCCAATAGCCATGAAAGGGCCAAAAGGAAGGGCATCTTTCATTCCTTTACGCCTAAGTGCCATCAATATAATACCTGATAAACCGCCAAATAAAAAAGAGCTGAACAACGCGACAAAAATTCCAGGGCTACCTAAAAACAACCCCATGAGCGCACTTAGCTTAATATCACCGCCGCCCATACCCCCCTTGGATCCCACGGCAATGAATAAGAAGAATAGTCCGGCAACTAAAAAACTAATTAAACCGTCAATTAATTTACCAAATAAAAAAACCAAAGGTATGCCTAACACGCAGCCTACGATAATAATCTCATCTGGAATAATTTTATGCTGGTAATCTATCACTGATGCGGTGATTAGGACAGCAAAGAACACCCACATGGATACGGTCTGCCACTGCCAGCCCCAATATTGATAGGCGGCCACAAACAACAGCGCCGTGACCAATTCTACCAGAGGATACCGGGCGGATATTTTTTCGCCGCAATAACGGCAGCGCCCTTTCAGCAGCACATAACTTAGCAAGGGTATTAAATCAAGCACCCCAAGCCGCCGGCCGCAGCCGGGACAGTGGGATGGATTATATACCACCGACTGTCCCAGAGGCAACCGGTATATGCACACATTAAGAAAGCTGCCAATGCAGGCACCTATAATAAATACGATAACTTGAGCGATATACATAGTAATCTCCAAAGTGCCACCTTTTTTGCTTAGCTCGAAAAAACTTATCTATGAACAGTTGCCAATTAAAGGAGCTAATGTTATGGGTGGATTGTCATTATTTCCGTTTACTCCCCGTGGCCGGTACCACCGACCACAAGTTCCTTGATCCTGATAGTAGGCTGGGCGTCGCTCACCGGCACTCCCTGACCATCTTTGCCGCAGGTGCCAATAGTAAAGCCCAAATCGTCGCCCACCGCCTCGATAAGCCGGAGCACCTCCGGACCATTACCGGTCAGCGTAGCGCCGCGTACCAGGGGTCCAACAGCACCGTTTTCAATCAGATAGCCCTCGGCCACATCAAAAACAAAATCCCCGGTGGTGGTATTAACCTGCCCCCCGCCCATTTTTTTCACCAGCAAACCGTTACCTGCATCACAAATAATCTTTTCCGGGTCATCCTTGCCGGGAGCAATATAGGTATTACCCATGCGGGGAATGGGCTTATGCTGGTAGGATTCCCGGCGGCCATGGCCGTTGGACTCCACCCCGTCCAGGTGAGCGGTAAGCCGGTCGTACAGAAAATCTTTCAATATACCGTTCTCGATTAAAACCACTTTACGTGCCGGTACACCCTCATCATCAAAGCTATATGAGCCATAGCGGTCAGGCATGGCAGCGTCATCTACAACAGTCACACACTGCGCCGCCACCTGCCGGCCTTTTTTCCCGGCATACACGGAAAGCCCCTTTTGTACCAGGTCGGCCTCCAGCCCATGGCCGCAGGCCTCGTGCACCATAGTACCGCCTGCTTCCCCGGCCAGCACTACCGGCATTTTCCCGGCCGGCGCCGGCCTTGCAATTAGCATCTGCACCGCCCGCCGGGCTGCCGCAGCACCGACTTCCTCCGGCTTATGACGTTCCAGCAGCTCGAAACCGCTGTGGCTGCCTACGGCTTCATAGCCCGTTTGAATGACCGCACCTTCCGAAGCCACCGCTTGTACCATCAACCGGGTACGGACTCTTTCATCCTCCACGTAATAACCTCTGCTATTGGCCACGGTCACTCGCTGCACTATATCGCTGTAACCAACCATCACTTGCTTTATTTTTGACTGGTCCACCGCCCGGGCCGCCTCATCCGCCGCCTTCACCGCTTGAACCTTCTGCTCGGTGGTCACCTGGTCGGGCCGCTGCAACACATCAAATTTTACCGGCGATTCCACCCGCTGCAACTCAATAGAATTTTCCTTACCACCCTGGCCCACCACGGCATGACTGACAATACGGGCCGCCTCCAGCAAGCCCTCCCGGCTCAAATCATTGGTATAAGCATAAGAGGTTATGTCATCAAGTAAAACCCTGATCCCCGCCCCGGACTCAATACCCGAGTGGATTCGCTCAATTTTGCCATCCTCGCAGCCAATACCGGTCAGTTTTTTATACTCCACATAAACATCGGCAAAATCGCCGCCATTGGTTAATGCGGCGGTAATTACCTCACTTAAAGTATCCTTATCCAACACACCGTTCACCATCCAGTTCTAATTTAATATAAAACTAAAACAATCCGCATAACCTTTGCACATAATATATCATGCATGCCTGTAAGCTACCCATATTTTACTTCCAAAGCATTATTTTTATTATAATTTGCTCACCGGTATTATATCATGGAGATAATTACCCTTCCATATTAATATACGGCCCGTGATTCCTCCCATAATTTTGTATCCACATTAACCGTTAAAGCACCATCCACCGGTTCAAGGCTTCTAACATGGCATATTTCAAATATACCCTCCCCAACATCTTCATACATAAAGCCACCAACGCAGGCCGCACCATGAAGCGATGCGCCATCCTGAACAAATAAAGAACCACCGGCTATAATATTTGTATATACAGAAAAATTATAGATATTTACATCTCCAAGAGCAATCAGGGTTAAGCTTCCATCCTCGGAATCCCCGATTTCCAAACTTCCCATTACATTAATATTACCGGTGGAAAAGATTAGTGCCGCCCCATGGTAAGCACCGGAAATATTAACATTACCGTCTACATAATAAAAACCGTTATATTCTGTTATAACCCCATCAGTGCCAAATTCCATATCATGATAAAAAACATGACCGTCTTCCGATGCCTTATGTAAGTAATAACTTTTTTTAAGTTCCGGGAAAGATGGTATGTATTCGTAATTGCTATATATTTGTCCACCGCAATCACCCGTAACATTACCGCCAGCATAGATATCACCACTGACCAGCACTGTGTCCGGTATTTCAATACTGCCATTTAAGATCATACTACCCTCTACTGTTATATTACCGGACATATCAATATTAGCCGGTTGGTCGGGTAGGATAGCAAGTCCCTTTAAATAATCTTCAGTAGCATAAACAGCAATCGTACACCGTAACGTTTTTTGAGCCAGCAATTCACCGGCATCGTTTTCACAACACCCCAGGGAACTAATTAATAAAGAGTTGCCAATAGCTTGCTTTTGCTTTATAGCCCCGACTGAATATGTAACATCATCACTTACCGGCGTTTCCGGAAAAACCTCGGTAAAAACACCGTTATTGACTGCAGGTAAGTTATTCAACCAATCTATGTCCTTTTTAATAGCAGCTATTGCTTTTTCAATACCGGCATCGGCTGCACACTGTACCTTAATATACTCTTCTTCCCTAACTACATTTACATAACTGCCTAAGGTCAAAGTTCCTACGGCAGAGGTTAATATAATCAAAAGGGTGGCAATCATTATCACCAAAACTAAAGTTTGTCCCTCTTCTCTGCCGAGATACTCTTTCACAGCCCAATCCCCCGATCTAGTTCCTAAACGTAACAGTTGTGCTTAAGTCCATTGTACCACTATCTCCCTTTTCCCCGGTTATTTTTATATGAACTATCCGAACGTCCGTACCTGTATTTTCAAGTTCTACATAGAGCCTTGTGACATACCTGGCTACCGGATTATTGCCATACCCGTTTATAGAACGAATTAATTGATATGCCGCCTCAGTATCACCACTTATACCTATCCTATAAGAAATCACATTATCATGTGGATCTTTAAAAGTAAGCCGGCCACCTCCATAATTATCAATAGATGTAATTTCAGCCGCTTGGCGAACTTCCCGGGAAAGTCTATCAATCCCAATACGCAAGTTTTCCTGCACTTCCAGCCTGTTGAGGTTCCAATAGCATGTTTTTACACTAAAAGCAAATAACAAGTTGGCAGTACCAAAAACAATAGCAATTAATACTATAGCAACTAACAAGCCAACCAAAGAAGAACCACCACATTTGGACATCTTGAACATAATGTATTACCTTTTGGCTCTAGCACCGGCAACCGATACAGATTTCTCAAGGCCTGATACCGGTTCGGTAAAATAAACCGTAACATGGATATTCTTTAATAATTCACTGTATTCATCATCATTTCGGACGTCTACAGCATATTGATAATCGCCATTAGTAGCCGGAAATTTTGTTTTGGGCACCGGTGCAATACTGTCATATTCCATACCCACAATTTCGTCAAGCTTCCCCTGGGCCATTTCTATTGCTTTAAGCCGCTGCAAAGATCCCGTCATCTGATTTGTTGAAGTAGTAATGGCAAATAATACAGCAACAGAGCAAATGCTCAATACAAATACCGAGCCTACGACCTCCATAAGGATAAATCCCCGCTTATCAGTAAGCACAAGCACCCCTCCAAACCAATAAATGATCTAATTGCTACTAGAAACCCCGATTGTAATTATGACTTTTCGTCCACCAATTTCCTTTATAATTAAATTTATACAATTATCTAAAAATACCTGCCAATATAGAAATATTTTTCTATAAAATTACATATTTTTGTAAATTTTATTATAATATGTTAGGGTAATCTATAACGCTGATTATCCACGAAAATCCAACCGCCCTTATTTATCGGATTTTCTCGTACCTGCCCGGCAAGCCCTACCATCGCACGGGATGGCACGCTGGATGTCTCTGAAAGGCCTATCAGCATTTCAGATGCCTGCTCTTCTTGCCAACCCAGCAGGTCACGGCAGGTGAATACAAATTCGGCTAGCAAAAGATTAAGCGATTGGTTGAGCATCATATGTATTTCCTGACTGTTCTACTGGGCAAGCCTTTATTATGGCCAGCTGGGCAGCGGTTAAAACTTTATTTATCTCAGGAAAACCATAACTATTAATATTCTTGGTTTTAACTGGTTCAAAGGTATAGAGAAATACCACCATACCTTTCATGTCAGGGAAGACCAGACAGGAGAGTTATTAAACGACGATCTGGAATTTCATTTCCTGGAACTAGAAAAGGTTGCTAGGATAAAGCACAAGCCACAGAATAGCCTGGAAGAATGGTTGCTTTATATCTAAATACTATTCAGGGAGAAGAAATGGAGGTAATCGCCATGGGAAACCCCGGGATTCGCAAAGCTTTAACTATTGAGCAAATCTTTTTTAGAATAAGCAGGGGCGTAGAATTTACGAGCTAAGGGAAAAAGCTAAAAGGGATGAAATTTCTGCATTAGCAGGCGCAAAGGCTTAAGAAAGGCCGAAGGGAAGGTTAAAAGGCCCACGAGGCCATCTGCAAATTCCTTGAAGGTAAGGTTTGGAGAACTTCACAGAGCATACAAAAAAAGATAAAGGAAATAAATAACTTAGAGGTTTTGGATAAAATCATTAACAAGATTTATACTGCCGATTCATTGAAAGATGTTGCTACCATTATTGAGAACTGGCGGGAGTAAATAAGAGTCAAACTCGGGCAGATTTCTTTTTTAAGGGTTGATGTTTAAACGTACAATTAAAGCCACATCCAAGGGATGGGGCGTTTGGATAACATAAGCTTAATTTCTAATAGTATATTCTCACAGATGGACAAACTAGACTTTTACATTAATAACATGCTGGGGAACCGTACAAAAACAGTGGTACCACTACAGCTATATTCTACTTCAATTTTAGCATCGTTTCTTGGTGGGCTTTTTCTTTGATAGAGACAAAAACTGCGTGATTATGTTATTTGCCCTGCCCAACTATTCGATCTTATCAAGCAAATTAGCCACTTCTTAAGTAAATTACATATCCAGTACAAGACCGAGCAGCCCTATACAAGCTGTTTCGATAACTGATACTGTTTTGTGATTCGGTCTGCCAATCTGAATAGCCGGTCAACCTACAAATTATAACTTTACTCATTCCGGATAACTACAAATAGAATATTTCTCTATCCACTCTCTATCCTATCATTCCAATACCGTTGGGTTAACGTCGATGTCATTGGTTAAATCGTCCACTATATAAACTTTGACAACGTCTGCAGGTTTCACGTAGAAGCCAGCTTGCGCTGAGTGAACGGTATCGAAGTCAGCGCCAGTAACATTTAAGTCTATCTGTGTACCTTCACTTAATTGAACGAATACTGCTTTTTCAATACCCGGGTGTTCTATGACTGGAGTAATATTAACTGTAAAATATTTAAGCCCATTGATACCGCTATTTACTGTCATTGCATCAATACCACTGATAGTCTTGCTGCATGTATACACTGTATCTAGAGTAGGGTTCACTGTGTATTTACCTGTAATACTACCGCTACCACTGGATACGTTCGACTGGGTGTATGTGACATACTTGGTGAAGTGCTTGGTCCAGACCACCAGGTCGGAACCAACGTCAATTTTACCATCCTCGCCGGCCGGCAAAGCATCTCCAGCCGCTTGAGTATCGGCACTCATGACAGTTGTTATTTTAGTAAACACGCCATTTCTGGTATAACCGACCTCTTTACCGGCCTGGCCGGGAATGAGGATCCGCACTGCTTTGTTAAAAAATAACGGAACATCGCCGGAACCGATTTCAATTACTGTGTTAACAGTGGCTGTTTTACCGGAATCCGGTGTTACTGTAACCGAATTATTAGCCTGCACTGCCGGAACGTTAATGTTGCCGTTCCAGTCGCTTGCGGCTGAAACGGCTGTACCTGCCGGGATGTTGACCTGTACGGGAGTAGTAGAACTAATTGAGCTGTCCATCTTCTCAATAACCATCTCCGGCAAGGCGTCAGTGGTAACATTACCGTTGTTATCCGGTTGGTTGACGAGCGCGGTCACACTGATCTTGGCATCATTCACTGCCGGCGGTACGGAAATTGTTACAGGAGTATTCATGTTCACAGTATCCTGGGTAATAGCCAGATCTTTATTTGAACCATCGTTGGCAACATTAACCGTTGAAGTAGTAATCGGCTCAGCAATTGTATATGACTCTGTCATAACCTCACTATGATTATAAGCTTTCGAGACAGCTTCGATTGTAACGGGTGCATTAATTGTGATAGGTCCCGTATATATCCTCGTGATGGGAAATGGTAATGTGCCGTCATCCAATGTGTAGTATATCTGTGCCAACGGGGCTGTCGTCGAAAGAGTTACCTGAGTACCGGACACAACAGCTCCGCCCCTGGGTGTTGCCGTTGGCTTTGGTAAGCTTGTTCTCACCGATATAGTTGGCCCGGGAACGCTCCAATTGTGTGCAGCGTCGACAGCAATGATTCTAAATTCATATTGATCGTCCGGCAATAAACCGGTAACGTTATAAGATAAAGTGTTGCCGTCAACATTACCCATTGATGTCCCTAATAAATCTATAGTAGTAAAACTACCCAGCATACCGCCAATAAGTTCTTTTTTAAGTATAGTATATCTTGTCACTGCAACATCAGCTGTAGCAGCAGACCAGTTCAGCGTTACTTCAGTTGGCTTCACATTAGCCGCCGTTAGACTTGCTCCATTAGGCCAGGTGGGGACTGCCGTCGTGTCCGGTGCAGTGGTAAAATTAATTTCTTGCTGAACACCTGCCTGAGCACCATCAATATCAATCAGGGTCGGGGCAATAATAATCTTGTAGGTGCTGGCCGGCTGTAAAGTTACTTGAGGGATAACGAAGAGTTTGTTTCCATTAGAATTATAGTATAGATTACCATCACCAGACCTATCAACTTTGATGTTGATATTGTTATTAGCGGCGTCCAGCAGTTGGAATGCAGTTTGGTTGCCACTAAAACAGGAATCGTCCGTGACATTTTTTGCAAAACTTATACCTATTCCAATATTGTTGCTAAAAGAACAAGGAACCTGTGTTAGCGGTCCGGATAAATGCACAGGTCCTATGGCATAGGGTAAGGTTTCATTACTGGCGGGATCATAACTACATAAAGCGTATTCGCTAATAAGCGGCAGATTTGTTGCTTCCAAGGATACACTTAGTATTGAACTCCTATTTCCTGCTAAATCTACTGCTTGAAGGTAATATGAATGTCGGGTGTTAATATACCCCGAGGTAATTACATAAGAAGTAGTATTTCCGTCAACTGACGCAAGTTCCCTGACGCTATTCATAAAAGGCACCAGAATCTCATATGTATCTATTCCTACGTTATCTGTTGCCGGATTCCATTGCAGAATAATAGAGCCATTGTTACGTGTCGCAGTGAAATTGGGGTTAGGCCAAGTTGGAGGTTGCAATTCACTGGCCGCTATACAGATAATTAAGTCGGCAGAAGAAAAAGGTGAGTCTGTAGCATCAAAAATAATATAAACCTCTCCATTCGCCCCCTCAGGAATATGCAATGATGATAGTTTTAAATAAAATTTTCCATCATGCGTTATATCAGAGGCGGGTTCGACATTCACTTTATATTCCCGATAGGTATTTATCCCGTTGGGTGAAACTACTGCCGCTCCCATAGGTTGTAGGGACACGTCATATACCTGATTTGAGACACTGGCAACTACAGCCGGTACTTCCGCAGATATTGCAGCAGAAAAATTAACCGGGAGATATAAGTTAAAACTACCAGTCTCACTTAAGCTGCCAGGTGAAATATCCACACCAATTGTAGCTAATACCTCGCCTGCGCCATCTTTAACCCATGTGTTCGACTGACATTTATAAGAAGAATAAGTTACATCATAACTACTTGACGCATAAGCCGTATGCAAATTAACAAATATAACGAGCACTAATACAAAAACCAAATAAAATCCTAGCCTATGGAAAGAACCATACATGTTAACCACATCCTATTATGTTTAATTCTCTACCTATTAGGCATAATTTCCACATTATGATGTAAAGTTCCTGCAAATAACATAATCTAGTAAAACCTTATTTAATAATATGCACCTCGTCACACCATCCAAATAGATTTAGGAACATTTTTAGTATAGAGGTAAAATTTACCGATTAAAAGACAAAAAGTTTGCACCATTCATCTTGTTGTAAACTTCAATGATTTTTTACTGATTTTTTTACTCTGTGGATAATGCCCGGAACGGGAGCATAATTTTAGACTTGTATTCTGAAAGGTTTATTTAGATGATTTTATGAGAAATACATGAAAAATACTTTAATATTCACCAATCAACCCACCTGGTAGGCTCCGGTTCGTTTGCGCTATGTTCGAGGTACCCCCTTTGGCTTGACAGACATATAGGGCAAACAATAAATCCGGAAGACAACGTTAACCTTCCGGATCTTAATTTATAAATTTTTAATCTAAAGAGCTTATACGATCCTCGATAATATCTGCAATTCTGTCATCATCTCCAAGATGCTTGCTCATTTTCACTTCAAGCCCGGGATGTTTTGCCATAATCATGCCCAATTCCTGCGGAATATCCTGGGTTACATGGATTCCGTCAAATAAGAACAGGGGAATGACCTTTATTTTATCGGCTCCTTTTTCAATAAGGTATTCGATGCCCACTTCCAAGTTCTGTTGGGAGAACTGCAGATATGCCGGATAAATCAGCTGCTCACCGGTTTTATCTTTTACTTTCTGCGTTAACGACTTGAGAATCCTGTCTGTTTCCTGTCTTCTGCTTCCGTGTGCCAGTATTAATATGCCGTTCATTATATTCATCCTCTCTTTAATGTCATTGTCTATATACCTTGATTAAAACAGACTCTGTCAACAACTCACTTTCTATTTCATATACTGCATTACAAATTTCACCACTTCATCGACTGTGCTTACTTTTTGCATATAAGCTACCTCAGGGCGTTCCACTAATACGACAGAAATTCCTAATTTTGCAGCTGCATTCAGCTTTTGGTCCGTCCCGCCTGTCTCCCCGCTTTCTTTGGCAACCATCACTGCCGCTTTGCAATACTTTAACATTTCGATATTCAACTCTTCAGAAAAGGGGCCTTTTAATGCAATGATATTACCTGCCGATAAACCGGCTTCTTCACATTTGGCAACCATCCGACTGTCTGGTAAAATCCTTGCAAAGAGCCTCATTTTATAATCCGGAATTCTTTTGGTAAACACATTAATATGCTTGCTTCCAATGGTCAGTAAAATATTCCCTTCGAATTTACTGGCTGCTTCTGCGGCCTCTTCAAAGCTCTTCACCCGTATAATACCGTCATTTTCTACTAACCCATTGCTTTTTACCGCCATATTCTCGCGTTCAAATCTCAAATACGCTGCACCCGTCTCCTCACAGGAGCGCATAGCATTGGCGGACACTTCTTTGGCAAAAGGATGTGAAGCATCCACGATACAGGATATGTTGTTTTTCTGAACCAGACCGGTTATGCCCGACGAATCCAATTTTCCCTCATACACCTTAATTCCAGGGAATGTTTCCAGCAGTTCCCTGCCAAAGCTGGTCGTGACAGTAGCAACTACATCTGCTTGGATCTTTAACAGTTGATTAATAATATCCCTTGCATCTTTTGTACCTGCAATCACCAGGATACGCTTAAAGATTTTCACCTTCACTTTACCCTTTTCCACAAATCATATCCTCTTGGCGTAATTATCCGGCCATTTTCAATATAAGTTTTTGAATTTCCGATAATCACAACCGTAAACATATCTATGGGAAAGTCAAGCATATTCGCCAGGGTAGCAATGTCATATGCTTCATTTTCCCTTCCGGCATTACAAACAATACCGACCGGGGTATCTGGGCTTTTATATTTAAGCACGATATCACGGGCCTTAACAATATAGTCTGACCGGCCTTTACTTTTGGGATTATACAGACAAAGGACAAAATCCCCTTGAGCAGCACATTCCACTCGCTTATAGATCTGCTCCAATGGCGTCATCAGGTCGCTTAAGCTGATTACGGCAAAGTCATGCATAAGGGGCGCTCCAAGAATTGCTGCCGCTGCATTGGCTGCCGTTATGCCCGGGATCACCTCCACCGGTACTCCACTTCCCGAATCGTTAACAACTTCCAGCATAATGCCTGCCATCCCGTAGATGCCGCTATCCCCGCTGCTGATGAGGGCAACAGATTTACCTTCCAGCGCCTTTTGCAGAGCCAACTGGCATCTTTCGATTTCGCGGGTCATTCCCGAACTTAAAAACTCCTTACCGTGAAAATACTTCTCAACAAGCTTGATATAGGTACTATAGCCCATAATAATATCAGCGTTCTCCATGGCAGTTATTGCCCGTTGAGTCATATCCTCAAGGCTTCCCGGCCCGATACCTATTACTGTTATCTTGGACATGATTTACGCGGTCTCCTTTACCTTGATAATGTTCATAATGTAACGACCTTCTCTTCCTCTGCCAGTGCAAGAGTGATGCCGCTGTATACTGTCTTCGGGCAAACAAGCTTTGGCTGGTTACCGGTCATTATTGCGCATGCCTCTGCTACACATCCGACGCCTGTGACGCTTTTGACAAAATCTGAAGAAGAGAACTGGTGCTCTACTGTTTTAATCTCCTCAGCTGAAAAGGTTTTAAAAGGAATATTTTTCTCACTGCAATAATCCAGAATCCCCTGCTCATTTGCTTTTATCGAGATGGAGGCAATGCATTTTATTGAAAGCATGCTTTTGTTATTAATCCTCATGAAATGCACCAAGGCCTCCTCAATTTCTTGTTTTGACTTGTCCTTCTTACAGCCAAGGCCGATAATGAGATTACGAGGTCTCAAATATAGTATCTTTTCAGCTGTTATCGGTACTATTATGGAATTTGTCAAGGCAACGGCAAGCCGGCAATGCTCACCGAAACCAGGAGTATCTATATTGTGCGGCATGTCTCCAACGATCTTACAATCGCTAACTAAGCTTACTTTACCGCCATTAACCAGCTCGGAGCTGATATATTTCAAAACACCTATGTTTTCAATAGCACAGTCATTATCGGTGGCCAGTTCATCAAAGGCAATCACGCCGTTAATATCTGTAGCGGTCGTAATGACCGGAGTTCCTCCGGTAATAGCGGCAACTCTCGCCGCTAGGCGGTTTGCGCCACCGATATGTCCCGACAACAGACTGATGGCAAAACGCCCCAGTTCATCCACCACCACCACTGCCGGGTCAGACTGTTTATCCCTGATATAAGGCGTGATACTACGAACTGCAATCCCGCAGGCCATGATAAAAATCAAGGTATCATAGGTAAAGAATATTTTTCCTATCAACCCGCGGAAATCATCATTTTTCACATAGATATCTGCGTCCAATTCCCGCCCTATTTTCTCAGCCAACTCAACTCCGTTTTTGGTAATAGCAATTACTGCCGCCTTCATGCACTACCATTCCTGAATTCATGAGTAAAGTGTCTATCGTAAAGCTTGGATAGCTCATATGCATCTCCCAGGAAATTGCCTACAACCACCAAAGCCGTTTTTTTAATACCCGTTATTTTCACCTTTTCTGCAATATCCTGAAGCGTCCCCTGGATAATTATTTGTTCCGGCCAGGATGCTTTATAAACGATTGCCACCGGTGTGTTTTCAGTATAGCCACATTTAAGCTTGTCCACCAGTTCGTCCAGCATACCGGCGCTTAAGAATATAATCATGGTCGCTTGGTGCGCAGCTAAAGCTTCTATCTTTTCCAAAGCAGGCACCTCTGTCCTTCCCTCCATGCGGGTCAGTATCACAGTCTGAGTGACTCCGGGCAAGGTATATTCTTTTTTTAGCGCGGCCGCTGCCGCTAAAAACGAGCTGACTCCGGGAATAATTTCGTATGCTATGTGATATTTGTCCAACGCGTCCATCTGTTCACGGATAGCGCCAAAAATCGAAGGATCTCCCGTATGCACCCTGGCAATCTTTTTTCCTAACATGGTCCCTTTAACCATTACATCCAGCACCTCTTCCAAGGTCATACCGGCGCTGTCATATAGCTCAGCCCCTTTTGGGGCATTTGCCAAAAGCGCTTTATTCACTAGAGAGCCTGCATAGATAACAATATCGGCCTCTTCAAGGTATCGCCTTCCCTTCACCGTTATCAAATCAGGATCTCCGGGGCCTGCACCAATAAAATAAATCATTTTACCTAACACCGCCCTTTTTCACAATCATGGTAGAAAAATAACTGATTTTTTCGCCGTCAGGCAAGCTCAAGTCATAGGTAACCTTTTCATCCTTCATCCCACACTTACTTACCAAAACAGCTCTTTCAGACAAGCCTTCCGCCTTAAGCAACTCCTTCAATTTCGGAAGGCTTTTGGATAATTTCATCAAAACGATATTATCGAAGCTTTGTAATATATTTTCTAGATTATCGCATTCATACGCCGAAGGCACGATCGCTATGGCTTCCCTGTTCTCCCCCAGACTGATTCCTGCTCTGGCAGCAGCAGCACAAAAGGATGTAATACCTGGAATGATCTCTGCGGCATATCCTTCTTGGTGCAGCTGCTTGTGGAGATACATATAGGTGCTGTATATTGTTGGGTCACCCAGGGTGATAAACGCAACAATTTTCCCCTGTTCCAGCTTATCCCGAATTTTTTTAATAGCTTCCTGCCAGCTTTTTTCCAGCACCTTTGCATCAAAGCTCATTGGGAATAACAATTCAAGGATTTCTTTGCCTTTTTCCAAGGCATCCTCGGCAATGGTCTGGGCTAGACTTTCCTTTTCCGCCGCGGTTTTCGGAACTGCCACCACATCCGCCTCGGCAATAATTCGCCTGGCCTTTATTGTGATCAACTCAGGATCCCCCGGTCCTATTCCTACACCGTAAAGTTTCCCTGCCATCTTTTTCCTCCACCAATTATGTGCTTTACTTCTCCGCGCTAATGATATAAATGGGATTTAGAGCCTGCATCATATGTTTCCTTCCCACCAACCGCCCCTTCGATACCGAAACACCGGCAATATCAATGTCCCTGAATCCCCTACTGTTCAAGCCTGCAATCGCTTCACCGGCTGTTTCAATCGCTACCGCATTTACCACAATTCTAATCTGGTGATTCATTTCAGCTGCCCAGTCCAAAATACTATCCATCCGGCCATCCGTTCCCCCGATAAAAATGCGGTCCGGCTTGGGCAGATCCATTAATATATCAGGAGCCACTCCCTCTACCACTTTAACGTTTCCAAGTCCAAACTTCAGCACATTTTCCCGGATAAGCGCAAGGGCGTCCTTTTTCTTTTCTACAGCGTATACCCTGCCTTTTTTTACGATTAAACCGCATTCAATGGAAATCGATCCCGTACCCGCGCCAATATCATAAACGACAGAATCTTCCCGGAGCCTCATTTTGGATAATGCCACAGCTCTAATTTCTTCCTTGGTCATGGGCACATCTCCTCTGACAAACAGTTCATCCGGTATACCGGGTGTGGCCATCTCCCAGACTTGCTTAATGGCAAGACCCTTGCCGGGATGCTCCACAAGCATAATTGAAAGACTGTCAAACTCAAGCTTCGCCATTTCTTCCGGAGAGCCTGTAACAATTCTTTCTTCCGGATAGGAAAGTTTCTCCCCAATAGTTACCGTAACATCCCCTAATCCACTACTAATAAGCTCTCTGCATACGTGGACATGTGATGAGGCGCCACCGGTAAAAAGTATCACCTTGCCATGATTTTTGACTATATTGGTTAGATTGTTCAGTTCCCTGCCATGGAGGCTGGCAATAAAAATATCATCCCAGCTTTTGTTGATTTTGGCACATAAATATTGCAGCGAGCTGATGCCGGGATAAACTAGTAATTCTACATCGACAAGCCTGTTCTTCAAGTATTCCGAGATACTGAATACCCCCGGGTCTCCAGAGGCAAGCACTGCCATTTTCTTTTTGCCGATATGCTTAAGCATGTATCGTTCTATGCCGGCCAGATTATTGCCGATCACGACTTCTTCCTTCTCTAAATGTAGGAAAAGGTCTAGATTCCGCCTTCCCCCAATCAATACATCGCTTGCTTCTATCAGTTTATTCGCGGCAGGATAAATATAATTTTTATCTCCCGGTCCTATGCCGATAATATAAAGCTTATTGTCCATAACTGCTCCCTGCCTCATTTAGAAGTCTTAGTGCATTTTCATCCATGGCAAGCAAAGTATGATCCCGATGGAAAAGAATGCAGCCAATCTGTATCTTATTATAAACGTAACCCGTACATCGTTTGGACACGTTGGAAACAATTCTGTCATAGACGCCCCACAAGCCATTCCGGTTGATAATTTCCGCCGCTGCCTCCGTGGTCCGGCATGCATATACCTGGGCAACAGTTATGGCCGCTGCTCCCTCTAAGGCTGTATATGCAGCCATGATTTCATTTCTTGCGTCAGCAACCCTGCTGTGGGTCTGAAATATTCCGGCAGCCACTTTGACAAGTTTGCCCAGATGCCCGACAATTAAAATCTTTTCAAACCCACACTCCACCGCTTTATCCAGCATAAATCCCATAAAATTGCTGACCTTTACAAGATTCTCTTTATCCAAGCCGATTTCTTTCGCAACAAAGTTCTCTCCATAATTACCGAAGATATAAACGGCAAACTTTTTTCCCTTCGCAGCCAAAACGCGAAGCTCCAGTGCCAGAGCCTCTTTCCAGGCATCCTCAGACATGGGATTTACAATGCCGGTAGTGCCCAGGATTGAAATGCCTCCAACAATTCCGAGCTTGGGATTGAACGTCTTAAGCGCTGTTTCAGCACCTCCCGGTACGGATAACGTGATCTCCACGCCAACGTTCTCTGGTAAAACTTCCCCAACTTCCTTTAAAATCATCTGCTCAGGCACCGGGTTGATCGCCGGTTTACCTACTTCCACATTTAATCCGGGCAAGGTGACCATACCAATCCCTTCTCCCGAACGAATATCAACGCCCGATTTACTTTTTCTTTTTGCCGTTGCAAATATTTTCAGCCCCGATGTCATATCCGGATCATCTCCACCATCTTTGAGCACAGAACAGCTAGCGCTCTTGGATGTAATGGAAACGTCCGTTACAGGCAAGGTTAGCCTGACCCCTGCGGGTGTATCAATACAACTTTCTTCAACAGCACCCCCTGAAAGCAGCATCATCACAGAAGCTTTTGCAGCAGCAGCAGCACAAGAGCCCGTCGTATAGCCTTTTCTAAATTTCCTGCCATTTACAACAACATACTCATCCTTCATTAGCTTCACCTGTTGTTCCTCCAGACTCAAAGAGAGGACCTGCCCGTTTGCCTAGATCATTAGCAAAATAGCATTCACGATGGCAGCAGCGATATTGCTCCCGCCTTTTCTGCCCTCTGAAAGTATATAGGGAACTCCCGCCATCTTCAATAACTCTTTAGATTCAACTACATTTACAAAACCAACCGGAACGCCTATCACGAGTGCAGGCGAAATAGCCCCTTCTTTAATCAGTTCTACCACCCGGATTAACGCAGTAGGAGCATTCCCCAAGGTGAAAATTTGGTTATTCCCGTCCTTTGCCGCTTTTTCCATACACACCGAAGCACGGGTAACATTTCTTTGCTTTGCTTCCCAAGCAACCGCTTCATCATCCATATAACAAACAATCTGCCCACCAAATCTGGAAAAAAATTTTCGATTGATTCCCACCGAAGCCATTTTTGTATCCGTCACAATATTACAGCCGGACTTTATAGCTGCAAAAGCTTGTGGAACTGCCGTTTCACTGATTTTCATAATCTCTGCATATTCAAAATCCGCTGTTGTATGGATGACTCTTTTGATAATATTTTCATGGAAGGGCGGGAATTTTTTTTCACCCAATATTTCACTAATCATGGCCAAGCTTTTTTTTTCTATATCTCCCGGCTCCACAATATCAATTCCGTCTAACATGCTTCCACACTCCCCTGGCACTTTTATCTTGACTTATTTTCCAATCCTTCAGCAACCTGCGGGCTTCAGAGATGGTGTTCGCTGTATCATTAAAGGCAAAGCCGTCTTTGTCTTTTAGAATTTCCATCAAATGCCCGATTCTAGGCAATCTTAGATTTACCTCCCTTAGGCCATCCGGCTGACCGAACACCTCTTTAGGCGTGCCTGCCAACACAATCTTTCCCTGGTCCAAGACATACGTATAGTCACAGTAAAGCGGTATAATATCAATATCATGCGTTGCAATAACCACAGACAAGCCCAATTCCTGCTGGATCTCCCTGAGCAACTTCATGATTTCACTAACCCCCATGGGGTCAAGTCCGGCCGTTGGCTCATCCAACACCAGCACCTCCGGCTCCATAGCCAACACCCCTGCAATGGCCACTCTCTTTTTCTGCCCGAAGCTGAGACAGTGAGTGGGCTTATCTTTTAAATGAGTTATGCCTGTTTGCTCCATGGCAATATTTACTCTCTTGCGCACTTCCTCTGCAGGCAATTTCATATTCACCGCCCCAAAGGATATATCCTGGTATACGTTGGCTGAAAACAACTGGCTGTCGGGATCTTGAAATACGATACCGACGGCTTGGCGCAGGTTTCTAAGACCGGCCCGGGAATAATTCACAGGCAGCCCCTTAAATAAAACCACACCGGATGTGGGCTTAAATATACCGTTAAGCGAAAGAAATAAGGTTGACTTCCCCGCTCCGTTACCTCCCAATACTGCAGTCGTCTTACCTTGCTTTATGCCAAGTGTCAAACCGTTTAAAGCCTGTGTCCCGTCACTATATGTGTAATGAAGGTCTCGCACCTCCAGTATATGCTTAATCATCAAAGCACCCCGCCTGCGTATCGTTTCAAGAACAGTGCAATGCCAAAAAGGGCAAGATTTACCGTCACCGGAGGAATGTATTCTGTCCAATGTGTTTCCCAAGGCTCTTCCAACACACTAAGTTCTCCGTCATATCCCCTTGCTTCAAGGGCTGTGTAAAGCTCATTAGACCTTTGGTAAGCACGGATGAAAAGGGTTGATACCAGTGCTGCCAGTGAACGGTAGGTTGAAGTAAGATCAGCATATCCCAAACGCGAACTTTGTGCAGTATGCATAGTCTCAGCCGCTTCAAGCAGTACGAAAATAAACCGATAGATTAGTCCCATTAATTCAACAATCAGTTTAGGTACTTTAAGTCTGCGCAGAACTGCCAATAAATCAACCAAGGGTGTACTAAGCGATAAAAAATACAAACAGGAAACCGCTCCCATTGACTTAAAAAATAAATGGGCTGCTTGATGCATACCTAACTTGGTCACACCTATATGCGTGCCAAAAGCAGCTATAGAAAACAGAAAAATATCCTTATTTCCGGAAGCATTGATCGCGATCGTTAAAACACCTATGATTAAAAAGGATATCGGTAACAACATAAGCTTAATAAATAGTGCAACCGGTGCACCACCTTTGCAGACAGTGCACCACCCCATCATAAAAAGCACTAAAACAGATATCAAAACAGAATTAGCCCAAAGGCATACCGCAAGAGCAAGCATGGCAAAGATAAGCTTTTTCATAGGGGCAGTCTGTTTCAGTTTTGAACTATATGCATATTTATCCATGTTTGTCATTGCTTAGCTGCTTCTTCCTTCTTTTTTCTTCCCATCATGTGGCCCAATCCATAGAAAAGAATTCCTGATCCAATAGCTGCCTGGAGAGAGAAAAGCAAGCTTTCGATTTCACCGCTCTTAGGTTCAATTAACGGTGAAAACCAGGGGTTGTAGTCAGCATCAATCTCGGTTATGGCCTGTTTCGCTTCGCCATCTGCCCCGCCAAATTCAGCGTCCTTTTGCGTAAAAAGCGGTATAACGATTAGTGCGATAACAATGGCGATCAATAACAAATTCTTTATAACACCTGTCATAGACATCTTTACGCCTCCTTCGAAAGTACTTTCAAATCTTGGAGTTCGTCCTTGCCATAAGCAGCAATAGCATTAAATACCAGTACTGTCAATATGCCTTCACTAATCGCCAAGGGTATCTGCGTAACAGCGAATATGCCCATAAACTTGGCCAGTGATACCATGAAACCGCCTGTTTCAGCAGGAAAAGCAAGAGCCAACTGTATTGAAGTCATCACATAAGTCAGTAAATCGCCAAGTGCTGCCGCTAGAAATATGGCCAACCACTGAGGCCCCTTGGCCTGCTGAACAATTTTATAGGTAGCAAAGGATACCAAAGGACCTACCACCGCCATGGAAAAAGTATTGGCCCCCAGTGTCGTAATACCTCCATGGGCAAGCAAAACAGCCTGAAACAACAGCACAATCAATCCCAACACAGTCATGGCCGTAGGCCCGAACAAAATAGCGCCAAGACCTACTCCTGTTGGATGAGAGCAGCTTCCCGTAACCGAAGGTATTTTAAGTGCCGAAAGCACAAAAGCAAAAGCGCCTACCATAGCCAGAAGCATTTTAGCTCTAGGATGCTCATTAATTGTTTTCTGTATTGAAAAGACTCCTGCTAATACAAAGGGAATGGTTAAAACACCCCAGGATATACACCAGCCGGGCGGCAGAAACCCCTCCATTATATGCATGGCCCAAGCTGCCTGAGGTAATAAGATAAACATAAGCATAAAGCCAATTATCCAGATTCTTTTCTTTGACACAAATCATCACCCTTTCAAAATAAAATAAGAAACCTCTTAGCGTCAATCGTCAAGAGGTTTTGTTCAACCGGCAATATTTTAATAGCCTATGCAACACCCCCTCTATCGCTCGTAGAGTTCATGGTGATGAAAATACAGGCAGGTCTTCTGGCTCAAGCATCATCACTCTTCAAACCTTCCCAGTTTCCCAGTGGTATATCTTGAAGAGCTCCACTTTTACAGCGGCGTGACCGCGTGGGCTTTTACCCAACTTTCCTTTTCACCGGTGGATGATTATACCATAATCATCCACCAGCACCTGTATTCTAGGTATGAAGTTGTCAACATTTTTCCTCTATATACATTCTCCAAATTCTAAGAAAATCCTGTATAGATTGTTATCTAAAGTAAATATCTTTTATAATTGCCAATATTGAAGATAATAGGGCAGCCAATCTTTGCATCTTAAGGCAGGAAAATGCCTTCAGGATCTACAACATTATAGAGTATTTCCAATTGTCTATAGGTAGGAGGTTTGGTCTCCCCGCTGCATCTAGTAACATTCAGGTCAAAACCAACATTATTTTTAACATCTTCTACACTGAAACCAGGATGTACGGTATCCAAATACATCTCGCCGTTCTCATCAAATCTAAAAATTGCCATGTCGGTAATGCAAGCAGATGGCCCACCTTTGAAAAACTTACCATAAACCGCTTGCTTGGGTACATATTTACCACTGGGCCATTTCTTTACCCGCCAGCCTGGAGATGTGACATACTCTAGCTCTTCTGTAAAACGGCGCTTTTCCTGTACCATGATTAATACAGTCCTTTTGGCAAAGGATAGGATATCGGCATTACCACCACTGCCGGTAAATCTCATTATAGGATTCAAAGGAGTTCCGACATAGGTAGTGTTAAGATTGCCATACTTGTCTATTTCAGCTCCACCAAGGAACCCCAGATCGACATAGCCCGAATGTAATTGACCATAGAAGGCCTCATATAGCCCGCCGGCTCTGGATGCCTGGTAAATACACCGAGCATCACCTACGGAAGTAGGGGTATCTATTGGCCTGCCGTCAATACTGCCCCCTTCATAAACACATCTCGCAGTGGGGGCATTTTCATTCTGAGCCAAGCCTATGGCCAGCATGGGAAGCCCGGTACCCGCAAAGACAACGTCACCATCATTAACTTCTCTGGCGCCAGCGACAGCCAGTAGGTCTAGGGGCTTAAATTCTCCTACTTTTGCGTATTCATTGCTTGCAGTCATTTATCTCGTCCCCCTTTTTACCCTGCTGGAATAACCTGTAGCCTGGCTTGCTCTCAATTTTTCCAGACGTCTAACTCCCAGTTTTTCCAAGTACTCGTCATGGTCTTTTACACCGTATATATACTCCTCGGCAAATTTATCAAAACCATCCTGAGTCTTGGTGCTTTTATTGAAGCTTAACAGAAAATCAGCATCGGTATCATAATAGAACTGGGAACCGGTGGGATGAGCTGCCCACGGGCATACTACTATGTAGTCAATCTCATAACCGTTGGCAAGATTCTGCGTAGGTTCACGGCGCAGGTATTCATCAGGTACAATTTCTTCACAAATTACGATAACCTTGTCACAAGCCTTGATTACATCCTGATCATTGTAACACTGAGCCAGGATGCGTACAGTTCCCTCGGTCCCCACCATGGGAGCATAGACTAATCCCCAATTTGGATTTATTGCAGGCATTAATAACAATTCACCCATATCATAGAAGGGATCTTTCACCGTAGTATATTTTTCCTTGGGTATTTTGGGGTTGGATCCATCCCGTAAGCCGGCATTGGCAATGCCATCGTAAGCGGGATTCAAGATGTCGGTGCCCATGGCCAGAGCAGTTGGGAAAAACGGTAAGCCGATGGCACCGGCTGAAAGCCGTCCTACAGCATGGCCATGACTTAAATCATCAACGATTACCTCTCCGTTAGCTTGTTTTCTGGACAGGTTGACACCAGTTTTACCGAGAATCTCCTGACCCATCCAGCTTCCTTCCCACAGCTTTACCGCTCCTCCCCCAACCAGCACTTCACTGTGGAATCCTCCCTGTACTTCAAAGAGGTGCAAATTTTTCTTACCCTGGCGAAGTATTTCATAACACATAGCTACCGGTCGCCGCCAAATAGTAAACCCGCTGAATGCCAAGCAATCGCCATCTTTGATCATACTGGTAGCTTCTTGTAGGGTAATTATTTTTGGTGTTCCCATAGCTCTCTCCTTTTTCCTATCGTAACATCGATTATTTTAGATTTTATTCTGAATAACTATATGGTCTTTTAACTGATTACTGTAAATTATTCTACATATGTAATAACCTCGGGTGTAATGCTCAAATACTCGGGGCCATGCTCAGTCATAACAAAACTGTTTTCAGTACCAATAGCACCTTCGGGAAATACAAATTTAGGTTCAAGAGCAAAAGTCATTCCAGGCATAATAGGATCTTTCACTCCTTTGGCCAATACAGGTAATTCATCTAGTTCCAAACCTATTCCATGGCCAATAAATTTAACTCTATCGTCCTTATAACCCATAAAGTTATCTTTGTAACCCATTTCTTCCGCCAATTTTATAGCCAGTAAATATGGTACCTCCGCCGGAGTTCCTGGTTTAATAGCCTTGAGAATCTCTTCTTCAATAAATAATGAATCATTAAATGCCTTGACCATCTGAGGTGAAAGTTCTCCTATAGAAAATATCCGGGTTTGGTCGCCTGTATAACCATGAACTACACACGTATAATCAATATAAACAACTTCATTCCGATTAACCGTTTTCCACCCGGCACCCTGGGGATTGCTTATAGCAACACCAGATCCACCAACTGGCCCGTCAAAGAAATTTGGATAAAATCCACCACTACCCGTACAGGTATTTCCTAAAAAGAATTCTTGATTAAAGGCCCGCATCTTGCACCAACCGCTAAACCCCCGCTTACGCATTTCAGCCTCAAAAAGTGCAGCCAGCTCAATCTCCAACATTCCTTCACGCAAAAATGATGGTACAGACAAATGGGCTTTATCTATCACACCTAATGCATCGCGAAGAAGTCCTATTTCATATGGTGATTTAATTGCACGAATTTCCCTAACTATAGGCGAAATATCGCTAAATTCAGTTTCCGGCATAATTTTTTGATACATTTTATAAAGATTCAATGGCAATACATCAAGTTCCAGCCCGATTTTGTTAAAATTAGTATAATCAAATTCAGCAAGAATCCCCGGAATCTCCTTGGGACTACGGATCGGAACAATATTTTTTAGAGGCGACTCATGCTTTCCACGTGCCAAACTCTTTTTGATCATCAATACCGGTTCGCCAATCGCAGGTATAAACAAAAACGCGGTCTGTACCGTACCGGTAAAGTAAAACATATCACTGTGAAGTAAAATGAGAGTTCCATCCAACGCCTGCTCGGTCAGTTTTTCTTGAAGCTTTTTAACTCTTGCATCTATCTCCGATTTTGGAGTTTTTTCCATTTCCATTTTTTTGTTCTCCCCAACTTTTATGTGATTATTATTTGAATCCAGTGAGATTGTTTCTATGGTAAAATTTAGCTCCACCTGTTTACGAAATTTTTTAAGTTCTTTATATAATTGAGAACCAGGTAGTAGCGAGTTGTTGATGAACTAGTTAATTTTATGAGGTAGTTTTCATGATACTTATCGCAGGTGGAGTTTATTATCATCATAAATAAACGAGTCATCTAAAAAATATAGTCGAAGCGTTTTCTAGCAGAGCCAAGTATGTTATAGTATAGTGGGTAGTTATACTCATATATTATTTTTATTTGTGTTTGTTTAGCCGCAAATACCATCCTAAGGTTTCCCGTTCCACCTTATCTCTAATTCCCGGAAAAATTATAGGATTGGCTTTCTATTTTTTTGTTGGTACAATTATTATCCCTTCATGGATAAGAGCCTCTATTAAATCATCATCTAGTTCACTGCTTGAAGGAATTATTAATATGTGATCCGATTTAACACTTACTTTTAACAATTCGTTGTTTCTTAATTTTAAAACTTGGTTAACTTCCATCGGAATCCGTAAATGACCGGACTCATCAATTGTTATAGTAGAACTTTTGCTTGAGGCTGTACCACACTTTGCCGGAATAGACATATTTTTTCAACTCCTTTCTAAAATATAATATATTTAGCTTCTCCCTCCAACTCATACATCATCCGTAAAAAAGTACATAAGATAGTCCATAACCAACTCGAATATTGATATAATTTATGCAGCCTTGGATCTTACTATTTCATAAAAGCAACATTCATGCCAGATTAAAACAAGTAAATCTTTCACTTTAAGCATTATTGTTCTAGTAATAAATCTAAATTTTAAGTGTTTTAATGATCCAATGTTGCACTTAATCAACATATAATAATTATATCCCATTATAATCATTATTACTCGTTGCTTATTCACACCACTAAGTTGCATATCTGCATCAAAAAAAATTTATTTTTTTATATCAATTCATTTATTCTTTTGTCTTTATAGTAACTTTAATACCACGACAGCAATCATTATTTTTAACTATTATGTTGTTGTCTTTTTCAAATAATTTATAATCTCCATCTGTTTCAACAATCAGGTCATCCATTTTCAGATTACCTTCCTTAGGTATAAACAACTGACGATTTAGTGGAATAACAACTGAATCTTTTAAAATCAAAATTATTACCTCCTCTCTACTTAATCAAGCCCGCAACCTGCAGCAATAGGAATATCACCGGTACCCTAAACCACCATTTCCTCAAAGCCCGTGCAACAACTTTATTACAACCACCCGAATATTTTGGAGGGAAGGCACCGGCGATACGATAGTTAACTTACACTTCACTAGCCATGTTTTCACCAAATGGCTGCACATAGCCTTCTCTTATCCCCTGATAGATAAACTCAACTGCCAGACTTGTACTGACAACAACCATTTTCATGCAACTACGGGCACGATTTTTATCATGCCAATCGGAATATTCCTTGTTTAGCCTTTTACAAAGAGTTGACCCAAACTCTTCCTCAAAGCGGTGGGGAATCTGATTAAAGAACCTGTACAGACCGGGATTGCCATAAAGCTGATCAATAATTTCCTTTAGGGTTCCTTCATGAGGGTTGCGTCGTCCGTGCACTGAACTGACCCCCATCATAAGGCCAATCAGCGCTCCACATACCCCACCGGTTAGTCCCATACCACCGCCAAAGGCAGTTGCAATTGCTACAGTTTCAGGTGGAAAATCAATTAAGCCAACTTCTACCAGGGCTGCATAAACAGATTCCGAACAGTTAAGTCCTTTACGAAAATTGTTTTTAGCAGCTGCGCAGGCTTTTTCTTTCAATTCCTCTTCAGGCACCATTAAAATATCACCCTGCACTCAATTCACCCCCCTAGGTCATTTAGAGGCTGCTATTTGCCTCAGAACCTCCGCTATTGTCCTGACGGAAGAACCTGGCGAAAATATCTCCGTCACCGATCCGGATTCCTTTAGAGCGGTCTTATGCTTTTTAGGTATGAACCCCCCACCAATGAGAATTATATCCTGGGCATCTCTGGCGTCCAATAATTCACGAAGTCGGGGAAATAGTTCCATTTCATGACCGTTACTTACACCCAATCCCACTACGTCAACATTTTCCTGCAATGCTGCATCAACTATCTCGTCTAGTGAACGGTATAAACCGGTGAAAATAACATCCATACCGCATTCATCCCTCAACCCGCGAGCAACCAGACGTATTTCTTTACCGTCAGAATCCAGACCGGTTTTAGCCAGCAGGACTCTCATTGGTTTATTCTTCATACCCAACACCCCTCAAAAGTATTGGCTTTTAAGCATAATAGCTAGACCTTACGGCAATCTCAACTAGCCATATATTTTTTTGCCACTAACTCAGCTAAAGAATAAGGATCTAACTCTCTCTTCATAATTTTTTGTATCATAGTTTCTAGTTCGCCATTCGCTGTTAGTTCATTAAGAATCGGCTCTAAAATTGTAGCTCGTAAAGATTCATTAATTTCCGCCGTAGCCTTACGATGTTTACGAACAGCTAAAATGTTGCTTTTTACTAAAAACTGATAATGCTCATCTATTTTATCAGTCAAATCTGAGACGCTTTGGGCAAAGGATATGGGGTCTGCAACGTTCTCTACAGTAACGATGGGAGGAATCCAACCATCATCCCATTTCCCCATTTGGAGCATATTCAAGGTCTCCTGGTAAAGTTTAGATGCACCATCGCGATCAGCTTTATTTATAACAAATATATCGGCTATCTCCATTAAACCAGCCTTTAGAGCCTGCACTTCATCGCCCATACCGGGAACCAGAACAACCAATACGGTATGAGCGTGATTTATTATTTCCACCTCTTGCTGTCCAACTCCGACTGTTTCAACTATGATAACGTCTTTACCCATAGCATCAAGCACGTGAATTCCATCACCAACTGCCTTGGATAACCCACCCATAGCCCCACGAGTAGCCAGGCTGCGCACGAAAACGCCGGTATCCTCAGCATGACGCTGCATACGAATCCTATCCCCAAGCAAAGCTCCACCCGTAAAAGGACTGGTGGGGTCAACTGCCATTACACCCACAGTTTTGTCTTTTTTACGATAAGCAGCCGCCATTTCATCAGTAAGGGTGCTCTTGCCTGCCCCTGGTGATCCGGTAATTCCTATAACATGTGCTTTACCGGTAAACGGGAAAATATCTTTAATCTCTGCTTCAGTGCCCGGCAGGTTATCTTCCATGTTTCTAATTAGGCGGGAGGCAGCACGAATGTCCCCCTCCATTGCTCTCTTCCCTAACTCCGCCATGTTATCACGCCCTCGGATGAATATTTTCGTTGACCCAAGCCACTAGAGAATCCAGCGGGGCACCAGGAGTAAAAATTGCCTTCAGTCCTGCATCGTAAAGGGGCTGCATATCCTTATCGGGTATAATTCCTCCCCCAATTACCGCTATATCACCGGCACCCTGTTCCTGTAAAAGCTTAACTACCTGTGGGAATAAATACTTGTGTGCCCCGGACAGACAGCTCAAACCCACAACATCAACATCCTCTTGAATAGCGGCAGAAGCAATTTGTTCAGGGGTTTGGTGACAACCGGTATAAATTACTTCAAAGCCTGCATCCCGAAAACATCTGGCTATAACTTTTGCACCCCGGTCGTGTCCATCCAAACCTGGTTTAGCAACCAATACACGTATTTTCTTATCCGGCATATTACTTTTCCTCCTTACAATAGTTTTAGTAAATTCCAGGATCCCGATATTCGCCGTAGACTTCTCGATAAACATCGCATATTTCTTGCACAGTGCTATAAGCCTTCACAGCCTCAATACAGAACGGCATTACATTTTCGCCCTTCTTGCATGCCTGGGCAAGATCCTTCAGGCACTCGGTGACATGACGGTTATCCCGTTTCCGTTTTACTTCGTGTAGGCGTGCAATCTGTTCAGTTTCTACCGAATCGTCGATTTCGATTAGCGGAATCTCAACTTCTTCATCAGTGATATACTTGTTGATGCCAATCATGATCTTTTCACCGGCATCAATTTGCTTTTGATATCTGTAAGAGGCATCGGAAATTTCCAACTGCGGGAATCCATTTTCAATGGCCTTAACCATTCCGCCCATATCGTCGATCTTATGAATATATTCCCAAGCTTTCTCTTCCATTTCGTTAGTCAGTGCTTCTATAAAATAGGAACCGGCCAGCGGATCAATGGTGTTGGCCACACCGGTCTCTTCAGCTATAATTTGTTGTGTTCTGAGGGCTATCTGTACCGCGTGATCGGAAGGCAGGCATAAAACCTCATCCAGAGAATTAGTGTGCAGGGACTGAGTTCCTCCCAAAACTCCGGCCAATGCTTCAACAGCAGTTCTTATCACATTATTGTAAGGCTGTTGAGCAGTTAGTGAGCATCCTGCAGTCTGGGTATGGAAGCGCATCCACAATGATCTGGGATCCTTGGCTTTATAGCGTTCCTTCATGGCTTTGGCCCAGATCCTGCGGGCAGCTCGCATCTTAGCAATCTCTTCAAAGAAATCGATATGAGCGTTAAAGAAGAAGGAAAGTCTAGGAGCAAACTCGTCAACATCCAAACCCTTGCGACGGATAACGTCTTCAACATATTCCATACCGTCACGCAGGGTAAAGGCAAGTTCCTGCACAGCCGTGGCACCGGCTTCTCTAATGTGATAACCGCTTATGCTAATGGTGTTCCACCTAGGGACAAATTTAGTTCCAAATTCAACCGTATCGCTAATGAGCTTTACTGATGCATCTGGCGGGCACATAAGAGTTTTCTGTGCAATAAACTCTTTTAACATATCGTTCTGAATGGTTCCCCCAACCTTATTTATTGGTACGCCTTGTATTTCAGCAGAAGCCAGATACATAGCCCAAATGGCTGTAGCCGGAGGATTGATGGTCATGGAAGTAGTTATTTTGTCCAGGGGAATACCTTTGACCAGGGTCTGAAAATCATCAATGGTATCGATTGCCACACCACATTTACCGCATTCGCCCTTGGCCTTGGGAGAATCACTGTCATAGCCCATCAGGGTTGGAAAATCAAAAGCAGTGCTTAACCCGGTTTGTCCGGTTTTAAGCAGGTAATGCCAGCGTTCGTTGGTTTCGGCCGCGCTGCCCATACCGGAAAACATTCTGAAGGTCCAATATTTGCCACGATACCCGGTAGGCTGATTGCCACGCAGGTATGGATACTGACCTGGGTAGGCTATATCCTTTTCAAAATCCATGTCCTTGATGTCTTCGGGACCATAAATTCTTTTGATCGGCAGATCGGAAACTGTGGTCCACTCGGGTTTCTGGTCAGCGCTCTTCGCTACTACTTTTTTTACCTCGTCCTCCCATTTTTTCCTTAACGAACTTGATTGATTCAGGACATCTTCAGTAAACAATTATCTTCCCCTCCTTATTTTAAGAACATCAACAAAAAAACTGCTCACTTTTATGTGTGAGTTTTATTTGCCACTTAGTATTCAATGCCAGCTCTATCTTTTATCCCGGCAGCATAATGATGTTTGATCTCTTTAACTTCACTGACCATGTCGGCTAATTCTTTTAGTTCTTCAAAAGCATACCTGCCTGTCAACATAATATCTACATCAGATGGCTTGCTGCGTACCAATTGAAGCACCTCAGCCTTTGTTATGAGATTGAAGTCGACCGCCACATTTATTTCATCAAGAATGACCATGTCAAACTCTCCACTGTTAATTACTTCCTTAGCTTTTTCAAGACCTAACTTTGCTAGATCAATATCAACCGGGGCAGTGTTATCCCGCATGACAAAACTATCCAGGCCAAATTGATAATATGTAAAATTAGGCAGGTATTTTTCAGCCGCCAAGACCTCACCGTATTTTCGTCCTTTCATAAACTGAATCATGCATACGCGGTAGCCCTGCCCAATAGCTCTTAAGGCTTGACCGAACGCTGATGTTGTTTTACCCTTGCCGTTTCCTGTAATCACCATTACCAAACCACGTTTTGCCATGGTTGCAGTGGACTCCATTGTTGTCAATTTTCCCCACCCCTTTTTCTGTTTTTATCTTAGACAAGGCGTGTCTTCCATTTGCTTATATAGGCTCGTTTTTATAAAGCAGTAAATTAATTTTATACTTTATCAATAAGCAACGTTCATGCCACTATGTATTGTTTTCAAACACGCCTAAATATCAATACATAATAGAAAAATCAAATAAGTGGACATTAAAAAAGCTTGCATTGCTGCAACGCTTTTAGTTTTTGGTTTGTTGCATAAGCACAACAATTTATTGCACTTGTGCAACACGCGCAATTAATATAATTTTAGCAATCATTATATAGGGGCTTACCCGATTGAAGTAAAGGTTATCCTCCCACCGGTAAGTTGAAGGATTTCTTTAAATCCGTGGGCTAGCAAACATGCTATCAAACCTAAAAAGGGAATAGTTTTTCAACTATTCCCTTCTATTCAACATAACCTTAGTTGCGATATGCCAACGTTTTAGCCTATTATCCTCGTTGCACTTTTGAGTTGCGATGTTGTTTATTTGCAATACTCCTCACTATTTTTAATTTGAGCGATATGGTATTTCGCTGCTTTTCGTACAATAGTTGAAGCATCTACTTCTAACTCTTTAGCCATCTCTCTAGTAGTTCTATTTTTAGCATAAACTTTTTCCAATAGCTGTTTTTCAACACTTTCTATAGCAACCTTTAGCGGAATTATACCCGAGACTGTAATATGGGAAGTACTAACATCCAATGTATCCCTCAGATGAGGAGGTAAATCTTCTTTGTTGATTATATTATCAAGTGTAATAACAACCAATTGCTCAATAAGGTTTTCTAATTCCCTAACATTGCCGGGCCAGTCATATTGCATGAAAATATTTACTACCCCTGGAGATATCCTTTTATCCATTTTGTATTTACGGTTAAATATCTGTAGAAAATGAGCTACAAGTGCCGGTATATCTTCTTTCCTATTGCGTAAAGACGGGATCTTTACCGGTACTACATTTAATCTATAATAAAGATCATCACGAAATTGCTTTTTTTCTACCATTTCTAAAAGATCTCTGTTAGTAGCGGATACAATGCGAACATCAACTTTTTTAAAGCTTTCTGCCCCAATTCTGATAATTTCTTTGCCCTGTAAAAAGCGCAGAAGTTTTACCTGTAAATTTAACGGCACTTCACCTATCTCATCTAAAAATAAAGTGCCTCCTTCCGCCATTTCAATATATCCAGCTTTCCCTTGTTTTTTTGCTCCTGTGAAAGCTCCACCCTCATATCCAAACAATTCCGACTCCAACAGATTCTCAGGAATAGCGCCACAGTTTACCTTAATAAATGGTTTATTATTACGCAAACTATTAGCATGTATTATCTCAGCAATTAACTCCTTGCCGGTACCTGATTCCCCAGTTATTAATACTGTAGACTCAAATGCTGCCACTCTAATAACCCTATCTATCAGATTCTTCATTTTACTAGAAGTAATTACCATTTTTTCATTACCCGTATACTGCATCTTCAAAGTACGAATTTGGCTTTCATAGTGCTGGGTTAGGTTTTCCACCTGTTCAAGTTTTTGTCTTAGTAAATCCAGCTCAGTTATATCCCTTGTATTACATACAACCCTTGTTATTTCTCCCTTTTTATCATATATCGGAGTTCCCGTAGTTAAGAGATGCTTACCCAACTTACTTACCTGATAAATCGTCATAGGTTTTTTTTGCTTAAGAACATGGGTAGTTACAGGATCAGAAATAATTTTATCTCTTCTAATGTCCTCCACACTGCGTCCCAGATATTCTTGTGAATTTATACCCGTTAGCCGTTCAAACGCCTTATTGTACCTTAAAACACTTCCTTTACAATCGACTACAACTAGCCCATCATAAGATGTTTCCACTATAGCATCATTTAATTCCTTAACATTGTGCAGTTCCTTAGATATTTTAACCACTTCGGAAATGTCTTGCAAAACAGCCACCGCGCCGATAATCTTACCGTCTTTTTTTATTGGCGAGCGGTTAGATATAAAGGAATGGCCATTAAGTTCCACTTTCTTTACGGGATCTTCTTTTCCGTTCTTAACTATGTCCACTAGATTACTAGTAGGAAGTACTTCTAGTATGTTCTTACCAATAACGTCATTTGCCTTCCTACCAAGCGATTTCTCCGCTGATGAATTCCAAACCTTAATCATTCCTTTTTCATCAATTGAAACAATAACATTATGGGCTGAGTTAATGATAGTATCATATTCAAGCGAAATGGTACTGTACGAATCAAAAAAGGCTATGGCTATATCGCCTCTGGTAACAATACCCACCAACTTACCGTCTTTATCCACCACAGGAAGTCTCGGTACCTTGGAATTTATTACGTCCCCAAATTCATCATCAGAGTGTCCGGTGTGAATACGTCGCGTCATTAATTCTTCAACTTTAGTATCCAAATTCATACCTTTACTAATAACGCGGTATATGTGGCTCTTAGTAAAAAGCCCAATTAACTTACCATTTTCATCTAATACCGGCGCCCCATCTATCTTATTTTCTATAAAAATACTTACTGCCTCACCAACAGTTTGAAAAGGACGCAAGGTTATAGGATCAGTGGTCATAACTTCGCGGATCTTCATAATTTAAATCACCTTTCCTACTGAAATTCATACAGCAAACTTAAAACTTGTACTAGCCTGGCCTCAACAATTTAATAATAATTTCGGAATTTAAGATTCACTATGGTTTATTGCAACTTTCGTTCCACATTTTGTGGAACGAACACCTTCCAGATAATGGCGTTCTAAGTTAAGCTTTTTATTGCAGATGATTAACGTTATATAAACTATAGAAATATTTTTTGATAAAGTAAAGATCCTATCAACTATGACCACTTGGTAATATTTGAGGCTGCTGCACAACGAGCTAAATTCTTCGTAATGCAGCAGCCTCTTTTTATTACATTATTACTCCTGCTTCCTCAAATGTGGCCATCTCACTCATAATCCGGGTAGCCGCTTCAATGATATTAAAAGCTAAAGCAGCGCCGGTTCCCTCTCCGAGACGCAGACGCATCCTCAACATCGGTTCCTTCCCAATGGCCTCCAGCACTAACCTATGACCCGGTTCTTCAGACAAATGGGATGCTATCATATAATCCTTAACCTGGGGAACTATCTTATAGGCTATTAAAGCAGCAGCTCCTGAAATAAATCCGTCTATTACTATTGGAACTTTTCGTACTGCCGCGCCTAAAAATAATCCTGTCATACCTGCTATTTCAAGTCCGCCTACCTTTGATAATACATCTATTGGATCAGCAGGATCCGGCTTGTTTACCATTAAAGCGGTTTCAATTACTTTAATTTTATTAAGCACTCCCTCATCATTTAACCCTACACCCCGTCCAACTATCGTAGATAAGGGTGCATCAGAATAAAGCCCAAGGATGGCACTGCTAGGAGTTGTGTTGCCTATTCCCATTTCACCGGTAGCTAACAAATTTATACCCTGGTCTATTTCCCCTTCGGCTACTTCCACTCCTATTTTAATAGCCTGAAGAGCTTCTTCCCTGGACATAGCCGACCCTTTGGCCATATTAGCTGTACCTAGCCTTACTTTTTCAGAAATCAGGTTTGCGTTATTCAAAGTTGGATCTGCAACTCCTATATCAACAACTTTAACCTGAGCCCCGGCACAACGAGACAATACATTTATACCTGCTCCTCCATTTAAAAAATTATATACCATCTGAGGTGTTACAGACTGAGGGGCACAACTAACACCCTCCTCCACCACACCATGGTCACCAGCCATAACAATTACCATTTTGTTTTCTACCTTGGGCATGACATCGCCAGTAATTCCAGCCAATTGAATAACCAGGTCCTCCAAAACTCCAAGGCTTCCCATAGGTTTGGTTAAGTTGTTAAGTCTAGCTGCTGCCTTTTGCATAGCATCGCCATCTAAAGGACCTATGTTTTTTATTAACTGATCAATATTCATTTGCTTTCCCCCTTAATATTTTTTAATATCTGACCTATACCGGCCATGATAATGCAAAAAATCCGCATCCCAAATGGGTGCGGACTTTACCATCATCCTTCACAACTGCCGGCTTATGCGAGAAGCCAACAATGTAATCTTACAGGCAGGTCTCCTGACTCAGGTTCATAGCAGCTTTGTCCCTTCCCCTAAAAAAGAGTGGTATGACAATTGCTCCCCAATACAGTGGCGGGTCCGTCCGGGAGTCTCACCCGGTTCCCTATTCTCCAACAAGGTTGGCACCTGTAAAACAAAATATTTGTTTGTTAAGAAATATAACCCCATTTCCCAGTTATGTCAACTAATTATTTATACCATTTTTTATAGGGATTATTTCCGGCAGACGATTCTACCGTCATTATATTGGCGGTACCTGCCCCGGCGCAAGATGACTGCAATCGTTATACAACATCAGTATGGCCTTATCCCACTGGTAAAAATCAATTATCGAAAGGGAAGCATTGTCTTGACGCAGGCGCCAGTACTGGTTTAAATCAATACCAAGCACCGCTGCCACGATACATCTAATAACCCCTCCGTGGGTCACCAACAGCACCTGCCCCTCCGGGTATTTTTGTATGATAGTTTTAACGGCCTGAACTGACCGTTCCGCCAATTCTACCAGCGTTTCACCCCCCGGCACCCTGTTCTCAAGCGGCCTGGACCACCAAGCGGCCGATTCACGGTCGTATTTTTGGCGGATTTCCTCTACGGTCAGCCCTTCCCAGTACCCAAAATTCATTTCTTGCAAATCCGGCACCGCCTGTACAGGCTTATTGTGGGGCTTGGCTATAATGTCGGCCGTCTCTCGGGCCCGGGAAAGGCTGCTTGAAAAGAAAGCGGCAAAATTCTGTCCCGCCAAACGTTTACTTACTGCTTCGGCCTGCTCAATGCCCTTTTCGCATAAAGGAATATCTACCTGACCCTGAAAACGGGTTTCTTTATTCCAGTTGGTTTCGCCATGCCTGACTAAATATAATCTACTAGCCATTGGCTGCCCCTTTCATTATCTCTCTAAGCACCTTCAATAAAACCACATTTTCAGCTCTTGTTCTAACCGCCACCCGTATATATTTATTATTTAGCCCATTGAAATTGGCGCAATCCCGCACCAGCACACCTTGCTTGGCTGTTTGGGCCGCCAGTTGAGTAGAGGATATAGTAGAACTTTGAATTTTAACCAATAAAAAGTTGGCTTCCCCGATAAAAGCCTTAAGGCCGGGTATCAGTGAAATGGCCCGGTGTAAAAAATCCCTTTCCAGCCAAATTAGTTGTCGGGTTTGGGCCATGTATTCTTTATCCGCCAGTGACGCTACAGCCGCGATTTGCGCCAGACTATTTACATTCCACGGGTCCTTGGCGTCTTCAATTTTTTTAAAGATTGGTTCACCGGCCATTAATACACCCAACCGCAGGCCTGGGATGCCAAAGAATTTAGTCAAAGAATAAAGTACAATTAAATTAGGGTAATCATCCAGCAAGGGCAATACTGTAAAATGTTCCTGATGGTGAACAAAATCCATGAAAGCCTCATCCACCACTACGGTGGTACCATGAGTACGAGCCGTATCTATAATTGATTGGATAATATACCGTTTAACCGCCCCACCTGTAGGGTTGTTGGGGTTACCAATAAATAACACATCAGCATTGCACAGTGCCTTTTTAACCCTGGGTACCGGTAACGCAAAGCCTTCTTCCTCTAACAAGGGCACTTCGTTAACTACGCCCCCGGCGGCGGTAATCGCCGCACCGTACTCCACAAAGGTGGGGGCGGTAACCACCGCCCGGCGGAAACCCATAACCCGGGCCAAAAGATAGATCAACTCAGAAGCACCATTGCCCAACACCATTTTTTCAGACGCTACCTTAAGGTATCCGGTTAAAGCCCCCCGCAGCTCCCTGCAAAGCGGGTCGGGATAATGTCTAATCAGATCAAGGTTATCCTTTATTGCCGCCAGGGCCATGTGTGAAAGGCCCAACGGGTTGATATTAGCACTGAAATCGTATATTTCCCGGGGGTTACATTGTAAACTGCGGGCGGCACCAAATACATCCCCACCATGTTTGTATGCGGCGTGTATCATTTACATTGCTCCTTAATGTTTTTTTATAACCACGGGGCACTAAACAGCCAGGACCAGCAGCCATACAAGGAGATCACCGCCAGGTAAATTAACAGTTCGGTGGTTTCCGCCGTAGCGCCGTATATATCACCGGTCAAGCCACCCAGTTCGCCCGTCAGCTTGCTGCCCATGAAGTGTACCCAACCCCACGCAGCCAATAATAATATCAAACCCGCAGCCCAGGCCACCAGAACAGCTAGTATTATTGTACTGCCGGTGGCCCAGATTAATTCCCGCTTTCCCGTGTACCTGTTATAAAGCGTACCCAGTCCTTCCCGGCGCGCGTAGGGAAAACAAGCAATGGCGTATACCATGGACCACCGGCTGAGCAAGACAGCCAGCAAGATTGCCTGGTAGATCAAGGGTGCCGGCATAGATAAAAAGGCATTATACTTTAACAACAACAGGCAAACCAATCCCAATACCCCAAAGGCACCAACCCTGCTGTCCCGCATAATTTCCAGTTTTCTTTCCCGTGGCCGCCCGCTGAAAACACCGTCCACGGTATCCATAAAACCGTCCAGGTGCATACCCCCGGTTATCAAGACCATTAGCACTACCAGCAGGGCAGCCACCAGCGGCACCGGAAAAATATACGTCAATAACCTATGGGCCAGCAGAAGCAAGGCACCAATAAGCAACCCCACTACGGGGAAAAATACCGATGCCCGGCCAAAGGCCACTTCATTAAAATCGCCTTTATAGATGTTGATTCTGGTCAAATGCTGGAGGGCAAAACAAAAAGTTCTCAAACTCACACCAGCTCTCTTACCCGCTTAAACCGGGCGCAGGAGTTTAAAAATCCCCGGGCGGCAACCGGCAAACCGGCAAAATGGACATGCAGATAAGTAGCCAATACATTACCGCCGGCATAACCGTCCGGTCTTCCCGCAAGCTCCCCGGGTTTACGTAACGTAAATGCGGGAGCTAAATTCTGCTCTGTAACGCTTGAGTAATGAAACTCATGACCATGTAATTCAGTGTCTTTTTTAACCAACACATTGTCCCGTAGTGCCTTGGCTTTAACATAGCCAAGAGCCACCCGTTTTCTCTCCATCCGGCAGTGAACAGGCAGTATACCGGCGCCGTTTAGCTTGCGTTCAAAAAAATCAGTTATCGTATTACAGAGATACATCAAACCGCCACATTCGGCATATACAGGCATCCCACCAGCCACCCGACGCCTTAAATCGTTGATAAAAGTGGTATTAGCGGCTAGCTGCTCCATAAACATCTCTGGAAAGCCACCGCCTATATACAGCCCGTCCAGCACCTCGGGCAGAAATTGATCATCCAGCGCATTACAGTATACCAGCTCAGCACCCATAGCGGCCATTAGATCCAGCCCATCCTGGTAATAAAAATTAAAGGCACTATCTCTGACAATGCCCAATCGTACGGGCTCGCCGGGTTCCACCGCAAAAATATGCTGCCGGTCTGTCAGCGCGGGGGCACTGCGGGCCAAGTTAATCAGCTTTTCCCCGGCTACCCCCCCGGCCACCCGCTGCCCTAATGCCAGCATTACATTATGTAATTGAAAGTTCTCCAAACTGGGCACCAGCCCCAAATGACGCCGGGGCAGATGTAAATCGTTATCCTGTAATATACCCCCCAGTACCGGTACACCTGTTTTAGCCTCGATAGACTCGGTTAAAATGGCCAAGTGCCGGGCACTGCCCACCCGGTTCAAAATAACGCCGGCCAGGGGGATACCGCCGGGCAAATTGGCGTAGCCCCATACCACGGCTGCGGCACTACTGGCCATCGACCGGGCGTCCATCACCAGTATCACCGGGCACTGTAGTATTTGAGCCACCCGGGCTGAACTACCCTCTGACGTAGAGCCAATCCCATCATACAAACCCATGACTCCTTCAATGACACTAATATCCGCACCCACCGCCGAGCGGGTAAACGCCTCTTGAATGCCGGTTTCTCCAAGAAAAAAGGTATCCAGATTCCTGGAAACCCGCCCGGTAGCTACCTGGTGAAAGCCGGGATCAATATAGTCAGGTCCTACTTTATACGGCTGCACCCGCATACCTGCTGCGCGCAGCATGGCCATTACCGCCACGGCCATGGTAGTCTTACCGACACCGCTATGTGTACCGGCAATCATAAGGCGGGGGAAATTGGGCATAATCATCACCTTTTAGTTAATTAATTTTTGTATTGCCCAGGCCAGAGCGGATAAACAAAGCGTGGCCAAGGCTGAAGCCAGATAAAGCATATCCACCGCCCGGGCAATATGATCAGGCCTGAGTTCTTCCAACGGTTCACCCATATACTGGCGAAAAGAGGCCACTCCACCATAAATATTGCGGCCCCCCAGCCTGACATGGATAGCCCCGGCCATAACCGATTCGGGAATACCGCTGTTAGGACTGGGATGCCGGGCAGCATCCCTGCGCCAGGTACTGAGACCCCGCCGCCAATCACGGCCGGACACCCAGGCAGCCAGCAACAGCGCCAGGCCTGTAAAACGGGCCGGTATATAACCTGCCAAATCATCCAGCCGGGCCGACGCCCACCCTAAATGCAGGTATTGCTTATTTTTATATCCCAGCATCGAGTCAAGTGTATTCACCGCCCGGTAAGCCATAGCCAGGGCCGGCCCACCAAGGCAAGCATAAAAAAGCGGTGCCACCACGGCATCATTGATGTTTTCCGCCACCGTTTCCACAGTGGCCCGCACCATCTGCTCACTGTCCATTGTTTCTGTGTCCCGGCCCACTATCCAGCCAACCCGCCGGCGAGCTGCCGCCTGGTCACCCGCCGACAGCAGCTGCCTTATGGCCCCGGCCGCCTCAGCCAGACCCCGGGCTGCCACGGTGGTGGAAACAATCCAGGCTCCCAATACCAGGTAAAGGTAATAATTGGCCTGCCAAGCCACCCACATAATCAGCGCGGTAGCGCCGAAACTCCCCGCGACAACCGCTATAGTTATTCCCACACCCGCCGTTTTCAGCCCCCCCGGCGATGCAGTAATGCTCCGGGCTACCTTTTCCAGGCGGGTAATGCTCCGGCCGATTAACACTACCGGGTGAGGCAAACGGGGCGGATCACCCACCAGTAAATCTATTATAAAGCCGAATAAGGTATGTAAAAAAAATGCATGTATCATCTTATAATTCCATTAAGTGATAGATTAGCTGCATGTCCAAGCTATGTCGTACCAGCTCAGCAAGCCGGTCGTAACCTGCTTGTTTTTTTTGCTCGGTACTTGTTACTGTAGTCTGTCCCTCTGTATCCAGTCCTTTTTTCTTCTTAAGCACATCAACCAGGTTCCGCCGGAAGGTATCGTTGTCAAAAATACCGTGGATATAGGTGCCCCAAACAGTGCCTTCCTCGTTTTGAGCCCCGTCTGGAAGATCTACCTGACGTCCCGAACGGGTATTAATCATAAAAGCAGGCCTGGCCCCAGTGCCCAATTCGGTGAGGCCCATATGGATCTCGTAACCTGTTAAGGGCTGACTAAAACTGCCCAAGAAATTACTATCTCCTGCTACCGCAGCCTGCACCTGACTGGTCACCTTTTCCCGGTAAAAAGTAGTTTGCATATCCAATAACCCCAGCCCCAACATGTGTTCAATGTCCGATTCGGTTTTTTCGGGGTCATGAAGCTCCTGGCCCAGCATTTGAAAGCCGCCGCAAATACCGATCACCGGCACACCCTGGCGAGCCAAACGCACTATGGCACCCGCCAGTCCCGTTTGCTTGAGATACAGCAAGTCATCAATGGTATTTTTACTGCCCGGGATAATTACCAGATCAGGCCGTCCCAACGCGTCATCCGTGCCAACGTACCACAAATGCACGTCGGGTTCGCTTTCCAAGGGGTCGAAATCAGTAAAATTAGAAATCCGGGGCAGGCGCAGCACAGCGATTTCAACCTTGCCGGCATCACTACCAGCTTGGTAATTCTTTCTCTCCATAGCCACCGAATCTTCATCCTGGATGTACAAATCGTCAAAATACGGCACTACACCACATACCGGCACACCCGTTTTTTCTTCCAAGAAATCAATAGCGGGCTGAAACAAGCTCACATCACCACGAAATTTATTAATAATAACGCCTTTAACCCTTTCCCTGTCTCCCGGAGGAAGTAATTCCAGGGTGCCCACTACAGCCGCCAGGGCGCCGCCCCGGTCTATATCGGCCACCAGCAGCACAGGCGCCTCAGCCTGACGGGCCACCTTCATATTCACAATATCGGTGTCCTGCAGGTTCACCTCTGCCGGACTGCCGGCCCCTTCAATAACCACTATATCAAACTTGCTGCGCAACCTGTCAAGTGTCGCAGTGACTACACCCCACAATTTGCCCGCAAGCTCCCGGTGGTAATTCCAGGCAGTATAATTATCCAGCGGACGGCCCAGCACCACCACCTGAGAGGAAGCATTACCCGTAGGCTTTAGCAGCACGGGATTCATATCCACACTGGGCGGTATCCCGGCCGCCTCAGCCTGAACCACCTGGGCACGGCCCATTTCTCCCCCATCCGCAGTAACAAATGAATTTAAAGCCATATTTTGTGATTTAAAAGGCGCCACCCGGTAACCGTCCTGGTAAAATATACGGCACAAAGCCGCGGTTAAAGCACTCTTGCCAACATGAGAAGCCGTACCTTGAACCATTATTGTTCTGGCCAGCATGATCATATCTCCTTTTGGGCATTGCCTGATGTCGGGGATTTTAACTCCAGTGGCAAGCCCGCTACTACATAAATAACCCGGTCGGAGAGTTCAGCCAGCAACTGGTTGACCCGCCCGGCAATATCACGAAATACCCTGCCCAGTTCATACTCGGGCACCAGGCCGCAGCCCACCTCATTGCTGACCATGAGCAAATGCAATTCTCTATCGCGTGCCACCTGGACCATTACCCTAGCCTGGTCAATAATATATTTTTCCTTTTTATCATCAAGCAACAAATTAGACATCCAGAGAGTTAAACAATCTATCAACACAACCGCTCCCCGGGGAAGCGAAAGCAGCACACCGGTCAGACTATGGGTTTCCTCCACCGTACGCCATCCGACCGGCCGGCGCAGGCGATGCTGTTTAACCCGCTCGGCCATTTCATCATCATACACTCCGGCGGTGGCCACGTAAACCACATCCTCGCCCGCTGCCGCGGCCAGCTTCTCAGCAAAACTGCTTTTGCCGCTGCGGGCACCGCCGATAACCAAAGTTATCTCTCCATTTATCAAGTGCGTTTCACCCTCATTAAATTAGACTGCAGCAACCGGATTGTTTGTTCAGCTTATGGTAAACGTTTTATACTTAATAGCCTGGCTTGTCAAGACATGAAACTTGGGTTTACAAATAAATAAGACCAAGTCAACGCCGATTCAGACATCTAGTTATTATTGCAAAAGAAGTGCCAGTTTAGTTACTTAATTGATTGCCTGTGTAATTTTATGATAAAATAAGCAAAACAGTAACAAAACTATAGAAACAATATAGGGGGACGCTATGGAAACCAGGACTGAACAGGCAGCCGGCCAACCCAGGGTAAAAACAACAAGAATTATTCTATGGACAGCCATCGGCCTACTAGCTCTGGCCATAATAGCTGTCTTCGCCATTTCCGCCAAGGTTGGCTGGAGCCTTACCCATCCGGTGCGGGCTGAAATCACGAGTTCGCCGGCTGAGGTTGGTTTAGCCTACCAGGACGTCAATTTTAACAGCCGGAAGGACGGGCTGAAGCTGAGCGGCTGGCTGATTAAAGCTCCGGCCAACGAACAAACGGTGATATTTGCTCACGGCTACCGTAAAAACCGGCTGCAGGAAGACGTGCCGCTGCTGCCCATAGCCCGCTTTTTGGTGGACAGGGGCTGCAACGTATTAATGTTTGATTTTCGCAACAGCGGCCGGTCGGAGGGTGAGTTAACCTCGGTTGGGCAGTTCGAAGTACGTGACTTACTGGGAGCAGTTGATTTTATCAAGACTCAGCCCGATTTGAACCGGCAAATAGTGCTGATGGGCTATTCCATGGGCGCGGCCACTGCCATTTTAGCCGGCGCCAGAGAGCCCACAGTTGCTGCGGTGATCGCCGATGCCCCGTTTGCCGACCTGAAGAGTTACCTGATGGCTAATTTATCTGTTTGGACCGACCTGCCCCCGGTACCCTTTAACTTAGCGTTTTTAATAGTTGTTCCGCCTTTGACAGGACTAGAAGCTGAAACGGTCAGCCCGGTTAAAGAGGTGCATAATTTTAACGGCCGGCCACTTTTTTTAATCCATGGAGAGGGAGATACCGATATTCCCATTGCCAACAGCGAGGCAATCCAAAAGGCCTACCCCAAGGCCCGTTTATGGCGGGTACCGGAAGCCAAGCATGTTAAAGCTTACGAAGTAGCCGGGGAATTGTATCTGGAGAAAGTCGCAGGGTTTTTGGATGAAGTAAAAGAAATGCCCTGATGTATAGTAAAATACATTCATAATATAATAAATCCGGAAGGAAAATCAGGCCTTCCGGATTTATTGCTCAAAAGATTGCCGGGGGTGAAAAAAATGCATGCATTGGCCGGTTTTATACTACACGAGCCTCAAATTCTGGAGATCGCCAACCGTTTTCAAAAAGCCATGACGGATGGCCTTGCAGGAAAAAGCAGTTCATTAAAAATGCTGCCTTCCTTTTTAACCAAGCCTACCGGACAGGAAAAAGGTATTTACCTGGCCGTAGATTTCGGCGGCACCAATGTGCGCGTATTAACAGTGGAAATTCAAGGTAACGGGGCATACCGAACTCTCCGGCGGCGGTCGTTTCCCCTGCGGGACCGGGAAGAAGGGTACGATTTTACTACCCGGGAGACTGCCGGCAGCGATTTGTTCCGGTTTATTGCCGAGCAAATGGAAGCCATACTGGTGCCCGGCCAAACTTACCCTCTCGGCTTTACCTTTTCTTTCCCCAGCCGGCAAACAGGTATCTACCAGGCTGTATTAATCAAATGGACCAAAGAGATCCAAACCTCGGGCGTAGAAGGTTATGACGTTGCGGAGCTGCTGCAAAAGACGCTGGACGGCAAAAATTTAAAACAGGTTATTCCCAGGGCCATTATCAACGACACAGTGGGCACATTGCTAACCGCGGCTTATAGTGACCAGCAAGCGGATATAGGGTCAATATGCGGTACAGGCCACAACACCTGTTATCTCGAGCCCAGTTCCCCAATGACAGGCAAACCAATGATTATCAATATTGAGTCGGGTAATTATAATGAGCTTCCGGCCACCGATTATGACATGCAACTGGACAAGCAAAGCCAAATCCCCGGAGATCAGCGCCTGGAAAAAATGGTCGGCGGCCAATATATAGGTGAATTAACCAGAATAATTATTCAGGACTTCATAAATAATAAACTACTATTTGCGTCCGGCCGTCCGGAAATATTTTTTACGCCATATAACATAAAGGCTAAGGATCTGGCCAGATTACTAGCCGACGAAAGCCCGGAATTAACCGGAGTCTCGCAATGGCTGAAAACAAACTGCCAAATCCCCTGCTCCCTGTTGGAAGAGCGAACAGCCCTGCGCACCATTGCAACCACAGTAATTACCCGTTCCATTCAGCTTATTGCAGCGACATTCACCGGTGTATTAAAACATATCGACCCGGGCCTTGAGAAACAACACACTATAGCCATAGATGGTTCTTTGTTTGAATTAATGCCCGGTTATGCAAATAAGTTAAACAGCACTCTCAAAAACATCTTCAAAGATAAGCCTGACTTAATTACGACAAAACTCACTAAACATGGTTCAGGTGTGGGAGCGGCCATAGCAGCCGCTATTATTGAAGATTAAACATAGTCTTCATTAGGAAAACAACATCTTACCACAGTAAATGCCACAGGCTAAGTGCTGTATCAGCGCTTAACTCTGCCGATAATTTAAATAACGCGACATAGTCTCCAAGTCCGAAGCATGCTCCATAACATTACTGGCACTGACCAGACCCCCACCGTACAATTCCAATAAATGATTGTCCATAGTCTGCATGCCGTACTTGCCGCCGGTTTGCATGTAAGAGTAAATCTGATGTATCTTTTTCTCCCGGATCAAATTACGCACCGCCGGGGTACATACCAGCACCTCCACGGCCGGTATCCGTCCCCGCCCGTCTTTACATGGTAATAGACGCTGGGAAACCACTCCTACCAGTGTATTGGCCAGCTGCACCCTTATCTGCTGCTGCTGATTGGAGGGGAACACATCAATGATCCTTTCCACCGTTTGGGGAGCATCCAAAGTATGTAAGGTGGCCAACACCAGATGGCCCGTTTCAGCGGCAGTTATAGCAATAGAAATAGTTTCCAAGTCCCGCATCTCGCCCACCAGTATTACATCGGGATCTTGCCGCAACGCCGCCCGCAGCGCACTGGGGAAAGATTTGCTGTCCCTGCCGATTTCCCTTTGGCTGATAATGCTCTTCTTATTAGTATGCCGGTATTCAATAGGATCTTCGAGCGTAATTACATGGTATAGTTTTTCATCATTAATAAGATTAATCATCGCAGCCAGTGTAGTTGACTTACCGCTGCCCGTCGGTCCTGTGATAATGACCATACCCCGGGAACGCCGGGCCAGAGTTTTAATAGAGCCGGGTAATTTTAGTTCATCAATAGTAGGAATCCTGGTACTGACCACCCGGCAGGCAATACCCACTGTGCCCCGCTGGTAATAAACATTTACCCTAAAATACCCCAAATCCTGGCATTCAGTGGACAAATCCACTTCACCAAATTGCTCCAGTACGTTTAGTTTTTCCGTATTGAGTATTTGCCCGGCTAATTCCAGAGTATCATCCACTGTAAACGGTGGAAAATTTAACGTAGTCAGCTCACCGTTTATCCTTAGTAGAGGCGCAACTCCCGCCATAACATGCAAGTCGGAAGCACCCCGGACAACTGCTTGTTCAAGTAAATCATTGATGTGCATTAATTATAATCATCCTTCTTAATTGATATCCTAAAAACAAGCATAGCTTAATTTTCATTATTTGTATAGATAATGATTAAGTTCTTATAACTACCATGAAAAAGCTATGGGATAACCCGGGCCAATAAAAATTTATATTTACATAATGTTAAATTGAATTCAAAATAATTACCATTTAACATGATTTTTCTATGAAAATAAATGGTTAAAAGGTATAATTAATCATATAATGAACTACTAATACTACTTTCCTATTAAAAATAACTTTTAAATACATTTTTAGAATAACCAGACAATGATACAAAATATTAGAATTTAGGAGTGTATGATCATGACATTAAAACACTTAAACTCTAATAAAGGAATAGCTATGGCTCTTACATTAGTTGTAGGAGCTGTCGTCGTTGTTATAAGTAGTGTATTTTGGTATGCGAGTTCCTCCCGAATCATTCATGCTACAAGGAATGCTAACCAGATACAGGCTTACTATTTTGCCAGATCCGGTGTTGAAGCGGCATTGGGGTTACTTGATACAGAAGGTTTTTTCCCCCATGAGTTCCCTATCAAATTTTATGGAGACTTGGATGACTTTAATAAGGGTGAGCCTGGTGAAGATGAGGATTATTCAATAAAATTCAGCATATCTGAATCTGAAGGTAATGATGGTTTAATAATTGTTTCCGAAGGTCGTGTAGGAGGGGCACAAGGTGCCCAAAGCACTGCCGATAACCTGACCTTTTTGCTACCCGGTTGGACCGCTGAAGGGGGAAGGCCTATTGATACAGGTAATTCCGGTCACGGGAATAGTTTTACTTTTAACTACGCTGTTTTTACTCAAGATGACATTACACTTAGTGGAAGCGCCAGTATCGAAGGGCCTGTAGGGACAAATTCAGGTCATGTAGAATTAGGAAATTCTACTAACTGTGAGATAACAAATGCTGGGGATTTTCCGGGCATCCTATCCCTAGGCCCTGGTGCAGATGTTAATAAACCGGATCAGACGCAGGGCGTTGATCACTTTAGTCCGGAAAAAGAATTGCCTGCTGTTCCAAATATCCCTGACCTACCAGTATTTCCTAGTTATCCTAATTATCCTGGCTATCCGGATTATCCCAATTTAAGTGGTAGTGCGCCCAAACAATTAAGTGTTAACAATAACGTAACAGAATCCCTTGATCCTACTACAATAAATGTTTATAACCTAATCAGCTTTAGTTGGGACGAAACATTAACATTCGATTTAAATGGTGATACAACAGTAGTTATTCAAGATATTAACGGATCGGGTAATATTAATTTATCCGGACAAGGAAATTTGTTTTTGGTTGTTGACAAAAATTTAGATGGATTAATGGATGTCAATACTGAAGGTTGTCAGAATCGATTAACTGTATTGTATATGGGAACTAGTATAAATAGACCAAGTAGCTCTAACTTTTATGGGGACTTGTATGCCCCAAATGCAACTTTTAGCGCCAGCAGCAACTTTACCATGGCAGGTGATTTAGTTATCGGGGGAAGTTCCGTCAATTTAGGGTGGTCAAATAATATAGAAGGTTCTATCTATGCTTCCAACGCAACTTTTAACACCAACAGTAACTCTACTATGGCCGGTGATTTAGTTATCGGGGGTAATTCCATCAACATAGGGTCATCAAATAGCATAAATGGTTCTATTTATGCCCCTATTGCCAACATGAACACAACTAATTCCGTTGATATTTCAGGCAATATTATAACCGGAGGAACCAGTATTAATTTTAATGGTGTATCACATAACGGTAATCTTTACGCATCTAACGATAATGCAAGTATAAAGTATAGCGGCAACAGGTCACTTGTAGCCGGCACTATTACTAATATATATTCTAAAGGCATAAAAATAGAAATTAACACTGCTCATTTGCAAGGGAATATTCATCTTTCCAATCAAAACGCTGAATTTTATTTAGGAGGTAGTTCTTCCTTAATTGGTAATATTTATACCCAAGGAACGAATGTTGATGCTCCCGGCAATGTAGAGTTTCAAGGATTTATTTACGCGCCTAATAACAATGCAACTATTTCTATTCAAGGTAGTTCCAGTATAGCTACTGTGGGAGGCATCATTACTGCCGGCAGCAGTGTATCATTTATTGGTAATGCAAGTGCCTTTCATGGTGTGGTTTATGCACCCAATGCGGATGTCTCAGTCAATGGTAGTTCAGATATATGTGGCGCTGTTGTTTCCAAAACTTTTGACGGTGGGAATGGAAATAGGGCGGCGGTATCTTATGTACCAATTTCTACTGAAAATTTCCCCATTCCAATTATAGGAGAAGGTACTGGAGAACCTGCTCAAGACCCCATTAAAGGTTATTCAGGAGGAATATGGATACAATGATAAAATATAAGAATCTATATAAAAAAAATACAATTGAGAAGGGGTTTTCTTTAGTAGAAGTCCTGGTAGCCATGGCTATTTTAACAATCATTGTTGTCTGCTTTACTTTCGCATTTGGGTGGAGTTTTGAAAACATTTTTCTAATGGGGGATAAAAGTAAGGCTGCAGCCAAGGCGCAGGAAACTATAGAAAGACTGTACGTTAATATTGATGACGATGAAGTGGGCCTTAGACGTGTAGATAGTACTGACGAACTATATAATTATTATGAACCAGGTAATTACTATATTGAACCGGGTGTAGATTATACTCTGGAAGATGAAGAAGTGGAAGGTTACAAAGTAACTGCCGTTGTTTTTTATAAAAATGGTGAACGTAATGTCACATTTAATACTTTTATTTCTAATGCCACTTCTGGGGATTAAGTAAAAACTTTGTATCTTTCGAAGGGGGTATTGAGTTATTCAAGATCTAAGCAGGGGGATAAAAGGGCTAACCATTATTGAATTAATGCTTGCCCTAGTTATTCTACTATTAGTTTTGGCTGTTTCTTATCCTTTTTATTCATACGCAACCAAATCCATTGATATAGCAACAAAACAGAGAGAGGTACAGCAAAATGTTCTATTAGCTAAAGCACTAATCGAAAAAGAAATACGCTTTGCCTCTTACCTGATAATATTAAAAAATACTCCTACCATACCAGGAGTGGAAAGTGAAGGGTATGTAGATACCCAGGAACTGTACGTGACGGACTCAGGTATATTAATGCATTCTACGCAAGATGGAAGCCAGGAGGAACTTTTGGGAAGCATTGCTAATGACACTGATTTTACTTTAACATTTGAGAAAAGTGAACCAAGCATACTTAGATTCACGATAAAAGGAAATTACGAAGGACAAGAATATGAAATCAGCTCTGAAATAGCAATATTAAAACTTGCCAATATTCAAGAAGAAGAAACAGGAGCGCAGGGTGTGGCGATACGTTATGCATTTAGTCCTCCCGGGTCATAAAATACAGCATGTTATAGTTGCCCCCATCACCGGGCGAGCCAGAATTAGCAATAAGCCGCCCTTGTCAAACAAAGTTTATTAATTCTTTAGTTAACAATAACAAAACCTGTAATTTATCTTTGAAATAAAACGCTGCTAAACAATAAGCAGCGTTTTATTAAAGTTTGAATTACATTATGGTTGTATTTTGATAGTTAGGTGTAGTTTGTGTCTGCTGCCAGTAATCCGGCCTAAAGTTTGTACCGGTATACCCGGAACTATGCAAGGCATTAGATAATTCATTTATGCTGTACTGTATCCTATCTAGGATGTACGTAGCCATTTGCATACGTTCTGTTATTATATAATTTATATGTTGGGTGCTTTGAGCCACTTGGACAGCCAAATTACGGGCATTTTGCGCGGAATTAATGGCTCCTTGAATATTTCCGATGTTTAATGCCGAAATAATTTCATCATAGCTTGAAACTAATGACTGTGACATTGCTGCTGATCTGTTGGATTCATCAATAAACATTTTACCGTGACGTAAAGCATGTTGAATAAATGGATTTACTTGCTGGAACATAAAAAAAACACCTCCTGTTTAATATATTGATAATATGGTTTATAATCGAAAGATTTATTCGGTCAAGACCGCCACATAAACAGCCACAGTGGCAAGCTTATTTGCTAATTAATAAAAAATCTATTAAAATCTGTAATTTTAGAAGGTCTTCTATTGCTTTATGGTGAAAATTACCTGTAATTAGGGATGGTTTTTAAAATATGGATTCGAAGGAATACTTGACGTGAGACAGGGATTTTCATTAATCGAACTTATCATTATTATCCTGGTTATGAGCATTATCATGGCCATAGCTTTCCCGCCCATGGATAACTGTCTGGCTAATTATCGGCTGCATTCCGAGTGCCTGCAGTTGCAGCAATATATCCGGTTAGTATCTCAAGAAGCGTTGGTTAAGGATTGTGATAATTATTATATCTTGCTATATTTTAACCAAGATAAATATAAAATTGTTGCTCCATTAGACAATGGTAATGTCATGATGGTACTGTTACCAGACGATGTAGATTTAGCTTTTTCTAACTTTCCGTACAATAGAATTAATTTTTCCGCCAAGGGCAAACCGGTCACAGGCGGGTGCATTAGATTGGAAAGTAAAAAGACCGGCAAAATGCAGTATGTTATAGTTGCCGCCATCACTGGACGAACCAGGATTAGCGATAAGCCGCCAATGTCAAACGAAGTTTATTAAATGGTGCCAGGCACCAAACTTATTAACTTATCGGCTACATCCATATCTAATCAACTCCACCTAATAGTTTGGAAATAGCCGTAGCTGAAACGTTAATATTCTCACCTATGCTCTTGTAGGTATAATTCTGTTTTAACGCTGCTTCAGCATAACTTACTTTGTATTGTATAAGGTGCCTTTTTCTGGAGCCATTTTTTATCAACGCAAAGTCTGCAGAACAGACACCGGTGTCTGCTAAAACATCATCCAGGCTTTTTTTAACAGTTTTCTGTTTAGGTGGACTAATCGAGATCATAAAAGATTTATCGCCGATAACTTCTCCATGTTCATAATCATTACTATCTTCCTGATCCATAATTGAGTTATAATGCAATATTGCTTTTCCCCTATCATTGGATAATATGCCTAACAGAAAATCTATATCAACAAAACCGTTTTGATTATTGCGGTAATACATGTCGCTGCTCCATCTGTATTTATTAATATGAGCACATATGCCGGCCCGTACCGGGTTCCGGTGAACATACCTCACTACTGCCAAGAAATAATTTTCATTCTGGATGGGTATAGCTTTATATCGGCCATCGTATACATGCCCTGTACGATTATGTTCGCGGTTGTAATAGCGGGCATAGCTACTGTTGATAAGGTGCATCAGCTTGCTTAACGGGTCATCTCCAACCTGCAAAACTAGATGGTAATGGTTATCCATAATTACATAACCGTAAAGTTTTAACCCTGTGTTTATTTTTCTTCCTCTAATTTCATTTAACAGAAACAGCTTATCTTCATTTTTCTCGAATATGTACTCCCTATTGTTTCCACGCTGTATAACATGGTATAAAGCTCCTGAATATTCTACTCGTGGTTTCCTGCCCAAAAATTAACACCTCCTGTTATATACTAACAAGAGGTGTTAATTTTTTCAATAATAAGTTAATAAGTTAGGTGCCTGGCACCTATTCTTCCAATAAGTTGGGTGCCTGGTACCCTATTCCAATAAGTTGATTGCCTGATACCCTTTCCCTATGGTGCTACCGCTACAGCCTTTCCGTCTGTGATAATATACGTATAGCCGGAAGGTCCAGTAGGCCATTCTTGCAAATATGGAAGAATGGGATTTGTTCCGACAGCATCCACTTGTTCAGACGTTACATCTATAGTTGTTATATCACTTATTTTTTGGTCGACAGAATACATGCCGATGGCACCATTGATAATACGTAAATTAGCATCGATTGCAGTCTGTTCAGCATTGTTTGTTACATTTTTATAAACCGGCACCGCAATAGCCGACAAGATACCTATAATTACCACAACCACCATCAATTCAACCAGAGTAAAGCCTTTCCGGTTCTTCAGCGCATAGCTAATTTTTCTAAACATCTTTTCACCTCCCCACGTACAAAATTCCAAAATCCTTCAACACACATGCTTATGCATCAAACTTAATTGTCTAACCATGTTATACCTGCCAAACCACATCTTAGACACAATTCCCCATTATTTTTTCAAACAATAAACTCACTAATCATTCCATCCCCTAATCTCCACTTGTCTCACCTTCTCCGCTGCTTGACCCGATATCCATCTCCTCAATCAAATCCTTCACCAGCTGCACATTATCAGGCGTTTCCTCCACCCACAGCACGTATTCCGGGTTATTGTTATCCCCCGAAAGATTATTAGAAACATGAAAGTTAGCCGATGAAATGCCGGATAGCTCGCTAAGCAGGTTTATTTTGGCGTAAAGGCTCTGGCGCGCTTTCTCTCCGGTCGTCGTTAGCACGGGTACCTTGGTTTTCTGACGCGTAGTATCTAGGCTGACCAGCGCGCTGCGCACCGGGGTTACCAAATTTGGGGGACAAATGACCAGTAATTCCTTGCCAAATTTTTCATAATTATAGGTTACCGTTTTAACCTCATCAGCGAAATTAAATGAGGACAATCTTTCCGCCGCATAACCGGCAGTTACATTTTTCAACTGATAAACAAACACTTTTCGTATTCCCGCGGCCGGTATATCCAGTTCTTTGACCAGCTTCTCAATTTTATCCCAGCGTGAGAAAAGCTCGCTGTCAAACACCAAAAGCCTGTTATCAAGCTGCACGTAACGTTTTAGTTCGATACCGACGTTTTTTAGCAATTCCACAGCCCGGTCAGTGGGTATCTGGGTCAACGTGAGGGTTTTATATTCCAGGGAAAGCTGGCTGTCCTCGGTGTCTACCGCGTAAATCAGCTCCCGCACTTTTTTCAAGACCTGGGCGGTGCCCTGCACCCAGATCAGGTTCTGGTTGGTATCCACAGTGACGCTGACCTGCTCAACTCCCAGAGTTCCAATAAGCTCCTTTATTTTATCCGCCGGCACGTAATAAAGGCTGAACCTCGTCAAGATCATCTGATCAAAATAATTAGCCTTCAGTGTACCCGGGGTGCCCACCAGTATAATTTGCCCGTTTTGCAGGTAGGTTAGACCCTGTCCCTCAATAATCAGCTCCATCGCTTGCAGAGGGGTAATATTGTTGGCCTTAAAATTAATTTCTACGGGTTTGGCATCCACCTTTATAATATCCACGCCCATTTTAATGGCCAGCGCGGACAACACGTCCCTGATATCCACACCTCGAAAATCCAGGGATATCCGTTCATTGTTAATCGCAAAGGCCGAGTCCACCGGATAATCGTCGGCAGACAAAGCCAGTAACCCAGTGCTGTTGCCGGCGCTGCCGGAGATACCGTAACCGGCAGCCGGAGCGTCGGCAATGGCCGGGTAGACAGAAAAAAGCTGTATAACTGCCATAGTTATGATAATTATTATACAACCATTGCCTTGAATTTTACCGGTCATTCATCAACACCTTCTTCGCCCGTCATGTCAGGTGACTGGTTGTCCACTTGATTAGCACCCTGCGCTGCCTGGGGCGTTGTTTCTTGTTCAGACGATTGTTCAGAGACTTGTCCGCTCCCTTGCCCGGACGTTTCACCGGGCGCTTGAGTGGGTGATTGCTCCGCTATGTCTCCGGACGCCGCCTTGTCCGCCGGCCCGGTATTATTCTGCCCTGCCGCTGCAGCCGTGTCTGACGGTGTATTAGTTACCTGGTTAGCCGGGGCTGCCCGGGGAGTTAAATCCTTGACCCGCCCGTTAAATTCCAACTGCAATTTATGTATGCCCATTTTTATAATAACGGCACTGCGTTTTATTTCCGCCACTGTCCAGCCTCCGGCTATTTCCTCGCCGGGGCCGACCACAAAAGCTGTGCTGCCGGATTCAATGATAGCAAGGTTGCCACCGCTGCCGCCTGTAATGATACCTTTTAAAACCATGCCCCTGCTAAAAGGATCCCGGATATCATTGCTGTCTTCCAGCTTACGGCTGGTGTCCGGCAAGTATGTACTCAGGGCCCCGGAGTCCGGGCTATTGGCAATCTCGCTGCCGGTCTGCTGCTGAACCTGCTCGTCCCGGTTTTTATTAATAAAGTTGTAGTTCAACCTAAATAGCACGACCAGAATGATCAAACCCAGCACTAATAAAACGCCGCCGATGATCACCTTTTTTTTATTGCTAACAACAAATTGGGTTATTTGCTCCCGGTTGACTTTAATTTCTGGCATGGGCACGCTTTATTACTCCTTCCGTATCATTAAAATATTATAAAACGAACCCTATTCTGTATAAAATGCGGTAGTCATGATGTTGGCTCTGATACCCGGCGACGTTTGATCCCCGCTCATGGTAAATTCCTCTATACGCAGCGCACGGGGACCGTTTTGCATGTAGTCCAGCAAATCAATCATACCGTGATAATCTGCCGTCAAGGCAATGGTCACGGGCATTTCCATGTATTTCTCCTGGGGCACGCGCTCGGCAAATTGCACTTGCCGCAGATCACTGCCGGTGGCATTGGCAATATTGCTGATATCATTAATCAATAAATCTTCCGCGGGATTTTCGGGAAGCGCTTTATTGAGCTCGTTTAGTCGCTCCTGCATTTTTTCGGCCTGGCTTTCCAACTGTTTTAATCCCTGATAGGATGCTTGCGTTTGGTTCAGGAAAGCACGTTCCCGGGCTATAGCAGCATATCCGTCCTTTATAGCATTAAACTGGTTGTATAGTAAAAACACCATTAGTATTATAGCGGCGGCCCCCAGGACAATGGCCAGCATTTCCTCACGGGAGTAATTTGATTTCGTCACTTACCCATCACCTACTTTTATTGCTATGGGATAACATGATCATAATACAGAGCCTTTCATAGCAATTAACCGTCTGGTTGCCCTGAAAGCACCAGGGCTTTAATTTCAAAATGTATTACCGATTCCCCGTTCAATTCCTCCTTAGAGGAAAACTGGCAGTTAACATTGGTCAATTCCGGTATTTGGCAGATTTGCTCCAGCCACTGCGTTACCGCGGCGTATTCAAAAGCATAACCCCGGATAGTTAACTCGCCACCGGGCTCGGGTGCTGCCTGGGACTGTTCTGTCCCGTTTTTTACCCCCTGGATAGCCTTTGCTATATCCTGCACGTTCTTCGCCAGGTCGTTTACGGCGGCCTGGTTGCTTGCCGTATTACTATTGAAATTGGTACTTCGCTTGTCTTCATCATTTTCATTGGTAAACGAAAGGTCTGTCAACCACACGTTCACGGGTATATACAACCCAATGTTTTCCAAAATGGACTTCCACGCCAGGGGAGTACCTACCGCTTCTTTAATTAACCCCTCGGCTTGCTCAACCTGGTTCTGCAATTGGGCATACTGCTGCAAGGCCGGGATTTTGCTTTCCAACTCCGTACGCTCCTTCTGCAGCCTGGCCACCCCGGCCCGCACTTGAAACGTAGTCAGCACAAGCATGCTGTATATCACGATAAAAATCGCCAGCACAGCACCTGCCGTTAATAGCACGGTGCGCTTTTTACGCTCGCGTTCCCACCGGACCTTTATCTCCGGCGGCAATAGATTTATTTTGATATACAAACGTTATTCCTCCAGTCCACGCAAAGCCAAGCCGATAGTGACGGCAAAATCCGGCCCTTTGCGCCGCAAATCCACACCATTGACCTGGGCAGAACCTTTGATATTAACCAGCGGGTCAATGATCTCCACCGGCACATCAATTTCCGCCTGCAAAAACTCGGTCAGCCCCGCCAACCGGGCACCCCGGCCGCTGATAATCACTGCGTCCACTGCGGCCTCACCGGTTTGAGCCATGTAATAGCTAATGGAGGAGCGTATTTCATTGGCCAGTTCAAATTCCCATTTGCCCGGAAGCTCGATAGCCGCTTGACTGGTTGTCGGGGTATGCTCGCCGGTAGAAGGCCATCCCCCACCGGTGTCCCGCCCGGTATCCGAAAGCCAAGTATCATTGTCCTCCGGGCTTGGCGACCGGTCTTCCTGCGCCGCCGTAGCTACCTGGCGCACTGTCTCCAACAGCTCTTCCAGCGGCCTGTCCAGCTCATGAGCGTAAGATTTAAGAGAGTGCGGTATCGCCCGGGCAAAGCGCGGTATACCACCCGCCACCAATAGCAGCGTGGTGAGCCCGTTGGATACGTCAACCAGCAGCACGGAACTTTCCAACCGCTCCGCGGGCAGCGTGCGCAACAGGGCCAGAGGGGCGGCATCCACCACCCGGGGCACTAGGGCCGCCTTTTGCACCGCCTGCAGACTTTTATCAAGTAAATCCCGCCTGGCAGCCACCAGCAATATTTGTAGTTGGAGGCCGTTATCACCATCCACTTCGCCCATTACCGCGTGGTCAAACACCATTTCCTCAAGAGGTATGGGAAAGTATTCGCCGGCTTGAAAACGCAGCGCCTGGGCCAGTTTATTGTCCGGAATTTTAGGAAAGTTGGCCAGCCGCATCAGCACACCCTGGTTGGATATGCCCAGCGTCACCTCACGACTACCTATGCGTGCTTTAGCCCATAGCTCTTCCAGTGCACGGGCAACTGCGTCAACATCGTCCACCACCCCCTCGGACACGGCATCTTCGGGGATGGTTATTTCTCCTGCCGCCGCCAGGGATGGCGCATGCTTAACGCCACTTAGGCCCACCACACGGATAATCCCCGTGTCCAGTTCCAGGCCTACCGCGCCGGAAGACTTTAAAAATTGCATAAGCACTACCAACTCCCTTTAATTGGCTTGGTAATTTCCTGCTCCTTTTTCAACTAGCAAATAATATTATCAAGGCCGTTTGTGAAACACCGATATAAATTCGGCCATTATTTTAAGGCTTTTATGTAAAATTCTCGATACTTTTCGCTGGCTCATGCCCAGTTCTTCGGCCACCTCGTTCTGGGTCATATCCCGGTAAAAAAGCAGCCCGATCACCCTGCGCTGCAGTGCGGATAGCTTTTCCAGGGCCTGCCCGAGAACGATGATGTCCTCAATGGGCAAGTGAAAACTTTCATATCGCAGGCTATGAATTTTGGATATATCAATCTCTTCAAAGGAAACCAAACCCGCCCGCATAGATTGGATGACACCTTCCTCCCGCACATTTAACGCCGCGGCAATTTCGCTCACCGCAGGTACATTACCGGTTTGCTTCAGGCATTCTTCAATAAACCGGTCTACTCTGCCCTGTAAATCCGCGGCCCAACCCGGCCGGTAATAAGCGGCCTCTTTGCGAATATAGTGCCGGATCTCACCCATAATGCAATGACTTGCATAGGTGGCAAAAGCTACCCCGCGCTTCGGGTCATACCGTTTAACCGACTTGATTAACCCTTCAAAACCTGCTTGCACCACATCCTCTTTAGGGCGGTCCGGGGCATAAAGATTGGCAAAATGGTGCACCAAACGTGAACCATCCCGCACCACCCGCTGCAGACGCTGCTCATCCGGGCAACGGAGGTAATCTGCCATGGCCGCTTCAATATTATTATTTGCCGCGTCCCTGGTTATTCCCTCCCCAATCATTATTTTACCTCCCTACCGAGGTTACGGCGGTAAATATCGGCAGGTATATGGAAATTACCATACCCCCGATAACACAGCCAATTACTATCAGCAGCACCGGCTCCAGCAGCGATGTCAGCCCCTTGGTGGTGGTGGCCACTTCTTCTTCGTAAAACTCGGCCACCTTGCCCAGCAGCGCGGACAATTCACCTGTTTCCTCACCAATGGCCACCATGTTAATCAACATGGGCGGGAAAAAGCCGCTTTTCTGAAGCAGCACGGCAATGCCCCGGCCCTCTTGAAGGCCAACCTCGGTCTGCTGGACTGCTTTAGTGATTTGCATACTGCCTGTCGCCGGGCCTGCCGTCTCCAGTGCCTGCAAAACCGGGATACCCCCGCCCAGCAGTGTGGAAAGCGTGCGGGAAAAGCTGGCCACAGCAGCCTTTTTAAAAATTTCGCCAAAAACCGGCAGCCGAAATTTTACACCGTCCCAGGCTTTTTTACCGGCACCGCTGGCCAGGTAAAATCGCAATCCCAGTACAGCCGCTATTAGCAAACATATATGGATATACCAGTAAAAGCGCAGGGAATTGCTCAGAGCAATAACTATTTTAGTGGGCAGGGGCAGGGGGGTGCCGGGTGGGAAAAAACCAATAAATATTGGCACAACAAAAAACAGCATAGCCAGTACAACAAAGTTGGCGAATAAAATTACCACGGTAGGGTAAAAAGTAGCGGCCCGGATATTGTCCCGCAGTACCTTATTGCGCTCTAATTGCTCTGAAAGGCGCTTAAGCATTTCTTCCATAGCGCCGCCCACTTCCCCGGCCCTGATCATGTCTACGAACATAGAAGAAAATACATCCGGGTACGCCTTCAAAGATTCGGAAAGGCTCATGCCCCCCTCCACATTGCGAGCAATTTCGCCCACAATGCCGCGCAATTTTGCGTTGCTGGTTTGCTCATGCAAAGTATATAAACAACGCGTCAGCGGTATGCCGGCCGAAATCATGGCTGCCAGCTGCCGGCTGAAAAAAGTAATATCTCCTATTTTTATTTTGCGCTGTCTGCTGAAGGTTTTTTTAAATGAGGTATCCTTGACCTCGGCTACTTCAACAACGACGTAGCCCATTTTGCGCAACCGGCCGACGGCCAACTGCTCGTGCTCGGCCTCCAGCTTACCGTTTACCGGAACCCCTGCATTGTCAAACGCCTCGTAAGCATACATAGGCATGCTATCATACCTCTCTCGGCTATAACCGGACAACTATAACATAAATTTTTGCTTGCGCAGCGCCCTTTCCAACTCAACCTTATCCACAGACCGCTCCAGGGCACTTTCTCTGGTGATGGCACCCGTCAGGCACAATTCGGCCAGAGCCTGATCCATAGTCTGCATCCCCACGCCACGCCCGGTTTGCATAATACTATATAATTGGTGTTCCTTGGCCTCGCGAATTAAATTTCGCACCGCCGGATTGGTAAGCAGCAATTCCACCGCCACTACCCGCCCCCCGCCGTCTTTGCGCGGTATTAATTGCTGGGTCAGCACTCCCTGCAAAGAGTCGGACAGCTGCTGCCTGATCTGGTTGCGCATACCCTCGGGAAATACATCCACTATACGGTGCACGGCCAGAGCCGCCGTTTGGGTATGCAGCGTAGAGAATACCAAATGTCCTGTTTCCGCGGCGGTTAGGGCAATAGCAATACTTTCGGTATCCCGCATTTCACCGATTAAAATAACATCGGGGTCGTGACGCAGCGCATGCCTTAATGCGGCAGCGAAAGAGTGGGTATCGCTGCCAACCTCGCGCTGCTTGACAATTGATTTTTGGTGGCTGTGCAAATACTCGATTGGATCCTCCACCGTCAATATGTTTAAACTGCGCTGTTCATTGATAGTGTTAATCAGCGCGGCCAGGGTGGTAGATTTACCGCTGCCGGTTGGACCGGTAACCAATACCAGCCCGCGGGGCAACATGGCCAAATTCTTCACTGCCCACGGCAGGGCCAACTCTTCCAGGTAGGGTATTTGCATAGCTACCACCCGGAAATTAACCCCCAGGGAACCGCGCTGCCACATAATATTGCCCCGGAAGCGGCTGACGCCGGGTAATGAATAAGAAAAATCCAACTCCCTGTTTTGTTCCAACTGTTCCCGCTGTTTGGGCTGAAGCAAGGGGAAAACCAGCTCTTCAATATCAGACGGCATTAAAAGGGGCATAGAAAGTTTCACCAACTCCCCATTGAGACGAACCACAGGAGGTATACCGGCCGCCAAATGCAGGTCTGAGCCGCACATTTTAACTGTTTGAATAAGTATTTCATTTAAATCCATCTACACCACCACCCGAACCAATTCTTCCAAGGAAGTGATACCCTGTTTAACCTTCATCAACCCGTCCCGGCGCAGTGTCACCATACCCTCGGCAATGGCGGCATCTCTAATTTCCCGGGACGATTTTCTCTCCAGGGTCATGTTTTGTATCCTTTCGCTTATAAAAAGCAGCTCATAAATACCGGTCCTGCCCCGGTAACCCGTGTTGCTGCAGCGCATACAACCCACCGGGCGGTATAGCCTGACCTGGGTTTCATTTTCCTCGAAGGGGAAGTCGGGAAAATCCTGCATTTTATCCCGCGGCATAATATAGGGTTCTTTGCAATTGGGACACAATACCCGCGCCAAACGCTGGGCCAGTACACATAACAGCGATGATGAGGTTAAAAACGGCTCAATGCCCATTTCCGTCAGGCGGGTGATGGAACCCGGCGCGTCATTGGTATGCAGAGTGGAAAAAACCAGGTGTCCCGTAAGGGCCGACTCAATAGCCAGCTTGGCTGTTTCCTGGTCCCTGATTTCACCGACCATTATGATGTCGGGGTCGCTGCGTAGTATGGAACGCAGGCCGGACGCAAAGGTAAGGCCGGCCTTGGGGTTAATTTGCACCTGGTTGATGCCTTCCATGCGATACTCCACCGGATCTTCCATGGTAATAATATTTTTGGCAATCCTGTCAAGCGTAGCCAGACATGCATAAAGCGTTGTACTTTTGCCGCTGCCCGTAGGGCCTGTAACCAGAATGCAGCCATAGGGTTTACTAATGACTTTCCGAAATTTATCCAGCACTCCTTGGGAAACGCCCAGTTCACCAAGAGTGATTATATTTGACGAGCGGTTGAGCAGCCGTAAAGTCAACCGCTCACCATAGCTGGCGGGCAGTGAGGCCACCCGCACGTCAATTGTTTGGCCTTCAATTTTCAAGGACATCCGACCGTCCTGAGGTACCCGGCGCTCGGCTATATTCATATTGGCCATAATTTTTATCCTAGATACTAAAGAACCGTGCATTGCCCTGGGTAGCTTCATAATATCGTGCAGCACGCCATCTATGCGGAAACGCACCCGCAGGTTGTTTTCATACAACTCAATATGCACATCACTGGCATTGGCACCTGCTGCCTGGGCCATGATCATATTGGCCAATTGTACTGCAGGCTTGGTCGTTTGCTCTTCCGTTTCAATTGTAATTTCATCATCTAACTCGGGGTCATCCTTAACCTGTTCAAAATCAATATTAGCCCGGCTGTATTTCTCAATCATGGCATCAAGTTCACTGTCGGGAGCCACTACCACTTTTATATCAAAACCGGAAAGAATGCGCAGGTCGTCGATTGCCATAATATTGCTAGGATGCTGCATGGCAACCACCAGTTTATCGTCGCTGAAACCAATGGGCAGGGCTCTGTAGCGCTTATAAGCCTCGACCGGCAAAGTGGCCACGGCAGCGCCGTCAATATCGGTTTTCTCAAGCGAAATAAATCCTACGCCTGAACGTTTGGCTATCACTCTGGCAATGTCGTCCTCTGTGCAGAACCCCAACCGCACCAATGTTTTGCCCAAAAAACTTTTCTCTTTTCTTTGAACATCCAGCGCCTCGGCTAACTGGGCTTCAGTAATTATTTTTTCATCAACCAACCAGATACCGAGAAAGTTTTTATTGAGCTTCATAACACCATACCTCAACGTCATCCATAAAGTTTTTTCCTTCTCGCATTCAGTATTAAGAGTAAAAGAAAAGTGCGTGAACCGGTAGGATCCCGCACCTGGATGCACAGCCGCCATTGCATATACTACGATATTGCGTAAGAGATATATGCTTTAGGCCCGTAACTTTGCGTATACTTCTTTCGAAGTAGTTGCCTTTTTCAGGTTTTGTGTATTTGTTGAACTTAGCTGTAAACATATTCAAATTATAAAAAAAATACATCTAAATAACAACATAATTATGTAAAAAAGAGCAAAAAAATCTATCAACAAATTTTATACAGGGTGTTTCTGCATATTTCCTTCCAGTTACTATGTCCGTGCTGCCGCAATAGCCCGGCCGATGTCTTCCACCGCTGTGTTAGGGTATATGATCGCCCTGCCTATGTCCACCGGAACAACAAACGTTATTGCGCCACCAACAGTCTTTTTATCCCCATACATGGCCGATATAATGTCTGCAGCGGCCAGCTCCGCCGGTACGTTGGTGGGCAGGCCGGCGAGTTTCAGCAGACCGGTAATTCTGTCGACCGCATCCCGGGACAACCTGCCCATCTGCAACCCCAGCTGCGCCGCCACGGCGGTGCCTATGGCCACAGCCTCGCCGTGGGTGTAGTATCCGTAGCCGGCCAGGGTTTCAATGGCATGGCCCGTGGTATGACCAAGGTTTAACAGGGCCCGAGCGCCTTGTTCGGTTTCATCCTGTTCCACCACCCGGGCTTTGTTGCTGCAGGACTGCTCGATAACCTGCGCCAGCGCCTCTGGTTCCAGCGCCAGCACTTGCTGCATATTTTGCTCCAGCCAGTTAAAAAACCGGTCATCACCGATAATACCGTATTTAATCACTTCTGCCAACCCGGACCGCAATTCCCGGTTGTCTAAAGTTGACAGCGTGGTCGTGTCCGAAATTACCAGCGCCGGCTGGTAAAAGGCGCCGATAATATTTTTGCCCCGCGGGTGGTTCACAGCCACCTTGCCACCTACGCTGCTGTCCACCTGGGCCAGCAAGGTAGTGGGCAGCTGCACAAATGGCACGCCCCGCATGTAGGTGGCCGCCACAAAGCCGGCCAGGTCGCCTACCACCCCGCCGCCCAGAGCCACCACCGCCGAGCGTCGGTCCAGGCCGGCGGTAAAAGCGCGGTCATAAAGCAGCTCAGCGCTGGAAAGGGATTTATACTGCTCCCCGTCAGGCACCTCGGCCCGGGTTACTTTCAGCCCCGCCCGCTCCAGGCTGTCGGCCACCCGACCGGCGTAAAGCGGGCCAACCGTGGTATTGGTGACCAAAAGTACTTTGCGGCCTACGGGCAGCCCGGCAATCAGCTCGCCGGCGCAGTCCAATAAGCCATTGCCAATCATAATACGATAGGAACGGCTCCCTAAATCAATCCTCACTTCGCTCATTATATAGATCCTTTTTGCTCTAAAAATATTTTTATTTGATTAAGCATCTCTTCAATATTATGCTTGCCCGTATCCACTGTCAACTCGGCTATTGCGTATGCGCTTTCCCGTTCCTTGCTTAATCTGATGATGTTTTCGAGGAGATTTCCTTTGCTGAGCAGGGGCCGGCGCTTTTTGCTTCTCACCCGCTGCAGGATAACCTCGGGATCAGCCCGCAGGCAAATAAGCACACCGTTTTGTTTTAATAATTCCACGTTCTCCGGGTCCAGCACAAGGCCACCGCCCGTGGCGATCACCAGCCCCGACTGGCCGGATAGTTTGCGCGCCAGCAGCTTTTCCTCCGAGCGAAACCTTGTCTCACCATCTATGCGAAATATTTGTTCCACGGTTTTACCGGTTACCTGTTCTATGGCGCTGTCCGTGTCTATAAACTTATAACCAAGTCGCTTGGCCAGCCGCCGGCCCAGCGTTGATTTGCCGGAGCCCATAAAGCCGATTAGCACTATGTTTTTTTTCATTGGCATCCTTTCCAGTTACATCAAGCAGAATACAGCCATCCAACGACCGCTTAGATATTTTTTTGATACTCACGGTAAGCTGCAACTCTCTCCTTGATTTCCCGCATTGTATCTCCGCCGAATTTTTCCAGCAGCGCCACGGCCAGTTCCCAGGCCACAACAGCCTCGCCCACTACGCTGGCCGCAGGTACGGCACAGGTATCCGAGCGTTCCACCGAGGCTCCGACAGGCATTTTGGTTATTATATCCACGGTATACAGCGGTCTGTACAGGGTGGGAATGGGTTTCATGGCCGCTCGCAGCACCAGCATCGCACCGTTGGACATACCGCCCTCGATGCCCCCGGCATTATTGGTCTGCCGATAAAAACCATCTTCGAAGTCGTAAAAAATCTCGTCATGCAGCTCTGAGCCCCTGGCGGCCGCAGCGGCAAAACCGGCGCCCACCTCAACACCCTTGATGGCTTGAATGCTCATCAGCGCTCCGGCCAGCCGGCCGTCCAGCGTGCGATCCCGCTGGGTATAGCTGCCCAGACCCGCAGGCAAACCGAAAACTTTTATTTCAAAGACCCCTCCCAGCGAATCTCCGACAACCCGAGCGCTGTCTATTTCCTTCATCATAAGCTCGGTTGCCTCAGCATCCGCGCAGTATACAGAAGATCTGAGCACCGCTTTTTCCAGATTTTTTGCATCCAGGTCGGTTTCAGGAGCCCTGACGCTGCCTATCTGCACTACATGACCTACCAGCTTGATGTCCAGTTCCTCCAGCAGCAGGCGAGCTACCGAACCTGCTGCCACACGGGCCGCTGTTTCCCGGGCGCTGGAACGTTCCAGCACGTTACGCATATCCCGGTGCCCGTACTTGATGGCCCCGGTTAGATCAGCATGCCCGGGCCGGGGGCGCGTGACCGTGTTTTTATCCAGGTCGGCTTCAGGACCCGGTGCCATCACCTGGCTCCAGTTGTCCCAGTCCTTATTGGTTATCACCAGGGTTACCGGGGCACCCGTGGTCAGCCCGCCCCGGACTCCGGAGGTAAAAATTACATAATCATGTTCAATGCCCATTCGGCCGCCCCGCCCGTAACCACCCTGGCGTCTGCCCAGTTGTAAATCTATATCACCAGCCGGAATGTTCAGACCCGCCGGGATACCGTCCAATATAGTGGTAAGCGAAGGGCCGTGGGATTCCCCGGCCGTAAGGTAACGCAACAATTAAATCATCCGTCCTTTCGCAATCAAGCTTGTTATATTAAATACCCGCCCGTCGCTGCAGGGCCCGCCGCATTATGGCCAGGGGGGCCGGCAAACCGGTCCACGCCTCCAGGGCGATCGCGCCTTGGTGCAACAGCATGCCCAGGCCGTTGGCGACCGCGGCACCGTTGCCGGCCGCCCTAGTGATAAAAGGTGTCACGGGTGGGTTATATACCAGATCGTAAGCCAGCTGGCCGCTGCCGGGCAGCCCGTCGGGCAGCGGCCAGTCGCCCCCGCCTTGACCGGACATGCCCAGCGGAGTGGTGTTAACCACCAGCGCAGCCTGCCGGGCAAAATCCGCCAGGTCGCGGTCACCGGCATCCCAATTCAGGACACGCGCCCGCAAGCCTGTTTTATCGAGCACAGCCTCGGCCAGCGCCTGAGCACGTTCCCGATGGCGGTTGACCAGAGCCAGCTCCGGGCAGCCGGCCTGCGCCAGGGCCATCACCACAGCCCGGGCCGCGCCTCCAGCCCCCAGAATAAGGGCCGAACCCTGGGATGGGTCAAAATCCTGGTCTTTCTGCAAATCTTTGATAAAACCCGGCCCATCGGTATTGTAGCCAATCAGGCGGCCCTGCCGATTAACAATGGTGTTGACTGCTCCGTAAAGCAGGGCGGTTTCGGCCAGTTCATCAAGGTATGGCATAACGGCCTCTTTGTACGGCACGGTAACATTAGCCCCGGCAATGCCCAATGCCCGCAGGCCGGCTACGGCCTCCGCCAGGTTTTCCGGTGCCGGGTCAAAGGGTACGTATACACTGTTTAACCCCAAGCCCCGCAGCGCCGCATTTTGTATAACCGGTGAATAGCTGTGGGCTACCGGGTGACCAATAATACAATAAACAACGGCCCGGCCGTCGATAGCAACCGTGACGCCTTCAATATCCTGCCCCGCACCAGGCTTACCGTCGTCCATCATGCGCTGCCCCCTTTCACCTGACATAATACCGTTTATCCTTATGGGACACCAAGCGAGCTATGCGAGCAAGCACCACTTTCTCCAAACGCCGGTTGATTAACTTGGTACCCCAGAATTCCTTGCCGGGCATAGGCACCACAAGTATGGTAAACATGCCCAGCATATTTCCGCCCAGTATATCGGTAAATATTTGGTCACCCACCACCACGGTTTCCTCAGGGGTGGCATCAACCAAACGTATGGCACGCATAAAAGCTCGCCGCAGGGGTTTTAGCGCTCTAACCACCCAGGGGATCTTTAACGGCCCGGCCAGAGCGCTTACCCTGGCCGAACTGTTGTTGGATACGATACAGAGCTTAAAGCCTCTTTGCTGCATACCGGTAAGCCAGGCCTTTATTTCATTGGAAAACTTATCAAGATCCCGAGGCACTATGGTGTTGTCCAGATCCAGCAGTATTGTAGTGATGCCTAGTTTATGCAATTCATCCGGGCTAATATCCAAAATTGAAGGTACATACATATTAGGGTAAAAAATACGCAGCATCTGCTCTCCTCAACGGCCTGAAGCAAGCCGTAATATTCCATATGTATATATTTTTAACTTAATTAATCTAAATTTTCAAGTTCAGCACCCCATGTTTGGGCTTTTATTATATCTTCAGGTGTGTTTAAATTAAAAAAAACTCGTTCCAGGTGCGGCTCCACCAGTAACATTTCTTTCTCCTCAAGGTTCCTGGCATTTAACTCTTCGTATAAGCGGGTTATTTTAATTAGCCTCTGAACCAAATGTTGTTCAAAGACTTTTATACAGCTCTTATTGTACAGGGCATACAGTGGCTCGAAATATCCCCGATAGCAGGGCACTACAACATCATAATCCGCCGCGTTTTGAATCATCAAACGGCCTACCGGTGTGCTGATAAAAGGAAGATCACAGGCTGTCACCAGCACCCAGGGATGGGTTGCCTGCACCAGTCCGGCGTGTATGCCCCCCATCGGTCCGTTCCCGGGCATAATATCACCGGTGGTTCTATCCCCATATTTAGCATACCTTTCCGGACGGTCGGTTACAATAATAATTTCATCCACCAGCGTTCTTAAAACACCGGCAATGCGCTCTATGATATAATACGATCCTACCTTAAGCAGTGCCTTGTCAGTACCCATCCGGGCACTTTTACCTCCCGCCAATATTATTCCGGAAATAGCTGCCGCTTTATGTGACAACGGGGTCATCAACTCCTATCGTTAGTGCATTTTCAACTAAGTTCCAGTTGCTGCATACTTTGTTATTCACATTTTATTCTACACATTAAATCATTTTCCTTTCATTTTCAATTTTTCCCGTCAACGTCTTATTTATTTACCCAATAAAAAATCCCTGGCTGCTTGACCAGAGAGCAGTGATAGGAGACATTTATGAACATATTTTTAAATTCATCATGCCGGCTGCTATACAAAGAAATTAAACCGGCCTACGGCCGGTTTAATGTATTCCTCAGCCACCGCCGAATCCACCACCGGCGCCTGGCATATCGCAACCTGGCATATCACAGCCAAAGTCACAGCCGCTGCTACCAGCACCGCCGGTGCTCACCATACAACCCGTAAATAGCTGCTCCACTTTTTTACCCCCGCAGTCGGGGCAGGTAACCTTATCTTTATCACTCATACTTACCTGCACGGTGAATCTGTGCCCGCACCCGGCACAGCGAAAATCATAGTTGGGCATTTGCTTACACCTCCTTTGATCATCACGGCTTATAATGCAATCTTATAGTGTTAATCGCCCCGTGGGGCAGGTAAATTTCCTCGCACTAATCACACATTGTGCTGTCATGCCCAAGCGATACCCCTTTACCTTATATATCTATATATTAATATACTGATGTTTTTTTGGCAAGCAACCGATTAACTTTCAAGCACACCAACTAACTAGATATCCCGGACCGTTTAAACAGCTGAATAAAATTCAAAATAAACTGCATTTCCTTTTCATTAAAGGTGCACACCAGGTTTAAAATAGCTTGCACATTAGGATGCATCATTAGTTCCCGCAGTTCCGGGTTTATTATGCTGAACAACTCATCCACCGCGCCCGGTTCCATAATGAAATAGCAGGGAGATACTCCCATCACTTCGGCTAGTTTATCCAGCGTTTTTAATGAAGGCTGTACCTTACCATGTTCAATTTGCCCGATCAGCCCGGCGGTAACACCGGCCAAGTTGGCCAGTTGAGCCTGAGTAAGCCCGTGTTCTTCCCGCAGCGCTTTTAGTTTATAACCCAGCGTGCCCACTTGGCCCATAATTGAAGACACCGGTACTTCCAAATCCCCGGCGATGCGTTTTAAGGTATTCAGCGCGGGAACAACGGTACCTCTTTCTATTTCGCTTAAATAAGAAATAGATATTTCCACCCGCTGGGACAGATCATTCAAGGACAAATTCTTTTCTGCCCGCAGCATGCGGATTTTATCCCCTATAGAAAGGCTTGTGTCGGTAACATCCCCTTCAATAAACTGGGTTTTGGAAACATCCAGAGCGGCGGCAAGTTTATCAATGGTTTTTGGCGAAGGTCTCTTAGAGTCCCTCTCTATTTCGCTGAGATAAGAAAGGGACAGATTGGCCCGTTTGGCTAATTCTTGCAATGTATAACCACGCTCTTCACGCAATGCCCGGATTTGTTCTCCTCTTACAATCATATAGACACTCCTGTATTTGTGCGAATTGCTATAATATCTATTAATTGTAATATAATTTAACTACTATTCTACTATAATGTTAACTTACTAGTCAATCTTACAGGGGATCATACCTAGCATTAGCCGACCGCTTGCTCCTGCTATTCCGTTTCCAAGCTCCGGGTCGCTATTTCACGAAATAGCGGTGCTGCAGTATCACCGCCACTTTGGCCGCCCCGCACCAGCACGGTGATAACATATCGTGGGTTATCGGCAGGCACATACCCGGCAAACCAGGCATCCACCTTTTCGTCATCGTACCCGTTCACCTGGGCGGAACCTGTCTTACCAGCACTGCCAACACCCGGCAAGGCAGCTTTTTGACCCACACCGGATTCGGTAACCTCGTGCAATAATGCCTGCAACTGGGCGGCCGTAGCCGGGGAAACCGCTTGCTCGGGCTGAACCGCATTAAATTGCCGCACCAGCCGGCCGCTATCATCGCTCAGGCCGGTCACCAGGCGGGGAGTGTAATAACTGCCACCGCTGGCTATAGCATTCATCATCGCCGTTACCTGCACCGGTGTAACCAGCACCGGCCCCTGGCCGATACTGCTGTTAGCCAGGTTGTATTGCCCGGCAATGAGCGATAAATCCTGGTGCATGTCAACCGGTACCGGGTAGCCGGTTATTTTTTGTTTGTCCAGGCCAAGGGCCGCAGCAAACTTGATAATGGTACCGGCCCCCAGTCGTTGCCCGAGCTCCACGAAAGCGGGGTTGCAGGAATTAGCAAAGGCCTGCTCGAAACTTAACCGGCCGTGCCCGATATCGCTCCAGCAGCGCACCGGCTGCGCAGCAGCACCCGCGCAGAAAAAAACGGTGTCTGGTTGCACCAGGCCTTCTTCCAGGGCAGCGGCAGCCAGCACCACTTTAAAAACTGAGCCGGGCTGGAACAACGCTGTGCAGTGATTTACATATAATTCTTCGGGCAGTTCATCAATATCGGACACGTCCTGGAAGAATTCCGGGTTATAACTGGGGCGGCTGGCCATAGCCAGGATATCTCCGGTACCTGCCTGCATCACCACTACCGCCCCGTTTGCAATGTGCTGGTCCATGACATCCTCGACAATGCGCTGCACCCGCCCGTCAATAGTAGTTACTACATTCAGGCGTCCGGGGTCGCTGTCCGAGCTATCTACCAGCAGCCCCGGTCCCTGGATCACCCTGCCCCGGGCATCTACCGGAACTCCGGCCCAGCGCTTGGCCAGCGTCCCCTTCAACTGCTGTTCATAGAAATACTCCAGGCCGGACTGGCCTACCCAGTCCCCTAGCTGATACGCTTTGCTGCCTGCGCTTTGCAGCCGGGCAAACTGTTCAAGGCTGGAAATTTTACCGATCTGCCCGGTGATATGTACAGCCAGCGGCTTGCTTCCATAACGCTGGTATACCGGCAGTATTTTTACCCCCGGCAGCTCGGCCTGCTGCAGCGCCGTGCAGGTGCTTTCCGGCAAGGTTTTGTCAATATAAAATGCGCCCCGTCGGGCCCGGTCTTTTAACTGCTCCGCGTCCATATCTAAAATAGCTGCCAATTGCTGCAGCTGGCGCTCTTTTTCATTCAACAGTGCAGGAAATACTACCACCCGGTTGGCATAGTTACTACCGGTCAGGGAAAGACCCTGCCAGTCAGTTATTTCACCCCGGGAGAATTGTTCCAGGGCTACCCCCTGGGCTCCCATTTCGAAGGCCTGCCGGGCATATTTATAGCCCTGCAGCTGAATTTGGTAAAGATGCGCCAGGACCAGCCCAAAGGCCAGCACCATAAGCCAAAAGGAAGTTGCCATACGACGCTTTTGTATGGGCAGCAAAAACAAAACCCCTTTCCAAGAATCGCCATTATTAATATGGTGACCCTTGGCACAGGGGTTTTATACATGCTCTGCCCGGCGCAGCAGCGACCTTTTTGGTAACGGTCGCGGCCAGGGCAGGTAAACCGACTGGCGCGGGTGCGGCGCTGCCTCCAGTGGCTGGCCTTCCATATCTAATATCTCAGTAACATCCATGTCGAACACTTCCCGATACGGGGTCAGTATTTCCAGCGTTTCCCCCCGTCTGAAGCGGTTGCGCTGCTCCACCAGCAGCATTCCCCGTTGCTCATCATAACCCAGCACCACGCCTACAAAGGTATACGGGCGCTGGTAGATGGAATAGACGGGCGGGGTTTCGCCGGGCCGAATGCCGGTTATAAAACCGGTGGTATACTCGCGATTGCTGACTTTGCTGATCTCCTCCAGCCACTCGGAACGGACGTGGTAGTTATCCGGGTCTGCCCAATAGGTGTCCAGCGCCTTGCGGTAAACTCCGGTGATGGTGGCCACATAATGAATACTTTTCACCCGCCCCTCAATTTTAAAGGAGGTCACCCCGGCGTCAACCAGAGCAGGCAGGTATTCCAACAGGCACAAGTCGCGTGAACTTAGAATATAGGTGCCCCGTTCGTCCTCCATCACCGGGAAATATTCCCCCGGCCTTTTTTCCTCCACCAGGTATTTCCAACGGCAGGACTGCGCACAATCCCCCTGGTTGGCATCTCTGCCCGTCATATAATTGCTTAGCAGGCAACGTCCCGAATAGGAAACACACATAGCCCCGTGCACAAAAACCTCCAGTTCCACACTGGTGTGACTGTGCACGGCTCTTATTTCCTCCAGGCTGAGCTCCCGGGCCAGTACGATACGTTTCGCCCCCAGCGCTTCCCAAAGCTTGGCGCTGCGCCAGTTGGTGGTATTGGCCTGGGTGCTGATATGTATTTTTAATTCCGGAGCCAGATCCCGCACCATGGTCACTACACCCGGGTCGGATACTATCACTGCGTCCACGCCCAAGCGGGCCAATTCATGAATGTACGGGGGTAGGGCCTCTATATCGCGGTTGTGGGCAAATATATTTAAAGCTACGTAAACCCTCACCCCGTAACTATGAGCATATTCCACGGCCCAGGCCATGGAGGTCTGATCGAAGGTAGCCGCGGCCGCCCGCAGCCCAAAATCAGGACCTCCCAGGTAAATAGCATCGGCCCCGTAAGCGATAGCATATATTAATTTCTCCGGGCTGCCGGCCGGTGCCAATATTTCCGGTTTAACCATCATATCATCTCCATGCTGCAAGCTATATCTGACTTGTATTGTTTACTGATATTTGCGTACATTGGCATTATGGGCAACCAGTGATTCGGCAAAAGCGTGAGTGCCGTCGGGTTTGGCCACGTAATACAGATAATTGTGGCTCTCGGGTTGAACAGCCGCCTGCATGGAAGGCCAGCCGGGGTTGGCGATAGGGCCGGGAGGCAATCCGTTTATTAGGTAAGTATTATAGGGTGAATCCACCTGTAAATCCTTGATCAGCAGCTTCTCCTTGGTCTCACCCAGAGCGTACTGCACGGTGGCGTCTATCTGTAAAGGCATGCCCAGCTTCAGACGGTTGAAGATCACCCCGGCAATGCGGGTTCTTTCCGAAGCCACCCGGGCCTCGCGCTCCACCATAGAGGCAATGGTCACCGCCTCGTGCAGCGTCAGCCCCCTGGCCTCAGCCTGCCGGATATAGTCATGTTCCTCGATCACTTGGCCAAAATTTTTTAACATCATTTCCGCAATTTTTCCGGCCTCAGTTTGTGAACTCAGGTAGTAGGTGTCCGGGTAAAGATAGCCTTCCAACCCCCACCGGCTTACAGGTACTCTCTGCAAAAAGGCCGGCTGCCAGGGGCCGCGCAGAGCCTCTAAAAAATCGTCCCGCCGGACAATTCCCTGCTGCTCTAATAAATCAGCTATCTGAGCTATGGTATAACCTTCCGGTATCGTTATTATAACCCTGTCCGGCAAACCCTTGGTCAACACTTCAGCAACATCTGACAAGGGCATCGCAGTGTTCAATTTATACACCCCGGGCTTCATCACCCCGTCCAGCCCATGCAGCCTGGTATACAGGGAAAAGGCCCTGGCGCTGCGAATTACGCCCTTTTCCTCGAGTATAGCGGCAATTTGAGCTGTGGAGGCATTAGGGGATACCGTCACCGAAATGTCCGCTGTTTTTTTCACATTAACGGGCATCAGCGAGTACCACAACGCCAACCAACCCATCACCAGCAGCAGCATAACCGCCATCAACCCGGTGATCCGCCGCCTTACCTGACGTTTTCGCCTGCGAATACTACTCACTGCTAAATAATTATCCGACATTACTACAGCCTTTCTATAATAATTTCCTTATGCATGTTGAGTTTCCAAACCACTGTGGTACCTCACTCCGTAGGCTCCGGATCCGCTACCATGTCAGACAAACCGGCCGCTGGATCCGGTACCGGGCCAGGCGACGCTTCCTCCTCGATATCCTGGTACTCATCAGCCACAGGCGGCACCCCTGGGTCAACCGTGATAGTGTTATCATGCACGGGCAGTACCGGCTCATTTGTTACACCGGGGCTGACCGGGGTAATATTATTATCCGGTGGGACTACTACCGATGGTTTAACTTGGCCGATACCCACTGCCACAATGCGGTTAACTGCGTGGTAATAACTTTCCGGCAGCTGCTCGGTCCTTTTTCCGCCGTTTTCCCATATATACCTGGCTGTGGCTGCCTTAAAACCATTGTTCCCCTTTTGCTTAACCACCTGTTCTCCAGCCGCCAAATTCGGTTCATTTTCATAGACGATCTTCTGTGGAATGGTTTCGGTTACCCAACTGGCCACCTCCACCCGTGGGTTGGCATTCTTGTTACCGTATACCTTGAAGGTTATGGTGTTGCCTTCCACCAGTGATTTGATATAAATATAACTTTCCTTATTGTTGGCAAACCTAAAGTCGATGGCCCCGTAAACCACCGTAGCATCCTGCCCAATGGGCACATAGCTCACCGGTAGGGTGTGATTACTGCGCTCAATTATTTTTAAATTAGCCAGCAGCACGGCATTGTATAATGTTGAGGAAACCTGGCACACGCCGCCGCCCAGACCCTGGACCAGTTCATTATTAACTATCACATTTGCATTTTTATAACCGGCCTCCGAGCTGCGCGGCCCCACCACCCGGTTGAAGGAAAAATCTTCACCGGGCGCCAGAAGCACTCCGTCCAGGGCGGCCGCAGCTACTTTGATATTGTAGGTACGCCCCTCCTGTCCGGCATCAAACCGGGTGGTATACCGAGCAATACGGCCGTTGATCTGCATGGCCTCGATGTCTTCGGTAGTGCGCTTCGGCTGTATAGTTACCACGGGCAACTCCACCGCGCCAACCGCTGCCCCATTGTTATCTTCACCTTTTCCGGCTGTCTCGGTCATCAGCTCGGAAATTTCCTTGGCCAGCGCGTTAAAGTCGATACTAGCGCCTGTTTGAGCAGGTACTATTTCTACCTGATCACCAGGCATTACCCGAAAACCCGCATCAACCGGCTCGACAATTATTTGCCCCATCTCGGTCACTATTTTTTTTTCCAATACGCCCCAGTCAGTGGACAGCTCGGGCTGGATCCGCCTACCTTCTTTTTTAACCCGGTGCTGTTCGCGCCACTGTTTAATAATTGAGCCGGTATGCCCGATAGCTGCCGCCTTTTGCAGCGTTTTTTCGCTATCCAGCTTTACCCCCAACGACCCGGCCTCCATCGTCCAGGCATTGGCCCCGTATTTTATGACCACCGGGCAATGGGCGAGTTTATCCTTCATAAAAACCAATTGTTCACCGGCCTGTTCCCGGGTCAAGCCACTCAAGTTTAAGTTACCTACATACACACCAGGGGTAATTTTATTGTTCGCAAAGGAAACGCCCGAACAACCAAACAACACGCCGACCACAAGCAAAGCCAGGAAACCGATCAGCCAACCAATTCGACGCACCGGAAAACCCCCTTAAAAAAATATAAAGCTGGCCACGAATATAAATATTCGCCCAGCTTTATGTCTACCGTTGCTTGGAATTAATGATCATCCCCATCTGACTCTAATACCTCCATACAGGCATCTTTAACCTTTTCCCATTCATCATCATCAATTTCCACTAGTATTTCTTCGCCATTTTCATCCTGTGCAATTTTTAGCACAAACGCATCCCCGTCGGCCTCGTCTTCAAAATCCTCCAGGTCATCCTCATCTTCCTCATCGTCGGCCAGCGGCACTACAATAGCGTATTTCTGGCCATCCAATTCCAGAATATCATAAATAATTACATCGTGCTCGTTATTTTCCTCATCAATAATTGTAATTACTTCATCCTGTTCAGGCAAAAAAAACACCTCTTTTCACAAGTTAGAGCTATTCTATATAAAAAAGGCTAAAATGTCAATAAACCGGCATGGGCATCCAGGTAACCCTGCAGTATTATGGCTGCAGCCATTTTGTCAATTACTTGCCGGCGTTTGGCCCTACGCACATCTGCGCTGATCAGCAAGCGCTCGGCCGCAGCCGTGGTTAACCGCTCATCCCAGGTCTCCACCGGCAGTTCCAGGTGATAGCGCACTTTTTCCGCAAAGGCCAGCGCTTTCTCTCCCTGTGGCCCGATAGTACCATTCATATTTCGGGGCAGTCCCACCACTATTTTTTCTACTTCATATTTTTGCGCTATTGCCTTTATTTTATCCAGATCTTTTTCCAAACCTGGCTGGCGAACTATCGTCTCAACACCCTGAGCCGTCCAGCCCAGCAGGTCGCTAACTGCAATGCCTATTTTCCGATCACCAAAATCTATGCCCATAATACGCAAGTTTTACTTCAACCTTTCAAATGTCAACTCGTATTAGATTACTTTTATATAAAAATCAGGACAAACTGACGCGCAATAACCGCACAAGCGGCAGAGCCGGTCGTTCACCTGCGCCCGCCCGTCCACAATGGCCAACGCCCCGGAGGTACACCTTTCCACACATCGCCCACAACCCAGGCAGTATTCTTCCACGAGCAGATGGCGCTTTTTTCTTTTTAGCTGCTCGGCCAGTTGACGGTCGGGCAAATCACCGGAAAACCTCCTGATATTATAGTTAATTTCTTCCGAAGACTGCATACCAACGGCCACCGAGGCCAGCTCGGGCACAGCCAGGATAAAATCCATGGCCTTGTCCAGGTCAGGGATCAAATGGCCGCCCCCAAGGCATTTCATGCCGTAAATGCCCTTGCCCATGATCGCGGCAAAGGAAATGGCTTCCAGCATATCACTGGCCCCGCCATCGGCAATGCCAATGCCCGCCTGGTTGATAAGGGGATGAATAATATCAAGCTCGGGAATGGACGCGGCAGCCCGCACCCCCGCCACATGATGCGTTGAGATGCCAATGGCTCTGACCAGTCCCCTTTCCCGGGCTTTAACCAGATATTCCACTGCTCCCCAGTGCCCTTTGATGGTAAAGAACGATTCTTGTTCGTGCAGCAAGAAAATATCAACGTAATCCCGGCCAATGGACTTGAGACAGTGCTGCAGACTTTTGGCCATTTCCGATCCGGTGGAGGCGTATGATTTGGAAGCCACCACCGCCTCCGGAAAGTCCCGCAGGGCCTCTTTAATGTAGGGGTAGCAGCCGTATAATTCCGCTGTATCCATAAAATTTACCCCTGCTTCCAGGGCCAGTCGTATTAACCCGGCGCCGGCTGCAATAGCCAGACCTTTTTGCAGAGGGCCGATGGTCAGGGTACCAAAACAAAGCCTGGATACTGTAATATCCGTATGACCTAGTTTTTTATACTGCAAGATTACCTGTACTCTCTTTCTAAGCTTCGGTTAAGAAGCCAAATACTTTTTAACAAGTTCCTCAAGTAACTCATCCCGCTCCAACTGCCGTATCAAACTTCTGGCATTGTTGTAGCTGGTTATATAGGCAGGGTCGCCTGAAAGTAAATAGCCCACCAGCTGGTTAATGGGATTGTATCCTTTTTCTTTAAGGGCTTCGTAAACCTGGAGCAGGATTTCCCGAGCTTTGTTTTCTTCTGCCTGCACCTTAAACATGACGGTATGCTCAAAAAATTCATTAGACATGAGAAATACCCCCCCAAAATACTTATCCTTACCGTACCTCAAAGGCTGGATATATTTCTATTATACTGTGGCACTATAGATAAAAGCAAACAATGGTTTACCATTCTTTACTGTAAGGAGTACTAATTAGCAGCCTGCCTGGTAACCAGCGCGTTAACTTTTTCCAGCGCGTTATCCAGCCCCGTCGGGTCTTTACCTCCAGCCTGGGCCATGTCCGGCCTGCCGCCACCGCCACCGCCCACCAGAGGGGCGATTTCTTTGATTATTTTGCCGGCGTGTAATCCCCGGGCCACCAGGTCTTTACTTACTCCGGCCACCAGGCTAACTTTGCCGCCGGACTCCGCACCCAGCACAATAACCCCAGAGCCAATTTTATCCCGCAGTAAATCCAGCATGGCTCGCAGACTGTCCATGTCGGAAGCGTCGGAGCGAGCGGCCAACACTTTAATACCGTTCATTTCCTTGGCGGTATGCAACAGGCTTTGCACTTCATAGCGGGCCAGGCGTGCCCGCAGCAATTCGGTTTCTCTTTCCAGGCCGCGCAAGTCCTGTACCAGCGTTTCCACCCGGTGCACTAATTCATGGGCGGGTGCTTTTACTGCCCGGGCAATCAAGCTGAGCTGGTCTTCCTTGGCCTGCAAGTAATCCATCGCTCCCTGGCCGGTGACCGCCTCCACCCGACGCAAACCGGAGCCCACGCTGCTCTCGCTTAACAGCTTGAACATACCCACCTCGGCAGTGGATGTAATATGCGTACCGCCGCAAAGTTCCATGCTGAAGTCACCCATTTTGACCACTCTGACCTTGTCCCCGTATTTTTCATCGAACAGCGCCGTGGCCCCCATATTCCTGGCCTCATCCAGGGTGGATACCACAGTTTGCACCTTGAGATTATTCAGGATAGCTTCGTTAACTATTTGCTCCACCCGCTCCAACTCCTCCGGGGCAATGGCTGCGAAATGGGTAAAGTCAAATCGCAGCCGGTCCGAGGCCACCATTGATCCCGCCTGGTTAACGTGCTCACCCAGTACCTCCCTGAGGGCTTTATGCAGCAAGTGGGTGGCTGAGTGATTGCGGGCAATATTCATACGCCTTCTAGTGTCAACCTGAACTGTGATTTCATCATTGATCCGGATAATCCCGCTGAGTACCCGCCCCCGGTGCAGGTGCAGTCCCTCTACCGGCTTGGTCACCATTTCAACAGCCACTTCGGTGCTTTCCGCGGTTAGCCTGGCATGATCGCTTAGCTGGCCGCCGGATTCAGCGTAGCAGGGGGTAATGTCCAGCACCACTTCTACTTCCTGGCCGGCTCCGGCCTGCTCCACCTGGTGGTCGTCAACGAATATGGCTTTGACAATGGATTTACTGGTCAGGGTTTCATAACCGACAAATACGGTTTCACCGGTCTGTTCGATAACAGTTTTCAAATAAGCGGCCTTTTCAGATATATACTCGGTTTCCTGCCGGGCGCTGCGAGCCCTGCTGCGCTGCTGCTCCATCGCGTTAGTAAAACCCTCCTGCTCCACGGTCAGGTTGTTTTCCCCGGCAATTTCCTCAGTTAATTCCAGTGGGAAGCCGTATGTATCATAAAGCCGGAAAGCTTGCTCACCATCGATGTAATTCAGGCCGGCCTGTTTGGCTGCACGGATTAGCCCGCTGAGCATATCGGTGCCCTGGACTAGGGTTTCCCCAAATCTTTCCTCTTCGGTCTTAATCACTTTGGTGACCAACTCGCGGTTTTTCACCAACTCCTGGTAAGTGTCGCCCATTTTATCGATTACCGCTCCGGCTACCCGGTGCAAGAAGGGCTCCGTTACACCCAACACCCGGCCAAAGCGCACGGCCCGGCGCAGCAGGCGACGCAGCACATAACCGCGGCCCTCGTTGGCCGGCAGGGCACCGTCGGAGATGGCAAAGGTCACTGCCCGGACATGGTCGGCGATCACCTTCAGCGCCAGATCCAGGTCATCGCTCGCGCCATAACGCTTGCCGGTCAGCTCCCCGGTAAAGTCCATAATATCCCGCAGCAGGTCGGTATCAAAATTGGTTTTAACCTTTTGCAATACCGAGGCTACCCTTTCCAGACCCATACCGGTGTCAATGCCTTTACTTTGCAGGGGTGTGTAGTTACCCTCTTCATCCCGGAAATACTGGATAAATACCAGGTTCCATATTTCCAGATAACGGTCGCAATCACAGCCTACCATGCAATCGGGCGAACCGCAGCCCCGCTCCGGACCCAGGTCATAGTGGATTTCCGAACAAGGGCCGCAGGGGCCCACCCCTATTTCCCAAAAGTTAGTATCCTTGCCCAGGCGAACAATCCTGTTTTCAGGGATACCCACCTCTTTATGCCAAATCTCATAAGCCTCATCATCATCTTCGTAGATGGTGACCCACAGCTTTTCGGCCGTCATGCCCAGGTGTTCCGTGACAAACTCCCAAGCCCAGTGGATGGCTTCATTTTTAAAATAATCACCAAAGGAAAAGTTGCCCAGCATTTCAAAAAAGGTATGATGCCGAGCAGTATGCCCTACTTCATCTATATCGGGCGTGCGCAAGCATTTCTGGCAGGTGGTAACCCGGGTCACATCGGGCTTGGCCGCACCGGTAAAATAAGGCTTAAAGGGCACCATGCCAGCCGCCGTCCATAAAATACTGGGGTCGTTATGGGGAATTAAAGAGGCGCTGGGTAATATTTTGTGGCCCTTGCTTTCAAAAAATTTAAGATACTTTTCTCTAATTTCCTTGCCCGTCAAAAACTATACCCCCTCGAATTGCATGTTGTTATGTAGTATATCAAGTAGTAAAAAAGCCCTTCCTCCCCGGCCAGGGACAGAAAGGCTCTGCGGTAACACCCTGATTAAAAATTGCTATTAAAACTATAACGCTGTTTGGCGGCGAAATTTAGCTGTAACAATCTCGCTTTTCCATATTACGGTTATTCATATTTGTTTAATTATACAAAATTAGAACAAATCATGTCAAGAACCGCAATTATCCTGCGGCACTGCCCTACGCATTACCGGGCCAGAGCCTGTTCATGGCAAAAATGATCACCACCCGCAGAACTGCGGCTACAGGCACGGAAAATATTAACCCGGTCAGCCCGAAAAGCTGCCCCCCGGCCAGCAGCACAAGTATGACCAGCAGCGGATGCAGGCCCACCCGGTCCCCCAATATCTTGGGAGAAATAATGCTTGATTCCAGCTGCTGGATCACTAAAAAGGCAATGATCACTTTGATCACCAGCCACTTGGATACCAGCATGGCCAAAGCGACAGCCGGCACGGCCCCAATCAGCGGGCCGAAGTAGGGAATCAAGTTGGTAATTCCGGCGAATATGCCCAGCATTAGGGCAAAATCCATATGCAGAAAAGCCAGGGCAAAGCCGGTCATCACACCTGTAATAACACTCACCAGCAGGTAGCCCCGGATAAAACTATCCACCACACGGCTTACTTCACTACCCAGTTCCTGAACATCCTCCCGCCATTGGTATGGGATGAGCAGAGCCGCCCGTTCGGTAAACATCTCCACATCCTTGAGCAAATAGTAGGCAAAAATGGGAGCCAGGATCAGATTAAAAATATAACCGGCCAGGCCAATGATTGCCTGGACCACTTGTTCCGCCATTTGGGTCAGCACTTGTTCCACCCAGGTAATGTGCTGGTCAATGATCCGGCGCACGGCATCAGGTATACCCGCCCGGGCATATTCATGCTGCAGCGATGCGGTAAACTCCTGCACCTGGACGGTATAGCCGGGTACCACTTCCGCAAGCATATCCAGCTGGGCGATAATATGCGGCATCCCATGCAGCACCAGCCCGGCCACGATTATGAACATAGCGCTGTACACTAACAATATGGACGAGGTCCGTGACATGCCCCGGTTCTCCACCATGCGTACCAGCGGGTATAAAAGATAAGCCAGTACTACCGCCAGTAAAAGTGATAAAAAGATACCCCGGATTAGGTAGATAAAGTACAGCGCCACAACCACCAGCAATAAATTCAAAACCAGGCGATAATAATTTGTATTTTTAGGCCACCAGGACAAACTAACCACCACCCGACAAAAAAGTGAGGATTCGTTTTCCCCACTTTTATTGACCTGCTTATTTCTTTTTTATCAATCCGCTTACCTTGCGGGATACTTCTTGAATCATACGGTCGGAAGTCCGGCGGGGATATTTCCGCCTGAATTTATTCATATCAAATATACTGGCTGATGACTTGCGCTGCGGTGTTTTAATCATTGACATAACTGCGCCTAAAACACTGCCGGCAAACAAACCCCGCCAAAAACCACTTTGCATCAATTTTCACCCCCCAAACCAGGCCGTTATAGGAGCATTTGATTTTGGGGATCAAAGGCCACCAGGCTGCCATCCTCCGCTACCTCGTAGATACTGACCCCTTCTTTATTTAAACGGTATTCCACACAGCAATCCCAGCAATAATACTGGTCCACACCCACCTTGCCGGTGGATTTACCGCCACATATCGGGCACTGCAAACTATCGCCTCCTGTTAATCTCTTACTAAGTTAAATTAATTATGCCCATTTTCGTTCAATAAAATGCTGGCCAACCAAGTGCTTTTTACAACAAAAGCCCGGTTAGCAAAACCGAGCTTTTTCAACTATGAGGTTGGGCCTTTTTCTTTGTAGAAATGTTAAGCAGCTTGGTTCTTTATTCAGTCTTTGAGCCGGTTCGGGCAAGTTTAAGCCTGACTCGTTATGGTTCCCCCGCCCAGCAGGTAGTCATCTCGGTAAAATACCACTGCCTGGCCCGGTGCAATGGCCCGCTGGAACGCGGCAAAGTCTACTTGCACCCGGCCGCCCGGCAAGGGAGTGATAGTGGCGGGGGCAGGTGGGCTATTATAGCGGATTTTGGCCTGCACTTGCTCGGGGCCGGTAAGACCCGCGATAGATACAAAATTTAAGTCATCAGCCACCAGCGTGGTTCTATCCAGTGCCCTCTCCGGGCCTATTATCACAGCGTTGCGGGCGGGGTCTATATCCACCACGTATACCCGCTCACCCATGGCCAGCCCCAGGCCTCGCCGCTGGCCGATGGTATAAAAGGCAATGCCCTCATGCCTGCCCACCTCCCGGCCCGTCAGGTCAAGAAAGGGACCTGGCTTGATGGAGCTGCCGTCCACATTTTCCCGCAAAAAGTTGCGGTAGTTATTGCCGGGCACAAAACAGATCTCCTGGCTCTCCGGCTTGGCAGCAACCTTTAGGCCTCGCTCGGCGGCCATGCGCCGCACCTCGTCCTTGGTATATTCACCCAGAGGCATTAGTGTGTGGGCTAACTGCTGCTGAGTCAGATTGTAAAGGAAATAGGTTTGATCCTTATGAGAGTCCCGGGCTTTTTTTAAAGAATAGCGGCCGGCGCCCTCCTCGTAGCTGATCCGGGCGTAATGACCGGTAGCCATGTATCCGGCGCCTAAGGCTAAAGCTTTACCCAGCAGCGCCTCAAACTTAATTTTGCGATTGCATACTACGCATGGATTAGGAGTGCGACCAACCAAATATTCCCGGCAAAAGTTTTCCACCACCGATTGCCGGAAGAGGTCGTAAAAATTAAGCACGTAATAAGGTATTCCCAGTTTATTGGCCACAGACCGGGCATCTTCCACAGCAGCCAGTGAACAGCAGCCCACAAAGTCCCCGGCAACTTCGGTAATCCCCGGATCCCACACCTGCATGGTGACGCCAATGACTTCATAACCCTGCTCAATTAAAAGGGCGGCGGTGACAGAGCTGTCCACGCCGCCGCTCATGGCTACTACTACCATTTTTTTATCGTTAGCCAAGGTATCCACCTGCAATTTATTTTTGTTTGTCTCGGTAATTTTCAATAGCGGCGTGCAGTGCGTCCGCCGCCAGGTTGGAACAATGCATCTTCTGGGGAGGTAGACCGTCCAGGGCCTCGGCCACAGCTTGATTGCTCAGCCGCAGCGCCTCATTGATAGTCTTGCCTTTAGCCATTTCCGTAACCATGCTGCTGGTGGCAATGGCGGCCCCGCAGCCAAAAGTTTTAAATTTGATATCGGTGATCACATCATTATCAACCTTAAGGTATATTTTCATAATATCCCCGCAGGTAGGGTTACCAACCAGACCTACTCCATCGGCATCAGGAATTTCGCCCACGTTGCGCGGATTCTCAAAGTGATCCATAACCTTCTCGGTATACATACTCCGCATCCTCCCAAATATTTTTTACAGGCGGTATACCTTTATACCCCGCAAGCAGTAATCTTCGCAGGTATTAAATAGCATACCCCGCGCCATACCGCCCAGCTATGCCGCATAGACCAGTGGCGTGGCGTATTGTTTTAAAGAAGTGAAATGTAATTACTGCTATAGGTGGCAGGAACTGCTCACTTTGCAATCTGCACAGCTGTCTTCAAAATCAAATTCATTTTCCGAATTCAGCGGCGACATGGCCCGCAGGCGCTCCACAATGGGCATCATATTTTCGATGAAATAATCAACATCCTCCTCAGTGTTATCCCGGCCCAGAGTAAGCCGAATGGATCCATGGGCCAGCTCATGGGGAATACCCATCGCCAATAGCACATGGGACGGTTCCAGTGATCCCGAGGTGCAGGCCGACCCGCTGGAGGCGGCAATACCCTTCATATCCATGCTGAGCAGCATTGACTCGCCCTCGATAAACTCAAAGCAAAAACTGACATGGTTGGGCAGACGCTTGGTAGGATGCCCGGTTAGCCGCACGTCGGGAATCTTGTCCATAACCTCCTTAATTAACTTGTCCCGCAAGCCGGTTAGGCGCACAGCTTCCTCGGCCAATTCCTGTACGGCCAGTTCGCAGGCCCTGCCCAAAGCAGCAATTCCGGGCACATTCTCAGTGCCGGCCCGGCGCAGCCTTTCCTGGGCACCGCCATGGAACAGCGATTGTCTCCAACGAGTGCCTTTGCGGATATACAGCGCACCTATACCCTTGGGACCGTATATTTTATGACCACTAATAGTGAGCAAGTCTACGCCCAGTTCATCTACGTTAACTGGAATTTTGCCCATACTCTGCACCGCATCGGTATGGAACAGGATACCTTTGGCCCGGGCCAGCGCGGCCAGTTCTTTAATGGGCTGAACAGTGCCCACCTCATTGTTGGCGTGCATAATGGAGATTAAGATTGTTTTATCGGTAATCGCATTGGCCAGGTCCTCCACGCTAACCATGCCGAATTTGTCCACCGGCAAAATGGTAACTGTAAAGCCCTGCTTGCCCAGCGCTTTAACCGTATTTAATACAGCGTGGTGCTCCACGGCAGAGGTAATGACGTGGTTGCCGCGGTTTTGGTTAAGCATAGCCACACCGTGAATAGCCATATTATCTGCCTCGGTGCCGCCGCTGGTAAACACAATTTCCTCAGGCTTGGCGCCGATGGCATTAGCCACCTTTTCCCGGGCTTCATCCAGGGCACTGCGCCCCTGGCGCCCAAAATAATGCAGGCTTGAGGGATTACCAAATTTTTCTGTTAGGCAATTCAGCATTTCCTCCACAACTTCCGGACGAACCGGCGTCGTAGCACTATGATCCATATAAACTCTGCGCACCGCTATATTCCTCCTTATGACCATATACCCTAGGTCTTGTCATACTTTTTTAGCAATAGAAAGATTTTCGGCATCACGCAACATATCAGCCAAGCTGATGGAATCCATCACCTCAGTCAGTTTATCCCGCACCCGGGTCCATACAAGCCTGGTAATACAGGATTCCGCCTGGTCACATTCCGCCGGTTCCACTTCGCTGACGCAATCCACCGGCGCAATAGGTCCTTCCATAGCCCTGATTATGTCGCCCACTGTTATGCTGCCCGGCTCCCTGGCTAATATATAACCACCCTGAGCCCCGCGCACGCTTCTTACCAGACCGGCCTTGCGCAAAACGGCAATTAATTGTTCCAGGTAATTATCGGATATATTTTGACGCTCAGCCACTGTTTTCAGTGAGATGGGCCCGGAGCCATAATGTTCCGCCAGGTCGAACATAGCCAATAACCCGTAATGCCCTCGTGTGGACAAGTGCAATTTCCCACCCCCGTTTAATTCGGACTATTTAACTCGGAATTAATTCAAAAATATCTTAGCATTCCGCTCGGAATTTGTCAATAAGGGGTTTGACAGAAATGATTAATGTTTATGCTTAATATCCTGCAGCCGCTGCCACAAGGCCTTTTCCCGCTCCTGCTCCGATGGCCGGTAAAATTCAGCGTTCTGCATATTATCCGGCAGGTACTGCTGTTTTACCCAGTGCTTATCATAATTATGCGAGTACAGGTAACCCTGCCCGTGCCCCAATGTTTTAGCTCCGCTGTAGCTGGTGTCCCGCAGGTGCATGGGCACCGGACCGGTTTTTTCCTGGCGGACCGCCTGCAGTGCCGCATCAATACCCATACAGGCAGCATTGCTTTTAGGTGCCATAGCAATATACAGCGCGGCTTCGGCCAGGATGATCCGCGCTTCGGGCATACCAACCCGCTCTACCGCCTGGGCTGCCGCAGAGGCCACTACCAGCGCCTGGGGGTCGGCCAGGCCCACATCTTCTGCTGCGTGAATCATGATACGGCGGGCGATAAAGGCGGGGTCGTCACCAGCATATAACAGCCGGGCCAACCAGTATAAAGCCGCCTGGGGGTCTGATCCCCGCATGCTTTTAATAAACGCGGAGGTAACATCATAATGTTCATCCGCCCGGTCAAACTGGATAATCCTATTCTGGCAAACACCCTGCACAACTTCATTTGTTATCCGCCGCTGCCCGTCTTCGCCAGGCGGGGTAGTAAGAACGGCCATCTCCAGCACATTTAACGCGGCCCGGGCGTCACCGTTGGCAAAGCCGGCTATCTTTTGCAAAACCTCTCCGGGCAAATCCACCCGGTAGCTGCCCAACCCCCGCTCTTCATCCTTCAGTGCCCTAAGCACAATATTAACCAGCGCTTTCGTGGAAAGCGGTTCCAGCCGGTACAGCAACGAGCGGGAAAGCAGCGGGCGATTCACCGCAAACATAGGATTTTCAGTAGTTGAACCAATCAGAATAACCGTGCCATCCTCCACAAAGGGCAGCAGCGCATCTTGCTGGGCCTTATTAAAACGGTGGATTTCGTCTATAAACAGCACGGTGCGCTTGCCATACAGAGCCAGGCGGTCTTTGGCCTGGTCCACTATTTTGCGAATATCCGCCACCCCGGCCATGACAGCGTTTATTTTTTCAAAGTGCGCGCTGGTCATACCGGCGATAATGTGTGCCAGAGTGGTTTTACCGGTGCCCGGCGGCCCGAAAAATACCAGCGACTGCAAACCGTCATTGGTGATCAACTGCCTTAACGGCCGCCCATTGCCCACCAAACTGTTTTGTTCCTCAAATTCTTCCAGCGTGCAGGGCCGCATGCGCACGGCCAGCGGCGCCGAGCGGCTCATTTGGCGGCGCGCGGCTTGTTGGAACATATCTTCCATAATGATATCACCCCATTAAAAAAGCCAGGAACATCCCCGTCCCTGGCTCGTTCGGTTATCTAGTTATATATGCTTGTCAAGTATATTCTTCAACTCTTTTTTGCTCCGGAAGCCGACAATCCTTTCCGCTTCGCTGCCGTCCTTGAAAACAATTAATGTGGGTATACTCGCTACGCTGTAACTGGCTGTAATGGAACTGTTTTCATCAACATTCAGCTTGGCCACCTGCACCTTGCCCTCGTATTCCGCCGCTACTTCTTCAACTACAGGAGCAATCATCTTGCATGGCCCGCACCACTCGGCCCAAAAATCTACCAGCACGGGTGTTTTGGCATTATTAACAAAGTCGCTAAAATTAGCTTCCTCTAACATGCTAATTTTTTCACTGGCCATTGGCATCTCTCCTTTAACTTTAATCATGAACCTTAAGCGGTAGTATGTAAATCTTTACTTTATCTATGCATATGCAGCATGTCCATATAAATTATAATATCTGCCCGGTGAAAAAATGTCAATTCATGTGCAAAGCATTCAAAGCAAGTAATTTGTCAATGACAAAAGCTGCCATGATCAATCCCGCCACCGGGGGTACAAAAGCAATACTGCCGTGAGTAGTTCCTGCAGCTGGGCTGACAGGCCGGGCGGTTGAATATACTACTGGTACATCGGCTGTAATTCCGGCAACCCGTAATTTTTTACGCATCACCCGGGCCAGCGGGCAAACCGAGGTTTTCCATATACTAGCGATCTTAAACGAGGTAGGATCAAATTTATTTCCGGCCCCCATGGCGGAGATCACCGGCAAACTGCGCCTGACACACCCGGCAATTAAGGCCGCCTTATTATCCACCTCGTCAATAGCGTCCACTACAAAGTCCAGGTCCTGGTTATCCAAAAAGGCAGAGGCCTGGTCCGGGGTGAATTTTTGCTGCCTGGTCTGCAACCGTAAAGCAGGATTGATTTGGCGCAGGCGTTCTTCCATGACCTGTGTTTTAGGCCGGCCCACCACGCCGGAAAGTGCGTGCAGCTGACGATTGATATTGGTAATATCTATATTATCATAATCCACCAGTAAAATAGCCCCCACCCCAGAGCGGGCCAGCGCCTCTGCTGTAAAAGAACCCACCCCGCCAAGGCCAAAAACAGCCACCTTACAGGCAGCCAATCTTTCCAGGCCCGCGCTGCCGATTAGCAGCGCCGTCCTGGCAAATCTATCCGGCATTTTGATACACCTCTTTACTGCTCACTTAGCACTGGTCCAAAGTTACTATTGCAATAATACAAAGTTTCCAGACGTCAATTGCTGTGCAGCAACTGTCCGCTGGAAACCGAATAATAAATCTTATAACCCCGTGGTGCCGACAATCCCCCAAGTTTTACTGAACCTGTTCTCACACAGGTGGGTGCCCTCCTGCATGTTTCGCGTTTCCTCAATGAAGAGTCTAACAATCCACATCCAGAGACTTAGCTCCCTTTACTTAAGTGTTGGCTCACAACCTCAGAAGATCTCGCACACCACAGGGTATATTAATAAAATCCATGTCAACTGTATGGTAACATAATGTACAGCTTTATGGCAAGTGAAACACCTATTCCTAGCAAGGCTATTTTTGCTCAGCTGTTTTTTTAACTGTACTTTTAACATGCAGTTCCCTGAGCTGGCGCTCATCCACTGTGCCCGGAGCCATGGTCATTAAATCGGTAGCACTTTGAGTCTTGGGGAACGGTATGACGTCACGGATCGTCTTTTTGCCGGTCAACAGCATAATCAGCCGGTCAAACCCGAAAGCAATGCCCCCGTGCGGCGGTGTACCGTATTCAAAGGCCTCCAGCATGTAGAAAAATTTCTCGTGGGCCTCTTCCTTGGTAAGACCGATGGCATCAAACATTAGTTCCTGCACATCCCGGCGGTGGATCCTAATACTGCCGCCTCCAATTTCAATGCCGTTTAATACTATGTCATAGGCCCGCGCCCGCACCCGTCCCGGATCGCTTTGCAATAAGGGCAGGTCTTCCTCCCGCGGCGAGGTGAACGGGTGATGCATGGCCACCCAACGTTTCTCTTCATCATCATATTCCAATAGGGGGAAATCAGTGACCCACAGGAAGTTAAACTTATCCCGGGGGATTATATCCAGCCGCTCGGCTAAGTGCACGCGGAGCGCCCCTAGAGAGGCCGCCACCACATCCGGTTGATCAGCTACAAACAGCAGCAGATCACCTTCATGGGCGTTGAAACGATCTAAAATAGTTGCAATTTCTCGGTCATTGAAGAATTTAGTGATGGGGGACTTTACGCCGTCAGCGGTGACGATAAAATAAGCCAAACCGCGCGCCCGGTAAATAGCCGCAAACTTGGTAAGATCATCAATATCCTTGCGGCTGTACCCGCCGCAACCGGTGGCGTTAATGCCGCGAACCTGCCCGCCTCCTTCTGCCGCCGAGGTAAACACCTTGAAGCCACAGCCCAGGGCTATATCGGTGATATCCACTAATTCCATGCCAAACCGGGTGTCGGGCTTGTCTGAGCCGAAGCGGTCCATGGCTTCCTGGTAAGTCAGGCGCGGCAGCGGTGTAACCACCTCAAGTCCCACCATTTCCCGGCATAGCCTGGCCACCATTTCTTCCATCAGTAAAAGTACATCTTCAACATCCACAAAGGACAATTCCATGTCTATCTGAGTGAACTCAGGCTGCCGGTCGGCCCGCAAATCCTCATCCCTGAAGCAGCGTACAATTTGGAAGTACCGGTCCATGCCCGATACCATTAAAAGTTGTTTAAACTGTTGGGGGGATTGGGGCAAGGCATAAAAACGGCCCGGGTTCAAGCGGCTGGGCACTAAAAAGTCCCTGGCCCCCTCGGGGGTACTGCGAGTTAGCATGGGCGTTTCTATTTCCCAAAAACCGTGCTCATCCAGGAAATCGCGCGCTGCTTTGGCGGCACGGTGGCGCATAAGCATGGCCTGCTGCATTTCCGGTCGGCGCAGGTCCAGGTAGCGGTAGCGCAGACGCAGGTTTTCGTCCACTTCCACCTCGTCCTCAATGTAAAAGGGTGGCGTTTTAGCCTGGCTTAATACGCGCAACTCATCGACCAGCACTTCAATTTCCCCGGTGACCAAGTTTGGGTTGGCCGTCCCCTCAGGCCTTATCGATACCCGGCCGGTAACCGCCAGCACATATTCACTGCGCACCCCCCCGGCCTTGGCAAAGGACGCATTGTTAATATCGGGACTAAATACCACCTGCACCAGCCCGGTGCGATCGCGCAAATCAACAAAAATTAGACCACCGTGGTCACGACGGGTATTTACCCAACCCATTAGAGTAACCGCCCGGCCATTATCAGCGGCGGTCAACTCCCCGCAATAATGACTGCGTTTCATCCCCTGCATAGATTCTGACATAAGCAATAACCTCCCTGCCATTATACCGGTGGCTTTTTACCTGTCTGATTGTTTTTTAACGCCACCGGCAATTATGTCTTAGTAATTAAAGTGGCCTAATTATCTTTTAAGGTACGGATAACTTCACCGGCGGGAATTTCACGCTGTCCGCCCGCATCCATATCCCGCAGCATAACGCTGCCTCTCTGCAGCTCGTCCTCACCAATAATCACAGCATAACGCACACCTAGCTTACCGGCGTATTTCATCTGGGCTTTAATACTGCGCCCCTGATAATCCATGTCAGCGGCAATCCCGACAGCCCGTAACCGGGCAAGCAGCGAGAAACTTTCCCGGACCGCCCGGTCCCCGACCGCTACCAAGAATACCACGGGACCGGCCTGAATGTTCGGTAGTTTGCCCCGTTTTTCCAGGGTCAGCAAAATCCTTTCCAGACCCAAGGCAAAACCGATCCCCGGGGTGGGCGGCCCGCCGCAGGCTTCAATTAAGCCATTATAGCGCCCGCCCCCGCCAACGGAACTCTGGGCACCAATATCGGGGGACATTATTTCAAAGGCGGTATGGGTATAATAATCCAGACCACGTACCAACTGCTTGTCCAGCACATAGGGTATACCCAGATCCTGCATATACTGCTGCACTTGCTCAAAATGAGCCCGGCATTCCGAGCACAAGCAGTCCGCCGTAGTAGGTGCCTCCAAAGCCAGCTCGGTACAACGGGTTGATTTGCAATCCAGTATTCGCAAAGGATTTCTGTCATACCTGCTTTGACAGTTGGGACATAATTCACCAAGCACGGGCTGGAAAAATTGCTGCAGCTTTTCCCGCACTGCGGTACGGCAGGTGGGACAGCCCAAACTGTTAATGTGCAGTTCCAGGTCATTTAGCCCCAGCCGGCCGTAAAAATCCATGGCCAGAGCCATTACCTCTGCGTCCACTGCAGGCTGCTGCGCCCCAAACACCTCTACCCCGAACTGGTGAAACTGCCGGTAACGCCCGGCCTGAGGACGATCATACCTGAACATGGGCCCTATGTAATAGGCTTTCACGGGCTGCGGTCCGGCGTATAGTTTATTCTCCAGGTAAGCACGTACCACGGAGGCCGTTCCCTCGGGGCGCAGGGTGATACTCCGCTCGCCCCGGTCTTGGAAGGTGTACATTTCTTTTTCTACTATATCGGTGCTTTCCCCCACCCCACGCACAAACAGTTCCGTATGCTCAAAAATAGGGGTGCGGATTTCCCGGTAACCGTACTCCCGACATACCCGGGCCGCCATATTCTCTATGTACTGCCAATTATCAACCTGGCCCGGAAGAATATCCGCAGTCCCCCGTGGCCGTGTAGTCAGCATGTTTATAAATGCCTCCTTCAAATTATTACAACAGAAAACTCCCGCAACCGGTAAACGGAAACGGGAGGGGTTAGCAGTGGTCCGCTGTACATACCTGAATCCAATTTTATGTAAAATATTAAGTTTTGTCAACCTGCACCAAAGCTACGCAATAGCGCATATTACACCGGTGAAGTTGCCCCGTTGGCAGTTGCCCGGCTAAAATGCTATAATTAAGCAGAGGTGATGACTTGGTGATAACCGTAGAATTAGTGGCAAGAATCAATTATTTGGCCCGCAAAGAGCGATATGAGGGACTAACCGATGAGGAAAAAAATGAGCAGCAAAAAGTGCGAAGGCAATACCTGGACGGCATCCGGCAGCAAATAGTGGACGCCATGGAAGGTGCCGGGTATACCAAAAAACACGACACCCAGTGCGAATGCCCTGACTGCAAGCCCCGGTATGATAGCTAATCCATACCGGGGATATATTCCGCCTTGCGCGGCCTAAAGAAAAGGATTGTATCTTTTCTCGTGACCAATAGTGGTAGCCGGTCCGTGGCCCGAATAAACTTTGGTTTCGTCGGGGAAAACCAACAATTTTGTTTTAATTGAATTAATCAATACTTTATGACTGCCACCCGGAAAATCGGAACGCCCCACCGAACCTGCAAACAGAGTATCCCCGGTGATTAGAGCATCCCCTACCTTCAAGGTAATACCGCCCTGGGTATGACCCGGGGTATGGATAACTTCAAGGGTTATTTTGCCTACCTGTATTTTATCCCCTTCCTCCAGCAAGCGTTCAGCTGCTTCGAATCTTAGCACCATCCCCAGCATCATGGACAGGTTTAGCTTCGGGTTGGTCAGCATATCGGCATCTTTAGTGTGGATTAGTACCTCGGCACCGGTAGCCTCACGCACTTGCTTCAGCGCTGTAATGTGGTCCGCATGCCCGTGGGTAAGAATTATGTATTTACATTTAAGTCCCAGAGCTTCAAGCCGCTTTAAAATGCGCATGCCCTCGTCACCGGGATCCACCACCGCTCCCTCCTTGGTTTTATCACAACCGATGATATAACAATTGGCGTCGATGGGGCCTACTCCAAATCCTTCAAATATCAAAATAACAACCTCCCGTTTCAGATTAATCAAGCCTGCCACGTTTGTTTTTTATAAGAAAGGGTTAAACCTTCTTTCAGCGCCGATAGTAGAAACAGGACCGTGGCCGGGAAAAATCCTGGTTTCATCAGCAAAGCCCAGCAGTCTGGTCTTTATAGAATTTATCAATACCCGGTGATTGCCCCCGGGTAGATCGGAACGTCCCACCGAGAAAGCAAAAAGAGTATCTCCCGTGATTAATAAGCCGCCCGTCTTCAGGCAAATGCCGCCAGGTGTATGGCCGGGCGTATGTATGACCTCCCAGGTAATATTACCCACCTGTATTTTATCCCCATCCTCCAGCAACCGGTCGGCTGTGGGAAGTTTAGAGTCAACGGATAAAAAATATGAATACCGGTTCGGGTTGACCAGCCTGGCGGCGTCGGCCGAGTGGATCAGCACGTCGGCACCGGTGGCCGCATGTACTTCAGCCAGCGCGCCGATATGATCTACATGTCCGTGGGTCAGGATTATGTATTTGCACTGCAATTGCAGGCTGTTTATTCTGTCCAAAATAAAATCACCTTCGTCGCCAGGATCCACTACCGCCCCAATCCTGGTTTCAGAGCAGCCGATGATATAGCAATTCGTAGCTAGGGAACCTAATTCCAGTTGTTCAAAAATCAATAGATATCCCTCCAATTTATCAATTTTGATAGTATAGCAGCTTACACAAGCTTAAGCCTGACGCCGGCGTTGAACGCTGTATACGTTCTGAACGCGGCTGATGCGGTTGATAATATAATCGAGCTGCTCCTTGTTTTTTATATCCAATATCATTTCCACTACCCCGGTATTATCCTTGCGCCCCCGGGCAGTCACCCAATTGGCGCTAATTTTCAAATCCATTAGCACCGCCATAATATCGTTTAGTAGCCCGGCCCGGTCCGCACCCACAATTTCCAGGTGCACCTGGAAAGGGGAATGAAAATCTTCGTCCCAGGCCACTTCCACCAGACGCTCGGGCTCATCGAGCATCGGTTCGACATTGGGACAGTCTTCCCGGTGAATGGAAACCCCTCTGCCGCGGGTAATATAGCCCACAATATCGTCACCGGGCACTGGATTGCAGCAATGGGCCAGCCTGATCAACAGATTATCTACGCCGCGCACCCGAATGCCATGGGTAGGCTTGCCCCAGGAGGATAAGGACCGGGACTCCGACAGCTGCAGTAGCTCCTCAAGGCCCTCACTGATCAGTTTCTTCTTATTCTCCCGCTCTGCTTTCTCCCGCAGCTTATTTACCAGGCTGGTCGCCGAGACAATGCCATCGCCCACCGCGGCATAGAGGTCATCCAGGCCGGGGAGATTCATTTTTTTGCACTGCTCAAGCAGCTGATCGCTCTTAATGGCGTCTGGCTCCAGACCGTGCTTTTTAATCTCCCGCTCCAACGACTCCCGGCCTCTGGCTATATTGTCTTCCCGATGTTCTTTTTTAAACCATTGCCTGATCTTAGTTTTGGCCTGGGATGTTTTCGCAATCTTCAACCAATCACGGCTGGGTCCGCGACCCTGTTTGGAAGTCAAAATCTCCACCCGGTCACCGTTTTTCAGGACATAATCCAGAGGCACAATTTTATCGTTCACCATAGCCCCTATGCATTTATGCCCTACCTGGGTGTGCACCCGGTAGGCAAAGTCCAGCGGCGTAGAGCCGGCGGGAAATTCTATCACATCACCCTTGGGAGTAAACACAAACACTACATCGTCAAAAAGATCTATCTTCAGGCCTTCCATAAATTCGCGGGCATCTTTAAGGTCCTTCTGCCAGTCTAATATCTGCCGCAGCCAGCTAAGTTTACGGTCTAAATCACCTTCCTTGCCCCCGCCTTCCTTATAGCGCCAATGAGCAGCAATGCCATACTCGGAAGTCCGGTGCATTTCCCAGGTTCTAATTTGTATCTCCAGGGGACCGCCCTGGGGGCTAACTACAGTAGTATGCAGGGACTGGTACATATTAGATTTGGGCATAGCAATGTAGTCTTTAAAACGGCCGGGAATAGGCACCCATAAGGTGTGCACCGTACCCAAAACGGCATAGCAATCCCGCACCGAATCCACCAGCACCCTGACCGCCATTACGTCATAAATCTGATTGAACTCCAACTGCTGTTTTTGCATTTTCGTGTAAATGCTATAAAGATTTTTGGGCCGCCCCTGGATTTCCGCTTTAATATTCACTTCCTGCATTTTTTCCTGCAGTATGGCAACAATAGTGCGGATAGTATCCTCCCGCTTCTCGCGGGTGCTGGCGACTAGCTCAGATAGATCATAATATTTTTCCGGGTGGCTAAAGCGAAAGGACAAGTCCTCCAATTCCCACTTTAACCTGTAAATACCCAGCCGGTGGGCCAAGGGCGCAAATATCTCCAGCGTTTCCAGCGCCACTTCCCGCTGTTTGTGCTCCTGCTGGTATTGCAGCGTACGCATGTTATGAAGCCGGTCAGCCAATTTGATAATGATAACCCGAATATCCCGCGCCATGGCCAGAAACATTTTACGCAGGTTTTCCACCTGGCGCTCTTCCTTCGAATGATATTCCAAACGGCTTAACTTGGTTACTCCGTCCACCAGCTGCGCTACTTCACTGCCAAAATTATTTTCGATATTCTCTAAGGTAATCCCGGTATCCTCCACCGTATCATGCAGCAAACCGGCCACCAGTACATCCATATCCATATTTAGGCTAGCCAAAATGAAGGAAACGGATACCGGATGAGTGATATACGGCTCCCCGGAATTGCGCTTTTGCCCGACATGCGCCTCGCTCGCAAAAGCAAAGGCTCGCTTGAGCAGCTGCAGATCAGCATGGGGATTATATTGCATTACTTTTTGAATGACATCTTCCATCGGCATAATCTACGCCCCACTTGCTTTGACGTTAAGGTTTATCCAGTAAAGACCACTTGCTTTTATATTATGTGCCCAGTTAAAGGTAGGTGCTGCAGTCAGATTCATCTTTCTACCTTTTAAAGGCAATAATTTATACTTTAGCATATCCTCTTGCCAGTAAAATTGCAACAAATCCAGGTCGGCAAATACCGCCACCGCAACAATAAGCGATATACATGAATGCATATCGTAGCCCGCCCCGGCCATACGTTCCAGGATCACAGCCTTACTGCACGAGCCTGCACCACCGGGAGCTAAAGAACGCAGCAGCGCATAATAATGAGCCAGCACATCCCTTTCCGGTGCCAATTCCTCTAGGTAGCTGCGGTTTTCCTCCCAGTCCTCCACACCATAAAGAGACTCTACTTGAAGCGGTGCCCGGGCACCAGCCAAGGCTATAAGACGCTGCCAGTCTCCTGCTATCGCCGGGGGACGTACCAGCAAAACCCTGTCGAAGGAGACTTTTAAACTTCCCCCAAGGCAGGCCGGTGTAACCACAGCCAGCTTAATGACTTGCCGGTTTATTTTTGAAAACTGCTCTTTTATGTAATCCCGGGGCATATAACCATGCAAATAGGTGGCCGCACCGTTAAATTGGGCGTTATGCTCCTCAATGTACCGGTATACCTGCAACGCATTACAGGCACAGTTGGCTACCAGTAGTATACAACCTGGCGAAGGACTCAGGCGAGCCAGCCTTTTTTCCCTGAACGCGCCTGCCGGAGTTGAGCATGTCTGACCGCCGGCCATCGCAATAGGCGCTGACGCACAGGCAATCTCATCGTCTGGATGGGCTTCTTGGACTGCGGGCGGACGTTCTGCGGCTGCCGGCCATAAAGTATGCATTTCAGGCGGTATCGGGTAGCCACGGCTGCTTAAAAAATGCTGCAGCAGGCTGGCTATGGTTTCCGGCACTAAAATGAGATCACCGGCACAGCTCAAACTATCCTCCTGCCACTGACCACCCTGCTGTCCACTGGTTTCATGCCAAGGCTCCAAATGGACATCCTGCACTTTAACCTGTAGTGTTTGACGGCCCTGCCAGGTATTCACCTCAGGCGTAAAAGCAACGCTAACTTCCTTGGCAACGGCCAGCTCCCCGGCAAATTGACCCAGGTTAAAACCGATACCGTCCATGACCGCGCTGTGGTCGCTGAGCAGCATTTTTAAATGCGCGTTATTTTTGCCGACCCCCCGGCAATTAACCAACCTGGCCTGCTGCAGAGCGAATACCGGCCCCGGATTACCATGCCCGTAAGGGGCCAGCTGTTCTATTTCATTAATCAGTTCATAGGTAATATCCTGCAAGGAAACCAGGGCATCCAGTTCCATAACCGGCTCAGTTTCCGCTTCGCACAAATGAGCAGCGGCATAATCGTTGATTTTTTCCCGGAGTATATCTACCTGCTCCACCGGCAGTAAAAAGCCGGCCGCCATAGCATGGCCCCCGTAACCGGTTAGGTAACCGGCGCAATACTCCAGGGCGTTATATAAATGAAAGCCGCTGATGCTCCGGGCAGAGCCTTTGCCCAGCTCCTGATCGCAGGCAATCAGCAGCACCGGCTTATAAAAGCGGTCCACCAGGCGGGAGGCCACAATGCCAATTACGCCCGGGTGCCAGTTAGCGGACGCCAGCACCAGTACATCCCGGTCGGCCAGCCCAGGGTCTTGCTCCAGCATGCCCAGCGCCTCGGCTAAGGTAACCGCCTCCAGGTTTTGCCGCTCCTGGTTAGCTTTGTTTAACAGGCGGGCCATTTCCAGAGCCGCATCATAATCGTCACTCAGTAACATTTCCACTGCCAAACCGGCATCGTCTAAACGCCCCGCCGCATTAACACGAGGGGCCAGTAAAAATCCCACTTCCCAGGCGGTGATCGTGTTTTGCCGAATGCCGCAGGCCTGGCAGAGGGCCTGCAGGCCGGGTCTGGCTGAATTACTCAAATACGACAGCCCGTGCCTAACCAGAATGCGGTTTTCCCCCTGCAGCGGTACAATATCTGCAACCGTACCCAAACAAACCAGGTCCAGGTATTCCTCCCAACTGAAAGGATTGCCTCTGCTGACCAGCAGTGCCTGCACCAGTTTAAAGGCCACCCCCACCCCGGCCAGATCACCAAAGGGGTACCTGCAGCCTTTGCGCTTGGGATTGACCACCGCTGCGGCCCGGGGTAACTCGGAAGGTGGCTCGTGGTGATCGGTAATGACTATAGCAGGCCCGCCGCTGCGGTTGGCTTCGTCCACTTCAGCAACCGAGCTAATGCCGCAATCCACGGTAAGCACAAGCTGTATACCGGATTCCCGGGCCATTTGCAGCACCGGAGTGTGCAGCCCATACCCTTCGTTGAGGCGGTGCGGTATATAATACTTCACATTGCCCCCCAGCCGGCGCAAAACATGCACCAACAAGGTGGTTCCGGTGACCCCGTCCACATCATAATCGCCGTAAACCAAAATCTTGCCCGCCCGGTCCAGGGTTCCGGATATAATTTCCACCGCCTTAGGCAGGTCACGCATTAATTCCGGTGCATGCAGCTCTTCAAAGGATACATTTAAAAATTCCCGGGCCGCCCTGACGGTATATATACCACGATTAATTAAAAGCTGAGCCATCAATGGGGAAACGCCCAGCTTCTTGGCCAGTATAGGTTGCAATACCGGCTCGGATGCTTTGATTAACCATTTTTTGCGCTTACGCATGGTTCCTCCATTATTAAATACTAGTTACCATCCATTATAATCAAGAGCCGGATTTATGGCAACAAATGCCTCTTCAAGTCACCTGAGCAAATCCACTGGGTGTACCACCGTAATACCTGCATCTCTGCCCTGCAGCAGCCGCGCCAGATGCAGGCGGCAGGAAGGACAGCCCGTAGCGACTACCCGGGCACCGGTTGCCAAAATATTGTTTATTTTGCGTTCACCAATCCGGGCCGCCAGATCCTGGTGTTCTAGTTGAAAAGAACCCGAAGCACCGCAGCAGTGGTCCGCCTCTCTCATTTCAATAAATTCCATACCAGGGATACCGCGCAGCAGCGCCCTGGGTTCTTCCCGCACCTGCATGTGCCTAGCCAAGTGGCACGGGTCGTGATAAGTGACCGGTACGGGAACCTGGCATGGCAGGCCGGAGGTATCCGGCAAACCCCATTGGGCCAGAAACTGGCAAATATCCATTACCCTAAAGGGAAGTTCCTCACCCAACAGTTCAGGATACTTATTTCGCCAGGTTGAACCGCAGGTGGCGCAGTCCGTAATGACCATTTCCACCCCGGTGTCCTGAAAAGCAGCTACGTTCATCCGGGCCAGAGCCGCCGCATTCATCCTATCGCCCGCCGTAAAAGCAGGCATGCCGCAGCAATACTGCTCCGGGATAACCACCTGCGCTCCCATCCGGGTTAATATACGGGCCACGTTTTTACCGGTTTCGGTAAAAACGTACTGGCTTAAACACCCGGTAAAATATCCAACCTTAATTTTAACCTGGCCCGGTGGATTGATTACCGCAGGCAGTTGACTGCGCAGCGGCCTGGCGGCCAGGGCGGGCAGCAGTTGTTCCATGTTTTTTAGCGGACCTGGCAGTAAGCCTGTTTTCCGCACCAAACTGCGCAGTCCCAAGTGCTGACAGAGGTATAACATACCGGCCGCCAGGTTAAGCCGGCCATTGTTTTTCAGCATATGCTGAAAAACATTTCTTTTGATAAAGGGCAGCCCCCGGCTATCAACCAGTTTGCTTCTGGCCCGGAGCACTATTTTCTCGGTTTCAACGCCGTTGGGGCAGTTTTCGGTGCACCGGCCGCAGAGCAGGCAAAACGAGATTAGTTCCCGGTACTTTTCCGTTGCCTCAAGGGTGCCGTTTAACAGTGCTTTGTAAAGCTGCACCTTGCCCCGGGCCACATAGGGTTCGGCGCGGAGCTCTGCAAAAACAGGGCAGACAGAGCGGCATTTGCCGCACCGGCTGCATTGGGCCACCAGATCGTTATCTAAAACCTTGTTATAATTTTCCGGGCACATTTTCGGTCAACTGCCTTATTATTTAGTTGCTGCTGGTCACTCCGGGAAAATCTTCCCCGGGTTAAGAATATTATTGGGATCCAAACTCTGCTTTATCCTGCGCATGTAAGCCAGGCCCTGGACGCCGAATTCCGCCTGCATATAAGGAGCTTTCATAATGCCAACGCCATGCTCTCCGCTTAGTGTGCCGCCTAATTCAAGGGCCGCCTGGAAAATTTCCCCTACAGCTGCTTCCACCCGGGCCATTTCACCGGCATCGCGCTCATCAGCAATAATATTGGGATGCAGGTTGCCATCCCCGGCATGCCCGAAAATGACCAGATTTAGGCCATACTTTTCCCTAATTTGCTGCAGCCGCCTGATCATGGCCGGTACTTGCGCCCTGGGCACAGTGGCGTCCTCGGAAATTTTGGTGGGCTTTAGCTTGACCAATGCCGGGGACACGGCCCGCCTGGCTTGCCACAGCCGGTTCCGTTCCTCCGGCGTGCCGGCTGTTTCCACACTGCGGGCCCGGTGCCGCAGGCAGGCCTCAGCCACTTCAGTCACTTCCTCTTCAACAGCGGCGGGCCGGCCGTCCACTTCAATCAACAGTATAGCTTCGGCGTCCCTGGGTAGCCGGGCACCGGCCTGCTCGACCACGCATTTAATGGCCTCTGCATCCATAATCTCCATAGTGGCCGGTGTTACCCGACTATGAAAAACGTCCAAAATAGCATCACTGGCCTGCAGCAAATCATCAAACACAGCCAGCACGGTTTTTATGGCCCCTGGCAGGGGAATTAACCGCAGCAACGCTTTGGTAACGATACCCAGTGTTCCTTCCGAACCCACCATCAACCTGGTTAAATCGTAGCCGGTCACGTTTTTTATGGTTTTCCCCCCGGTGTGGATTAAATCCCCGGTGGGGGTAACCAGTACCAAACCCTGCACATAATCCCGGGTAACCCCATATTTGACCCCACGGGGTCCCCCGGCGCACTCGGCAATATTACCCCCAATGGTGCAGACCTCCAAACTGCCCGGGTCAGGCGGGTAAAATAGGCCTTGCTCCTCCACCGCCACCTGCAACTGCCCGGTGATCACACCCGGTTCCACCACCGCCACCTGATTAGCGGCATCAATTTCCAGAATACTGTCCAGGTCAGTCAGCACCAAAACGATACCGCCCTGGACAGGCAGTGAGCCTCCGCTCAGGCCCGTGCCCGCCCCACGGGGAAACACAGGGGTGCCACTATCATTGGCTAATTTGACAATCCGGGCTATTTGTTCCTCATTTTGCGGTTTCACTACGACATCAGGCAGATGAAAATAGAAGGTGCCGTCATAGGCATAACAAACCCTTTCTTCCCGGGAACTAAAAACATTATGCTCACCAACAATTCTACCAAGTTGAGTTATCAAGGCCATATATTCTTCGCCCTCTCCGGATTAATACACTTTAAAACACGCCGTGCTGCCTTTTTTGGTGGACTGTATCTCCAACCTGGCATCAATGATTTCCTTAAGCTCGGGCACATGTGAGATAATGCCCACCAGGCGACCACCCTTTTGCAGGTCCATCAAAGCACGCATGGCTAAATCCAGAGATTCGGGATCAAGGGTGCCGAATCCTTCATCTACAAAAATGGTATCCAAGTGTATGCCGCCCGCATAGGACTGCACCACATCGGCCAGTCCCAGGGCCAGGGACAGCGAGGCCAGGAAGGTTTCCCCGCCGGATAAAGTTGCCACTCCCCGCGCCACACCGGTATAGGTATCAAAAACCTCCAATTCCAGTCCCCCGGCGGCATTGCTGCGGGACCGTTCCAGAGTACGCTGCAACTGATAGCGCCCGCTGCTCATCAGCTTTAGGCGCTCGGTGGCAGCCACAGTTATATCGTCCAGCAGTGCCCCCAGCACAAAGCGCTGAAAAGTCAGCCCGTATTTATTTTTACCGTTGGCCACTTCAGAAAGGTGACCCCATATCGCATACTGCTGCTCCAAAGATTTAATTTCAGCTTTCAAGCAAGCCATTGTTTTCAGCCACTTATCTTCTTGTTTAATCTGCGAACGCAGTTGTATATTCTGTTGTAACAGGTTATCCCTGTTTTTTTCCGCCTCCAGCAATATACCGGCCAGTTTATCTAAATCCGGCTCGACTATACCCGCAGTCCGCCGCACCGCCCGGTCCCGGCGGTCCCGGGCGGCCCCCAGGCTGGTATCGTATTCCTTAATGAACTTTTCCAACCGCTGCATTTGCTCCGGGGTTCGCTTGGCCTGTACATATTCCGTGGTAGCGGAAAAACCGGCTGTTTTTAGGCGGGTACGGAAAAGCTCAGCCGCCTCTGCAGCCCGGGTCTGGGCTGCCTGCCAAACGCTTTGAGCCTCAGCTGCCGCGGTTTCGGCCTTGACCAACTCCTGGCCGGCCACTTCCGCCTCTTTCCTGGCTTGTTCCAGAACAGCCATCAACCGATCCCGCTTGTTCAGCGCTGCCTGCCGGACCTTATTTAGCGCGTCCGGATCACGCAGTTCCCCTGGTACGGTGGATTCCCGTTCTTGCATGACCGCCTTAGCCGACTTTAAGGCCGCGCTAGCCTCCTGCAGTTCCTTTTCCAGCAGTTCCAGCTGCTCCCGGTCGGTTTTCTCCTTGGCCTTCAGTACCTCCAGTTCCCTGCCCAGGGCTGCCGCTGTTGCTTCAGCCTGCACTGCCCGGTTCCACATATGCTTAACTTTCCCGGCGGCAGCGACAAGAGCGGCCGGCTCAGCATTGGCCCGCTCGCCCAGTTCGTTTACCAAGTCCTCTACTTTGCTTCCCACAGTAGCTTTTTCAGTAGCTACAAGGTTGGCTTTATTGATTACCTTATCTCGATAACTCTCCAGCTTACTTAATTGCTGCTGCCTGGCCTTGACTTCTTCTTCTGAGGGTACATGACCGGCGCTACCGGCCGGAGCAGGATGTTTCAGAGAGCCGCACACAGGGCACGGCCTGCCTGCAGTTAAACCGCCTGCCAGCAGCGCAGCCTGTCCACTATGCCAGGCTTGCTGCAGTATGGACAGTTCTTCCTTGGCCCTGGCATAGTTTTCTTCCACCTGCCGGCAGGTTTCCTCAGCTACAGCAAAGGTCTGGTGAATTGAGTTCATCCGCTGGCGCCATGTCTCCAAGCTTTGCCTCTTACCGCTTATTTGTTCCGCTTCCCGGCAGGCTGCTTCCAGCGCACCGGCCTGGGCAGCTTGGTTGGCCGCGTCTTCACGCAGTTTGGCTTTTTCTTCAATAGCAGACTGCCTAGCGCATAAAGAGGCTTTGGCTTGAGTACTGGTAGCTTCCAGTGCTTTGGCCCGCCGCCATGCCGCTTCAACATCAATGCGGGCCCGGGTAAGGGATTCCACTTTGCCGGATAGTTCATCCAGGCGATTGACCTCCCGTACCGCCCCTTCCCACTCCGGTTCTCTGCCCTTGGCCATGCTCCAGTTTTGCATGGCCTTTTCTCTGGCATGACGGGCTTCTTGCAGCACAATCTGCCGGGCAGCCAGGTTTTTCTCCGCAGCAACAGCTTCAATCCGGCGAGCCTGCCAAACGCTTTCCGCATCAACTAAACCGGCGGCCAGGCGGGCATTAGACATTTCTTGCCGGGCCGCCTCCACATTCTGCGCCTTTTCCTCCAGCGCTGCCACTGCAGCCAGGGCCTGGTTTTGCTCATCCAGTAATTCCCTGGCCTTTTGCCCGGCGGTCAACTGTTCCTGCGCTTTTTTAACCACCAGACGGCTATTAACTACCTTTTCCTCCACGGTCGCTAGTTCCAGCCCGTGGTTTTGCAGCCGCTGATTGAGGGCCTCCGGATCCTCTACCCCGGCCTCCTGCAGCACCCATTTCCTCTGTTCCTGTACATTACCCACCTTCTTTTTAAGCTCCAGGGCTGCATTTTTAAGGCGTTCCTCCACTAAACGGTATAATTCAATGTGAAAAAGAGTTTCCAAGATAACCTGGCGTTCTTTGGAATCCGCCACCAGCAGCTTGCGGAATTCGCCCTGGGGCAGCATCACAACCTGCCGGAACTGGCCGCTTTTAAAGCCCAGCAGATTTTCCACCGCTGCATTAACCTTGGTCCCCCCACTGGCCAGCACCGTACCTTCCCGGGCGTCATCAGCGGCCAAGCCGGTTCTTTTCCACAGAGTGGCATCGGCCCGCATGATAGTGGTTCCCGCACCATGTTTTTTAGGCCGTTCCTGCTCCGGGTGACGCTTGATCCGGTAAACATCGGGTCCAATAGCAAAGTCAAAGATCACGTCAGTTACCACCTCCGGGTCAGCGTGGTCACTGCGCATCTGTTTACCATCCCGCAGGGCACCACTGGTGTCACCGTACAGGGCAAAGCACATGGCGTCAAGGATGGTGGTTTTACCCGCACCGGTGTGACCGTGGATTAAAAAGAATGAGCGGTCGCCCAGTTCTGTAAAATCAAGTGCCTGTAATCCGGCGTAGGGTCCAAAAGCGCTCATGACTAATTGCAGTGGTTTCATGCCTGCACCCCGTTTTCTCGCTGGGCTATATAAACAACCGTCCCGGTCCCCTGCTCCGGCTGGTAATCTTGCCGGTAAACTTGTTCCACCGTGTCTGCCAGTACCCTTTGCTGTTCCGGGGACAGTTCCTCCCCGGCCACCTGTTGAAAAAAGGAGGTAAATAAATCCAACTCGCTCAAGTGGCGGTGGTCGCCCCCCGGTCCGCGCAAATCACCGCCCGAGGTTAAATAAGGGCGCTCGATGTGCAGCACATTGGGGTAAACTTCCCGCAGTTTGCCGATGGGGTCCAATATCGCGCCCGGGTCCCGCAGGGTCACCATCAGATAATCCTCCTTGCCGGCCCCGCCAGGCAGTTCTACTAGTAGATCGTTTAAATAGCCGTCCAGACAGCGCACATCCCGGCGCGGGCACAAGGAAACCGGTTCCCAGGTGACGGTCCCCGAAGCATCCATTTCTACCAGGGTGACCGATTTATGATGGGCTGCCTCGGAAAAGGAATATTTCATCAATGAACCGGCATAACGGGTATGCTCCCCTCCGGCCGGCTGGGGTTTGTGCAAATGCCCCAGGGCTGTATAGTTAAAAGACTGAAAGTGGGTGGCCAGTACTTGGTCCGCCCCACCTATGGAAAGCGGCCGCTCCGATTCACTTTCCTCACCGCCCGCCACAAAGGCATGGGCCAGGGCGACCTTGCGCGCCCCCGCAGGCACCCGGGCTACCCATTGGCCGGCCAGTGCCGCCATGGCGCCGTCGTGCTCCTGCACCTCTTGCGTCCCCAGGAATTCCCGCACCACGGGCGGCTCGGCATAGGACACGGGACAAAAATACACCGGACCGAAAGCATCTTTAAGCACCACCGGTACAAAGCCGTTAGTTAACTGACCGATTATGTAGAGACCCTGGCGGGCCAACAAGCGGTGGCCAAATCCCAGCCGCTGGGGGCTGTCGTGGTTACCGGCAATGATTATAACGGGCACCCGGCAATCCAGGATTATCCGGAAAAGCACTTCATCCAACAGCTGCACCGCTTCGTGCGGCGGCACCGAGCGGTCATAAATATCACCGGCAATTAAAACCGCATCCGGCTTAACGTCACCCACCAGTTTGATAAATTGCTCCAAAATATAGGCCTGGTCATCCGTTAAATGCACACCATGAAAAATACGGCCCAAATGCCAATCAGCTGTATGGATAAACCGCATCCTTTACATCACCTCTTTAATAATATACATTACTCAGTTATTTCGCCATTTTTTTACTGTTACCTTTTTTCTCACGAAACACCTGATCTATTGAGTACATTACTATATACCATTTTTAACCTATTGACATAACTTAGTATCAATAATACAATAATACAAACATATGTTTGTATTATTAGTAAGGTGGTCCATAACTATGGAAAACAATAATGTTATATGGGAAAAACACCGGCTCTACCTGCCTGAAATGCGCATGCGGGCTGTGCATCGCTGCAAGAATTGCATGTTTTTTGTGGCCATTAAAGGCAAGGAAGAAACCCGCCAAGGCTGCATTGTACACATTAAGGCCTACGGAAAATTGGCCAAGCGCATCCCCTCCGTTTTGCCAATTATGGATATCATTAAATATGTAGGACTTGAGGGACTGAGAGAATGTTTACAACACGGCAATCCAGAAGCCCAGAGCTGCGGGGGATTCAAATTAAAATCATAGCCATGGCTGGGGTTATAACAGGGTGATGCGCTAGAACGCACCTTAAGGTGCGGGAAATAACGCCTTGCAAAAGTTTCGCAAGGCGCGTTATATTCTTATAACAGTTATTTACTGCGCTATTTATTGCAGCAGCTGCTCCTGTTCCCAGTAGGACTGCTGCACGGGGAACGGACGGTATGACCGGGCAAGTGACTCCGCCTGGGTAATGCGGTGCGCCGTTAAAAAGCCGTCACTGATAGCGTTATTCAACCGGCGAGGTTGTTTGGCATCACCAATGACAAACACACGCACACCTCTTTGTGTTAACTCCTCGGCCAGGTGATTTAAAGGCCGCGCCCCCACAGAGAGCACCACGTGAGTGCAGGGAAGCCATTGCTCCCGCCATTCGCGGTCCACAGCTACCACACCATCGGGTTTAATTTCCAGCACATTAAGACCGGTAATTGCACATACATCGTTTTTTCGCAGCTCCTCCAACAGTACCTGCCTGGAAATGGGCTCCTCGTCTATGGCCAGGTCATCACCCATTTCTACTATGGTTACATCTACCCCGCGCTGCTTTAGGTAAAGCCCCGTCTCGCAGCCCACATTGCCACCGCCTACCACGACTACCCGGTTACCAACTTCGTATCTGCCGGCCAGCAAATCCCAGGCAGTGGTAACGGTCGGATTGTTAACCCCGGGGATATTCGGTATCAACGGAGCCGCCCCCGTAGCTACTATGACAGCGTCAACATTCATGCCCTGCAGCATATCAGCGTTAGCCTCTGTGTTTAAATGTATTTCCACGCCTAATTTGTGTATCTGGGTTTGCAGGTAGTCAATGGACCATCTTATCTTATCTTTGCCCGGTGGAACACAAGCCATCAGTATCTGGCCACCCAGCTCGGACTGCCTTTCCAACAGTGACACCCGGTGTCCCGCAGTTGCCAATACCAGAGCCGCTTCCATGCCGGCAGGTCCCCCGCCCACCACCGCAAAATGCATCGGTGAAAGGGTGGAAGTAATCTGCGGGTACTCCAACTCCCGGCCGGCTACCGGATTTACTGTGCAGCGTATATGCAGGTTTCTAAATACCCGTTCGCCAATGCACCAGATATTACAGGTAATGCACTTTCTAATATCCTCGGTTCGCCCTTCCAGTGCTTTAAAAGGCCATTCCGGGTCGGCTATGAGGGTGCGTCCCAGGGCCACAAAGTCCGCCCGGTTATCGGCGATAATACCTTCGGCCACCTCGGGGCTGCGGATGACTCCAACGGCAATTACGGGTATATGCACTTCTTTTTTAATATTTTCCGCCAGGTAAACCCGCCAGCCCTCGGGGTAGCCCATCGTTTCCAATATAGTGGGCATGGAAGCGTATACTCCGGAGGACACATCCAGGGCATCCGCACCGGCGTCTTGGAGCAGGCGGGCCATATGTTTAGCCTCGTCAAGATGAACGCCGCCTTCCACGAATTCATCGGCGCTCATACGAAATACCACGGGGAAACTGTTGCCGACCTCCCGCTTAATGCCTCGCAAAATTTCCAGTGGAAAGCGCATCCTACCGGTCAGATCACCGCCGTAGAGGTCGGTACGCCTGTTGCTGAACGGTGACATAAACTGGCCGATCAAGTAGCCATGGGCACCATGCAATTCCACACCGTCATAACCTGCGTTGTGCGCGCGGGCAGCTGCCTTGATAAACATTTCAATAATGTTTTCTATTTCCCCGGCAGTAAGCTCCCTGGGCACCACTTGCAGATAGGGGTCCGGTATGGCCGAAGGAGCTACCGGTTGCAAGCCGTAAGTATTTTCCGAGGTGGTCTGGCGACCGGCATGATGCAGTTGGGTGATAATTTTGGCGCCGTGCTCTTTGACGGCTTCCACCAGCTCATTATGCCCGGCAATGTAGGAATCATCGGCAATGCTCAATTCATTAGCAATGGCATTGCCCTGGGGCGCATCCACACAGTTAATTTCGGTAATGATTAATCCCACGCCACCCTTGGCCCGCTCCCGGTAATAATGAATCATTGCCGGTGTAACGGCACCGTTTTCATTGGCCAAGTTTGTACCCATTGGGGGCATCACTATCCGATTGCGAATGGCCGTATGGCCAATTTGACCTTCTTTAAAGAGATTGGGAAACCTTATCATCATATATTCCTCCTTCCAAGTATTGATGGTAGTATTATTAGTTGGAGGAATATTTAAACATGATATTTAAAAATAAACTATGCGCATAAACTCAGCACAGGTACATAAAGTAAAAAGCCAGAGCAGCAAATGCCCTGGCTTTAAGATTTTACTATTTTACCAGCTATTGCGGGATCTGTAGCAGTCACGGCAATATACGGGTTTATCACCACGAGGCTGGAAAGGTACTTGGGTCTCTTTGCCGCAGGCCGAGCAGACTGCATCGTACATTTGGCGTCTTTCACGGCCATAACTACCGCCACCACCACGGTTGTTGGCAGCCTTACGTGCCGCGCGGCACTCGGGACAACGGCCAGGTTCATTAGCAAAGCCCTTGTCAGCATAGAATTGTTGCTCCGAAGCAGTAAAAACGAAGTCGGCACCGCAGTCCTTACAAGTTAAAGTTTTGTCTTCAAACATTAAAAAACCTCCTCTAATTGATTGCCCGTGCTGGGATTAACAGGTTTATTCTTCCCCAGGCAATCTACAATAGAGAAAGCTACACCGAATCTCCAAGCATTTTATCGAGCTTCACCATATTATAACTTGAGTTTGAAAAATTTGCAACATATTTCCTAAATATAAGTTATAATTAATACTATAGCTTAATTGTTTTCTTTTGCATAAGAGAGGCTGTAGTAGTAAGGCCAACGTATTTATACAATTTAGTTCCTGTAAAAACTGCTAAAGGTTATCTGTATATCTAAAACCTCTGACCGGCTCCCAACTCTGATGGGCGGTCCCCATGTACCAAATCCGGTGGAGACAATTACCTGCAGATTCCCTTTGCGTAAATATCCCTGGTCAACCTCGAAAATATGATCTGTAACCATGTTAAAAGGGAAAAACTGACCACGGTGCGTGTGGCCGGAGATTTGTAAATCCATGCCATGCTCCCCGGGTTCATCTAAATTTACAGGTTGATGATCTAGTACAATAATAGGCAGTGCATTATCGTTAGCAATTCCCCTAAAAACACTTTGCAAATCTTTTCGCCCGGTACCGGTATAGTATCTGCCATATATATCGTCTCTGCCCACCAGATAAAAGCTATCCTCCACCAGGACAACTTCATCCCGCAGCACCTTGATACCCGTTTTTTCCAGGTTGATGATAATTTCAGCGGAGTTACCACCTATATAGTCATGGTTTCCCGGCACTGCATAAATACCATAGCAAGGTGCCAGTCTGCGTAAAATTATATCCATATCCTGCTCAATAAAAGGCAGCGGATCTCCATCCACTATATCACCGGGCAAAAGTATGATATCAGGGTTTAAAGCTATAATCATTTCGACCAACCCGGCTAACCGCTTATTGTTCACAATGTTTCCAAGATGCAGGTCGGAGACTGCCACCACATGTAATTGTTTAAGATTGCCCGCTTGTTTGGGAATATTAATGTCATAATGAATTACCTGCGGGTTCCTGGCATTCCACCAGCCATAACCTATAATAACTAAAACAATCATTATTACACCCAAGCCAAGCAAAGGCGCAGCGGGAAATTGGTCGAAGACTCCCTGGGGCAAAAAGGCCAGACGTTGGTCTGCAAAACGGGCTAATTCCAATAAGCCAAGAACTATAGCAAAATAAACCATTGCAGCCAACCAATAATCACCCAGCAGAGTTAAAGACCGGAATATCTCCGGCGAAAAATATTTTTCACCTAAACGGCCTGCTATAAAGGAGATAGCGATAAACCAGAATACAAACCAATACAAAGCATTGGGCAGGTATGGTATAAACTTGCCAATCAACTGCCACATGCGCAATCCGATCCAGTAATTGAGCAAGCCATACAGTAAGATAGTTAACGAAAGACTAGAGTCCTAAGCATATTGGGAACACCACCTTTAATGTCCTTTCAATGCCCATTGTAACAAGTAATTGAAATATACGCACTACACATCAAAGAACTAATAGAGTAGTATAGGTAACACAGTACATCTTGACAAATATATAATATCGCATTACATTATTTTATTGGATAAATATAACCAAATCAATCCGGAGGGAATCTATGACCCAACAAACTATTAAGGTTAACGATAATGAACTGGAATATGAGGTGTCCCGAAGACGCACCTTTGCTATTATCTCCCACCCCGATGCCGGGAAAACAACCTTGACAGAAAAACTGTTGCTTTATGCCGGCGCGGTTGAGCTGGCTGGCTCAGTACGAGCCCGCAAGAAACAGCATCACGCCACCGCCGACTGGATGGAGATGGAACAACAGCGGGGTATATCTATCACCACCGCCGCCCTGCAGTTCGACTGCCGGGGATACCAGATCAATCTTTTGGACACCCCTGGTCATCAGGACTTCAGCGAAGATACTTATCGAACACTTATGGTAACAGACAGCGCAGTAATGGTGCTGGACAGCGCTAAAGGAATAGAGCCGCAGACCCGCAAACTCTTTCAAGTATGCCGGCTGCAGCGCACTCCTATTCTCACTTTCATCAACAAACTGGATCGCCCGGGTCGTGACCCGCTGGGCCTGCTGGACGAAATAGAACAAGAATTGGGGATCGGACCGGTAGCAATGAACTGGCCTATCGGGAACGGGCCGACGTTCAAAGGAGTATACGACCTCTCCAAACAGCAGGTACTGCTCTTTGAGCGGACCTACCACGGCCAGCACCGGGCCCCTGTGCAGGTACATGACCTATACGATCCGAAATTATCGGATCTAATCGGCAAGGATGAGTACAGGCAGTTAGTGGATGAAATTGAACTTCTGGCAGCAGCGGGCGCTTCATTTAGTAGGGAGGATTTCCTGGCCGGTGATATTAGCCCGGTATTTTTCGGCAGCGCCATCAATAATTTTGGGCTGGAATCTTTTTTACAGACACTCCTTGACCTGGCTCCGGCACCTGGCCCGCGCAGGAGTAGTGACGGCCTGATTGAGCCAACTAATCCGAGATTTACTGGACAGATTTTTAAAATTCAGGCCAATATGGACCCGCAGCACCGGGATCGGGTAGCCTTCCTGCGGGTATGTTCCGGCCGTTTTGAAAAAGATATGCAGATTTATCATTCCCGTCTGCAGAGGAAAGTTCGCATGACCAGAGCTTACCGGTTCTTCGCCCGGGAACGGGAAATAGTGGAGGAAGCCTATCCCGGTGATGTAGTGGGATTAGCCAACCCGGGGCTCTTTAATATCGGTGATACGCTGTCTGATGGGAAAATTATTAAATTTGATGACATTCCTCGTTTTTTACCTGAACACTTTTGCATTCTGCATAACGAGAAAATAGCTAAGTATAAGCAGTTCAACAAAGGGATCGAACAGCTGGAAGAGGAAGGCGCTACCCAGGTGCTTTTCTTTAAGGATAGTCTGCGCAAGGAGCCTGTACTGGCAGCGGTTGGAGAATTGCAATTCGACGTGGTAGTGGCACGGCTTAGCTCAGAATACGGAGTGGAAGCTACTACAGAAAGACTGCCGTTCACCTGTGCCCGCTGGGTTGAGTGCAGCCCGGAGAAATTGCCCGGAATCATCTGGCCCAGCCGAAGCAGGCTTGCTTGGGACCGGGAAGGACGGCTGGTAGCCTTGTTTTCTTCTGATTGGGAACTAAATTTCTGCCTTGAGAAAAACCCCGGACTTATCTTAAATAGTAATATTTAACGTCATCGACTACGTAGCTACCACCCGTGCTATTGCCACTAGGAGGCGGGGGCTTTATATGTTCTGTAATTAGCACGGCAATTAAGTGTAATTAACTACAAAGAAGCCCCGGCCATTGCGCCGGAGCTTCTTGTTATCTATTCGCCATCCAGATAATGTTAATTTTCTTCCGCAGGTTTTTTATTGCCTTTTACTTCTTCGTATGCTTGGAGGCAGCTTTTAACATTATCAACATCGACTTCACCGCAAAAAATGAAAACAGCACTATCCTCAATTTCTATAGAGCAAATGCATTCCCTTTTACATTTGTTTTTAGTCGGTACCATGTTATCCCTCCTTTCAATGTTAATTCCCTCACCTCTCTGGTCATAAAATATAGTATGCAGTATGAAAAATTTGGTTAACAATTAGTACATTTATCACATATACACCTTCTGTATCCAGAGGCGTCTTTTTTATTTTCCCCGTCACACCCTTTATCTGCAGTACATGAAAATCCTCTTCCTATTTGAAAAAGTGTAGTATAAGCGCGACCCCCGGTTCGGCGTATGTCGGCTAGGGGGATTTGTTTTTTTAGAAGTATCATCATATATCTTTTGAAAGCCTACAAAAGAAAAAACCACCCAGGTTGTCGCCCAGGTGGTTCGTACAAAGTATTGTCATATGAAAATTCGTTGCTCATCCATATTTTAATAATTAGTAGCGTTAAACTCAACCCCTTTGGTGGCATGCATAGCTCCCGTATCTGAAAGGGGTATTTTACTTTGCATAATCACCCTATTAGTTTATTGTTTTTGCTTTTAAGATCCAGGTATTTTTTTAATTAACTTGAAGATAATGCCAATGGTTTTTTTCGTAAATTTTAGCTTGAGCAAGTACATCTTTAACCTGGCCCTCTACCGGTTGGCGGTAAAGTTTGGTCACTAAGCTTCACCTGGGGATATTATAACAGAACTGATGTTCTGTGGAAATAGCACCAATAACTTTACAATGAAACATGCCCAATATTGCCATATAATTTAATTAGAAAGGGGTTGACATAATGAGGCTTATGGAAGAAATGTCAAATACAATCAGAAGTATATTTATAACTATGAGTGAAGATGGAAGTTCCTTTAAGATTGACTTAATTCCTGAGCTTAGCAAGCATGAGATCCGTAATATTGAACATTGAACCTTATAGATAAAACCCCAGAAAACTCCTTCAGAGCTATTGTTTTATATGGGATTTTTGTAACAAAAAAAGCCCCGGCATTGTGATCTGCACCCTGTCAAGTAGACAGTGAAAAAAACAACAGATTTCGGGGATG